>NZ_BMXG01000005.1 GCF_014651635.1 Cerasicoccus arenae | reverse complement strand
CATAAAACCCAGGGTAATGGTCAGTAGCCGAACGCAGCTCAATCGCCCGTTCGTTCTCACCGGAAACCAGGGCCTCGTAGTAGGCGAGCTTAGAGTCCCCCCCCCCCCAGCGAAAAAATTCGTCCCAGCTAATCCCGTAATCCTCGAACGTCAGGGCAATAACCACCGTGAATAGCGCCAATAGCGCCACTGCACTGACGGCGCTATTGATTGGGCGATGCATTTTTTTCAAGTTGTTCGGCAAGGAATCGGCATTGATCGAATAATTTTCTCGTAGGAAAATCGTCCGGAAAACCAATTTCAGGCATGATCAGCATTTCCTTCACGTCGTCCTCAGTTAGACGGAAAATGAAAATCGTATTACCCAACACCACTTCAGGTTCTCGGGTCAGAAGATGCAATCGTAAGCGCCAGGCACGGTAATGCTCGAAGTTCCGCATTTTGTTATACCATTTCTTCGGGCCTTCGCGGTTCACAAAAGCCAACGCCGATTGCAGATTAGGTGACGCCTTGATGAGGCGGCTCATCTCAGAAATCAAAAAGAGATAGCTGGATTCATACTTCTGATCCCAATTGGAATAGATGGGGTCGTAAACGCCTTGGAGCATTGTCGCGCTGATCGCAAATAGACCAGGCTCAAGTCGAGTAACATCATAAGACTCGCGATTGAAGAGCCCGCGGCTTTCCCAGTAGCGAGCATCCATCTGGAGATAAGTGACACTCGACCACCCGAAGTAAGACAGCGTCACGGTGTCTCGATCTGCCCCGGAGTTGTTCTCCTTTAGCCAATCGTCGAGCAGGTAGAGGTCCTGTCCCCAATCCAATGAGCTGTCCACCAACAAAACGTGGCCATTTTCCGGTCCCCCCACCAAGCGATTGAAAAACGTCAGATAATGCGGAAACGCACTGATTGACTCCACGCAATAGCCAGCAATCAGCACCAGCAGTAAAGCCATTGTGGGCGCGCCGCGCGTCCGTGCAACTCGCCAAAGGCCACCTAGCAGGACAAACAGCACGATGTATATGGGCAAGATGTGCCGATGGCCAATGTTGAGCGTCGTGGTCAGTGCCACCCCACCGTAAACCAAGGCCATCACAATCAGTGGCACCCAGCCCGGCAGGGTCTTACTCCGCCGTAACCAGCGCCTCTTGTTCTTATCCAACAACAGTATGACTAGCAACAGAAGTAGGATCGCCAGCAAGGCCGTGGGGCTTTTCACCAAAAAAGAAACCAAGAAGAAATACCACCAGCCGGTCGAGCTGTATTGCCCCGCCAAAAAGGCGTCACGCGATTCACTGTGTTTGATTACGTGCGCGAAGCCATAGACGTAGGACTCAGGCAAAAGGTGATACTCCCGCGCCAAGTCGATGCCCGCGCCAATCAGTTCATTGTCCGGCTGAAGCTTTTCCCATGATTCAAAAAACTGCCCATAGTGTAGGTCGTCATTAAAGGCGGTGTAGCGGAAACCATAAAAGCTCCAAAGCACAATCCATGCAATCAAGCCCGTGGCAACCAGCGCACCAATCATCGCGCCCAATCGAGATGTCCAGCCTTGCAGCACGCGTTCTCCCCGCAAAAGCAGCGGCGTCTCCTTCGTGTAATATAATTGTGCGGCAACGAGCAGCAGGACCATTGGGACCATCAGCACCGCGTAATATTTCGACACGGCCAACAAACCAAACGCGACACCGGTTAGCCCAATCGACAACCAGGAGATCCGCTTCAGCAGCCACGACAACGCCCAGATAGCCCCGAGAAAGGCACCCGCGCCCAGAACATCAGAAGTGACCAAGCGACCGTGCGCGAGGAAGTCGGGATTAAAGCAATACAGGGTTAGCGCAAGCGCTCCACCACCATAGCCCCACAATCGACGAGCATAGAAGAAGACTAGTAACCCAATCAGCATCGCGGCCACGACCATCATTGCTCGGGCAGTGAACAGCATCCAATAAGGATCGTTTCCAATAACATAAAAAAATATCCATTCCAGATCCCAAACGTTCCCCGTCTTCCAGAAGGTATGATCGTGGGTAAACTGGTTTATGGGCTGAAAAAGCAGCGGGATCGCAGCGATGCGCTGAGGAAAATTGCCGTTTTCCGGTTGGAGCCGGTAGTCATTCGATTGCCAATAGCTGTAGCCCGCCGTCAGGTGAATGCCCTCATCAAAGGTGGGTGCCTTATTCACCGCACTGTAGAGTGCGCACAGACCAAAGACGCCCAGTAGTCCGACGACCAACAGTGCACGCAGCAAACGCATCGGCTCCACCAGCCGTGCGGGTTGCCTAGACTCGCTCATTTGCGAGGTTCCTCGCCGCTGCGGATTGAGACGCTCCCCTCGTCAGACGCAAAACCATGGGTCGCGCGCACAATAAAAAACGGCCGATTTTTGACCTCGTCATAGATCCGCCCTACGTATTCACCGACCAGCCCCAAGCCGATCAAGTTGAATCCACCCAGCACCAAAATAAGTGTAACCAACGTGGTGAAACCCGTGTCAGCGATTTCGATGCCCAAGAGACGCTTCGTAATGAAATAGCCCGCTAAAAGAAAGCCTGCTAACGCAATGACCAAGCCCAGACAGGTCATCATACGAAGAGGCTGGTAGGAAAAACTGAAGATAGAATCTAACGCATAAGAAATCAATCGCCTCAGACTTTGCTTCGGGGTGCCAGCGGCGCGCTCCTCACGATCATAGAGTACTTCCTGACGATGAAAGCCGAGCCAGTCACGCAAACCTGGAAAGAATCGGTGTCGCTCCGAAAGGCGTTGAAAATGCTGAGCAACGCGGCGATCCATCAACCCAAATACGCCAGTATTCGCGGACGAGGGCAAACTCCCAAAGCGTTCCAAGAATAAATGAAAAAAGCCAAAGGCCAAACGACGCCAGCCCGTTTCTGCCCGAGTGCGACGACGCGCTACCACAATCTCCGCGCCTTTCCTCCAAGCAGCCATCATCTCGTCCAACAACTCAGGTGGGTCCTGCAAATCTGCATCCAAAACGGCCACCGCTTGCCCGCTGGCAAAGCTAATACCCGCCGTAATCGCCGACTGATGGCCGAAGTTACGTGAAAGCTCGACAAGGATGATTCGGGAGTCTTCTTGTCCCCATTGCTGAATCATTTCTCGGGAACGGTCATCACTGCCATCATCCACCAAGATCGCTCGCCAGCGAGTCGATGCCTTATCCAGAGCCGCAGTCAATCGTTTGCGAAGCTCCGGCAAGACGTCTTCTTCGTTAAAAACGGGGATCACTACATCCAACTCGAAATCAGTCTGGTCCATCGAGAATTTATGGCAAAAGTCGAGCCAAGCGCTTTTGCTGTAAGCGCATGAAGTCCAGTTGTTCTGAACGAGTCTCCCCTTCATCTGCTTTCATTTCAAAGCGCTCTTTGATCCAGTCTGGTTCTTCAGCCTTGATATCCACCACTTCAGAAATACGGATGAAGATCACGTTATTGAAGGTCTTCTGGGTCATCGGCTCGAGTACGAAATCATCGTCTAGTCGGGCAAAGCGCCCACCTCTCAATACTCCATCAGAAAAGTCCTTCACGAAACCTTCTACCACGTAGATGTGATCGAAGGTCTTATTATTCAGGTGGAACTTCAAAAGTTCCTTTTTCTCGATTGCCCGTGCCTGAGTAATGGCGGGTACTTCATGCGTCACCCAGAGACCGGGTATGTCGATAAAGAGGTTATACTCGCCCTCATGCTCACGAATCACCTCACGTTTCCAATTGGTTACCGCGCCAGGGTCATAGCCCTTGGTAAACATGTCTTTGGAATAACGCGGTGCCACTTCCACAATTAGCGCGAGGCAGGTTAACGCAAAAACCCAAGGAAATATTTTGGCTGCACGCTTGAGTGAACCCAGAGACGCCACGCCGGGAAAAATCATCAACACCACAATTGGCAAGGCCAAACGCCGCGTCATGTTATCGTCGAAATCCCAGAAATAAAGAAGAAGAAGGCCCAGTAGCATCAGCACCCCTAAACTCGTAAAGGCCAACGCTAAATATTCCGCCTTGATCGGAGACTTTTCCCGCGCCTTTCGCAGCAACAGCACCAAAAAGAGGATCATGCCAATGAGTCCAAAAGTCGAAAGAAAAACGGACACTGGCTGCTCGTGACCCGTATCAAAGAACATCGATACACACTGGCCTAGATTACGTGGCAGAAACTCCAGTGAAAAGGGGGAAGCCGCCTCTTTGGACCCCAGTTGCCAAGTATTTTCCGGATCGATTTCAAACACCCGATACAACATCGGGACTGGCACCAGCAGAATAGGCGTCAGGAAAAATCCTCGGGAAAAGATTACCCCGCGCGAGCGATACCAACCCGTCATGATCACCAAGGCCACTGGCAGGATGAACAAGACCGATTCATAGCGTACATTGGCGAGAATCACCGCCGATAGACACAAAACGCTCAATAAACCTGGGCTGGGTTCTCGCAGATAAAGACATGAGGCCAGGAAGACCACCAATATCATTACAACATTCAAGGCTTCAAAACCACCGCCATGACAGCACTGGTTAAACATCGGAAAACAGGCCAGCAGAAGCATCGCCAACAATCCGCCGCGGGCATTCGAAACCAACACGCCCAGCACGTAAGACAGAATCAGCGCTACGGGAATCAGCGTCAGGTTGAGCGCAAAAGCATTCTCCGGCCGATAACCCGTGAAATCATGGATCAATGAGACCAGAAAGGGGTAAAAGAGCGGCCGCTTGTCGACAAAACCATCCAACGGCAAAAACACGCCATTAAGCTCGTAACCCCGCAGAATCGACATCGCCTGCTTGTCCAAGTGCAGATACATGGACGTACCGAGCAGGTTGATTTCGTCCATGATAACCTTGTAACCCACTTCCTGACTGGTCCACAGATAAATACTGAGCACACCGAGCACCGCACAGAACTTCCAATTGAAATATTGGCGAAGCCAGGGAAGTAAGTCCGCCCAGCGTGCACGGGTCACGCAGTAGGTTTCCCAAATAAAGGCCAGCAAGATCGCCAGCATGAAATAGTAGCCCCAATGCTTGATCAGGCCAACTGAACGCATCGCGCTGTAATGGAAGAAGCCGAAGTAAACAGCAAACGCTCCCAGGGCGATAAAGAGCAACAACTTTAGCCGCTTATCCCGCGACTGCAGCACGTCACCTCCAATTTGAAAAAGAGTGGAAATCATGGAATGCCAACACATTGGAGAATCATCCCAGCGCTGTCACTAAACAAAACGAGCCGCCCCGAAGGACGGCTCGTCGAAAAGCAAATTCTTTACGAATTAGTAGGTGAAGACCACTTCCATACCACCGGAAGTCGAAGCAGTGATGGTGCCACCGTTTTCGCCAACGATGATGCTGGTGTAAGTTTCGTCAGCAACATTCTGGATCGCTGCGAAGTAGTCACCTTCGAGCAAGGTGTAAGTAACTTGAGTAACACCTTCTTCAAGGATGTACTGCTGACCAGCGGAAGCAATTTGACGAAGGTTGTTGGTGATCGCCTTTTCGCGGGACTGTTCACGAACCTTTTGGAACGCAGGAATCGCCATAGCAGCCAAGAGGCCGATGATGACAACCACGATCATAATTTCAACGAGTGTAAAACCCTTCTTGGATTGAGTATTCATGATATTCAGGTGTTGTATGATTATTTATTTGGAAAGCCACCAGTCGAAAAGAATGGCAACGGTGTAGATAAAATAGATTTATTCCCTTAGATCAAGCTTTTAAAAAAGACCGAATCAATCTTTAGCGGTTTTACACTTTACTAACCAATAGCTTATGAAATCGACGGTTAATCAATAATTTTCCATCTATAAACTCAATAACATTACCGATACATTCAATCGGGAGATTCCATTTAGATAAGTTGGCTTCCCACTACAATAATCGAAAAATGTATCGAAAGATCGAATAAACTCCAAAACACTGTGCTGTGAGCCGGCCACGCCCATCTTGCGAATCCTCATTTATGAAACTCTGCTAAGGAACGCACAGGACGTAACATAGCATTCGAGGTTGATTCCTAGAATACACGTGCTTCATTCAAGCCATGGCAAAACTTGGCGTTCTATTGCTCAACCTAGGCTCCCCGGCCTCGACCGCAGTCCCCGACGTGCGGGAATACCTCAAGGAATTCCTTCTGGATGAGCGGGTCATTGACTCCCCCCCCCTAGTCCGCAATGCAATTGTCCGCGGACTCATCTTACCTACGCGCCCCCCCAAAACCGCCGCAGCCTACCAGCGCATCTGGACGCCCGAAGGCTCACCGCTCGTCACGGTAAGCGAGAAACAGCGTGATCTCGTCGCAGCTGGGCGGGACATACCCATAGCGCTGGCCATGCGTTATGGTGAGCCTGCCATCGCTAAGGTCATCGGCAAGCTCATCGCCCAAGACGTTGACCGGCTCTTCGTTATGCCGCTCTATCCGCACTATGCCATGAGCAGCTACGAAACCGTCGTGGTGCGCGTAATGGAAGAGATCGCCGCCCAAAAACCCGCCATGGACGTCACCCTGCTCCAGCCATTTTATCAGGACGAAGACTACATCGAAGCCATGGTCGCCAACGCCAAACCCTATTTTGACCAAGGCTACGACCATATTCTCTTCTCTTACCACGGCATTCCCGAACGCCATTTGCGCAAAGGAGACCCTTCGCACGCTCACTGTCTGGCCCGCCCAGACTGCTGTGAGAGCTGTCACCCCGCACACCACACCTGCTATCGGCATCAGTGCTTTGCAACCACGCGCGCCATCGTGGCCAAAGCTGGCATCCCAGCGGAAAAACACAGTGTTTCTTTCCAGTCTCGCCTAGGACGCGATCCCTGGCTTAAGCCTTACACCGATTTTGTTTTGGAAGAGCTTCCAGCTAAAGGCGTTAAGAAACTTTTGGTCATGTGCCCGGCCTTCACCACAGACTGCCTCGAAACGCTGGAAGAAATTTCCATGGAGGGCAAAGAATCCTTCCTTAAAGCTGGCGGCCAGGAATTCGCCCAGATCCCTTGCCTCAACGCCTCCCCCCCCCTCATCAAATTCCTCAACGGGCGCATCGACCAGTGGATTGCACAATGAAGTGCGCAAAGTCCTTGAGTTTAATGATTCCCAGTGCGGAAATTCCTAATTCCGCAATTGGCAAACCGCATTCCTCACTCGAATGAACTTCTGGCAAGATCGTGCATTAACGGGCACTGGCTGTGTATTCTACGGCTTGGCGTTTCTTTTTGCGTTGATTCCGCTGCTCCGACGCAAGGAGTATCCTCATTTGCTATTCTTGGCGCTGCTGATCGGCGGTTTTGTCTTCCAAAGCTTCGGGCTGTATGTACGCGGGCTGGAAGTCCACGCTATCCCGCTGACGAACACTTTTGAGGTCTTCCAAGTCCTTGCTTGGGCCTCTGTCGCACTCAACTTCATTCTGCGGCAGATGTTCCAATTACGCCTGCTTAACTTCTTTTCCTCGGCCTTTGGCTTTGGTCTGTCCTTTGTCTCGCTGGCCGTGGCTAGTTGGGATGACGAAGGGCCACCGCTGGAAATCACTGGCAGCCCCTGGGTCGGTTTTCACGCGGTGCTCGCAATCTTCAGCTACGGCGTCTTTGCCGTTTTGGCGCTGACATCGCTCATGTATTTGCTCCAAGACAGAGCATTGGCCCGCAAGCAGACTGGCGGCTGGTTTAGCATGCTCCCTGCAATTCGCCAATTGGAGGTCATTAACGCCAAACTCATTTCCCTCGGCGTCTCGCTACTGACAATTGCCGTGGCCATTGGTTTCCTCAACTGGGCGCAGGCACCTGGAGCAGTGGGCTTCGTCAAGCTCACCATTGCAATGGGCGTCTGGCTAGCCTACCTGATCACCATGCTCCAGCGCCAGCGCAAGAAGCTCGTGGCGAGGCACTTTGCGCGAATGTGCTTGGCGCTCTTTATTGTCGCGCTGATTTCTCTCTGGCCACTAACGCACCGCACTGCGGCACTGCCTATTGCTCACGGCGTGGATTACCTCGACGATGCACACCATTAAAGGCAAAGCGCTGTTCGTTTTGGGCAGTTCGCATCGCACCGCGTCAATTGAGGTACGAGAACGGCTGGCGCTCGACGTCGTGCGCGCCCAACAGCTCGCGCAACTGCTGCGAGCCCAGCAATCAGTCGACGAATGCCTGATCCTGAACACCTGCAACCGAGTCGAAATCTATGGCGTCGCGAGCGGTGAATTGCGTACACCGCTGCTCAACCAACTATCCACCCTCCATGGTATGCCCGTTACCGAGCTCGAAATGCACAGCTACTGGCTAACGGGGGAGGAGGCCGTGCGCCACGCCTTCGAAGTCGCCTCTGGACTCGATTCACAAATGGTTGGCGAAAATGAGATCCTCGGACAGCTCAAGGAGGCCTACGCCCAAGCAGCTGGCCAGAAGCACACTGGCCAAGTCCTCAACCGCGTTTTCCAGAAAAGTTTCCAAGCCGCCAAATGGGTGCGCACCCATACCGGCGTCAGCAAAGGCCAGGTAAGCATTGGCAATGTCGCGACGGAGCTTGCTCTGCGTGTCTGTGGCGATCTTGCTGAGGCACAGGTCGTCTTGCTCGGCTCTGGTGAGGTCGGAGAAAAAACAACGCAGGCACTGGTTAGTCGTGGCGCTGAGCGCATTATCGTCGCTGGCCGCAACCTCGAACGTGCCCGCACCTTGGCCGACCAGTTTACCGGTGCCGCCGCCAGCCTCGACAAACTCCCCCAACTGCTCATCCATGCGGATATCGTTATTGGTGCCACCGCATCTTCCCAACCGCTTATCACCGCAGAGCTGCTCACGCCGATCATGAAAAATCGACCCACCCAGCCGCTCATCGCGATAGACACCGCCCTACCCCGCGATATCGACCCTGTCGTAGACGAAATCTCCAACGTCTATCTCTACAACCTCGATCATCTCGCCCAAATTGCTAACGAAAATCTCCGCGCCCGCGAAGCCGAAGTCGCCACCGCCCGCCAATCCCTCCTCGAACGAGCCCGCCGCCTCTGGGAAGCGTTACGGTGAGTGTAGCCTTCAAAGCCATTTCTCAACGCAGATGCTTCAATTGTGGGCCGTGAAAGAGTTACAAAATTTATGTTTGGTTCATTTCTTGGGAATCATCATTCTAGGATGATACGTCAGCCAATCTATGTGCGTATGCCCCAAGGCAATGGGAATAAATGCTGTTCATTTTCTTTAATTCGACTTCCATCTCAACAGAAGTCATAGTGTCTTTGTTTTTTTCAATTTTAAAATACACATTAGCCCAATCGTGAAACCATTTCAGTAAATCCGAGGCTTGGCCTTCCTGAAACAGACTTAGAATAATATCAGGATTGGTTATTCCTCTGGCCGCAGAATCCGCATGTATTTTCTTGAAATCTATTACAATTCGCTCATGCAAATCAGCCCTTTCTTTAACCTGCCCTTCAGTTAGCTCGTTTATATTATGCCTTTCAATACCTGCCAAATTAGATACATCCGGAAGATAACGATCTAAGATTCGCCACTTCATATGGAAACACAAAGTCAAAAGATGGAACAAAACATCCAAATCAGATTGGCCCTTTCCATATTTCGAGAATCCGGTTTCCACTGGAAAATAAATCAACTCATATTCAATTTCCCCCGACTGATATTTAAACAATTCACTAACTACTGGCGTGTAGTAATTCATATTCTTATTGTCAGGATACAATATAAATGCCGACTGGGTTTCCTCTGCTTTTATGAGCTTTCGCATAAGAAAAGCAGACTGGGGCAACCATGATTTCTGAACTTCATTCATTGAATTAACCATATCCCCAAAGCACCCTTCCCAAATGGCGCTATTTTGCGTCAACTTAAGCCCGTGTATATCGGCAGCGTTTCTGTTTAATACAACGCTCATGCTTGATGGCATTTCCTCTCTTTCCAACATTGAAACCTCATCCCGATTCAGGCGAAAATATGCTTTAGGCACCAAGACAAAAGGATCAGGTTTAGATCGAAGAATCTCCCAAAGCCTTGATGACTCACGATCCAGCTCGAAATCGTCGTCACCAATGTATCGATTAAATCCTAGCGAACGCTCATTAACAGCGCCATCCTTTGGAGTTGAGAGCACAAATCGCAGAAAATCCTTACATCCGGATTTTGTTGTGGGAAATTGCTGTAGATTTTGAAAGAAATTCTTCCGATTTCCATCCTCATGGATAACTATCCTTAACTTACTGCTATCATCTTTATAAAGCGTATCAAATGCTGAAATTTCTTGCACGATAAAATCTGTATCCTGATTGCTAGATTGAGACATTAACGCGATCAACCAATCCGCATTTTTAATCTTTTCCTGCACTAAATTAGCCCAATCCGCACCGGGGTTTACATCCGAAGATGAAGCAAAAAAATCAAATCGATCAGGGGCAAGCCTCCCCATGTTTTTTTGAAAATCTGACGCCAACCGCCGTTGATTATGCTTATGGCTAATAAATATTTTAATTCGATCATTCATGTCATTCCCGAGAAAACAGTCCATCAAACCCAGTACGCTCTACGCTGATAATTTTTTCTATATTTAATGCAAAAAAAGAAAATTTTGATCGCTCATCTTGAATATCAGAATAATCACCTGCACCTGCGATGAATAAACGGACTTCTTTTTTAATAAGTTCAGAAGCCGTCCGATACAATGGCCAGACATCACCTGGTCTCCATATGGAATCATAGCCTTTAATCATAGTTATAGCTATTCCGATAAATAGAACCATATACTCAAAAACAACATTTGGATCATCACTCACGACCACAACACTCTGGAGAAAAGTGATGCAAGCACTGAAAACTATGATCAAATAACTGATCATCCGACTACGATTTTGTAAGGAGCCCGCCTTCTTCGAATAATACTTTTGCTGATCAACTCTGTGCTCATCGAAATTACAAAGATAAGTCTGGGCCAAATCCTTACGCTTTTCTATTAGCTCATACGATTCGCTCATGCAGGATTCTTATCCTATTCATTCAATGATGCAATAATTTTGTGATTATTATCACCAACAAAATCTAAAAGACCTGATAAATACTTTGACCATGAGATCAACTCAGAAACGCCGGAACATCATCCTCCTGAGCCGCCATACTTATCGCTTACTTCTTTCGATCCCACTTGGGGCGGGGCGGCTCGGCTAAGGCCCGAGCTTCGCCGTGGACCCAGCGAACGCAAGACTCGCTCCTGAGGCGCTTAAAGGCGTCTGGGCGCAATTGGCAATTGAGCGAGACGCCCAAGTCTGCATGCAGCGCCATTTCCGGTGACGTGAGGATCGCCAACTTTACGCTCGTCGGGCCTTCGTTGTGTTGAAGGTAATCCGACAGTTCGTGCACAAAGTGGTCCAGTCGCGCCGCATCGTTATCCACGTAAAAAGTCACTGAGTCGATAAAGGCGGACAGTGATGCATCCAACTTAGCAATGCGGCTCGCGTTCAGGCGCACTTCTTCACGCTCACTGTCGAAGCGTATCTCGCCCTCCACACAGACCACGGTGCCGTTTTCAAGATTGTGCATATTCTGCTCAAAGGCGTCCGGGAAGACGTTGATCTGGTAGGCCGCGCGACGCGTTGACAGCGTAAAAAACGCCCAAGGACGGTTGTCTTTTTTCGTCAGTTTCTTGGCTATATTGTTAATAACACCGCACAAACGAAAGCTCTCGCGATCCCAGTGCTTCAGTTCCTCATCGGGCCCGAAGCTATTAATGATATCATCAAGGCCGGCGTAGGCGTTCATCGGATGGCCCGACACGTAAAAACCGAGCAACTCCTTTTCCGACTGCAGTTTATCAGTCTGCGTCATCTTCGGCCCGCGCGTGTCGTAGTGTCCGCCGTTGGACGCCCCGCCTGGCTCGGGTTCGGGTTCCGCCAGCATGTCAAACAGATTGCCCTGCCCGGTCTCACGGTCTTTCTGCAAGTCTGAGACCTCGGCGAGAATGCCCTCCAGCGAATCGAGCAGATGCTGGCGATCCATGCCCGAGTAATCAAAGGCGCCGGTCTTGATCAAACACTCCAGCACGCGCCGATTAAGCGCCTTCATGTCCACTCGTGAAGCAAAATCATGGAAATCCTCGAACGGTCCGTTCGCGTCGCGCTCAGCCAAAATGACCTTCGCCGCGGCATCGCCTACGCCTTTAATAGCAGACATACCGAACCGAATGCGACCGCCGCCTTCGGCGGAGCTTAAAGTTGAAAGATCAAAGGTTAAAGCTTCGGAATCATTGGTTGAAGGTTGGCCGTTAGTATCGACCTCTTCTTTAACCTTTGATCTTTCAACTTTAACCTTCCCATCCGCTTCGCGAATGGGAGTAAACATCTCGCGCGATTCGTTGATATCTGGCCCGAGCACTTCGATTTTCATCGTCTCGGCCTCTTCAATGAAGTGCGAAACCTTGTCTGCGTTGCCCAACTCAGAAGAGAGCACCGCAGCCATAAACTCCGTGGGATAATTCGCCTTCAAGTAAGCCGTCCGATAGGACAACATCGCGTAGGCCGCCGAGTGTGATTTGTTGAAACCATACTGTGCAAATTTCTCCAAAATCCCGAAGATTTCCGCCGCCTTACTTGCCGGTATATCGTTGGTTTCTTTGGCACCCTTGATAAAAATATCTTTCTGGGCGTCCATGACCGACTTGATCTTTTTGCCCATCGCACGGCGGAGGATGTCCGCGCCCCCGAGCGTGTAACCAGCGATGATCTGTGCGCTCTGCATCACCTGCTCCTGATAGACGAGCACGCCGTAAGTTTCCTCAACGAGTTCCTTCAACAACGGGTGCGGAATCTGGATCGTGCTGCGATCCTTCTTGCCCTTAATGTATTGCGGAATGAACTGCATCGGCCCTGGGCGATACAAGGCGATGAGCGCTACAATTTCATCGATGGACGACACTTCAAGCTGACGGCACAGCCCTTGCATACCGCCAGACTCCAATTGGAACACGCCGACGGTTTTTGCCTCCTTGAGCAGTTGAAAAGTCACCGGGTCTTCCAGCGTCACCTTTTCGATATCGAAGTCCGCCATGCCCGGCAAACGGCGTACGTTGTCTTGCGCGTCAGAGATAACGGTCAACGTTTTCAGCCCCAGAAAATCGCACTTGAGTAAGCCCAAATCCTCGCTTGGCCCCTTCGGATACTGGGTTGTCAGGTCGCCTTCCTGCAGCGTCACGGGGATCAGGTTTGTGATCGGCTGGTCCGCAATAATAATCCCGCACGCGTGCTTACCAGTGTTACGCACCATGCCTTCGATCACCTTGCCCTGTTCGATGATTTTCTTCGCAATCGGGTTGATCTTGATCTCCGCGCGCAGCTCGGCAGATTTCTCCACGGCATCGTCCAGCGAGATGTTCAGCTCGTCCGGAATCATCTTTGCGATTTTGTCGGCATCGGCAAAGGCCACGTCGTTCACGCGAGCCAAGTCACGGACAATCATCTTCGCCCCGAAGGTGCCAAAAGTGATGATGTTCGCCACCCGATCCTTGCCGTATTTTTCGCGGACGTAGTTCACCACATCGTCACGGCGGCGCATGCAGAAATCCACGTCGAAGTCCGGCGGGCTAACGCGCTCCAGGTTCAGCATTCGCTCAAAAAGTAGGCCGAAGCGAAACGGGTCGATGTCGGTAATTTTCAGCACATAGGCCACCACGCAGCCCGCACCAGAACCACGCCCGGGACCAACCGGAATTGCGCGGTCACGCGCCCACTTAATGAAGTCCCAAACGATCAGGAAGTAGTCGATGAACCCCGTACCAATGATGATCGCCAGCTCATAATCCAGTTGGTCGCAAACCTTGCGCGCATACTTTGTTTCGGGGCTATCATCCTCTAAATCAGACGCGGCGCGATAGACGTCGTAGTCAATGCCATAGCGCTCCTTGACACCTTCTTTGCAGAGCTCAAACAGGTACAGTCCGTTCTTGCGAAAGGTCGTCCGCTGCTCATCGCTAAGCGAGATTGGGTTCTCACCGTCACGCGTGAGCACGGTGTTTTTGGCAACCTCGTAAATACCCAGAATGCGCGAAAAATTGTCCTCATCCTCACGGTACGTGATCTCAATCGCACGCTCGTAAACTGGGTAATGGTCCTCGCCAAAAGGTAACTTGACCTCGCACATCTCGGCGACGGCGTTGGTGTTGACGAGGCAATTTTTGTCGTAGCGGTCGAAAACCTGAGCCATCTCTTCCCGACTCTTCAGGAAGAACTGCTGGCTGTCGTAGCGCATACGTTTCTCGTCATGCAGCTTGGCTCCAGTCTGGATGCAGATCAGCGAATCGTGCGGTGCCCAGTCACCCGAGTTGACGTAGTGCACGTCGTTCGTGGCGACGATTTTCAAATCAAATTCCGCCGCCAATTTGAGCAATCCGGGAATGATCCGCTGCTGCTCCTCGATGCCGTGATCCATCAACTCGATGAAGAAAAATTCTTTGCCGAAAAGATCAACGAACCAACCGCACGCCTCCTTGGCTCCGGCGTAATCTCCCTCCATCAGCCGCTGCGGAATGACCGCGGCCAGACAGCCCGAAAAGCCGATCAGTCCCTCGGAATGCTCCGCCAATTGCCGACGCGAAACGCGCGGGTTGCGGTAAAAGCCCTCCGTGTGGCCCATGCTGACGAGCTTCGTTAGGTTCTGGTAGCCCTTGAAATTTCGCGCCAGCAAGCCCATGTGATGGCTTTTCTGCTTGGCTTTTTCTTCGTTAATTTGGCCCAGTTCGTCCTCGAAAATCAAATAAATCTCGCAGCCGAGCAACGGCTTAACGCCCGCCTTATCCGCCTTCTTGTAAAAGTCCGCCAGCCCAAAGAGCACGCCGTGATCCGTGATCGCGATCGCCTTTTGGCCGAGCTGCGCCGCCTTCTCGCACAGACGGTCAGTGCGGCTACAGCCGTCAAGCAGGCTGTAGTCGGTGTGGACGTGCAAATGGACAAATTCGGGATCGGCAGGCATGGGAAAAGCCCAATAACTTGAACCCAGTTTTCGCCCAGCGCAAGGGGAACCGATTCACTGCTTATTCACCGAGTTATTCACACCCAAAATCTGTCTCACAGCCATTCACACCATGCGCAAACTCTCCGGTCCAGCGAGGACGCTGGCTAGCGCCATTCGTGCTTGGGGTAGCGGCCGCGGAGTTCTTTTTTCACGCCTTCGTAGGATGTCTTCCAAAAGTTCACAAGGTCCTCAGTGATCTGGCAAGGGCGTCCATTGGGGGCGAGCATTTCAATGACCATCGGGATGCGTCCACCGCCAAGGGTGAGTATCTTTTGATCGACGTCGTAAAAGTCCTGAAGCTTGCTGGAGATCACAGCACGCGGGCCACCGGGCGCGTCGGGCTCATAGCGGATGCTCGCGGGTTTGCGACGATTCGGCAGGTCGAAGGTCTCCGGAGCCATGTAGTTTAGTGCGGCGAGTTGTTCGCCCGTCAGCCAGTCCTTGAGGAACGGCCACGGGTCCTTGTCGCGGATATCCTTGTAGCTCACGCAGCCATAGCAAAACTGTTCCAAGATCATCGCCCGCGCATCGGCGTCAATGGGTTCAATTTCCAATTCCGGGAAACTCTGTGATGCAAAATTCACGCGCTTAATCCAGTCATCACGCTGACTCGTCCAACGCTTCAGCTCCAGTTTTCCGGCGACGATCTCACGCGCCAACAGGGCGGCGGCTTCGTCACTGGAGGGCTCACCGCGATCCGTCGCCGACAGCACCAGATCGCGAAAACGACGCTCTTCGCGGCGGACGACTCGACGCAGTTCCTTGTCATAAACAACGTCGCTTTTCGTCACAAAGTCGTCCGGAAAAATATCTTGCAGCCATTCCTCTTCGATCTCCGTAGCGAGAGACAGGATGATGTTCACTTCGCCGCGCGTTTCGATCTCATCAATCTCAGCCGCCACGAAGAGCTCGGCGTCACGAGCCGCGCTTTCGCGGCGCAATTCGCCTCGGCGACCATGGACAATCGAGCAGCGCAGCGTGCCACGGCCATCCCGCTTGGCCAGATGATCGGAGAAGGCCATCAGCAGACAGCGGCGCAGGGCATCTTCGTCCAATGGCCCAGGCCCAGCGTTGAGGCCTTGGCCTTCGGCGATGCGGCGGAATTGCTCGGCGGCGTGATCAGCCTCCCGCGCGGCATTGGCGTGGATGCCCCACTGGCGGCAAAACCCGTGGTTAAAGTTCTGCTTGCGCGCCATGCCCCAAGCCGAGAGCCAATGGAAAAAGTCCGAGTGCGCATCGCCGAGAATCGACTCACGCTCTTCACGTTGACGGCGATCCTTGATCGGCAACAAGATAGCCCGCCCCTGTGCGAAAGCGGCCAACAGCGCGGCATGCCAGACGCAACCTTCGTCGTGCGCAGCCAGAAGCAAACGAGCCCAACGCGGGTGCAAGGGGAAATCCGCCAGCTTCCGCCCAATGTCGGTCAACACATATTCCTCGTTCGGGTTGTCTGAAAACGTTTCTTTGCGACGCAATGCGCCAAGATCCCACAAAAGCTCGATGCCACGTTTGAGTGCGGGTTCCGTTGGCCGCTCGAACCACGGGAATGCGCGAAAATCCGTGATCCCGCTCTTCCCGAGCGAGAGCAGGGTTTCGCTCAAGTCCACACGACGAATTTCCGCGGTTTCGCGCTCCTCACGGTGGGCATGCTCATTCTCGCTCCACAAACGCAATACATGGCCGGGTGCCGTGCGACCCGCACGACCGGCACGTTGATCAGCAGAGGCGCGGCTGATCTTCTCGATAAGCAGCGTATTGACACCTCGATGGGCGTCATAGCGAGCAATGCGCGCCAGCCCGCTGTCGATAACCAGCCGTATGCCGTCAATGGTGATCGAGGTCTCGGCGACATTAGTTGCAACGACCACTTTACGCTGATCATACTGGGCAACAGCGGCATCCTGCTGATCAGGCGGCAGCTCTCCATACAATGGGAAGACGAGGCAACCACGACCCGCGCCAGTCGTCTGGATTGCCTCCACCGTGCGGCGAATTTCATACGCGCCGGACATGAAAATGAGACAATCGCCGTCATGGGTTTTGGCTAAACGGTCAAAATGATGCGCGGCCTGTTCCCAGACTGGAGCTCCAGCAACTTTTTGCGCGCCGGCAGAATATTCAATGGTCAGCGGATAGGCGCGCGACTCGACGGAAAGCACCTCGGCGGGTTCGAGATAGTCCGCCAATGCATCGGTGTCGAGCGTGGCGGACATCACGACGATTTTCAGGTCAGGCCGAATCGTTTCCTGGAGTTTCCGGATCATTGCGATGCCCAAATCGCTGTAAAGGTGTCGCTCATGGAATTCGTCAAAGATAACCGCACCGATCTTGGGCAAGGTAGGTTCGCTCAGCATCTGACGGAGTAAAACGCCTTCCGTAACAAGTTTGATGCGGGTTTCCGGCCCGAAGTTACGGTCAAAACGGATGTGATAGCCCACTTCCCCGCCGAGCTGTCCGCCGCGCTCATGGGCAATGCGTTTGGCCAACAGACGCGCAGCGAGGCGACGTGGTTGCAGAACCACTATTTGCTGGCCCGGTGCCACCAACCCATCATCCAGAAGCATCTGGGGCACTTGGGTCGATTTACCCGAACCCGTCGGCGCTTGCAAAATAGCCCGCGGGATTTGCCGCTCCAGCGAGTTTTTCAACTGGACGCGTATCGAATGTATGGGCAATTTGTCGGACAGCATACTAGGACAAAGGAAACACTAAAATCATGAGAAGCCGCCAGCATGCAGCAAGCCCCCCCCTTGGGAGAAGCAAATTCCTCGCATATCTCTGCTGGCTTGTATTCCTGAGCGTGCCAAGTGCTTGGGCAGAAATCGTCTGGTCCGCACAGCCGCGGCAGTCCTTTATCGCCAGCTTTCCGACCGGAGCCGCGTCCGTAAGCGTTCCGGCAAAAACCGCACACCCCATTGCGTGGGAAAAAACCGACGCTTGGTTCATCGAAGTCCAGATCGACGGCAAAACGCGCATCGTGCGTACAGCCAAGCAAATCGATAAAAGCCCCTCCGGCATCGTCCAAGGAAAAACCTTCGTTGCTGCGCGTGACCTGCAGCTCGACGCCAACCTCCAATACGCGGTCCTCGCCAAAGGCGAATCATACCCAGTGCTCAAGCGAGAGGATGAAAAGCTCAGCCTGGCCATGCCGGATGTCAGCCCCGTGGCCACGTGCGTATTTCCCGAAAAATATTTCGAGCTGGTCATGGGGAGCATTAAAAATCCCGGCGAATCCAGTGACGATCTCCTGCGCGGCTCGCAGATCGACTTGATGGAGGAAATCGACGCCCTGCGCCAAGCCCATGCCTGCGCCGACATCCCCCTTGCCCAGAAACCCGAGGACTACGTTTGCCTGATTGAGAGCCCCGAAGGCGCAGGCTCAGGCTTTCTTTTGCGGGAGGGCGACAACGTCTATTGCTACACGGCCTTTCATGTGATCGACGGCATGCGCGAGCCGATCATCCGCCTGCTCAGCGGCGAAACGTTTGAGCCCCTCACCCTCGAAGTCTCCAACCGACGCGACATTGCCCGCATGCTCGTAAGCGGCTGCCCCCCGGCGCTCACTGGGTTCCGCCAACCAGTTATTGGCGAGAAGCTCACCGTGTGTGGCAACTCGCAAGGCCGAGGCCGCGTGACCTTGCTCAAGGGTGCGGTTACAGGCATCGGTGATAACGAAGTGGAGACCGATGCAGGCTTCACGCTGGGAAACAGTGGCAGTGCCCTCGTTGCGGAAAAAGACAAATACGTAATTGGCGTCGCCAGTTACATCGAAGAACTCTCTGACTCCAACGACTTTGCCGTGCGCGGCACAAAATTTTCCACACCAAGACGAGTCAGCGCCTGCCTTGACGACCAAATCGAATGGATACCCGCCGAGCTCGATCACTTGGCCTCCGCCAACCGGCGCTACCACGACCATTCACACTTTCTGAACGAAAGCTTCGTGCTCTTGGAGCGTATTTACAGTAACCCGACGAAGCAAGTCAGCACCACAGGGCTCTCCAACATCAGCCTAGTTCGTTGGGCAAAGTTCCACAATGAGAACGTGGTAAAAATGCTTGAACGCGCACGCATAGGAATCGCCAGCGAGGCAGACCTCAGCCAGTTCGTCCAGACTTCCTTGGTCAAGATGACCGAACAGCATGCCCAATTCCGCCGGATGTGTCAGATGCGCGGATCCCAAATCCGCGCACTTCGCAATTACCCTGGCACTGAGTTCCAAAAGCAGCTCAACATGCGGCTGCTAAAGGAGTGCGAGGATCTCAACTACGTCAACGACCTCATCCTCAATAGTCTGCAACAGCAGATTTCTCATTGAGCCACTGTGCCAGCGCTTAGCTTGCTCCAGTTCGCATCGCTCGGTGCGATGATCCATGTAAAGGTCGTTGGCCCGCTGATCATCGTCTTATAAATTGCCTGCGTCGCAGGCTGCCGTGTCGTGAAGCGCGTGCTTTGCCATCCCGCCTCCACGGGTTCGCCCTGACCGCAGTAAAGTTGCACATCCCAATCCTTGTCACTCATGAGTGCCATCCGCAGATTCGCGCCTTCCGGGTCCACCGTGCGCAGTCCGTCAGTGGTCTTTTCCACTTCACGATCCGGGGCAAACAGCCAGCGAACCGACACCTCCGTAGGCCCAAAAGCAATCACTTCGTCCGTCACAATCCAGCCAATGCCACGACGGTATTCGACCCTCCGCTTGTGCATACGGGGGCCTTGTCCAAGAAGTGGCCGGGCGGGGAATTTTACGCTGGCCGCGAAGATGTCTTTTGCTGAGGTGATTTCCGCCGTGACGGGCATAGGGGCGGAGACTTTTTTCGGGCCGGACAAGGGCGCTTGATCATCCAGAAGAACAACGTTGTGGCCATGCGGGCCTTTAAAATAATCTCGTGTCGTGCCCGGTGTGTAGTCGTAGCGCCCGCTGTCGACAAGGAAGTCCTTGCCACCGAAAGAGACGGATAAATGCAGCCGGTCGTTGTGCTGGTGATCGCTGCCATAGGGGCCAATGTCGAAGAACGCCCATTGCGCCTGCTCATCCCAACCGTCCCGCATGATCGCGTGGCCCGCATAGGGAAAAAAGCGCGACGGCGGGCCCGCCGGTTCAGTTCCCTCAGCACCAGCAGTGGCCAGGTAAACCCAGTCTGGCCGGTCAAACCAAGGGACAGACTGGGCAAGCTCAGCGCGATTATTTTGTAGGTCTGAGTCGTTGTTGAGTGGGCCCATGCCATCGGGCCGCATCACGTAGGCAAAGTAGTTCCACATGCTTTCCACTGTGGGCTTCACGCTGTCAATAAGCTCCGTTTGATCGCCGCTCTCAAGCAGCTCCAGAAAGCGCTGAAAGCTCCCCAGCGCAACGAGTTGGTAATGGTTCGTCAACTCTTCGTAGGCACCGTCAGGGTAAACCTGCTTGGCCATTAAACCAACGACGGTTTGCACGGCGTCCTCCAACCAAATAGGCGCATCCTTGAACTCGGGGAAGGCAATCGCAAGCTCGGCAAGCATCACCTTTTCTGTGAGCAAGTGGTTGCCAGAGAACGACGGGTAATTGAGCATCGCGTCTGCATGGTCGGGGATGCTGGAGAGCATGAGTAAGCGCGACTCAGGCGTAAAATCCGGCGAGTCGCTCAGGCGGATAATCGCGTCGAGCCAAGACTTATCGATCCGGCGCGCAACCTCCAGCGGACGCCATTGCGCAGAAAAGGAACGGACTGCCGGATAGGGATTTGCGCGGACCCAGTCCGCCAAGTGGTCATTCACGAACTGCGCGTAACGCCGCCCTCCAGTCGCTTCCCACAGGGCGGTCGCTGCCTGAAGATAACCCATGCGATTGATCCACCACGCCCATTCGGGGTCATCGCGCGGGCCGCCGTTTTTCCAGTCCAGCAGACCATCAGCCCGGCGTGGTTGACGCCCAAACACCTGCCCCTGAGTAAAAATGTCGATCATCGCCATTTCCACGATGATGTAGTCGAGGTGGTTTGCGGGCTGTGAGTCGTAAAAAACATCCGCCCACTTGCGCGCACGATAATACTCCACCAGCGCCAAACCGGCCTGATCAAGGTCGTCCTGCTGATAATACTCGCGGACCTGCTCCAAGCCAGGATGGTCGAGATTGAGTTGATCCATTAACTTCCGCAAGCGCTCAGGCTCGATGTCGAGCTTCGTGCCTGGTGGGCGAAGCGGCTCCTCAGGTGGCAGCGCAATGCCATTCCAGTTAATGTTTTCCACTGGTGCCCAAGCATTGGCCTGCTCAATGATTGGGGCGATGAGCGGCATCAGGCGCTCGTCCCAAAAGGTGTCCGGGTTGTCGACAATCGGCTCGGCTGGTTGGCCAACGTCAGTTTTTCCGGCAACCGCCTCTGCCCAGCATGCCAACGGCACCAGCAAACTGAACAGCCCACAAATCAACCCGCAACTACGCAAAACGCCGCGCATTGCAGATTAAGAAAGGCCTCGCCCCAGCAAACGCCCCAACGGACCGCTAAAGGCCCACAACAACAGCCCCAGCACGACCGCGATCAGCGGGCGGGCGACTTGGTTCACTAGAAAATAAGCGATGTAGGACGGGTTAAAATCGCCAAATCCCTCGACCAGATTGGCAACTAGCAGCCACAGACCCAGCACGCCGATAAAGAGCGCGCAAAGGCGGACGCCAAGGATTGCATGGGCGGTGGTGGAATTCATAATCGCCCACCGTAGTGGGTGGAGATTAAAGGAAAAAGATTAAAAATTAAAGATTCTGATGGGGAGGCTAAATTCGATGATTCTGACTGAGCCTACTTACTTTAATCTTTCATTTTCAATCGTTCGCCCCACTCTCGCCATCGTGGAATCCGACGACCAACAAGACGCTATCATCCGCCTGGAATCTCGCCTGACCTATCTGGAGCGACACATCGAGGAGCAAGACCGCGAAATTTACCGCCAATCCGAACAGCTTCTAAAGCTTACCCGCGAATCGGAAAACCTCCGCAATCGCCTGCAAAGCATGGCTGACGCCAAAGACATGCCCTCCGACGAGCGCCCCCCGCATTACTGAGCTAATCGGGCACGCAAAGCGAATACCCAAGGCATTTATCCAGCGGAGACGCGAAGGAGTTCGGCTGAATAAAAAACCGGCTGTGATCAGGGCTTGGCGCGGGCAGATTTTTACCTACGCTGACCCCATGAATGTCTACGAGACTGAGCCCCTGCTCGCGCAATACCTCATGTTGCATTACGGCGCACCCGAAGAAGTATTGCCCTATGCCTTCGGCCCCAAGAATGCTCTGGACTTCCCGCGACGCTGCGTTGAAGACCTCGTGGCCCGCCACGAGGTGCCCTCGGGCGCACGGGCGCTTGATGTCGGCTGCTCGGTAGGGCGCACCAGCTTTGAACTTGCCCGCGTGTGCGAAGAGGTGATCGGTATCGATTTCTCCGCAAGCTTCATCAATGCAGCGAATACGTTGCGGGAAAAGGCGCAGCTCGACTACACCCGCCCCCATGAGGGTGCCGTCACCTTGCGCAGCGTAGCCGCTGCCCCCGAAAACGTGGACCGCACGCGTATTGCCTTTGAAACTGGTGACGCCATGGACCTGCGGCCCGACTTGGGAACTTTCGACGTCGTGCTTGCCTGTAATCTAATTTGCCGCCTGCCTGAGCCAATGCGCTTCTTGAGCCGCTTAAAAGAGTTGGTCAAGCCTGGCGGCCAGCTCATCATCACCACACCTTTCAGTTGGATGGAGGAATACACACCACGCGAAAACTGGCTCGGCGGATGCGAAGGCAAATCAGATTCATTTCTGGGCCTGAAACACGCCTTGCAGCCTGATTTCGAGCTACAATTGGAACATGATATGCCAATGCTGATCAAAGAGCATGCTCGCAAATATCAATGGACTGTCGTCCAAGGATCGCGCTGGCTTCGACGCAACACTTGATTTCGCAGTCGATTGGAAATTGGCGTTGAAACCACCACAAGCACCCTTAAATTAGCAAGTGAATATCTCCCCCTCCCCCCCATTACGTTTGTCCCACAATGCCTGATTCAATATACCGCGAAGAAGTCCACTTTACGGGCCGAGTCCAAGGCGTGGGCTTCCGTTATGCGACTCTGCAGGCGGCCAAAGAATTTGAGGTCACGGGCGAGGTTAAAAATCTGCCTGATGGACGCGTCCAACTGGTGGCAGAGGGTAAAGAGAGCGAAGTCACTGCCTTTCGTGAGGAAGTCCAAGACCGGCTCAAACCCTTCATCCGCGAGATCGACCTGAAGCGCGAAACCTGCCCCCCAAATTACCGAAGCTTTGAAATTACCCGCTAAAAAATCATGAGCGAACCCGCAATACGCATTAAAAACCTGACGAAGGACTTCCGTATCGGCGTCCGTGGGGTCAAGCTGCGCGCCGTGGACAATGTTTCGCTGGAAATCGGCGACAACCAGATCTTCGGATTACTCGGCCCCAACGGCTGTGGCAAAAGCACCACAATGAAGATCCTGCTTGGCCTGCTGGAGCCCACCAAAGGCGAATGCTCGATCTACGGCATCAACAGCCACTCCGTCAAATCTCGCCTCAACGTGGGTTTCCTGCCTGAGGCCCCCTATTTTTACAAGTTCCTCTCCGGCCGAGAGCTCGTGCGCTTTTACGCCCGCGTTTGCGGCGTGCCCAAGAGCGAAATCAGTGACCGCACCGAAGACGTCCTGACCCTCGTCTCCATGCAAAACGCCGCGCATCGACGCGTCGGCACCTATTCCAAGGGCATGCTCCAGCGCATTGGTATTGCCCAGGCCGTCGTGCATGACCCCAAGCTGATCGTGCTCGACGAGCCCACCGCTGGCGTCGACCCCATCGGCTCACACGCCATTGCCGAGCTGATCATTGCCCTCAAGGAGCGCGGCAAAACCGTCATGCTCTGCTCTCACCTACTCGCACAAGTCGAGGGGCTTTGCGACCGCGTGGCAATCATGAGCCGCGGCAAACTCGTCCTGGAAGGCGGGGTAGATGAACTATTGGAAAAAGAAGACCAACGCAGCCTGATTATCCGCGACTTCAACCCGCAAGCCCAGGCCGAGATCGAGGCCGTACTCGCCAAATACGGCTCTAAGCTGGACAAGGTTGAAGCGCCACGTATCAGCTTGGATCGACTATTTTTAGAAAACACCGACGGGGCCGCCATTGGCTCCGGACAAGACGTTAACGACAAGGAGGACGCATGAACGGATCATCCTTTGCTCGCCTGTTGCTGATCGCTCGCAACACCTTTCTGGAGGCTGTGCGCCAGAAATTCTTCAACGTGCTCGTGGTGCTTTCCATCGCGATGATCGCCAGCGCGAATTTCTTTCGCCAGTTCGATTTTGGCAGCTCAGAGCTCAAGTTCATTGCGGACTTCGGGATGGGTGCCGTGCTGCTCTTCGGCTCGATTTTATCTGTGGTCGTTACGGCCCAGCTCTTCTTCAGTGAAATCGAAAACCGCACAGCGTTGACGATGCTCGCCAAGCCGGTTCACCGGTGGGAATTCATTACAGGCAAGTTCTTGGGCGTGTTCCTGGTGCTGATGGCCTTCGTCTCGCTCATGCTCTTTCTGCTGGCCGCAGTGCTCTACTGGCGCGAGTCCAACCTCATGACTTACCCACGCTATGCGGATGACTTTGCCAACGGTCGAATCGTCAACTATACTGGCATCCTCCAACTAGTGTTCAGCGAGTTGTTCAAGTTTGGGCTGCTGGCCGCGGTCACGCTCTTCATCGCAAGCTTTTCCAACACCAACCTCTACACGGTGATCATTTCGTTTTTCGTCATGATCATTTGCCAGCTGCAATACATTGCGCGGGACAGCTGGAGCGACTTGGACAACCCCATCCTACGCGGAATCGTCTGGATGCTGTCCCTGCTCTTCCCCAACCTGCAAATGTTTAACGTCGGCGAGCAGCTAGTCTTCCCCACGGAGCAAGTCACGCTTTCGATGGGTGGTTACATTGGTTTGCTGGGCTACGGCGCAATTTACATCGCCGTGCTGCTGGGACTGTCCGCCTACACCTTCCGCCGCCGGGAAATCTAGCCATGCCTCTCGACCGTGAATCCTGGCTCTACCGCACTGGACGTCGCCTCGCGCTGACGGCTGCCGTGCTGATGGGCGTCGGCCTCGCCTGCGCACCCCTACAAAATCGTGTCTGGGGCGAAGTGAAGTCTTTCCAGCCCGAGATGAATCTGCGTGATCTCGAAGATGCCCTTGGCCAAGGCGTAATCATTGGCCTGCTCGGTGGTTTTCGCACCTTGGTGGCAGATTTTGTTTACCTGCGCGCCAGCTACTATTGGGAGAAAAGCGACCGCCCCAACACCGAAGCACTTCTCGCGCTAACGACCTCCATCGACCCCCGACCCCTGTATTTCTGGCTCAACGCTGCCCGGATCATCTCCTATGACATCCCAGTGTGGCGCGTCCGCGAACGAGGCGATTTCGAAGATGTTCCCCAAGCCTATAAAGACCACATCTACCAAGAGCAGGTGGACCGCGCCATGGGCCTCCTGGACCGCGCCCAAAGCTTTCACCCTGACAACATGCAAATCCCACTGGAAAAAGCGCGGATCTACTACGACAAGGTTAAAGACTACGAAAACGCGGCCAAATACTATCATCAAGTCACCCAGATGCCCGACGCGCCCTACTACGCCGCTCGCATCTACGCCAATGCACTCGACAATCTCGGCCGTAGCCGCGAAGCCTATGAATTTCTACGGGAGCTTTACCCAACACTACCGCCCAGTGAAGAAGTCCCCCAAGCCAGCCGAGAAGTCGTGCTCGAGCGTATCCGCGAGTTTGAAAACGATCTCGATATGCCACTAATCGAGCGCTTCCCGCCACAATCAATCGAACTTGCAGCCCCAGATCCCGTTAACCTCACCCCATTCAGTACTACCGGGGAAGGGACTTCCGCCTCTGAAGACTGAGCGGTCATTCCCTGATTTCCACGTTGCAAATAGTGGAGAGACTACCAATATGTAACATTTATGCCATCCATGCAGCAATTGGCCAGCGTACGCGGAGTCATTTTCGACATGGATGGGCTGTTGTTGGATACTGAGCGACTTTTCAAAAAAGCCTACCAGAGATCGGCCTCCCAGCACGGCATTGTACTGAAAGACTCCGTTTACGATATGATGATCGGCCTGCGCTCTGACGCCAGTCAACGCATCCTGCGCGAACAATTAGGCCCTGACGCTCCCAGTGCGGCCATTATCGAGGGCGCACGCCATTATTATTATATGCAAATCGAGGAGGAAGGCATTCCACTGCGCCCCGGCGTCCGCGAAATGTTTGACTATTTGGACGAGCTTGACTTCCCCCGAGCAGTCGCGACTTCCACCCATCATAAGCTCGCAACCCTTAAGCTACGCTCGGTCGGCCTGCTTGACCGCGTAGTGGGCATTGTCAGTGGCGATCAGGTCGCACATGGTAAGCCCGCACCCGACATTTATCTCGCCGCCGCCAAGCTGATCGGTATCCCGCCCGAAGAATGCTTGGCCCTGGAAGACTCCCCCCCTGGCGTAATCGCCGCCCGCAAAGCCAACTGCGTAACGATCATGGTACCTGACCTACAGGCCCCCAACGCCGTCACCCGCTCAATGGCCAATTTTATTTACGAATCCCTGCACGACGTCGCGCTCGCACTCAAAGGTGCCCGCGCCATCCCGTCTTCCTGACGCCCCATGAAACGCTTCGGCCAACTCCTTTGGTTGGCGTTGCTCTTGGCCGCAACGTTCGTATCGGCGGCAGACTGGCGAATCGGCGATCGAGTCTACCTCGACGTAACGATCAAGCAAGTGACGCCCCGCGCGGTCATCATCCAACACCGTGGCGGCATTAGCCAAGTCCTGCTGGCTGACCTCCCACCCGAAGCCCAAAAGCAATTTGGCTACGACCCTGCCACCGCTCAAGCTGACGCCCAACGCATCCAGCGTGAGCATGGTGCCGTAATGGAGCGCCTAAAAGTCCGCCGGACAACTGCTGCCAAAAACGGGCAATCAAACGACTCAACGGGCAAAATAGATGCGCTCCAGAAATCATTCTCCCAACAGCCGATCATTCACGAAGAAGTTGACCTGCGCCCGGCCTTGCGCGAGCTAGGGCTATTCTCCAAAAGCCAAGGCCGACGGCCGAGTTGCTCGGTTTTTGCCGTGGTCGGCGCACTGGAATACCTGGCCGCGCAACAAGGCGACCCGACTCAGTTTTCCGAAGAATACGCCATTTGGGCCACGCGCCAATACTTGGCCAAAAGCCAAAACGAACGCCTCACCGACTTCTCCGAGGGCGACGCCGGCTTCCGCTTGATTGACGTAATCGAGGCAGTCAATAAATACGGATTGGCCCGGCACGAAGAAATGCCGAATACCTTCGGGACTGGCATGGACGACATTGAGCCGCCGTCGCCTAAGCTACTCGAGCAGGCCAGAAAAAATCTCCAGATAGAAAATACCATCCAAATTGGCCAAACCGCGAGCGCGGTGGATCGCATCACCCATGCCCTGAATGCCGGCCAACCCGTGGTGATCGGCGTTGCCTGGCCGCATGAAAATACGTTGCGCGCCGCGCCCATGATCTCCGGGCAGACCCCAGTAAGTATGCACGCCGTGACCCTTGTTGGCTACCGGGCCGACCCCGATGGCGGCAACCAGCGATTCGTTTTTAAAAACTCCTGGGGCCCACAATGGGGCAGCGGCGGCTACGGCTGGATCACCGCAGACTACCTCCGCCAACACCTCTCCAGCGCATACCTGCTCGCCCCCACCTTCCTGCACGGCGGCGAAGGATGAAGATTGACGTCCCGCGCCTTCTGGCGTCGAGTTATGCAAAGCATGTCGCAGCCACTTTCCAACGAACCACTGATCATCGCCGGGCGCGAATTCCCCAGTCGCCTGCTGGTCGGTACGGGTAAATTCTCCTCCAACGAGCAAATGCGCGACAGTTTGCGCGCCTGCGGCACGGGCCTCGTCACGGTCGCCCTCAAGCGCGCCAACTTGTCCAGCAAGGCGGATCCGTTTGCCGATATCCTCGATTTTCTTGAGCCCGAGCGCTACCTCGTCTTGCCCAACACCGCCGGTGCCATGAACGCCGAGGAGGCCGTCCGCCTCGCACGTCTAGCCCTCGCCGCCGGTCTGCCGCAATGGGTGAAGCTCGAGATCCACCCCGACCCGAATTACCTGCTCCCCGATCCGATTGAGACGCTCAAGGCCGCCGAAATCCTCGTCAAAGAGGGCTGGACAGTCATGCCGTATATCAACGCCGACCCCGTCCTCGCTCTGCGCTTGCAAGACGTTGGCTGCGCCACGGTCATGCCGCTCGGCTCGCCCATTGGCAGTAACCGTGGACTCGAAACCCGCGCCCAGTTGGAAATCATCATCGAGCAGGCCCGCGTCCCCGTCGTCATCGACGCTGGCATCGGCGCACCTTCCCACGCCGCCGCCGCCATGGAAATGGGTGCAGATGCAGTCCTCGTCAACACCGCCATCGCCGTCGCGAGCGACCCGTCCCTCATGGGCCGGGCCTTCGCCGCCGCCGTCGACGCTGGCCGCGCCGCTTACGAACTCGGTCTCGGCGCTCAATCCCGCAAAGCCGAAGCCACCAGCCCGCTCACAGCCTTTTTGGGGTAAATGGTGAAGCGATTGGTAAAGATATTACTGGCTCTCTTGATCGGCGGTAGCGTGCCAATCCTGATTATTCTGGCTGATGACATTTTCCGGTATCAAAATGAATCAACCGATTGGCCTTACCCAGTCCTCATTTACCAAAAAGTCGAAGGAATCGAATATCTCAGAAATGACAGATATGACAGCGATGCTGCGCTTGATTTCTATTGGGATGAGCTAACATCCAGCAAAGCATTCGACTTGCAAGTTAGAAGCTTTCTTCAAACGCCTCAGGAACTTATGAATAGTTCGCGATTTTATTTATCGGAGTATATCAGTCACTATGGCTATAATCTCGAAGACGGGAACCTGTACTTTTGCATGCAGGCTGATCGGAATCCTGAAGACCGTCTATTTGCAGAATTCAATGCTGGCAAGCGTGCCATTACTGAGGAATTAGCAAAGAAAGGACTTAACGCCAGTTTCGCTGGAGAACCTAAAATGATCGAGAAAGACCGATTCGACGTCTGGGATATTAAGCGCGCGTTAGCGGGAAGTGTTATATCGGTATTGGGAGTTTTGGCAGGCGTTTCCACTTATTTTCTGCTGAATAAATTTTGGCTAAAACCAAGGGCATAATCGAACGCATATTCAAAAACTCTCTGTGCCTCCGTGAGAAAACCCCATGCACTGCTGGCTTCCCGCCCTTCCCGGTCTTCCTGTTTAAAACCCACGCTTCGCAGTACCACAGCTGACTTCGTTTTCACGGTCGTTCTTTCCGATCTTCCTGTTTGAAATCGCGCTCATTCCTGCGAAACTGACGTCATATGTCCGCACCACGCAAATACCACCATTGCCATGAAGCACCTGCCGGGAGTTTTTCCGAGGCGTTTGCGCGGTTGCCGTTGACCGAGCTCGCGGAGCAATCCCGCGCAACCAATTTGCCCCAGGTCGACGCCATCCTTCGGCGCGGACAGGTGAGGACGCTGGAGGACTTTGCGGCGCTGATTTCGCCTGCGGCCAGTGAGCGCGTGGAGCAGTTGGCCGGGCATTCGCAACGGCTGACCCAACGCTTTTTTGGCAAGGCCGTGCGCCTCTTTGCGCCCATGTATCTCTCCAACGAGTGCGTGAACGTGTGCAAGTATTGCGGCTTTTCGCGGCACAACGACATCCCACGAATCACGATCCCGGTGACAAAGGTCGTCGAGCAGGCCGAGCGGCTTGCGCGGCAAGGTTTTCGTTCGCTGCTGCTGGTGGCGGGCGAGCACCCCAAATGGGTGTCCAACGGCTACGTGGCCGACTGCATCCGTCAAACGCTGCCGATCATGCCCGCAATCAGCATCGAGCTCGGGCCATTAGAAACCGTGGAATACGCGCCCCTCGTGGATGCCGGGGCGGAGGCCCTGCTCGTCTATCAGGAGACCTATTACCAGCCGACCTACGAAGAACTCCACACCGCTGGCCCCAAGAAATATTTTGCCTGGCGAATGGACACGCCCGAGCGCGGTTACGAGGCGGGCTTCCGCCGTCTAGGAATCGGCGCATTGCTCGGCCTGCATGACTGGCGTTACGAGGCGCTCGCCGTCGCCGCACACGCGCAATTTCTTCTCCGCAAATGCTGGAAAGCGCAGGTCTCGGTGAGCCTGCCGCGGATGCGCCCCGCCACCGGCGGCTGGCAGCCCAACCCCAGCTATGGCATGAACGACCGCGAGCTCGTCCAAACAATCTGCGCGCTGCGAATGCTCCTCCCTCATGTGGGCATTACGATTTCGACCCGCGAACCACCATCCTTGCGCGACGGCATTGTCCCGCTCGGCGTGACGCTCATGAGCGCGGGCGCCTCCACCGAGCCCGGCGGCTATGATCACTTTGACGAAAATCAGTGGAAGCCGACCCGCGAACAGCCCGGCGAACAATTCCACATTGCCGACGAACGCTCCCCGTCCGCCATCGCGGCGATGATCCGCTCCCACGGCTACGAGGCCGTCTGGAAAGACTTCGACCAAGCCCTCGTCACCGCGCCGTCCCCTGCCCTCGCGCCCGCCTAGCAATGAAATCCAAGTGGGTCATAATCGCGCTGGTCGTCATTGCGGTGATTGGCGGAGTCATCTTTTTCACCCGGGATAAGATCGACCGCGGCCTCTCGTTCCCGGGCAAAGTAGGCACCGCGGCGGACTATTATTTTTTTAACGGCACGCTATCCGCTGAAGCCAGCGAGCTCGACATCACCGCCTTGGTGCTGCTGCTCCCCGATGGCAGCCAATGGAAAGTCGTTCAGGGCATCGAGGAAACGTCGATTCCGTCCTGGTTGATCTGCATGATCCAAGGGCCTGAGCGCCAGACTTACGTGCTCGAACAATCCTTTAACCAGACCGAGCTGGAATGGCTTGGATACAGCTTCTTCAATTTGGCGCTCAACCAGATCGAATCCGCCTCGCCGGTTAAGGAAACCCCATACCCACCGGACTCCCCCTATCAAGACATCGCTGACGCCAAAGGCACCGCCGACTTTGAGGCAGCGCTCCTCAAGATCGGTTTCCGCAAAATGACGCGCTAAGCGCCACGTAAATCCCATTAGCGCATAGGCCCCTCTTTCGGTTACTCGAACCAAAGGGTGGAGCCCGGTGTCCCGACCGGGCACATGTTGCCTCAACGCTAGCCGGATGAAACTGCCCGATCGGGACACCGGGCTCCACCTTAAACAAACAAAACGCAACTCCCCCACTGAACCCACTCATTCCCCCAAGGTAACGCAGGCGCGTCCCCGCGCCGCATACGTATTGCTGGCCAACAAGACACGCCGCATGAAGCCCTCCATTGGATTGAGACAAAATCTCGCCGGTTAGGATTGCTGTTTTTGATATACGCCAAGCCTCAATCGCTCTGTAGCCCTGTGTATTGCGAGGTTTTCGGCCAAAAGCTGCGCCACCACCACAATCACCCCAAAATGCCACTGAATTGGTCACCTCGTACCGCAAATTGATATTGATAAGGCACTTCGGCAATGATTGAATCACCCTCAATGAACGCGACACCAACCAGTGACAAAACCAGTAACAATCGCATCCTGCGCGTATACTAACCTGTTCTACGAAAAAAATGTGTAGAGCATTCATAGCAGCCTTTATAACCATGAGCATCTTCTCAAATCTCTTTGGAGCAAACCAAGAAAAGGTAATCCCTAATAAAGTGATCACCTTGGAAAAACTCGAAGAGATGTTTGAACGCATGAAAGAAACCCCAGGGTGGGATCTGGATGCACCTTTACTTTGGGGCTACTTCTTCACAAACGATGAGCCTCAGAAACTAGAGAAGACGAAAGAAATTTTAGAAAAGAAGGGCTACAGATTTGTAGATATCTACATCAGCGACAAGGAAAACGAATCTGATCCAGACCAGTTTTGGTTACACGTAGAAAAGGTCGAAACTCACAGCCCACAATCACTTGATAAAAGAAATGATGAGTTCTATCTACTTGCCCATGAGTTAGGTTTGAAGTCATATGACGGCATGGATGTAGGACTAACCGAAACTAAACCAAAGGAGATCCAGACGCAGTAGCCAATGCCTTTCGCGCTCCGCGCTACAGGCATCGGCTATGCTCCACGTTCACTGAAAGAAATGTCACTAGCATCCGAAGCATTCACCGAGAACGTAATCGCCTTTTGCGAATGGGCAGAAGGAAAGAAACACTCTCTTCTCGAAGCTAGACAGAGGATCCTAGCACTCATGTCTAGCATCCCTCATTTGGAATCATTTCGCGGTGCAATCGAAAGCGATGAAGAGCATGAACGGCGAGGTCACGAAGGATGGAAAGAAGATTGCGAAAGGCTTTCGGATTTACCCTTTCAGTATTACAATACCATTTTTGACCCACACGACTTTGAAGAAAAAGAGAAAGCAATCGTTGGTGATTTGAGCGACGACTTGTCAGATATTTATGGTGACCTGTTTCATGGTCTATCTGCATACAAAAAAGGGAGCAAAAGAGAAGCCATCGGAATATGGGTTGATTCATATTTTTACCACTGGGGTCATCATGCATCACAAGCATTATGGGCAATCGACCAGTTCTACAGAAACAACCAAGGGAGTGAACCAGTCGCTACTGGGCAACGTCGCTAACGCGCCGTCGCCAGAGCTCATCGTTGAATGGCGTCTGCGAGGATGGGCTTAAATCAGGGGACGAGGCTATCTGGAAAAAGGAATCATAGTCGATTTTCCGAGCTGCGGTCCGGCAGGCGACCTAGTTCGCAAGACCGGACGGTCTCGGAAAATAGGAGTAAATGGATAAATGCTCAACGCTGTTTTGACCGAAAGCAAAGCAAGTATCTGATGATCAATGAAATCAAAATCTGAGATAAAAGAGGGAAAGAGACGATGAAGCTAAAAACAGAAGGGCTTGGCCTCAGGATTTCGCTTTCAGGCTCGCCAGCCTCCACACAACAGCTCGATAATCGGGACTCGTAAACTCGCACGATATCTTTGACTGTTCTACGAAAAATATGCTTTTTATTATCATTATATTGTCCGTGCTGATTAGTATCTGGGGAAGTAAGAAAGAAGCATTTGTATATTTCTTTTTAGCCTTTATTGGTTTTTTGGTGGCGTTAATTGGGGAGGATAGCGTTACTGGTGTCGGTCATTGGTGTGGTGTATATTTAGCTGTAGTGAGTATTGTTTTTACGTTTAGATTACATCGCCACCTTAATTGGAGGCCTTCTAATATATCGGATTATTATGCAGATGAGCATGTTGATTTTACTCCTCTTGAACATGGCGGAAATGATCCGCGAATATTGTCAAAACATCCGATTGACGGAGCTGATCCGAGAAAACAGCGCAAAAAGTAGAACAAATCGGTGGATGTAACTCCGAGTCGCTGCGCCACTCTTCGCACATCACCTAAGACGTTAGTATAGAAATGGAATTGAAACAAAAAAAAGGAAAGTTGTTTGATTTGCTCTCTATTGAAGGCGACCGCATTCTCCACAAGTGGCATTTGACAAAAGAAAGCGGCGAAAGCTTCGCTCCGATCAGCAATATAGATCCAGAATTTGGTAAGGTCGTTCAAAAGACCGAAGGAAGACTTCCCTATCTGTTACTTTCTCTATTGCCGCTCTTTTTCTTGCTATTTTTACCATCGCTAGAAGCACCGGAAGGCAGCCAATAGTTCTTGATTGCCAAAATTTTAGGCATCTCGATAGTTGCTATTCTATTTATTGCTTTAGTCTGGATTGGCCTTTCCATAAAAGCGAAAGAAACCGTTACGGTGCTTCGATTTAAATCTGGAGAGACGTTCGCTGTCATTCGAGATAGCTGGATTGATGATAAGGCTTGTGATCACTTCCTGAATGCCCTGAAGCAAAGAATCGCCAACCATGACTGAGAACAAGACGACTCAGGTGTGAGAACCGTGCCGGTTCTCACACCTAGTCTTAGCGTTAGCATATAATGAAAATATTCAAGTATTTTGCCGCAGTCCTATCCTTCATCATCGTATCGATATTTGTCGCGGTGGCTTCAGGAGCGCTGATTGTAATCCTCTCTAAGCCCAACCCTGAGTCTACCGGCTGGCTATCTGAGGTGCTACCAATCAGTATCGATCTTGGCCTTGTGATAGAGACAGGAGAAGCGGGACATCCTGTTGGGATAGGGTTTCAGTGGTGGAATTTGCCTGGGACCATCCTTGGCATTCTGGGTGGAATCGGCTCGGCAAAGGCTTCAATTTACGGCAAACAATCTAAGAAAGCTAACAAAACGAGATAGCTGACCCTTTATTCCGCGCCTTCCGGCGCTTCATTATGGTCAGCTACTCTCCGCGTTGCGCAAAATTTTCATTCGCGTTCAGCGGCGCAATTCGTAGTTAAACAAGAGCATGATCAAGATCACCGCCAATGGAGAAACCTTCAGCATTGCCGAAGCCCTGCCCTTGCCGGACTTCCTGGCCGAGCGTGGGCAGGCGCCGGAACGCGTCATTGTCGAACGCAACGGCGAAGCGCTGACCCAATCGGAGACCAAGGCCGCCACCCTCGCCCAAGGCGACGTCCTGGAAATCGTCCGCATCGTCGCGGGCGGGTAAGTGTGCAGGCCGATCATTTTTGATCGCCGCAAAAAAGACGCAAAATCCTCAAAATTGGAAAGAGGAATGGTAATCTCACAATAGGTTAAACCGCATTTGCGCATTCTGCGCCTTTTTGCGGCAATTCCATCACCCAAAATCATGAGCGATCTTGCCCCCATTACCGCCGCCTTTGGCCAAACCTTGGCCGATGGCAATATCTCCCGCAGTGAGCTGCAAGCCGTGCGCGAGGTGTTGCGCGACGCCGATCTCGACAACCGCGAGCTGGCCATTCTGCGTAGCCAAATCTTTGACCTCGCCCGCAAACGCCTCAGCGCACACAACGCGGCGGCGCTGTTTGACTGGCTGGAGGACGCGAGCAAGGTCATTTTAGAGATCAGTCGCAAGCCCCCGCAGCGCATCCGTAGCGACGCCTACTTTAGCCCCGGAGACGATTGCCTGAACGCGATCATTGGCAACATCCGCAGCGCCCGGCGCACATTGGATATTTGCGTGTTCACGATTACGGACGACCGCATTGTCGAAGCCATTCAGGCCGCCCGGCAACGCCGTGTTGCGTTGCGCATCATCACCGATAACGACAAGTCCTACGACGGCGGCTCCGACATCCACCGACTCGACCGCAGCGGCATCGCGGTGAAGATCGACCAGACTTCCAGCCACATGCACCACAAATTCGCCCTCATCGACGGCCAACGCGTGCTGACCGGTAGCTACAATTGGACGCGCAGCGCCGCCATGAACAATCAGGAAAACATCCTCGTGACTGACGAAAACAAGCTCGTCGCCAGCTACCAAGCCGAGTTCGAGAAGCTCTGGCGCGCCATGGCGGATTATTGATCATTTCGAGCACTTTTCATTCATTAAGGCCGATTCAGCCCGCCGGAGGTCGCCGCGCCAAAGTCAAAACTTTGCTGTAGTTTCCATTTTTGCCCCCAAAAGCGCCCAAAAAGAGCATAAAAGTATCAGTGCTATTATTGATAATGGATTCCCATAAATGAGGAATCCCGCACGGTATCTAGCTCGCAGGTCATTTTCAAAAAAAAGCCACTTTTGCCCCCCCCTTCGTTTTTAGCAGAGCGCCCCCAAAAAAAACGCCTATTCGACCGTGAAGCTCGCCTTGGCCAAACCGCGATTTCCGCGTTCATCAAGCGCCTCAAAAACAATGCTATGCGCACCGGGCTTGAGCTCAGGCAGGATCAGACGGAAAATTTCCTCATTGGAGTCGAACAACAGGTCCGTCGGGATGGCCTCCACGGCCGGTTTGCCGTCGAGCCGATAGCTGGCGGAGATGATATTGCCCCAGGAGTCATCAGCCGCAAACACAAGTACCGTGTGGCCTACAGCGTTTTTGGTCTGGTTGTGCAGGGTCACCGCCGGGCTGGTATTGTCGATGAGAAACGGCTGGCTGACCATCATGCCCGTCCGCGCCTCAGAGGGCAGGTTGCTGGGGGCGTCGCTGGCAGTGATGCGGAAGCTGTAATAGCCGTCGACAAAGCCCCTGGTGGGCGTGGAGAAGGCATCATCATTGAGGTCTTCGGCCATGGTGATCCAGTCCTCCTCACCGTCTTGCCGCAGCGCAACCGAGTAACGAAGCGTGTCGCCATTGGGGTCAAACGCCTTCCAAGCCACCGAAATGTGCCCCGTATCATCGGACACCACGACCTTCTGATTGACGGGCTTTTCTTTGCTCAAGGCCGCTCCAGTCTTGGCCGAGCTGGCTAGTTCCTTGGCATTGAGGGTGGTGGGATTGGAGTTCTCCGTCGTAAAAATGCTCAGCCCGACCGGTATCACATTGATCACGCCCACCAGCGGAGCGAGATTCCGCGCGCCATAGTAGGCGGTCAGCCCGCGCAACGCTGCAGCCTCCGCAAAGACAACCTTGTATTGCAAGTAGCGAGCGGCCGGAGAGGCCGATGCCCCCTCGTCCAGCGGTGCCCAGCTGCTCCAGGTGTCATCCGGCTCAGAGGCGTTTCCAGAACGGGTTTCGATGGTCAGCCCCTCAGCCTGCGTCGGCGCACCAAGCGTCCTCAGACGCCCCCAGCGGGCGACAGAACCAGCGTCAATTGGCTCAGCCGTATAGAGCGATTCCTCGGTCTTTGGATTGAGCCGATAGACCGCGGCGGGGTTGCTTGTAATGACGAAAGTAGACTCATCCGGGCCAACGTTTGGCAGGATTGCGGAGACCTCCCCCCCACGTGGCGCTTGGTTGAGCAGCATCCACTGATCCGCATCGACCACGGAGTAGAGACGGCCTTTGACGTCGGAACCGACCAAGAAGGCATCTCCCGCCCGCACGGTGTATTGCAGGTTTTCGCCACCGGGAGACCAAACCGGCGATACAAAGCCCTCGGCATCTAGCTTAAGCAGGAAACTCGGTGCATTGGCGGCAGGCGTTTTTTCCTTTGCGTCGTCGTCATCGCTGCTGCTGGAGCTGGCGGTCTTCATCTGGAATTTGGCGAGGAGCGTCGCAAGGTCTTCGGGCGGTTTTTCATCCCCCCCCGCCTTGTGCCAAGTGCTGAAATAGATGTCCTCCCCGTCAACGATCACGTTGGCAATTTCGTCTGTGCCAGCGCTGTAGAGCACCTCGCCCTCCTCCTCGCCAATAATGCGGTAGAGGTAGGCATTAGGCCCGGAACCGGCGATCAAGGCACCGCTTGCATCCCAAGCCAGCCGCGTGAAATGAGTGCGATCGCTCTCAAAGTAGGGCTTGGCTATGGCATTAAGCTGGTGGTCGGGCGCGAGCTTGTAGATACGCGCTTCGCCGCCAGTGGCCACGTAAAGGCTGCCCTCGGCGTCGAAAGTCATGTCCCAGATATAGAGTTCGTCCGGGTCGAAAAACACCTCTGGCCGACCGCCCGGCGCAATCCGGTAAACGGCTCCAGCGGGCGACGTGCCAACGAAAAGATTGCCGTCAGCGTCCAGTGCCAAGGCACGTGTCATGATCGAATCGGGCTTGAAAACGACTTCGGCCTCCGGCTCTTCTGCACCGGGGGCGAGCTTGTAAACGACGCCATCGTTACCCGTGCCAAGGTAAAGATTACCGTCTGCATCGGCGACCGCAGCCCAGATATTGGCGTCGTCGAGCACCACAATTTCCTCCAGCTCTGGCCCAGCGCGGAGCGTTCCCTGGTTGTCGAGGGAGACGTTCGCTAGCTCGCCAGCGAAGAAATCGGCGTATGTGTTCTGAGTCAGCGATTCCGTGCGCACGGCGTGGACGTGGAGGGCCGCCAAAGTGGACAGCGCAGACATAATGAGGCGCGATTTCTTCATAGAATTATTCTTCGACGGGCAAGCGGAAGCGGTGCGAGCCGGTGAAGGCACCCGCAGTTTCAATGGAGGTTTCCCAGAGCGTGATCTCGCGCGTATCGGCCAGCGGCTCAACGGTTTGTGGTGAGTCCAGCAAGGAACGGGCGGACGGCGGAAGATCGTTGAGGGACTGGCCTCGCGCCCGCACCCCACTGGCCGGACGCAGCAACTTCACGTAAAGACGCTGGTTGTCCCGTCGGGTGCGGAAGTAGTCAAGGATCTCGCCGAAGGTCGAGACCGTAGGCGAATAGCCGTCGTCAATGCGATCCGCCGCGGAGGCGTCACCGACAAAAAGCGACAGGGTCTGCCCCGAGGAGCCAGAGGGAATGGGTGCTTTGACCAACTCGCGGGCCGAAGCGTCGCGGAAGCCTTTCAAGCGAATGGCAAGCTCGACTGGCTGCCCCGATTTAGCTGGGCCACTGAGGATTTGCAATCGGTCCATCGACGTCGCTTCCCGCAGATCCGTCATTTTCAGCTCGAACCGGAGAGACTTGAGATTAGTCGGTTCAAAGGGGTTTTCCACCAGCATGCCAAGCATGTCCCAGACTTCAAACACAGCGCCCAATAATTGACCGCTACCAGCCGCGGTCCGCGTCCATTCGAGCGGGGCATAGCCGTCGAAGTCAGCGTGGACCGTCAGGTGGTAGGTCAGGTTCTCCGCCGTTTCCAAAGTCGAAGTTGCGCTGTTGTAGAGGCCAAGCACTGCGATGTAAGGCGACATCGATTCATTCTGAAATAACCTCCCCGAATAGGTGCGAGTGACGCCCGAGGGGTCCGTCACCAACACCGAATAGTCCGTCATCTGCGCTAGGCGGCCGACTTCGCCTGCAACTGCGGTAAGCCGGTCCTGATAGATTGAGCCCACGATCGGACCGACATTAGCCAGCTTGAACGAGCGCTGCACCGAACGGATAACGGTGATCACCTCCGCCGGAGCAATCGGTATATCCACCGCACCGCCCTTGAGGAAGGGATGCCCGAAGGCAAGGAAGTCGTCTCCTTCGCGCCAGGTGCAAGTACCCGTGGCGACGACGGAAAAGTCTCCGTCGAGCAGCACACCGCCCACTGGTGAGCCCGGCTCGATATCGCCCGCTGTCAGGGTCGTCGCCGCACCCACTGGCGCACTCATAAGCTCAAGATTCATCGCTTGGGCATAGGGGCGAAAGGCTTCAATAGTCTGCGCGGAAACTCCCGCCGCCAAGAGGGGGGTGGGCGCAGGCTTGAGGTCTGTCATTGCTCTACTCGAAGTCTGACCAAACTTCGTTTCGCCGACTGCCTGAAACCGCTTGGAAGGGCGCGGTAAATCGCCAATGAGCATAGCACCGCTGGAGCCGTCCGGTGTACCACCGCCCGCTGCATGTATGTCCGGGCGACCTTTTTCAAAGACCTTAAGCATTTCCTCGATGGGCGTAATGCCAATGATAGCCTGCTCCTTGGGCCAGAGATAGCCATAGGCGTAGGCCCCGATCAGCTCACCGTCGATATAGCACGGACTGCCGCTCATCCCGCCCACTGGGCCACTGAGTATCTGTGACGCATCCAGCGCCTCAGCAATGATGACGGGGGAATTAGGCCCAGCAAAGTTCTGCGAAACGCCTAGGATCTTCAGATTAAATTCTTCGATCTCGTTGCCGCTGACAACAGTCCGCCAAGTACCCGTCATACCGGGTTTGATTTCCGATAGGGGCAATATCGCTGTTTCGCGAGCAGACGGTTTGCCTAGAGCCACCAAGGCCAAAGTGAGATAACTAAGGAGGGTAAGGATGCCTGCGCGTGTCATTCGTGATTGAAAGCTAATGACTTGCTGCGACAGCGCAACCGAAACTCGGTTCCTCAACGGGATTCTTCCACACAGATATATCCAAAGCGCAACGAGCCAATATGCGCTACCTCTCCTTACTGAATATTATCGGGGTGACTAACTTCCCGGTGACGCGGGATATGAATAAGTGCGTCTTCAATATCTTCTGCGGGAATCTTCAATAAACGGGCAATGCGATAGCATTCGTCTATCTCTTCCTTGAGAATACGTCCGTCCGCAGCGGAAATAGCCAAGAGAGTTTTCAGTAAAAGCGCGCGGTCTGCGTCGGTTGTTGCTTCATACAGTCGGCGAACAATGATCGCCAAGTCCAGATCGCGCGCGGGATCAGAAATCATGATCTGCAAGACGTAGCTCGCAACCTCGGGCGGAAATTTCCAGCGACGCAGTAAGAAGTCCTTGGCAACCTGCTTTTCGCTGGGGTCTAGCGAGCCATCTGCATTGCCAACGACTGCCAACAGGCAGCCAATCAGGCAAATGCGGTCACGCTCTTCGTCGGAAACATCAATGACCATCCCCTGTTCAGCAAAAAACGTGCTCACGGACTCTGGAAACCTACTTGCTGATTCGTCGGCGACTCTTGCAAAAGGCGAAGAGCTGTAATTGGAGCGCAGTCGGGCGAGATGCGCTTTGATCACATTACTCATCTCTTGGTCAGAATCCTCCTCAGTGCCTTGCAGGATACGAGTGATTTGCCGAGCGGCCTTTACCTCTTCGGGTAAGACTTTCCCGTCGGCCATAAATACCTGACGAACGGACTTGGTGACCAGATGCAATTGCGTATCGCGGGTTAACAGGCGGCGCAGCTCCTGAAGCAAATAAATGCGCTCAGCGTCATCTACTGGCTCTTCAAAATAGGTTTGGAGATTCGCCCAAGTCGATTCGTCCAAATGCGGTAAACTAAAAACGAAATCCTTGAGGAAATCTCGTTCGGCTGGCTGTATTTCACCATCTACCCAAGCGGCAGAAATGAGCATTTTGGCGAGAGCGAGAGAAAATTCTGGTGAATCCATTGGCGAAAAGCAGTCAGTTTAACCGTGTTTAGATTAGGGATTATCATGTAGGGAACTGGTTGTAAACCCTCATCCAACAGTAATCTTGTTTTAGTCGCCTCGTAAACAGGCCGCATGGAGTGCGCTGAGCGCATAAACACAGGCCGTTTCTGCCCGCAGTACGAACGGGCCCAAGCTAACTGGGAGGATGCGACGCGCGGCAATCGCCTGATACTCAGCGGAGGAAAAATCGCCCTCAGGTCCGATCAACACCTCGATCCGCTTTGGGTGGCCACTCAATGAACTCAGCAGGGGGGGGGTATCAGCCTCGAGACTGGCGACAAGGCGAAGCGTTTCTTCGCTCTCTTCAGCCAGCCACGCCGATAAAGGGAGTGGGTCGCGGATCGAAAAAGCAGCCAGATTACCGCTCTGCTTGGCGGCCTCAATGGCGGTTGTGCGCCAATGGGCGGCCTTGGATGCGGCGCGATGCTCATCCAGCCGCACCTCGCAGTGTTGGGTTTGCAGTGGAATAATGCCTGCCGCACCGATCTCCACCGCACACTTGATGACGGCGTCCAGCGCCTTGCCCTTGAGTAAGGCGACGGCGAGAAAAAGTTCGACCGAGCGGTTGAGGGGGGGGGGGAGGTCTTCGATATGAACCTGGGCTGTGCGTCCGGCATTGGCCAAAACGCCGCACCAAGCGCCACCTTGGCCGTCGAAGAGCGTCACTTTGTCACCCACCCGCGCACGGAGGGCTTTGAGCAGGTGTCGGCTCTCGGCGGCGTCCAATTCAACGGTTTCACCGACTTTAAGCCCACCAAGGGGATAATAACTGCGGAATCCAGCCACGCCACCACACTAGGCAAGCGCGACACTGACTGTAAAGACCGCTCCACCGGGCAGAGCTAAAAAGGCCCCAAAGCACGATCGTTAGACAAAGAAAAGGACCGCCCCACTGGGACAGCCCTTCTCTAACCTAAATGCAAACTACAAACTAAACTGAAACTAACGCTTACTAACTGGTGTTAGCTACATAGATTAAGACGACCCTAATTCACGATTCGTTCAAAAATTTGTTAGAAAAAATATAATTTTTCGCAATAAATCCATAAACAGCTGATTGTCAATCACTTAAAAAAGAGCGCTCGCTAAGATTCCGACGGCAGTAATTGGGCCGCTGTCGTCAAATCGACTGACGGCACCATTCACTTTGCTCAATGTATCCTGAGCTTGGACGTATAGGTCGTCGTCGGACAGGAAACGGCCCAAGGAATTGTCCTTGGAGTTCAGTTTGCTTGAAAAATCCTTCACGTTGGCAATGGCCATCTTAATGTCAGTCCCGGTCTGCTGGTCATAGATAATCGCGCCCAACGCACCATCACCCGACTTAACGTGCTCCATGATGCTCTCGGCTTCCGCAATGAGCTTAGAGGCGTCGTTGGCCGTCTTTTGGATATCGGCGGCGGTGGCGAGTAGTTGGTCGTAGGCGGCGGGGTCTTTGATCAGCTTGCCGATCGTGCCTTGGCCACTAGCGATCTCCGCGCTGATCTGGTCGAAATTGGTGAGGGTGCGCTTGATCGTGTCCCGATTTTCGACAACGAGTTCGTTCAGATTGGAAAACAATGCGCCGGGGCCGCCTGATTTTTCGCCAGAATCGGAGCCACCGCCAGTCAGTCCGCTGAGGCCGTCAAGCGAGCCCTCAACCTTGGCGAAAACCTGATCTAGCCGTTCGCCGAGTTTGCCAACTTCGGCAACGACTTCATTAAAGCCCGGCGTGGCGAATGTCTCAATCTTGCCACCTCCTGCGAGTTTCTCCGGCGATGTTCCAGGCACAATGGCGATATAATTGGTCCCCAGCAGGCCCGCCGTGGTAATCGTTGCCTGAGAGTCAGCAGGAATATGATACTCATCCCCAATGAGCAAAACGGCGACGGCGCGCGTGCCATCGAGCCGAGTGTTGGCTACATTGCCAATACGCACCCCGGCCATGCGAACTTCGTCACTGGTCTTGAGCTGCTGTAGGTTGTCAAAGGTCGCGTCGAGCCGGTAGCCGCTGGTGCGTTCCAACCGTGCGCCCGACAATGTTTCGTAGGCGATCCAGATGAGGGCGACGCCCAGCACAAAGAATGCGCCAACGCGGATGGACTGGCTTGCGTTGTTCATGAGGCGCTAAGATAAGCGCTTTATTGCAAGAAGCAAGCGAGAGATAGCTTGCGCCGATGGATGATTGCCATATCCATTTTATCTATCAATATTGTTGGACATGGATCGGGAATTTGAAGTCGAAGCCGGTAACACCATCATCGAACAAGGTGAGCAAGGTCAGGGTTTCTACATCCTGAAAGCTGGTGCTGTCGAAATCTATAAAGACGGCCTCCTGCTGAATGTATTGATGTTCCCGGGCACCATTTTTGGCGAAATGGGCGATATACTAGGCAAGCCCCGCACCGCTACTGTGCGCGCCAAAACAGATTGCCGCCTAGTGCATTGCGGAGACTCCGATGTCGAAAGCCTGATCCAACAACGACCACAGATCGCGGTGAAGATCATCAAGACCCTTGCCGCCCGCCTTGAGCGCACGACACAAAAACTCGCCGATCAGTTCAAGGAGCCGCCTGTCTGGTCTGTCGAGCCCGGCCCCAAAGACTAGACGGCTCTGCCCCATACCCTCCCTCAATCGTTGCCAAACATCCCCTTTTCCATCACCCGAGCGATTAATTCAGCCCGCCGGCTGGGCTGGCTTCTGGTGCTACTGGTGCCCCTGCCCGCTCTAGCCGACGTCAACACCTCGCTCAGCCTCCTGCAAGCCGTCAAAACTCAGGAAGAGCCGGCCTTCGCGCCCATGTCGGTTCTCGATATGCTCGGCCTGCTTTACTATGGCTCCAGCGGAAAAACCGAGCAGCAGATGGGTGCCCTCTTCGCTGGCCAAACGCGAGAGACCGTCGCCAAGGAAGCCGCCAAGGCCCAACGCGCCCTGCCCGGCTACAGGCGCATCGACTCGGTCTGGTTCTCTGAACGCGTCCAGGTGACGAACGAATTTTTCCAAGCCGCCAGCGACCAATGGAAATACAATGTCAGCGCCATTCCGCTGCGCACCGATCCAGCCAAGGCCGCCAGCCTCGTCAACTTCTGGTACAGCGAGCAGACCAATGGCTATATAAAGAGCGTCGTCTCTCCCGCCGACCTGGACGGCAAACCCGACATGCTCGCAGTGCTCGTCACGGTGTTTATCTCGCCCTGGAAAGGAGATTACTTCAGCAACGCCACCACATCGCCAATGATGTTCTATCGCTCATCCGATGAAAAGTTTCTGGTGCGCATGATGAAGACAAAGGAGCGCTTCCCCTACTATGAGGACGAGCAATTCCAAGTACTCACGATTCCCTACAAGAGTGATGACTTCACCCTACTCGTCTTCCTGCCCAAGGACGCCCGGCAATTTGATCAGGCCCTCGGAGCATTGAACGGGAAGTATCTCCTGCAAGCCGCCAGTAAGGCCAAACCCGAACTCATTAACCTACAATTACCCCGGGTCGACTATGACACCGAAATAAGCTGGCGGGATATTTTCCTGAAATCAAAACTGTCCGAGCCCTTTACGCCGGGCAAAGCGAACTTTTCCGGCATCAACGAAAACCACCCCGAACCGCTTTTCATCGCCAAACTCATTGAGAAAGTTGAAATCAAGTGGAATGAAAAAGGGACAGAGGCACGCTCGACAGTGACAGCTTCGACCGACCCATTTGGCCCCGCCCCAGAAAAACCGAAATCGCCAAAGAGCATCGACTTCAACGCCAACCACCCCTTCTGCTTCGTGATCTACAACGAAAAGGCCAGGGACGCCGCCTTCGCTGGCATCATCACCGCTCCCGGCCAGATGGAAATCGTTCAGTAAACGGCTCGATAATCGTGCAGTCGCTAGCGTCCGCCATCTTCGGTCATCAAAAAAGGTAGTGCTGGCGCGTCCCAGCGCTACGGGGACGCGGCTGCGCTACCCTCGTAACGCACAAGTCCGCCAAAACGCACAAGTCCGCCCAGACTCCTCAAGTCAGCCCAAAACGCTTGCGCAGCTCGCCGCTCGACAGCTCGACAATCGTAGGACGACCCCGCGGACAAGCCAACGGTTGACGGCATTCCAGCAACTGCTCGGCGAGTTTTGTAATCGCGGCTTCGGGCAAGTCGTCGTCATAGCGAACGGCCCGCGTAGCTGCTAACCGAGCCAATTGCTCATGAGCCAATTCGGTGCGGCGAGGGTCGATTTCGCCCTCGCGCAATCGGTCCACGAGATCGCGGAGAAAAGCCTCGGCCTTGGCCTCGGGGAGCCAGTCCGGATGCGCCTGTAGTCGATAAAAATTCCGGCCAAATTCCTCCAGCGAAAACCCGTGCGCATCGATCCATTCCAAATGATCTTGCAGAGCGGCGGTGGCGCGGGGTTCAAACTCCAGTGGCAGCGGAAACAGCAATTGCTGCCGGGCAATACTCTGCGATGCAAAATATGCGGCAATGCGCTCAAACCAGATACGCTCATGAGCGGCGCGCAGGCGCAGCATTGTTAGCCCCGCCTCGGTTTCAAAAAGCGCATAGTCCACCTTGAGTCGACCGAGAAAACGCCAACGGAAACGCCGCGGCTCCGGCGGCAGACTGGCTGGCTCAGGGAAGTCCTCGGAAGGCAATGGAACAGCGTCAGGCGCATTATTTTGCGGCGCAGAGTCATCCTCATCCGAAGGCAACGACTCTTTACTTTCCGATACGGAGTTTTGGGCGGGCGCGGCTTTAGAAGGCGTCCAGGGCCGGGTGGTTGGCGTCGGCTTGGGGATGTATTTGGCGCGAAAATCTTCCGACGCTGGCTTCGGCTTGGTAATCGGATAGGCGGGCGTGGGGATCTCGCGTGGCTCGGGTATTGCCTCCCGAGCGCGGAGTTGGGCGTCGGCCTGGCGAGCGGCCTCGTCCACTAGTGTTTCGGGGACGGCTTTGGTGTTGAGCGAAAAGCCCGTCAACTCGCGCAGACGCTCCTGCACATGAGTTAGCACGAAGCGCCGCACCGCACCCTCGTCACGGAAGCGGATTTCGCGCTTGGCCGGGTGGATATTGACATCGACCGCCGCGGGATCGATTTCCAGAAACAGAAAAGCCAGCGGGTAACGCCCCTTGGGAATGAACGTGTGGTAACCCTCGATCAGCGCATAATTGAGCGTGCGGCTGTCGACCGCGCGACCGTTCACAAGCGCGATCATTTCCTTGCGCGTGGTGCGGCCAACGCCGGGCTTACCAATGAGGCCCGTCAGCCGCAAACCATTCTCACCCGTCGCCACGGGCAGCTCGACCAGTTCTCCGGCGACTTGCCGCCCCCAGATTTCGGCCACGCGGTCCGTCATTGTGGGACACTCGGGGGACTGAAAGACCGTGCGCCCGTCCTCGATCAGCGTGAACGCCGTCCGTGGGCGAGCGACCGCCAGCAGGCGCATTAGGTGGACAATGTGCGCGGCCTCGGTGTTGTCCGTTTTGAGGAATTTTCGCCGCGCTGGTACGCTATTAAATAGGTGCGCGACCTCGATCCGGGTGCCCGCGGGCATGCCGCATTCGCGCTGGTGGATAAATTTGCCGCCATTGATAAAGATTTCCGTGCCGTGCTCCCAGTCTGGCCGACGCGTTTTCAGCGTGAACCGGCTGACACTGGCGATGGACGGCAATGCCTCCCCACGAAAGCCCAGACTGGTGATTTTTAGGAGGTCGTCGGCCTCACGGAGCTTGCTGGTGGCGTGGCGCTCCAGCGCGATCAGGGCGTCATCCGGGCTCATGCCCGAGCCGTTGTCTTCGATGCGAATGTAGCTCTTACCGCCGTTGCGAAACTCGACCTCGACCCGCGTGGCTCCGGCGTCCAGAGAATTTTCCACGAGTTCCTTGACCACAGCTGCCGGGCGCTCAATCACCTCCCCCGCCGCGATCTGATTGATGACGCGGTCGGGCAGCACACGGATGCGCGGCGGAGCAGCAAGACTGTCGATGGAATCGGCCAAGGCAACTATCATGTAGCGAGCGGTGCCCCAGTCTCAAGCCTGCGTTACGCTTTTTCTCCAACGAAGTCTGGGCAAACTTTTCGCTGGTCACAGCGGGCGCGTCAGGCAAGCTTGCGGGCGATGAGTCAGAAAATATGCAAAGACTGCGAAAACCCCTTGCCCGATGACGCCGATTACTGCGGTCGCTGCGGCGCCGGAGTCCGCCAAGTCCCACTGGGCTGCATCGTCGTTTTTTTGCTCGCAATAGGCATCGCCGCCTTATTTGCCCTACGCTTAGTGAAATCCGCTCTTTAACAATTGACCATGTCCAACCGCCTTGCCGAATCGCCCAGCCTTTATTTGCGCCAGCACGCTGAAAACCCCGTGGACTGGTTTCCGTGGGGAGAAGAAGCCCTCGCCGAGGCCTCACGCCAAGGCAAACCCTTGCTCATTTCCATCGGCTACAGCGCCTGTCATTGGTGCCATGTGATGGCCCACGAATGCTTTGAAGACCCTAGCATCGCGCGCTTGATGAATCAGCATTTCGTCTGCGTGAAGGTCGACCGCGAGGAGCATCCCGATGTTGACCAGATCTACATGGAGGCCGTGCAGATGATCACTCAACGCGGCGGCTGGCCGCTCAATGTATTTTGTCTACCGGACGGGCGGCCATTCTTTGGCGGCACGTATTTTCCGCCCGAAGACCGTGGCCAAGGCCTCGTCCCGTGGCCGCAGCTCATTATGCGCATATCGGATTATTTTCAGAAGAATCGCGAAGAGCTGGAGGAAAATGCTGACAACATCCTCAAGAACATGGCCGAGGGCAACAAGCCCATCGGTGCCACCGGAGACGACCTCCTCAGCAAAGATTTAATCACCGCCGCCGAGGGCATTTGCACGCAACACGACGACGAATGGGGCGGCTTCGGCGAGGCTCCCAAGTTCCCGCCTTCGATGTCGCTCAACTTCTTGCTGGGCATCCGTGGAACCGCCGCTTGCGACGCCAAACCCGCCCTCGCGCAACGTCTGGATCAGGTCATCCAGCTCACGCTCAAGGGCATGGCCCACGGCGGGATTTTTGACCAAGTCGGCGGCGGTTTTTCACGCTACAGCGTCGACAAGCTCTGGCTGATCCCCCACTTCGAAAAAATGCTCTACGACAACGGTCTGCTGCTCGATGCCTACGCGAAGGGCTGGCAGCGCTACCGCGATCCGATGTTCCGCGCCGTGGCCGAGGAAACCGTCACTTGGCTGGAGCGCGAAATGCGCTCTCCTGAGGGTGCTTGGCGCGCTGCGTTGGACGCCGACAGCGAGGGCGAAGAGGGCAAATACTACGTCTGGCGTCCCGAGCAAATAGCCGCCATTCTGGGCAAGGAAGACGCCGAAATCTTTTGCGACGCCTACAACATCACCGACAAAGGCAACTTCGAGCACGGCACCACCAACCCCGCCTTTGTCTACGACAGCTTCGAGAAACGCGAATCGCTCAATGAGTTGCGGCAAAAAGTATTGGCGGCGCGTCAAAAGCGCACGACACCGGGCCTTGACGAAAAAATCCTGTTATCCTGGAACAGCCTCGTCGTGCGCGGCTTGGCGGAAGCGGCGTTTGCCTTTGGTCATCGTGAGTGGATGACCCGCGCCATCGAAGTCGCTGACTGGCTCTGGGAAGCCTTTACGGAAACCGACAATGATGGCCTCATCCGCCTCCGATCCGTTTACTACTCGGGCGAGGGTGCACGCTATAACGGCCGTCTCGATGACTACGCTTGGTTCGCCGAAGCGCTGCTTACTTTATCTGGAAAAGTCGATTGGGTCGAGCCGAGCGCATCTGCCCGCTATCAGGAGCGCGCAGTGAAGCTTGTGCAAACCATCCATGCCCGCTTTGCCGACCCGCACGCGCCAGGCTGCTTCTTCACCGCTGAGGATCAGACAGATCTAGTAACACGCAAGAAAACGTGGTTCGACAACGCGACCCCTGCCGGAAACTCGGCGCTGGTCCATGTCTACAGCGCGCTTTATGCGCTGACTGGCGATGCGAATTACGCCGCACAACTCAACGCGCTGCGCCCGGCCTATACCGGCTTGGCCACTCGTGCCCCTGGTGCCGCCGCGCATGCGCTGGCAGGCTTCACCCAAGATGCCGTTGGCGTGGCTGTCATCAAAATCAAGGGCAAACAAGATCTCAGCACCCTCCGCGATGCGCTGAGCAAACGGCCTTGGCGACCCGTCTTCCTGCGCACAACCGATGACGATGCTCAACCGGACGGATTCCAACTTTGCGTTGCAAAGCAATGCTTAACGCCGACCCAAGACCCCATCGAATTAGCGGAAAACTTATGAAGACGAAACGTTGCGCCTGGTGCGGTGAAGATCCGCTCTACGTTGACTACCATGACCGTGAATGGGGACTGCCCGTTCACGACGACCGCAAGCTGTTCGAATTCATCATCCTCGAAGGCGCACAAGCCGGCCTGAGCTGGATTACCATTTTGCGCAAACGGGAGAACTATCGCGCTGCGCTCCACAACTTCGACTTCACCCGCATCGCACGTTACACGCAGAAGGATTTGGACAAGCTGCTCACCAACGAAGGGATCGTCCGCAATCGGCTCAAGGTAGAATCACTCGTCAAAAATGCCCGCGGCACACTAGCGGTCATTGAGGAATTTGGCAGCCTCGACGCCTACCTCTGGCGCTTTGTCGATGGCTCGCCAATCCAGAATCGCTGGAACCAGTTTTCCGACATTCCCGCGAAGACCAAGGAGTCCGACGCGATGAGCAAAGATCTAAAAAAGCGCGGCTTTAACTTCGTCGGCTCCACTATTTGCTATGCGTTCATGCAAGCCATGGGCATGGTCAACGACCACACCACGGACTGCTTTCGCTACAAAAAAGTGCAGCAGTAAATGTCTTCAGTTGGCAGCTTCGGCACGGAGCACGGCTAGCGGCGGGCTATTGGAAATACCGCGACTGTTCGCTAGCCCCGTAGCAAGCGTCAGCGCGGTGGTAACGATGATCGTCGCGATGGTTCCCCAGATCGGGACCGGTGCATTGGTTTCAAAAACCCAGATCGCCAATCCCGCTGCGGCGGCCCAAGCGAGCAGTGCACCAACCACCCCGGCAAGCAGCCCTACCGCCAAATACTCCACGGCCATAATGGCGCGAATTTGTGCAGCACTGGCACCAATCGTCCGCAGGAGCACGCTTTCTCGATAGCGCTGGTAGCGACTGGTGATCACCGCGGAAGCCAGCACCACGATACCAGTCAGCAGAGTGAAAGACGCCATGAAGCGCAGCGCAAAAGAGACGCGGCCCAAAATATCACGCAGACCATCGAGCACCACGCTCAGATCAACCGCCGAAATATTAGGATGCGCCTCAACGACTTTGCGCTGCAAAGTCGCGAGTGCTTTCGGGGTGGGCGCACGAACAAAGGTAATATGCCAAGTGGGAGCGCCTTCCAACACACCCTCGGGGAAAACAGCGAAAAAATTTGGTCGCATACGCTTCCAGTCCACTTTTCGAATCGATGACACTTTGCATTGCAAAGGTAATCCCTGAATATCAAAAGTAAGCGTGTCGCCGACACCAACGCCAAGGTCTTTTGACATATCGAGCTCAAGCGATATCGGCACCGGTTCGCGTAGGCCATCCCATTGGCCGACAAACTCACCGGCAATGACTTCCTCGGTAACGGAGGGCTCAGTCCGCCAGGTTGAGCGCCATTCTCGATTGAGTATCCACTCGTCAATTTTTTGCCCCCGATCCGATTTGATCTCTGTCACTGATCGCCCGTTAACCGCCGCCAATCGCATGGTAACGATGGGCGCGCTGTCCGCAACGGTCAAGCCTTCGCTCTCCACGATGGCCGTAAAGTCATTGAGTTGATCGCTCTGGATATCAAAGAAAAGAACATTCGGCTCGGTATCGCTGTCAACCAGTTCGGTGTCGCTGAGCAGCACGCCTTGGATCAAGAACAGAGTTTGAATGAGGAACGCGCCCATGCCCAGTGTCACGACCAAAAACAGCGTGCGATTGTTCGGCCGGTGCAAGTTGGCGAGCCCTTGGCGAACGACATAAGACCCTCCCCGCCCCACCGCCAACGACAATACTTTGCGAAGCAAAGTAGCGGCAGCAGTAAAGATAATGAGCGCGACGCCCAAGCCCACAGCGAAGGCCCCACCATGCCAAGGCGTCTGCGTTTGCGCGGCACAATAGCCAACGAGCAAGACGCCGATCACCGCCCAGACCATCGCGACGAGTGGATCAAATTTTCGTTGCGGTTGATAACTGGCACGTAAGGCACGGAGCGGACTTATGCGACGCAGAGGCAAGAGCGGCAGCAGGGAAAATAATGCGGCAATCAACCAACCGAAGCCCAACCCCTCGAACACACGCGGCCAGCTGACAAAGCTCTCAATCTCAAAGGGCAGCAGCGGGCCAATGACCGCGGGCAACCAGACTTGCGCAATCACGCCAAGCAACGCACCGATCAGCGCGCCGACAAAAGTCACCGCCAGCACCTGCCAAAGAAACACCCGGCAGGCTGCACCGACGGAACAGCCCAGACAGCGTAGCACGGCGACCGCCTCTAGTTTCCCGCGTAAGTATGCCTGCACGGCACCAGCCACGCCCACGCCGCCAAGTAGCAGCGCAATCATTCCGATCAGATTAAAGAAGCGGTAGAGGTTTTCCAACGACTGACCGAGGTCTTTCTTTTTCGTAGCAACGGTGTTGTACTGAATACGTTCCTCGTCGAGCAGGAGCTTGGCGTTCGCCGCGATGATGTCGGCGTCGGCACCGGGCGGTAGCTTGAAATCGACGCGATGAAAAGCAATCGTTCCGTAGCCCACGAGACCCGTTGCCTCCAGATACTCCGAGGGAATGTAGACGCGCGGGGCAAAGAGGCCGGCAAAGGCAGACTCGCCGGGCACTTCGACAATGGCTCCGGCAATGGTAAAAGTCTGCTGCCCAATCGTCATCGGATCACCCGGCTTCAGCTCAAACAAGGCAAGCAAGACGGGATCAACGATCGCAATGGGCTCGCTCGCACCAGCCACATCAATGCCTGCTGGATCGGTTTCGAACTCACCGTAAAAAGGGAACCCACCGTCAACCGAACGAATTTGCACCAGGCGCGTATCGTTGGTCGTGGGGAACAGCGCCATCGAATTAAAGCGCGTTTCGCGAGACTGCTCGCCGCCGAGCTGCTCGAAGAAGACTTCGGCGCGAGTGCTAAAGGGCGTGCGCGACGCAAAACGCAAATCGGACCCCAGCAGCGTAAGCGCCTTTTTATCCATCGTGGCGCGCAAGTTGTCGCCAAAGGAATTAATCGCCACCAGCGCCGCCACGCCAAAAACAATCGAGATCGCGCACAGCAACAATCGCTGGTGCTGAGAACGCGCGTCGCGCCAAGCGGTGAGCAGAGTGAAGGACATCTTAATGACGAAGGCTGAGTTCTAAAGTTCTTTTACCGGTGATTGCACTAGGCGTTCAATTGCGCGATTTGGCCGCTTCGCATGGCGAGGCGACGTTGGCAACGTGCGGCAAGATCGTGGTCGTGGGTGACGAGGACGAGGGTGGCACCATGGTCACGGTTGAGGGCGAAGAGAAGCTCTTCAATGCGCGCGCCAGTTTCGGGGTCGAGGTTACCGGTTGGTTCGTCAGCAAAGAGGATCTTGGGATCGTTGATGAAGGCGCGGGCTAGGGCGACGCGTTGCTGTTCGCCGCCAGAGAGCTGGATCGGGTAATGATCCTGCCGATCGCTGAGGCCGACCTTGGCCAGCCATTCATCGGCTAAGTGGCCCACTCCGCGTTCACCACGCAGCTCCAAAGGAGCGAGCACATTTTCCCTCGCGGTTAGGGTTGGGATAAGTTGGAAGTTCTGGAAAACAAAGCCGACGTGCCGATTGCGGTAGGCGGCGCGGCCGTCCTCCGTCATGCTGTCCCATGCAACGCCCTGGAGCTTGATTGAGCCGGAGCTGGGATTGTCGAGTCCAGCGCAGAGGCCGAGCAGCGTCGTCTTCCCGCAGCCCGAGGGGCCAACGATGGCAAGGGTCTCTCCGGCACTGAGACGAAAGTCGACGCCTTTGAGGATTTCGAGTGAACCATGCGCCGAGGCATAGCTTTTGCGCACATCGATAGCCTCGAGCACCGGCGCAGGGTTGGCAGACTGATCACTTTCGGACATTGCTCTATGGTTGAACATGGTTCAGGGTGTTTTGCAAACGATGACTACAAACAACGCACAAATCCGCCCATCATGGCGTCGCAGCCTAGCGGCATTATTCGCCATTAGCTTGGGCTTACTGACAGCGTTGCTCTCTCCAAAAGCTGAAGCCCGCCCGGAAACCATTATGCTCTACGGCGACAGCCTAACCGCCGCGCATGGCCTGTCCCGCAACGAAGGCTACCCAGCCCTAATTCAGCAGAAAATTGAAGCCGCCGGACTGGCGAGCGATTATGTCGTCCAAGCCTCGGCAATTAGCGGTGAAACCTCGGCAGGCGGATTGAACCGCATCAAGTGGTCACTGGCCGGGCTGGAGCGTTCCCAGCAGAAACTGGGCGTATTCATGCTCGCCCTGGGGGCCAATGACGGCCTCCGTGGGCAATCGATTAACGCCATGAAAGCGAATCTGCAGGGGATTCTCGATCTGGTCAAAGAGAAGCACCCAGATGCACGATTGATCGTGGCAGGCATGTTTATGCCGCCCAACATGGGCGACGATTACCGGGCGCGTTTTTCAGCAACTTTCGATGAACTGGCCGAAGCCAATCATGCGACGCTCATTCCATTTTTGCTGGAGGGCGTAGCAGGCAACAGAGAGCTCAATCTCCCTGACGGCATTCACCCCAACGCCAAGGGCCAACAAGTCATTGCTGATAACTTGTGGGTTATACTTGAACCAATGCTGGAAGAGCCAGTAATGCTCCAACCATGAAGTACATTGCCTTATCCATACTAATCGCACTGGCCTTGGCCGGCTGCACCTCGGATCAAACCCCAGCTCAAGAAAAGCAACAGGGCAAGGCCAATGCTGCCATGGGCGCAGGTGCTACAAGTTTGGAAGCTTCTGGGGTCGTCGATTCAGAGGGCGGCACGAGTTTATTGAACCCGCCCAAATCCGATTTTTCGATCGACCTTTAATTGCTCCGTTCGCAGGTGCCGTTGTCACCCGAAGATGCTGACTGGTTTTTACTACGCCGCGCCCGAAATTCGTTCAGTTGCTGAAGCAGATCGGATTCGAGAAATTCCTCCAACGTCATATCATTCAGACGCGCCCAGCGCTCCAAATCAAAACGTTGCTTTGGGGTCATATCGCTGGGGTGCTCAGACTCGGAATACTGATCCATCATAACAAGTGGTCTAACTGGAATCAATCGATGATTCATTGCGTTAAAACTTATAGCGGTGATTCTAAGCATAACTTTAGTGATGGGGGTCGAAAATGAGTATTATACTCCAAAATATAAATTAGATGCATACTGCCAAAAGTCCTATAGATGTCCCCTATCTGATAGGAAATCTTTTGGCTTTTCATCGGCGACGGCTTGCCTCATGTTTCCGACCTTCATGTCTCTTTTTGTCGCAACCTTGCTGACCGGTCTGGCGTTAATCGCTTGGGGCCTGCTATTTTTCCGCAGCAACGCCAAGACGCGGACTCGCGCGCTGGGGCTACTACGCTCCCAGATGGCGGCCTATGTTCTTTTTGGCTTGGCGGCTTTGTGGTTCCTGTCGCACGTTGCCCAGTTGGGCAAGGCTGACTTTGGTGACTATAAGATGATCCTGCTCGCGATTTTTGGGCTAACGGCAGCCGCCGCTTTTTTCTGCACCCCGGATTTTCTGGCGGTGCGTGGTTTAGCCGGCCTGATTCTCCTGAGCGCAGGCCCACTGCTTGGCGCGGCCTACATGCAGTATGACGAACCCCAACGCCTGTTGCTCGTCACACTCGTTTATGTGCTGATCATTGCCGCTATGTTTTTGGGCACCATGCCTTACCTGCTACGTGATTTCTTTGAGTGGCTCTGGAGCCAACCGAAACGGCTAAAAGTATTCGGCGGCGCATTCATGGCCTATGGTGCCGTGCTGGTGGTGACTTCGTTCACCTACTAAGAGTCTTCACTTTTCCTTGTCACGGGTGATATCAAGCTCCATGTTGCGGGGCATGTCTGACAACGTTTCGTCCGGTTTGATGCTGGTAGTATCCGGTCCCGCTGGCAGCGGTAAGACCACGGTCTGCGACCGCATGCTGGCAACGTATGACAGTCTTGGTCGCGTCATTACCTCCACTAGCCGCGATCCACGCCCCGGTGAGGTGGACGGCGTGGACTACTATTTTTTCCCACCAGAAACGTTTCGGCAGATGATCGCCAACGGGGAATTTTACGAACATGCCGAAGTCCATGGACAAGGCCGCTACTATGGCTCGCTCAAGCGGGAAATCGACGCCAAGATCAGCGCTGGCATTGATTTACTGCTCAATGTAGATGTCCAGGGCGCGGCGACCTACCGCCTGGCGGCGCAAAATTCCGATGCGCTTCGTGGCCGCGTGGTCACGGTATTTATCCAGATCACGCCCGAACAGGTCCGCGAACGCCTAGCCACGCGCCAAAGTGATGACGAGGCGGAGATTGAACGCCGCATTCAGACCGCCGTCAAAGAGCTCACTGAAGCCCCGCACTACGATCACGTTATCGCCAGTGGAACGAAGGAAGAAGATTTCGCCCGCCTTCAGGCAATTTATGAAGCGGAAAAGGCCGCCCGGGCCTAACTGACAGCAACTTCTGGAACTTTTTTACGAAAATTCGTTTTTCTGGAATAAAGCTCCTACCGCCTACTCTTACTATCGAATAAGGTAACGGTGTCTTTCGACAGCCGACCAAGTTCAAACATCAGAATAGCAGGTTCAGGTAGGCGGCGGCTCCAAATAGGAGCCGTCGTCGTTTTAATAGACCGCAATCAGGCCATCTTGGGACGCAACTCATCGATCAGGCCGCCTACAAGGGCTTCAATCTCAGGCAGAGCGACCTCTGGCGTGGCAAAATCCACATCGTGCACAGTCCAGTATTCTACCCGCTCTTCCCAGCCGGGGAACTGATGCGCCAGCATTGGGTGATGCTCATCACGCTTCAAGGCGATCACTCGATCCGCACCATGCAAGTCCATGCGCGACAAGGGCATCCGGCGGGAACCCGTATGCACGAGGTCAATGCCCCGACCAACCAGTGCCCCCTCGGTAAACGGCGAGATCTGAGTGTTATCGATGATCCAGTTGATGTTCAACCCACGCGAATAAGCCCACCAAGGCAGACCCTCCTGACTCGCTAAATGATTAAACAGCCCCTCCGCAAACCGACTACGGTAATAGTTGCCTGTGCATATGAACAATAGGCATTGGGACTCTCGTTCGACTCTTTGCATGCTGGTTGAGCATTATCCATGACTCGCCCACATTGACCAGAGAAAGTCGCTGCGCCACCTGACTTTTACAATTCCGACCCCGAAAAACTCCATATACATGTATGAGCCGCCTTCCAAGGGAGGAAGACGGCTCTACACAGACGACAGATCCAGCTAAGACTCTGCCTGTTACTTTGGTTGCTATGCTATGCTACTTTGATTGCCACTCTCCACTTGGGAGCGTGAATTTCAATGGGGGAGTAACGCTAATATAGACGCTGCCCATTGCTTACTGTTCAAAAGTTTTCCGCAAAAACAGGCCGTGCACACGCAAGGCCATCACCATCAGTAATATCCTGATGAAATTATTTTTCGCCAAACGCCAATCCGACATTTTTCACCAGCGCGAAAAGCCAAACCCAAATTAAGGTGCAGGCGGCGTATCCCGACGGACGTCAAGACGTTCAGACGGTTGCCCATCGCCTTTGCGATCACGCCAGTTGCGGACGGAATCCGGCAAGTCTGGCAAAGCGCCCTGAGCCTCTGCTTCCTTGGCCTTGGTGAGCAAGGCCTGAAAAAACGCTTCACGCTCCTCGGGGCTCATGGCCATCGTCTGCTCCCGAATTTCCTTTGCCTGTTCTTTGGGCAAGCTCATGACGTAGCGGTGCAGCAGTCGGCGATCCGCTGGTTCATAGGATTTCCAGCGCACATGCGCAGCCCGGACCTTATCAATCTTCTCCTGATGCAAACGGCGGAAAGCTTGGATTTTCTCCCGCATGGCAGCCCGCTCTTCAGGGGTCATGGCTTCGACCCGAACAATGGTCTCGCGGATGCGTGCTAATTGGTCAGGTGGTGTTTCTAGAAATCGCTCCAACGCATAAAGCTGCTCGATCGACACCTTGGCCTCTGCGTCGTAGTACTCGCTGGAGTCGTCGACATTGAGCTCGCTCATCAGTTGCTTGGCACCTTCCGCGGCCGCAGGCGTATCGGGTAACGGCGGCGGCGGGCGCATTTCCCTTTTGCGCGCTGGAGGTGCATTAAAAGGATTATCCAGCCCAGGGTAGCGAGGTTGGTCCGCCCACAGGCATCCTACCGCCAGCACACTAACGGTGAGGCTGAGAAAGAATCGGGGACTGAAATATTGCGCGCTCATGATTTTAGTTAAGGAAGGCTTGGAGGGTATCCAGCGTATCAATGTCTGCGAGGAGCAAAATGTCGCCCAGCGTATCGTCCAGCGTGAGCACTGTTTCGTACTCCAACACTTCGGAACTCGGCGATAATCCTTCATCAATAAGGATTTCACGAACCGACGTTACGGATGCATCTCGACTAACATTATCCGCAACCATCACTAATTCAACGACTTCAGGAATCGGCTCAATTCCGGGCGTTTCCACGACGGGTGCTGCGGTTGTTGTCGAGGCGAACGTCTCGCTGGACCGCTGATGATCAGCGTATTTAAAGAGCGTAATGAAACAAAACATGCCAATAACCATCGCGGCAGCAATTCCACCAATGGCGACCACCCACGAAGGGAAGCCAACCACTTTATTGTCATCCTCCGGCTGGGTGACTTCTTTAGCATTCAGTTCAGCTAAAACACGGTCCGCCAATTGGCCAGAGGGGGCAATGGGCTGCATGGCCAACAATTCATCCAGCTCGGCATCAAACGCCTCGCCACCGCCCTTTTGCGCGGTTTCCTCGGCCATCAGGCGCGCCAAAGTCCGCGCCGCAAAGTCGGGCGCTGGCGTCACTGGCTGGCTGGCCAAGAGCTGATCCAGAGGATCGGAGCTATGTTCGGGCTGGTTCATGATGTTCTACTTAGCGCAAACGCTTTTTGTGTGAAAAAGTTTCAAAAAGTCAGGATTAAGTCGATGGATCGGTGAAATATCTTCGTTTAGGTGTTGGTATAGACAATTAGGTCATTCGGGGCGGTAAAAATCAGCTAATTCGTCTTTCAGCTTCTGGCGCGCACGGTGAATCCAGCTTTTGACGGCGGCCTCGGAAGCTTCCATCGTCAAAGCGATTTCCTCGTAGCTGAGTTGCTGCTGCTTGAGCAAAAGAATCGCTGTCCGCTGGTTTTCGGGTAGCGTTTCCAGAGCCTGAGCGAAGGCCTCCTCCAGCTCCATCAACTGTAATTTGTCACGGCCCGGCGTGGAAGCCTGCAAATCCGCCGGGTCCATGCTATCCAATGGCTTGCGACTCTGCCGACGAAACTCATTAATCAGCACCCGCCGTGCAATATGGAAGAGATACGTGGAAAATTTCGCGGTCGGTTGATAGCGTTCAGCTGCACGATAAATGCGAATGAATACCATTTGCGCTAGGTCTTCCGAGGCCTCCACCGAACGTAACGAACGGTAGAAAAAATTAATCATAGGCCCCTGCCAATGTTCTATGATCTCCCGTAGCGCCTGCTGGTCACCCTGCCCCACGCGGAGCATGCGCTCAGCGTCGACATCTGGCTCGGCAGCGTCGTCTTTGGTGGCGGGGTCATCAGACATAGTGGTTACCTTAACGCTGCCATTTGACGATTGCCAAGCTGGAAGCGCGTGGGACTGAGCAGCTTTCACATCTTCAAAAACACCCCATCCACCCAAAAGTTGCACTTTCTCGGTAACCTTAACCTGATTTCTCGGGTCATTCCACCCCACGAAAGGCACCCAATACAAGGCTTTCGTCCCTCAACAGCGAGCACCACCAATTAAAAAACCCCATAAGCAATTAATAAAGAATAACTTAAGGATTATGCACTTAAAAAAAAACAGCCCATCTCGCCTTCAATACCCCCCCCCTCGAAACACTCCCCATGGCCCACATCCGCGAATTTCCTTTCCTTACGAACGATTACGTTTATTAACAGACGTTTTCCATGACATTTGATGAATTGAATTTGCTGCCAGCCGTGGTGCAGGCAGTCCGCGATAAAGGCTACGTTAACCCTACACCGATCCAGGAACAAGCGATCCCGGTAGTGATGTCCGGTAAAGACGTGATCGGCTCAGCGCAGACTGGCACTGGCAAGACCGCAGCCTTCACCCTGCCGCTTCTTTCCAAACTCGAGAAGCACTCTCCCAACTGCCCCCGGGCCCTTATCCTGGAGCCCACGCGAGAACTCGCCGGGCAGGTGGATGAGCAGCTTGTATACTACGGCCAGCACCTCGACCTGACCAAAGTCCTCATCTATGGTGGTGTTAAATATGGTGCCCAGCTACAAGCCCTTGAAGCCGGTGCCGACATTGTCGTAGCGACCCCTGGCCGCCTGATCGACCACCTTCAGCAGAAAAACCTTTGCCTCGACCACCTGGAAATCCTCATTCTGGACGAAGTCGACCGCATGCTGGACATGGGCTTCATCGACCAAGTGGCGGACATCGTGCGCTACTGCCCCAAAGAACGCCAAACCTTGCTCTTTTCCGCCACATTGCCGGACAAGATTCAGTCACTGGCTAATTGGGTGCTCACGGACCCAGAACGGATTGCAATCGTTTCCAACAGCAAAACCGCGGACACCGTTGACCACGCGATTTACCCTGTCGATGGCATCCAAAAGTATGACCTGCTCTTGGCCATGCTGGAAAAGTTCGATTATAATAGCGTGCTAATTTTCACCCGGACCAAGATTGACGCCGACCGCGTTACTCGCTGGCTCCAGGACCACGACCACTCCGTCACCACAATGCACGCAGACCGCTCTCAAAGTGAGCGTAAAGAGGCATTAGCAGGCTTCAAGGAGGGCAAATACGAAATCCTCGTCGCGACAGATATTGCTTCACGTGGGCTAGATGTCTCCGGCATCTCGCACGTCATCAATTACAACGTGCCCCAGAATCCCGAAGACTACGTGCACCGCATTGGCCGCACCGGACGCGCCGCCACCGAAGGCGAAGCCTACACGCTTTATTCCACGGATGAATTAGCATTCCTCGACGCGATTGAACGCTACATTGAACGGCCGATCCCACGTCGCAAATTGGAAGATTTCCGCTATCGCAGCGAGCCAGACCTACGCATGCCAGGAACCGCAATTGCCCGTAAAAAACGCAATCGTGGATTCAACGACAAGCCAGGCGGTTTCGGCCGTCGCCGTTAATAAAAAGCTCGCCCCTATAAAGCCGATGCAGCGTATCGTGATGGAGTGCTTTTGCCTCCGTCATCCGCGTTATGTGAAGCCTCTTTCTGGCTCTTTAGGCTGCGCCAAATATGTAGGCCTACAAAGCCCATCAACAATCCGCCAAAGAGATAGGTGGATGGTTCTGGAATCGGACTGGTAAAAGTGAAGTCAGCCAACGAAATGGCCTGCCCAGCCGGATTCGACTGCGTCCAAATTCCCGCACCGTAGAAAAACGACACACTGCTCACAGGCCCATTATAGACCGCAGTAACATTGCCACCACTGCTCGTGCTGTCATTCTCGTACAGGCCAAGAACGGTATCGCCAAAAACACCATTCGCGCTACTTCCAGTCAACGAGCTAGGGGTCTGGTTGAAGTTAACTTGATCTCGAAAGGTTCGAGAGAAGAAACCACCCGAGCCAGTGTCCACATCGTAAAGATTAAGCGTCAAGCTATTCACTGCGGATGAAAAGCTAATGGTAACTGTAGCTCCATTGCCCTGCGAGGATTCATTAATATAAAGCTGCAGTGACTTCTGGGCGGGCGATACTCCACCCGTTGTGTCAGTGTTTAACTGCGGATAATTTGTTAAAAAAGAGCCACCCGATATGCTTATCGTGACATTTACCCCGCTACCATCGACATTATTGTAGGTCTGGCTCGTAGAGCCAGGCGTCCAGCTCAATGCGTCCCAATCAAGCGTAGAAGCAACGCACGTGGTCATAAAAAAAAGCGACAACAAATAAACGCTATGTATTTTGATACTCAAACTTCCATTACTTACGGCGTTTTAAGTAATTCCTTTACCCTTAAAACTTATTATTCTGATACAGACTGCCTATTTAACCATATAACCGCTGGCCAATTTCTGGAAACGCTGGGCTTCGGCCGTCGCCCAATCCGTGCTGTGTCCTAACTCTCCGGCCATTATATCCGCCACTGACTGAGCGCAATCATGCGCGGCCTGAGCGTTTAAAAATAATGCGCGCATACGTCGCGCCAACACATCCTCGGCCTTACGCGCCATCTCGTGCTTCACAGCCCAGTGAACCTCGCCCACAGTGTAGGGCAAGTCCGGGTGCAGCAGCGCCGCCAGCTCAGGATGAGCTTTCGCAGCAGCATGAATCTCCAGCCCGTCACTCCCATATAGACTCAACAGCGGATGGTCGTTCGTCGGGCTATCGGTATGGCCATGAATTTTCAGCTCCGCTGTCACACAAGGGCGCTGTTCAAGCCCGGCAATCATCTCAGCGTGGTCAATGCAATCCTCGGCCATCTTGCGGTAGGTCGTCCATTTGCCGCCGCAAATCGTCACTAAACCACTGTCTGAAACAACAATGGTGTGGTCCCGTGAGATTGCCGCCGTGTTGCCGGATCCCGAAGATTTAACCAATGGGCGCAACCCCGCAAAAACACTAAGCACATCGCTGCGTTTCGGATCACGGGCTAAATATTGCGCGGCATTGGCGAGAATGAAATCGATCTCCTCCTCCAGCGGCCGTGGCTCCAAATCGATGTTTTCCGTGGGCGTATCGGTAGTGCCGACGACCACGTGATCATGCCACGGCACCGCAAACAGCACGCGCCCGTCAGTCGTATGGGGAACCATTACCGCAGCGTCGCCTGGAACGAATTCCTTGGGTAACACGAGGTGCACGCCTTGGCTGGCGGCAACCATCCCCTGGGCGCTGGGATCGTCCATGTGACGCACGCCATCGGTGAAGACGCCCGTTGCATTGATCACCGCACGGGCGCGGATGTGGAAATGTTCATTCGTTTCGACATCCTCGCATTCGACGCCCGAAATCAAGCCCGCTTCTTTTTCCAACCCGACGGCCTTCACGTAATTAACCGCGATGCCGCCCTGATCAAACACCGTCTGAGCAAGGTTGACCGCTAATCGCGAGTCGTCGAACTGACCATCGTAGTAAATCACCCCCCCCTGGAGACCGTCTTGCTCCAGCGTCGGAATACGCTCCAAGGTCTCCTTACGCGAAAGATTTTGCGAGGTTTCGAGGCCCAGCTTGCCTGCAAGCATATCATAAACCTTCATCCCGATCCCGTAAAACGGCCCCTCCCACCAACTGTAAATCGGCACGATGAACGCCTGATGGCTGACCAAATGCGGCGCATTGACGCATAACCGCCCGCGCTCCTTCAAGGCCTCCAGCACCAGAGAAATATTTCCCTGCTTAAGGTAACGCACACCGCCGTGGACCAACTTTGTGCTGCGGCTGGAGGTGGCCTTAGCGAAGTCCGCCTGCTCGATCAGCACAACAGAATGCCCACGGCTCGCGGCATCCACCGCACACCCGAGGCCAGTTGCCCCCCCCCCAATGATGACGAAGTCAAAAGGCTCGTCGTGATTCTTTAGTTGGTCAAGGGCACGGTCTCGATTCATAAGGGGATTCTTACTGGGAAACGCCAGACTTGTCGAATTATTCCGCTACTTCTGCTTCCTCGGCCTTGCATTCACAGGCGAGGGCCTCTCCAAGATTATATTTGTGAAGTTTGCGACGCATGACGTCGAGAGCGCGATTCACGGCCAACGTTTTGACGGTAGTGCGCTCACCCGGGCGGACCATACGCACGCACCAACTGCCCAAGGGGCTGTGGTAACCAATGTAAATCGTGCCCACGGGATTCTCGGGCGTGCCACCGCAGGGGCCAGCAAAGCCCGTTACAGAAAGTGCGTAGTCCGTGCCAAGGCGCTCTGCAGCACCATCAGCCATCGCGACTGCGCATTCCGCACTGACCGCGCCGTGCTGCTGGAGGATGCATTCCGGCACGCCGAGCATTTCCATCTTGGATTCATTGCTGTAACAGACAAAGCCACCAGCGAAGACCTTGGACGCGCCTGGGATGTCCGTAAAGGCATTGGAGAGCAGCCCGCCGGTGCAGGACTCCGCTACGCTGAGCGTACGTTCATGCGCACGCAGGTAATTAAAAATCGCCTTGGCCAAGTGGCAGTGCCCAAAACAAACAAAGTCCGGGCCCAGCACTTCACGGCACTCATCGCCAACAGCACGTAAACGCTCGAAGTCGATGGGCATGCTGTCCAAGCTAAGGCGGAGATCGACCATTCCCTGATGTGCGCAATAAGCAACTTGAACATCGGGGTTGGCGTTGAGAATCGGCAACAACTTAGTCTCCAGGGCGCTCTCGCCGACGCCCATCGTACGAATTTGGAGGTAGGCGTCATCCAGACTGCAAAAACCGTCCGCGCAAATACGGGTGAGAACCTGCTCCTTGAACATCGGGCGCAGCTCAGAAGCAGGCCCGGGAAGCATGAACAAGCGCTTACCCTCAAGTTGTAGATAAATCCCCGGTGCTGTTCCGTAGGGATTGGGCAGCAGCTCGGCACCGCGCGGCAGGTAGCACTGCTTGAGATTGTTCTCGCTCATGGTGCGGCCCATTCGGTCGAACCGAGCGCGAATCGTTTCTTCGATCTCGGGGACGAAATCCAGCTCCAAGCCAAGACAGTGGGCAATGACCTCGCGGGTATTGTCGTCACTCGTGGGACCGAGGCCACCCGTGGTGATGACGATGTCCGCAGTCATCCAGGCTTCGCGAAATGCCTGTATGATCTCGTCTCGCGTATCACGGCAACTCGTATTGCGACGTAGCGCTAATCCATGACGAGCAAGTTCACCACCGATAAATTTCAGGTGGCTGTTTTCTCGAATCCCGAGCAGGAGCTCATCGCCGAGGGTTATAAGGTCTACTTTTGCCGGAGAGGCCATAGCTGCATCACTTTGTCGTTACACCCATAAGTCAAAGGATAAAATGCAAAGCTGCAACCTCTGCAGGGAGAAAATTCTCCCTCTACCGCGAAGTAAATGGTTCGTACGGTTGAATGCTTGAAGATTAACGTGGTCGTATCGTTCGGCAAGTGACTTGCGAAAACCGCTCCCTTAACTTACAAATTCACCTATCCGACAAATTCCACGAACTCTTAAATGATCTCCAGCGCACTCAAGGAAAAGGTCCGCCGCCTGCCAGACGGGCCAGGTGTCTATCTGATGAAGGACCGCTTCGGACGAGTGCTCTATGTGGGCAAGGCCAAAGGCCTGAAGAAGCGTGTGTCCACGTATTTCCAGCCTTCGCGAAAGCAGGCCGTCGCCCAGCCCAAAGTCGCCGCAATGCTCGACCTGATCTATGATTTCGACATCATAGAGGTTCGCTCTGAGCAAGAAGCACTGCTGCTCGAAGGCAAGCTGATCAAGCAGTATAAGCCCAAGTACAACACCGACTTCACGGACAATAAACAATTCCTGCTCGTCCGGGTAGATATCGCCAGCGAACTGCCACGCTTCCGCTTAACCCGTAATCGGCTGGAGGACGGTGCCCGCTATTTTGGGCCCTTCGCCCACAGCGGGCTACTCCGCAAAACTTTGGCCGAGATGCGGCGCCGGTTCGGGATTTTGCTCGGCGACGCCAAGCCGAAGCGTCTGGAAGACGACCGCTGGCTGCTCTACGACGACGCGCGCGCCGAAATCTACGAACAGACCACCGAAGTCACGACCGAGGAATACCACCAGCGCGTCGCCACTGGTTTAAAGTTCCTCGAAGGCAAAACCCGAGAGTGGGTTCAAGACTTGGAGGACGAAATGCAAAAGGCCGCCTCCGAGCACCGCTTTGAGAAGGCAGCCCAACTACGCGACGTCATGTTTGCGCTCAAGAAGACCCTGCACAACCAGCGAACCTTCACCCGCGAGCCCCGCGTCGCCGTACCAGGAGCCGACGAGGCGGCAGACCAACTCAAGGAAGCTCTGGGCTTACGCCGCCCGCCGCGCACACTGGAGTGCTTTGACATTTCGCACATCTCGGGCAGCTTCGTAGTCGCCTCAATGGTGCGCTTTGCGGAAGGCAGGCCAGACAAGAATAATTACCGCCGCTACCGCATCAAGAGCTTCATTGGCAATGACGACTACCGCGCCATGGAAGAAGTTGTGGGCCGCCGTTATCGGCGGCTGCATGAGGAGGAAAAAGCATTTCCCGATATCGTCGTCATTGACGGCGGCGTGGGGCAGGTCCGCGCTGCGCTAAAGGCTTTTCTGGTACTCGATCTTGAGCCGCCAATGATGTTCGGCCTAGCCAAGCGAGAGGAAACGATCGTCTTTGCCGACGATCGTGAGCCAATCCAACTACCGACGCACAGCCCTGCCCTGCACCTGCTTCAGCGCCTACGTGACGAGGCCCACCGCTTTGCCAACACATTCAACGCCGAACTGCGCAGTAAGAAAATCCGCGAAAGCGTGTTGGATGACTTTGAGGGTCTGGGTCCAGTCCGCCGTGAGGCCCTACTGGAGCACTTCCGGAGCTTTGATCGGCTGCGGGGGGCCACAGTGGAGCAACTCCAAGCGGCACCCGGGATCGGCCCCAAACTCGCCTCTCAGCTCCACAATTTCCTCCATCCGAAGGTCACCGGAACCGATTGACAATCAAGCCGATAAGGTTATGGTTACGGCATGGTCATCGTTGATACCGGTCCGTTGGCATTCCTCCTACTTCCAGGAGACATGACCGACCTTGCCCAGCGGGCCTACGATAAAGACCCCGCCTGGGGCTCCGCGCCGATCTGGCGTTCGGAGTTTCGTAATATCGTGGTTCGCTACGTCCGTGAAGGCTGGGTAAGCGTCGCTGCGGCAGAGCAAATTCTCCGTGCCGCCGAGGACAAAATGCACCCGCGCCAATACAATATCGACAGCAACGCCGTCCTTGATCTGGCAGTGCAGACTGGCCTCTCTGCCTATCAGTGCGAATACCTCGCACTGGCTCAGGACTTGAATTTACCCCTCGTCACCACGCAGAACGACCTCGTAAAAGCGGCACCAAAGCTAGCGATTAGCTTGCAGGATTACTTAGATGGCGTCTAAGAAGCGTGAGAAGTCGAAAATTAGCCCGACCTAGGGGGGGGGGGGGTTACGCCTCCTCGAACTTGCGTGTAAACAGATCCTCAAGCTCAGTGAGAAGATCCTCAGCACAGGGGCCAGTCGCGATGAATCGTAGCTTGGAGCCTTGCCCAGCGGCAAGCATCATGAGGCCCATAATGCTACGGCCATTGACCTGCTCGTCGTCTTTATCCACCCAAACGTCCACTTCGTTAAACTTGTTAGCTACGCGTACAATCATGGCGGCGGGACGGGCGTGTATGCCCATCTTATTCTGCACCGTGAATTCACGGGCAATTTCAGAACCAGGGGACGCTTTGTCAGGCGATTGCATCTATAAAAGGAATATACTCGTTGTGTGCGTAGTTAAAGAAAAAAGTCTGTCGATTGTCATGGGGCAGTAAAGCTTAAATATCGAATAGAAAACGCTTTGCAAGCTGGAGAAGCGATTTCAATTGCCACGGGCAAAATCCTCGCCAAGGTGATAAATTTATCTCCGCCCTAACAAACCGCCAGTCATGCTTTTACGAATTACCATCCTCGCACTGCTGACCAGTTTCAGCACCCTAAGCCTCCATGCAGAATCTGTTTTCCCTGCCGCTTATGCCTACACGCTAACGGGCAAAATCGGCACCAACGACCGCTACGGTGACAGCGATCACGCTCATTTCGAAGCTGGTGACATTTTGACGCTAGTTGGCGAAGGCTGGGTTCAACAGCAAACGCTGACCGCTAAAGGGGTCGCCATTTTCGATCTGCAAGCCAATGGGCTTGGCGAACAATTAAAGGCAGCTGGCGATAATAAAGTCCTGATCAGCTTCATTCTAGACCGCGTCCAAGGCGAGCCTCGGCCCCTTCGTGTGGAATACATCGGTGCCACAGATGTGATCAACAGCAAGCGCAGCTTGACCGCTCAATTTGAACGCTCCCCAATCCACACGGCTAACCGTGTGTTGACCAAGGACTCCGCACCTGGTGTGACAGTCGTTGACGCCACCCCACTGCTCGCTCGCGACCTGAAACAACGCTATTTGGTCATCCGCTTTGAACAAGAAGGTGATCGCCGCGGAATTCATTCCAAGGACGGTAGCGAAGTCAGCCCCGACCTTTACATCTTTCGCCAAGGCTCAGACAGCGTCCGCCTGACGATCACAGACCAGAAAGCGGCCAACGGAATCGCTAGCCAATACACCAAAGATGGCTACTATAACCCGATCCAGGACATGCCAGCAAATCCCATTCAGGATATGCCGAAAAACCCCATTCAGGATATGCCGACCAATCCGATCACCGATATGCCCGCGAATCCCATTCAGGACATGCCGGAAAACATTCTGTCGGATATGCCGTCGAACCTGATCAACGACGGGCCCGTCTCGAACAACAACATGAACTAACGGCGAGGGCATTCGCCTCCGCCCCCCCCCATTGAGCCCCAGCGGAACAATCCGCTGACAGGATCGATCTAACCCATTGCCGCCAGCAAAACGAACTGGCTAAGCACCGCTACGGTGACCAATAGCAGCACCAAGGCGGAGAAAAGGTCAATATTTCGCCTCCCCCCTCGAAGCACGGATTGACCCGCACTTGGAGTCGTGGACTGCCGCTGAGGCGTATTCCAGCTCGTAAGCTTGTCCGTAATGTCAACTGGCTTGGGCATCGCGGGAAGTTTAAATCTTATTCGAGGCAGATTAGACTTTCTGATAGCAGCCAGCAGATTTGCTGGTAATCGTCCATAGTCGCTGATTTCTAGTGTTGACGCATTTCCGCTTTCCGTCAACTCATAGGCCCCTTCATCATTTCCTGACCCACACCCGAACCCTCGGAATGGCCCTCCACCGCAAGTTTCTCCTTCCTTCTTTCATCCTGTTAAGCGCTACGCCTTTGATGGCGTCCAGCGGCGGTACGGGCGTGAGTCCTTATGCCTACAAGCTGTTCAGCGTGTTCGGCATCCCAGTAACCAACGCCATGGTCACAGGGTGGGTCATCTCCATCCTGCTCATCATTGGCATTAAGCTGATGGTCGGCACTCCTAAGCTGATCCCTTCTCGCGGACAAGCGATGATGGAAGGCATGTTGACTGGCGTCTTGGACATCATGGAGCCAATTATCGGCAAAAAGCTGATCAAGAAAGTTTTTCCGATCCTCATCACGCTGTTTGTCTTTATTCTGATTAACAACTGGAGCGGCTTGCTCCCAGGCGTTGGCTCCTTCGGCCATTTTGTGGCGGACAAGGCCATTGCCGCAGACCAAGTCGCAGCAGAGGTTGCACAGGGCCACCAAGTCCGCGCCTTTGACGGCCAAAACTATGTCGGCCACTTCTACTATTACTTTCGTCCGGCCAATGCCGACTTGAACACCACACTGGCCTTGGCGATCATCTCTTTCATCGCGTGGATCTGGTATGTGCTCCGCTACGCCGGCCCCGGCCTGCTTTTCTACGATCTCTTTGGCAACAAGGCGGACAAAAAGGAAGTGCCGAAACCAATTTACTTTATGCTGTTCTTCGTCTTCATCGGCGTGGGCGCTATTGAATGCGTATCGATTCTATCTCGCCTCGTTTCCCTGCCCTTCCGACTATTCGGTAACGTCTTTGGTGGCGAAAACCTGCTGACGAGCATGCACGGCATGATCGCTTGGTTTGTGCCAGTGCCTTTCTTCTTCCTCGAAATCCTGATCGGCCTCGTGCAAGCCTTGGTTTTCACCCTACTGACTGCTGTTTACATCGGTCTTATCGTGAACCACGGAGACGACGAACACGCACATTAATCGCTTTTCTATAATAGAACCCGAATTTCCTGGCTGGGACCATTGACCAACGAGCGTGGGCGGCCAGGTTTAGCAACAAACAAGAAAACAAACTCATTATGATCGAATTACTCACTGCAATGGACATTACCTCCCTGCAAACCCTCGCTGAAGGCGGCCTCACTGGCGACCTCGGCAAGGGCATCACTGCTGGCCTCGGCTGTTTCGCTGCCGCAATCGGTGTAGGCCTCGTCGGCACCAAGGCTGTTGAAGCCGTTGGCCGCAACCCTGGCGCATCCGGTAAGGTGCTCGTCCAGTCCATTATTGGTATGGCGCTGTCGGAAGCGGTCGCGTTCTACGCTCTCTTCCTCTATTAATAATAGATAGTTCCTTTAGCGAGCCCGGTAACGAATCCGGAGCCGGGCTCGTTTTTTTAATTAAACCCTCCCACAACTGACCAATGTTCAACTCAAGCCTATCGCTGGCCGCCGCAGGCGAACCAAACTTCGCCGAGAAGCTGGGCCAAACCGCTTCAGACCTGGGAAATTATTTCCACGTTGAGCCTGCCTTGCTCTTTGCACAAGGACTCAACTTCATCATTGTCGCAGTGGTGCTGTGGAGGTTCGCCTTCAAGCCTGTCATGGCGACCATGGAGGAACGTCAGCGCAAAATCCAAGACGGCCTACAGTATGCCGAGGAAATGAAAGCCGCCTTGGCCAATGCCGAGAAGGACAGCGCTGAGAAAATTCGCCAAGCTTCTGATGAAGCCGCCGCACTCGTCGCCAGCGCACGTGATAACGCGCACAAATTTGAAGAAAGCCAGAAGGCCGACGCCGTAAAGCAGGCTGAGCAGATCATCGTTAAGGCTCACGCCGCCAACGAACTTGAGCGCAAGCAAATGCTCGCTGATGTTCGCCACGAGGTCGCCCAGTTGGTTGTCGCTACGTCCGCCAAGGTTCTCAACCGCGACCTGAGCGCCGACGAAAAGGGCCGCTTCAGCGAATCCGCCGCTAAAGAACTTTACGCCAGTAACTAAGGCAATTCCAATCCCATGGCCGGTTCTCACCATATCAAAGACTTCGCGAAGAAGCTCGTCACCCTTTCGCTCGACGCGGATGGCCAAGCGAGCGCTGAGCGCGTCTCCGCAGTACTTGACGCACTTGGGCAAAACCCACCGCGCGATTACAAGAAGCTCCTCAAGCAATACTCCAAGTATCTTGAAGTAGAGGTCAGCCAAGGCCAAGCCAAGGTAGAATTTGCCGGCCCATTAGGTGCCGAGCAGCTAACTGCCATCGAAAAGAAATTTACCGAACAGTATAACCGCAAAATCGTCGCGAGCACGGTGGAAAACCCAGCCTTGATCGCTGGCGTCCGCATCACCGTGGGAGACGACGTCTATGACGCCTCTGTCGCCACTCGCCTTGCTCTGCTTGAGCAGAATGTCGCGTAACACCCGTTACTTGTTTCCATCCTTCATCATTCATAATTTTATTTAAAGACCATGAGTTCCGTTCTCGAACAGATCCAACAGGAAATCGCCAAGCTTGAAACCAAGACCGTCAAGACGAACGTCGGTAAGATCACAAGCGTATTTGACGGCGTCGCCAAGCTAGACGGCCTATCAGGCTGTATGTACAACGAAATGATCGAGTTTCCAGGCGGCGTTTACGGCATCGCACTGAATCTCGAAGAAGACGAAGTCGGCGTCGTTGTCCTCGGTGACTACTCCAACTTGAAGGAAGGCGACGAAGCCAAGTCCACTGGCCGCCTCCTCTCCGTCCCTGTCGGCAAGGGCCTCCTCGGCCGCGTTGTTGATGCACTCGGCCAGCCCATTGATGGTAAAGGCCCAATCGAGTCCGACATTCTTTATCCGGTCGAAAAAATTGCTCCGGGCATTATCCCCCGCAAGTCCGTCGACCAGCCAGTGCAGACTGGTATTATGGCCATTGACGCGATGATCCCAATTGGCCGCGGCCAACGCGAATTGATCATTGGTGACCGCTCAACTGGCAAAACCACCATTGCGATCGACACGATCATCAACCAAGCCAACATCAACAACCAGCACAAGAAGGAAGACGGAACATTCGAGGACGGTTTCCGCCCGATGTATTCCATCTACGTTGCCGTTGGCCAAAAGCAGTCCAACATTGCCCGCACCATCAAAGCAATGGAAGAAGCAGGCGCACTCGAATACTGCACAATCGTCGCCGCTCCTGCTGCGGACAATCCAGCCAACCAATACATTGCTCCTTTCGCTGGCGCAGCCATGGGTGAATACTACATGGAGAACGGCATGGACGCGCTCATCGTATATGATGACTTGACCAAGCACGCTGCTTCCTACCGCCAGATTTCGCTCATTCTGAAACGCCCTGCTGGTCGCGAAGCCTATCCGGGTGACGTTTTCTACCTACACAGCCGCCTCCTTGAGCGCTCTGCTCGCGTCAACGAAAACAATGGTAATGGCTCGCTCACTGCACTGCCAATCATTGAAACTCAGGCTGGCGACGTAGCCGCTTACATTCCAACCAACGTGATCTCGATCACCGACGGCCAAGTCTTCCTGGAAACCGACCTGTTCAACCAGGGTATCCGCCCAGCGGTCTCCGTTGGTCTGTCGGTTTCTCGTGTAGGCTCCGCCGCTCAGGTTAAGGCCATGAAGCAGGTTGCTGGCAAGCTGAAGGGCGAACTCGCCCAGTATCGCGAGCTCGCGGCTTTCGCACAGTTTGGCTCCGACCTCGACGCTCAGACCAAGTCGATCCTCGAAAAGGGCGACCGTCTCGTTGAACTCTTCAAGCAGCCCCCCCTCTCCCCCAAAAAGGCTGAAGAGCAGATCGCGCTGATCTGGGCGATGCAAGCAGGTTACTTCAAGGACATTGACGTCAAAAAGGTCACCGCTGCCGTCCAATCTCTCCACGAATTCTTCATCACTGCCAAAGGCGACCTACTGGTCGAACTGCGTAGCGGTGGTAAGATCAGCGACGCAACCGACGAAAAACTCAAGGCCGCAGTTGAAGAGTGGAAACGCTCTTTTAAGTAAGCCTGCTCCCGCTTCGCTGAAACCTAGGATTTAATTCGATGCCAAGTACCAAAGAAATTCGCACCCGTATCAAGTCGGTCAAGAACACCGCGCAGATTACTCGCGCGATGCAGCTGGTGGCGGCCTCGAAGATGAAGAAGGCGCAAGACGCCACTATGGCGGGCCGTGCTTATGCGATGCTGCTGGCAGAAATTCTGGAATCGGTTTCTCATCAGGAAATCGCCCAGAACCATCCACTCTTGGCACCTCGCGAGGCCAAGCGCCGCGGCATTCTCATCATCGGCACAGACAAGGGCCTCTGCGGACCGCTCAATGGCAACCTCTTCAAGGAAGTCATGGCGATCAAGGACGATGTGGCCTACGTCACCATCGGCCGCAAAGCCACACAGTTCATCTCTCGCACCAAGCGCCCATTGTTGGCGGATTTTCCGCTATCAGACAAGGTCACTTACCCAGAGGTTCGCGCGGTCGTCAACTACATGCTCGAGCTCTACACCGAGGGTAAGATTGACACCATCGAGATCCTCTACAGCGCCTTCGTCAACACCCTCATTCAGCAGCCAACCATCATGCGAATTGTTCCGCTCAGTGGTTTGCACGAGCTGATCGAAGACGTGAAGAAGCGCTACAAGATCACCCTTTCCGACACCAGCAAGGACGAGCGCGAATTTATTTTCGAGCCCAGTGCTGCGGAAATCCTGCATGAGCTGCCAGCCCTTTACGTCAAACAGCTTATTTATCAGAGCTTGCTCGGTGCCAAGGCGTCGGAGCACAGCGCACGCATGGTCGCAATGAAGTCGGCAACCGACAACGCCAAGAACCTCGTCAGCGACCTGACCCTCGAATATAACAAGGCCCGACAGGCCGCTATCACTCAGGAAATTCTGGAAATCGCAGCCGCGACCCAGTTTAACTAACTTTTCAACCAGCATCACATTTATCCCATGGCTAACATCGGTAAAATCGTCCAAATCCTCGGCGCTGTCGTGGACGTCAGGTTCTCTTCAGAACACGTCCCCGAAATCTTCAATGCGCTTCACGTCAATTACACCCTGCAAGGCAAGGAAACGCGCCTAACGCTGGAAGTGCAGCAGCATCTGGGCGAGGGCCTCGTGCGCGCCGTTGCCATGAGCAGCACTGAAGGTCTCGTCCGCGGCATGGATGTTAACAACACTGGCTCGCCAATCACGGTTCCCGTCGGTGAAGCCGTCTTGGGCCGCATCTTTAATGTAACTGGTGACACCGTGGACGAGCGTGGGCCATGCGAGACTGAGAAGCGCTACCCAATTCACCGCCTCCCCCCTGCCCTTGTGGATCAGGACGTGGAAGCGAACATCCTCGAAACCGGCATCAAGGTCATCGACTTGATTTGCCCCTTCATTAAGGGTGGTAAGGTTGGTGCCTTCGGCGGCGCGGGTGTGGGCAAGACCGTGGTCATCATGGAGCTCATCAACAACATCGCTAAAGCGCACGGTGGTTACTCCGTGTTTGCTGGTGTGGGTGAGCGCTCACGTGAAGGAAATGACCTTTACTGGGAAATGTCCGAAGGCGGCGTTATCAACCAAGACGACTTGTCTCAGTCCAAGGTTGCGCTCGTTTACGGTCAGATGAACGAACCACCTGGCGCACGTATGCGTGTAGCGCTCTCCGGTCTCTCCATGGCGGAATATTTCCGTGACGAGAAGAACCAGGATGTGCTGCTCTTCGTTGACAATATTTTCCGTTTCTCACAGGCCGGCTCTGAGGTGTCCGCGCTGCTCGGTCGCTCCCCCTCTGCGGTGGGTTACCAGCCAACGCTCGCTCAGGAAATGGGTATTCTTCAAGAGCGCATTACGTCGACCAAGAAGGGCTCAATCACCTCATTCCAAGCTGTTTATGTGCCTGCGGATGACTTGACCGACCCAGCTCCGGCCAACACCTTTGCTCACTTGGACTCGACGATCGTTCTCGAGCGCCGAATTGCAGAGCTTGGTATTTACCCCGCGGTTGACCCACTCTCTTCGGTTTCCAACGCACTGTCCCCCGACATCGTGGGCAAGGAGCACTTCGAGGTCGCCCGTGGTGTTCAATCTGTGCTTCAGCGCTACAAAGACCTACAGGACATTATCGCAATTCTCGGTCTCGACGAATTGAACGAAGAGGACAAGCAAGTCGTGTTCCGCGCCCGTAAGATTCAGAAGTTCCTTTCGCAGCCGTTCCACGTAGCTGAAGTCTTCACTGGATTCCCTGGCGTTTATGTTCCTGTGGCCGACACCATCAAGGGTTTCAAGATGATCCTCGACGGTGAACTGGACCACGTGAACGAAAACGACTTCTACATGAAGGCCGGCATCGATTCTGTGCTCGAAAAGGCCAAGGCCTAAAATCATGGCGCTCAAACTCGAAATCGTCACTCCGGAAAAGATCGTCTATAGTCAGACGGTCGATGAGGTCGTTTTGCCCACTGCACAAGGCGAAATTGACATCCTGCCCGGTCACCAACCACTCCTGACCATGGTCGAGGGGGGGGAGGTCACCGCTCGCGGCGCGAAAACCGAACACTTGGCGATCGACAAGGGCTTTGCTCGTGTCCAGTCAGACACGGTCTCCATCCTCACTGAGGCTGCGATAGACACCGCCAATATCGATGTCCAGATGGTTGAGGAAGCTCAACGCCGCGCCGAAGAAGCCCTCAAGGTTGCTCGCGAAGAAAATGTCGACCCAGCTCAGATTGAGCAGCTTGAACAGGTCGTTCGTTTCGCCGTTATCCAGAAGCTCGCCAAGAAAAAGAACTACTGAGTGACCGCCTAAATCACCTTTCGTAAAAGCGATTCCAACACGGAATCGCTTTTATTTTGCCCAAATTAGACGACTCGACTCGCAAACTCAGGCATATTTCGCAGAGAGGCATCTGGACCACCCGAATTGATCCAAGCAAGACGGCAGCTGGGCCAGAAGGGTTGTTCTAAATTTTCTTTACGGCGTAAGCCATGGCCTCTGCGACGATTTCCAAATCCTCTTCTGTGTGGCGGGCAGACATCGACGTGCGGATCAAGTCCTTGCCGGGGGGGACTGCTGGAGCGATCGACATGATCGAGAAAACGCCCTTTTCGAGCAGCGCTTGCCAGAAGCGATAAGCTTTTTCTTTTTGGCCCATGATGATCGGCACCGCGGGCGTTTCGCTGTCCCAGATGTCCAGGCCGAGGTTGCGGAGCATTTCCTTGTAGCGATTGGTGTTCTCCCAAAGGCGCTTGTGATGCTCCGGCTCGTTCTGGAGGATGTCCAGCGAGGCCGAGGCCGCATAGGCTTGAGGAGGGCTGATAGCGGCCGAGAAAATCGTCTGCTTGCTGTGAGTACGTAGGTATTCGATGATGTCCTTGGAGCCAGCAACAAAGCCGCCTGTGCTACTGAGCGACTTCGAGAAGCTGCCAGTGATGACGTCGACTTCGTCTTGCACCCCAAAATGCGCTGCGGTACCACGGCCACCAGGTCCCATGACGCCGAATCCGTGCGCATCATCCATAATGAAAAAGCAATTCTGATCCCGGCAAACCTCGATGATCTCAGGCACGCGGCCGATGTGGCCTTCCATCGAGTACACGCCTTCGAAGACGACGATCTTGGGCGCTTCGGGCTTCTCAAAGGAGAGGACTTCCTTGAGGTCGGCAGGGTTGTTGTGGGCGAAGCGTTCGACTTGCGCCTGAGTCAGCCCAATGCCCGCCCAGAGGGAGGAGTGGACGTTTTTATCGACCAGCACAATGTCTCCTTTTTGCGCAAAAGACTGCACCGAGGACATGCATGAAATGTAGCCTGCGACGCTGATATGGCAGGCTTCCTTACCAATGAAAGCGGCGAATTTTTCCTCAAGCTCGGTATGATATTTGCGCGAGCCATTGGCCAGGCGAGCCCCAGTGGTGCTACTTCCCCAGTCGTCAAGCCCCTGCTTGGCGGCCTCAATGACCTTGGGGTGATGGCTCAGGCCCAGGTAGTCATTACTGCAAAGCATGACGTATTCCTTGCCATCTCGGATCACCCGCGAGCCATTCTGACGCTCGAACGTGTGATAGTAAGGATTGTAACGCTTGCGTAGCCGCGTGACTTCATCGTCTCGGCAGCGCTTGGCGATGGAGTTCTTTGGCTTGGAAAAAAAGTTCGACAGCATGGGTATCGTAAAAAACTTAATAAGTTAGCGGATTCTCGGACCGGTTAAAGCTCATTTTTGGAGTAGTTTCAGTCTTATAAAAATATAAGGGGGGCAAAAAATTCGTTGCGGAAATTCGTTAGGGGGGGGTAGGCGGCAAAAAAATCGACTAAAAACCCTACAGGCCAACAACTATCTGCCTTTACGGCGATTTTGAGGTTTTTTGCCGAAAAATAAAACTGATACTTTTATGCTCATTTTGAGCCATATTTTGGTGAAAAATGGAAACTAGAGCAAAGTTTGACTGGGCCGCATATTGAAGATTTCGCATCTTGCGGCGCTTTGGCGCACTGGGCAGCAGTTGTAAACGCCGTGTTTCGCCGACTTTTATCAAAATTTCCAGAGACACACCAGCGTAACGAAATACTCGCCAAGACGCTTCGGGAAGATATAGTTACGGGAAAATGCCATCCTCCCTCTGGTCACGTCTATTACCGGGCAAGCAATGGCGCTTACTCGCCGGTAAAATTCCGGGTCTGCCGGACAATTTCAGTAACCTGTCTGCACTTCGGCCGCCATGGGGCCGTTCGTGGGCGGACCCCTTCCCCGTCATGAAAGATGGGCGGTGCTGGCTCTTCATCGAGGAGGTCGTCCACCACCCAAAGAAAGGTCGACTGGCCGTGATGGAACTCCATGCTGACGGCAAGACCGGCCCGCTAAAAGTCATCCTGGATCGCCCGTACCACCTCTCCTACCCCAATCTTTTTGAGTATGATGGCGAATGGTGGATGATTCCCGAATCACGCGCCAATCGCACGGTGGACCTTTATCGCTGCACGCGCTGGCCCGACCATTGGGTGCATGAGAGAGCGCTTTTCCGCGGCGAGGAAATCGTCGACGCCACGCTCTGGGAGCAGGATGGGCGTTGGTGGCTTTTTGGGGGTGTCCCGGCTCTTGAGGGTGGCAATGCTTCCAGCCAACTCAATTTGTGGACCGCAGACTCTCCGCTCTCGCGCGAGTGGGTGCCTCATCCAGGCAACCCGATTGTCTCGGACAATGCCTGTGCGCGCCCAGCGGGTCGACTATTCCGACACGAGGGCCAGCTAATCCGCCCAGCGCAGGATTGCTCCGTGCGTTACGGCTATGGCGTGCGCCTGATGGCCGTCGAGGAATTGACCATGACGACCTATCGTGAGCGCGAGTTCAAGGCCTACCGGCCAAACTTCGCTCCGGGCCTGATCGCCACCCACACGCTGAACCGAGCGGGCGAGTGGCTACTGGGCGATGCGGCGGCGCGAGCCTGGCCAAACTAACAAACGCTTACTCTGCGGCAATACCAAGCTGGACAAAGAATCGGCCGTTGTCGGTGAGCGCCGGATATGGCACAAGCGCCGTTCGCAGGTAATAGTCTACCAGAACAAGGTCATCCTCGAAGGTGGCGTCAGCCGCAAACCAAGTCTCCAAATCGGTCGAATACATGAGCACTTCGACGAAGCCCTGCATGGAATTACCATCAAAAATGAGCCCGCTATGGGTCTTTTGGTCGCACGAAATGTTTGTAAAAAAATCGTCAATAAAACTACAGAAGCCACTGTGGCCCATTAATTTATGATCGCAATTTCCTAAGAGCTTGCCATGTTAGTGCCATTAGGGTCTTCTCCCGAAGATATTCGCGTTATGAAAATTCGTTTCTGGGGAACACAGGGGTCGCTACCCGCGCCAATGACCGCGCACATGGTGCGTGAGAAGGTTTTTCGGGCATTACAGGCGGCACAAGGAGTCGATCTTTCCAGTGACGAGAAGATCAATGCGTTCATGGACAGCAAACTGCCCTTTGCCGTGCGCGCGACCTATGGCACCAACACCTCGTGCATCCAGTTTGATAACCCCGACGGTGCCTATATAATCTGTGACGCGGGCTCGGGCATTCGCGACCTCGGCCATAGTCTCATGATGACGGGTGAAGCCAAGCAGCCCCATACTTACCACATTTTCATGACGCACCTGCACTGGGACCACTTGCAGGGCTTCCCGTTTTTTGTCCCAGCCTACATCCCTGGCAACAAAATCATCTTCCACACCTACCACGAAGCGTGCGAAGAAGCCTTTCGCCGTCAAATGAGCAGCCCGGAGTTCCCGGTCCCCTTCGAAGGCTTGGCGGCAGACATCGAGTTTGACGTGCAAAAGCCGCTCACGCCCTACTCCATTGAGGGCTTCGAGATTGATTCCATCCTGCAAAACCACCCCGGCAAGTCCTACGGCTATCGTTTTCGCAAAAGCGGCAAGACCGCGGTGTTCTCCACCGACTCCGAGCATACCCACGACGCCTACGAGGAAGACTATCCCTTCGTCGAATTCTTTAAAGACGCTGACCTCGTCATTTTTGACGCTCAATACACCATGGCGGATGCCACCTTCACCAAGGCCAGCTGGGGACACTCCAGCAACGTCATGGGAGTGGAACTGACCGCCCGCGCCCGCGCCAAGCGCCTCGCCATTTTTCATCACGAGCCGATCAACACCGACTGGCAGCTCGATGATTTCCTTCGCAATACAATCATGTACCGTAGCATCTACCACCAGGAATCCGCTGACCAGCTAGGACACGCACAGTATCCCGAAGAAATACTGCTCTGCTATGACGGCCTCGAAATTGATTTGTAGGCCCAGTATTTGACTGTAAGGATTCCCCGTTTTGTCACGTATCAAACATAATAAGCCCGAAGAGGATCTCGCCACTGCGCCAGGCCCCCTGAATATTTGCCTCGATATCACCAAGGACGAGATCAATCGCCTCCCGCTGGGCCGATTCGAAGGCACCATCCACCTAATCACGACACCTGCAGCCGCCCGGGCCGCCGTCGCCCGCCTGAAAGAGGTTGAAGTGCTCGGGTTTGACACCGAGTCGCGCCCGGCCTTTCGCAAAGGGGAAAACTACTCCCCCTCGATCGTCCAGTTCGCTACGAACTACGAGGCCTACCTCTTCCAAGTCAAACGCTTCGGCGGGCTGGAGTTGCTCAAGCCCCTCCTCGAAAGCGAAAGCCCGATCAAAGTAGGCGTTGCCCTGCGCGACGACATCAAGCGCCTCCAGCAAGTGGACCGCTATGACCCTGCCGGGTTCGTGGAAATCAGCGAAATCAGCCGCCGCTTGGGCATCGAAAAGACTGGCCTTCGCAGCCTCATTGGCATGTTCTTAGGGCTACGCATTTCCAAAAACGCGCAAGTGTCCAACTGGGCGCGCCGCACCCTGAATCACAAGCAAATCATCTACGCTGCCACTGACGCGTGGATGAGCCGACGACTTTATATGCTCGTGCGCAAAGCCGAGCAGGAACACCTAAATAGCAATAACCTCAATACAGATCACTGACCCATGCCTACCGCAATTCTTGAAACCAATCAGGGAACTATCGAGATCGAGCTGATGCCCGACATCGCACCGAAGACCTGCGAAAACTTTATCGGCCTCATCAATAAGGGCTACTACGACGGCATCATCTTCCACCGCATCATCAAGGACTTCATGCTCCAAGGCGGCGATCCTACCGGCACTGGCCGCGGCGGCGAATCCCTCTGGGGTGGCAAGTTTGATGACGAGTTTGACCGTAACGTAAAATTCGATGAGCCAGGTTTGCTCGCCATGGCCAATGCTGGTCCCGGCACCAATGGCAGCCAGTTCTTCATCACCACGGTTCCTACGCCACACCTGCACATGCGCCATTCCATTTTTGGCAAGGTCGTCAGCGGTATGGATGTCGTTAAGAAAATCGAAAACGTGCGCACGGACCACTCCGACAAACCCGCCGAAAAGCAGTTCATCCAAAAGGCGAGCGTTAAGGACTAGCGAACCATGGCCGGAGCACTTCAGAATGCAACCGGCCTACAACGCTGGGACTCACCTGAGAGCCCACCACTGCTCGCGCTCCACGGTTTTACTGGGGACGCTAATGACTTCGCATGGCTCGCGGAACATTCCCGCGAGTCCATTGATTGGTGGGCACTCAACCTCCCCGGCCACGGTAATGCCCATATCACCGAGCCAGACTCTTTAAAGCTGGACGACTTTCTCGACGCGATCGAGGTAGCCCGGCGTAAAATCGTTGCCGTCACTGGGCAACGCCCAGACCTATTCGGCTACTCCATGGGCGGGCGCATCGCGCTGCACACCGCCAGCCGAAATCCCGCCAAGTGGCGCTCGCTCATCACCGTGGGTGCCACCCCCGGGATCAGCGACCCCATTCACCGAATGGATCGTCTCGTTGCCGATGAAGATCTAGCCAAGCGCATGCGCAAACAGTCGATCGAAGAATTTCTGGAAGCCTGGCAAGCCATGCCGATCATCAAGAGCCAAGAATCGATTCCTCAAGAAATTCTGGGGCCAATGCACACACGGCGTCGCCGTAACAACCCCACCCAACTCGCCGCCGCGCTCGTCGCCGTCAGCACGGGTCGTCTACCCGCGCTCTGGGACCACCTTTCGGAGCTTGATCTCCCCTACTTGGCGATCATTGGCCAAATGGATCTCAAATTCGGCCAAATCACCCAGAAAATGAGGCCTTACCTCCCAAACGCAGAACTCGCCTCAATACCCGGTGTTGGGCACTGCGCCCACCTCGAAGCTCCCGAGGCTTTCCTGGAGCTTTTACAGGCGTTCCGTGCACGGCTGCATTAAGCCGGATGGCTCAAGCGCTCGGTGCTAAGTTGGTATTCCGACTTTAGCCGTAATGTCTCGGACTATTTATCTGCACTTAAACGCTCCTGTAGCTCCGTTGGCGTCATGAAGACAGCGCCCTTGCTTTGCAGGTAATCAACGACCAAAGCGAATTGCTCCAGACGCGCTTTATCCCAACCACCAGGATGAGCTTGCAACACGTAATAAGGTTCGTCCTCCTTGCTCTCAAAGCTCTTCTTGAATCCTTCAAAATTGGGGTGATGCACGGGCTGCTCAAGATTGACGGAGCGCCCCAATATCATTTGGCCCGGCAAGAGCTGGGCATTGCTGGGCCCGAACATCCAAGAGGTAAGCTCCGAGTGTTCTCGGAGTGCGCGGGGGGTATTGCCGTCTGCCGCATTGTAGGGCGTGCCAAATGAATGAAAAGTGAAGCCCAGCTTTTCTTCCGCCAAGGCCTGAGACTTGGAAATCGTTTCGAGCTGCTCTTCCAAACTCGGCCCCTTAAATTCACTCTTGCCCGTGTCCTTATTTCGGCTGTGCGTGAAACCGTGATTCCAGAATTCAATCTGCCCGGAATCGTTCAGTTTCTGAATCGCCTCTATATACTTCGGGGTCCCCTTTTCCAGAGAGTTGCAGATGATGCCAATCGAAACCTTAATGTTCTTTTCTTGAGCCAATTCAATGAACCGACTCCAGCCCTCACCAAAGGGGTCTGCTTCAGTTCGGTAGACAAGGTCGTCTGCTTTAATCACTACAATCGGCGCATCCGATTCTGCGTATCCATTGGAAAGGCTCATCATTAGAATAAAGAAAAACGACAATAGATAAGGTCGAATTGACATATCCAAAGAATGCCTCACCGCACAGTAAAGCAGCAAGACCTTTTAGAACAGGCCCTAGTTACTATTTAACGTGCTGTTCTCCAAATTCATCCGTTACGATGCGCTCACGCATTCTTCTCGCGACAACTCCCTTGGGATCGGGGTCACGTTCTGATGGTGGAATATCAACGATAAAGACGGTCGTCCTTGAATCAGAGCCTACCGAATGCGAGGAACTGGTAACGACCAACCAGCTCCCTTCTTCATCAGCGGCCACCTTCAGCCAAGCCTTACGCGCATCGGGATAAGGAACAGTCTCTGACTCGCCACGATTTAGAAGCATATCTTTTTCCGCCAGTCGTACCGCCATGCGGCGCTTTGAGAAATTAAAAACTCGATAGTTGTTGGCTGGATGTACCTTCAACGAGTGATCAATCACGAGCGTACTGAATGGAAACCCCTCAGGTGATGGATTACTAATCAACAGCACGAGATAAGGGCCCTCTCCACTTGGCAAAGTTGCATCTGCAACGGTGGCTTTGATCGGTGGCTTTCTTGGGTCAGGGTTCGGGTCTTCTCGATAAAACACCACTCTTCGGTTACTCGGCGACGGATACAGTCGAGAAAAAGCCCCCAGTCCCGCGTGAATCACTTCCTTCTTACCATCAACATCATAAAAGAGCGTCGCCAAGTCAGACATGGCAATGACCCTGAATTCGGCAATCGGCGCCTCTTCTCTACGCGATTGTCCGTTCAAAATACCCGAAAAAGAGAGTAATATGCTGAGAAAAATTAAACTTCGTCTGCGGAGAGCCATCGGAATGAAAGTATCTTAAATTTTCGGCCAAACTGCTTGTTTAACGCATCGAGTTTGGACGGATTGTCCTCCGGAGCATTCACTGTATCGTTGATGTATTCGGGATAGCGCTGGACCACCGCCTCACACCATGCTTGCGAACGAACTTCGGCGGGATTAAACGGATCAACTACTTCGCCATAGGCCCGAATGACAAAGGTGTCTGAACGAGCAGAAAGGGTCGAACCAATAGTCGCAAGGATATCCGCCTGACTAATGTATTTGGGAGCAAACGAAGAGCGGTTGCTATATGGTCGTGCCGGCACATCAGCTCCCTCCAGTCGTGCCTGATTGTAATAGGCGTATTGAGTGCCTTGATTGTGGTTGTAATTCGTCGAGTCCCCTCTGGTTGCCATCTCGTCAGCCTGCCAGAATAAGCCCGTACCATCGTTGGAGGGAAATGCATCATTTCCATCGTCGTCACTATGCGTAGCCGTCCGATCAATGGCAGCTTGAATGGTGCCCCTAAAATCTTCATGCTCATGGGCGGTATTGCCAACAGTCGCATCGTTCGTGTTTGGATTATCAACGAGTCGGCGATTGATGAAGTCAGAGAGAGAAACGAATGGTCCCCGGTTGCGAATCTCCACCACAATATTCCGAGCCAATTGAGCGATTTCCTCTTCCGTCAATGTGCGGTAACCATCCCATGCTTTATGCATGGCGTCACTTGTGTCACTCCCGAGATCATCGTCCGAGTTTGGCCGAGAAAAGCGAGAGAAAGCGGAATTCAAGGGATTCCCGCCTAACGCATCTTCTGGATCATACTTCAGTTGATTCGTAGCGCCAAGAACGGCGCGCCAAGCCTGCTCTGAAGTTGAGTTGATATTGAACCCGCCATTCAGCATTAATCCAGCAGCAGACTTATCAGGATCCTGAAGATCAACGCTATCATTGTATTCTACATAGCGTGTATTCGGGAGTGTGTCAGGAACATCACCCGTTGCGGGTACTGTCGAAAAATAATATTGATCCCAAAGCGTGCGGTTCAAGAGGAAGGATATATCATAGTAGCCTCGTTGATCATTACGTAATTGATTAATCCCACCCTGATTAGTCGCATCAATGCGAGCTAGTTGATAGCCAATTGGAGTAGACGATTTCTCATTCAAACGAAAATCTGCCAAGCTATTGCCAATTGGGTATGACGGATAAGCCCCAACCAAAGAAAGATTTGCGTGCTGGAGCTGGCCAATCGAAAATATTGGCTGATCCTCGTAAGGGAACTCATACAAAATCGCATCAACCGGCTCATTGGCTATCCAATCGTGGCCATTTCCAGCCGAAGTCCGGTGTTCTTCTGAGCCACTGCCATTGCTGAATTTTTGCCATGGCGTTTTAACGTTACCGGTCGTTGCAGTGTATAACACATTGAAGTTCCCATCCCTACGAGTTCTGCCGGAGCGAACCGCCCGCATATTGCCTTGGGCAAGCCAACGTGTGGTGAACATGAACTGATCAGTATCGAGCTGGGCATTCTGCCCTTGCCCAGAAAAGAGGGCCTGAGTCAGGAAAACGTAGGCATCATCCAAGGGCGGTTTGTATTGTAGCTGCCCTGGCTCTTGCTGATGCGATGCTTCGTCTAGAACTTTTACCTTGTTATTATCCCATCCAATTTGTTGATGGGTGTTATACCAACGACGAGGCCCCCAAGAAGGGTTATGCACAATGTGCCCGTCAGGAGACGGCCATCCAACGTAAATGGGTTGCTCGACCGGCTCACCAATATAGATGTACATCGCGCCACCTCCATTATTACTGAAGCTAGACCCTCGGTTAGATTCATGAGTAACATTTCCATCCGCATCATAGGATCTCTCGTAGTTATTCACTAACCTGTAATCCGCAAATACCTCTTCCGATAGAGCTTTTATGGGTGTTTTAGAACCAGTAGGAGTGAATGGAACAGACACATACCCATCCAAGGGGTCTTTGTTATAAAGAACATTCTTCTGATCATAAAGGGCGGTAGAATCATCAGGCAGAGAAAAAATCAAGCTCTGTCCCGGGGGAATTCCATCCTCTGGGCATTTTAATCGAAAACGGATAAACTCCGTCTTAGTCCGATCACCATCAGTATCCCTTTGAAAATCAAATGAAGTGATATTTGTCCATTCCGGCACCGCCGAATCCCTCGCTACAAAAGCCTCAAGATCGAGTTTCACATTGTAAGTCGGATAAATTCCGACTTCGTAATATCCCTCTGAATCGGGTGGAGGTTTTAGCGTAAAGTTATACGGATTCCAGATGACTACGAGGGGGTAAAGATTCAAGTGTATCTCCGGTTCAATCCCTTCCACCTCAATGGGATTGTTGTAAGCAGCTCGGAACCCCATCGAAAAATATGTTATAACCGGAGCAATGCCCACATGGTCTGGAAATGTTTCCCCTCCATTATCCGCTTTATCATGAGCCGGAAGAATTGGTTCCATCTTAAACGCATCGGTGCCTGTCGTCGGAACCCTCGTTTGCGCAAATGAACGCAAATGTCTCCATGTTGGAATCGCAAAACCTGGCGTAAAACCCAAGGTATCTCCAGTATGTGGAACCCAAAGTCGATTCACATCTGCAGTGGGATCATCTACAGCAGGAATGAAGGACTCGTCGAGAATGATGGATAGATCTCGTTTCAAACCACCAGCGTAAGTATCGACAATTACGGACTGCGAACGGGTCGTCAGATCGTGAAAACGATACTTCAGCTTCGTCGAAAAGTCAACGGGCTCAAGGGATACTAATGGCAGTTCTTCAAGTTGTTCAATGCGTTCCAAACGGGCATCCTCGGGATTGTAGGCTACATCAATCCGATCACCAACCAGAGAATCGTCATCTTCGCCGCCATCCGACATCAATTCAACTGCGGTACGGGAAGCGCTAACGAACGCGTTCAGCTTTTTATTGCTTTCAGTAACCAAGGGTAAGTTGGCGCGAGCTTTGACACCTTCGTCGCCGATCCACCACGCATAGCCACCCACTTTCGCACCCGTATTGTTTTCAAGATCAACTAAAGGGACCGCCACAAAATCACTGGAATCAGCAGTTACACCGTCCCCAACCAATATACGCGCCGCCCGAGGACTTCCATTAACATCTTGAATGACTAGATCTGTCGCAGTAATTGCCGTGCTATCGTTCAGATTGCTTACGACTGTGACCGGGTTGAAGGGAATACTGGATGCATCAGGCGCATTGATAATTTCACCGGAGGTGCCGATATCTGTGGTTGGATTAAACGGAACCATTTCATTACCGCTAACCAACCAACTTAGCAACCGGGCCGACGATCCTTGGGAGTCGACTTTATTGGCGTCAGTGAGGTCGGTTGCGATTTGCTCCGGCGTTGTCGTGTAACTGGCTGCAATCGAATTACCATACACTCCAGTCCAATACGGATTGGCGGATGTGTCACCATGCTGCAAATCCGCGCGTGCGGTTATGCGTTGATCTGGCCCCGCGTATTTCTGCAACTCACCAAGCGCAATATTGAGAGCGGTAAGCGCATTCTGGCGAGCCTGATTGCGCTGCATCATGTTTGCCGACGACTGAATTTCCAGCTTGGTCAGAATCGCTAAAGACAAAATGAGCAGCACCAGAAATGACATCAGACTGAGGCTGAGAACCAGAGCGAACCCCTGGCGCTTACGGCACTCGCTCTTCTGTCTTGGGGTATTCATTAGCAACTGAGTGTTTTTATTGATGAGCTAATCGGGGTAGATGGATCGACGACTAATTATGTTTCCGATCCTGTTGTTATATTTCATCTTTTAATCGGAGGCATTCTTGCAATTGGTCGCGTGGTTTTCATCTCATCATCGGCAAATAATCCGTGGGGTTTAGGAATATAGTGCGGCGGTTTTTTCTTCATAATCTGCGGAGGTAGAATCAGCAGTTGAAAAATGGCCAAGGCTAGCTCCATTCGACCGAATGACTCCTCGGTACCAGTAGGCAGAATCTTTCAGTGTGCGCTTCTGGGTTTCATAATCAACGTGGATCAGTCCAAACCGATGTTTGTATCCTTCCGCCCATTCAAAATTATCCATAATCGACCAATGAAAGTAACCACGAACGTCCACACCTTCATCGATGGCTTTTTCCAAGCAAAGAAGGTAGCGTCGAAGGAAATCTATCCGCTGGGCATCCGGCACCTGCCCATCGAGAGTCACCCAGTCATTACAGGACAGACCATTTTCCGTCACCACAACAGGAAGCTTATAATGTTCAGCGAGGAACTTCGTTCCCCAATATAATGCTTCGGGCGTTCTATTCCAGAGGAAATGTGTATGCGGCGATCCAGCCGGTAAGGTTACCACCTCGGGCTTACCATTACTGCCTGCCTTCGTTGGAACTCCGGAGTAAATATTGCAACCGTAGAAATCGATTGGTTGTTTGATGATGTCAAAATCGCCCGATTTAACTTTGGGCGCTGAAGCGCCATAGGCGCGCAATCCTTCCTCAGGATAGAAGCCATGAACAACAGGATCGCCCCACCAACGGTTATTCCAGACGTTGTCTCCATACACAGCATGCATACCCGCCATTGCTGCTGCACAATCTTCCTTCGAATCAGTATGCGGATAATGTACGGCACCTACAGGAGCCCAACCGATGCTAGCCGGTTGCTTGGTGTTTGTCCGAATGGCTTGAACAGCAAGGCCATGGGCGAGCAATGCATTATGGCCTGCCTGTAGCACCTTCTGAAGACTGAGCTTCATTCCCGGCGCATGCTCGCCAACCAGATGCCCTAGCCCAATAAAGCATTGAGGCTCATTCAGGGTGATCCAATTGGAAACACGATCAGACAAACACTCGACCACAACTTTGGTGTAATCAGCAAACCACTTAGGGCTATCAGGATTCAACCAACCTCCTTTGAGGTCTAATTCATGTGGATAATCCCAATGAAAAAGAGTCACCCAAGGCTCGATATTTGATTCGAGTAGGCGATCGACTAAGCGGTCATAAAATTCAATACCCCGTGGATTTACCTTCCCCACGCCCTCAGGCATGACACGAGGCCAGGACACCGATAAGCGATAGGCCTGAAGACCAATCAGCTCCATTAACTCAATATCTTCTGCATAACGATTGTAATGATCACACGCAACATTACCACTGTGACCTTCCCAAACCGCTCCCTTTTTTTTGGTGAAGGCATCCCAGACGGATTGCCCCTTTCCGTCGGAATCCCAAGCGCCTTCTATTTGGTATGCTGCTGCTGCAGCGCCCCATGTGAAGTGCGAAGGAAATTTAGTTATGCTTTGATTATCGTGTTTTATTGGCATCGGATTGTTAAAGGCATGCTTGCTTGCTAATATTTCCCGAACAGGGGGGGGCATTAAGGACTGTGGATAGTAATATAACACATATCAAGCAGACGCGTTAGTCGCCCACCGACTGGAGTCCAGTCTTTTCCTGATCCAAGGTGGCCGATCCAGAAACAATACCCAGAACCGATATAAGCCAACCACGAGCATGACTTTACCAACCATGCTAAACTTCTCTGCGCTACAGGCTGAGAAAAGAAAATCACTGCATCCAATTGTTCATTTCAAAGTTAGGCGGTGGCCGGTCTGCAATTGACTCTATGCGTTACAATTAGGCTGCTGACCTTTAGTATTTACCCATTCTCGGGGCAAATGCAACTCATTGCCCAAATAAGGCTTTCATCTAGACATTAGTAGGGAAAATTGGCTAAACTAAGCCTTGTTCTTGATCAGAAAATGACAGGCCTTTAGTCGGACCCCGCCAGTGTTATTATTTTCTAACGTGATAGAATAGACTTCAAATGTTAATCTCAAATCGTTACTTACCCGGAAATTTCACTTTTTCCACATTCACGTTGGGGACATTGCTTTCCTTGGCGTCAATTATCCCTCTGCAAGCGAATGAATCCACCGAACGCGTTTTGGACATTGGCTCCATGAAGCCGAGCAGCAGCCAGGTTACTTTTGAACGAAATCCTCATTCTTCTGCTTCCGAAATCGATGTGATTATAGCAATGGGACCAGAAGGATATCCCGGACTTGGGATCACGTCGACTGACGGGTCGCCTTGGGATTTATCGGATTTCGGCCATATCGAAGCCGAAATAGAAAATACCGGGGAAACTAAACTGCCCCTTTCTTTGCGAGTAGATAATTCTGGCAACTGGCAGGATAATCCTTGGAACACAGAGTCAACGACAGTGAAACCCGGCGAGACAAAAACCCTTAAGGTCATCTTCGGCCACAGTTATGGTCTCAAGCCTGGTTACAAGCTGGATCCTTCTAAAGTGTCGCAGTTGCTATTTTTTACCGGAAAGACATCTAAGGCGGAAAAGCAGTTTCGCATCGTTTCGATCAAGGCTGCTGGCCCGGCGGGAGAAACACCGCCGGTTAACCCTGCTTCGGTCCGCACGGCACCGCCAAAAGGTGTGATTCTTGGGGCTGAGGTTAAATTACTGCCCGCCCAAATTGTTGCAACGGATGGAGCTGAGGCCACACTGGTAAACGATGGCTCTGCACTGGACGTCAATTTCACCAAGGGTAAGGGCCGAAAGATTTCTATCAATCCGATTATCGGTAAATGGGATCTGAGACAGTCAGTCGCTGTCGCCATACGCATCAAAAACACTGGCACGAGTCCAGTTTCTCCACGGGCGCGCGCACTCAGTCAACCGGGCGGCACCGATGTTTTTTCTTCCGGACCAATTCCGCCAGGTGGAGAGGGCAACATTGTTGTGTCATTTATCCCTGAAGTTCCTTGGACAGGCATCAAAGGTTCGGTGAAGACGAGCTGGCAGTCAGAGAAGGGTACGGGCACACGATTTGTCAGCAATGCGGTAGGATCGATCGCCATACTAGCTGACCCTTCTGGCGAAGCCCAGAGCATGCGGATTGAATCAATTATCGCCGGCGCACCAACAAAGGCCCTGCCCGAATGGATTGGCAAGCGTCCGCCCGTAGAAGGCGATTGGACTGTGACATTCAATGAAGAATTTGATGGCAATGAAATCGACCTCACCCGATGGAACGTCTACACTCCAAATTACTGGGACAAGCGTAGTCATTTCAGTAAAGATAACGTGATCGTTGGCGATGGAGTTTGCCGACTCCGCTTTGAGAAAAAGAAGGGGCCGCACGCCGATAGTCCTGAAGGCAAGGTGACCGATTACGCCACTGGTTTTATCGATACCTATGGCAAGTGGGTGCAGCGTTACGGATATTTCGAAGCCCGTATGAAGCTACCGGAGGCACCTGGACTTTGGCCTGCCTTTTGGCTCATGCCTGATCGCGGCCTTGATGCTGGCCCTCAGTGGAAACGCCAAGATAGTGGAAATAAAGGAATGGAGTTTGATATCATGGAGTTTCTATCGGGATGGGGCGTCTATCGCTACAATATTGCAATGCACTGGAACGGATATGGCAAGGACCACCAGCAAACTGGGTCGACCACGATTTACTTCGAGCCAGATGCCGAGGGATACATCACAGCTGGCTTGCTTTGGACACCGGGTGAAGCGGTATTTTATGCAAATGGGGAGGTCGTGGCCCGTTGGGAGTCACCTCGTATTTCTAGTGTCGAATCGGACATGATGTTCACCCACGTTTCCGGTGGTTGGGATAATAATGGCATAGACGATGCGCAACTTCCATGCGATTTTGTTATCGACTATGTGCGTGTTTGGCAGCGCGCAGACTTGGCCTCTGAGGTCGATGGCGTACAGTCTACTCAGCCCACTCTCGCAGGGCGAACCGAACCGGACCAATCTTAATAAAGTAGAAAGATTCCGTCGGATGCTCATTGCCCAGCATCCGGCGGTTCCCGTTTCTGGGCGAAAGGATGGGGCCATCCCTACGGTGCCCCTTGTCGCGACAATATTCGCGTAACAAGCACACTCCGAGAGAAGCCTCACGGTGCCGAAATCCAGTCCTAGTAATCGATGAGCAACAAAGTAAAAGAGAAAAAGGCTTCAACTGGAACTGGGTCGCTGTGGGCATTCTGATTAAAAACCTCAAGAACTATCGAAGCCAGCGAATTTTGAATCGTTTATTGTTCCAATAAAAGCCCCATGCACCTTAGCAACTCCAGGTCCGGGGTCCTGTTCCCATAATCCGTTTTCACAATTGAAAAATCGCCAGCGTAATCCCACATAGTCCACGCAATGTCCGCCGATTCGAATGCAGAGATCACATCCTTCGTCCACCGTAAACGAGATGCCCGCGGAGCGTATTTTTTGTATACGCCAAATTCGTTGCACATGACTGGAACATTGTTTTCCAAGCGGAAACGCTCTGCCGGAGCAATATAGCGACGGTAGGCAGCGTGATCCCAGTCCAGCTCAATATATTCGTCCAGTTGCCTACGCGCTTCATCATTTTCGACCGAACCAAGCAGGACTTTCGCGTTGGAGCCCCTAGAGGGGTAAGCTAAGCCTTTCGTTTCACACATCCAAGGGCTACCCCACTTGGCACCTTGATGCGTGAACGATGAAGGCTCGTACATGTGGAAATTAGCAATCACATTGTCGTCCTCAGGCATTTCGATCAACAGTAGCTGCGGGAGTTGCGACCATTCATCGCCCGATACAATAATAGTATGCTCCGGCGCAGCCTCTCGTATCGCCGCAACGCACTGGTTTTGAATCCAAGACCAACGCGAAGGATTACATATGCAAGGTTCATTGAGCACTTCAAGGAATAGGCGCTCCGGATCGAAATCACTCATGCGAGTTGCTAGCACTCTCCAGAACTCAGTAAATGCAGCTACTGAGGCGTCATCCAAGGCTAAACGTTCTTTAAAAGGCGTCTCGGGGTGAATGTCTAGTATTACGCAAAGCTCATGCTCGAGGAGTAATTCGACTGCCTTCTTCAAGCGGGCCATTTTTACTTCGCTAATTTGCCCGGTACTCCCATTCGCCAACATTGGTTCGCACGCAACGGGGAAACGAACATGGTCGAATCCTAACGTGCGAACCAATTCAATATCTGGCTCTTGGATGTAACTGTCGAAATGTTCAGCGCAATAACCGTCATCGGTGTAAACTTGCGAAAACCAATGGCTAAGATTGATGCCGCGGCGTAGACGTGTTGCTCGGCCGTGCGGCACTTCATTCATTCTCATTTTCGGGACTCTGCTAACGATTGGTGCTCCTTCAGTTGCCAAGCCCGCACGTAGTCGATTTCAAAATATTGCGGCAAGGCTGCGTCATCCACGTTCTTAGTCGCCCAACTGCCCATCTGTATGGTGAATTTGATGTAGGCGGGCACATCAGCAATACGCTCATTTTCCCATTCTCCTTTTTTCTCCCCATCGAGATACCATGTCAATTTGCCTGGTTCCCAAAGGAGTCCAGCCGTGTGAAAACCGTCTTCGGTTGGTCCATAATAAGTATGAGAGCTACCCCATTGCTTATGATCAGATCCATATCCATCCCAGTGAGTGGCGATGTTATAGCGTCCTCCGCCCCATTCAGTGAGATGTTCGAAGATATCAATTTCCATGCCCTTACCATTCTTCGCACCAGTGTCACGGCGCTGCCAGATATCTAATCCGCTGTCCTTGCCACGATCCGGCATCAGCCAGAATGCTGGCCAGAGTCCCCGTGCGGTTGGCGGCTTCAAGCGAGCTTCAAAATAGCCGTAACGCTGTGTCCATTTGTCCAACGTTGTGACCGCGCCTGTTGCGTATACGCGACTATCGAGTTTCGGATCATTGTATTGGTGCCCGGGGTTAACCTCGCAGAGGATTTTCATGAACCCGTCTTGTACGGTGACATTTTCCTCTAGATATCGCTGAGTCTCACCCTTAGCCGGGCCGTCCCAACAAAGCCGAGGTGTCCAGAGTGAAAGATTCAATTTCTTTTCATCGAAATTCTCATTGAGGGTCATCACCCAGTCACCTTCCACTGGGGGGCGTTTGCCGATCCAAGATGGCAGTTTGGCCGGGACATTTCGGTCCTCGGGCGTGGAAAGAGCTTCCTTAGCTTCGCGCTGTTCGGCCGTTCCATAGCCACGGAGATCCATGATCTGAATTGACCCCGCCTTGCTTGGATTATCGGCAAACACCTGAATACCGCTGATATTGACTGGATTAAGCGGGTAGGATGGTGCGCCGTTTTCTTGGCCAAAGACGGTTTGGATTGTTTTGGTCTCTCCGGGTCCAATGTGATGCATGTCGGTATTCCAAGGCGATTCTTTCCAATTGCCTGGGTTGTCCGTCCTTACACCAATTCTCACTTTGTGATCACCATTGTTTTTTAGGACAATTTGCAAACCGGCAAAGTGCTCAAGGTTCCAACCGCCATCAGGAATGGGGAATTGTACATTCGGATATCCACGGCCCTTTCCGAAATCCATTTCCAACGCATAGCTGGAATCGTCCTCTACAATCTTGATACTGGAATTACTCGTCCGATAATCGGACAAGCTTCCCTTCTTGCTCAAGTCGATCAGTTCTCCTGAAATTGAAGGCGAATTAAAGCTCGGCTTCAATTGCTTTGCTTTAACCGGCTGATCAGGCTGCGCAGCGGCTTTCTCATAGGTGACCGGCTCACCAATCGCTCTTAATGATTGCACGGAGATGCTACCCGCCTGCCTAGGCCTATCCACCAAAATTTTGATATTGTTCACTTGCGACGGATTCAAGGCGTAACCTTTGTTACCGTATGATTGTCCAAAAGTAACTCGAATGGTCTTGGCCTGCCCAGATTCGACCCATGCGACTTCAGTGTTCCAAGGGTTGTTTTTCCAGTTGCCGGGGTTATCCAGCCTAAGACCAATTCCATATTTTTCGGGGCCATTGTTGACAAATGTCATTTCGACTCCGCCATACTCAGACAGGTTCCAAGCGCCACCAGCAGGCCTAAGGTTTACCCCTGGATAGCTGCTACTTTTATCGAAAGAAACCTTGAGCGCTCCATCCTCGATTGACACACTGGCACCGTTCTCCGTTTCCGATGAATTGATTGCTTCAGCGCTCGACATGTCAAACAGAACAGCTGTCTGCGTTGGTTCACTTGCATGCAAGTTAATCAGCGCAAAAAGTGTCAGTATAACATAGCGGTGTGTGTTTGTTTTCAAAGATGGGACGTACATCGATTTAAGTGGGTTGTTATGAGTTGGATGCAATTTATCGGCATTAACGAAATGAGACAAACCTGTGGAGACTTGAACACACTATATACTATAAATGGCCTCATCCGTTAGTCGGTTTCCGACCAAATCACAGACGATAACCGACCAATGCAATATAGCCACAGCGGCAATCGCCCATCGCCGCCTTTCTTTCCCAGCCTCCTTACCCCATCGAGCATCACGGGCGATTGCAGCAAGTCCACAAATGAGAATTCGAGGGTCTATCTCTGACATGAAAATTGGGAGTGCGTCAAATTCAAGCAGGCATTGACACTCGCAATCCTCACCCGCTCGAATTGGAATAGACCTCAGCCGTTGGCATTGACAATGCCAACTACGTAGGAGAAAAATCGCCTTTAGTGAAAATAGGCTAACACCGCTTTCAAACAATCACTGATCTCCCTGTATATTTATGAACACTCCTAATAAGGCATTTCCAGAAAACTTCGCCTGGGGAGTTTCAACGTCATCCTATCAAATCGAAGGCAGTTGGGATGCGGACGGCAAAGGCCCTTCCATATGGGATAAATTTACAGATCAATCTGGAAAAGCTTGGCGAAACCAACATGGTCGCATCGCCTGCGACCATTACAATCGTTATCGTGACGATGTCGCGCTGATGAGCCAAATGGGAATCAATGCCTATCGCTTTTCAGTTTCATGGCCGAGAATTATCCCAGAGGGTGAAGGCACGGTAAATCAAGCCGGCTTGGACTTTTACGACTCATTGGTTGATACCCTACTGGAGCACCAAATTGAACCTTGGGTCACCTTATTCCATTGGGATTTCCCTTATGCCTTGTTCCTGAGAGGAGGCTGGTTGAACCCGAATATACCAACTTGGTTCGCCAAGTATACATCAGCAGTAGTCGATCGCTTATCTGACCGCGTGCAGCACTGGATCACTATCAATGAACCGCAGTGCTTCCTCGAACTGGGGCATCACACTGGCGAGCACGCGCCAGGACTAAGACTAGATTTACGTGAGATTTTGTTAGCAGGGCATAATGTTCTCCTTTCCCATGGCAGAGCAGTGTCAGTAATCCGTGAAAAATCAAAGCGTAAGCCCAATATCGGCTGGGCACCCGCCGGACCGGTTTTTTGCCCAGCGACTAATAAGTTGGACGACATCAAAGCTGCCGAAAAAGCCGCCAAATCGATTTTTCCTGACACCATCTGGAACAATAGCTGGTGGGTGGATCCGGTCGTATTTGGCAGCTACCCCGAGGATGGTCTCAGAATTTACGGCAAGGCAGCGCCTAAGGTTCCAGACTCCGATTTTGATATTATCAAACAGCCAATTGATTTCTTTGGCTGCAATATATTTCAAGGCGTGCCAGTAACGATGAGTTCCGAAGGCACCCCAGTTGCTGCCGAACAGGCCCCCGGACAGCCACTATCACTTTATGAGTGGCACCAAGCGCCAGAATCACTTTACTGGGGACCTAGAATCATCCACGAACATTACAAGCTGCCAATTGTTATTACTGAAAATGGGCTATCCAGCGGCGACCAAGTCAATCGAGATGGCTCGGTTCACGATAACAATCGCATCGATTTTCTGATCGGATATCTCATCTCACTGAAAAAAGCGCTGGATGACGGAGTGGACATTCGCGGTTATTTCCATTGGTCATTCATGGATAATTTTGAGTGGCAAGAAGGCTACAAGCATCGGTTCGGGCTTGTCTACGTCGACTATCAAAATCAAAATCGAAAGCTTAAGGACTCCGCATTCTGGTACAAAGAGCTTATAGCGAGTAATGGCTCCAGCCTCAATAAATACCAAAACAATACCGAGGCACCCATGCCTTACGTAATTAAGGAGACCCTACGCTACATCGAAGAAAATGTCGGCGAGAACTTTAACATTAAAACAATAGCCGCCCATCTCAACTGCCACCCTGACTTTCTCAGCCGAACTTTTAAACAACATACTGAGGGCAACTTGAGCGAATATATTCGCCGGATTCGAATTGATCTGGCTATGGAGATACTGCGCCGCCCTGGTTCTTATATTAGCGATGCAACTGGGCAATCTGGGTTTTCGGATCCCGTGCATTTTGCCAAAGTCTTCCGCAAACTGGTCGGAATGACCCCAGGCCAATACAAAAAGCAATACCAAGCCCTCCCTGAAAATCAAATTGAGCTCCAATCGATCTCGCCGCTACATCCGCGTTCCAGAACGACACAAGCCAGCCTCGAAGATTCAAATTTACGATCCGTTCGATGAGTAAAGGCTTAGAGTTGTGACCTGCTCCCCATAAGCTGAGCTAGCATAGTGCTCGTATATTCTCGTCTGAGACCGATAAAAAGCAATTGAGCGCATTGCCCGTGCCTATGGTGTAATGTATGCTGTGAAACCTTGGGGTTTGTATCCATTCGACTTATGCCAAGCGAGCGATTAACGCCTTCAATGCGAGCCCTTGTCATTCCAAACTCGCTTGTCAGAATGGAGTTGAAGGACAACCGCATCAAGACCATCTATATCAAATCCCTGCTGCCCTTGGTAGAACGGCTTCGTCGAAAGCTTCAACCTTAAGCGAATCACGCGTCATCTTCGATGATTACCGCCACCTGCATAATCACGAAGGACCACACCGATCTCTGGGATTGCTCACGCCTTGCCCAATTTGCCAAACAATCATCAACAGGCCCTGGCTACGGTCGTCCTACGGACTCCCTCCGCCAGAACCTCAAAAAACCAACCAAACCAGTAAAAAACAACCCGACCAGAATCTTCTCATAATCGGTGGGCCAAAAACGGGGACTCAGCCACCGTTGAATCGGCACATGTGCCCTTGGAAGCCCCTTGGCTACATTCCGCGCGACAAGCCCAAGCCCAACCTCTACACCGTAGGAAAGACACAAAGATAGCGCATCGATGGTCTTATTAATGGAACTAGCCGAGAGCGGTTTTGCCTTCGATTTGGAACCCGGACCAATATTTCTCAACCCGCTTCAAGGCAACCAATCGGGATGACTTGGTTCGCGGCTTCAGTTCGGTCGAACTATCAACGCTCGTAATATATGCCCGGGACAACTCACTCCAAGTCGTTTCAGAGTTCGCCACCGCGTTCAGGTTCGCCCTACCCGCCTCATGGTCACTGAGATAATCGCGTATTCTCTGCTTAGCCACGCTGATGCGACCCGTCCTGAGACTCCTAAAGGTAGATTTCGACTTTCCTCCTTGACTGTAGTAGAGCCGAACGTAGTATCGCCCGCTTTCCTCGTTCTTATACAGATTTTCGACGGTTTTGACCAACTGCCATTTGACCTTGTTGCGCGTGCTCATGTTTTTGAAAATTTATGAACACCGTATAAATCAGGCGTATAAAGTCAAAATTTCAGCAAAAATGCATGTGTAAGTCGTTGAAATTCAAGGGAAAGCCAGAGTAGCTCAGTGGTAGAGCAGAGGACTCATAAGCCTTTGGTCGGCAGTTCAAATCTGCCCTCTGGCACCATTCATAATCAACAGGTTATGAATTTCGACCAAGGTCAGAAAAGTCCCATTGGACACCTGCGGGACACTTTTCAAATTTCTGGACACCCAGTGTTCCCATTAAGGTAACATTAGGAAAGATCAGGCTATCAGGCTGCGAGATTCAGCCAAGCCTTCAACCTCGTCCAGATACCAGCGCACCGAGCGGGAGGACATATAAATTTTCGTCAGCCCCTGGCTGAGTCCCACTTTTTGTCCCACTGATTATGAGAAGATTCTGGTCGGGTTGTTTTTTACTGGTTTGGTTGGTTTTTTGAGGTTCTGGCGTAGAGATGCCGTAGACCATCTAGCTCCAGTCACATTCCGGCATCATCAACTCCACCGAATTATATCCAAGTAATGGCCCAGAGATAGGCGGTGCCGTTTACTATCAAAACCCAGAAAGGGTCAGCTTGTCGATGTTGATCGGGCTGGATGGGTCCGTAAGTTCGATAACGTGACTACCCATCGAGAGAGGGATCGAAATGGGTTTTCCATCAGGGCTACAGAGCGTGACTTCTTGCCAATCGTCACTTACATTGGACCAACCACCCGTCGATTCCAGGTTCACTTTCAAAGCTGCCTTGCTGGGGGCGGCACCGTCGACCAGTAGCGCGACCGTGGCATTGCTGTCGCCAATGCAATAACGCAACTTAAGGTGGTAGGCACCTGCCCGCTTTACGTTGATCTTCCATTGTAGGGACTCAGCCCCGCGCTTATTACCAAAGCCTTTCAGGGCAAGACCTTTCGAGGCACCTTTCTTAGGGCTGACGGCAGCGCTGCTATTACTGAATAGGTAATCCTGTTCGGCTTCCCAGGTTAGGTTTATCTCGCTTGGGGCTGGTGGGAGACGGTATCTTTTGGCAACGGGCAGTGATGGCAGCTCATGCATTGGGTAAGCAGCCTTTGCCTGTTCTATGGTTTTCGATGCACTCTGAGCATCGCGGGCCAGCAGATAGCTTCCGGACGCAAACTCCAACGCGCCTTTTCCTGTGATCATTTCCAACTGCTCATCGAAGATTTTCAGACCCTCAGCAATTTGCAAATAGCCGGTAAACTGATCGTCGAAATGTAATACCCACGCATCATCAAAATTTTTCAAAGAAAAGCTAGTGGCCTTTGATGAGGTCAACTTGAGAGGCGCACTGTCTAGGTTGGTTGCCCGCACAGCGAACACCCGGGTGACAATGCTATCTTCGATGCGAATATAACCGATCTGAGCGTCAAGGTCTGGCAGTTGAACATTCGTTTCTTCTTCCCAATTGATTGAAGCAACGGTCGGATGAACAATAATTTGGTCAGCCCATCTCTCAGACTTAACCGATACCCGGCAGCCGCCATCCGACGATTGTGTGCTGGTTGCCCGAAGATCTTCAACGGGCGCGTTACGAAAACGTGGTTGCATCAGAACAGCGATATCCACCTTCTGGCCCTTGACGGATGCGCTATAAGTCTCCTGCTGTGGGTTGGGTTTATCGAAGCGAAGACTCGTGGCCTCACGTGGGAGAAAGGATGCGCTTGATGGGCTGATCAGATTCATGTCTAGCTCTCCGGAGCGGTCCGCTATCGTGATATGGCCATCCTTCACGTTGGCCATACTAGGAACCTGAGCCAACCATTCAACATCCACAGGTTCATTCGCTGAGACCTGATCCAGAGTCAGGATGTATTCATTGCGAACATGCAGTACATTACGGCGGACTTGTATTACTTCGCCGTAGGCATCCGACAGGTCGATGGATGTCCATTGCTGGCCGGGAGTGCTCACATATGTGTCAATGGTAGCGCGGGTGTTTGAATCAAACAACTGGTTTTTTCCATTGATCAACAGAGTACAGTGAGACTCGGTGGAGTTGGAGAAAAATTCCCATCGCGGACCGTGAGATTGCCAGAAATCTCGTTGACCAGAACCTTTGCCATACCCCGGTGCTAGTAGCAACCAAGTGTCACCAAAAACAAAGGCCAACGCGCCAGCATCCAAGTGACTGTGATTACGGTTCGTGTAACCAGATTTGATTGCCAGAAGATAGTCTCCGTTACCCCAGCCACTGCGGGTATTGACCGTGTCCCAACTCGTTGCGTGATAATCTAGGGATGCAGGTGCTACGGACGGGACCTTGGGATTATACCACATCAGAAGTAAGGCCTCGACATCGTTACCGCCCTGCGGCTCATAAGGAAGGTGTTCCATGACGTATTGCGCCCCTGAGTCATTGTATTGGGAAGCAAGTCTGGCTAACATATGCTGGGCACCGTAGTAGTCTCTCAATGGAGCGTCTCCCCACGGAAGTGTTCCGGCGAATCCTGGCGTCGAACAGCCTATGCGATAAGACGCCGCGTTCTGTAAAAAGGGCATATCGTAGTATCGATCCGCCCCGGTAACATGCTTAGTGGCTTCGATAAATTGCAGAATAAAGGAAAGCGAATAGGTCCAATAAGGAACTCCTTCGTCTGAGCTGCCATCAACTGCGCTATATTTAGCAACCAGCTCAAAATTGGCGCAAGCACCCGCCAGCCACTCACGCGCCTCAGGAATGTCTCCATAAAATGCCACTCCCGCCATGCCCAATGCGGTCACGTTGACATGGTTGTGATTTTCAGTATAACTGCGGGACCAGAAATTGCCCCCAGTAAGTGCAGCGAATAAATTATTCAATCGCTCACGAATTGTGCTTCTGATTCTTTCTTGTTCTTCATCGTTGAATAGCTCGCGATGCCAGTCCCACGCCAATGCGATTGCGCGGCCCATGTGGCCACACGCAAGATCCATGTTGTGCTTGCGTCGTCCCCATTGAGGATATTGGCAACCAGCCATGACAGTGTCATGTAGTTGCTTGGCATAAGCTGGGTCGTCCGTAATTTTTAAGGCTAAGCAAAGTAGGAAAATATCGTCGCCAACCCGACGTTGCCAAAGCTCCTGCTCGGTCTTGAACAGTTCCTGCCCTGTATTCTCGCTGACTTCTTCTGGCGTGATGTAAGCTTTTGTTGGCGCTTGGGCAAGGCGATCGGCGATGGCTAGTACATCCTTTCGGTATTGGGGCCGCAGTTCCTGATCGCCATTGAGCATAGCGATTACTTTCGGCCAGTCTGCTTCCCGGTAAAAGAGCCGTGAGCCTTCGGCGGGTATACGCTCACGCCAGCCATCCTCGTATTTATCGAGGTAGTCATCAATCACTTGGACATTGATGAAGGGGCGATCATCATGACGCGCCCCCTCTAACGGTAAGGACAAGCTAAACGCTGCGACCATAAGTAGGCCAAGGCTATGGATTTTCATCTGAGAGTAACCAGTCGTTGTCCGAACTTGTTAGAGTGCATTCAAGGCTTCGACGTGACCGTCAAAGAAAAGGGTATTGCGGACGCTACCATGCACAGGTCCTTCTGGCGTAAAGGGGTCGTTTTGGTAACTGGGCGTGCCTATTTTATCCAAATCCTGCATCATCCAATCTTTGGATGGATCGGCGATGGAAGCCAGCATTTTGGGTGGATCGGCTGCTTCCTCACCACCTCTACTTGGGTAGCCAAACGGAGCCTCTACCTTCCCATTAAGCATTCTTAATTTGCTGATGCGTATTTCATAACAACGAACGTCTATATGGCTAATCTCTTGCACGAAAGCTGGGCAGATCATTATTTTCGCCCTAGATGTATCTTCCACTGTCGTATCAAGCGTTATGTAGTCATCCAAGTAGTGGACCAACTGTTGAGGATTATTTTTACTGTAGGGATAGCGAGGATCTTGTCCGCCACGTAATGGCCCGGGAAGTTGGCCCTTGTGGTCTTGAGTGTACATCTGCACGAGCATCCCAATCTGCCGCAGATTATTGGTGCACTCGATTGAATGTGCCTTGGACCTAATGCTACCAACCACTGGAATCAATATCGCCGCAAGGATTCCGATAATCGCTACGGCACTCAATAGCTCAACCAAAGTAAATGCGTGCCGGGGTAAGCAACGGAGGGTATTCTTCATGAAAGCGACTGTGTATGAAGTTGACTGAAGTCTCAACTTTACATTTACTTACACAGACTAGTATGGAGAGCAGACGCCCAACTCAAAAGGATGTAGCCGCAAAAGCGGGCGTACATCGTGCAACGGTTTCTCTAGCCTTTAAGCAGCACCCCAGCATTCCCGTTGCGACGCGTGAGCGTATTTTTCGGGCAGCTGAAGAGGTAGGCTATCAGCCTGATCCCATGCTGTCTGCGCTGGCCAGCTACCGAGGGCGTATGCAGAAACGGAGCTATCAGGGTACGCTGGCATGGTTAGTTGTTAGCTCCGAACAATACTACTGGAAAGCGATCGAAACGTTTCGGCTTTATTACGAGGGAGCCAAAAGCCGCGCAATTTCTCATGGCTATCAATTGGAGGTGTTTGAGCTGGATAAAAATGTGATTAGCCCGAAACGGATTGCATCAATCTTTCGTGCTCGGAACATTAATGGCGTCCTATTGTGCCCACAGCCTGAGGGGAGCAGTGTGATTGACTTCCCTTGGGACCATTTTTGTTTTGTGACCTTTGGCTACTCCCTCATCAAACCAGCGTTGCACACGGTGACCTCGACGCAGTTTCGTGCAATGGCCCAAACGATGAGACAGATGCATCAGCTCGGCTACCGGAAAATCGCATTTGCCTTTCATCGTTCTCATGATGAGCGGGCGGATCATAATTTCCTAGCAGGCTATCTCGCAGCTCAATATCAAATCGGCGAAAAGCCCATCGTGTTTGATTATGAATGGGAGAACATGCATAGCTTTCACCAATGGGTCTGGAAAAATCGTCCTGAAGCAGTTGTCATCGGGGACAATTTGGTGCTAAGGCACCTTGATGAAAACAAGCTTAGTATCCCAGAAAACATAGGGTTGGCCTGTCCATTGCTTTACACGAATAAATCTAACTTAGCGGGCGTTTTTGAAGACTCGTTCCACATTGGTGAGGTGGCAATTGATCAGTTGACTACCATGGTCATGCGAGGGCAGCGTGGAATCCCTAAACGGGTCCAGAGGCTTCATATCGAGGGAGTATGGAGCGAAGGGAAGACCCTGCCACCGTTGATAAAGAAGCCGTAACAATAAGCTTTTACGGATGCCATAAGCCCTCCACTCGCCTGTGTGTGTAATCTAGGTCTTTTGCAGCAGGTCAAGATGGCCTATACATTCTGGCCATGCATAGTGTTTCCCCTAAGCAAACCATTGGAGATACAGCCCAGCTTGAGCCAAGTGCTGGCGACAGTCGGGTGAGGCATCGCATTCTGTTCGCTTTGACTACGCTGGATGTTGAAAAGTTTTTCCCGCAAGGCATTAATGTAGAAGGCTTGCAGGCGGATATCCACTATGCCTCCGATAACGAGCTTAGCGGCGATAACTGGTCAAAACTCATTCGCCATTTTGAGCCCAGCATTATTGTCACCGGATGGGCAACGCCAAGGCTTAGTAACGATATAATAGAGAACTCTTGGTTCAAAGCCGAATACATCTGTCATTTGAGTGGTTCGGTTCGGTCATTCCTGCCAGTAGAATTGATCGATCGCGGAGTCCTCGTCACCAATTGGGGCACACTGGCGGCTGTATCAGTCGCGGAGCACGCAGTGATGCTGGTCCTCGCTTGCGCCCGTAATTTGACCAAATGGCATCCTCCAGCAGAAAGTTATATAGGAGGCTATTCGAATCGCCATACGACAATACGAACTCGCACCCTCCGCGAGAAACGAGTGGGCATCCACGGATTTGGCAATATTGCCAAGCAAATCGTGCATCTATTGCGCCCATTTGGCGTCAAGATGAGCGCCTATTCTCATGCGGTCCCATCGGAAGAAATTGAGAAGAATGGCCTTGATTCGGCTAGTGACCTGAAATCACTTTTTGCCGACAATGATATTCTGATCGAGTGCGAAGCGCTTACTGAAAAGACGAGGGGATCAGTCACGGAAGAACTTTTGTCAAGTCTGCCCGAAGACGCCATATTCGTCAATGTAGGTCGCGGAGCACTTGTTGATGAATCGGCCCTTATACGACTGGCCGCAGAAAATCGGTTGCGCGTCGCGACTGATGTTACAACTCGAGAACCATTGTCTCCAGATGACCCCTTATGGAACGCACCAACGATACTGCGCTCACCTCACATTGGCGGACCAACATCTGATTTGTATGAGCACTGCGGTCAATTTGCATTGGCGAACATCCGTCGTTTTCTTAATAATGAACGGGTCCGAGCGATTATCAACCGGGAAATCTACGCCCGCTCAACTTGACTATCCCTAATCTCAAAAAGCATGACAGCCCGAATAACCCTTATCCCTTGCTTATTGCTATTAAGCATATCTTCCTCCCTTTGCGCCGCCCCTGAATTTCAGTGTGATTTCGACGGCTACACGGCGAACGAGCCTTTGATGGAAAGCCAGGGGGCACAGAAGATTTGGAAAACCCAGAGCCAAGATCCGGCTCAGGGGATCTACTCAGTCGTACGGCAAGATACCGAACACCATTTTAGTAGTAGCAGCTTCAAAAAAATGCTGGAGATCTCCGACATCAGCAGGGAAAACAACGTTTTTTTTCGCCTTTGGCCATACTCGGTTGATGTCGGAGAGGCTGGCTTCGTTCGTTGCACTTTCGCAGATCCAAGGGATGCCCCACATCAAGGTGGTGGGTTTATACTTCGGATCAGCCAATCGCCCGGAAACAGAAATACGGCATTCGCCTTATCGATCCAAAATGGGAATCTCATTCCTTGCTCCAGCAAAGCAGTTGAGCCCAATGGTGATACCGTCGCCTCATACAGGCTCGATCAGGCGCATGAACTGGTCATCGTTTTCAACAATTCGCAAAGCGATATATCTTACTCCGCTGGCAACCTACCGCCTCAGACGATGGATGTTTGGCTAGATCAAAAACGAGTTGCCCAAGCAATCACAGCTTGCGGTGGTCTCGGGGCAGGAGAGCCAATTCGTTCTTTCGACTTCACCAGCAAGTCTAAGCCCGACCCAGAACTTGATTTTGTTGGCACGCTTTTAATTGGTGAAGTGTCGATGGGATCGCTGAAAAATTTGCCGCCTCTGGGTTCCTAGTACACTCCTTCTCCCTCTACCATTACCTGCGTTTAACGCTTTGAAACACATCCAAAAAACATATCAATCGATACCCAAACCCCAACAACATAACCAATGAAAACAAACCACATCAAATCGATCGTCTTGGCCCCACTTCTGTTCGTGCCAGTTTTAACTCACGCCACGGTCCTTTTCACGGAAAACTTTGAGTCTTATACTCCGGCTCAGAACGTTCCCACTGGAGGAAATTGGCAGGCATTAGATCCTGCTGACATTCTAACCGCTCAAACAGATTCGTCTAATCTCTTTTCTACTGGCAATCAGTATGGGCAGCTCTCGCTGATAAATTTTTCGTCTAATATGATCGCGCGAGCTACCAACTTCACCGGAACGTTGAACGGTCAATTCAGCATGCAATTCAATGATCCATCTGGCGAAGCTCACTCAGGTCGTGGTTGGAGCCTACGCTTAGGCAGCGGGGCCGGCAATAGTAGTACTGCCTTTGGTGTATTCATTGACGATGGCAATCTTTTCCTAAGCTCTGGAAATGGTGTCGATCCTAATGGTGGAACCATCACGACTTATAGCAAAGATGTGACCAATTCTTTGGATATCGTCTTCAACAATGACAATACGATTTACAACTATGCCGGTGGTTCCGTCGCATCTCACACGATGGATGTCTACCTCAATGGCACATTGGTCGGCGATGATTTGGCTGGCGCAGGTGGCCTAGCCACGGGCGTGGCGATTGCCACATTCAACTACACGGCTAAGGCCGATCCATTCACTGGGACTCTTTTCGTGGATAACCTGAACGTCAACTCTGTTGCCGTAATACCTGAATCCAGCAATTACGCGATTCTTGCCGGTGCTCTTGGCTTCTTGGTAGTAGCCTATCGCCGCAAGCGTGCCAACCAATAACGTTTGGCATCTCTTGAGTTGGTACCGAGTAAACCCTCGGTAATGCCAACAACGCTTATTGAAATCCCATGAAAGCATGGGGTAACGCACTTACTTATCTAAAAACGTCATTAATGGATACCAAAAAAAGCACCGTTTGCCTTCTCTTCATCTCAAGCATCACGTTCTGCCTTGCTGCGGATAACTTGGTGCAAAACCCCTCTTTCGAGGCCAGTGACCCGAAAACGAAGGTGCGTTATTATGGCATGTATTTCCCGACCCCACCAGCCTCGAACCCAATGGGGCTGGTGAAGGGAAGCCCAAGCGTCATTGCACAGGATGAAACCGAGGCACACTCGGGGGAGTATTCCTTACGGCTTTCATCAGATGAGCCTGTGCGCTTAGCGGTTAACCAATCACGTATGCCATTTCTTCCCGGTCAAACTCTTCGGTTTTCCGGTTGGATGAAAGGGAAGGATTTGAACCCTCGTGGCAAAAGCCCGGGGGCAGTCGCACGCTTGGGATTCGGCAACACTGAGGACACTCAGGCACAGAAAAAAGCCTACGCCCAAAGTGGTTTTCTCAAGTCAGCCAGCAACACCTTTGACTGGGAATATTTTTCAACTGAAGTCATCGTGCCCGAAGAAGCCAATCGAATGATTTTGGACCTCTTTCTTTTTGAAAGCTCGGGCACGGTCTGGTTCGACGACCTTTCCGTGGTAGTGATTGACGGACCAGAAAACGCGGCTGACTCCTTGCCCGACCCGGACCAGCTCCGCCGTTATGAGGAGGAGAACGCAAATCTTGCGGCACCAGCACCTGGCGAACAGCGGGTCGTTTTCTATGGGGACTCGATTACAGACATATGGAAGCTCGATGATTATTTCCCTGAAGAGGGATTTATTAATCGTGGCATTGGCGGACAAGATACCAGCCAGATGCGTGCTCGCCTAGAGCAGGATGTGCTCGCATTACAACCCTCGGTGGTATGGTTTCTGGGCGGGACCAACGACATAGCTAAGGGATACTCAAATCAAGCAGTCCTCGACAATGTGCGTGCCATGGCTGTGCGCTGTAAGGAGCAAGGAATTAAGCTCATCATCTGTTCAATCCTACCTATATCCGACTACCACAAGGATCGCGAAGCGCGGCTAGAGCGCAGTGAACTACGTCCTCCCGAACGGATTTTGAAGATCAATGAGGGGCTCAGTCGAATTGCCACCGAGGAAGACGCAGTCTACCTTGATTTGTTCTCTTTGATGGTGGATGAGAATGGCCAACTACCGGCGGATCTAGCCAACGACGGACTCCACCCCAACGACAAAGGCTATGACATAATGGCCCCTCAAGTCCTGAAGGCTGTCAACAAAGCCAAAGTTGGCAATTGAGCTGAGCGTATTACTCGGCCTTTTTCCTAAACGAACGATTGCAATGCAAAACCTACATCCGGTCGAGTATGTCGTCATCGGAGCTTATCTCGTTCTCATGTTGGCGGTGGGCCTCCTTTTCAAGCGGCTCAATCGTAACGCCAATGACTACTTTCGCGGCGGATGTAAGGCAACTTGGTGGTTAGTCGGCATGAGTGCTTTCATGGCGTCCTTTAGCGCCTGGACTTTCACTGGCGCGGCGGGGGTAGCCTATGAATCAGGGTTTAGCTGCCTGATAATTTACCTGGGAAATGCCGCTGGCTTCTTACTGAATTTTCTCTTTTTCGCGCCATGGTTCCGTCAACTGCGTTTGACGACTGGTCCGGAGGTTATCCGCGATCGCTTCGGCCCAGGCACCCAACAGTTATACGCAGCGTTCGGTATTCTTCTCGGAGTGCTCTACGCGGCGCTACACCTCTATGGCCTAGCAATTTTCAGTTCTGCAGTTTTTGGCCTAAAGGTGGAAACAGTTATCGTTGTGATTGGTATCGTGGTGCTGGTTTACTCGACCAGCGGTGGCAATTGGGCAGTCATGGCGACGGACTTTCTCCAGAGCCTAATCTTGATCCCCATGACCTTGGCAGTAACTGGTTTATGCCTATACCATCTTGGTGGCTTCGAAGGCTTTCAAGCAGCAGTAGCGAAGGCTGGTCTAGCCAATGACTACAAAATGTTTAACAACATCGAGCGCTTTGCAGGCGCTTACACTTGGGGCTGGGCAACCGCATTTTTTCTCAAAAACACATTGGAGGCCAACTCTCTCGGCAGTGCACCGCGCTACTTCGCCGTGAAAGATGGGGCTTCCGCAAAAAAAGCCGCTCTTCTGGCCATGATCCTTACATTGTTGGGGATGTTTGCCTGGTTCATCCCCCCCATGACTGCACGTCTACTCTTTGATGGGCACGTGCAGAGCATCGATATCGCGAAGCCTGCTGAAGCAGCCTATGCAGTAGCAAGCTTGGAGCTTTTGCCGATCGGATTAGTCGGGCTAGTGGTCGTAGCAATGTTTGCCGCTACAATGAGTTCAATGGATACTGGCCTAAACCGTAATGCCGCTATTTTGGTTAAGGACATCATCCCCGCTGTATTACGCCTTTTTCGAGTGAAGGCTGAAGCCAATGAAGAGAAATGGCTGAGAGTTGGGCAGGTCCTGACGCTGTTCTTGGGGCTTATCATTACCTTTGTGGCTTATCTTTTTTCCCAGAGTGAGACACACGGTATCTTTGACACCATGTTGGTGATTGGTAGCTATCTGGGCGTCCCGATGAGTGTCCCCATGATTTTGGGTTTGTGGATTCGCCGCGCTCCCTCTTGGGCGGCGATTGCTTCGGTGACAACCGGCCTAGGAGGATCACTCACCGTGGCGGCCTTACAAAAAGCCGGTCACGAATTTATTTTCCAGGAAACATTGACCATTACCGCCCTAGCCAGTGCCTCGGGCTTTCTCCTCTCTTGTCTGGGTTGGAAACTTAGCAGTGATCGCTACCGAGCGAAGGTTACCGAGTTTTTCGAACGCATGCATACACCTGTCGACTTTGCCGCTGAGGTTGGTGAGGGCAATGACCACACCCAGTTGCGCTTACTAGGCTGGCTAATCACGGTTGTTGGCGCACTCATCCTACCGTTGATTCTCTTTTCAACGACATCATCGGATCGAATAGCGGTATGCTGGGTATCCATTTTCCTGATAGGTTTTGGTGCTTTTATGCTATACCGCGCCAAATCCTCAAATGTCTAAACCGCTAGCAACGCACTTCAATCGACAAAACCCGTTTCGCCAACTCGTTTGAAGGCGTTATCGCAGCACCCCTAGGTGGCCCCAACCAGAGCCAGGAACCACGCGCGAAGGCGTTGCTGCGTGTCAAATACGGGGCAGTTCGTCAGTGTGGCTTGTCGTAGGCGTGAAGAGAGCTATTCATAATAAGTAAGCAGCATGATGCCGCTTCTACGTAGCTAAATTCAATCCATCGAAACCTATGAAAATCGTTCAATGCTGGGATGACGGCGTCAATGACGACATCCGCCTCATCGAAATACTGCGCAAGCATGCTGCCAAAGCGTCCTTTAATTTGAATCCGCAAACGCATCAGGCTGAGCGGAAAGGCGGCCATAGCGAAAAATGGGGTAAGACAATTCAACGCCTAGCCCGTAGCGAACTGGCCGAGGTCTACACGGGCTTCACCATCGCCAACCACAGCATGAGCCATCCACGGCCGACGGAGATACCGCTGGAAGACTGGCGTTCGGAAGTATTCGATGCACGCAAGATTTTACAGGACTGGTTCCAACAGCCAATACACGGCTTTGTCTATCCCTATGGTGATTGTGACGCAGCCACCGCGGAAGTCGTCCGCGAAGCCGGTCATTGCTACGCCCGCACAACAAAAAACGCAACGCCGTGCTGGGTGCCAAAAGACCCGATGTTCTTCCACGCAGATTGCCATTTTCTAAACAAAGAATTCTGGTCACTATACGAGCAAGCAAAAGCATCCGAATGTGGAGTATTCTACTTTTGGGGCCATAGCTATGAACTCTGCACCGAAGAAGAATGGGCTGGCATGGATGATAAAATCGCGCGTATCAGCGCGGACCCCGACAGCGAATGGGCTGAATTGACCGACCTGTTTAACTTACATTCTTAACCCTCCGATGACACTCACTACTCGAGAAAGCAATCCTTCCAGCTAGGGCACTCAAAAACTGAAAAAATGCCCTGACGTAAATAGCGTCAGGGCATTTAGCAAAAAGGCTTTCAGGGCAGTCAATAATCACCCCCCAGAGACTTAGGAAAATCCTTTAGTCGCTGGATCTCATTCCAATTGTCGATTACTAAAGAGATGAAGCGACACTAAAGCGCCCGACAAAAACGCGTCAGACGCTCCAACCCCTTCTCAATGATCGTATCTGACGTCGCATAGGACAATCGAACGTAATCATCTGCCCCAAAAGCAACGCCAGGCACAACGGCAACCAGCTCATCCTCAAGTAACTTCGACGAAAAGTCCGTGGAGTTCTGCCCAAAGGAGGAAATGTTAGGGAATAAATAAAATGCCCCTTGTGCTCGGTCGCATTGAATACCTTCAATCGCGTTCAAGCCATCAAGCAACTTTAGACGGCGACGGTCAAACACCTCCAGCATCGCTGCAACAGCACGCTTCGCCTCGTCCGGCTTCTCCATTGCAGCAAGCGCTCCCCATTGAGCAAATGTTGTCGCATTAGATGAAGTCTGGCTCTGTAGGTCGGCAACCGCTTTGGCAATCGGCTTAGGAGCCATCAGCGTTCCAAGACGCCAGCCAGTCATCGAAAACGTTTTGGAAAACCCTGCCACCGTAATAGTAATAGCGGCAGCTTCGGCACTCAGGCTTGCGGGTGAAACAAACTCTACACCATCATAGAGCAAATGCTCATAGATCTCATCCGACATCACATATATATCGGCCTCAACCGCGACCGCCATGATGGCTTCGATCTCAGCTTTAGTATAGACTGCACCTGTTGGATTCGACGGACTGTTAAGCACGACCAGTCGAGTCTTAGAAGTTATGGCTTTCTTTAGTTGCTCAGGTGTAATCTTAAAGCCTTGATCGTCCCCAGCAAAGATGAATTTGGGTGTCGCGCCCGCCAATTTTACCATTTCGGGATAACTCACCCAATATGGAGCCGGGATGATAACTTCATCACCTGGTCCGCAAACGGCCAAAATCGCCAGGTAACAAGAAAATTTACCACCCGGACTAACAACTACCTGCTCTGCGGTAACACCAGCAATACCATTGTCCCGGACATATTTTTCCGCCAACGCAGAACGCAGCTTGGGAATGCCAGCTGCTGGCGCATACTTGGTTTCACCGCGGCGCAATGCTTCATGGCATGCCTCCTTGATAAATTCCGGCGTGTCAAAGTCGGGCTCACCCGCACCAAACCCGCAAACGTCCTTACCCTCGGCTTTGAGAGCCTTGGCTTTGGCGTCCACCGCAAGGGTTGGAGACGGAGAGATGTTACGTGCCCAGGGAGATAAGATTGTCTGTGATGCTGACATGAAATATTCCGATAAGTTTTTAGGCATCGGAGTGTCAGCATCCCGCTACGCAAAGCAACCCTTTTCAACGCCCGGCCAAAGTGACCGGACGCGAAAGGATTAAGCGCGCGGCTACGCGTTGGGGAATTTACTTCTTTTTCTTAGACTTCGCCTTTTTGGTCGGAGCCTTTTTCACAGGGGCTTTTTTCACGCTTTTCTTCGCCACTTTCTTGATAGCTTTCTTTGCCACCTTCTTCGTGGCTTTCTTGGTCACCTTCTTCGCGGCTTTTTTCACCGCTTTCTTGGCAACCTTTTTAACCGGAGCTTTCTTAGCCGCCTTTTTTACCGCTTTTTTGGCTGCCTTAGGAGCTGCCTTTTTCTTGGTCACCTTTTTCGCAGCTTTTTTCACCGCTTTCTTGACGACCTTTTTAACCGCTTTCTTCTTCACCGGAGCTTTCTTCACAGAAGCCTTTTTGACCGGAGCCTTTCTTACGGTTTTTTTAACAGCCGCTTTCTTGGCGACTGGTTTTTTAATGGCCTTCTTGGCCGCTTTCTTGGTGGTCTTTTTGACCGCCTTCTTCGTTGCTGCTTTTTTCGTAGCCATGATTGGGTTAGTCCTTATCTGGTTTGTAGCGCCTCCCCTTCCAACAAGCGCGTCTTATTACGACTCACGCTCACTGGCTGGAGAGATAAAACAAGGAACTGACGCAACGTCATGAAACACGTCGTCAGCTCGAGAGAAATTTCACTCACCGTCTTCCATAAATCACCTGCGGCCGAAAGAGTGTTAGTCTTTGCATTCATAACCCACGCATGATTTTTTTGGGCGGCGACTCCCTCTAGACTATGCTGACTGCATAATCCTAAAACCCTTTTTCGGGGTGCGCTCTGGAAGCGGATGGGGATCACTTTAGAATACTTGAGAGAGTATCATACCCTCTGCTAAACATGCTAGTTAGCAATCTGGTGAGTAAATATCAACCATAAAGTTACTAAACCATCATATGAGTTTCACTTTGCTCTGCAAAGTCAGCTCTAAAAACACCTATTTACTTTCCATTACAAAGCGCACGCACATGACAAATCGAAGCGCGTGCCAATGCATCCAAGCTATAGCCACCTTCCATTATCGAGACCAACCGACCATCGCAACTTTGCAAAGCAAAGTCATTGATCAGGCGAGTAAGCTCGTGGTAGTCCGCATCATTCAAATTAAGATTGGCCAGAGGGTCATCTACGTGCGCATCGAAGCCCGTCGATAAAAGGATGAGCTCGGGCGAGAAGCGCTGTAAAGCAGGTAACACCTGCGTCTGCCAGTCGCTTAAGTACTCAGCGTAAGATGCGCCTGCCACTAAAGGGATGTTCAGCGTAAAGCCTTCGCCTGGCCCATCTCCGATCTCTCGTTTCATACCTGTCCCCGGATAAAACGGGTATTGGTGAAAACTCACAAAGAACACTGTAGGATCACGATAAAACGCGGATTGAGTACCGTTTCCATGATGCACATCAATGTCGATGATTGCGACTCGAGACAAGCCGTACCGCTGTTGTGCATATCGCGCAGCAATCGCTATGTTATTAAACAAACAAAAACCCATCGCTTCCGCTCGTTCTGCGTGGTGTCCCGGTGGACGCATAACGCTGAAGGCGTTCTTTGCCCTACCCTGCATCACTACGTCAACCGCCATCAACCCAGCACCAACAGCCAAACGAGCAACCGCAAAGGAATCCTCGCAAACCTGCGTATCCCCGCGATCCAGCACCGATTCTCCCCGCAAGCATACTTCCTCGACTTGCCGCACGTAAGCCGCGTCATGCACGGTTTCAATCCATTTCAATGCCGCTGGCTCAGCTTCAAGCCAAAGCAATTCGTTCCCGGTAAAAAAGCGTTGTAATGCATCAACCACTACTTGCGTGCGCTCAGCACGCTCCGGGTGATAACTACCAGTATCGTGCAACGCACAGTCCGGATGAGAAATGATAGCTGTCGGAATCATGCGCCAAAGCCTCCCCCCCCCGGTGTCTCGATGCATAAACGCTCCCCCACCTGTGCTTCATAGTCCACACTTGCCGACAAGATATCCTGATGGCCATCTAACCGCATGCGGACTTGCCGACCTGGTGCACCATCCCCCCCTCCCTGTCGACCACGCGGACCGCGAGCACGATGCTGCGTTAATAAAGAAACCGAAACTGGAGTTAAAAACTCCACTTCGCGCACAAGTCCATCGCCCCCACGCCAGCGCCCACAACCGCCCGAACCTACTCGCAATGCAAAACGCCACAAGCGCAACGGATAACGACGCTCCAAAATTTCTGGATCAGTAATCGCAGTGTTTGTCATGTGCGTGTGCACGCCCGAAGCGCCCTCATACCCGTTGCTCGCACCTGCCCCCCCCCCAATCGTTTCGTAGTAGCTCAATGTATCGTTGCCGAAGATGAAATTATTCATCGTGCCTTGGCTATCCGCCACAATACCCAACGCGCGCAAACAGCACTCAACCACGCGTTGACTCGTCTCCACATTACCACCAACCACCGCCGGCGCTTCACGTGGATCATCCGGAAATTCAGGGTTCAAAAAGCAGCGCGGCAGCTTAACGCTCACTGGTACCAGTAACCCTTCGTTGAGCGGAATGTCTTCGCTTACGAGCAGTCGCAGCACATAGATCAGCGCACTTGAGACGATCGCAGGTGTGGCGTTGAGATTACCTGGATGCGATTTCGACGTTTGCGCGAAATCAATGATTAATGCTCCTTCCTGAGCCTCCAGCGAAACATGAATTTCCTGGCCATCGTCCAGCACAGATACCGCCTTTCGCGATACAGCCGGAAGCGCGGATAACGCAGAACGTAGTGCTTCCGTCGAAAAATCCAACAACGACTGCATATAATGTTCAATCGCATCGGCACCATACGTTTTCGCCAAAGCCAATACCTGCTTTTCGCCACGTCGATTCGCCGCAACCTGCGCATTAAGATCTGCAATGTTGTCTTCTACAGCTCGCGAAGGATACGGAGCGTTGCGCAGCAAGGCTTCAAGTCCATTCATCTGGCTCTCGCCAGCGCGGAAAAGATACATGGGAGGAATCACCACACCTTCTTCAGCCAAGCAAGTTGCATTCGGCGGCATGGAACCCGGACGTATCCCCCCCAGCTCAGCATGATGTGCGCGATTAGCCACGTAGGCTATGAGCCGTCCTTTGTAAAATACCGGCGTGATCACCGTGACGTCGGGTAAATGCGACCCACCATAGCCCGGATGGTTCGTCACGATTACATCCCCAGAAGACAGACTTATCTGCTGCGCAATTGTGCGCACGCAAAGCCCAAGCGCGCCGAGGTGGACCGGGATATGCGGAGCATTGGCAACCAGTCGCCCCTGACCATCAAGCAATGCACAAGAGAAGTCGAGACGCTCCTTCACGTTGGTCGAAACCGCAGTACGCTCAAGCTGCACCCCCATCTCATCGACCACTTGACGGAAGCGGTTGGTGAAGAGTTCGCGAGCCACGGCCTCCGCCACTGCAGCACCACGCACGGCGGGTGACTTTCGTTCCATGCGAAGTGTCCTGTTTGAGCCGATAACCGCACGCCACTGTGCTTCGATGAACAAGGTGCAAGTCTCATCGTAAATAATGGCTGGGCCGTCCAACGAGGCCCCTGTTGGCAGTTCATCTCGTGATAAGATCGCCATCTCGGCAAAGCCCTCACGTACCTGCCCACGCAGTGACAACTCAGCGGGTGTCTTCGAGAAAACTTCATCCGGCAAGACAACGTCAGCAGTCGAAATCACCACTTGTAATGCAACGACTTCGATACTTCGGCCTTGTGGGAAATAACCGAACACCTGTTCGTATTCGCGCTGAAAAGCCGCTGCAAGGTACATCGCGTAGTCAATCGTCAAGGTGGACTCTTGCCCATCCAATCGCAAAGTCACACGCTGCTGCCGAACTTCTAAATCCGCTTCAGCCAATCCTTCAGCTTGCATCTCGCAACGCAATTCAGCGGCCAACTCTTTTAACTGTGAGCCTAGTGTAAGTTGAACTTCCACCAGTGGTCGCATCACCTGACGTTCGCCGATACGCTCCACCCTCGCCTGCTGGATACCATACGCACTAAGGATGCCCGCGTGCGGCGGAAAGAGCACGGTATCCATTCCGAGTTCGTCCGCAATGGCACAAGCATGCAGACCACCAGCACCACCAAAAGCCACCAGCGCATACTCGCGTGGGTCGTAACCCTCTCGCACAGAAATCGTTTCGATCGCGGCCGCCATACGTTCGTTGGCTATGCGCAGAAAACCGGTTAACAACTCTGCCTGGGGGATGTCCGCTTGACACGCAATGGCATCCGCCGCCTTAGACGCATGATCAGGATATACTGGGATGCTAAAGGCTTCAGGCAACACTCGGCCAAGCAGTAAGTTCACGTCCGTCACCGTCAACGGGCCACCAGCTCCGTAGCAAGCTGGCCCTGGATGTGCGCCCGCACTGTCCGGCCCGACGAAAAGCTTGCGCCCGTCCCAGCCACAAATCGAACCTCCGCCTGCGGCCACGGTTTCAATTTTCAAGGCGGGTGCGAGAATGGATGCGTCACCCACGCGATGCGAGGAGCGATAATCAAAATCACCTTCGCTGCGGGAAACGTCGGTGCTCGTACCGCCCATATCAAAAGCGATGACACGGGGATAGCCCGCTTGCTGGCCACTAGCAACAGCACCAACCACGCCGCCCGCTGGCCCACTCAATAGAGCATCCTTCGCGCGAAAACTTTCGCGCGCCACGAGGCCACCCGCGCTGGTCATCACACGGAGCCGGCCACTACCCAAAGCACATTGCACCTGATTCAGATAGGTGTTCATAACCGGGCTGAGATAGGCGTCGACAACGGCGGTTTGCGCACGGGGGAGCAGCTTAATAAACGGCGCGATCTGAGATGAAAGCGTCACTACCTTAAAACCAGCTTCGGCCAAAAACTGCGCCAGAGCCTGCTCATGTACTGGATTACGGTAGCTATGCAACAGCGCGACAGCGGCGGCTTTACAACCAGATGCGCGCACAGCATTCACTTGGTCCCACAACGTTTGGTCTAGCTTCAGGGAAACAATTTCTTTGCCATCGGCATCGAGACGGCCCGTCACCTCAATCGCCTGACTGATGAGCGGTACCGGCTTCTCGATATTCAACGCAAAGAGGTCGGGACGTCGCTGATCCCCAATCGCCAATAAATCGCCAAATCCCTCAGTGACAAAAAGCACCGTCTTAGTCCCCTTCCGCTCAAGGAGTGCATTCGTCCCGCGCGTAGTGCCAAGACGGAGATTCATTGGCGGCAGTGGCTGGTCACCCGGAGTCCGCGTCATCACTCGGGCACCGAGGATAGGGGCCTCTTCCCCAGTTGATAGCTCGATCATCGAGCCCGGCGGCAGGCGGCCATGCATATCGAGCAGCATCGCCTTGTCACGCGCTCGGTAGTCAAGCACGCTCAGCGATTCGCCTCCGGGAAAAGTGGCCAAAAAGCCTTTAAAGAATCCATCCGGCAGGCCCCAACTGGCATTCAGCTTTAGCCAGCCACCACCCGATTTACCCGCTACCAGCGCACGCAAGCTGGCGTTGGACAGCACCTTGGCGCGCTGAGCACGGCCATTGGGATCCACACCAATAAGATCGGTGAACGTTCCGCCAGTGTCCACCGATATTTGCCAAGGGGTTGCCATCAGCTATCAGCTAAATTCAGACAGCCCAGCAAGTCTATGCAAAAGCTGCGCCAGTATCTGGCGCAGCGCTCTTGGTCAGAATCCGGAATTGATACTAACCGAAAAGATTTGCGCCAAGCACTCTTACAGAATCATCCCTGCGGCAACGGTCTCGTTGGTAAACTCGTCGATGAGCACAAAGCTGCCTGTCTGGCGGTTACGCGAATAGCTATCATAGAACAGTGGAGAGGACGTGCGCAGGCAGATACGGCCGATGTCGTTGAGCGATAGCTCCAGATCGTCGTCGATTTTGTGCAGCGTGTTAATGTTCACCTTGTAGCGAATGTCCTTCACGATCACTTTGGCTTCCTTGGTGGTGTGGCGAATGATATACTTCTCGCGGCCCTTCAGCTTTTTCTTGTCGGAGAACCAGCAAACCATGGCCTCAATATCCTGATCAATCTTGGGCTGATTGTTCGGCTTGGCGATCATGTCACCACGTGAAATGTCGATCTCGTCTTCCAGCGTGATCGTGCACGACAGCGGGTTAAATGCCTCGGGAATCTCGCCGTCGATTGTGTGGATCGCTTTAATTTTGGTCGTAAAACCGCTGGGCAGTACCACGACGTCGTCACCCGGCTTGAAAACACCACCAGCCACACGGCCTGCATAGCCCCGGAAGTCGTGCCACTCGTTGGACATTGGACGGATCACCCACTGTACGGGGAAGCGCGCATCGATGTGGTTGGCGTCCGGGCCCACGTAAACATGCTCCAGATGATACATGAGCGTCGGGCCTTGGTACCAGTCCATGTTCTTGGACTTATCGACCACGTTGTCGCCCTTGAGCGCACTGATCGGAATAAAGGTCACTTCGACGACGTTATCCAGGCGCGAGGCAAATTTCTTAAAGTCGCCTATGATCCGCTCGTAAACTTCTTCGCTCCAGTCGACGAGGTCCATCTTGTTAACGCAAATCACGACGTGCTGAATGCGCAGCAGGCTCGCAATGAACGCGTGTCGGCAAGTCTGCTCAATCACGCCCTTGCGCGCATCAATCAGAACAATGGCGAGGTTGGCCGTGGAGGCCCCCGTCACCATGTTGCGCGTGTATTGGATATGCCCCGGCGTGTCCGCGATGATGAACTTGCGCTTCGGCGTGGCAAAATAGCGATAGGCCACATCAATTGTAATGCCCTGCTCGCGCTCGGCGCGTAAACCGTCGGTCAGCAGCGCCAAATTAACGTGCTCATCGCCGCGCGACTTCGAGCTCAGCTCCATCGCCTCCATCTGATCTTCGAAAATGTTCTTCGAGTCGTAAAGCAGTCGACCAATCAGCGTGCTCTTGCCGTCGTCCACCGAACCCGCCGTCGTAAAACGGAGCAAGTCCATGTCTAAGTATCCGCGTTCTTCACTCATGAAATTGAAAAATAGAAATTAAATAAAAAAGTCGTTCGTGCAGCCCAGGCTTAGAAGTAACCCTGCTTCTTACGGTCTTCCATCGCGGTTTCGGAGCGCTTGTCGTCGGAGCGGCCACCGCGTTCGGTTTGGCGGGCGGCGGCGACTTCCTCAATGATATCGTCAATCGTGCTCGCGTTGGAGCGAACGGCACCCGTGCAAGTCGCGTCGCCGATAGTGCGGAAGCGGACCATCTCCATACGCTTGCTGGCTTCTTCTTCCGGCAGCAGCGTAATGAAGTCCGTTTGCGCAAGTGTCACGCCATCACGCGTGAAGACCGGACGCTCATCGGCAAAGTATAGATTAGGCAGTGGAATTTTCTCCGCCTTAATGTATTGCCATACGTCCATCTCGGTCCAATTGGAGAGAGGGAACACACGGAAGTGCTCACCCTGTAGCTTACGGCCGTTGAAGATATTCCAAAGCTCGGGTCGCTGATTTTTCGGGTCCCACTGACCGAATTCATCTCGGTGCGAGAAAAAGCGCTCCTTGGCGCGAGCCTTTTCTTCGTCTCGGCGACCACCACCAAGGCAGGCATCGTAGGCATTTTTCTCAATCGTGTCGAGCAGGGTCACGGTCTGCAGAGCGTTGCGGCTAGCCTTGGCCCCCTTTTCTTCCACAGCGCGGCCTTGGTCAATGGACTCCTGCACGGAGCCAACGATGAGGTTCGCCTTAATGTCCGCCACAAACTGATCGCGGTAGGTAATCGTCTCGGGGAAATTATGGCCAGTGTCCACGTGAACAAGCGGGAAAGGCAGCTTGGCCGGATAGAAGGCCTTGCGTGCCAGCCATGCCATGACGATTGAGTCCTTACCGCCCGAAAAGAGCAGCGCCGGCTTTTCAAACTGCGCAGCGGTCTCCCGCAAGATGTAGATCGCCTCGGACTCAAGTTGCTTGAGGTGGTTTACCTGATAACTGTGGTGGTTTTCCATGAGAAAGGTTTATGCTTCCACGCGCGGCAGCACATAGTCGAGCAGCCTTTGGACGCTTTGTTCAATGGTTTCGTTTTCGGTGTCGATGATCAGTGCAGGCGCGGTGGGTTCTTCAAATCCGCTGTCCTTGCCGGTAAACTGCTTTACCTGGCCGGCCTGCACTTTCTTATAAAGTCCCTTGGGGTCACGTTCCTGGCAGCGTTCGTAGCTGGCCTTCACGTAAATATCGGAAAAATCGTCCGCGCCAATGGTTTCCCGCGCCAACGCCCGGAGCTCCTCTTTCGGACAAATAAACGACGTAATCGTGACCACACCCGCCTGCGCAAATAGCTTCGCGACTTCGGCAATGCGGCGGATGTTCTCGGAGCGATCTGCGTCGGAAAAGCCAAGGTCGCGGTTGAGCCCGCTGCGGATGTTGTCACCATCGAGAACTTGGGCAAAACGCCCCGCTTTAAACAGCTCCCGCTCCAGCGCCAGCGCCAGCGTGCTCTTACCCGAGCCGCTCAACCCAAACAACCAAAACACATGCGAACGCTGCTTAAGCGCCGCCTCACGATCTGCTCGCGGGAGCATACGGTCGAAAACGTGGTAGATGTTGTCTGGAGTTTCAGCCATGTAAGGAAAGGAAAGTTGGGTATCGATAGGCGAAATAAAGGCAAGCGCAAGCTTATTTTTAGTATCTTACCCAACTTACCAAAGATAAGACTCAAATGTCGTCCCTCCCCCCCCCTTTGAGAGGATTTATAAGCAGAAAAACCGGCAATTATTACCGAAGCTTGCCAAACCTAAAAAGCTTCGTGATATCTATACACAGTGTCTCGTTTAATCTCAGTTTTGGTTGTGGCCAGTCTGCTATTGCCGGTTTTGTTGCGCGCACAAGCGCCAACTTCGACCGAGACCCTCCCCACCCCCACCGCACGCACGCTCTATAATCAACCCCGTGATGGCGTGCCATTGCTTTTGCGAGCCCGCGAAACCTACGCAAATTGCGCGACCTACCGCGCTCAAGGTGCCGTGCGAATCGTCATCTACGAGGAGAGCGAAAACGGCGGCGGATTTCTCTTCCAAGGCCAAAACGGACCCGCACGAGCCAAGCGCTACAAACTCTTCTCCACCGCCTTCACCCGCAAGCCCTTTGCCCTGCGACACGAGATCGTCAGCTTCGGACACGGCCGCAGCTTTACCTCGGTAGATTTCTGGAGCGCACAGCGTCATGCAACCGACCACTTTTCATCCTCCCCCCTCCCCCTAAGCTCAGAAGCGCTCGCCAGCGCAATCCACGAAAACAATTACCTGCTGATCAACTACGACCCCACGCCAGAATGGCTCCTTGCCTCTAATGAGGCTCTGGAGGACGCCCTGCCTAGTAAACTCGACTGGTTCACTGATAAGCGAAAATTCCCTCGTGACGCATGGTGGGTGGGTGAAGAAAACCTAGCTGGCGTGGCCACAGACCTAGTTGTGTGGAAAAATTCCGATGGCACCCACGTTGCCGTTTGGCTCACCCGCGAACCAGTTGCCATTGTCAAAACCATGGCCGAACGTGCGGAAGAAAAAGAATACGCCAACGTCACGGCCCTGATCCAGCCTGAGTTCGGCGTAAAAGTCACTCCAGAGGAACTAACGCTCAACCGGCCCCGCCCGGCCTTTTTTGACATCGACCCGAACGGCATTGTCTTTGGGGCACTCGACCTCCCCGCCATTCCCGCCGACAATGTGGCTGTCGCTCCTGCGGCCACAGTTACCGAAATCGACCAAACGCCCCGAACAACGGTCACCCCGACACCAAGTGAGCCGGAGCCCATTCCTGAACCAGAACAACCCCGATCGGGCAGCATCTTCGCCCCTATAGCCAGCGATAAGCTCCCGGGCGAGCAAGTCATGGAAGAAGTGGTAGAGGCCGAAACCAAACAGACCCTGCTGACTGCTGAACAACTCGCTGCGATTGTCGTCATCGAAGGCGATAAAGGAGTCGGCACTGGCTTTTTCTGCAATATCCGCGGTCGTGATTTTATCGTGACCAATCAGCACGTACTCTCTGGGCACCGTCAGTTGCGGCTACGCACGGTCAACGGCGACCCCGTGGACGCTCAGGATATCTATGGTGCTATCGGCCACGACATCGCAGTTATAGCGGTCAATAATACGCAAGGTAGCCTGAAGGCTGCAATCAATGTTGCGGAAGATACACACATTAAGGACCGCGTCGTCGTCCCTGGCAACAAACTGGGGGGGGGGGTCGTCACGCAAGTTGAAGGGCAGGTGCTTGGCATTGGGCCTGATCGTGTCGAGATCGATGCCCGCTTCGTGCCAGGCAACAGCGGCAGCCCCATCATTGACTTGGACACTGGCGAAGTCATTGCCGTGGCCACCTATGTACGCAAGGATATGCCTGATAATTTTGCCGAAGAAGAAGCTCTTCGCGGCGACATAGAAAAGGACGGCGCGATTATCCGCTGGTTCGGCTACCGCATTGATTCCGTCACTCAATGGGAGCAGATTAGCTGGCCCAAATGGCAACGCCAGTATGACATGGTTCGCCAATTCAACGACGACTCCGTTGCCATCTACAATTACCTCACAGACAAGCCTGCATTCTATAACAATGACGAGTTGCGTCGCCTTTATGATGACTACCTCGAGGCCATGAGCGACCGCAAGCAGCGCACTGAATACTACGAGCGCGAGACCAAGCTCTTTCTTCAGCACGTTATCAACTTCGCCAAACGCGATCTAGACGACGTGAGCAAAACGCACTTCTACGATTACTTTAAGTCCACCGCTGGAGCCGAGGACAATATCGAGAAGAACATCGAATACCGACGCCGCCTTATTAGCCACCTAACCCGTATCCGGGATACCAACTGGCGCATTCTTTATCAGCGCGTGCGTAATTAGTAACGCAATAGCGAGCTGTGATGCCACTCGTCTGAGATGAAAGTTACCATGCAGACAATAGCGGACCGAATCGGCGTTTCAAAAAACGCTGTCTCGCTTGCGCTCAAGCATGATCCCTCGATATCCGAGGAAACTCGAAACAAAATTTTGGCCGTCGCTAATGAGCTTGGCTATCGCCGCAATCAAGTCTTCGGCGAAGTCATGTCCCAAATGCGCAAGCGAGGGAGTGACTCTGTATCCGCTACCATTGCACTGATAAACGGCAATCAAAACCACCGCGCCTTTCGTGAGCATCCAACCATTCCCAACTACGTTACCGGCTGCAAAGAACGTGCGTCACAGCTCGGATATGCCATCGATTCACTATGGCTATTCGATCAATCAATGTCTGGCCAACGTTGGATAGATATACTCCAAACCCGCGGCATACGCGGTATTGTAGTTGTCGGATTGATGAATGAGAATCAACTACCGCCAGCCTTCGTTCCCGTGATCGAGGCGTTTCCTTGCGTTGTTACCGGCGTGCGCACGCGCGAGCCAACGTTGTCATTTTCATGCGTTGATCATCACATTTTGGCTCTGCGCGCTTTTGAAAAAGCGCTGGAACTTGGCTATCAGAGACCTGGCTTAGTCTTGGATTCCGTAATCGACCAACTTGTCGAACACCGATTCAGCGCCGGTTATCAAAGTGGGCAGACAGTCTTGCCCAAATCCCGTCGCATACAACCATTTTTTGATGTTGCCAAGGCACGGGAGAATCATCGGCATTTTCAGGATTGGCTGAAGAAAGAGCAGCCTGATGTCATTTTCACGCTCTACAATGAAGTCCATGCTTGGCTAGAAGACATGGGGCTCAAGGTCCCGAAAGACATTGGACTCATCCAGTTGGAATGGCGGGCATCCCGACCCAATTGGGCGGGCATGAATCAACACAATGACATTGTCGGACAGACTGCAATGGATATGCTCATCGGTATGATTCACCGGGGAGATAAGGGCGCTCCCCCCTTTCCGCGCGCAACCCTCATTGGTCCCACTTGGGTTAATGGCCAAACCGTTCGTCAACAGACTCACGGACACTTGACTGTCAAGTCCCAATAGCCTTTTTACCGCCGCTGTAATCCATATTATGGGTTGATGGCTTATACCCTAGGAATTGATTACGGCACAAATTCTGTGCGGGCCGTTGTTGTACGTTGCTTGGATGGAGCAGAAATCGGCGAAGGCGTTCTTCATTACCCATCGGGCAAAGAAGGAATTCTTCTAGATCCTCATGATGCGAACTTAGCACGTCAGCACCCCGGCGACTATTTGGAGGGCTTGGAATCCTCCGTAAGACAGGCGATCGAACGGGCAAAGAAAGCCGATCCACTATTTAGCGCCAAAAGCGTTGTCGGCATCGGAGTCGATACGACTGGTTCCAGCCCTTTACCCGTTGACGAAGCGAACGCACCACTCGCGCTCAACCCGAAATTCAGGGACAACCTAAACGCGCAATGCTGGCTTTGGAAAGATCATACCAGCCACGAGGAAGCTGCACGCATCACGGCGCTGTCCAAGGAGCACCGCCCACAATTCGTTGCCCGAACTGGCGATACATATTCCTCCGAATGGTGGTGGAGCAAAATTTGGCATTGCCTAAACGTTGACCCCGAAGTCTTCGACGCGGCGCATAGTTGGGTCGAGCTTTCCGATTTCATTCCCAGCGTTCTCTCCGGGATAACGGACCCCTTAAAGATTCAGCGCAGTGTTTGTGCAGCTGGCCATAAGGCGCTTTATGCGCCCGAATGGGATGGCCTGCCGGACAAGGAATTTCTCGCCATGCTCAATCCAAAGCTCGCTGACCTGCGTCACCGGCTCTACGAGAAGGCCCTCAACTCAGATGCCACCGCCGGACATCTTTGTGACGATTGGGCCCATCGCTTGGGGCTGCCTACTGGCATCCCAATCGCAATGGGATTAATGGACGTCCACTACGGTGCGATCGCTTGCGGGGTAAAGCCCGGCACATTGGTCAAGGTCATCGGCACATCGACTTGCGACTGTGCAGTCATGCCTGCCGACCAAGAAATTAAGGAAATCCCTGGAATCTGCGGCATCGTCAATGGCTCCATCATCCCTGGTTGCTATGGCGTTGAGGCTGGCCAAAGCGCCGTTGGCGACATCTTCAAGTGGTGGGTGGAAGGCGTATGCCAAGGCAGCCCCAGTCTCCACGTCAAACTAACTCAGGAAGCCACCAAGCAACACCCTGGGCAGCATGGACTACTTGCGCTTGACTGGAACAATGGCAATCGAACCGTGCTCGTTGACCAGCGGCTCACTGGTTTGCTCCTTGGCCAGACTTTGCACACTACACAGGCCGACATCTACCGCGCCCTGATCGAAGCAACCGCTTTTGGTGCCCGAAAAATCATTGAGCGCATGGAAGCTTATGGCGTGCGAATCGACTGCGTTGTGTGCGCTGGTGGCATTGCGGAAAAAAACCCGCTGCTCATGCAAATCTACGCTGATGTTCTTGGTCGAGAAATGCAAATCACTGCCTCATCACAAGCTTGTGCACTGGGCGCAGCGATCGGGGCCTCAGTTGTGGCAGGTGTCCATACCGACTACGCCTCCGCCCAAGCCGTCATGGCTCACATACGCCCCCAAAGCTACCAGCCGATTGAAGCGAACCGCGCAATATATAACGAGATATATGCACTCTACGAAAAGGTCCACGACGCCTTTGGCGGCGTATCCGTGGTCAACTTGGGCAATGTTATGAAGGAACTGCTACGCATCAAAGATGGCAAACCGACGATGAAAACTTGCGATTCAAAGCCCGAATCCGTCGATGCTGCTCCTGTTTCAAACTACATCTTAAATTTCGAATAAATCATCCATGACAACCTCTTCTCGTGAACTCTGGTTAGCCACAGGCAGCCAGCATCTCTACGGCCCGGAAACACTCCGCCAAGTCGATGCCGATAGCTATGCCATCGTCACCGCCCTGAATGCCGGCGACGCGTTACCGCTCAAAATCGTATTCAAGCCATGCTTGAAAACGTCCGAAGAAATCACCGCACTTTGCCGTGAAGCCAACAACACGCCAGCATGTGTTGGCATGGTCTGCTGGATGCATACATTTTCCCCAGCCAAGATGTGGATCGCTGGGTTGAAGTCATTGCAGAAGCCGCTCTGCCATCTTCATACGCAGTTTAATCGCGATATCCCCTGGGCAAGCATAGACATGGACTTCATGAACCTGAACCAGTCCGCCCACGGAGGGCGAGAGTTCGGGCACATTTGCGCGCGAATTGGGCAGGCTCGCCACGTGATCGTTGGCCATTGGGAAGATCCGGAAATCCGCAATGACCTAGCGGCTTGGGCCCGCGTAGCGGCAGCATGGGCAGAGTTCCAATCTCTCAAAGTCGTTCGTTTTGGAGACAACATGAGACAGGTCGCCGTAACCGATGGCGACAAGGTTGAGGCGGAAAGAGTCTTTGGCGTCTCCGTTAATACCCATGGCATTGGTGATCTCGTCGGCGTTATTAACGACGTGTCGGATTCCGCAGTGACCGACCTATGCGGCATCTACGCAGATAACTATGATCTCGCGCCTGAGTTGGCGAAAGCTGGCGAACGACACGAAAGCCTCCGCACCGCAGCGAAGATCGAGCTCGGGCTGCGCTCTTTCCTTGAAACCGGTGGCTTCGGCGCATTCACGGACACCTTCGAGGACCTTCACGGGCTCTGTCAGCTTCCTGGTCTGCCTGCACAACGGCTCATGGCGGATGGCTACGGCTTTGGCGCAGAAGGTGACTGGAAACACGCCGCCCTATTGCGCGTCATGAAGGCAATGAATGCCGGCGCGGATGCTGGCACCTCCTTCATGGAGGACTACACTTACCATTTTAAACCTGACGGCATGCGCTGCCTCGGCGCACACATGCTGGAAATATGCCCCAGCATTGCCACAAAGAAACCGAGCTGCGAGATTCATCCACTGGGAATCGGCGGCAAAGACGATCCCGTCCGCCTTGTTTTTGACGGTAAGCCCGGCCCTGCGCTCAATGCGTCTCTCGTCGACATGGGCAATCGCTTCCGCCTACTCATTAACGAAGTCGTCGCCTACCCGCCCGAACAAGCCTTGCCGAAGTTGCCCGTTGCCCGCGTGCTGTGGGAAGTCATGCCTAACCTGAAAACCGGGGCCGCTGCCTGGATTCATGCTGGTGGTGCCCACCACACAGTCTTCAGCTACTCGACGACGACGGATCAGCTTCTCATGCTTGCCGAAATGGCTAGCATCGAAGCGTTGGTCATTGACCAAGATACGAACCTGCGGCAATTCCGCAACGAGCTACGCTGGAACGCCACAAGCTACGGCCTGAAAGGTTTAGCGTGAACTACCAAGCCATCCGCGAAGCCTGCTACGAAGCCAATCGTAAACTTCCGGCGACCGGTCTCGTCGACCTCACATTTGGCAACGTTAGCGTGCTGGATCCAGATAGCGGCATTTTCGCGATCAAGCCCAGCGGCGTCGACTACGACGCGCTTACCCCCGAGAACATGGTGCTTCTTGATTTAGACGGGCGCATTGTCGAAGGCGAACTACGGCCCTCCTCCGACACGCCAACGCACCGAAGACTTTACTGCGCCTGGGCTGACCAAGGTGTCGTCTCGGTTGTTCACACACACTCGCGCAATGCCGTGGCCTTTGCTCAATCTGGCCGCGACCTGCCTTGCCTGGGCACGACTCATTGCGACTACTTTAATGGCCCAGTCCCCGTGACCCGTATCATGAGCGTCAACGAAGTCGATGGGGACTATGAATGGGAAACCGGCAATGTGATCGTTGAGCGTTTTGCGGATCTGGATCCCACCGAGATTCCCGCTATTTTGGTCCAGCACCATGGCCCATTTGCATGGGGAACATCCGCCAACAAGTCCGTAGAAAATGCACGCGCTCTGGAAATCGTAGCAGACATGGCCTTGAAAAGTCTCGCTCTGAATCCCGACTTAACTGGAGCTCCTGATCACTTACGTAATAAGCATTTCTTCCGCAAACATGGAGCATCGGCCTACTACGGACAAAGATAGAAACTCCAGCATTTTAGCATGGTTGCTTTTATTCTGGCCAACCAGAGCGGAAGAACGAACAAAGACAAGTCATCGAACAGCACCAATCTTAGCTTTGCCTTGCGAGTCCAGAAGCTGCTGAAGCTTGGTCATTAATTCTTGTCGCTGGTAGGGCTTCGCCAAATAAGCGTCGGCACCCGCACTAATAACGCGAGCTTGATCCTCTGCCATCGCATAAGCTGTCAGAACGAGAATCGGGATTCGCCTATCAGCATCTTTTTTAGTCGAACGAATTTTGCGGATAGCAGCGATGCCATCCATTTTAGGCATTCGCACATCCATAATGATTACGTCGAAATCATTCTCGTCGTGCGCCGTCAGCGCATCCAATCCATTTTGAACTGCAGCGACATTGACTCCATCCACTGAAAGCATCTTGCGGAGAATATGACGGCTAGACGCATTATCATCCGCCAATAGAATATTGAGCGAGGACTTGCCCGGAGGAGGTGCCAGAGACTGCCAAACGGGAGGAGCTTCTTTACAGTCGGTGGCTATCTCACTCGGAGCAGACAAGCGGACAAGCACCGTAAAGGTGGAACCTTCGCCCAGTTTACTTTCCACCATAATACCGCCGTCCATTTTCTTGGCAAGGTGGTTGGAAATGGCTAACCCGAGCCCTGAGCCGCCACGTTCTTCATTTATCTCGCCGTGCACTTGCTGAAACGTTTCAAAAATCTCCGAGACACGATTATCCGGTATCCCGATACCAGTGTCTTCTATAACAATGCTTAGACCAACATAGTTGTCTTTGACCTCTTCAAGATGGGCCATAATCTTCACGCTTCCCTTGTCGGTAAATTTGATCGCGTTCGCGACAAGGTTCGTAACGATCTGCGAAAGACGCACCGGATCGCCATAGACATAGGCAGGTAAATCGGAAGAAAAATTTGCGGACAATAAAAGACCCTTTGCTTCCGCCTTCATCCGAAATAGCTCCACAATATTCGAAATTATGAATTTAACGTCGAACGGAATACAGCGCATTTCTAGCTTGCCCGCTTCAATTTTCGCCAGATCCAGAATGTCATTAATGATAGCAACTAGGTTTTTCCCCGACTGTTGAGCAATGGTAAGCTCTGTCTGATATTTATCCTGAAGCTCAGGATCGTCACCCAATAGCTCGATTGCGCCAAGTAGCCCATTGAGCGGCGTGCGAATTTCGTGAGACATATTGGCTAGAAATTGAGACTTCATTTCGCTGGCAGACTCAGCATCAGCTTTCTTACGGGCTTCATTGACCAGCTCCTGTTTTGTCTTTCGCAATTCCTGCGGATTGGGCAGTTGCAGGGCTTCAGGGATCATACGAAACATCACGATGGCACTTGCCAGAGAAACCACTCCTGTCACCAGTAACACCATGCTTTCAAACAAATAGTAGGGCTTCCATATCGTCAAAATGGCTATGGCGTGTGTCGTGGCGCAGCACAGGATGAACAGCCCAAATAAGACAAAGATCCGCTTGTAAATCAGGTCGCGGCGACGACGCACAAAGTAAAACAATCCAAACGAAATCGAACAATAGGCCATGAAGATCACGCCATTGGCAATGACACTAAGCCATAGGACAGATGGGTCCCATGGATATTCGTTCTCATGAGGCAGATAGGAAGTGCTACAGAAGCCCTCCCACCAGTTCGCTAGCGAGGTCATTCACCTAGTTCTATAGCAAAGCTAATATGGCGCGAGTTCAGAGTATAATACCCATTAATTTGTAGTGCAAATTCACACCTTAAAAAAGATGAGATTCAACTATCCTCGCCTCAAAAAATGTTGTAGATCGGCCCTGAGACCAATCGCCATCTATGTTTGGACCGACTTCGAACGTATATACACTCCAAAATGGGCACAAAAAGGACCGCGAGACGAACAAGGCATCTCTTTACGTTCGCGCGCGATCTTTGTAGTTAAATATAATAAGTCCTAACGTTGTTTGAGTAATTCCCCTCCGCTCCAAACGCCGTTTTACTAACGATCGATTGCTCTAAGGTGCGTCTTTATCAACCTGCAAACGCAGAAAAGAGAGCACGTCTTGGAACTTTTTCTGATTGCTGCTATCGGCTTCCACCAGACATTCGTGTGCCTTAAGAACCATAGCCGCATTATCTCGCTCGGTCTGACTCGCATTACTGAGAGACTCTGTATTGGAAGCATTAAACGACATATCGAAGGAGCCGGTCTCCACATTCATAATCCGGTGAAGACCCAAATTACGCACCAGCTCCAAATTGCGCTGACTCAACCGCACCAACGTAAAATCGCCCGGTGGCTCAAGTTTTCGAAACTCCAGCGCCGCACCTGCCATAATGCCCAGGAAGGTGCTGTCCATCCCAGTGCAGTCCTGGAAATCAATCACCACGCTTCGCTTACCCATCTCAGCTACCCGGTCAAAGAAATCACGCACCGGAGCACAGTTAAGAAAACTTGCGCGTCCTTGAATACGCAAGATCACCGGCTCAGAATAGGCGTCGATGAGAAAAACTGGGCTCTCTGCTTCGGCCATGGAATTCAATTATTTAGTTTTGGGAAATAAACGATCGATCACTAAAATCGGATGCAACCGGTTTAACGATCAATCAGCTCTCTGATGTATTTAATCGAGCAATTGCCGCAAAACATAAGTCAAGATACCACCGTTACGGTAATATTCGATCTCAACTTGGGTGTCCAGCCGCACATCTAAAATCACTTCTTCGCTCGTTCCATCTGTTCGATGGATAACAAGTGTTGCCTCGGAATTTGGCTTAATTTCGTCGCTAAGCCCTAGAAGGTCAAAGGTTTCCGTACCATCGAGGCCCAGTGTATCCTTGTCCACGCCATCCTTGAAGCAGAGCGGAAGAACGCCCATCCCAATCAAATTGCTGCGGTGAATACGTTCAAAAGATTTCGTGACCACTGCGTTCACGCCGAGTAGGACTGTACCCTTGGCCGCCCAGTCTCGGGAGGAACCCATGCCATAATCCGCGCCGCCAAAGACGATCAGACCGGCACCTCGCTCCTTGTAGGTCATCGCGGCATCGTAAATTGCTTCGATCTTACCGTCCGGCTGTAGCTTGGTGTAGCCACCTTCCTTGCCTTCGGCCATCTCATTGCGAATGCGAACATTGGCGAAGGTGCCGCGCGTCATCACCCGGTCATTACCGCGGCGACTGCCGTAGCTGTTGAATTCCTTCACTTCAACGCCCTTTTCGATCAGATAACGACCCGCTGGGGAGTCTGCCTTGATCGCGCCTGCCGGCGAAATGTGATCCGTGGTGACGGAGTCGCCCATAAGGGCCATCGGACGCATGCCCTTAAACTCGGTAATCGAACCGGGCTTCATCCCAAAACCGTCGAAGAACGGCGGCCGCTGGATGTAGGTCGAATCTTTGTCCCACTGATAAATCGCACCCGTGGAGGTCTGTACTTCGTTCCACTGTGGGTTGGCTTCATTCAGCTCGGCGTATTTTGAGCGGAACATCTCAGGCTTGAGACCCTTGAGAATGTTGGCCTGGATCTCGTCGCGAGTCGGCCAGATATCTTTCAGATAAACCGGCTCACCGTCAGCACCCGTGCCAAGCGGCTCGGAATCGAGGTCAATATCCACCTTGCCCGCGAGCGCAAAGGCGACCACGAGAGGCGGTGACATCAAGAAGTTTGCCTTAATCGAACCATGCACACGGGCTTCGAAATTACGATTACCAGACAGGACAGAGGCCGTAACGAGCTCGCCTTCCATAATTGCTTCTTCCACAGACTGGTCCAGCGGACCGCTGTTGCCGATACAGGTCGTGCAACCGTAGCCAACAAGATTGAAGCCCAGCGTATCGAGATACTCGGTCAGACCAGTTTCATTCAAATAATCGGTCACCACGCGCGAGCCCGGAGCCAGCGAGCATTTGACCGTCGAATCAACCGTCAGACCCTTTTCGACCGCTTTCTTGGCTAGTAGACCTGCGGCCAGCATGACTGACGGGTTCGAGGTGTTCGTGCAACTGGTGATCGCAGCGATCAACACTGAGCCGTGCGTGATTTGTGGCAAAGTCTCAGTGGCGACCAGCGCGCCACCTTCGTCACGCCAACGGTCGACATCCTTGCTCGTGTTAACCGTCGCGGTGCGCTTGCCATTGGCAATGGACACGCCGTAGCCACCTTCGGCGACTGGAGCGTGTAACATCGTATTAAAGCTGCTCTTGAGCGCGGGCAAGTCGATGCGATCCTGCGGACGACGCGGGCCAGCAACACAGGGAACGATAGTCGCCAAGTCGAGGTCAACTGTTTGCGTATACTCGATCGTGCCAGCCTTTGGCATCCCAAAGAGTCCCTGAGCTTCCAGGTAAGCCTTGATCATTGCGATCTGCTCGTCGGTGCGGCCAGTGGCGTGTAGGTATTCGAGCGACTTATCGTCGACAGGGAAAAAGCCCATTGTCGCGCCATACTCTGGTGCCATGTTGGCGATCGTCGCGCGGTCAGCCAACGACAGAGCTGCAGCGCCTTCGCCATAAAATTCAACAAACTTGCCGACAACCTTTTGCGCGCGGAGCAATTCCGTGATGCGAAGCGTTAGGTCAGTTGCCGTGACGCCTTCCTTGAGCATACCCGTCAAGTTCACGCCAATAACTTCCGGCGTCTGGAAAGTAACCGGCTGGCCAAGCATGCCAGCTTCCGCCTCAATGCCGCCTACGCCCCAGCCAACGATGCCCAAGCCGTTGATCATCGTGGTGTGCGAATCCGTGCCGACTAGGCTATCTGGATAAAGAACAGTCTGGCCGTTAATCTCCTTGGAGAAGACGACGCGGGCCAAGTATTCTAGATTCACCTGGTGCACAATGCCGATTGCAGGCGGCACTACGCTAAAGGTTTCAAATGCTTGCTGGCCCCACTTGAGGAACTCGTAGCGCTCGCGGTTACGCTCGAACTCACGGTCGAGGTTCGCCACGAATGCGCCTGCCGTCCCTGCGCGGTCCACTTGAACCGAGTGGTCGACGACGAGGTCCACCGGCACTAGCGGCTCGATGATCTGCGGGTCTTGGTTCAGCTCAGCGACGGCGTCACGCATGGCGGCCAAGTCAACCAGTAGCGGCACTCCGGTGAAGTCCTGCAAGACAATGCGGGAAACCACAAACGGCACCTCTTCCAGCGCAGGAGATGCTGCATTCCAGTTGGCTAGACGCTTAACATCACCTTCCGTAATGCCAGCCGATCCGCAATTGCGCAGGACGCTCTCTAACACAATGCGGATAGAAACCGGTAATTTTGAAACCGGTCCTACCCCTTTTTTTTCCAACTCGGGCAGTGAATAGTAAACGCCCGCGTCGGAGAGTTCTTTGACGACGTTAAACGGATCGGCAAGTTTAGTCATGGTATTTGTTAAAGCGAAGCAAGAATGATGCGAATTAGCTGAGCACAGCCTTAATTTCCTCGAAAGGAGGCAAATCATGTGGGTCATCCGAAGACCAAGAGTAGGCAATTTTACCCTCAGCATCGACGACGAAGGCCGAACGCTTCGAGACTCCCTTGAAACCGAGCAAGTCAGCGTAAATTACGTCATAAGCCGCGGAGACTTCCTTATTAAAGTCCGACAACAGTGTGACGCTGATCTGATTAGCCTTGGCAAAAGCCTCTTGTGAGAAGGGGCTATCAACTGAAATGCCATATACAACGGAGTCGAGCTTGGCGTAATCCTCAAGCTGGCCACTCATCGTGCACATCTCCTCTTGGCAGACACTCGTGAAAGCCAACGGAAAAAAGAGCAAAACCGTCTTTTTTGAGCCGTAGTTGGCGCTGAGGGTGACGTCTGTAAGGCCGTCGGCGTTCTTAGTCTTGAGCGTGAAATCTGGTGCGGAAGTTCCGGTAGCAAGTGCCATAGTCAAAGAATGATTGAATGAGCTTACTAAGCAAGCGCCATGGCGAGACCAAGTCAAGCATTGCAGCGCAAACGAATGCGCCCTCCGCAAAGAAATACTAGCGGCTGATTCCACGACCAAGCAACTGTCATGAAATGCCACGCGATTTCGTTACCCGACTCCTAATAAAATCTACGGCCGTTCAACGGCGACGACGCAATACAGCAACCCCCAAGGCCAATCCACCAACCAGCATCGCCCAAGTCCGGGGCTCGGGAACCGCTACGATATCAATCTGCAGCACGTTGAGGTAAGTCAAGTGGCTCGTATTGGTGACGTCTTCCGTCATGGATACAGTCATCTCAGTATCGCCGCTATCGAGCATGACACCAGTAATGGTCGCGGTCATGGAGTCATTGCCTCCAGTGTCGAGAAAAGCAGTTGAAACTGGCTGGGTGCCCCCCGGATTAACGGTGTATTTTGCTACGCGGTCCGAAACGCTGCTCCGCGATCCATAGAAGGTGAACGTGTAAGCGTATCCAGAATCCAAGCCTGTCATGGTTAATGTGCCCGTAGCCCCGGCATTTTGCACATAAAAGCTGTCCGTAGTTGCCGAGTTCGGATAATCAAGTGTCGGCGCGGCTAGGCCACTGCCATTAAATTGGCGAAATCCGCCCGTAGTCATGGAGATACCGGTACTCGTACCCGTTTCATCTAGCAGCAAAACGGTTTGCCCATTGGGCGAAACCAGTGGACCTGGGCTGACGGTTTGAGACGCAAAATTGTTCCAAGCAATGCCACCAGTCGTCGGTGTTTCATTACCAACTTCGCCAAAGTCGATGTAGATCGTGATGGCGTGGGCGGATGCAGCTCCCAGTAAGGCAGCACTCAAGAAGAACTTTTTCAGCGGGTAGAACATTAAAAGGGGGGGGTAAACGTTATTTCTCTCACAAGCAGAAAAGAGAATTCACAGATAACACTCAGCAAATCACTGACTAAGTCAACTGAATTCTTGACCCAAAAACACTGCTCACTGTCTCATTACGGCGACGGCGATGTTGGCCGGGTGAATCGGTAGAGCGCCATAAAGTCACCCTCAATGGGGTCTGCCAGCCGCTCGACATCATATCCTGGCAGAAAACGGCTAATTTTCGCCAGTTCATTGCCTTGAACTAGGAAATAGAAGCTTTCCTTGGCCTGCAAAAGCTGGGGTGTCGTCAGGTGGGGCTGGTCTAGCCCGAGCCCCTCCAGCGCCAGATGATTTTTCACCTCAACCAACATTAAGCGTTCATCCCCCCCCTGCGGTAAAAACAGGATGCCCACTGAATCCCTCGGCAGTTTGCCGTAATGCCAAAGCGGATACGCCGCCAGACGAGTCGAGGCGTAAATGGGCGTTTCGTTGCTTGGTTGCGCGTCTTCCAAATAGTGATGAGCGACTGAATCCGCCCGCTTGCCCTCCAACACCAAATAGCCGAGGCAATATTTCTGACCAATCCAGAGGAACGCCGCGAACACCAACAGCCGAACAGGGATCACACTGCGAGACAGTATCAATGCGACCATGGGCACCCAGCAGATCAGATATGGCATGCAGTAACGCGCCATCATCACCGGCTGCACCAACCAAGACAACGTGACCAAAACCAACGGGAACACCACCAGCCCCAAAGGCGCGGCAAACGTTCTTAAAAAGTCAATTGCTGGCGGCGGCGGGCGCTTGATTCGCACAATGAGCTGCACCGCTAGGAACGCCAGCGGCACCCCGACAAACCACAGTAGCATCTCGTTTCGCAGGAATTGAACGGAAGCCGCAAAGGTCGGGTCAGCAATCCAGGTTGCAGGCGCATCAGCAAAGAGCGATCGTTGCGATTGATACAGTGGAATGAACACCGCCAGTGCAAGCACGCCAGGCAGCAGCGCAGCAACATCCCGCCAGCGATCTTTGGTACGAAAATCAAGCAGAACGTGCGACGCCCCAATCAGCCCCAGCGAAATCACGCCAAAATAATGTACCGAGCAGATCCAGACGCTGACGAGTGCGATCAACACATACCGTAACCCGCGGCCAACTCTTGAGTGAGCGGGCCGAACCAACAGCAGACAAAGCACTGCCACCCCAGCAAACCAAGGGCCGTAAAAACGCGCCTCAAAGGAATGCACAATCAATTGGCCGCCGGTCGTTGCCCAAAAACCGACCGTAGTGACAAAGCACACCAGCCGAGAAAACCGACTCCCCAGCATATAGTAAACACTCACCAGCCCAATGAAAACGCACGCACTGGAGAATGCCCGAAACGCCGATTCCGACACTCCAAAAAACGAGGACCAGCCCTTGAGGGCCATATACAATGCTGGTGGATTATAGTCCCCGCCCTGAGACAAGGCCTCGATCAACGTCTTGCCTGGATAGCCCAGCACCATGAAATACGTGTATAGCTCATCCAACCAGAATTCCTTAGACCAAATATGCCACAACGGCGCTCCATAGGCAACGGATGCCGCGGCAATGATCAACAGCACCGCCAGCGCAATCGCCAACACCGTCACCAACAGCTCGACGCAGCCCACCGCCGATTGCGGCGAGTTTGGTTTGCGGCTACAAACAGCGCACCAGCGAGCCCAGACACTCTCTGCTCGGTCAGACGATGGCGTATCGACCTCCGCTAAGCTAATTGGTTGCATGCCCTAACTTCCTGAATGCCTGAATGCGCAATGCAACCCAATTAGGGGCCTCCAATCGCCAACTCTTCAATAATAGTCGTTTTTCCAAATATTTTAACCCTTGTCCATCGCTGGTGAATGCGCCTTAAATCCACACTTTTCTAAATCCCCATGAGCCGACTCGACATCATAAAGCAGAACATCGACACCATCATTGGCGCAGACGAGCTAATGGAACGCATCCGCAAGGGTAAGAAACTCCGCATCAAGCTCGGCGTCGACCCCACCCGGCCAGACCTCACCTTCGGCCACCTCGTTGTCTTCAACAAGATGAAGCAGTTTCAGGACATGGGCCATGACTGCATCCTGCTCATCGGCGACTACACTGCCACCATTGGTGACCCCAGCGGACGCTCTGACACCCGCCCCGTTCTCACCACCGACGAGGTGCGCGCCAACGCCGAAACCTACCTCGAACAAGCTTTCAAAGTCCTTGACGAAGAACGCACCCTCGTGCGCTACAACAGCGAGTGGTTCAACAAAATGTCCTTTGGCGACACGCTCAATCTGGCCCGTAAAATGACCGTCGCCCGTATGCTGGAGCGCGACGACTTTGCCAAACGCCACGCCAGCAACAGCCCGATTTCTATTGTCGAATTCCTCTACCCGCTCGTGCAGGGCTACGACTCCGTGATGCTTGAGTCCGACGTCGAGCTCGGCGGCACGGACCAGCTCTTTAACATGCTCGTGGGCCGCCAACTCCAGAAAGACGCTGGCCAGCCAGAACAGGCCGTCATCACCATGCCGCTTCTCGTCGGCCTCGATGGAACAAAGAAAATGTCTAAGAGCGCGGACAACTATATCTCCTTCAACCACTCGCCCAAGGACATGTTTGGCCGGGTGATGTCCATCAGCGACGAAGCCATGTGGGACTACTACCGCCTGCTGCTCATGATGGACGAAGAGCGCATCGCCAAACACAAGAACGACCACCCGATGCTCGCCAAAAAACACTTGGCGTCCTCGCTCGTGGCAATGTTCTACTCCCTCACTGACGCCAAGCGAGAGCTGGAGCAATTCGAACAAGTCTTCGCCAAAAACCAGCGCCCCGATGACATGCCCGAGTTCACTTGGGCCTCGCTCGCTGGCCCCGAGCCCACCTACGGCCTCATCAATCTAATGAACGCCACGGACTTTTTCCCCAGCAAAAAGGAAATCCGCCGCCTCATTGAGCAAGGCGGCGTCAAGCTCAACGACGAAGTTGTCTCCGAAACCACACTGATCCTCGACAAACCCGACGACGAAGTCGTCATCCAGGCCGGGAAGCGTAAGTTCTTTAAAATCAAAGGGTAACAGCCCGCATCGCCACTTTTCTTCTTGGTAGCGCTGGCGCGTCCCCGCGCCGCAGTTCCATCCCTTTAGCCAGCATGACGCATGCGGCGCGGCGACGCGCCAGCGCTACCAATGATAATACTGGGAAAAACTCTCAATCTCACTCTACTATTGGAGTCGAACACTGCCAACATTCGGCAAAGCCGCCTTCGTTCTCGGCGCCGCATTGTTTGCATTCCCAAGCAGGCAAATCCTCTGGCTGCTTTGCTGCTTCCTCGATCAGCTTGCGGGCCTCGGCCGCATCTTCCTTCGAAAACACAACGATGTTCGGATACATGACGTAGATCGGGATTTCCGTGGTCATGGACACGGCGTTCCAATTACGGACCATCGTCTTGATGCCCGCATTGCGCAGAACACCATCATAAAGCCCGACCTTCGCCGTGCTAATGTCGCGATAGACCTCGTAGAGCGGTTGTTCCTTACTCATCGCATAGTCGGGTGAATGAATCCGGCGAATTCCATATCACCACGACATAGACGATTTACGACGCGTCATCAACAATTACCCTATCCCAATTGTGATTCATACAAAGGGGATTTCGAAAATGCGGCTTACGCTCGAACGGAAAGCGCTTACTTGAGCACAATAGCTTCAAGCAGCTTGCTTGCGCCTGCGGTGCAGCGCCATCGCGCCAACAGTAAGCAGTAAGGCAATCATGCCAGTTGCGTGGGCTGGCTCAGGAATGACTGCCACAGTAATCGAAGAGAAAACCGCAAAGTTGCTCTCACCGGACAAGACACCCAAGCTGATCGGAACATTGGCCGCCAAAAAAGTATCGGCAGGGAAAGCGGTTTGGGAATTCGCCGATACGATCGTTACCAGCGTATTGTCATCGACGTCATCAATGTAGAGCGGCGATTGATTAATCCGCGTTAGGGCTGAGATCAATTGGACATCCTGATCGAAAGAAATGCTGAAGCTTTGGTTGGGATTGATGCGGTCATTGCTAATGCCAATGCCGTCGGTGCTAACGCTGAAAACGGACGATGACAAACCCACCAGCGGGTCGAAAACGGTGATGGTCAATCCGCTCACGGTATAAGAGCCAGACGTCCCACCAATGATAGGGTCACCACTGGAAATTAGGCCATTTCTTCGCAGATCGTAAGTAATATTCTGTGCTTGAATGGATGGAAGAAATGCAGCAACGAGTAATGCTGTGATGGGGGCTTTAATCATTTTCATAGTGTCAAATTTGAATGTGTTTGCGCGCCTGGAATGGTCAGGCATAATAACAATCAAGGATCTCGGAATTGCCGACGCCAATTCCAGTTAACCTATTACATTCACCGATGCCCCCCCCCCCCCCCCCCCCCCCCCCCCGGGCGGGCGGCAAGTTAAGAATTAGTCAAGCGGGCCTAAGGCGCGGAATAATCTTTCACCAAGGGCGGAAGAGGATTTGTCTATTCAGCTTCGTGTGAATCCAGAGTTTCTCCAGCATCCTGCTTACCTACTAAGCCTATTTCTGATCGCCTCAACGCTGATGATTTGGCGACTGGAGCGGCTGTCGGAAGGTGGCGTCGAGGGCACCGTCCTCGGCAACTTGGTGATGCCCTACCTCTCCGGCCTTGGCAACCTGCTCTTTGTCTTTGTAATCCTGCGCACAGGGCAGTCTGGGGCCGAAGTTATGATCAACTGCCTAGTCAACAACGCGACGAACCTGACTCTGCTGCTCGGGCTGCCGGCACTCATATGGGGCCTGAGCCTAGCCCCCCGAGGCAAAGCCAAAAAAGCCCGCCAGCAAGCGGAGTTGCACCGGCTCGCGCTGCTACTCACGCTGTTGGCGATTTTCTTCTTCGGCGGCATTACGTGGGCGCTCGGTCGAGATGGGACCTTGGACTTTGGTGACGGCCTGGCGTTGATTGGTCTATTTTTCCTCTGGCAGCTTTTCCATGTGTATGAAGTGCTCAAGGAGAACGTCCGCAGCTCAGGTAAATTCAACCCGTGGATGCTGGTTGAACTGCTCCTGCTAGCGATTGGCGGCTATGGACTATATTTCAGTATATCGGGCCTTGTCGACTGGTTGTCCGGCATTGAAACAGGCCTCATTAGCCGGGAAAACATGGGCCTACTGACCGGTCTCCTGATGGCCCTGCCCAACGCCCTGCTATCGTTCTTTTACGGTTCACGTGGCGAGGCAGATGTCGTTTACAGTGCTCAGGCGGGCGACGCCCACGTCTGCATCCCGCTCTGTGTTGGGCTGTATGCGATCATCCACCCCCTCCCCCTCCCTCCAGAGTTCACGCCCGCCATTTTAATGATCGCTGGCGTCGCCGCCTTCCATGTGATCAGCTTGGCGTTGTTCCGCCGCCTGCACCGCTTCAGTGGCCTATTGCTCATAGGCCTATACGGCGCTTTCCTTTATTGGAGCGCGTGAGTTGCAAATCACTGTAGACTGCATTGCCTTGCTGACATGTGGCACTCAATCCGCACAGAGCTAACCCTCCCTCTCCCACAAGAGACCGTGTTCGATTTTTTCTCTCGAGCAGAAAATCTGGAGAAAATCACCCCCACCGAACTTGGATTCCACATCACAACGCCGAAACCCATCGTCATGCGGCAGGATTTGGAAATTGACTACAAGATTCGCCTTCATGGCTTGGCGTTGCGCTGGCGGACGCTGATCCCCGTTTGGGACCCGTCACACGAGTTCGTCGACGAGCAGGTTAAGGGGCCCTTCAAAACCTGGATTCACCGACACACCTTCAAGGCAATCGGGCCAATGGAAACCAAGATGATTGATTACGTGCGGTACGAATTACCATTCACCCCATTTGGCGATTTGGCCTACCCGCTGATCCATCGGCAAGTCAAACGCATCTTTGCTCATCGCAACACGATGATTCCCTCTCTACTTGGCGTTTAGATAAACGGCCTATAAGCAGATTTACACTGCATGTTCGCTCGGTCTCTTCGCTTGACCCGGACTACGATAAAAATTAGCCTTCCGGTAAATTTTTCTCTCTGTGAATACACAATTTCATCGTACTGCTACATTCCGCATCGCCAGCCTTGCTAGTTTGGCGCTGATCATTTTTTCCATCGCGTGGGCCCAAAGCCCATCCGCACCTGCCGCCGCCGCAACCGCCACTATGAAGCCCGCGATCGCACTGGTCGCCCGGGTTACTGGCAACGCAACCTACACTGACTACGCCTTGGGAGAAGAAGGCCGCATTGAACCCAAAATGAGATTCAAGCAAGGGGTAACGATCAATACAGCTTCTGACGCCACTGTCGTGCTCCTCTTTTCCAATGGCTCATCTCTGACCATCAAGCCAGATACCACCTTGTCGATTGAAGAGTACTTGCAGGCTCCTTTGCCTCAAGACGCACCGACTCTCGACTCGCTGGACAAGGAGCCAACCACTTCGAAAACAAAACTTCGCCTTCTCGAGGGTGACATCATTGGCTCGGTTAAAAAGCTAAACACCGAGGAAGGCTCATCCTATCAGGTTGACTCCCCCATCGGCACAGCAGGCATCCGTGGCACTAATTACGAATTCAGCACGAATATCCGGGGCATTGCCACACCCAGCGGGCGCTTCGGCATCGCCATTGGGAACGGCATCTATATTCCTTTAAGCAACAAAGAAGAGGTCGTAGGTGCCTTGGAAGAACTCAATTTCACAGGCGTCTTAAACGGTGATGGCTCAATCACGATCACCAGCATACAGGCTCAAGGCATGAGTGAAGCACAGGCCACTTCCATCAATATATCGGCCAGCCAAGCACAAGCGTTGTTCGCTGAATTTAGCAACGACGACTTCAACCCAGACGCCCCTGGGGCTAAGGGCGGCGAATTTTCAGTTAAAGTCACGCCAACGACTCCTGCTCCCCGAGTAACTCCGGAACAGGGCGTAAACAACAACACTGGACAATAAAGCCGTTCCACCTCAGGCTCTTCACCCGATGGTTAAACAATCAACCGTTCGGGCTGGCTCCAACCACCGTCTAGTCAATTGCTATCGCATTGAGTCTGAACTTGCTTGCCCTTCAGCAAACTGATCCTCCCACGTTGACCCTATGAATGACGCCTCAGCCATATTGGATGCCACAGGCGGCGAGGTAGGCCTCGTTGCTTGGCAGGACTATGTTCACACCGCGCCTTTCACCTGTGAGGGGGGGGGGGCACTGACAGGCTTCACGCTGCGCTACGAAAGCTATGGCCGATTGAACGCCGAGCGGAGCAATGCAATTCTCATTTGCCATGCGCTTAGTGGAGATCACCACGCGGCTGGAGTTCACGATCTGAATGATCGAAAAACCGGCTGGTGGAACACCATGATCGGCCCTGGCAAGCCAATTGACACCAACGAGTATTTTGTCCTCTCCGCCAATTGTCTTGGCGGCTGCCAAGGCTCGACCGGACCTTCCAGCATAAATCCGGAAACTGGCCGCCGCTACAGCTTGGATTTTCCCGTCGTTACCATACGTGACATTGTCCATGCCCAGAAGCTCCTGACCGAGCACTTGGGTATCAAGCGCCTCCACGCAGTCGTGGGAGGCTCCATGGGCGGCATGCAGGTGCTTCAGTGGATGATCGAATATCCGGAAGACGTGCGCCTAGCCTTACCAATGGCCACAACCGCACGCCAAAACGCACAAGCCATCGCCTTTAACGAAGTAGGCCGTAGTGCAATCATGCAAGACCCCGAGTGGCAGGGTGGTGATTATGGCGAGGGCCAAGGCCCGCATGTCGGTCTGGCAATCGCACGTATGATGGCGCACATCACCTACCTATCCGATCGCGGAATGGACGATAAATTCGGGCGCAAACGGCAGGCTGCAGAACGGGCTCGTGAGTTATTTGATATCGAATTTGAGGTCGAGAGCTACCTACGCTATCAGGGCAAAAGCTTCGTGAATCGCTTCGACGCAAATACCTATCTGTATTTCACTAAGGCTCTCGATCGCTTCGACCTCTACGGCAAAAACGGCCGACTCGAAGATCAGCTTGATGCAGTACAATGCAAGACGCTCGTCATCGGCTTTAAGTCTGACTGGCTCTTCCCGCCCAAACAGAATCGAGAAATAGCCCAAGCTCTCCTGCGCTTGGGTAAGCACGCGACCTATGCTGAAATTGACAGCGACCTAGGCCACGATTCATTTCTAGTCGAGGCACCCGAGCTAGAAGCGCTGATCCGCCTGTTTTTGAAGGGCTCATAAGTCATTACGAGTCCTTCATTCAAACAAAGCGGTTTCCTCAATCCGGTACGACTTTGTTCAATGGGTACTCGATAATGCCTTCAGCACCCAGCGACTTGAGGCTTGGGATGATCTCGCGAACAACCTTTTCGTCCAGAACCACTTCAAGCGCAACAAATTGATCGCAAGTCAACGTGGAGATCGTCGGATTTCGCAAAGCAGGAAGTTTCTTAAGGATTTCTGGAACTCTGGACTTCTCAATGTTGAGCTTAAGCCCGACTTTTTTCTCAGCCTCGAGTGCAGACTTCAACAGCAGTGCCATGCTTTCGATCTTGGCGCGCTTTTCTGGATTAGCCCAAGCATCCTTGTTTGCAATCAGCTTGGTGTTGGTTTCCAGCAACACATCAACGATCCTGAGCTTGTTAGCACGGAGAGAGTTACCCGTTTCCGTTAAGTCAACGATCGCGTCGACCATTTCCGGCACTTTAACCTCGGTAGCACCCCAAGAAAATTCAATGTCTGCTTTGACCTCGTGAGCGGCCAAATAGCGCTTAACGATATTAACGACTTCTGTGGCGATCATCTTCCCCTCAAGGTCCTTGACCGTCTTAACAGGTGAATCCTCAGGCACCACGAGCACCCAGCGGCTCTTCACATTGGAAGCCCGGCTGTAGATCAGGTCACAGACCTCGACGACATCTGACCCATTCTCCACGACCCAATCGTAGCCAGTCAGGCCGCAATCGAAGAACCCATGCTCAACATAGCGGCTCATTTCCTGGGCGCGTATGAAGCGACCGTCGAGCTGTGGATCGTCAAAGGACGGACGATAGGAGCGCGAGCTTTTCGCAATCCGATAGCCAGCCTTGCCGAACAGCTTCAGTGTGGATTCTTCGAGACTGCCCTTCGGCAAGCCCAACATAATAAGCGGTTTTTCTGATGACACGATAACGCATGACAAACCGCCACTGGCCCCACAGACAAGCTAATTTTGCTTTGCCTTCGGCAGTCCGCTTAATAGTCTCTGCGCATAACGATATGCATTCACGGTAAATATTGAGGATGAATACGCCGACTCTACTCTCTCCAGGAGAGCAATCTCCAAGCTTCGATTTTCGCTATGCCAATGGACTTCATGGGCATACTGACGAACTGACGGGGCCATATCTCGTGTATTTCTATCCCCGTGACGACACACCTGGATGCACTAAGGAAGCATGCGCTTTCCGCGATAAATTTTCTGATTTCAATGAAGCTGGTTTAACCGTGATCGGCGTCAGCTGTGACGATGAGATCTCCCACGATAAATTCCGCCAAAAGTTCAACCTCCCCTTCCCCCTCGTAGCCGATACCGACCAAACGCTCGTGAACGCGTTTGGTGTTTGGGGTATGAAGAAGTTTATGGGGAAAGAATATGAAGGCATTCATCGTATCTCATTTTTGGTTGGTCCAGATGGCGTCATTCTGAAAACATATCCCAAGGTTAAGCCTGATGAACATGCCGAAGAAGTCCTTCGCGATGCCCACGCCCATTTCTAAATATCATGCCTAAAGAAGCCAAACCCCTCATCTTGATCTGTGAAGACGAAAAAGAAATCGCCGAAATGGTCGCTGACCACCTCGAAGGCGAGGACATGCTGCCCCAAATGTTTCATCGGGGTGAGCACGCGATTCGCTTTCTTAAAAGTAATCACGCCAACCTAATGCTCCTTGATGTCAATCTCCCTGACACAACTGGCTTTCAGCTCATTGAAGAGCTGCGGCAAAATAACATTCAGGTGCCTATTATCTTTGTCACCGCGCACAATTCAGAAGTCAGTAAGGTCAAAGGCCTGGACCTCGGTGCGGATGACTATCTAACAAAGCCCTTCAGCCTGCCCGAGCTCACTGCACGGATTAAGGCAGTTCTGCGTCGGACTGAAACGGCCAAAGACCAGTTGATTACCAACAACGTCGAGATTACTGAAAAGCCCTTCGATTTCTGTGACGCTAAAGTCAACCCCACCCGCATGGAAATTGAATTCCCTGATGGGGCCAGCGAAAAAATCGGCCGCAAAGAGCTCGGAATTATTTCATATCTCGTATCCTATCCCAACACCGTGCTTACTCGGCGGAGTCTGATTCACGCCGTATGGGGGGTCCATGCCGATGTGCGCAGCCGCTCTCTAGACCAATATGTGGTTAAGATTCGCAATCTGCTGACCGCACATGAATGCAACACAGACATTTTCCGCACGGTTCACGGTGTCGGTTACATTTACGACCCAGTTTGACGTACACAGCCCATATTTCTCTAAGTCTCTAAAAGAGTTCCGTCTGCCCATAACGGTCATAGGCCTGCTTGGCTGACTGGTGCATCTCCATTTTCTCTAAAAAGGCAACCAGCTCATTTAGGGCAACTGGCGAACGCGCAAGCACGCCACAGTCATGACTCAAATCCAATGTGACTAGCTGAACATTGCGCCTTAATTCTGCTTCAAAAAATGGCAATTGCTCGCGGAAACGCGGCGGTTTTATCTCTGCTGCATGCGCGAGGATGCCATCTAGTGAGCCGTATTCCAACAGCCATTTTGCTGCAGTCTTTGGGCCACAACCTTTAAGGCCCGGAATGTTGTCTGATGCATCTCCAATCAGTGCCAGATAATCTGGCACAAGCTCAGGCCCCACGCCAAATTTCTGAGCAACACCTGCCGCATCAAGCTTGCGCCAACCAATCCTTGGGTTTGCCGTCGGTGCTGGAAGCAACTGGTAAACTCGACCACCGACGCATTGCCCAAGATCTTTATCCGCACTGACGATGACCACTTCGTCGCCGAGTTTCGCCAAGGTTTCAGCGGCAGCACCAATCAAATCATCCGCTTCAATGCCCCGTTGAGAACGAATCGGGTATCCCAATAGATTCGTCAGTTCACGAATAAGCGGAATTTGCTGCTCCAACGCCTCGGGTGTTTCATCTCGATTTGCTTTGTAATCTGGTAAAATTGAAAGGTGACGATCGGAGCCGCCATCATCAAAGAACACAGCAATGACATCAGGTTTTTCAAGGTCTTCTAGCTTCCACATCGCTTTGATCCAGCCGTGCAGCGCACCAGTGGGCATACCATCCGATCTGGTGAGATCCGGCAAAGCATAGAAGCTACGAAAGGTAATGTTGTAACCGTCAATCAGAAGAATTTTACGCATAGACAAAGAAAAGGCGGACCGTTTCCGGTCCGCCAGTATGTAATTTCAAAAAGCATTAACACTAATTAGTAACAACAATACGTCCGCGCAGGAACGAGCAGTTGCTACTCAGTGGTAATGTTACTCGAATTCGCTGATAACCCGTTGGTACGTTTGCCTGCGAAACACCAGCTGCTGATATTTGGCCGCTTGGGACACTCGTCCATCCCGAAGCGCTCAGTGTCTGGTTGCACTCAAACAGGATTGTCATGTCATCAGGTAACTCACTCTCATTCAGCACTAATACTTCTACCACCAAGTTATCTCCGTCAATTGATGGAACAAAGACAGGCTTCGAATTATCGCTGGTTGAGTCTGTTCCAAAGACGAACTCTTCTAAATTCGTGGCCCCGTCACCATCATAGTCGATAGAAGGATTGATTGAAGTCGGATCAGTCACGCCTTTTTCTGCCATCTTCGTCGCAATAACTGAAGCCGTGGATACAGTTACCGGGATAACAGAGAAGTTTGCTACCAGTGAAGTATCAGCCGTTATCGTAACAACGAGCGGGTTACTGCTAGATACAGTAGAACCAGTCCATCCATTAAACTTTGACCCATCGCCTGGTACCGCAGTCAGTGTGACCAAACTGCCTGATACATAAAGCAATTCCGTTGGATTCTGCGGATCGTACTGCTCTGGATTGATTGTTACTGAACCAGAGCCATTCGTCGATACCGTTAGATTGTATGTCGAAGTAAAGCGCGCGGCGTATTCTGCCGAATCAACTAAAGACTGAGCATAGTTAGCCAAGTTGAACTGACCTTTATTCGCTGCAGCTTTAACTTCAGCATCGGTTGGCTCACGTCGTAAAAGACCAGCAATCAGCTGTGCAACTCTAACACGATTATTAAAATACAGGTCTGGCAAATGATAGCCCCAAGTCTGTCCCTCTGCATTTGCAGCGCCAGGGAAGGCTGTACTGTACCACTTCCCGACAGATGGATCATATATCCCGTTAGTGTTGCTAGTTAACGCTAGGCTAGCTTCTGTGTTACCATTAACAACTCCACCGACTGAAGCGTTGTAGAGAGCAATACCAACCACTGTTTGTGAAAAAGTCGTCGATTGAACACCATACTTATTTTTGATCAATGCATTAACATAGTAGTTCTGAGCCAAAAGAGTCGGGTCAGTCTGACTTGTTCCTTGTGGATCGATCGGTGTAGGCGGGATAATGTTTATTTGTGGGTATTTCTGCGAAAACAGCCCATATAAAGACGCTGCATAAGAATCGATGCCCAATGAATTGAAACTAGTCCACTCAGTCTCTAAATCATCGTAGTCTAACCAATCACCAACCATCGTACGATAAATCTGCGCTGTCTGATAAGGGGCAATAGAACTTGTACTGTTCTTCATCAGATTACTAATGAAGGTGCCACGCGTCTGACCACCTGCCATCGCAGCTTGGGCATCACTCAGTTCCAATGCCGTTGGAGACCGGAATAGCAGATCGACGTAAGTCTGTGTGATGAAATCGGAGTCAGAAATAAGTGGATTGGCATCCGAGACAGTAACTGTGAGCGGTGCCGTAGTCGCCTGAATTCCAATTGAATTCGTGGCTGTTGCACGAACAGTGAAAGTTCCAGGTGTTGAAAAAAGACGTGTGAATGTATACGGTTCGGCATTTAGGCTAGCCTCAGTGACACCATTTACAATGACCTCAACTAAATCGACACTTCCATAGGTCGAACTAGCTTCGAATTCGAAGTCAATGGAATCTCCCGTACCCACATTTGTGTCAACCAGAGGTTCTAAAAAGTCAATGGCAACTACTGAAGACGCTGATGCCGTCACCTGAACAGGCAATGATTGAGCAACGTCATTCTCAATTGTAGTAGCTTCCGCATACACACTGGAAACCCCTACTGCAGAGAAGGAAGTAGAGAGCACATAAACGTCTCCCTCAGCCGTTGATTGACGAGTCGCCTGCCCAAGTAATTCACTGATGTCTTGTCCTGTCGTTGGATCAGTGTACTGACGTATGAATTCGACTTTTGCGACCTGACGATTGGAGTCAACAGTCGCGCTAAAATCCACAAGTTCCCCTAAATCAACGGTAATCGGCCCATCTGGTTGAATAAGGTCGACTACTGGATAGTCGAACGCACGAACTGAAAAGACGATAGGATTCGCGATACCAGTGCGACCCAGTGCGTCAGTTGCAATTGCGAATACTTGATAAGTTCCGACCTCAGGTGCCCAAGATCCATTAATAACTCGTCCAGGGAATCGAGTATTATAAGGACCAGGAGCCGCTATTACGCCCTGAGAGACCCCATTCACAAAGTACTCCACAGACACAATTTGACTGTTCGGACTGCTGGCTTCAGCAAACATCTCGAAATCACCAACAATACCTGGAAAATTAACCGAATCTAGAACGATGCCATTATTGCTGGCCACAGTACCTGTCACGGAATCAATTTTTAAAATCTTCCCATTCTCAATCGTGTAGGTGACCGTAATGAAACCACCTGCCCCATTATCAACTCCGCTTAGGCGAACGGTGCCAAACTTAGTATTCCGGCGCAAATAACCGCTGCCCGTCGTTTCTGGATTTACGAATGAGCCAACGTCCCCTCCTAGATAATCACCAGCAGGAATCTGAATGATGGCAGGTATAAATTGGTCCGTGATAAAGCCATTGGCTGGCGAAGTAATCCGGATGGATGGATCGCCACCGTTGGATACCATCGTAAAACCTAGATTTTTCGTCACTGTATTGCCCTCTATATCTGTCACGGTGAGGGTTATTGTGTAAGTGCCAGAGTTGCTTACGTCATTGGAAACAAAGAATGCGTAGACATTGTTTCCTTGGGCAACGCCAGTAACGTCTTCAAAAACACCAGGGCCATTCAGACGCGCTACTGCTGTATCAAATTGATTCGTGCCAATTTTCGCTATCAAAAAGGAATCTCCTGCAGTCATCAAAGGAATCGTCGTATTGGTCAATGGGTAGATAACATCAATCACCGGCGTTATCTCGAAATCGGTAATGCTACTATCGAAAAATGCTCCATCTGACTGATAGGCACGCACTTGAATGACGTGATTACCACCGGTTACTTCAAAAAATGATGGATCAAATCCAATTGGAAGGTTAGCTTGATAGGAATTGCCGCCAACGTTCGTTAATTGAGCAAAGACCACTCCATCAACAAATACCTGTGCGTTACTAACCGTGTTACCAGTGCTCGCAATGATAGATGCCGTTACATTAAAGGATGCAAAATTGCCATTTATTGTCTGACCCGATGTTGGGCTCGTAATGGTTATAGTAGGCGCAGCACCAAAAACAGTAATTGTTACATCCTGAAAGTCAGAACCAGCTGTATTAGATGCCTCGACAGAAACGGTAAATGTGCCGCTATTTACGGGGAAACCGGAAATTAAACCAGTATCTACATCAATGCTTAGACCACCAATGGCAGCAATGCCAGTAGCGTCGAACAACGTAGGGCTGTTAATCGCAGTGATTTGATAATTAAAAGCACGTCCAACCACTCCTGCAGCAGTGGTAGAGGATGTGATTACCGGGATAATCTCATCAATAGTAATGACTACATCTAAAGTGTCTGTTCCAAATGCATTGGAGGCAGACACAGTAACTGTGAAAACGCCACTATTAGTCGGCAATCCTGATATCAAACCCGTCGCTGGACTGATAATTAACCCACCAATATCGTCCAAGCCATCTGCATCAAAAGAAGTAGGCGTATTAGTCGCAGTGATCTGGTAATTGAAATTCTGATTAATAACACCGCTAGCTGCTGCAAGAGATGTAATGACTGGAGGTTCAGCGTCGCTAACTGTAATTGTCAGTTGAGCAGAATCCATTCCCGCACTATTTGTGGCTGAAATGCTAACTCCATAGGAACCGGGTGTTGTCGGAACCCCTGAAATGACACCAGTGTCGGTATTGAAATTTAATCCACCAATTGCTCCTAGGCCAACAACTCCATAGGAAGTTGGCGTATTTAAAGCGCTGATCGTGTAGTTGAAGGCCGTCCCAACGAAGCCCTCGGCATTCAGACTAGAGACAATCACTGGAGCGACGACCAGCTCATCAATGGTGATGGTTAAATTTTCCGTATCGTCACCAAAATCATTCGATGCAGATATAGTCAGATTAAAGACACCAGTTGTGGTAGGCGTACCGCTAATCAGTCCCGTTTGTGTCGAGAAAACAAGGCCAGAAATGGCATTCAACCCAGTGACACCATAGGAGGTTGGATTATTCGAAGCGCTAATTTGGTAAGTGAAAGCGACCTCCTCTGTCCCCGATGCCGTTGTTGACGAAGTAATTACTGGGAGTTGCGTATCGAGTACACTAATTGTAAGTGTATCACTATCTGAACCAGTGGCATTGGTTGCGGAGATAACGACATCAAACGAACCAGAAGCCGTTGGAGTCCCCGATATAATTCCAGTATTTCCATCAATGCTTAACCCCAATGCGCCAAGTCCAACTGCACCATAACTGGTCGGGTTGTTAGTCGCGACGATCGTATAACTAAACGGCTCATTCACCAAAGTATTCACCGACAATGCAGATGTAATCACTGGGGCCGGATCGAGTACACTGACGGTAACCGGATATGCTTCACTGGTCTCGTCTAGATCATTGGTGGCAAAAACATTGAAGATGTAGTCACCAGCAACAGTAGGCGTACCACTAATATTCGCCCCTGAGCGACTCAGCCAGCTTGGCATACCTGAAGCTCCATAGACAACAATAGGCCCACCGCTCGCCGTAATCGTGTAGTTGAAGGCCACGCCGACTTCGCCCTGTGGGTTTGCAGGGCTATCAACAACCGGCACCGCCGCGTATGCTGCACCCGAGGCAGTTAACAAGGAGAGGAAAAATAGGAACTTTGAAAATGACCAAGCTGAGTTCATTGGACGATCTTACGATTTAGTAAAGAATTGGCGTGCTCGCTTAACTGTATGACCTGTGTTGTCTGTCTGTAGAAGCGAACGCATGAGATTAATGTGTTGCCTATTCGCGAATTGCACGGCTGACACCACCACCAGGGGTGACAACAACTGGGCTCTGGAAAAGTGAATTGGCTTCAACCGTACCGATTGATTGACGAGCAGGCGACCCTCCGGGGGAGATCAAATTAGCAGTAACAAAGATAAGCAAATTGCGCTTTTGAGCCGTTTCACCCTTGTTCTGGAATAAACGACCTAAGAATGGGATATCGCCCAAAACTGGAACTTTGTCTTCAATCGTCTTGATTTCCTCACGAGTCAAACCACCAATAACCACCGTCGCACCATCAAAAATAGTGACTTCAGTGCGGACTTCACGAGTCGAGAAGATCGGTTGGAAGAAACCGGAAGGGACCGTAACGGTCGTGCCACCAGCAATCGCGATACTCGGGCCACCGTATTCAACAAAGCCTTCAAACTCCGTGACGCGTGGCTCAAGTTTGAGTGAAATGTTGTCGTTTTCTTCGACTGTAGGCGTAACTTCCATTTCCACACCAACGTTACGGACGGAGAAATCTTGAGGTGTTCCAGCAGTGATCGCCACCGCAGCACTACTCGAACCACTTACACTGAGGCTACTACCACTCTGTGAAACTTCGGCTTCGATATCACCGTAGTTCTCTGGATAACGTAGTTCCTGAGCGACAACAATTTGTGCGGTGCGACCGGAGAGAACTGTCAGCTTAGGAGCACTAAGCAGATCGCTTCCTTCCTGACGTTGCAGGGCATTTACAGTCAGATTGACATCTACGCCTTGGATAACACCCATGAATGAGCCCATGACTCCACCCAATGCGCCAAGGTCAATGGCATTTGGTATGTCTGGTGCACCGGCAGAAACATTCTTAGTAACGGTGTTTGTAATGCCAGTAATTGGGTTCGTGGAAGTCGTGTCGATGGAGATGTTCGAGTCCTGTGTGTTAATGCTGAAGATATTGTCCAACGTCTGATTATCAGTGCTGAACGAATTGCGACCGCTTGCACTCTTTACGCTCCAGTTGAAGCCGAGTTCGTCGAGGTTACCCTGAATGACATCCAAAAACTTTGCTTCAATTTCAACTTGCTTGGTTTGGTCGTAGCGGCGCAAAATATTACGCATTTTTTCAAGATTTTTAGGAGTCTGGGTCACGATCAGCTGCGTGCCGTCAAAGGCGAGGCTTGCACCTGGCTCATTGAAATCTACACCAGCCCGAGTGAAGAAGTTACGAAGGGATTCTTCGTCGTCACCTGAACTTGGGCCAGTTGGTGCAGAAGGAGCCGAAAACGGATCAGATACTGCAGAACTGGCACCGCCGCTATTACCACCACCGGTAAGGCGGATGATAACCGAGCGGGCAATTGGGAAGAACTCGGTTTCAAGGCGAACATTACCACCAGTGTCACCTTTCGAGACGATTACGGTTTCATCGCTAATATCCCAAGTATAGCCCACTGATTCTGTTGCAAAATCCAAGATTCGGTCGAGCGAAAGGCTACGGAGAGTAATATTAACCAATGGATCGGCACCACCGGTGTTGAGGAGAACAATGTTCACACCTCGATTCTTCTCTTCAGCATTTACGTCCGGATCATATTCTACAGATAGCTCGGAAAGCGTTTCAATCACACGAGACAATGGAACACCGGAGAAGCTAACTCGTGGGATATAAATAGAACGCAACTTTTTCAAAACTGGTGCAACGCCATCAACAACAACAGCAGGGCCTTCCAGCTCATAAACCTGTGGACGCTGCCAGCCGCGGGCAACCTCTTCCAGCATTTGGTCACGTGTTTTGGCATGGTCCAGCCAAGCGGACTTCTGTAGCTGTTGCATGATTTCCATTTGCAAAGCCTTAGCAGCAGGATTCATGGCGTCACGCGCTTCAACTTCACGTAGCTTGGCTTGGGCACCAGGATAGTCTCCGTAAAGCATCATGGCGCGGGCAGTTACTAGGATGTTATCAACTGCTTCAACCTTAGCGACATAATCTGGGCTGATCAGCCCAGGATCTTGGCGCCATGGATTCATCTGCAATTTCTTCACCTGCTTCTCAAAGCTAGCGAGACGCTCATCATCGCCTAGTGTGTCGCGGTAAGCTTGCAAGGCCGCTAAAGCAGCAGTCACGTTATTATCGTCAAGTGCTTCTTCGCCAGCAGCGAGAATGATGTCTCCGCGCATGTTGCGGATGTCTTCAAGCACGAATTCCGTGGAAGTAGACTCGGGAATGGAATTCTGTGCGGCCTCAAGGATGGCGTCCGCCTCGTCAGCACGACCATTTTCAATGAGGACAGAAGCGTCGGCCATTGCCTGTTGACCTTGTGCTACTGCTTTTTGTTGCTCACTTGCAGCAGCGGCCATAAGAAGGTCGACATCACCACCGCCGGTCAAGAGGACCTCTGTAGTAACCTCTGTACCATCGTCATTCGTGATTGGCACTACAGTCGTTGTGTCGGTAAACGTGACGTCACCCGGCTCAAAATTGGTAACATTGGCTGCTTGCCCATAAATGGTTGGCTGCCCGGTGCCAAGACGTTCGATGTCCTTATTGACCGAAGCAAGCAAGCGCTGCACGTTCTGGTCATCCGGATTTATGCGAAGTAGATCTTCCAAGTTTGCCTTTGCGGCGGCGAGGTCACCGGCTTCACGTGCACGGAGCGCAGTCGCCATAAGGCGGATTTTTTCTTGGGTTTCGCTGCTCTGGGCATGAACCTCAGTCATGCTGAGTAACGCCGATGCAATGAGGGCGGCAACGGCGAAAGTGGATGCGAAGCGATGGAGTTTCCGGAGTCGTTTCATGATTCGTTAGTTAGCAGGCAACGGCAGGAGATTGCACGTCGAACTTCAAATTTCATTTAGGAGTATCACTTAATTTTGGAACAAATTGTCAAAATCACTAGGAATTTCACTTTGAGGTGAATTTTCTTCTGTGATGTCATCTGATCCCAAAGGTACGGAGGGGGTTGTCGAAGCAACGGTAAGGGTTTCTATTTCGAGAGGTTTCTCGTCAGCAAACGTTTTTTCGACGGAAGCCGTTTGCTTGTCAAAAGCAAATTCAAGTAATTTAAAAGTAACGTCGGCCACAACTTTGCTATCCCCGGTCTTTTCCCATGTAAAGTTTTGCTTTGGATATGGGTTCATTGTCTCGAAATTCAATTGATAGGAATTCGGGATGAATAGTTGCTCGTCGGTGGTCAGAACAATCGACTCGCCACTGGCCAAATCCTTGATCGTCACCTTTGGCATGCGACGGATGGTGCCATTGTCATTGATCAGCTTCTCCACCTTGAAATCCACAATTTCCGCTTCGTGCTCGGGGAACTTGTCACCGACCTTTCCGCGGAAGGAATCGCCAGTCTCGTTATCAAAGAAGGAAATAGAAGCGTCCCTGTCTTTACCGGTGAGAGCAGTTGCGTAGCTCTCCAATTGAATGCGGTATAGCTCCTGCTCGATGGAAACAAACTTTAGACCAAATGGAATGACTTCCTCGGGTGGCTTTGGTGGAGCGAAATCAAATTTCTGCTCATCTTCAAACCACCAGATTTTTGGTGGAGTAAAGACATCATATAGCTCGTACCCTTTCTCATCCTGGGGAATGGGGTCGTTCCATACCCCACTCTGCGTTACAACCTCTGGGATTGCGAGCACCTCGTAATCCGATCCCATTGGACTCGATGGAGTGAGCGCTTTGTCCTGTGCTTGCTGCGTGGCATAGTAGGCACCGCTACCAGCTAGGGCAAGAACACCGACCGCGAGGATGATTTTATCGTAAAAGCCTTTCATTAGGATAGATCCCCCTCTCCGTCATCGTTAGTCTCATCGTCTTGGGAAACCGTAACGGTAATGTATTCCAAGACTACCGTAAATTCCGAGACATTCTCTTCAACGATCGGCTCTTTGTCCGGCCCAACGTCAGCAACAGGCGCAGAGTCATTCTTGCCCGCACCGCCAAGATCACCAAAAAGGGCGAACGGCGAGGCTGGTGCCGCTGGGGCTGAAGCCGAGGCAACGTTTGCGCTGGCTTCCAATGGCACGGTTTCAACAGAACGAACCACCAACGGAATTTCGAATTCTTCGATTTGCTTGAGGAAAGAGCGGAGATTTTCCGTGTAACCAGTGAAAACTACTTTAAAAGAGAGCGTCTCCACCGCACCGTCCACTCGAGCAGTCTCACTGCCAATACGAAATTCATCCGCCTTCAGGACTGGGCCAGTATTAGTGCTATTTCTAGTCGTCGCCCCCGGCGCTGGCTTCGGCAACTCAACCGGACCACGCACTACAGACACCAAATCAATGGGGCGTGTGTTGAAGAGTTTCCGTAAGATATAGGTTAGAATTTCCTTCTGCTGGTAAATCACGGGCACATCGGCGTCCTTGGGTGGCTCACCAGAATCAATGTACCGGCTGAAGCCAAAAGCGAAATTTGCCGGGATGCTTGTGCTTGGAAGCGTTTCGCCTTCTTCTTGCATTTTAGCGACCTCTGCGTCACTGGTTGCAATTGGTATCGTGCGCTTGGCAACCTGAGCGAATTCATCGCGGTAAGCGCGAAGCTGGAAAAGCATTTGAGTACCACTGGTAGGCGCTTTACTACTGATCAGCCCGGGTTTTTTGCCCAAAGTCGACTTGACCTGCTTTTCAAGCGCATTGGACAAGTCCTGCACATTTTTCTCGGCTGTTTCAATATTGGCCTCGGTTGGTGCTGGTTCCAGAGCCAGCGCTGAACGCAGTTGACTATTGCTAGTGGAAACCGATTTCTTCTCCGCCTCTACTTTGGACTGGAGCATGAAGTTCATTACAACCCCGCCGATGAACAGCAGTATGAACAGCGTAAGCAGCACGCTGAATACCGGGTTCTGTTTAAAGAATTTCATAACAGGTTACAGGGGACGTTCAGGGTTGATAACAAGAGTAAAGTCAAAAGGCAGGATACGTGGATTGCCCTCATCGAAGTGAGTGTTCTCCACCGAAATGATGAACTCGGAGGCCTTGAAGCTCTCCAGCAGACTGTTTACACGCTGATAAGCGCGCTGATAGCTTTCCGTCGCATTATTCTCATCCCAATCTTTAATGAGCATACGGCCAGACAACTTCAAGTTGCCAGTGGTTTGGCGATTCAGCTTGAGGTCTTCCAGCCAAACATCCTGCACAGCTTGCAGACGATCCTGCAAATCACCAAAGAAGGTAATCCAGTTTGAGCGAGAATTAACCAGGCTTTCCAAATCAGAAATATTTGCCTGCAGCTTCACGGCCTTTTCTTGTAGTTCGACAATCTCTTGGTGGGCCACATTCAGCGGGGCCACTTGCTGCTTCAGGAACTGCGCCTCTTCCTTGTATACCTCAGTTGCTTTGAGAGAGCCCAAAATCGGCGGAATTGTCGCCAAGGCGAGACAGGCAGCGCCAAGCAGGATGAACGGCTTTTGTTTGCTAAAGCGCATCGAGTCCGCCAGATGCTGCGGAAGCAAATTGATGCTGACCGCGTCCGGTGTGGACATACGAGCCGCCTCACCAATAACTTCGCTCAACACGTGTTGATGCTCTTCGAGTTCAACCGCATCTACACCAGAGCCAACCTCGATGCCGGCGATTGGGTCAAAATACTCTACTGGTATACGTTGGCTTTGCGCCAATTGCTCGGACAGGCCTGGCAGCAAGGCAGCACGACCAGTCAACAGAATGCGCTTAGGTGCCTGAGCTCCCTTTTGGCGACGGTAGTTGACGATGGACCGTGTAATTTCTTGGCTGATCTTTTTCTGGAAATTTTGCGCGTTGGTTTGGAGGACCTGAGCGCTCGGGTCATCTTGCTCGTAGCTGGATTGACCAGAGAAAAATGCAATTTTGATCTGCTCCGCTTCAGTGAAACTCTTGCCCAAGCTATCTGCGAGGTTCTGAGTCAGCGAATTACCACCCAGCGTGATGTTACGGATAAAGAAGCCCTGATCGCTAATGAAGAGCAGATTAGAAGAACGAGCACCGATGTTGATCAGCAGCGTGTCGTCGCCATCACTTGGGTAGCAAAGCCGGTAAGCATTGTAATCCAGCACTGAAGCCGCTTCCACGCACGTCGGCGTAATTCCCTGCTTCCGCAAGTCGGCGCAAAATCCGTTAATGACCTCGGACTTGACGGCAATAACGATAACCTCGGTTTCCACTCCATCGTCAGCGATGACCTGATGGTCCCAAACGACTTCGTTGAGTGGGAAAGGTATCTTGTCCTGTGCCTCAAAGGCAATCATCTGTGCGCGTTTGGACTCGTCCACGTGAGGCACCATGATCAGCTTGGTTAAAAGCTGATAACCGGGCACGATCATTATCGCCTTATCGCCACCCTTTACCTTGGCTTTGACCTTGCGAATCGCAGCCATCACTGCGGGCAACCAGTCGTTCTCCTCGGTGTAATCGTAATCGAGGTCTTGGTGGGCGAAGCTTTCGAGCACCAAGCCTTCTTTGCGTTCACTGAAAACCGAAGCGGTCACATGACCAGCTCCACAGTTGATAATCAAATTCTTAGCAGCGCTCATGAACGGGGAAAGGGGCCATTTGAAAAGAGATTTAGTCGAGCGCAAGCATAATTCACTACCGGCGCGTGCAGAATGTATATCACCATCAAGAGTTTAATTCTCTTCTTTGCGAATAAAAGGCGGGCGATTTTCACCGCGCTCGCGGTAACCATTACCAGAAAGGTACCCTGGAAGCAGGATTCCCTCTGAGGCGTTAGACGCCTGATTTTGCATACTTTGGATCGCGGTTGGATTACGCAAATTGGAGGAAGCGCGATTGCGGACGTTTGCCTGACTGATCGGAATCTGTGAATTATCCACTTCAATATCGATATACCAGAACTCAGGCTCTTTGCCGACATTGTCACGTTGGGCAATGTCATAAGGGAGCCAGAAGCCAATCTTGCGGCTCTTCTTCACCTCCATCGTAGCAATCACGACTTCGGAGATATGGAAAATAAATTCACCCGACTTATTGGGATGAGGATAACCCATCAATAGCGACACCTTAACGTCATCCACATATTTGGGATTCGTGGCCTCAGGATTTGGGTTCACCTGACCTTCTAATTCAATCTCACAGAGATAGTCTTTGTAAGCACCTTCTTTGCTGTAAAACTTGACGTTCTTGACTGTTACCGGGTCTTGGGTTTGAGCCGACAATTGTGAAAATGCCGGACCCAGAAGAAGCGAAACGAGGATAAAAAGAGAAGGTATACGGGGATGCATCCTGCATGGTAAAAGAGAATCAACCACTCGAATCAACAAGAAAACGCTGTTAATCAACCAGATGGCCCAATTTTGTCCCTAATCTGTTGAAATTTGCCGTTTTTTCGCCTCCTCATGCACATTGCATGCAAAAAAGTTGCTTCGCCCTCTTCAAGCCCTTCCCATACTCATGTGACCGAAATTGCCACCCTTCCTTTCAAAATCAGCGTCCTCGTTTTTTTGCGTTCCGAAGATGGACGACTGCTGTTAATCCAGCGCCGTAAAGCACCCAATCTCGGGTGCTGGAGTCCGATTGGCGGCAAACTGGAAATGGCCCTCGGAGAATCCCCTTTCGAATGTGCCGTGCGCGAAGTACACGAAGAGGTCCAATTAAAAATCGCAACAGACGATTTACACCTCTTCGGTTACGTCTCTGAAAAAAGTTTCGAGGGTTCCGGCCACTGGTTGATGTTTCTCTTTGACTGCAAAGTAACCATTTCCGCCCTCCCCCCCGAAATTGACGAAGGCCATTTCGCATTTTTCACGCGAGAAGCCATCAACACCCTCGCAATCCCACCATCCGACCATCAACTCGTCTGGCCATACTATGACTCCCACCGCAAACGCTTTGTTGCCCTGCGCGCAGATTGCCATCCTGGCCAAGAGCTGGAAATTGTGGTTGAACAATCCCTGTAGTGTGCGAAACTGCGCCGCTTTCCCGCAATATCTGACGAGTGTCAGGCGAGAAATACACCACTTCTAATAGATTCATCCATCCGAACGATCACCGCACCGTGACCGCCAAAAAAAAGTCGAAGACAATAAACAAAGCTGAACGCTGGCAGGACGTAGATGTCCATGAGCTAGCTCAGCTGGAAATCAATCAACGCCTCAGCACCGACGAAAAAGTCCGCCTTTACACCGACATGGTGCGCATCCGGCGCTTTGAGGGCCGCAGCTTGCGTTCATACCAGGCCGGCAAGATTGGGGGATTCCTCCACCTTTACGAAGGCCAGGAAGCAGTCGCAGTAGGCACCATTTCGCTACTTGGGGCCGACGACCATGTAATCACCGCATACCGCGTACATGGCCACGCCATCGCGGTCGGCATGGATCCCAAACCCATGATGGCCGAGATGTATGGCAAATACACCGGCTGCGCCAAGGGCAAAGGCGGCTCCATGCACATGTTTGCGCCTGATAAGAATTTCTGGGGCGGGCATGGCATCGTCGGCGGACAGATTCCCCTTGGTACCGGTTTAGCATTCGCGCTCAAGTATCAGGGCAAAAAAGGTTGCTGCCTCGCCTACATGGGTGATGGCGCAATCAATCAGGGCGCTGTCCACGAGGCCTATAACCTCGCCGCCCTCTGGAACCTACCAGTCATTTTTATTATCGAAAACAATGCCTACTCAATGGGCACCAGCCAGGAGCGTTCTTCCGCTTTCCCTGACTGCCTCGCCCAACGTGCTGAAGCCTATGGCATGGAATGGGACACCGTTAACGGCAACATCCTTTACGACGTTCGCGCCAAGACTTACGAAGCCATCAAACGCGCCCACGATGAATCTCGCCCAACCGTGCTCGAGATCTTCACCTACCGCTACCGCGGCCATTCCGTGGCCGACGCAAATGCGGAGAAGTATCGCTCCAAAGACGAGATCATCGACTACAAGGACAACAAGGATCCGATCACCCTTTTGCGCAAACAGTTCATCGAAGAAGGCGTCCTGACAGAAGAACAGGCCAAGGAAATTGATAAAGCAGCCAACGAGGAGGCCAACGAAGCAGCCGAATTCGCTGAAAAATCCCCCTTCCCTCCTGCAGAGTCCATCCTCGACGACTCCTACTGGAGTAGCGACAACAAGGGACAAGACCCCGAGATTGATGAACTCAATCAGGGCCGGTTCGTCTTTGAAGACGGCGGAATCTTCGACAAATAATTTTTAAATAAGCCAGACCATGCCGCTAATCACTTACCGCCAAGCCGTCAAAGACGCGCTTGCTGAAGAAATCGCCCGCGATCCCAACGTCTTCGTTATGGGTGAAGAAGTCGCCCAGTATAACGGAGCCTATAAAGTCACTGAGGGCCTCTGGGATAAATTTGGTGACAAACGCCTCGTCGACGCCCCCATCAGTGAAGCTGGCTTCGTCGGACTGGGCATCGGCGCGTCCATGCTTGGCCTGCGCCCCGTCATGGAATTCATGTTCTGGAGCTTCTGCTACGTCGCCTTCGACCAACTCCTTAACAACGGCTCGTTCTGCCGCTATATGTCCGGTGGTCTGATGAACATCCCGATTGTTGTCCGTGGCCCCGCCAACGGCGGCACCAATGTCGGCGCGACGCACTCTCATACGCCCGAAAATCTTTGCGCCAACCATCCTGGCATCAAGGTCGTTTGCCCATCCAACGCTTACGACGCCAAGGGTCTCATGAAGACCGCGATCCGCGACAATGACCCCGTCTTTGTCATGGAAAGCACTGTCCTCTACGGTCAGAAGTGGGAAGTGCCTGAAGAGGAATACCTGATCCCCATGGGCAAGGCCAATATCCTCAAGGAGGGCAAGGACATCTCCCTGATCGCCCACGGTCGCGCCGCGATCACCTCATTGGAAGCCGCAGGCATTCTTGCTGAGAAGTACGACATCGACGCCGAAGTCATCGATCTACGCTCAATTCGCCCACTCGACGTCGAAACCATCCTGGCCAGCGTCAAGAAGACCAACCGCGTCGTCTACATCGAAGAAAACAAGCCCTTCTGCGGCGTTGGAGCTCAGATCGCCAGCATCATCCAAGACGAAGCCTTCGACCACCTTGATGCCCCCGTCAAGCGTGTCAGCGCCATTGATGCACCGCAGATCTACTCCATGCCTCTGGAAAAAATCCAGATTCCTGACGCCGCTCGCATTGTCAAGAAGGCCTTGGAAATCTGCTAACGCATTCGAATTCAATTTTGCTACACTAAGCTCGGCCTTTTGCGCCGAGCTTTTTTTTACGACTGCTCCGAGCCAAAGTATTCGTCGTCGATTTGTTTCAGCCGCTTTCGCTGGTAGGCACCATACAGCACGTAAACCAATAGTAAGACGGGCCATAGATAGTTCACATAGCGAACCCAGAGATTTCCTTTAAAGGCAAGACCGCCCAGTTCCTTGGAAAGCTCTGCAATCTCCTCGTCATCTAAATCATAATAGTAGTCTTCATCCGAAACCACATATGCTTTGTGCCAGGTGACAACTGGAATATAGAACAATCGCACCGCCTACGACACACTCTATAAAGACACTACATAACTGGAAAGTGGTGCGCGCTTAGGCGTCAGGCAACTGGCAGCTAGGCCAAAGTAGCAGCGCGTTCGCGGTTGATCTCCCAACGAGTTGGCTGATCGTCAATCATACGGTCGTATTCGGCGATCATGAATTGCGCCATGCGGCGGCATTCATCCCCGATTGAACCAGCAATATGAGGAGTGAGCACCACATTGGGTAGCGTGTAGAATGGCGATCCATTCTTCGGCGGTTCAGGATAGGTTACATCCAGAATCGCAGTGATGTCAGGGCGCTCGGTTAGCACACTGATTAAGCCCTCTTCATCCACTACTGCACCACGGGCAGTGTTGATGAAGCTAGCCGAAGGTTTCATTGAAGCGAAATGCTCACGGCGCAGCATTTTCACAGTCTGGGGCAGCCACGGCGTGTGGCAGGTAACCACGTCCGCTCGAGAAAAGACCTCTTCCAGCGAACAGATTTTAACACCCATCTCATGTGCGTCCTCTTGGCTCACAAACGGATCATAAGCAATAATCTCCACATCCAGCGTGCGTAAACGATCAACGACCAGTCGGCCAATTTGCCCCAGGGAAAGAAGCCCCACTGTTGAGCCATATGCGCCCGGCACCCGATCAGAGATGTATTGCTGACGAGCGAAGGATTGCTCTTTCCATACTTGGCGGATGGTAGGCCACGCCCGCTTCAAGCAAAGAATGATCTGTGCAAAAGTGTATTCTGCCACGGGGAAAGCATTCGCTCCCCAGGCGCTAAACAAACGAACGCCACTCTCCCAAAATGCATCGCTGGTAAAAGCTTTAACCGAGCCTGCTGCATAAAAAACCGCCTTCAAATTAGGCATGGCCCGCATAAATCCCTCATCCATCATGGGCATACCCCATGTGCCAAAGATATAGTTCGCTTCCGCTAAGATTGAGGGATCATTCAACACATCGCTTTGCGGCAACTTCGTCACCGACAATCGCTCTTCAAGCATCCCACACTCTTTCGGTCCGTAGACAACATCGATCCGGTGATTCATTCCGGTGATTATGGCTTTGTTCATCTTATTAATATTTTGTGGAGCATTATTCGCACTTGGCAATCCTCATCATGATAACAGCCACCGACAATAAAGGCATTCATATAGAACGCCCATTTTAAGCACAAAACCAGCCTGTGGGAATCCGCTAAAGCCGTCCAGCATGCTTCTTTAGCAAGCGGCGCAACTGATGATAACCGATGCCCAACAACTCCGATGCCCGACCCTGATGCCCCTGTGTCCGGCGCAATGCCTCCGCCACATGACGCACCTCCACCTGCTCCAAAGCCTCAGTAAGCGACCTATCAAAATCAACATCCGCCGCGGCGCTTTCCGGCGAAGATTTTGTAGAGGAGTCCGGTAATCGCATCTCAGGGGCCGGCGCTGCCAAGCGACTCGTCCATGGCGTATCAAATGGATCGAAATCTACGTTTTCCACGACAGATTCCTCCGCTTCCAGACGATAAACCGCGCGCTCAACGACATTCTTCAGCTCACGAATATTGCCTGGCCAATCATGGCTCTCCAATGCCCGCCGCGCTACTACGGAAAATTCTGGCACCGAGCGATCCAGCTCATTCGCCATGCGGGCGGCAAAGTGATCCGCTAACAATCTAACATCGCCACGGCGCACACGTAGCGGCGGCAACACCAACACCTCAAAGGTAAGCCGATCCAGCAAGTCTGGCAAAAATTTACCCACCCGAGCAAGCGCCGGAAGGTCTGCGTTGGTGGCAGCAACCAGCCGCACATCCACGTTCACGGGCTCACTGCCCCCTACCCGCTCAAATACGCCATATTCCACTACGCGTAGGATTTTACGCTGCACCTCAAGGGGGGCCTGCCCAAGCTCATCGAGGAAAAACGTGCCACCATCCGCAGCTTCAAAACGCCCTTCGCGCCGCCTCGCCGCCCCAGTAAAGGCACCCTGCTCATGGCCAAAAAGCTCGCTCTCCAACACCCCAGGGCTAAGCGCAGCGCAGTTCAGCGCAGCCAGCGGCCCATCCCAGCGGCTCGATAGAAAATGCAACCGCCGAGCGGCGAGCTCCTTACCGGTTCCACGCTCGCCCACGAGTAAAATTGGCCGATCAATCGGCGCAGCCCGGCTCAGACGAGACTGAAATTCCAGAAAAACATCAGATTCTCCTAAAGGCTCCTCCGGCTCGATCATTCCGCTAAATATTTAGCGAAATAATTTAATAATCAATCATTTTCGATAATTACATATACCTGTGAATCAAGCCCATAAATCATTTATCACATTGATATAGAATAACTTAAAGATCACAAAAAGGATTTGGCACGGTAAATTCTATAGGAAGGGAAGTAAACCGAAGAAAAACTTAGAAAACGAACACCTAAACTTAATTCAAAAACTAATACGACCATGGGCATATTCTCCCGATTCCGCGATATCGTCAGCTCAAACCTCAACTCCATGTTGGATAAGGCTGAAGATCCTGAAAAACTCCTGAAGCTCGTCATCCGCGAGATGGAAGACACACTCGTCGAGCTCAAAGCCTCTTGCGCCGGTTGCATGGCCGAGCGTTCTAAAGTGGAGCGTGGCCGCCTTGAGGCTGAATCACGCGTCAATGATTGGTCCGCCAAAGCTGAGCTGGCACTGAGCAAAGGCCGCGAAGACCTCGCCCGCGAAGCACTCTTGGAAAAACGCGCCTACACCGACCGCGTTGGAAAGCTGACCGCCGAAACGACTCAGCACGAGGAAGTCGTCGCCCAGTATCAGAGCGACATTAACGAACTGGAAGCCAAGCTCAATCAAGCACGTGACAAGCAACGCGTCCTGCTTCAGCGCCACGAGCATGCCACCCAGAAGAAGCGAGCGCAAGGCGACATCCGCAAGTTCAACGTCAAGAACACCGCTGCCAAATTCGAGCAGTTTGAAAACCGCATTGATCGCTTGGAGGCCGAGGCCGATTTGGTAAACCCAAAAACCAAGCCATCACTCGATGATGAATTCTCCCGCCTCGCGCAAGACGATGCGATCGAAGCTGAGCTGGCTGGCTTGAAAGAAAAAATGGCGACCGCCAAGAAGTAATCCGCCTCGCCTTTTGGCCCTGGCTCAACTAAAGTACCCACATGACACTAACCGCCATATTGATCCTTACTGGCATCGGCATCCCGGTTCTCTGCGGCTCGGCTATTGCAATCGCCGCTATCTTCAAGGGAAGTTCGGCGATCACATCCAAAAACCTGTCCACCGACGAGACACGGATTTTGCAGGAAATCCATCAAGGCTTAACCCGAATGGAAAAGCGTATTGAGGCCCTCGAAACCATCGTTATCGAAAACGAAAAGCACCGCGAACATTCTGAATTATGAAACCACCTTCTCTCCCACTTTACCGCTCCCGTAACGGCTGGCTGCTCGGCGTCTGTCAGGGCATGGCGGATTGGCGTCAAGTACCCGTGCTCTGGGTCCGGCTCGCAGTCTTCATCACAATCATGTTAACGGGCTTCTGGCTCGGCTTGGCGATCTACGTCATCGTCGGGCTGCTGCTTAAGCCCGCCCCTGTTCTGCCCACTTCCAATGACGAAGAACAGGAGTTTTACGCCAGCATTTCCACTTCACGTCGGCAGGCCCTCGGCCGCCTCCAGCGCACCTTTGAACAACTCGATCGTCGAACTCGCCGACTCGAACACGCCGTGACTAGCTCTGAATACGATTGGCAGCGGCGTCTCAACTCCGGAAAGTAGCCCCCCCCCTCGAAGTGATATTGATTAAATAATTGCGGGAACAAATCCACCACTGGAGTCTCTTACGTAAACTTTCCGGGGCTTCGGCCCTTTAGCCATAAAGCAGTCCGGAGCTAAATACTCCGGGCTGTCTAGCTTCAAAAAGCCCTAGATTCACTTACGCCGGCAGCACGAGGCCTCCGGGCCGGAATGAATTCACAAGAGCTTCAACCCATGGAGACTAACTTCGCTGTTGAGCGTAGCCAATGGGTTTGAGCGCATCAGCGATTTCGCTCAAAATTGCGGGATCGTCGATGGTGGCCGGAATCTTAAAGTCATCGCCATCGGCAATCTTACGCATACTGGCGCGAAGTATTTTGCCAGAGCGTGTCTTCGGCAACCGAGCGACAACCACAGCGCTCTTGAAGGCAGCAACTGGGCCAATCTCCGCCCTCACCTTTTGAACGACTTCCTTGACGATATCCGCATGCGGGCGATCAACACCTGACTTGAGCACGATCAGGCCAAGCGGCAGCTCTCCTTTCAGCTCATCCCACACACTGATCACCGCGCACTCAGCGATATCGGGATGGCTGGCCAACACTTCCTCCATCGCTCCCGTGGACAAACGATGACCAGCAATATTGATAATGTCATCGATCCGCCCCATGACCCATAGGTAGCCATCGGCATCCTGATAACCCGCATCACCAGACAAATAATAGCCGGGATACGGATCGAGGTAGTATTCCTTAAAATGGCGCTCATTCTGCCAGAGCGTCGGCAAAGACCCCGGCGGCAACGGCAGGCGGACGCAAATGTTGCCCATTGTATCAGGAGAGACCTCATTTCCGTCCACATTAAGCACACGAACATCGTAACCCGGCGCGGCCTTCGTCGCGGAGCCCGGTTTGACGGAAAATGGCTCAATGCCCAAGCAGTTTGCCGCAATGGCCCAACCCGTTTCAGTCTGCCACCAGTGGTCGACCACTGGCACGCCCAACTGCTGCTCTGCCCAGACTAGGGTATCCGGATCACAACGTTCACCCGCCAGGAACAAAGCGCGAAGCTGATTTTTCCCATACATTTTAATGAGCTCTCCCGTTGGGTCCACACGCCTAATCGCACGGAAAGCCGTGGGTGCAGTGAACAATGTCGAGACGTTATGCTCGGCCACCACGCGCCAGAAAACTCCCGCGTCGGGTGTACCCACTGGCTTGCCCTCAAAGAGCACCGTCGTGCAGCCTTGCAGTAGCGGGCCGTAAACAATGTACGAATGACCAACGACCCAACCAACATCTGACGCCGCCCAATAGACTTCGCCCGGCTTGACGTTATAAACATACTCCATGCTCCACTTCATGGCGACTGCATGCCCCCCGTTGTCCCGGACAATGCCCTTGGGAACGCCTGTCGAGCCACTGGTGTAGAGAATGTAAAGCGGGTCAGTTGCCTCGACAGACACACAGGCGGCGGGCTCAGCATTGGCCATTTCCTCCGCCCAATCCAAGTCACGCCCTAAGGTGAGCATGGCCATGGTTTGAGGACGTTGAAGTATGATGCAGCGATTAGGCTTCACTGTCGCCATATGGATCGCCTCATCAAGCATCGGCTTATACTCAACGACGCGGTTGGTCTCGATGCCGCAAGATGCGGAAACAATAAGCTTGGGCCGAGCGTCGTTGATGCGCTTGGCCAGCTCGTTGGGCGCAAAACCACCGAAAACCACGGAGTGGATTGCCCCAAGACGCGCACAGGCTAGCATCGCAATGACCGTCTCAGGAACCATCGGCATGTAGATCAAAACACGGTCGCCCTTCACCACACCCTGCGCGGCAAGCACCCCAGCAAAACGCGCGGTCTTGTCTCGTAGCTCATTATAGGAATAGCGACGAATAGTATTGGTGACGGGGCTATCGTAAATTAGCGCCAACTGCTCCCCACGACCTTCATCAATATGTCGGTCGATGCAATTGTAGCAGGTGTTGAGCTTGCCTCCCGAAAACCAGCGGTAGAATGGCGGGAGGGAGGTATCAAGCACCTTGTTAAAAGGGCGATCCCAGACAATAGCCTGAGCGGCTTCACCCCAGAATCCATCTGGGTCGTCGATAGATTGACGATGAACCTCGGAGTAGGATCGGGCGGGAGACAGCATAATTTATGCGGGGGGGGAGAAATGGCGGATTGGGTAAAAAAAGCATCAGCACTCAGTAACCAGTCGGGGTGGTCAATGCTTGATCACGCATCTTTGAGGCCTATCGCCCTGTAAACAGTCATCTCATACAGGTGCTCCATTGCAGAAGCAATTTAACGCTTCTGGTGACGACGCTGGATAACTGCCATGAGCACGACCACGCCCAAAAGCATGCCGTAGGTCGCGGGCTCGGGGATAGAAATAGCGGCCGCATCCAGCAAGACGTGGGTGTTCGCCCCCACCAAAGTCTGTTGGATATAGGCGATGTTCAAGACATCGTTGTCATTATCGGCAACTGCCGTCAGCTGATAGATTCCAGACTGCTTAAACGTCGAAACAGGAGCTGAAAACTCGTCATTAGTATAGTCACTGGCACCACTTAGACTCGCCGTAAAAAGCCCCGCTGAAGTACCACCCGTTTCCGTATTGTATTGAGACCCCCATATCGTAATCAGGTAGGCCGTCCCCGCATTCGGCAAGGTAATATCTAGGGATACTCCGGCCCCAACTGTATTCAACAGCGTATTAAAGATACCGCTCACGTTGTTGGTGGTACCACTTTCTGGAGATGTCCCATTGGTATAAGAAAAATCTGCGGTTGTATCAGAGTTGGAACCGCGCAAGGAGCCTCCGCCAATGGCGACTGGTGTTGCAATTAACGTTGCCGAGAGCATACTATTGGCTGGAACGCCAGTCGTCGGGTTACTGCTCGTATTCCAATATGCCCAGTCGAGATCCCCAGCCGTAGTCAGGTCGTAAACGGTTGTGCCATCGATGGCAGAGAAGGAGCCCATCAGAGTGGCTGCATTAGCAGATGCCGTCATCGCAAGGCCAGCAATGAGAAACTTGAAGGTGTTACAATTGAAATTAAGGTATTGAGACATGATGTAAAATTGGGTGTCTGATTATAAGTAGTATGGAGCAAAATGAATCGAATTGAAATGCAGAAATCGCCCACATAGTTACATAGTTTGAAAATCTACACTATGCCCATAATTCCATTCGGACATCAGGGGTGAGCCAGAAGCTCCAATTAGCGCGGCAGGTCCATCCTTGACCTTACGCTAATAATCGGGAGATTTACACGATATGTCCGACGCCATCTTGACTGGATATAATGTGCACACCGAGGAGGATCGCCAAAAGATGCTCGCCGCGATGGGCAAATCCACCATTGCCGACCTCTTTACGGAAGTGCCGGAGCATCTCAGAGTATCGGGCCTGCTTGACCTCCCCCCCCCCCTCAATGAGTGGGAACTGGAGCGTCATCTCCGCGACCTCGCCAACCAGAACGCCACCACACTCGACACGTTGAGCTTCCTCGGGGCCGGGGCCTACGAGCATTTCGTGCCATCCGTCATCGACGCCATTGCGACCCGGGGCGAATTTCTGACCGCTTACACGCCCTATCAGCCCGAAATGGCGCAAGGCATCCTCCGATTCCTGCACGACTTTCAGCTCACGATCAGCAAATTCCTCGGCCTCCCCGCAGTGAACTGCTCCGTCTACGACGGTGCCACCGCACTCGCAGAAGCCGCCTGGATGACCTGTCGTATCACGGGCAAGCGCCGCATTGTGGTCTCGGCAAGCCTTTGGCCGGACTACCGCAACGTGCTCGAAACGTATTTACGCGGCCGCGGGGTAAACCTCATCACCGCCCCCACCGACGAGGCCACGGGCCAAATTGACGAAGCCGCGCTGGCGACACTCATCGACGAAGAAACGGCATCCTTCCTTTTCCAATCACCGAATCGCTTTGGCGTGGTCGAACCGATGACCCGTATCGGCCAGCTCGTCAAGGAGCACGACTGCCTGAACGTGATGGCGAGCTACCCGATGATTTTCGGGCTGATGAAAAATCCCGGCCAAGCGGAGGTCGACATCGCCGTATGCGAGGGACAATGTCTCGGCCTACACCTGAACGCCGGTGGGCCTTACCTGGGCATCATTGCCACCAAGACCGAGTATGAGATGCACCTGCCCGGTCGCATTGTGGGCCAGTGCACGGACCTCAAAGGCGAAGAAGCCCTAGCCCTCGTCAAGGAAGAGCGCGAGCAACACGTCGCCCGCCACGAGGCCACGAGCCACATCTGCTCGAACCAAGCCAACCTCGCGCTGCGGGCCTTGATTTATCTTTGCCTGATAGGCGAACAGGGCTTCCGCAATGTCGCCGACCTCTGCGTCCAGAAGGCACATTATCTGGAAGAAAAACTGACCGCACTGGGGGGGGTATCGCGCGTCCACACCGGCCCATTTTTCAACGAATTCCTGCTCACGCTACCGAAGCCAGCAACCGAAATTCTCGCCACCCTACGCGAACAGGATATCTTCGGGGGCGTAGCTGTGACTGACCTCGACCCCGCCGCACCAGACAATCAGCTCTTAATCGCCGTAACCGAAACCAAAACCAAGGCTGACCTCGATAGAATGGTCGAGTGCCTCGCAGCAGCATTGTAGTGTCATCCCGAAGAGGCAGCTTTCGTCTCCTTCGTGGTTAACTAAATTCCCAATCCATGACCCCCAAATCCATTTTCAAAAAGTCTCGGCCCAACGTCAGTGGCGCGAGCATTGTTGATGCTGATTTCCAGCTCGGCGAAAGTATTGGCGTTTGCTGTGAGGCGGAAGACTTGCGCGATGCGCCGATAGGCTTGCCGGAGTTGTCCGAGATCGACGTTGTCCGCCACTTCACGAACCTGAGCCGTCAGGCGCACGGAGTGGACAACGGGCCGTATCCGCTGGGCTCGTGCACGATGAAATATAATCCCAAGCGCAACGACAAGCTCGCGATGTTGGATGGCTTTGGGAAAGTCCACCCATACCAGCCGAGCGACTCAATGCCCGGCGTATGGTCGATGCTGTGGAATTTGCAGACCGCCATTGCCGAGATCACCGGGATGGACGCGGTCACGCTTCAACCTGCGGCTGGCGCACATGGCGAGTTCACGGGCTTGCTCGTAATGAAGAAGCATTTTGAGAAGCTCGGGCAAACTAACCGCAAGGTGATCCTGATCCCGGACACCGCGCACGGCACCAACCCCGCCAGTGCGGCTATGTGCGGCTTTACCTGCAAGATCATTGCGACCAATTCCAAGGGACTCATGGACCTCGACGCCTTCGAAGCGCACCTTGATGAAAATGTCGCGGGCCTGATGATTACGAATCCGTCGACGCTGGGACTGTTCGAGGAAAACATCGAACACATCGCCAAGCGCATTCACGATAACGGCTCGCTGCTCTACTACGACGGCGCGAATCTCAACGCCATCATGGGCCTCATCCGCCCGGGCGACATGGGCTTCGACATCATCCACATCAACACGCACAAGACGCTCTCGACTCCCCACGGCGGCGGAGGTCCTGGCGCTGGACCCTGCGGCGTGAAGGCATTTTTGGAACCGTATTTACCGACGCCAGTAGTCCGCCCGATCGACGGCGTGCCCGCACCAGACTGCAATCGCCCAGAATCCGTCGGCAAGGTCAAGATGCACTTCGGTCACGTCGAGGTGCTCGTCCGTGCGTATTGCTATATCTTGGCCAACGGCGCGATCGGCTTGAAAACGGCGACCGAAAACGCCGTGCTCAATGCGAACTACATGAAGCATCAGCTCGCTGATTTGCTGCCCGCTGCCTTCCCACAAAACTGCATGCACGAGTGCCTGCTACATGGCGGATCGCTCAAGGTGCGTGGGGCGGACTTTGTGAAGCGTCTGATCGACTTCGGTGTGCATCCTCCAACGCTTGTTGGCGCGGGCTGCGTCCACTTCGCAGAAGAATTTGACGAGGCCATGCTGATCGAGCCCACCGAAACCGAGAGCATCGAATCCCTTGATTTCGTCATCGAACAATTTCGTAAAGTCGCCCGCGAAGCCGCCGTTGCTCCATATATGATCGAGACCGCACCTCACTCCGCTAGCACCGCCAAAATCATCCACAACGAAGCGGTCTGGATGAGCATCTACGACCCCAACGATTAAAATATTTTCCGCCTAATGCACCTCCCCCCCTTTGAACCGAAGAAAGCGCGTATCCTCGTCGTCGAGGATACGAATATGATGCGTATTATGATGATGCGCCACCTCAGCCAAGCCGGCTATGAACACGTCGAATCGGTGGAGGATGGCCAGCAGTGCCTGGATTACATTGCTGAACATCCGGTGGACCTCATCTTGCTCGATATTCAAATGCCCGTACTCAATGGCTACGAAGCGCTCAAGGCAATCAAGGCGAACCCCGCTTACAAGGACATCGCCGTGATCATGGTCACCGCGGTAGATAATATTGAAAGCGTCGCGCAATGCATTTCCGACGGGGCTGAGGACTACATGGCAAAGCTCTTCAACCCAATCCTACTCACGGCAAAAATCGACACCTCCCTCGAGCTACGACATCTCCGGATGGCCGTCGCAGCGGATCAATCCTCATGAAGCTACCGGCGCTCAGTTTTCGCAGTCTCCGCTCCCAGATCATTGTCTGCATTGCGCTACCGGTTATTGCTACGATTGCGCTCATCTCTTACATCCTACTGACCGAGTTCTACGAACAGTTAAAGAACGGCGCACTCACCAACATCAACCTGACCACCGAAAAAGCGTCGGACGAAATTGATAAAGCCAACTTGGAGTCCATTACCCTACCCAAAACAATGGCCATTGCTCAGCAGAATGGCATGTTTGGCCATCGCGAGGACTCCATTCACTACGCTCAGGAAATTCTGAAACTACACCCGCAGTTGACAGGGGCCTACTTCGGCTATGAGCCCAACGCGGATGGCCAAGACCACGAGTTCATCGGCTCAGTCGATGAAGAATTCGCCAAGGCCGTCGACGAAACAGGCCGCTTCCTGCCCTACTGGTATCGTGACCACGAGAACGATTCCAACATCTTGCTGACTCCGCTGGTCGACATGGAAACCAGCTTTTATTATCAGGGTGTCAAAAACCGCGCACTGGGTGACTCCGAGCTAAAAAACATCGGCTTCGCCACCGAGCTCAGCAAGCACTATGTGCCACAGAAAGTAGACCGTCACACATCAACGAACGAACTGGCCATGGTCACCGAGCCCTACGACTATGAGGGCAAGCTCATCGTGGAGCAGACTTATCCCATCATCATTGACGACGAGTTTAAGGGCATTGCCGGTGTCGACCGCGCACTCGCATTTTTGCAAAGCTATCTAGAAGAGCTTAAGCCTTACAAGACCGCGGAATTCATCTTGATCAGCCGCCGCGGGCGCATCATTGCCGCAACGATGGACAGTAAATTGAAAAGCAAGCGCGTCGAGGACTTGGACATCAGTGATACGCTGCTGAAGTTCTATAAAATGTCGCTTGATTCCAATATTCTTTTAGTAAAAGAGCCCGACGGCGAGGAGCGTTTCTACGACTCGGTTAAAATCGAAACCGGAAAATGGACGCTCGTAATGAGTGTCGCCAAAAGCGAAATCTACGCACCTCTCAACCGCCACGTCGCCTATATGGCAACGGTGTCAATCATCGGACTAATCATCACGCTGGTGGTCATGGTCTGGCTCGCAAATTCCATTTCCCGCCGCATCTCCCACGCTGCCATCTTGGCCAGTCGCGTGGCCGATGGCGACCTGACCGCCAAAGTCGCCGTCACGGGCAATGATGAAGCTGGAGTGTTACTACGCGCGATCAAGACCATGATCAGTAACCTCAACACGCTCATCGGTCAGGTGAAAGGCTCTAGTGTCCAACTGTCCGCAACGGCTACTAAAATTTCCGCCAACGCCAAGCAACAGGAAACCGCCGTCAATGAATTTGAAACCTCGACGAATTCCATTGCCGCAGCGGTGAAGGAAATTTCCACGACCTCACAGGAGCTCTCGAACACCATGAGCGATGTGACCTCGAGCGCCAACGAAACTGCCGCACTAGCAGATTCTGGGCGCAAAAGTCTGGAAGATATGGAGACGGTTATGGGCAAGCTCGCCGAGGCCAATGCCGCAATTTCCACAAAGCTTTCCGTGATCAGCGACCGCGCAAAAAACGTCAACCGCGTCATCACCACGATCACCACCGTGGCCGATCAAACGAATTTGCTTTCACTCAATGCCGCAATTGAGGCGGAGAAAGCTGGCGAATATGGCTTGGGCTTTTCTGTGGTCGCGCGCGAAATTCGCCGCCTGTCCGACCAGACCGCTGTCGCCACGCTGGACATTGAGCAGATGATCAAGGAAATGCATTCCTCGGTGGCCAGCGGGGTTGGTGAGATGGAGCACTTCAGTCAACAAATGAAGCAGAGCATGGGCGGCGTCCAAGCCGTCAGCAAGCAGCTCGTAGAAATCATTAAGCATGTTCAGGAGCTAACCACTCAGTTTGAATCAGTCCGCCAAGGCATGGACACACAGTCCATTGGTGCCAAACACATTGATCAGGCGATGCTCGGTCTTAAAGACGCTGCCCGCTCCACGACTTCATCCATCTTAGGCTTCAATCAAGCGACCCGCGAATTGCAGCAATCAGTTAAGGTTCTTCGCAGCGAAGTGGACAAGTTTGACGTGGATGCCTAAAATTGTGCCTATAACTATCACTGATCCCGCGTAGTCTTATATTGGCGAGGAACGCGCTTGGTGATCGAGCAAAAGATTTCCCAAGGAATATTGTCACACCAGTAGGCAAACTCTTCGACTGTGATGCGTTCGTGAGTCTCGCCGTCTTTTTGATGCTCAATGGTAACCGCCTGCGCGCCAATCATCGTAGCAATGTCTCCTGGGGCAGCTTCGGGTAGATCCGTTACGTCGACAATCGTCTGGTCCATCGTTACTCGACCAAGAACCGGGCAACGCCGGCCACGAATGAGTACCGATGCGCGGTTGCTCGCAGTCGTTGGGATGCCATCGCCGTAACCAGCAGTCAACACCGCGAGCTGGCTGCGACGGCGCAGCTTGTGCGTTTGCGAGTAACTAATCGGCACCCCAGAGGGCAGTTCCTTGACGATGCCAATACGCGCATGAAAGCTCAGAACGGGCTCTGGCTTGATACGATCCAGCAGCGAACCGCGATACGGTGCATGGCCGAACTGAAGCAAACCGACACGAACCGCGTTAAACGGGCTATCTGGCGCCAGTGTATCGAGACCCGCGCTATTGTCGGCATGGATCAGCAGTCGCTGGTCGGCGAGTTCAGGTAATTTATCAAGCAGTTGGAGAAACCGACGGCGTTGCAGCAGCGTGTAGTCTGGGTCGCTATCGGCGCTGGAAAAATGCGTAAAGACGCCCTCCAGCGCAATATTCTTGGCCGCAACGATTCGCTCGAACAACGGGCGCGCCTCGGTGTGCCAAATCCCCAAACGGCCCATGCCAGTATCAACTTTCAGGTGGACTCGGACCGGGCGCTTGTGCTTGCGGCCCAGCTTGTCCAGGCGCTCAACCTCTTCGGCGGTTGAGACTGTAGCCACCAGATCATAGTGCAGCAGATGGGCCTCTTCTTCGGGCAGCACGGCCCCCAAGACAAGTATCGGCCAGCCGGAGCCAATCTCACGCAATTCAGCAGCTTCGTAAACATTCGCAACAGCAAAGGCATCCGCCCCACTCTGCATCAGGCGAGCTACGGTTTGCGGCATTCCGTGGCCGTAAGCGTCTGCTTTGACCACGGCAACATAGCGGATATGCGATGGCAGCGCGGCCCGGATTTTTCCCAGGTTACGCTCCAAAGCGGCAAGATCAATCTCTGCCCAGCACCGATGCGTCGAGCCATTCATTCGTCTAAATCGTTACTCAAAACAGTGTTGGGCGCGAAATGTTTTTTCACGATAATAAATCCTGATCAGCCCACACCTTGTCATGCGTGAACATCACGTCGATCACGAGGTAGGGATACGTGGGCTTGAGCTGTTCGCAAATAGCACGGCGGCAAGCGTCCTGCTCTTCCACGCTGCTGGGCCAAGTTGCATCCTTCGCAACAATGAGAAATACATGCAGGTAAACGAAGCGTCCCGCCCGAATTGCACGGACTTGGTGGGATTCGCAGGACTTATCCGCAAGGTAATTAGCCATCGCCTCACGCGCGTCTTTGAGCAATTTCGCGTCGACATTTTGCCCCAACACCTGCGCCCAGTTTTCCCGAATAATACGGATCGGCACCGGCATGAAAATCAGACACAGCACCATCACCGCAACCGGATCCGCATAGGGTGCCCAGTCTCGAAAACGTGAGTTCTCAAGTAAGTAAACCCCGAGCAGCGCAACGGCGATAATTCCGCTGAGCACGGTGTCCAGCAGCCAGTTTTTCGCGTCCACATCCACAATCGGCGAGTGGCATTTTTTGGCAAAAGCACGGAGTGTCAGCGTAATAAACAAGCCGATCCCACTCGCAGAAATGGCGTAGAAAAATGCAATGCCCGCCGCAATCTCACGCCCCCCGTGGAAGAGCGCTCCTGCCGATGAATAAAGCCCCAACAAGCAGACCGTCGCGATGATCAAGCCCTTGCCAAGATTCAGGATCGGCTCGTAATACGCATAACCAAAGGGATAGCGATCGTCCGTCGGCCGCATGACCATTCGTGCGACCTTGAGCGACAGTAGCGCCACTCCAAAGTTGATCAGCGAAAACACCCCATCGAGTAGCACTGCGTCGGAGTGACAAAGCGCGGCAAAAACGATCCCTAGCACACCCAATGACAGGTTTCCCCAAACGCTATATTTCAAAGCGCGTTGCTCGTGGGCGGTGGCGTTGGGCTCAGACATGGGCAAGCGCGGTAGCGTCGATTTCGCAATGACAGCCAAACGGCGATTCGCTTATTTCGTCGCCGAGAGACAGTACGCCATCGTTTTGCAAAAGACGAAACTCCGAGTCGAATGTTTCTGAATGCGCCTGCAAGATATCAGCTTTCCAAGCCTCAGGCAGTTCAACGACATTGGGTTGGAAGATTTCAGGTTGGGCCGTAACCGATGTGAGGCCGAGTGCCGCGCAAGCAGCCAACTCAGGCAGTAGCGCAAGAGGATGCCCGGTAGTCAAGGGGCCAGCGGCCACGGTCCATTTGCCCACCGGCTCACGGTCTCGCCGGGCCCCCAGCAAGCACGCATCGACAATGCTCGGTATCAGCCCACGGTCAGCGCGAAAGACCGCACCTGCGTAGCCCCATTCAAACGAGCGCGCACAAGCACCGGGCGCATTGTCGGCCTCATCAATAAGGATCGGCGGGCGGTTGGGCCATTCGGCAAAGAGCGCGACGACAGCATTGCCCAGCGACTCCTCTACGGAGAATGGTTGCTCAATATAGCCGATGCGGCGGCAAAACTTCTTCAGTTCAGACGCGGCGCTCATGTCGTCCCACAACACGCGAAGATCCGTCGTGGTCGCAAAGGCGGCATTGCCTTCCAGACTGACCGAATAGACACCTTCGAGGCGATCGAGTCGCTCGGAAAAAGCAATCAGGCGGGCGATATCTACGCTAGGATGGCCACTCAAGCCAAACTGAAAATGTCGAATTCCTTGCGCCAAGGCGTCTGTAAAAACCGAAAACTCGGTGTCGGCGGCAATGAGTAACTGGATATTGAGACGAGGCTGGATCGGCTGCAAAAGCTCGGCGGGCTTTTTCCCTGCAAGCGGTTTACAGAGCTTTCCCAAATCGATTCTAAGCGTGTTTTGGCGAAGACAGTCTGTAAACGACATCTGCTGCCCGCGACAAAAGGCGTCCACCAATGCGCGCTCCACAAGTGCCAAACCAAAGGCGATTGATGCCTCCGTTTTGTCATTCGCCTTGCGCCAACTCATCATGGCGTCGCGGAGTTTCAACCAGAAGCCGAACACACTACTGGCTCGAATTTCGGTGGCATAGCGAGCCGCCTGTTCCGCTGCCTGTGCGAAAACCGGTGAATCATTAGGCGGACGGATCACCGCAAGGCCTCGAATAACATGCCGTTCATCTCCCTGCGTGTAACCGAGGAAACAAACAAGCGCAGAATCAGTGGCGATCAGAGAGCGGATTGAGGTGCGGCGAATGCGAATCATGGGGTAGATTTACCAGTCGATTTATGCAGCCTCAGACGGCTAGGCCAAGCGGAATCGACCATCTCAAAGTTCCACGGTTGGCGACACGGTGTGGTATCGATTAAGGCGGCAGATCGCCCGGAAAAGCGCGAAGCGCCAGCGAACTGAAAAATCCCGCTTCGTATGGCCCGCAACAATGGAATTAATCGCACTGAAGAGCTGAAACTTATCGGACGGCTGCATGAACACGGAAAAGCCCTGACGATCATAAAACAAAGTAACCAGTTGAAGCATCACACCCATGCTTTCCCGAAGACTGCTCTCGTAGAAACGTTGCTCCTTTGCCGTGAGAAAACCGCGCTGACAAGCTTTGCCCGACAGAAGTTTTTCCGCGAGATTTGCGGATTCCATCGCCAAGTAAATACCAGATGAGAATACGGGATCAATGAATCCAGCCGCATCACCCAGCAAAAACCAGTTTCGGCCCGCAAACTGTTGGTTACAGTATGAATAGTCCGCCTCGACATGAAACTCCTCTATCGGCTCAGCCTCGCTCATCCAATCGCGCATAAACGGATTCTCTGCGACATTGGCTTCGAAGATGGCACGAGGGCGCTGCCGTTCTTCATTACTGGTCGTCACTAAACCCACCGAGGTGCGCTCATCATCGAGCGGAATGGACCAAAACCAGCCGGAGGGCACCCGCACGATAATGATATTGCCCATTTCACGCCCAGTCCGACGTTTGACGCCACGGAAGTGATTAAAAACCGCAAAGCGGCGAGGCAGGTCAAATCCATCGGACTTGATCCCCAAATGGCGTGGTAGCAAACCGCTGCGTCCAGTGGCGTCAAACAACCAGCGCGCATTAACCGCCTCCCCCCCACCCAAGGTCACACGCCAACCAGCGTCGACTTCAGTAAGTTCCTTTACGGTGACTGGCTGGCGAATCTCACACCCGACCTCCCCAGCGCGATTCAGCAACAGTTCATCAAAACGCGAACGCTCCACTTCGTAAGTATATTCGTAGCCGGGAATGAGCCCATTGGCGAAAATATTGTGCACACGCGCCTCGCCGCTGCCGTAACAGAACTCAGCGCCGTATTTCCGCAGAAAACCGGCATCGTCCATCCGATCCCACACATCCAAACGCTTGAGCATGTGGTTAACCGCCGGGATCAACGACTCGCCGATGTGAAAACGCGGAAAACTACGCTTCTCGACAAGTAGCACCGAAAGCCCGGATTGTGCCAGCAAGATGCCTGCCGCCGTGCCCGCTGGGCCAGCACCGATAATCAGGCAATCATAGCAACTGGACGCCATCGAAAAATCCAATCCGATCGTGAGTAGTTACGCAAGCGCAGCGGGCCAGGAAAGTTCAATTTCCACCAGAAGTTCTTCACGGCAAATATCGGAATGCACGATATTGAAACGATCGGCCGTGCACCACGCATGCTCGCGAATGCATGCCATCACTGTCGAAGCATCTTCGGGACGGCGGACATACGCACGTCCAATTGCAGAGCCAACATGCGTAATATCCCCCCCCAAAGCAGCTACACTTTCCGCGATAATGCGGTCGAGGTTTTCTCCGGTGACTTCAAGCTGACCAGCCAAGTCTCCCAAAGCAATACTGTCGGAGCCGCGCACTGCAGCCGTACCGGAAATATACAGCGCCGGAGATTCCCCGGCGACATATGATGAACGACTAAAGCTCGGCGGACGTGGACCGTATCGCTCCGGGTAACGATAAGCCGGGCTCTGTAAGGGATTTTCCAGATGGTGCGCCCGCCGGTGGGTGGCCATGGCGAATACCGTCAGCTGGTTATCATTTACCCCAACTGCAGAAGCCGCGCAAAATGAGTCAAAGGCCCGCCCACCAAACTTAGCAACAAACGCCTCATGACGTCCGAAGCAAAAAGCACGATAGTTCTCCAAACCATCAACAACCTCATTGATTGCTGGAACAAAGTTCCATATCCGGACGATTTCCGAACCATCCAGACAACGAAAAAGCTGATGATATAAATCCTCCGCGCAATCCGCCAGCGGGCCATTCACCGGGACACTGCTAGCATAGACCAGCCAGCCATTGGACTCGGATACGAAATGCTCCTCCGAGCGCTCAAAGACATCCACCGACCCAGCGCATATAACCTCCTGCCCCGCACCCTCCAATAAAGGCGTGGCCAAGTGAATTTCCCCATAATCAGGATTCAGGTGGGAATGGTTGGCTCCAAAGATTACCCGTATGGGCATGACAGCAATTAGTAGGTCGACCGCGCCAACATGTTATTCATGTCTTTCTGGAGATTCTCCAACCAGCCATAAGGCACGGCCGGATAGTAACCCTTGCGCTTCGTTGAGTAATACGTGGAGTCCGAAAAGATTTTAATCTGATTTCCTTCGTGCACCAGAGTCACCTTCGCTTTGAAACCGCGGTGGTCGAGCGTGCCCACAACCTTGTTTGGACTCGACTCAATTATCTTCCATTGACGGCCCGTCAGTGCCCGGTACATCACATCTTGAACAGCGGTATCAGTCACCCCATTCGGAGCCTGTACGGTCAGCGGATCAGCGTTATAATCCTCCACGGAGGACTTACCGCGTAGAGTATTGCAGCCGGATGCAATCAGTAAGCAAAAGAGCCCCAGCAAGGACAAGAGTGTGGCGTGTTTCATCGTCATATCTCGGTGTATTGGTATTCTATTTTTCAGCGGAATATTCACTAAAGCATCCCATGACCCATTCGTGTTTGGGCTCTTTAAAGCCTGCACTCTTCAAATCGCGTAGGACGTCGTCGACGGCGACCATCTGGTCCATCGTTTCCCAGTAGTAAGCCATCAGGTAACGGGCGGATTCGCTGCCCGTAAAGAGCTTGGTCAGCGTGGGCAGGATGTGCTTAAAATACAGTTTAAAGAAGAAACGACCAACTTTCTTTGTGGGCATTGTCACGTCCATGATGAGCACTTTACCACCAGGCTTAAGACAGCGGTTAAACTCACGAAAAGACTGCTCCAGCTCGTTCACATGACGCAGGGCAAAGCCCATCGTGAGGTAGTCAAAATGATTGTCTGGCACGGGCATTTCATCTGCCCCAGCCTGAATGTGCTCACAATTGAGCTGCTTCTTCGACTCGGCAATCATGCCAGCGCTGGGCTCTAGGCAAGTAATATCTCCCTCGTTCTCCTGACCAATTACGTCACGAATTGCGCGAGCGGTGGGTCCAGTGCCAGCAGCGACGTCGAGCACCTTCATGCCCGGCTTTAGGCCATGTCCTTTGAGCGCCCATACACGATACCGGTGCCCAGTGCCAAACCATCCCCATTTCGCAATGCCTTCGTAATACGGCGCTGCATCGTCAAAAACTTTTCGAAGGAAAGACTGTTTCTCATTGAGCGTCGTATAATGATCCGACAGCGAAGGATGTGGCTCCATTCCATAACCATCAATTACGCCATTCCTATGGCAACTTAAAAAAAGAGAGGAACTTTTTCTTGCTCTTCAGGTAACATTACTTGTTTACCTTTTACACGCATGAACAAATCTCTATCTGTATCATTACTCTTTGGCCTATTTGCCATACTATTTACTGGTTGCGCTGGGCAGAAAAGCCAAGTCGCCTCAAACGCCGTCTTTCAGGACCAAGACATCTATTATGTAGAGCGTTTGCCTGCGGATGAACGAGGCGTAAACAACCTCATTGTCGACAATTTGCGTCAACGCGGTTTTCAGGCCAAGTCCGGACCACAGAACGAAGCCCCTGCCGAAGCCGACTACATCTTGGCCTATGAGGATAATTGGATGTGGGACATGACCATGTACATGCTGAAATTGGAAATCAAGATTCGCAACCGCACCGGCTCAACCATCGCCTCGGGAGAATCCTACCGCCCATCTCTCCAGCGTAAACCGCCAGAATTCATGGTTGATGAAACACTCGACGAGATTTTTGCCAAGGTCAATGACCGCTATGTGACCCCCGAAGAAGAAACCGATAAAAAGGCCGTACGCGCCGGTGGACGCTCTGGCCTCAGTGGCGACCCCGAGCACGTAATGTAGGCGTTACGACAAATCCGTGATTGAGCCGAAGTCTGGGTCGAACAAACGCTTGTAAAGCCGAGCGGCCTGTGGGTCAGTCAGGCTGGCAATGAAGTCACAGAGCAGGCGCGCGCGCGTCGCTTCGTCTTCCGTAGCCATTGTCCAACTGTGTATCGGCTCAGGCAGCAGCTTGAGCGAGCGGCCCGTAATCTGGCTGGGTAGGTAATGCTCCGCCAGCGCGGTGAAGAGCTTATGCAGGATTACCCCCCCCTTGAACTCGATCTGCTGGATACGGGTGGAGAGAAAAATCACATCTAGCGCCAGTTGCTTGTAAATGTCGCGTTCACGCTCGATTTCAGGGTCCACGATAACCCGGAAAGCGTGCCGCTCAGTCATGCCACTCAGAAAATTCTCCGTCGGCTTCAACGAACAGGCATGGATAAAATGTCCGACCTTATTAGCGAATCGAGGCTCCAGTTTATTCTCTGAAATGGTCTCAATGAGTTTGATTAAAGCTGGGTGATCGCGCATCCAAGCATGTTTCCCCGAGAGCCCTGCCGCCCACTTGCGGACGGTATCCTCGGTCAGAAAACCTGCTTTCGCACCATCAACGATATCATGCAGCGAATAAGCGGTGTCGTCCGCCCAATCCATTATCTGACACTCCACACTCTTGAAATGGTTAAGATCCAGATCCGCCGGGGCCGCTTCACCGCCAAAAACAAAGCTCCGCACATCTGCCTGCTCCTCGTAGAGGAAATGATTATCAGGCCACGGGCTTTTTTTCAGGTCTTCCTCAGTCAGTTTGGCTGTCTCCTCGGAGCGTAGTGACTTGTATTTAAGCACCCCATCCAGGAACGCACGTGTGGGCCGCAAGCCAGTTGCACCATCGGGCCGTTCATAAATGAGCTGCGTCAGAATGCGCAAGGTCTGGGCGTTGCCTTCAAAGCCGCCGTAGCTAGCCATCAACTCGTTAAGCTTACGCTCGCCAATGTGGCCATAAGGCGGGTGGCCAATATCATGTGCCAGGCCGATGGCTTCGAGCAGATCCAGGTCGATCGCTTGCCCACCTTTTTCGGGCCGCCGCAGCCATTCCCCAATCGACCGTGCGATACGTGCCACCTCCAGCGAGTGCGTCAACCGCGTGCGGTAGAAGTCATATTCGCCCGACTGAAAAACCTGCGTCTTCGATTGCAGACGTCGAAACGCGAAGGAGAAAATAACGCGGTCGCGGTCCACCTGAAACGGCGAGCGATGCGGGTCGTCTGCGGGCGGCATTGGCCCCTGGTCCCCCCAAGCGGCGTAATCAAAGTCGGTATAAAAGACGTCAGGCATGAGCAAAGTGCTGAGGTAAACCGGTCCCACCGGAAAAGACAACCCTACTCAATCAGTTCGCACGAGCGACAAAATTCAGGTTGCCGGGAAATGGGTCTTCCCTGTCGGCGACTAGCTGACGAACGCGATCCGGCTCAACGGAGGCATCCGTATCGGCAGGCGTCAGGCAATATCCAGCGTTCCAAAACATATTGAGCACATCCACATAATGCGGATTCACATCGGCAAAGTTATGCCGGAAGCCATGTTCAAACATCCAGGTTGGCTTCGGTGTTTTCGCCAATATACCAGATGCACCTTGAAGCACGTGGAACTCGTGCCCCTCGACATCCATCTTGATCAACAGGCGCTTGCCCGCGAAACGGTCGCCGATCAGGCGGTCTAGGGTTGTCCGAGCAACGAGCATGGACTGCACTGCGGACTTGCCGCCCCACTCTTGGTTGAGAGAAGCCATTTCGCCGCTGCCAAAAAGACGCACGAAGCCCACGTCGTCGCTCAACGCAAAATTAAAGCACTCCACCCCGCTGATATCATTGGCTTCCAAGTTCCGCAGCAGGTTCTGGAAATTCTTTGGATGGGCCTCGATCGCAATACAGGGCAAACCCGCCCGGGCCGCCAGCAATGTAAACACGCCGATGTTTGCCCCAATGTCCACAAAGACGTCAGCATCAGCGAGCCGATCTTGGAAGTCAGTGATCTCCTCGCTATCGAGGCGGTCAGAAACGGCGTCACCCGAGGTAAAGTAACGGCTCACGTCCCCGTAGATCGTGAAGCCCAATTGAGACTGGTAAGGCTTGGTGATCGCGTAAATCCAGTCATCGCGCAATCGACGATAAGCGATTCCCAAGCTGGGAAAACGCTGATCAACCAATGCTTTCAGGTAACGTTTCACGGAGTGGAGTTCAAATCAGGTTTCATCGCGACCACGGTCAGGCCGTTGTCGGCAATATAGGCGCATAAGCGGTAGCTTGGGAAGCGTTGAATTTGCACAAGGCCGATAATCTGCACCCTTGCCTTTCCACGCAAGGCGAGTAATTTGGCCGGTTTTTACCTCGAGAAAACATGGCGAAAGACTGGCTGGAAGGCATTGAAGAAGAATACGACGTGGTTGTGATCGGGAGCGGTCTCGGCGGCCTCACGGGTGCCAATACCCTCGCAAAAATGGGCCACCGCGTCTTGTTGCTGGAGCATCATTATCAGTTGGGCGGGCTTGCCACCTGGTTCAAGCGCCCGGGCCGCCACATCTTCGACATCTCACTCCATGGCTTCCCCCATGGCATGATCAAGAGTTGCCGCAAATATTGGGGTAAGAACATCTCCGAACGCATTGTGCAGCTCAAACGCGTCCGTTTCATCAACCCACAGTTTGATGTCGAGACCACCTTTGACCGCGAAGACTTTACCAAGATTTTCGTGGAAAAATTCAAGGTGCCGCGCGAGCAGGTGGAGGGCTTTTTCGAGCACCTCCGCCAAATGAATTACTATGATCGCGACGAACGCACCGCCAAAGAACTCTTCGAGGAGTTTTTTCCCGGTCGTAACGACGTGCATCGTCTGCTTATGGAGCCCATTTCCTACGCTAACGGCTCCACATGGGACGATCCCGCGATCACCTACGGTATCGTGTTCTCCAACTTCATGAGCAAAGGCGTGTTCATCTATCAGGGCGGCACCGACCAACTCATCGCCCAGATGACCGAAGAGCTTGAGAAAAACGGCGTCACCCTACGCAAGAATTGCCTTGTGGAGAAAGTGCACGTCGAAAATGGCCACGTAACCGGCGTCACCATCGCTCCACGCACTGGCGAAACTCGCACGGTCCGTTGCAAAGCCGTGCTCTCGAACTCCAATATTAAAAATACGATTTTCGAGCTGGCGGGCAAAGAGAATTTCACCCCGGAATTCATTGCTGAAGCTAATGCCGTTCGCGTAAACACCAGCTCTTGCCAAGTCTACATCGGCATCAAGCGCGGTGAATCGATCCCTGACATTGGCGATCTGGTCTTCACCTCCGAGGCCGAAGAATTTTCCAGTGAAGAGCTGACCAGCTTCAACACCAGCAGCCGCACCTTCTCCGTTTATTATCCAGAAACGCGGCCGCATCTGGATGAGGATCGCTACGCTATTGTCGCCTCCCTCAACGCCCAATGGGCCGATTGGAAGGCGCTCAATGACCAGGATTACGAGGCCGCGAAAAAGCGTCTTTGCGAGGAAGCCCTCACGGGCTTGGAGAAATTCATTCCTGACATCCGCGAGAAGGTCGACCATCTCGAAGCCGCAACCCCGCGTACCGTCAAGCACTACGTCCGCCACTTTGGCGGGACTTCGTTTGGCACGAAGTTCGAGGGGCTCAAGGTCTCGATGGAACTACCTGAGCAGCTCCCTGGCCTCTACCACGCAGGCTCAGTGGGCATCATCATGAGCGGCTGGCTCGGCACCATCAACTACGGCGTCATCGTCGCCAGCAAGGTCGACAGCTTTTTGCGGAGTTAAGGTTACAAAAAAACTCCCGCAACGAAGGCGGGAGTTTTAGAAAACGATTAATGGGCGCGAACGCTTACTTGCGGCGGCAATATCCCACCAGCATCAGCACGCCGATCGACATGAGCATTGCGTAAGTTGCTGGCTCCGGAATCGCGATCGCGCTCACAGAGACGTTGTCCAAGTAGAAGTCCTCTCCACCGGCGCTGGAATTCGTTCGAAAACGCATCGAGACATCCGTCGCTGCCCCATAATACGATGCAGGCACGGTCACTTCATAAGAGAAGAAGGCCGTATCGCCACCAGCGGCATTAGGTAGAACAATGGTCGAACCCGAATAGTTGCTCACATTCGCATAGCCATTTGATTGCCCCAGATCAATAATAACGTCCTCAAAGCCTGAACCAAAATCAAGAGCAAACCCAATTAGGCCTTCATTGCTTTCGATACTATCGGCAATCGCGTAATCGAAAGAGAAGACTAAATCCTCGCCACCACCCGGTATCGCAATCGGAGTACCCGATGTAACGGTTCGGAGACTGCTATTTGAGAGAAATAGGCTCTGCGTGCCCACTGAAGCTCGGGCATCGGTAACAAAAATCCTGACGGCGTTGCTGACATTCCAGCCAACTGGCGCTTCGCCAACGACATCCGGTGGATTTTCAAAACTATCGCTGAAGAGAACCACGCCAAAGCTGGAATTTGCTAACAGCGCACAAGAGAGAAGTATGGATTTGGGGTACATCATTAGGCTAAATTGAGCGGGAAATCTGACTTAGTCAATAGGATTCGTTGTTTCTTGAAAAATATCCTATTAATATGTGTACCGGAATCCCATTCACTCGTGCCCCCCCCCCTGTCACTTCTTGAAGGCAAAAGACGAAGGTTTCGCACGGCCAACAGCAGCATTATGGTCGCTAACAAAGTTGCCCTTGCTAGTGGAACTAGCTTATCACCAGACTTTCTCTATTTCCCGGATTTCGGGATGTAGGGAAAGCGCCTCTTTAGGCTGTTGATCGGCTTTTCAAAGAAATGCCAAGACAGCACAGACAACAACGCCGTGAGGCTGAATTTAACCGCCAACAGTAACCAATAGTTTTTACTAAAATCATCAGGAATACCCAATCGTTCGAAAATGCGGTACCCAGGGATAGGGGCGCTGTAATAAAACCACAACCAAATCGGCATGCTCATTCCATGGATAACGTAGATGCCGTAGCTGATGGTCCCAATGTAAACGGCTAAGCGATTCTGCAGCAGAAACCCCGGCAAGCCCGTGAAACCAATAGACGCGCGCCAAATTAAAGCTCCACTGACCAACGCCACCCCTGTCTGTCTAAAGGCCATGAACCCAATCAGATTAGTCTGAGCCAAAATAAACAAAGCCACGCCAACGAAGAAAAACCATTTACACAGTTTGGTCATTTGTTCGGGCATCATCTGCCGCGCCAAGATCGCGAGAACGGCACCAATTCCAAAGCAGTCAAGCGTCCCAATCGTCAGTAGAGCTGGATCAATCCCCAAGGAAGACGACCACACAATAATCTTCGACAATGGCGCTAACGCGATGCATGAGAGCATCACGGCCAATAAATGTCTTTTAGGCGTGAAAAGCATCAACAATGGCCAGAACAAATAGAACTGTTCCTCAACGGCGAGAGACCATAGATGCGAGCCCCAAATACTCCGTGTTGTCAGTTCCTGATAAACATTTTGAAAATAGGTCGCGTGCCAAAGCCAAGCTTCACGGAACGGCTGAACATCCAGCAAAATCATCAGAAGCAGCACCGCATAATAGAGCGGGAAAATTCGCAAAAATCGGCGGATATAAAACTGCCGCATCACCACGCCACGATTGGCCGTTTCGTCAGATTTAAACCGCGCATCTAGCAAAATACCGGTAATCAAAAAGCCGCTTAAAACAAAAAAAACCTCTACGCCGATTGCACCAACGGATGTCCCGCAAAAAGTGCCATTGATGGCTTCCGGTGCCCAATGAAACCAAACAACTGCACCCACGGCGTAAGCGCGGAGACCATCTAGTTGCGATAGCCGTTTCATCCGAAATTATGCCTCTACGCCTGCCGAAAAGATATCCGGATCAACATAGACCCAACGCATACCAGCGGCTTCTGCCGCAGTAAGTCCAAGCTTGCTGTCTTCAAAGACCACGCACTTAGTGGGATCGACTCCAAGTAGCTCCGCAGCCTTTAAGAAACCATCAGGCGCAGGCTTGCTGTGGACGACATCCTGCTTGGTCACAACGATGTCAAAAAGGTGGTCAATGCCGCAATAATGCAGCGTACCATGCACTTGATGGCGATCACCACCCGAGGCGACTGCAATGGGCAAGCCCTTTGCCTTAAACTCAGTGGCCAGCTTGACGACCTGGTGGATGGGCTGAATATTGGCATGCTCCTTTTGCAGGAAATCATTCTGGTCCGAAACGACTGTATCGGGCTCCAGAGAATCACCAAAGCGCTCATTCAGTTGTTCAACCGAATGGTGCATTCCCACGCCCGCCATGGAATAAAACAAGTCCCAAGTAAACTCAAACTTGGCTCTGTTCTTGATGAAGGCATGACGCCACGCCCGGTAATGCAGCGGCATGGTGTCGGCCAACGTGCCATCACAATCAAAAATGTAGGCCAACGTCTCGCCTTCCGGCAGCTTCAGGTCGCTCATGAATCCTTAGCGGCTTTCTTAGCCGCCTTTTTGGCTGCCTTTTTGCGCGGTGGTCGCGGCGGGAATTCAAAGCCGATCTTGCCACCATCCTTCAGGAAAAGCTGCGCATCAAAAAGTCGACCTGTGCGATTGGACTTGAAGCCTTGGATGACGGACGTTTTTTCCCCTGCCAGCATTTTTTTAACCTCCTCAGGGGGGAGGGCTTTGCCGAGCATGTTGCGACTCAGACGGAATGCAGGTTTGCCGTCTGGGTCACGGCCTTCGCTCACGTAGGCGTTGGGCGTCTCACGGACCGGAGTCTGGTCAATGGGGGATTGGCCAACAACCGGGTATTGGCTTAGGTCGACGGTTTCATCGAGCGATTCCTCACCGTTGGAGCCGAAGTCCAAATCGACCCGCTGCGTGCCGTTGTCCTTGACGATTAACTTGAGCAGCGCAGAGAACGCCTTGCCGTTGCGTGATGTAAAGCCATCGAGTGGACCGACTTCCTTTTTGTCGATCAACTCCTTAACTTCATCCATCGTCAACTTGCGGCCACCAATGACTTTGTTAATTGAAAGTGCAGGGTATTCTTTACCCCGAATCTCGATCTTGTCCTGGGAGAACCAGGCGCGGTGGTCTTCGAGCAAGGACTCGTTGTTTGTTGGCGAAATGATATCTACCTTCTCTGGCGGCGGCGGGCTGGCGAGCTTGTTCACCATAGACTGTGTCGCGTCTGTAATGTCCTTCATGAAGGCGGCGCGGGATAGATTGCCTTCTTCAACGAGGCGGAGCTTGTGCTCCCACTCGCCCGTCATTTGCGGTGACGTCAGTTGCTCAATATCAAACAGCTTCAAAAACTGCATCAGGCTTTCCGCCTTTTGCGTGGGTACAAGCTCACGGCCTTGGCGCTCCATATAACGCTCATGCACCAAGTGGTCGATGGTCTGCGCACGCGTCGCTGGCGTGCCTAGTCCCTTTTCTTTCATCGCGTCAGCGAAGTCTTCGTCGTCGATAAGCTTACCGGCACCTTCCATGGCGGAGAGCAACGTGGCTTCCGAGTAACGGGGGGGGGGCTTGGTGGCGTCGCCTTCGAGTTGTGCGTCCTTGCGATCTGCTAGGGCGCCCTTGGGCGAATCGCTCCGGGCAAAGTCAGGGTCGGTCAGTGGGGTCAAGTTGTCCTCGCCGAGGCCTCCCTTGCCGTAGACATCCATCCAGCCGCCAAAGGCCAGTACCTTACCTTCAGTCTTGAAGGAGTGCTCGCCTAAAACGCTTGTACGAGTGGTGACGTCGAATTCTGCTGGCGGGAAGAATATCGCGATTGTGCGGCGTGCGATCATGTCGAAAACTTTTGCTTCCAGTTCGCCCAGTTTCTTAGCAGATGCATCAGTCGGGATGATCGCAAAGTGATCGCTGACCTGACCGTTATTAAAGATGCGTTTGTTGCCAGTATTCACCCAGCGATTTTCCAAAACCTTTTCGGCATGCAATGCGTAAGGCTCGTCCAGATTGCGCAAAACGTTGATCACCGTGGGGCCATAGTCCTCAGGCAATGCCTTGGAGTCCGTTCGCGGATAGGTGATCATCTTGTGCTTCTCGTAAAGTGCCTGAGCAATATTCAGGGTGTGGCCAGCGGACAAGCCGAAGCGGCTGTTGGCCTCGCGTTGGAGGCTCGTCAAATCGTAGAGGCGCGGGCTGGCCTGCTTGGTGCGCTTCTTTTCCTCTGTAACCTTGGCTGGCCCAGCGGCGAGCACGGACTGGAGAATTGCCTCAGCCTTCTCCTGTTCCCAGATGCGGTCCACGCGATCATGCTCATCGTCGCTCTTCTTAAAGTCCGGCTTTTGATACAGTCCTTGATATTCGCCAGCAGCCACGCCGAAATCGGCGATAAGACGCCAATAGTCACGAGGCTTGAAGTTGCGAATTTCCATTTCGCGTTGGTAAACGAGGGAGAGGGTTGGCGTCTGCACACGGCCAACGGTGGCAGCGCGGCCACCCCGGCGGCCAAAGACAACTGTAGCTCCACGAGTGCCATTGATACCGATGAGCCAGTCCGCCTCAGAGCGGGAACGAGCAGCATCCTGCAAGGGCTGCATTTCAGATGCCTCGCGCAGGTTAGCGAAGGCGTCCTTGATCGCTCCGGGTGTCATAGAGGACATCCAGAGGCGCTTGACCGGTTTTTTGCCCTTGGCCAGTTCGTTGACATAGGTGAAGATCAGCTCGCCCTCACGACCGGCGTCACAGGCGTTGATGATCTGGTCGATGTCTTTACGTGCAATGAGCTTTTTAAGCTCCTGATACTTCTGCTTAGTCTTGTCGATCGGCTTGAGTTGAAACTTCTCCGGCACGATAGGCAGCGTCTTGAGTGTCCAACGCTTGAGGTCCTTGCTGATGTCCTCGGGCATGAAAAGCTCCACAAGGTGGCCGACCGCCGAGCTGATCACCCATTCGTCGTTTTCGTAAAAATCGCCCTTCTTCGGGACTTTGCCCAGCACGCGTGCTAGGTCACCCGCAACGGATGGTTTCTCGGCAATGACTAAACTTTTCATAGATATAAAATAAAAACGGTTTTTATAAACAGAAGGCAGCAAAGAAAGCAAAGCTCACTCCGTGATCGCGCACAGGTTGCTTTGCTTTCTTTGCTACCTTCTGTTCAAAAAATGGCTCGATGGCGTATAATTAAATTTGATTTACTTCGCGGTGAACTCCGGCACGAGCACGTCGAGGTTTGCAAGGAGTTCAGTGATGGTTTCGTCGGTCTCGTCGCCCATGTTGGAAATTCGGAATGTCTTGCCCTTGATCTTACCGTAACCGCCGTCGATATCGAACTGGTAGCGCGATTTCGCAGCCTTCCGGAGGCCTTCCAGATCGATGCCGATGTCATTCCTAAAGCAGCAGAGTGTTTTCGATCCGTATTCGGGGGGGGGGAGCAGCGACAAGCCGTGCTTGGCACCCCAGGCGCGAACAAGGTTATTCAGGCGCTCGTGGCGGGCGTAGCGCGTTTCCAGACCTTCGGCGAAAATATCCTCAAGCTTGCTTTGAAGCGCATAGATCAAAGGAATGACTGGTGTGCTGGGGGTCATGCCCTTCTCGTAGTTCGAATGGAACTCAAGAAAGTCAAAGTAGTATCCACGGCCTTCTACTGTAGCAGCGCGCTGGCGAGCCTTCTCCGAGACGGACAATAGCGCCAAACCCGGTGGTAAAGCCAATGCCTTCTGCGAACCCGTAAGGAGCACATCAATGCCCAACTCGTCCTTTTTGATCGGCAGAGCCGTGAACGAGCTAACCGAGTCTACAATCGCGATGACGTCTGGGAACTCATTAACCACGGCCATGATCTCAGCCAGCGGATTCATCGTGCCGGTCGAGGTCTCGTTATGTATAAGGGTTAGCGCGTCGTATTTGCCCGTCGAGAGCTCACGGCGAACATCTTCCGGGTCAGCAGGCGTGCCCCATTCGTATTGCAATGCGCCACAAGGCAGACTGCAGCGCTGAGCCACGTCGTTCCATTTGTCCGAGAATGCGCCCGACATGATGTTGAGCACGCCCTTCTTGGTGACGTTGCGGATCGCGCCTTCCATCACACCCCAAGCGGAGGAGGTGCTCAGGTAGACTGGGTCCTGCGTATACATCAGCTGCTGGAGCTGTGGCTGGATGGCTTGATAGAGGTTGACGAAGTCCTTGCTGCGGTGACCCATCACCCACGAAGTCATCGCGTTAAGGGTCTTGTCCGACACATGGACTGGTCCAGGAATAAAGAGTTTATAGCTCACGGTTTCTTGCGTTGAATAATAAAAGCAGCAGCGGCTATATGGGGATACCCTGCGCCGTGTCAAACGTCCGCTTGGGAAATTTATAAAGGGCAACTGCATAAAATCCCGTTACGACTGCGACTTAATGTCCCTTTTAACCGAAAAGGATGAGCCGAATCATGGCCGAAAAGGCACTCCAAACACTTGCTCTCTTACCGTATGAGATGGAAATGCGGCTAAGAATTAGCAGGCTTTACACGGGGCACGGTTTTCGCCTTCATGGAAATATATGGCGGAACCCATGATATTGATGAACAGCCTCGCGGGCAAAAAAGCGCTCAGCCTAGTGCGCAAAGCTGACTTCGCCCATCCTGGCGATGTCGAAGCGATTGAGATGGTCTTTAAGAAGCTGCCACGCCAGCCCGACACCAAGGTGCTAGACATTGGCAGCGGACTCGGCGGAACCTCAGAGCACATCCGCGCCGAAGGCTGGGGAAAAGTGACTGGTATCGACATCAACCGCAGCTCCATCGTCTACGCAAACGAGACCTACAAACGCTGCAATTTCGTCCATGGTGACGTGGTGGACGCGCCCTTGATCCTTGAGCACGGCTTTGAAGTGCTGGTCAGCTTCACGGCTTTTTATGCATTCAAGGACCCCGGTGCTGCGCTTAAGGCGCTTTCCCAAATCGCCTCGCCCAATTCTTCGCTGACAATTTTTGACTATGTGGACCGTGGCGACTACCAACAGCATCCCATCATGGAGGGAGACCAGCGCTTCCTGCCCAACCCGCTTCACCTTGATAAGGTAGAGGGGTTGCTTGCGGCCAACGGCTGGCGCCTCTTCACAATCGAACCGCTCCACCCACATTTTGCTGATTGGTATCTCGCTCTGATCGAGAAAATAAAGGGGGCTGAAGATAAAATCCGTAAATCCACGCCTGAGGGCTTTTACGAGCATATGCTATCGCTCTACACTCAGCTCTACAACTCAATCCACGAAAACCACTTGGGCGGGGCCATTATCCGCGCGGTGCACGGTAAGGCGCAGCTTTAAGCAGCTATGAATCTTGCCACTAGACGTGTGGTTGCGCTGCTGATCGACTTGGCTTTTTTCTTCATGTCGTTCTACCTGTTCGCCACGCCGACGATCAAGTTTCTGGTCAGCGCCATTCAGCGCTACATCGACCCCGACTTTTCCATGGAGGGCATTGCAGGCGGCGCAATGATTGCCGCGCTGGGCGTTTTCATTGTCTGGCCGCTCACCTATTTTTTCCTGATGGGAGTGCTCACCAAAGCCTCTCCGGGCAAGCTAATCGTCGGGCTCAAGGTCTACTCCGAGAGTAACCAAGGCATCAGCCGCTGGCAGGCCGGACTCCGCGAAGTCTTCCGCCTCATGGAGATCTACTCCTTCGCCATGGCTGCTCTTTCTGTCTACAATATTTTCCGGGGCCTCCGTTCCACAACGGAAATGATCACGCACACTCATGTGCTCAGAAAGGACGTTTTTGAAAACTGACCTGTCGCCCCGCATTGTTGTCTTTGCCTACAGTGATGTGGGCCACGCTTGCCTGAAGCTGCTGCTCAAGCGCGGTTGCCAAGTCGTCGCGGTGTTTACTCATCTGGATAACCTTAACGAAAATCAATGGTTTCCGTCGGTCGCCAAATTAGCGAACGAACACGGCGTCTCCGTTTATACGCCAGATAAAATCACCCGCGCCGAACACGAAGACCTGCTCCGCAAAACGCTCCGGCCAGATCTATTTTTTTCATTCTACTACCGTAACATGCTGCCGTTGTGGGCGCTGGAGTTGGCGACACTAGGCGCATTTAACCTTCATGGCTCTTATCTGCCGTATTACCGTGGGCGGGCACCAGTCAACTGGGCCGTACTCCACGGTGAGACATCCACCGGGGCAACCTTGCACCACATGGTTAAGGCACCCGACGCTGGGGACATCGTTGACCAGGAAAAGGTCGCCATTGGACCGGATGAACCCGCCATTGATGTCATGGTCCGTGTCCGCGAGGCAGGTGTCATCGTTCTTGGGCGGCAATTAGATGCGCTGCTCGCTGGGCGCGCACCCCGTATTCCACAGGACGAAGGCTTGGCAACGTATTTTGGCGGACGACGACCCGATGATGGCCGCATTGACTGGGCACAGCCCGCACGCGCAGTCCATAATCTCGTGCGCGCCGTCACCCATCCCTACCCAGGAGCCTTTTGTGACGCGCTTTTTCAGGGTGAGCGGACGTTTATTTGGCAAACCCGCGTTCGCGACGAACTATCCGGCGCTCCGGGCGAAATCATTTCGATGGAGCCATTGATTGTCGCTACCGACCATGGTGCATTGGAAATCATTGAACACGACCGATCTCCACTGCGCGAGTAGAATAACGTTTGATTGACTAGTCGGATCGTGAAGTGAATTATCATAATCCGCTCCCACAAGTTCGCATTGCAAAACAATGTGTCCTTTATAATGGATCGATACTGAACATTACGCTAGCCTGTATGTCCGCAAACGCAGCCACCTCTACTAGGATAAGATAATGAAAAGATTCGCCTCCCTACTGGTCATCCTTGCCGCCAGCTTCTCCCCAGCCTGGGCGCTACAACGCACACTAACGAACCAAGACGGCGTCTCCATCGTCGCAGAACTCGACGAACTTATCGACAAAGACGGCGTCGAAACGCTCTCCTTTAAACGAGTCAGCGACCAGCGCTCGTTTGAAATCGCCCTGAGCACACTGAGCTTTGACGACCAGTCCGCGATTCGAAAATGGTGGAAAGAAGAAGAAAAAGCCCGACAACTCCTTAGCCCCAATGTCGACCTTGATATCAATTTCAAACAGAACCGGAAAAAGAAGAGCATAAACTCCAGCTACTATAGCGATAATAACCGCTACAGCTACACGCCCGAAGTACGCATCACCAATGACGATCTTTACCGCAGCTTTAAAGGCAACAAAGTGCGCATTGTCTGCTTCGCTGAGCATACCTATCACAGGGGGACTCTAAAGGTCACCTCTGCCTCCGACAGCGTCGTTGACTTCCCCCGCAACGGTGACACCACAGTGTATGGCAACAGCTACGAGTTCGCGAACTACGAATCCGATTACAGTAATTATGAATATGGTTGGGAGCACGCGGGTTACATCGTGGTAATCCGCAACTCCAAAGATGAAATCACCCACATCAAAACAGACGAAGACGACTTCCAGCGCAATGTGAAGAACGCATTGAAAGCGGATGAAGGGGACTACTACAGCAAAGACCTGCGGTCCGAGCGCAGCAGCTACCGTAATTACTAAGGCGTTGTAATCAGAGTTTACAGGCCAATAAAAAGCCGCTCAATATTCAGCAATCCGTATTATTTGGCCCAGCCTTTAGCACGAGAGACCGCATCACGCCAAACACCCATCTTTTCCGTAGCCTCGTCGCTGGACATGGCAGGCTCGAAAGTGCGATCAATTTTCCACTGCTCGCTGATCGCCTTTTCATCGGCAAAGACACCGGTGGCCAAGCCTGCAAGATAGGCCGCACCAAGCGCGGTGGTTTCCGTGTTTTGTGGGCGAATGACGGGCACCCCGAGCAGATCAGCCTGAAACTGCATCAGCAAATCGTTGCGCGATGCACCGCCATCAACACGTAGTTCCTTGAGGGCAATACCGCTATCAGCGTTCATCGCCTCAAGCAGTTCAGCGCTTTGGAAGGCAATAGACTCCAACGCAGCACGGGCAATGTGAGCGGCGGTCGTGCCACGAGTCAGACCAACAATTGCACCACGAGCCGTTGGGTCCCAATGCGGGGCACCAAGCCCGGTAAACGCAGGCACCAGCATGACGCCATCGGTGTCAGGCACGCTCGCAGCGAGCGGTTCGCTTTCACTCGCAGTATGAATCATTCGCAGCCCATCACGAAGCCACTGGATGACGGCACCGCCCATGAACACACTGCCTTCCAACGCATATTTGCGGCGACGCCCTTTAGTCTGCCAGGCAATGGTAGTCAGCAAGTGATTCTTAGATGCGATGGGTTTCTCACCGGTTTGCTGGAGGAGGAAACAGCCAGTGCCGTAGGTGTTCTTAGCCGTGCCTTTCTTAAAACAGGTTTGACCAAAGAGCGCAGCATGCTGGTCGCCTGCAACCCCTGCAATCGTGGCACCGCCAAAGTCCGTGCATTCGCCGAAATCGCCCGATGAAGTACGCACCTCGGGTAACATTTCGTGGGGAACGCCAAACCATTCCAACAATTCTTCGTCCCACTGACCTTCATGGATATTATAAAGCAGGGTTCGACTGGCATTAGAGGGGTCTGTCGCGTGGACAGCTCCCCCGGTCAAGTTCCAGATCAGCCAACTGTCAACAGTACCAAAACACAGCTCCCCCCGTTCAGCCGCTTTCCGGGCACCATCTACATGGTCGAGTATCCAGTGGAGCTTCGTACCCGAAAAATATGGGTCGAGCCGCAGTCCGGTTTTTTGGGTAATGTCATTGGCCTTACCCTCGCTATGCATGCGGTCGCAATACTTTGAGGTGCGACGGTCCTGCCAGACAATGGCGCGGTGGATGGGCCGTCCGGTTTTTCGCTCCCAGACCAATGTCGTTTCCCGCTGGTTGGTGATCCCAACCCCAGCAAGATCACGGCCTCGCAAGCTCGCCTTACCCATCGCTTCGGCAGCAACAGCGTTCTGAGTTGCCCAGATGTCGTTCGGATCGTGCTCAATCCAGCCCGACTCCGGGAAAAACTGCGTAAATTCCCTCTGCGCAGATGCAACGGATTCGCCATCGGCGTTAAAAACAATGGCGCGGGAACTGGTCGTTCCCTGATCTAGGGCAAGGAGGTAGCGTTTCGGCATAGCGCGGGGTTGACGTTTATCCAAAGCATAACGCCGAGCACCCACCGGTCAACCCGTCTTAATCAATACCATCAACTTGCGCGAAACAGCAATAAACCATGTCACCAAGAATGGCCAAATAGCAGGACAATAGCTTCGATGCCAAGCGAGAGAAGAGGGGCAGAGCTCGTTAATCGCGGCCAAGCGGCGAATAACGCTTGTCAGCGGCGGTGAGATGCTCACAACTAAGTGGCATGAAGGTCACGGTATTTGTCACACCCAAGAAGACGGTGCTTGATCCCCAAGGCGCGGCCGTCGGTCACGCCATGGAGCATCTTAATGTAAAACCAAGCAGCGATGTGCGCGTCGGCAAGACGATTGAGTTCGAGCTGGAAGGCTCCGACACGCCCGAGCTGCGTGCGCAACTGGAAAAGATTTGTGACGGATTGCTCAGCAATCCCGTCATCGAAGATTACCGCTACGAGCTCGCCTAGTTAACGCCCAACGCTGCGCCCCATGAAGATCGCCGTCATTCAATTTCCTGGCTCCAACTGCGACCGCGACGCCTATCACGCGTTCTTTGGCGTATTTAACCAGCCCACGCGCTTGTTCTGGCATAAGCGGCCGAGCTTGGCTGGTGCGGAGTGCGTCGTGCTGCCCGGTGGATTTTCCTATGGGGACTACCTACGCTGCGGCGCGATTGCCCGTTTTTCGCCGATCATGAACTCGATCATTGAGTTCGCTAATAATGGCGGACCGGTGCTGGGCATTTGCAACGGATTCCAGATTCTCTGCGAAGCGGGCCTGCTTCCGGGTGCCCTCGTCCGTAACGAAGGCATGGAATTTGTCTGCGAGTCTGCCAAGCTCAATGTCGAGGACAGCATGGACTACTTTAACCAAGGCAGCCTCGGCGAGACCATTGACATTCCCATCGCCCACGGCGAAGGCAACTACCGCATCGATGATGACGGCCTAGCCGATCTGGAGGCCAATAACCAAGTGCTGTTTCGCTATGCGAACAACCCCAATGGCTCCATTAGCAACATTGCGGGCATCCGCAACAAGGAAGGCAACGTCTTTGGCATGATGCCCCACCCCGAACGCGCAGTGGAGGAAATCCACCCGAGCCGCGACGGCATCGGCGTAATCAAGGCGTTCCTAAAATCCCAGATGGCCCGTCAGCAAAAGGCGTAAACCCAAGCAACTTATTTTCCCATGCCCACCGAAGCACCCGCGCCGAATCCCGACCCTACGCTGAACGCGCCCATCACGCCCGAGCTGGTGGATAAGCACGGCCTGACGCCCGACGAATACGAACGGATTAAGAAGATCTTGGGCCGCGAGCCCAACTTAACCGAACTCGGCATATTCAGCGTCATGTGGTCGGAGCACTGCTCCTACAAGAATTCCAAAAAGCTACTCAAGCAGTTCCCCACTCAGAAGTTTGACGAGGACTCCCGCAACAAAGTCCTCGTGAAAGCGGGTGAGGAAAATGCGGGCGTGGTCGACATTGGCGACGGCTGGGCGATCTGCTTTAAGATCGAATCGCACAACCACCCGAGCGCAGTCGAGCCTTTCGAAGGCGCAGCGACTGGCGTTGGCGGTATTTTGCGCGACATCTTCACCATGGGTGCCCGCCCTGCCCTGTTCACCAATTCCCTGCGCTTTGGTGAGCTGACCTCCGCTGACTCCCGCCGCATCATGCGCGGCGTCGTCCACGGCATCTCCCACTACGGTAACTGCGTAGGCATTCCGAATATCGGCGGTGACACGTATTTTGACACCTGCTACGAGGGGAACCCGCTGGTCAATGCACTCTGCCTCGGTGTGCTCAAGCACGATCAGATAAAGCGCGGCGCGGCATCCGGCGTGGGTAATCCAGTTTATTATGTCGGCGCAGCCACCGGCCGTGACGGCCTTGGCGGTGCCAGTTTTGCCTCCAAAGAGCTCTCCGAAGAATCCGCCGCTGACCGACCCGCCGTCCAGAAGGGTGACCCCTTTATGGGCAAGCTTTTGATGGAAGCCTGTCTGGAAATGATGGGCGTCGATGGCCTCGTGGTTGGCATTCAAGACATGGGTGCCGCTGGCCTCACCTGCTCCACTTGCGAAACCGCCGCCCGTGGTGATGTCGGTGTAGAGATTGAGCTAGACCTCGTTCCTCAGCGCGAAACCGGTATGAACTCCTACGAGATCATGCTTTCGGAAAGTCAGGAGCGCATGCTCGTGATCGCCAAAAAAGGCCGCGAAGAAGAGCTCGAAAAGATTTTTGAAAAATGGGACCTGCACGCCGCCAAAGTCGGCCTGGTCACCGAAGGCAAGGACATGGTCGTCAAGCAGCATGGCCAAGTCGTGGTGCGCATCCCTGCCATGGATTTGACGGAGGAAGCCCCGCTCAACGACCCGATTGCCACACGTCCTGCCTATCTCGACGAGATTCAGGCCTGGGACATCGAAACCTTGCCCGACTTGACCGATGACGGCATCTATGACGCCCTCCCTCAGTTACTTGCTGACCCTTCCATCGCCAACAAACGCTGGATCCATCGGCAGTATGACCAAATGGTCATGACCAACACCGTGAAGCATGCTGGCGAGTCCGACGCAGCCGTTGTTCGCCTCCGCTGCGGTGGTCCGGACCAAGATAAATACATCGCGATCACCAACGACTGTAACAGCCGCTACTGCTGGGGCGACCCATACGAAGGTGGCAAAATCGCCGTCGCTGAAGCTATCCGTAACCTTGCTTGCACCGGTGCACGTCCGTTGGCGATGACCAACAACCTCAATTTTGGTAACCCAAACAAGCCCGAGTCCTTCTACATGCTCAAAGAGTGTGTGCGCGGCCTCGCGGAAACATGCGAATTTTTCGATGTGCCCGTCGTGGGTGGCAACGTGAGCCTCTACAACGAAAAACAAGATACGAAAATCGACCCGACGCCGGTCGTTTCGGTAGTCGGCATCATCGACAGCCGCCAATACATCACCAGCTCCACCATCAAAAAGGGCAACGAAGCGCTTATTCTCTTAGGCGACGTGCCAAAGGAGCTGGGTTGCAGCGCTTTCTTGCGCGTCGTGCATCAGTTGAAGACTGGCCTACCGCCACGCATGGATTTGGAAAACCAAGCCGCGCTGATGGACTTCCTCCAAGTGCAAATCCAAAAGGGGCGCATCCACGCCGCACACGACATCGCCGAAGGTGGTTTGCTCGTCGGACTCTGCGAAATGCTCTTTGCGGGCGAAGAAACCTTTGGCGCTGACATTAATTTTGAAGACCTCCCGATTGACCGCTGGGACTCGCTCTTCTTCGGCGAAAGCCAAGGCCGCATCCTGCTGGCCGTCGACGCCAGCCGCGCGGACCACGTAGTCCACGACGCCGAACGTTACGACATCCACGCAGATATCATTGGTGAGGCCAACGACGAAGGCATTCTGCACGTCGACGCGCCCAATCTGGAGCACCCAATCGAATGGGACACATCTTCGCTGCGCGAAATCTGGGAGAACGCCATCCCCAGCGCGATGAAGATCTAGCCAACGTCCCGTTGGTTCGAGAGTTTGTGTGAAATACTTGCCTACACGCCGTATAAAGTGACAGCCAAGGCTTTACGCTAATCAAACTTTGCTGGATAATGAATCGGTAAGACCATGCGCCCCTTCATTTTCCTATCGCTGAGTATGATCTTGCTGACGGCCTTCTTCGGCTGCGGCAAACCTCCTCCGACCAAAGCCGTGCGCGCGCCCGAGCCGCCGCCCAAACCGATATCGCTGGATACATCGATGAAAAGTGGGGCAGAGCTTTACGCACTGCATTGTCAGTCATGCCACGGGGATAAGGGGCAAGGCGTGACGCAGATTTTCCCGCCATTAATGGGCAGCCCGCGCCTCGGATCCGGCGAATATTTTGTCCACGGACTGATTCATGGCTTCCCACCACCAAGCGACCCCAATGGCTCACCTTGGATGGGTGAAATGCCGAAATTCACCTCACTGAGCAACGAAGATCTGGCCAAACTCACCAACTACGCTCGCCAGCAATGGGGGGGGGGAGGGAAAGATGTTGTGACGGCAGAAATTGTCGCCGAACAACGCGCTGAGCCTTAACCGTTTTCACTTTGATTAGGCGCGGATAAGTCCGATGTTACGGCTACGTTCGGCCGTGATTGATAGAGCGATTCGGTAGGCTGGGAGCTGGAAGTAGGCTTCCGAGGACACGAATACGCTTGGCCAGTGCCGGAATGCCCCGTTGGTTGCGGTGGAGTTCGTCAACCAGAAGCTCGACGGCTGTTTGACCGATGACACGGGCGTTTCTTTGGATGCTCGCAATGCCGGAATCCAGGTGATTGCCCTGCATGGTGACAAATCCAACTTCCTCCGGAATTTTCAAGCCACAAGCCTTCAATCCGGGTATTAAATCTGCCCGATGACCGAGCACGACATCGACTTTGGCTTCCCTCACCCAATCGGCAATTGCCTGATGATCCAGCTGCTTGACCCGCTGATAGAACAGACTTGGTTTACTGCCACTTTTTGCACGATTCGTGTAAGAGTGGTAGGCAGCGCTCCAGTGGTAGCTGACACGCCCATCGAAGGTGTCATCCAAGACCATACCGGGGCGACAGTAACCCATCTGATGGAGCGTTTTGAAAACGCCAATGACTGTCTCAAAGTTATCAATCGAAACATTATGAATTTCCGGCTGAGTAAGCCCTTGGCCGATACTCACGACCGTATAACGCTCCCATTTGAGGTCAATTCTCGCGTCCGTCGGGAACGGCGACCCAATGAGAAGCCCTCGAATTCCCCGCGCAAAGAGGATGTCGTCCAATCGATTATAGTCGATGCCTTGGGCCACGGGGTCAAAGGCGTCGATTCGGTACCCCAAGGCTTCTGCACCCGCCAGCGCGCCTTCGTAGAACTGCCAATTCGTGCTGTGCGGATCTTTCGATGACTTCGGGACATTGTGCTGCAAATAGGCAAGAGTGGTCAGCTTAATACTGTCACGAGGCCGCCGGTTTGCGCAAAAAGCAGAGACCAGCGGGTTCCGTTGATACCCTTGCCGTAAGGCTTCAGCCTGTACTCGCTCACGAGTTGATTGAGGGATCGAAGGATCGTTGCGAAGGGCGATTGACACCCCAGAAATCGACATTCCGAGCGCCTGTGCAATCGTCTTTAATGTTGGAGGGGGGGGGGGCTTTTCTGGGCGAGGCATCGTGGTCAAACGGATTGCTGTCTGATTATTCAGATATATTCGGCAGATGAAACGATATTGTTGAATCCTTCAATTGATTAATTGGATAGACTGGATTATCAGCTGATGTAACCTCCATTTGGCATCCCCCCCCGGTGAGAAGCGTGAGAACATAGCCCCATGTGCCGTTTTACGATACATTCCGCGCTTGGAAACGTCTCCATCGCCTGCTTTATTCCAGATTGAGCCATGACAAAGCTTATCTTACGCCGCCTGCTGGAGACGATCCCGGTGCTGTTGCTCTTGGCGACACTGGCGTTTTTTATGATGCGTTCTGCGCCGGGTAGTGCTTTTGACCGCGAAAAGGAAGTCCCCGACCACGTACGTGCGGCCTATGAGGCACAATATGGCCTCAATGATCCGCTAATTGTGCAATACGGGCGTTTTCTCGGTGTTTGGCCGCGTCCGAACGGACAATATTTGGGATTGTTGCAAGGCGATCTCGGCGTTTCGACAACTTATACAGGCTGGACAGTTGCCGAGCTGATGGGCGCGAAAATCCCCGTCTCGCTGGAGCTCGGGCTCTACGCCCTGATCATCGCGGTGCTGATCGGCGTCACGATGGGCGTGCTCGCTGCGTGGCGGCCTCATTCCTGGACAGATCACCTGCCCATGAGTCTGGCGATGCTGGGTATTTGCCTGCCGACGTTCGTCATCGGGCCACTGCTCATTCTCGCGTTTTCACTGGAGCTGCCTTGGTTCAATGTATCGGGCTGGGAATTTCCAGGCGACCGGGTGTTGCCTTCGCTGACACTCGGCCTTTTTTACGCCCCCTATTTGGCACGTCTGACCCGTGGCAGCATGCTGGAAGTGCGCAATGCAGACTTTATGCGGACGGCGTTGGCCAAAGGTGTCTCCGGCTGGCGCGTGTATGCGGTCCATGGCCTGCGCAATGGTATTTTGCCAGTCATCTCGTTCCTTGGGCCTGCGGCGGCAGGGCTTATCAGCGGCTCATTTGTGGTGGAGACGATCTTCCGAATACCTGGCCTCGGCCGGTTTTTCGTGGAGGCGGCGATCAACCGTGACGCGATGCTCGTCATCGGCTGCGCATTATTTTACGCGGCGCTGCTGGTCCTGCTCAACCTCGCGGCAGAAATCCTCCAAGCCACGTTGAATCCGAAGCTGCGTTTTGCGTAGGCGAGCAGTTTCTCCGTCGAGTTTCTGACTAAAGCGCCTCGCTAAACCAGGCCGAAAAACGCCTCGGTGTTTCGAGTGGCTTGGGCGGCAAAATCTTCCAGAGACAAACCCAGTAATGCGGCGCTGCGTTCAGCGGTGAAGCGAACGAAGGCGGGCTCGCATTCCTTACCACGATGCGGGTCAGGAGCCAGGTAGGGCGCGTCGGTTTCGACCATCGCTTTTTCTGCACCTTGCACAAAAAGCGCCTCGCGCACGTTGTCGGCCTTCTTATAAGTCACGACGCCGGTAAACGAACCGCGGCCACCATAGGCGTTGAGGCGGCGCATCTCGTCGGCCCCTTCGGCAAAACAATGGAAGACCACGCGCTCGCCGGGGAACTGTTTTTCCTCCAGAATAGCCATCGTTTCGTCGAATGCGTTACGCGAGTGAACAACGATCGGCATGTCAAACTGAAGGGCTAAATCGAGCTGGGCGCGAAAGGCGTTGGCCTGATGTTTTTTGAGCTCCGCCGCTTCGTCTGGGTATTTGGGTAGATGGAAATTATCCAAACCGATCTCACCCAAGGCAACAGGGCTAGGGTCGTTGGTGAAAAAGGTCGATAGCGCGGCGACTTGGTCGCGCCAACCCTCGTCCACGCTGCACGGGTGCAGGCCAGCTGTCCAATAGACGCGGCCAGGATGCTTGCAGGCGAGCTTGTGGTAGAGCGCCCAGTCGTCGAGTGAAGTGCCCACCGTGATCACACGCGAAACACCGGCTTCCGCCGCCCGCGCAAGGACAGCGTCTACTTCGCCGCGCAGGTGAAATTTTTCCAGGTGACAATGGCTGTCGATTAAATCCATGCCACCATTGAAGCGGCAGAACGTGCGTGAGAGAAGGATTTTTCTTAGCCGCAGATGAACGCGGATGTTGTGCGGATTGGGTGGACGAAGATAAGGACGCTCTTTTTTTAAACAGGAAGACCGGAAAGTTCGGGAAAAGGTGGACGAAGTTAGCGTTTCCGAGCTGGCTTTTTCTTAGCGGGTTTGGCGGTGGGCGGCTGGTAGGCTTGGCGCTTGGCGAAGACGGCGCGAAGCTGATTTTGAAATTCCTTCGCTGCTCGAGGGAGGGGGAAGTCTGGGAGCGAAGCAAAGACGATCTCACGCTGCGGCACCGGATCGCGGAAGGCGATGACGTGCAGTGACGTATCGGCAGGCGAGGCATTAGCCAGAGCCATCGAAGGAAGTAGGGAAACCCCAGCACCTGAGCGGATCAGTGCCTTAAGCGTCTCCACCTGCGCACTGAGAAAGCGGACCCGCGGGCGAAACTCCGCCAACTTGCAAAAGCGCATCACCTGACCAGTCAGGCAATGCCCCTCGCGCATCAGGATGAATTCTTCTTCGCGCAAGTCGTCGAGCAGCGGTGCACGTTGCTTGATGTAGCGATTACCGTCGGGGACAACAAGGTAGAGCGGCTCGACGCCGAGAACTTCCGTGTGCCAAGGGCCACCCGTGAGGGGGGGGCTGACCATGACAAAATCCAGCTCGTTGCGCTCCAGTTGAGTCAACAGCTGCTCGGTAGTGGCCTCGTGGACGACGAGCTCGACCTGCGGGTGCTCGGCATTAAAGGCCAACAGCGCCTCTGGAATCAGAAATGGCGCAATCGTCGGGATCGCCCCCAAACGAACCGCCCCGCTAATGACTTTTTGTCGGTCGCGTAGCTCTTCAACCGCGCTTTGCGCCTCGGCCAGAATGCGGTTAGCGCGGCCCAACAGAATCTCCCCAGCAGGCGTTAAGCGGGATTTACCACCCGGCAGCCGCAGGATGAGTTTTTCGTCCAATTCCTCCTCCAGCTTGCGAATTTGCTGTGAGAGCGAGGGTTGGGCGATGTGGCATTGCTCGGCCGCACGGGTGAAGTTACCCGTGCGCGCGACCGCCGTAAAATAACGCAGCTGGTGCATTTCCATAAGCTCTGTTTTAGGACGAAATTAGGTATAGGCAATAGCTATTGAAATCATAGGAACTATATATTTCACGAATGGCAAATTTCCCCGTATATTCTGCGGCGAATCAGGGGCATGGCATTGCCATGTCCACTGAGAGAACAAGAACAAGCAATCAACATACACTTATCATGCCGGTATTAGTCGGAAAAAAAGCACCCAATTTTAACGCACAGGCCGTTGTTAACGGACAGATCGTCGAGAGCTACTCGCTTGATCAATTTCTGGGAAAAAAATACGTCGTCCTGTTCTTCTACCCGAAGGACTTCACGTTCGTCTGCCCAACGGAGATCATCGCCTTCCAAGATCAACTCGCTGAGTTTGAAGCCCGCGACACGCAGGTCATCGGTTGCTCGACCGATACCGAGTTCAGCCACTGGGCCTGGGTCAACCTCGCTCGTGACAAGGGCGGCATCGAAGGCGTCAAATACCCACTGGTTGCGGACACCAACAAGACCATTGCGTCGGCGTATGACGTCCTCACCGGTGACTACGACATCGACATGGAAGGCAACCTCGTTGCTTCTGGTGAGCTCGTTGCCTACCGCGGCCTGTTCCTGATCGACAAGGAAGGCGTCGTGCGCCACCAGGTCGTCAACGACTTGCCGCTGGGCCGCTCCATCAAGGAAGCACTCCGCATGGTCGACGCGCTTCAGCACGTTGAGCAGCACGGCGAAGTATGCCCAATCAACTGGGAAAAGGGCGCTGAAGCCATGGACCCCTCTCACGAAGGTGTTGCTTCCTTTCTGAGCAAGTAAGGACTTGATTTCACACGGGCCGGGGCGAATGATCATCGCCCCGGCTTTCGTTACGCTTGCTTGGCGGAGGTAGTTCTCCGCTTGATGGCTGGCGTTTCCCTTGATCACTGGCACTTTAACTAACAACATGGAAAACGTAATTATTCTAGGCACTGGTTGCGCGGGTTTGACTGCCGCAATCTACACCGCCCGCGCCAATCTCGAGCCTTTGCTCATCGAAGGCGGTCAGCCCGGCGGGCAGCTCACCACCACTTCTGAAGTGGAGAATTTTCCGGGTTTCCCGGAAGGGATCGACGGCTTCATGCTCATGGACAACATGCGCAAGCAGTGCACCCGCTTTGGCACCCGCTTTGCCAATGACATGATCGAAAAAATCGAGGTTATTGACGGCGTTAAAAAGCTCACCGCCGAAAGCGGCAAGGTCTACGAAGCGCGCACGGTGATTATCGCCACGGGTGCCCGCCCGCGCCTGCTCGGCATTCCCGGTGAACAAGAGCTGTGGGGCGGCAAAGGCGTGACCACTTGCGCGACTTGCGACGGAGCTTTTTACCGTAATATGGACGTGGTTGTGGTTGGCGGCGGAGACACCGCTTGCGAAGAAGCTCTCTTCCTGACGCGATTCTGCTCCAAGGTCACCCTCCTCCACCGTCGTGACGAGCTACGCGCCTCCAAGGTGATGGCCGACCGCACACTCGCCCATGCGAAGATTGATGTCGTCTGGGACACCGTGCCCGAGGAAGTGCTTGCCGACAGCGACGGTATGATGCACGCCGTCCGCGTGAAAAACGTCAAGACTGGCGAAGTCCGCGAGCTGGAAGCCAAGGGCTTCTTTATCGCTATTGGGCATATTCCTAACACCACGTTCGCGTCTGAGATACTCAAGCTCGACGATGAAGGCTACATTGTCTCCGACCATGAAAGCGGCGTGCACACCGAAGTGGACGGTCTTTTTGTGGCGGGTGACTGCTCGGACCACGTCTATCGCCAAGCAATTACCGCCGCTGGCATGGGCTGCCGCGCTGCCATTGAGGCCGAGCGTTGGCTCGCCGAACAGCCAGAACTGGCCGAGGCCTAAGCTTGGCGTTACAAACATTTCCTATAAGGAGCACCGGTCCGCCGGTGCTTTTTTTGTGGGCGGGTTCTCGGGGGGGGGACGAACGGCCGACTTAGGTCAAAATAGTGCGACCTCATTGATGATTAAGGTTGATTTTCGTCCAAAAATGACAAAATAAATATTATCATAAAAAAGCCCATGAGATCAATTCTTGCCATTGCCATTTGCCTTATCGCTCCGTTGGCGCATGCCGCCCAAAAAACTGCCATTAAGCTCGATTACGATGCGGCCTGGACCTACTCCCTGACGGTGACAGCTCCAAGCGAGGAAGAGTTTTTTACGATTTCTCTGCTCAAGGACAATCAACTGAGCTACGACTACTGGATGGACACCGATCAGGCGGCCGAAAAGACCGTTTCGCTGACACCTGAGCAGGTGAAAACGCTCACGGCCAAGTTTGCCGACGCCTATACCGCCATCGCCAAGAGTTCCGATAAGAAAGGCGGCGTTATTTTTGCACTGGAAAAAATCGAGGGCCAAAATTCCACCACTTATAAGATGGTCGGGACCGATGCCTCCATCAATGGATTGCTTGCTGCGGCAAAGTCGATTCTTGGCAACGAATACCCATTTAAGGTCAATTAGGCAGATCGTACAGGCCACGCCTTATCTTTGGCACCTGCTGTTGAACGGTGAATAATATTCATCCGATCAATTAATTTCGCCCATGATTCCGCTGGCAAAGGGATTGCGATTGCCGTGACATCCGTGCGAACATACACGTGTGGGGCAAGTTTTGCTTCCCATTAGCCCAGAATCCGATAAACCCATTCTCCTACCATGTCACTGAATACAGAAGCACTCTCCCGCGCAGCCACCGAGGCGCGCGGCCTGTCAATGGATGCGGTTACCGCCGCAAATTCCGGTCACTTGGGCCTGCCTCTGGGCGCGACTGAGCTTGGTGCCGTCCTGTTTGGACACGCCCTCCAGTGTAACCCCAAGGAGCCCAAATGGATCAACCGCGACCGGTTCATCCTCTCAGCTGGGCACGGGTCCATGTTCCTCTACTCTTGGCTTTGCTTGTCGCAATACAATGTGTCTGCCAAGGATGTAGCGAATTTCCGCCAGTTGCACAGTATCACCCCTGGGCACCCGGAATTTGGCGATACCGATGGTGTCGAATGCACGACCGGCCCACTCGGCCAAGGCGTCGGCAACTCGGTTGGTTATGCGGTTTCGGGCAAAATGCTCGCGGCTGAGTTCAACACCGACACCCACAAGATTTTTGACAACCACATCGTCTGCCTCGCGGGCGACGGCTGTCTTCAGGAAGGCGTATCCTGCGAAGCTAGCGCCTATGCCGGTCGCTTCGGTCTGGACAACCTGATCCTCTTCTACGACTCCAACGACGTCACGCTGGACGCCATGGCCAACAAGACACAGTGTGAAGACACCGCCATGCGCTACGAAGCCTATGGCTGGGACGTCGTCACCCTGAGCAACGGCAACGACATTGAGGCCATCGCCACTGCCTACGAGCAGGCCAAGGCCAATGACAACGGCAAGCCCAAGCTGATCATCCTGAAAACAGAGATCGGTCGCGGCATTCCAGAAGTTGCTGGCACCCAGAAGGCCCACGGCGAAGCCGGCGTCAAGTTCGTTGACGCAGCTCGCAAAGCACTCGGCTTGCCCGAGGAGAAGTTCTTCATTTCCGAAGACACCAAAGCCTATTTCACCAAGCTAACGCAGGAACGGGAAATCGCCTACGCTGAGTGGTCCGGTCTCTACGATGCTTGGCGCTCCGCCAACCCCGACAAGGCTGCCCTCCTAGACACTGGCGTTAACCACACCCACGCCACTGCGACCGAGCTGCTGGCCAAGATTCCTGCCGCCGAAGCAGGCAAGGCCAACGCCACTCGCAACTCAGGCGGTGATGCGCTCAACGCCATTTGTGCCCACGCACCACTCGTGCTTTCTGGCTCGGCTGACCTTCACGGCTCGACCAAAAACTACATCAAGGACGGCGGAGACTTCGACACAGACCACTTCACGGGCCGCAATTTCCACTTTGGTATCCGCGAGCATGGCATGGGTGCCATCATGAACGGAATCGCCTACGACGGCATCTACAAGGTCTCAGGTGCTACCTTCTTCACCTTCTCAGATTACATGCGCCCGAGCGTCCGCCTTGCTGCGCTGGCCAAGCTGCCTGTTTTCTACATCTGGACGCATGACAGCGTCGGTGTGGGCGAAGACGGCCCAACCCACCAGCCAATCGAACACGTCGCCTCACTACGCGCGATGCCGAATCTGGACGTTATGCGCCCAGCTGACGCAGAAGAAACCGCCGCCGCCTTCGCGCACGCCATTGAGCGTTCCAGCGGCCCGGTAGCCCTTGTCCTGTCCCGCCAGAACTTGCCGGACATGAGCGAAATTTCCGTGGAAGACCGCCGCCAAGGCACCCTCAAGGGTGGCTATATTGCCAAGAAGGAAACTGGCCCACTGGAAACGATCCTCATTGCCACGGGCAGCGAAGTGCAGCACTGCATGGAAGCCGCCAAGTCTCTCGGAGACGGCGTCCGCGTGGTTTCAATGCCTTGCTGTGAGCTGTTCGACGCTCAGTCCTGCGACTACAAGGAATCCATTCTGCCCGCCGCCTGCACCAAGCGCATTGCGATGGAAGCCGGCGTCACGCTGACCTGGTGGAAATACGTCGGCACAGAAGGCAAAGTGCTCGGCATTGACCGTTTCGGCATCTCTGCCCCCGGCAACACCGTGATGAAGGAACTCGGCATGACCGCCGAAGCCGTCATCGCCGCCGTCAAAGGTTAACCAGCGTCCCACTGGACCTCGGTCTGGCAAAGTAACTTTGCAACAAAGCCTCGTCGATTCCGGCGGGGCTTTTTGTTTTTTAGCGTAATAGGCTTTACTGAAAATCCCCGTTGTCAGCTTACACATTCACGCCGAATAGGTGGCCGATGAGCCCCGTGGCACCCATTGCGAAAGCACCCCAGAAGGTAACACGCATGGCACCGCGCACAATCGAAGCCCCACCCGCTTGTGCGGCCACTCCGCCCAATACCGCCAAAGCGAACAATGAAATCGCCGAGACCAGCCAGACCATGTACGCGCCACTGGCGAAAAATGCCGTGACAAGCGGTGCTGATGCCCCTGCGGCAAATGCTGCCGCTGAGGACCACGCTGCCTGCAGAGGATTCGCCGCAGCGATTTCGGTGATGCCCAATTCATCACGGGCATGGGCACCCAGAGCATCTTTTTCCGTCAATTGCTTGGCAACTTCGAGCGCCAGCGCTGGCTCCAGCCCACGCTTTTCGTAAATACTTGCCAACTCGGCCAACTCGTCATCTGGATTCCGAATCAGCTCCGCTTCTTCCAGCTTTAGATCGGCCTTTTCGGTGTCCGCCTGCGAATACACTGAGACATATTCCCCTGCGGCCATAGACAACGCCCCCGCAACCATCGCCGCTATACCTGCGACCAGTATGGCTTCTCGACTGCTTTCTGCCGATGCCACCCCCACAACGATACTCGCAGTGGAGAGTATCCCATCATTAGCACCAAGGACCGCCGCCCTCAGCCAGCCAATTCGATCAGTGCGATGCATTTCGGGCGGTGGCATGATGGGAATGATACCGATAATCCGACTAGAGCAAGCCCGTACGTAACGATTCTGGAGTCACAAGGATGCATTCGATGCAACAATATCCCCGCTAATGGCCGCCCGTCACGCTTAGCAATTGATCCTCCCGCCGGCATGATCTATCGATTTTCTCATGGTTGCAGTGGAATCAGGACGGGAACTATCCGAAGCCGTGAGGGCAATTGCCCTGCTGGATGAATCTGGGCGGCAGATCCCGCTGGGCGAACTGTTGGGTGAACGCTTAACGGTAATGGTCTTTCTGCGCCACTTTGGGTGCTTGGCGTGCAGTGAGCACGTTGCGGCGTGGAAACCCCGTCTGGCTGAGTTCGACCGCATTGGCGTACGCGTGGTCTTCATTGGCATTGGGCAGCCAAACCAAATCGGCGACTTCATTGCCAAGACTGGCCTGACGGGTGAGCCTGCCGAAGTTTACACCGAGCCCACCCTCACCCTGCACACGGCGCTAGGGCTCACGAACTCGGTCCTGTCCACCATTGGCCCCACAGCGATATTCAACGCGGTGCGCGCTCTGAGTCATGGCAACCTGCAAACGTCCGTTCAAGGCAACGTCCTTCAGCAAGGCGGACTGATCATTGTCGGGCGCAACCTTGTGGTCGAGCTATTGCACCGCGAGCGCACATTGGGCGATTTTCTAGCAATAACCACCGTGCTAGAAAAAGTGACTGCCGTAATCGATCGCCAAGACGGTGATCCGCATTAAGCGCATGGCGATCGATTGAGCATTGAACTGCGCATTCGCATTTGATTTTTTTACCGGATGAAGCGCCTGCTACTCGTATTATTCACGCTATTCTGTTGGAGTGGGCTCTTCGGACAAGCGTCCGATGAATTACCGACTGAGCTGAAGGAGAAGTTGATTGTCGCAACCAAAGAAGCCCCACCCTTTTCCTTTAAAAACGAAAACGATGAATGGGTCGGCATTACGATTGAGCTTTGGGAGGCAGTGGCCGGTAATTTAGGCCTCCGCTATGAATATGTCGAATATGACTTGGCCGACGCACTTGATGCGGTTTCCAAAGGCAAAGCCGACGTCGGGGCGGCCGCAATTTCTGTCACAGCAGACCGTGCCAAACAAATGGACTTCACACACACTTACTATGGCTCGGCGTTGGCCATCGCCACGAATTACCAGAAAAACGACCTTTGGACCGTGATCTCTCAACGAGTCTTTACGTGGACATTTTTCCGCGCCATATTCATCCTGATGCTCGTCCTACTGATCGCTGGGGCGTTGGTTTGGCTGTTTGAGCGTAAGCACAATCCTGATCATTTCGGTGGCCGACCGTTGCACGGACTTGGCGCGGCTTTTTGGTGGTCCGCTGTCACCATGACGACGGTTGGCTACGGAGACAAAGCGCCGACGACAGCTGGTGGGCGCTTTATTGGATTAGTTTGGATGTTCACTTCGATCATCATCATCTCGGGCTTAACGGGGGCCATTGCCACCGCGCTCACCGTGGGTTCGCTGACCCCACGCGTGAAGGGCCCACGAGATTTGCGTAATGTGCGCGTCGGTGCCATTCAGGAGTCCGTGGCCGACGATTACTTGCAGTCCATCGGCGTCACGCCCCAATATTTCAACAGCGTACGGGAGGGACTCCAAGCAGTGTCTGATGACTCCATCGGTGCCTTCGTCCACGATAACGCAATCCTTGGTTACTGGGCGGGTAAGGATTTTTCGGGCAGCGTAGACGTCCTCCAGAACACGTTTGAGCCAAGTTATCTTGCACTGGCGATGCCAATTGGCCACCACGAGCTACGCCCCATCGACATTGCCCTGCTGGAATACGTCCAAACCCCAGCTTGGGATGCCTTGCTGGAGAAATATCGCGCCGCGCAGTAGATCGAACACACCTGCAAGGGCGACCGCCGTTTCTTCGCTATTTTAGCGCAAGGAAACGAGTTAGCTTCCCAGTCTCAATGTGGCGTGGGAGTTCGTTGACAATGGCGACGTTGATGCTGGGCGCAATAACGCCTTGGCTGGCGAGCTCTTGTATCAGTTGGCGTTGAATCAACGGCAGATCCAACGGCGCTTGGGTGATCAAATCGATGTCGGCCCCCGTTCGCGTCTGGCGAACTTGATATTCAACGATGGCGGGCTCTTGGCCAAGTACACCACGAAAGACCATGGGATGCACACGTTGCTCGCCGTAAAGAAACCACACATCTGACCGGCCAGCCAGCTCAGATACACGACGATAGGCGGGGGCATTGGAGCTACCATGGGGAGAAATTAGAAGAGAATCAGTCAGCTCATAACGAATCAGAGGCAACGTATTGCCGTAAAGTCGTGTGACGAGTAGATGATCGGCCTGACCAGCCTGAATGATCGCGCCATCGTCGTCGATAGCTTCAAATATGCAGACATCTTCGGACAGAATAAGCCCGTCAAACTGGTCGCCCTCCATCCCACACATGCCCATCTCGACCGAGCCCCAGGCATTGTGGATATTGATCCCCCAGAGGGCTTCCGTGGCTGCGCGGGCGTCGTCTGTCAGCGGTTCAGAGTTAACCGATATCCGGCGGGGAGAAATCTGCAAATGACCCGCCGAGGCCTCGGCACACAGCTCTTCCATGATCGACGAATAACTGACAATGCGATCAGGTTGAAAGGAATTGAGCATTTCGACGATTACCTGAATCGACTCGCTGGCAGAGATAGGGAGGATCTCGCGTTCTAAATCAGGTGAGATCGGGAAAATCATTCGACTAGCATGTAAATAAGAGCCCGCGCAGATGACGGCTGTGCGCCGTGGACCAGTGGGAGGATTCAACTCATCCTCACGCGCTTCCAAACGATATGCGACGCAGGCCGCAGTGGCGAAAAAATCAGCGTCCCACAGGAAAAGCCCGCGGCGGCCAGAAGACCCACCAGTTGCGCAGAGGTAAAACTCGTCACGGAAGTAGGCGTTGTCTTCAGTTTCGTCACGTAGTGCCGCCAAGTGGGCATTGGCCTGATCCAGAGTTAGCCGTGGGTCCGTCACAATACCGTCCCAGTGCTCCATCACGTCGCTTTTGGTGACGGGTTGAATGTGCGGCAGGTCGGCTAGGGTAAAGGAGTTCGGATCGACCCCCCGCAAACGTGCAGCATAAAACGGTGACTTCTCCTGAGCAATGGCAAGTGTCTCGCGGAGACCACGTCTCTGCTCGGCCTCTATCTGCTCGCGAGACCAATCGAGCCGCATCAGCATTTCGGGCATCTTCTGCCGAAATCGCTGGATGTTCGCCGCTCGTAGGTCATCAAATCTCACCATGAGCAAGAGCAATAGCCCAGCTGACATGGGTCAATCGGAAAGCAGCTCTGGCGCTGTATACCGTTAGCACCCTCGGGTGCATTGGCACGGTTAGCAAAAAAAGCCCCCGGTATTAACCAAGGGCTTTTCGTGCAAAATTTGCGTTTGTCGAAGAAGTCTACTGGTGGCCGCATCCTCATTTCCGCAGTGCGAAAAATCTGGATGCAACCGCAGGTTGCTACTTCTTTTCGTTGCGCTTGGCAGCTTCGGCGATGACGACTTCCGAGATGTTGCGTGGAGCCGCGGCGTAGTGCGAGAACTCCATGGAGAACTGGCCACGACCGGAAGTCATACCGCGCAGGTCACCAATGTAGCCGAACATTTCGCCGAGTGGTGCGTCCGCCTTAATGCGGATACCAGTGCCGGTTGGCTCCTGAGACTTGATCATGCCGCGGCGACGGTTAAGGTCACCAATGGCATCACCGATGTAGTCTTCGGGAACGAACACGTCGAGCTTCATGATCGGCTCAAGAATCTGTGGACCGGCTTTCGCGATCGACTGACGGTAAGCGGCCTTAGCGGCTACTTCGAACGCAATCGCAGAGGAGTCCACTGCGTGGAAGCCACCGTCGAGCAGTGTGAACGCAACGTCAACCAGCGGGTAGCCAGCGAGCACGCCCTTATCAACAGAGTTCTTCCAGCCCTTATCAACGGCAGGCCAGAATTCCTTCGGCACATTACCACCAACAACCTTGGACTCGAATACATAACCGGTGCCGGGTTCGCCTGGCTCGATTTTGTAATCGATCTTCGCAAACTGGCCGGAACCACCTGACTGCTTCTTGTGTGTGTAGCTATCGTTGATGGTCTGCGTAATGGACTCGCGGTAGGCGACCTGTGGCTTGCCGACAGAAACATCAACGCCGTAGGTGCGCTTGAGGATGTCCACCTTAATATCAAGGTGAAGCTCGCCCATGCCCTTGAGAATGGTTTCGCCGGAATCTTCGTCAGTTTCCACACGGAATGACGGGTCTTCAGCGACCATTTTGCCAATGGCGATGCCCATTTTTTCAGCAGATGCTTTTTCCTTGGGTGCCACGGCGATGCTGATAACTGGATCTGGGAAGATCATCGGCTCAAGCGTACCAGGGTTGTTCTCGTCGGCAAGAGTGTGACCGGTCTGGGTGTTTTTCATACCCAGTAGAGCAACGATGTCGCCAGCCTGTGCGCCGTCCACTTCGTTGCGGTCATTGGCGTGCATTTCAATGATACGGCCAATGCGCTCGGTTTTACGCGTGAAGGTATTGAGAACGCTGTCGCCTTTCTTGATCTTGCCCGAATAGATACGGGTAAAGGTCAAGGCACCGTACTTGTCATCCATGATCTTGAACGCGAGCGCACGGAAAGGCGCAGTCGTGTCAACCTTGGCAAAACGGCCTGTTTCATTACCTTCGAGGTCCATCTCAGGCTGAGCTGGCACTTCAGTTGGGCTTGGCAGGTATTCCACCACACCATCGAGTACGTTCTGCACGCCCTTGTTCTTAAAGGAGCTGCCACAGAAGGTTGGGAAGAAGTCGAGCTTGATGGTGCCAGCGCGCACGCACTTTTTGATCTCTTCGATGCTAGGCTCTTCACCGCCGAGGTATTTCTCCATGATCTCATCATCCTGCTCAACAGCAGTTTCGATGAGTTCCTCGCGGTATTGCTCGACATCGTCGACCATGTCTGCGGGCACATCTTCGAGGGTGTACTTCATTGGGTCACCGGAATCGTCCCATATCCAAGCTTTGCGGGTCAGGAGATCGACGACGCCCTTGAAGCCGCCTTCTGTGCCGATTGGGAGAACCATGACCAACGGCTTAGCACCGAGGACGTTCTTCACCTGGTCAACGACACGGTAAAAATCTGCCCCGATACGGTCCAGCTTGTTCACGTAGATCACACGGGCGACCTTAGAGTCATTGGCGTAGCGCCAGTTGGTTTCGGACTGGGGCTCAACGCCACCGGAGCCACAGAACACGCCGATGCCGCCGTCAAGCACCTTGAGGGAGCGGTAAACTTCGATCGTGAAGTCAACGTGCCCAGGGGTGTCGATGATGTTAAAGCGATGTGGTTCCCACTGCTGGGTGCTGCCAGGCCAGAAACAAGTGGTCGCGGCGGATTGAATAGTAATCCCGCGCTCCTTTTCCTGATCCATGAAGTCAGTCGTGGCCGCGCCATCGTGCACTTCACCGAGCTTGTGAATTTTGCCAGTGAGCTTGAGAATACGCTCGGTTGTAGTCGTTTTACCGGCGTCAACGTGGGCGAAGATGCCGATGTTTCGGTATTTGGATAGGTCGGTCACGGTGGGTTTACTGTTTGGAATTACGGCTCCTTGGAGCCAAAAGAACGCTTCAGGGAGCAAAATTTCGCCCGCTTGACAAGCATAACTCTTATAGTCGTGCAAATAGCTGGAAAATTACACCCCTTGAATAAGCATTTTTCGTTTGTCGAGGCGGCATGGACAGTCATTGTGACGTGATGTTACGCTTCATCTGCCTTTTTACCATCCTAACGGCCCTCATCGGCTGCACCGCCACGGAGAAAGATATGTGGTCCACCAAGCCCATGAGCGAAAGCACTGGCGACACATTGGGCGAGCTGAACCAGCGCCAGACCAACGTGGTCGATGGCATGGATGAGCAAGGCCAGCTCAATTCCTACGAAGAAAAGCAGATGGATGAAGCCATCGACGGAAAATGACCCGACGAACTCCCCCGGCTAGCTAATTTCATAAAAAAAAGCCGCCCGCGATTAGCCATCCTCGCGAGCGGCCTCCAAGGTCCCGCTTTTTTGTGGGGGGGAAAGGAGATTATTCGTAAGTAACGACTAATTCCGGCCGATTGCCGCTTGAGGCCTCGGCTGAGTAATAATACGCGTTGAGGTAGGTCGTCGTTGATAGAGGTAGAATGCAGAACGATGCAGCTCCATCGCCCGCCGCTTCCGCGGCGATAAACGACGTGACATCCCATTCCATCCATTGCTCATCGCCGGGCAGTGTGATGGTTCCCATGGAAGATCCATAAGCAGGCTTATTACTCCAGGTAATGCTATACTCGCCCCAGCTGTCATCGACTACGGGGCGCAAGTTGTTCTTCGCACCACTGTCCATGCTCTCAATCTTAATGCGGAATGTGGCGCTGGTGACTGTCCCCGTGACGCTGCTCAGGTTGTATTTTAGATACGCACGCTTGTCATAGTCGCTGACGGTGGAGATTTCGACCTTGAGCGAATTCATATCACTGGCACCGAAGTTCGTTCCCGCATGAATACCGCCGCGGACGTAACTATCGTCGACTGGATTGAGCACAACTGTTTGCGGGTTGGCTGGACCGGGACCAGCATCGGGGCCCCAAGTACAACCCACATCACTGGCAACGAGCGGACGTAAATTTGCTCCGGTAACGGTCGCACCCCAATATTCTTCCGCGCCAACATCTCGGTTCGACGCTAGACGGTCATTGCCCAAGATGTCCAGTGCCGCGGCGCTGACAGTTGCCTGAGCCGCGTTCTCCAACGGACTGCCACTCGTTGGCCGATAAAAACCGTAAGTCGCGTCATCTGCCAAGTCAGGATTATCAAAGAGAATCTGTGTGCTCGTGTAGCTGGGTGAGACGCCACTGAAGAGCTTGCTCGTGCCAGAGGTATGGTAGAACACATTACCAGAATAAGCGATACTGGAGCCCGTCTGACTGTAGGTCAGGATCGAATTCGAGCCGGTGCTGTAAACCGCGTTGTTGGACAATGAGACGCTGCTCGGGGCCTGATTTCGCGTGCCGGATGAGTCTGCACCAAATTCAAAAGGGCGCTTGCAGTTCACGATGGTGTTATGGCCAATCAGAGTGTTGGTAACGGGACGGTAACCGCTGACGGAAATGCAGTCATCGCCGGGATCCCAGTTCAGTTGGCCCGCCACAAGCGAGATTGCCGCCCGTTTGCCCGTGCCGTTCAGCGCTTCGAAGTAGTTGTTGATGACGGTGTGACCATCGCCAGTCACGCGGATGCCACCTTCATAAGAACTACCCGTGCCAAGGAAATAGTTGCCCTCGATCAGGCAATTCTCGCCCTGTCGAATCGTGATTTGCCCCTCGGTGTCGCGAAAGGTATTACCGAGGATAAAATTGCCCGATGATTTATTGGAAACCGTTTCCAGCTCGCCGTCACATTCCTCAAAAAGATTATCCGCCACGATGGTAGCTGTATCCAAGCACACCGAGCTGCTGTCGCCCAGGCGGATAATTTCCCATTCGTTGTCGTTGGAATCAGCAGGGTTGAGCGTGGGGCGGTCACCAAAATAGTTATTGATAATCGTGTGTTCCCCGCCTCGATCACTACCACCAGTTTCCACATAATGGGTAATAACTATTAACGATTTCTCACTTCGTTTTCCGATAAAAGAGCAGTTATCAACCTGGTTGCCGCGCCCATAGAACATGACCCAATGGTGACCGCCAAGATAAGAGGTACCCGTGCGCAAGTCCACTACGCGGCAATTGCTGACGCGCGAGTTATAGGCATGGTCATCATTGTCCTCGGCCCGAAATCGGATCAGGTCGGTCAGATAATATAGCGCATTCGGCGCTGCCGGATCAACCGGGTCGTCAATCTGGAATTCAAATCCGCTGAACGTGCTATCATCGCTGCCAATTCGCAGATAACTATCGCCAGTTAGAATCACACCACCCGGCGTTTCTGCCCGAAGAGTAATGCCATCAACACCTGCCAACATGATTCCTTGACTGGCGTAGGTGCCATCAGACCATACCAACTCATCGCCATAAACAGCCTGCGGGCTATCCGTACCATCGAGCCGATCAGCGACGTCCGCTGCCGAGCTAACGGTGTAGGTGGCGGCACGTGCTTGCGTGATAAAACTCACCATTGAGATCGCGAGGCAGCTTCGAAGAAGCGATTTTAAGATACGGTTTCGGCGTATCGAAGGAGACGACATCGTGCTAGGGCAATGCCGATCCATAATCATGGATACATTCATTTTTACAGGGTAGTTTTGGGGTTAGCTTGAATCTACCAACACAAAGGGGTGTGGCTGGGTAAACGATACAGCGGCAAATGAGACAGTTTTCACGCATAGAATCGCCCGAGGATGCAGTCAAGCCTCAACTAATATTTATTAAAGAATGAACTGATCATCTCCCTACCCTGCAAGGCTTGGTTGTCTATAAATCTGAATGCTACTAAACCATTTCAGTGACGAAGCAATTGCCCATAAAATTTCCCTATATAGAATTTTATCCGATTACCTACACACGTCTTCAAGCCAATTGCCGTTGAATCCATACCAATACTGGCTTCGACAACCCTATTAATAAATAAACATCCCCCACAACCGACCAAGAAAGCCCATGAAAAACCCTATCTTAAAAAGCAATTCAGCCATCGCTGCATTGGCATCGATTCTTCTCGTTTCACTCAGCGCGCATGCCGCCGTCGTCACCTGGGACAATGGTTCCACAGACGGGGACTGGGACACACCCGAGAACTGGGACCCTACCGGTATCCCCGCAGCCAATGACAAGGTCATCATCAACAACGGCGACAGCGTCTCCAAGACCGGCAGCGTTTTCTTCAACGACATCATTGGCACCTCGGACGACGGCCTTTCCCTTACCAACGGCACCCTCACGATCTCCGGAGACTTCACGTCCTTCACTGGCGGCGGTTCCAGCAGCAGCGTCAACAGCCAGATCGGTGTCGATGGCGGAGCCACCACAGCCACGCTCAACATTGATGGAACGCTCAATATCGGTAACACCAATAACACCTCCAGCTCATCTGCCAGCATGAGCATTTTCGGCGGCAGCCTCGTGAGCACCAACATCTTCCAAGGTCGACTTTCGCCCAGCACCAGCGGTCACGCGACTGGGGGCTGGACAATCAATGTCCTCGGCGGCTCCTTAAGCGCCGCTACCTTTGATTGGGCGAATACGACGAACTTGGACCCAGACCCGATCGGCCGCGTAATCATCGGCTCAACTGGCACCGCAGTTGGAGGCACACTCAGCGTCACCGAGATGTCCGACGACTGGACAGACCGCGCCGGCCAATACGTGCTCTTCAACGACGCTCTCGGCTCCCTCACCTTTGGCAAAACCAACTACTCGAACATTGCCGACGTACAAAACCTCATCACGAACGACTTCATTCGCAAAGATGGCTCCATCCTCGATGATTTCGGCATTACTGACAATGGCTCAACCTGGACGGTAAGCATCATCCCCGAACCCTCCACCTACGCAATGCTACTCGGCGCACTCGTCCTGCCTATCCTCTTCCTTCGCCGGAAGCGCTAGACACCACAGCGTAATCGGTTTTCGATCAAGCGTCCGAGGCTAGGCTCGGACGCTTTTTTATCTTACGAAAGTAAACTCACACCACAAAGCATTCATTCATCGATGTGAATGGTTGCTTACTTGAGAGACTAGCATGTTATTGAAATTATTTGATTATGTTATTTCGATGCTTGCCTCTAGCTATCCTTCTAATTTTCGGCCAATGCACCTGGGCTCAGGTGGACGTGACCACGACAATTGGCCATTCTGTTGTCTATTACCTTTCAGAAGGAGGAAGTGACTCAGAGAATGGCCTATCCGAATCGAAAGCTTGGGCAACCTGGGATCACGCCATGGATAAATTAGCTGCCGGGGATACATTGGTCGTTCCTGCCTGGCACGTACGAGCCAAAAGGCGAAAACTTTGTAGTCAATAATCTTGGTTCCACATTCGGGAACGCAACACGAATTGTGAGTCAGCAGGCTGGCAAGGCTATCCTAAGACCAAAAACTCCCTTGAAATCCACCTGGGAAGTCATCGAACCGAGACTTTGGCGACACCATTTCAGCGAAGGGGAGAGAGTAGCCTGCGCCTTTCTGGGAGATGTCTACCTACATAACTACAGCTCATTGAAAGATCTTCAAGATGCACGCAATAAAACGGAAGGCTACCATCGCGGTGGAGAATACTTCAACGGCCCTCCTTACGGGCTGGCGTATGACGACTCGTACCTATATTTAAAATTACCGGATGATCTCGATCTGGATGATTTACAACTAGTGCTTTCTGGAAATCCTCTAGTCAAAATACAGAACTCCTCCGGTTTAATCTTTGACGGCTTTACCTTGCAAGGACGCAGCACTGGGATACGCATCGACGAGCTTAGCACCAATGCGACAATTCGAAATTGTATCATTCTCGGTGCGGCTTATGGCGTAATGACAAATGCAGACTATACCCTCGTTGAATGGTGCGAGTTCACGGTCCCTGGACTAGATACTTTCAACGAAGAATTAATGAAAATTAAGACCTATATTTATTTTTTAATGAAAGAACGCGGGCTTGAGGGCGGACTAGTTTATTCACGGAAAGTGCCTGCCCCACGATTTCTGGAATCCCGCTATAACTATATCCACAGTGTATTTGATGGAGACGGCCTAGGGCAATTTGACGACAGCACAATCCACCATAATATTTACCATGACTGTTTCGACAATGCGGTAGAATTCGAGCCCAATGTAAAAGGCAAGGCAGGGGCCAATCTTAATTTTTATGAGAATAAAGTAAGCGGCTTCTCTAGAGGCTACCTATCGCACCAGCAAAATGGCGTCGATCGTGAGCAGGCCAAACGAGAGGGCTGGTTGATGAAGGGACCTCACTATGTACATCACAACGTCATTATTGCCGACGGAGATGTCAATTTGGGGTGGAAGCCATGGACCATAATTAAATCTCGGCCTTGGGATAATCATATGCGCATAGTATATGCGCATAATCTAATTTATGGCCGTACTAAGACCGATCTATTTTGGTACAAACCGGATTGGGAGTCTGGACTGGCAAACATGACGTGGCTGAGTAACGTCATCCTCCTTCCCGAAGGTGTTGCCACAGAACCTGTGCCTTTTTTCGCTAATAGTAATGCTCTGCTCGCGCCTAGCACAAATCCAAAACTAACTGGCGAAGATGGATTCTATGTAACCGCGATATCTGATCTGGACTACACCAATAATGCGCCCCAATACAATCCAGGCCCATTTAAAACTGGATACGATATAACTCCGGACTGGCCACGTCCCGCCGCACGTGCATATGCTCCAGAATAAGCGAGCCCAAACATTAACACATCCAAGAGGAAGAAACGCGACTCTTGTGCCCGCACGCCATTGGCTCAGGCGGATGCCACTGGGCAGCAGCGGTCAAAGGACCTCATTACAGACAAACTGAACACTGAGTTTTTCCCTGTCCGAGGGACGCGAAATACTTTGGCACAGGCAATTATTTGCCCAGAAGCCCTCCCCTATCTTTGCGATATTCCCTCGGACTACGTCCAGTGATTTCGCGGAAACGACGATTAAAATTGGAGAGGTTGTTAAAGCCTGCCCCAAATGCAATTTCAGCGATTGAATCTTCGCTTCCAAGAAGCCGAGCGCAGGCGCTGGCTACTCGAAGCTCATTCAAGTGTTGATGAAACGTACGGCCACTCTGACGATGGAAGAAGCGGCTAAATGCCTGGGGAGACATATGAATCCAACTCGCAACTTCTCCTTGGGCCATGGTGGAGTCCGACAAGCGCTCCTCAAGCATCTTTAGAACACGGGCCAGTCGCAGATCGCGTTCAGCCCGCTTTCCGCCTTGGATAGGATTAGGATTCAAGCGAAGGCGCTTTCGTTGTACGGCCAACTCCTCCAATAACTGAAGTAATAATGCGATAGGCATATCCCTCTGCTCGCGTATTTCGATACGTCTAATATACTCCGCACAAGCTCTGGCAGTTTTACCAGTGAAGATATAGCCGCATTCAGCTTGGACGATGAGATTTCGTATCCGACGATTCTCAGGCAAATTCCAGAAGGCATCACCCCATATAAGAGGCCGAAAATGCAGAACAGACCATTGTGCTCCTGTTCTCTGGCTAGGTGCAGAACCGTAGGCATGTGGTAAGTTGGCCCCCAGCATGACTAGTTGGCCAGATTGATAAGGATATATCGCGCGTCCTGCATGGAGGATCCCTTCGCCGTTTTCAATCCATACCAATTCCACCTCAGGATGAAAATGCCAGTGAAAATCAACGCAAGGCTTGTGGAATGTAGCTGCCTTTACTCCATGCTGGCTGGAGGGAAGGACTTCTAGTCTAGGTTGCTGGGGGAGCATAGTTCCTAGCGAAAATATACCCGAAATTGGGATGTCATTGCAGAATATCTATCATTCACATGTATGAATTGACCATTAAAATACAGCCAATGTGTTAAATGAGTATCATTATTTTGCAAGCCAAAGGAAGACGTTTGCCTAAAAAATTGCTATAATGAGCGCTAAATGGTAAAAATTGAGCCCAAACCCATAGTACTAGCAGCCGCTGCCCACCCCGACGACATTGAATTCTGTTTCGCCGGCACTCTACTTTTGCTCAAAGAGGCCGGTTGCGACATTCATATGTGGAATTTAGCCAATGGCTGCTACGGGGATATGGTCCATTCACGCGATGAAGTCGCCCACATACGTTGGGGAGAAGCACAAGATTCGGCAAAAGTTGCCGGCGCTATCGCTCATCCCCCACTCTTCGACGACCTGTCGATTTTCTATGATCGCGATTCAATTGCAGCCGTGAGCGCAGTTGTCCGGGAAATCCGCCCAAGCATCATTCTCACTCATTCGCCTAATGACTATATGGAAGATCACCAGAATGCCTGCCGTCTGGTGGTCACGGCTGCCTTTAGCCGAGGAATGCCCAACCATAGAACAACACCCCAGCAGCCCACCTATGACGATTCGGTACGCATCTATCATGCTGCGCCACATGGATTGCGTGATGGTCTGGGAGAGCTATTTAAACCAGACTTCCTCATCGATATAGAGCCTGTGATTCCGACGAAGGGCCAGATGCTGAACTGCCATAAAAGCCAAAAGAACTGGCTCGAAGAAACGCAAGAGATGGATGCCTATATTGAAGAAATGATCTCCATGAGTCGCGAAATGGCAGACCGCGACTATTGCGATGTAGTCCATGCTGAAGGCTGGAGACGACACTCCCATCTGGGTTTTTGCCCCCCCCTATATAATCCTCTAGATATGCTGCTAACACAGAACTTTTACCCAATAAGCACGACCACACCCAACTCTCCTCGCATCTAATACTATGAGCCGTCCAAAGAGCAAACTCGCAGAAGCCTGGTGGGACTACACCACACTCGATTCCGACATACTTAACGATGCTGCCAAATTAACAGCCCACGATCTTGTTCAGCTCTCACGCCCAGGATTTACGGTTAGCATCTACGAGACACCGCAAGAATTCTATTCAGCTCAAGCGCTGGAATATATTACGGCTTGGCAACAATCAACACCTGACAATCCAACAGGCATCTGCGGACCAATCGGGCCAACAGAGCAGTTGCCAATCGTGGCCCAAATGGTGAACGCACTGGACCTCAATCTAAAAAGCAAAGAGGCCCATTTCTGGGGAATGGACGAGTGGGTCGACGCTAACGACAAACCCGTCGATGTCTCTCACCCTTTATCCTTTGCTCGCTGTGACAATGAGATGTGCTTTGACCGAATCCGCCCAAAACTAGCTCTCTTGGACGCGAATAAGCACTTTCCCAGTGGCGACTTAACGGAATATTCCGACAGTTATGACGCTGTACGCTGCGTTCTCATGCAAGGGGGCCAAGGAGAGATTAAGCATTGGGCATTCAATGATCCATTACCCCGAACGGGTGAGTTCAGCAATGCCCCTCCAAGTCCCGAGCAGTACTTGTCGATGGGCACACGCGTAGTCGGTCTGCACCCAGTTACTATTATGCAAAATGCTCGTACATCCGGCGGAGGCAACGTCTCGATGGTTCCAACACGTGCCTGTACCGTTGGCCCCCGTGAGACTTGGAAATCGGAAACCGTCAGCATCTGGCATCCTGGTCACCATGACAATCCATTTGGTATTCGGCTAACTGCACTTATGATTTCCAAAGGAATTTGCGACAGCTCTGTGCCCATGTCACTCTTAGCAAAACATAACAACGTCCGCTTCAGCTATCTTCGCTCAGGCATCGGAAGCGTAGAAGTCGAGATGCACTGATGCATAACCACTGGAACGGTGAAACTTGTCGATTGAAGATCAATGGAGCGCCCATTCAAGCCACTTGCAGTGTCATTCTTCTAACTAACAATACCGCCCGAACTTAAAACCACTCGCCCCAATACAAGCCAAGATGTCGATAAAAACATTAGACCAGAAACTGAAACGCATCGCAAGCGGTTCGACCAGATTTCAGGATTTCATCATCGCCGATGCCAAAGATGCAGACATGGCCTTTGGCATCATGGCACCTGGTCCCAATCGTGCAGGTAAATGTGCCCATGGCTATGACAGAACCCAACAGTGCTACAAAACACTGGCTGAATACCAAACTCAAATCCGTGATGTCATTAATCAAAAGATTGTAGACATCATGCTCTTATCGGCATCCAATCTGGAGGTTCTCGGCATAGAAGAAGGTCTACTGAAGAATTCCCCCATAACCCCAGCAGCTCGAGCGAATGACACAACAGATGTCTGGGCAGTGCGCGGCGGAAGCTACCCACAACAGCCATCCAGACATTTTAGAACAGCCACCATCGATCATATAAAATACGGAAAGCTTGAGTCTCATTACGGCCGCCCACATTTAGGAGCAGACCTTGGCCTCTACTCGGTGACATTCACGAATAACTTAGATTGGGATTATGCAGCTCTGGAAGCTTTTCATGATTTTCGTATTGAAGCCGAAAAAAAGCATTTTCGATATTTCCTTGAAGTTTTTAACCCCAACGTAGACCCAGGTTTCGATCCCCAACAAACAGGTAGTTTCCTCAATGACAGCATTATACGCTGTCTAGCCGGAGTCACTAAAGTCGGTCGACCTTTATTTCTAAAGATTCCTTATAACGGACCAGGCCCGCTAGAGGAGCTGGTCAGCTACGATAGCAATCTCGTTGTCGGTATTTTGGGAGGCAGCTCAGGCACAACCTTGGATGCCTTCCAATTGATTCACGATGCAAGCAAGCATGGGGCGCGAGTAGCGTTGTTTGGCCGCAAAATCAATCTCTCTGAAAACCCCTTGATTTTCATCGAAATGCTGCGCCGCGTTACCGATCGTGAGTTCTCGCCCAAAGACGCCGTTCGTTACTATCACGATGTAACGACGAAAGCGGGCATCCCCCTATCTCGTTCACTTGAAGACGACCTACAGCTCACCGATACGTCACTTAGTTACTCCTAATTTCCTGACAACCGTCACATGATCCAATCACAATTAGCCAAGCATTTACGTGAGCAAAAGAGCCGCTTACAAAATCTATCCGTCATCACTGGATTTGACGGTTTTGTTGATGAACTGATCTCTGTTGTCGGCCAAAGACATTCGCTTAGTGATTACCAACGTATTGAAACCATAGATAAGTTTGGCGAAGTCATACGTGCAGCCGCTGGCCATAGCAGCCTAAGAGAAATAGTCGTCAATAATGTCGATCCTGGCGGTTGCGCGGTCAACCTTGGTGATGGGCTGGCAGAGTTTGGTATACCGGTATCCACCTATGCGACCGTAGGTGAGCCCATCCACTCAGCCTTTAATAATTATGCTCAAAAGGCGCAGCTCGTTAGCTGGGGGGATTCTCCCGGAAAGACTTTAGCATTTGAGTTTGCGGACGGAAAACTCATGTTCAGCTCCGTCAGTCAATTGCAAGAATTCACGCCGGAAAAACTGAGTTTGTGCTTAAAAGATGGGGCGTTCTTTGAAAATTGCTCAAAAGCATCTCTCTTTGCCATTACCAATTGGTCTCTTTTCCCACATATGACCGCTTGCTGGGAGTATCTTCTGGAGGTTGTTTTTTCAAAACTCGTACATAAGCCAAGAATCTTCTTTGATTTAGTCGATCCCTCCAGTCGCTCGGTTGAGGACATACAGAAAATGCTTGGTGCCTTGAGTCAATTTAGCCAATGCTGCCACGTCACTTTGGGCCTGAACCAGAATGAGACAAACGTACTGAGCCGACTAACCAATGGAACCCACACACAGGCAAAGACCCCCGAAGAGGCTCTCATCCAAGCTTGCGAATTAAAATCAAATATCGGCATCGAATCAGTCATCGTCCATTCCCTGCGCTATGCCGTGGGATGTGATGGCAGTAATACGGCATTGGCATGGGGGCCCTTCTGTGAGAACCCCAAAAAATCCACCGGCGCAGGCGACCGCTTCAATGCCGGATACATTCTCGGCAGCCTTATCGAGTGTTCACTGGAAGATAAGCTAATGCTCGCCACCGCATCAGCCGGTTATTTTGTGCGCACCGCCAAAAGCGCATCAATCGAGAACTTGGCTAGCTTTATTGAAGAAACCAGCTTTATGCGCGGATGAAACTATCAAAACTTCCTTAGCTATAATTACCCTACCATTCGACCAACACTTCAAGTTTCATGGCAGCTGGGTCGAGCTTACGTAATTGAGACCACTTGAATCGACAGTCTGGTTCCTTAGTGACCCGCTCCCAATCTTTATGCCAGGGGCAGTGCTAGGATTTTCCGTTTCGATTGAGTGGTTGTTTTATTGGATACAGCTCGCTGGGCGTATTCGGTCGGAGGCCGATAGCCCAGGGAGCTGTGCGGTCTATAGGTATTATAATCGAGGCGGTATTCTTCAAGCTTTTCCCTGGTCTCGGGCAGAGAAAAGAAGATCTCAGTGTTCAGCAGCTCGTCGCGTAGCTTGCCATTGAAGGACTCGATATAGCCATTCTCGGTTGGTTTGCCTGATCGGATAAAATCAAGCTGAACCTCATTGGCATAAGCCCAGGCATCGAGCACTTTGCCAGCAAACTCAGGTCCATTGTCAACGGTGATTGCCTGCGGCAGCGCACCGGCAGTGCGGGCAGCCAGGTCCAGTGCATAAGCAACTTTGGATGCGGTGATGGACCGGTCCACGTAGAGCACTGGGCATGTTCGGTCATACTGATCCACGACTGTCAGCACGCGAAAACGCCTGCCATCGTTGAGCTGGTCCGTAATGAAGTCCATCGACCAGCGTTGACCGGAAGCATCCGCCTGCGCTAATGGAGCGCCAACACGGGAACCGCGCTTTTTGCATTTTTTACGCTTCAGATCCAGCCCTTCAGCCTTGTAGATACGGTAAACCCGTTTGGGGCCAACTTGCCAGCCCTCACGCTTGAGCAGAACCTCTAGCTCCTGCATCCATCGCGCTCACCGACGATGAGATCCAAGTATTGGATCGATTGCGGGCAGCCAAATCCAACACGACGAACAAACCGCTGCTGCTCTCAGACTACATCACCTAAATCGCCAAGCTCGGCCGGCTACCTCGCGCGCGCACGAGACCCCGCGCCAGAGAACATCATCATGTGGAGGGGACTTACACGCCTTGCCAGCCCTACCACTCCTAGGAGAAAGGCGGCGTCGAAAACTTCAACGGACTCGTCCGCCAATACTTCCCCAAGGGAACCAACTTCCTCGATGAGGGCGAGGCTAGCCTCGCCCTCATCGAAACCGAACTGAATCAACGCCCAAGCAAGACCTTGCACTTCCTTTCACCCAACAACCTACAACACAGAATCGCCGCTTGACCCACTCGACCCAACATAACGAATTATTACCTAGCTGTTGGAATTCACGGTTTGTTAATAAAACATCACACAGCCCATATTTCCCTCAGAGGGCGTCTAAAAAGTCGGGGCCCGCAAAAAATGCAGTACATTGATTTACAAGTCTGAGATAGACTTGGGATGCGTGAAAGATATCCGA
>NZ_BMXG01000004.1 GCF_014651635.1 Cerasicoccus arenae | reverse complement strand
GCCTCCGGCCGAATACGCCCAGCAAGCTGTAGCCAAGACAACAACAACCCAATCGAAGCGGAAAATCCTAGCACTGCCTATGGCATGAAGATTGGGAGCGGGTCAAAGATTGGGAGCGGGTCAAATAAAGCGCCAGACTAACGATTCAAGTGGACTCATTCACGTAAGCTCGACCAGCGCGACTATTCACGCTATGTCCATTCAAGCTGAAAACCACCCTGCCCTTCAGTCAACGTCAGACGCTGGAGGTTGAAGATGCGAACCAAATTTCACTTATTGATGCAGACGGGCAACAATTGCGCCCAAACGACTCAGAATTGATTTTATGAAATAGATCACGTCAGGCGAACCTGCGGGGACAAAGTTCGTACGAGAAAGTTATGAAATACATCCCCGCAGGCCGACCAACATTAAAGGTCTCAGATCACTCTGAGGCCTTTATTTATGCCGAATCCCAGCGTTCATGCGGAGTTCTGGTCGCCTAACAGCTTAGGGACATAACGGCATTGAGCGGGGTCAAACGGGGTTGATCGTTGACTTTTGTCATTACTGGCACCCTTAAGGCGTTGGAACGAACCACCCCTAGCGAGAGCCTGAAGCCAATCATGCTAGGCGGATTGCTACACGGCGATCAATATTGGGACACCTACGTTATCCAACTTTTTGACCGATGAACGCAAGTAAGGCCTAAATCAGTCCGTGACTGACCATGGCTTGGGCGACACGGAGAAAGCCAGCAATGTTGGCACCAGTGACATAGTCCGTGGGTGTAGAATACTTCTTCGCGCAGTGTGTGCACTGCGTGAAAATACCACGCATGATTTTGTGCAATTCCTCGTCGACTTGCTGGAAAGTCCAACGCTCCAACCCTGCATTCTGCTGCATCTCAAGGGCGGAAACAGCGACACCGCCCGCATTGGCAGCCTTAGCCGGGCCAAAGAGAACGCCCGCTTCTCGGAAGGCTAACATGGCTTCAGGCGTGCATGGCATATTGGCACCCTCGCAGACCAAACGTACGTCATTATCGATAAGCACCCTCGCATCATCTCCATCAAGCTCGTTTTGCGTTGCACACGGAAAAGCGACATCACACGGAACATTCCATACCTTGGTATTGGGGCGAAAAACGGCGTCCTTGTGCACGGCAAGATAGGCATCGATATGCTTACGCTCAACTTCGGCCAAATGTTTGATCGTGGAGACATCCAAGCCCTCCTCGTGGTAGAGCGTGCCAGTGGAATCGGAGCAGGCAACAACCTTAGCACCCATATCCTGGAGCTTCTTGATCGCATAGGTCGCGACGTTCCCGGCACCGGAGACAACCGCCCGCTTGCCCTTAAGATCGTCACCCGCCGCATTTAGCATCTCCTGTGCGAAATAAATGACGCCATAGCCAGTTGCCTCAGTACGCGCCTGAGAGCCCCCCCAGCCAACGCCTTTGCCGGTGAGCACACCGAGCTCGTAGCGATTGGTGAGGCGCTTGTATTGGCCAAAGAGATACCCGATCTCCCGTGCACCCACGCCCATGTCTCCCGCTGGCACATCACGCTGAGCTCCGATATGGCGATAGAGTTCGCTCATGAACGCTTGGCAAAAACGCATCATCTCGTCGTCGCTCTTGCCGTGAGGATCAAACTCGGCACCACCTTTGCCGCCGCCGATATTGAGGCCAGTCAGGCTATTTTTAAAGACCTGCTCAAAGCCTAGGAATTTCATAACCCCCATGTTCACTACGGGCTGGAAACGCAGCCCGCCCTTGTAAGGACCGAGCACACTGGAAAACTCAATGCGGAAACCACGCGTTACGTGGACATTGCCGTCGTCCCCCTTCCAAACCACACGAAAAATCAACTGTCGCTCTGGCTCGCACATGCGCTCCAGTAAATTAAGGTCTGCGATCTCCGGATGCTCTTCCAGCATCGGGTCGAGCGTAGTCAGAACTTCGCCCACGGCCTGCAAAAAAATTGGCTCGCTGTTGTTACGTTTCTTAACGGTATCAAGGGTTTTTGCGATATAGGGGTGCATATGTCTTACCATAAGCATACCTCCACTGAGAGAAAAGCAGAAGTGAAACAATTTTCAGGGAATTATTTCGATAACCGCTCTCTTTCTTTTCCAAGCCCCCTATCCCCCCTAATAGAGCAAAGCTATTATTACGGGTGGTGCCAAAAATCAGGCGCTCTCGGCGGCCTTTTCAGCATGACGCTTTTCGAGGAGGCCAAACAAGTCCACTTGCATATCGGCGTGGTAGCTTGAACGGACCAAGGGGCCGCTTTCGACGACGTCGAAACCTAGCTTGAGCGCCCATTGCTTCCAGTGATTGAACTCTTCTGGAGTAACCCAGCGGTCCAGCGTTTCGTGCTTTTTGGTGGGCTGAAGGTATTGGCCAATCGTCAAGATATTGACGTCGATCTTGCGCAGGTCGCGCAGGAGTTGCTCAATTTCACCCTCCCTCTCACCGATGCCCAGCATGATACCACTCTTCGTAATGAAGTCACGGGACTTAGCGTGCTCAAGTACCCACAGTGAACGGTCGTAGCGGGCAGTCTTGCGAATCGGTTTTTGGAGCCGCTCAACGGTCTCCATGTTGTGGTTGAAAATGTCAGGCTTGGCGTCGAGGACAATATCTAGGTATTCGGCTTTACCGCGAAAATCAGCCGGTAGAATCTCCACTGTCGTATTCGGGCACTTGTAATGCACCGCGCGGACAGTGGCCGCCCAGACGCTCGCTCCGCCGTCCTTCAAATCGTCACGAGCCACAGACGTGATGACTACGTGCTTAAGGTTCATCTTCGCAATACTGTCAGCCACGCGTGCGGGTTCGCCGAGGTCGAGCTCGGGCGGGCGACCGGTGGCGATATTGCAGAACGTGCAGGCGCGCGTACAAACGTTACCCAGGATCATTACCGTGGCCGTTCCGCGACTCCAGCATTCACCCATGTTTGGGCACTTCGCGCTCTCGCAGACAGTGTGCAGCGAGTGCTCGTCTACGTTGCGACGTGTGGCCATGTAACCAGGGCCATTAGGAAGCTTGGCGCGGAGCCAATCGGGTTTGCGCAATAAATCAGACATTGTGAATCGTCAGACAATCGGTGAGTTTAGCCGGGATTTCAAATGTTTTCTCGATTCGAGAAAATAGGGCACGAACAGCGCGGATGTGTAATGTCCTTATCCACTCTGAACATACTAGGCCACATGGACAAAATGGAATCGGTGCCGATAGAAATTAAACTAGCTGCAAAAAACTGTCACATTTATCAGAGACAATACTTTTTGTTTTTTCGAGGCTTCTTAATGATGTAAGCCGAACTTGTGCACTCATTCGAATAGAGACGTTATATTCAAACCCATACGTATGAGGCGGGCTTAGTCCCTGCGTGGTCCTACAGGCAGTCCCAGACGAATCTTTCGACCAGCTTGGCGAGCCAGATCAGCGCACTTGCAGGCCCTCTCCTTCTCGGGCGAACCCGCTACCCTCTTTCTCTTGCTGGCCGACAATCCGACACCAGCAATCACCTAGGCATAAAAAGCGCCTGAACCAAATCGGTTCAGGCGCAGATTAAAAATTCGTAGAAGCCAGATTTAATTCACTGGAATAATCATGGTCTTAACCACCATTTTCTTTGGCTTCACTTCCATGACACCCGATACACTTATGCTACCCACAGAGCCATCGCTCGCCAGTCGATCAAAGACGCTGTAGCGCGTTTCCCAACCTGGATTAAAGGCTACGAAGGTCGTTTCGACCGTAGATCCATCATCGGACAATTTGGTGAAAACGGCTTGGAAAAGGATGGCATTATTATCATCCGCCCCTCCCGCATTTGTAGCACGGCCGATATAAGTCCAATCCGGTGTGCCATACGCATCGGTCGCGTGTAGGAAGTGCATCGCCGAAGTGCTGCTGAAAGCGGGCTGACGAGCGGCTTGAATACCAGCGATATCGTTCAGCGAAGTCCAGCTCGACCATAGCCGCTCTACGTATTCCCTAGGTCGGGTTTGTACCGGTTTGAGCTCAGTGCCCTCGGCGTTAAGCGGCAGGTCTCCCGGATTATAGGGAACACCAGACAGTGCAGAGGTGAGCGCCATACCCAGCCAATTGCCGGCTTGATATAGATCTGAATTGCGCGCGGCTGCCCAATCCTCCTGCATCATTGCACCGGTAAAGCGACGCATGTAGTCGGTATTGCGCGCAATACCCAACGTCCAAGCCGTGGGCGGATAGGCCGTAATGAACTTCGATCCAGTTGGAAACGCGTAGAAAAAATTCTCCAACTCGGGACCATATTTACGAATTAGCGAAACGCCCGTAGACGCTTCACCACCGAAATATTCTGGCGCATCGTAGTAAGCGCTTGGGTTGGCCGAGACGAAACTTACATTCTGAGGGTAGGTGTTGCCGCCGTTGTTGGCGACCTCCGAAGCAGGCGTGGTTGTGACTGGCACCCAAGAGTATTCGTTGCGAGCAGACTCGGACAGGTTGTAGTTCTTGTCGGCGAAATACATGTCGTTGGCTGCCATGCCCGTTGCGAGCATATACACCCCAACATCAGTCAAACTCTTACGATCCGTGCCAGCACCCCAGAGAATCGCAGCGCTGAAGGCCTGAAGACCTTCCCATACCGAGTTTTCGTTTTCGTCGCCGTATTTGAAGTTACTCGTGCCTGAACCTTGCGCTTTGCTCCAATTCGAGGAGTCCTGAAGATCAGAGCCTGCCGGGCCGGGCTGAGCACCTGTTGCCCATCCGTGGCCGGTCCACTGGTCGAAGAACGGCAGTTTCTGATAGGTAAATTCGGGCTTGGTATAAATGTCATTCACGAGCGCTGCATTATCCGGATCATACGCGACGGAAAGATACCATTGGTCCAGCGCAGTGCCCATTTGTGAACTACTCGCCCAAAGGCCAGTAGGCTTCGCATCGATGGTCTTATCCCAAGAATGGTCAAAGATCGCCGCCCAGCCTGCAACGCCGAGGTAGTAACCAAAGAAATAGTGTTGGTCATTCCATTGGTCAGATACGCCAAACCCACTCCATAAACGACCCTCCTGCCAAGAGAGTAAACCGCTTTTCGGATCGTTCTGATCAGCAGGCGGAGGGGGGGGGGTGGAAACTGAGCTGACAATGCCGTTCGCCGGAATTGTGGCGGTCGGATTAATCACGATGCGCCCGACGCCATAATCGTAGGACGAAAAATACTCCATCGTCCACGTCAGGGACTGATCCGTAACCTCGTTCGTGTAAGGACGACCATTTACATCTACGTGCAACAGACTCAGCGTGCGCTGCATCATTTGCACGGAGGTTTCCAACGCTCCCGTGAGCGTGAAGAGAGGATTATGATCGGCCAAAATCGGGATGCCGCGCTCGTAAGTATAAGGCTCCGAGGCTGCATAAGGCGTGCTCCCCACAACAAAGGCCCAAGGAGACGGCGTGACCGATGGCACGTCGGCATCCTCGTATTGCTGCTGCAGGTGGTAGAGCACATTCACCCATTTAGTCGTCGCCGAAAGTTGATTACCCAAGCCATAGCCATCGGGTGCCGAATTGCCGCCGAAGGCACCACCAAAAGGACGCTGCCCATCAGACATATCCACCTTGTATTGGCCAATGACGTTGTCGTACATCACCTGCTCAACATTGATATTCTTTGGTACCGATTGCGTCAGGAAACCCGCCGCTAGCGATGGTTGGAGCACTTGGCGCGTATTCACACCCTGAAAATATAGATTCAAACGAGGAGTCAAGTTGCTGGTCGTGCCATTGGAATTGGGCAAATACCCGCGCTGCACTGCACTATTTCTCACAAAGATACCGGGATTACGCGGTTCCAGCTCCCCCGTGGCGGTATTAAATTTCAGGTCGATGGATGCGAATGCGCCACGTGGGGGATTCACGACACCTGCCGCGTCGGGGCCAGGGATGATGAGGATCTGCGTCGAATCATCATCAAGATATCCACTACCCCCATTCTGAACCACCACACTCTCGATCACGCCAGTCCCTGAATTGACATTGACGCCAAACAGCGCGCCAGCCCCTGCCCCGGTCGCAATTCCCTGAAGGGTATTGGGGTGAATGGAATAGCCTGAGCCACCGTCAGTAACGGCGACATCGGTAATTTCGCCACCGACTACAGTCACATCAAAAGTGGCCCCGATACCAATGCCAACGAGCTCGACCGTGCGACTATTGTTGGAGAGATAACCATCGCCGCCATTGATTACATTAACAGAGTCTATGCCACCATCGTCACCCACAATTACCTCCAGCAAGGCGGATTGCGTTAAGACGGGATCCCCTTGGCGGATGAGGGCACCAACAGCGCCCGGCTCTTTGGGATAATTGGAACCGCGACGTGCCACCTTGACCTCAGAAATCTTGCCCAATGGGACACCCTCCCCCGAAACACCACTGGTGGGCTCAACGAAGACTTGGAATGCCGCATCGAACCCGCGACCGCCACGCACTTCAAAAAGAGCGTCAGCCCAAAAGCCCTTGCCCTTCCCATCCGGCGCAAAATCCGTGACGACCAGTTTGCCCTGCGCATCAACGCTCCAATCAAAAGTGGGCATCTCAAAGGTTCCAGTATCGGAACCCGCGCCAGCTTGACCACCGGCGAAGGCGACTTCCACTGGCGTGTCATACGTGCCTGTATTTGGGTCGGACTGAAGTATCAGACCTGACAAAGAAGCCGATGGCAGTATCTGGGCAGAAGCCTCACTGATGGCAGTTCCACCGGTGAAGCTGACCGGTCTAGCTGTAGAGACCTCGCCGATGGGACCATCAAAATTCAACTTAGTAATTTGGGTGCCACCATCAACCAAGCGCGACTCAACAATGAGATTGTGCGATTGGCTGGCATCGTCAAGATAGCTTGCCGTAGGCAACGCAGAGTAGAGACCGCCATCGGTAACTAAGGGCAAGAATGGGTCCGCCTTGTTTAAAGCCAATTGCGGGACTAGAGTCGGCGCATTTTTACTCGGTTCAACGGGTGATGGTAACTCTGCCACAATGTTAGCCGCAGTGAGCTGCAAATTAACCGCCGGGTCTGGGTCGTCGCCAATCACCGGATAACGGCCATTAGCATCGAAGCCGCCAATCGCAGCGTTGCGAATACCAAATACCTGACCTGGGGCAGCAATCGTTGCGGTGCCACCCGAGCCATTACCAATAACCGTTGCAACAACCGGATTTACCGTGTCATCGAAATCGTAGCCTGCGCCTCCCGAGAGAATACGGGCCTGACCAGACAACATCTTCCGCGGAGCGTCTGGATTATTATGATCGGGATCTTCAAAGCGCGGTAGAACGAGCGCTGGGTCCAGATTCTCGTTACCCGCCTGCGTGACCTTAACCGTGGAGCGGTAGCCATCGCCCTTGTTGTTCATGAAGACGGCCAGCACTTGGCCAACGCCGTTGACCTGAACTCGCGCAGTAGCCTGATCATTCGGATCGTTCGAGAGTGGTGGCGCGGAAATCACTAGCTCCAGTTGATCCGCGGGGGGGGGGTTGCCTTCCGGGTAGCCAGTGCCACGGGTAACCACATCGACTTGCAAAATTTGACCGGTTTGCGGCTCGCGCAGTACCTTAAAGGTAGCCCCGCTACCCAATTGGGTTATCGGGTTACCATACGCGTCGGGTGTGACACCAACGATGCGCTTGTCCACCAAAGTCGCCGTCGGCTCCTCGGTAATCATCGTGTAGCTATCCACGTTGTCCAGTGTGATATACTGCACGCCGATCTGTTCGTAGTTTTGCTCCCATTTGGGTGGCGGCATGGCTGGGAGAAAGTTTTGAAATGGATACTCGACCGTGAAGCTACCAGTCACCACCGACTTGAGCGTCCCCCGCGGATGCCAGTAGTCCCAACGGGCCTCCGTCGTCGGCGTGCTCTTATTGGCATTGGGCGGCGAAGTAACGGATGGAAAATCGATGCCCGTCGTTTTGAGTGGATTCCAGACCACTTGATCCTGACTGGCCTTAGTCAAGTCGGGACCCAGCGTGAGAGGTTGGTAATGGTGCGGGAACAGCGCCCAAACAGTCTTGTCAGCTGCCGCCGTCATGCTTGCACCACCAACAGCACCTGCGGCCTCATAGGGGTTGCCAAACGTGGCATGGAACTCGGTCGTCACCTTGTTCATGTTCTGCACGCTGTAATCAATTCTTGTGTCAGTGAGGAAATTGAAGGCGTATTTTCCCATTTCGTCAGCCCATGCTTTAGCGGCATTATCCCATAGCGAGCGATCGTCACGTGGGACATCAGTGTGGTAGTAGCGCATGACTGGGACCTGCCCCACCACAAACCAGCCCTTACCGGTCTTCTGATAGGTCGGATCGCTAGTGTCAAACTTCAGGAAGAAATAGGGATTCCCTTGAGCATCCGTGCCATTGTTGTCAGCGGAATCCACACCACCATTACCTAATGTGACAGCCTCGACGGAGTCCGTCCGATAAAATACAGCGAAATAACTCTGATTGTTCTGATCGCCCGGTTGGTTGAATCCACCTGGATCCATGCCCGGTAGGGGGGCATCCGGATCAATCAACTTCTTGAAGTCCGCTTCGACTTCCTGATAAAATTGATTCGGGTTGTTTTGGTTGCCATAAAGCAGCACGTAGCTGACTCCGTCCACCCCAGGAACTTCCCATGGGCCAGCCATACCGTCAATTTGCGTAACAGTTTCCGCGCCAGTTCCACTGTTGTTGTCGACCGATCCCTTCAGATTCTGCCGAATCAGATTATAGAAAATCATGTAGCGATCGTTGTCCTGTGGACCCGTGACGCTCGCGCCGTATTCGCACCAGACAAACGGTGATCCCTGCGCAACCGTCATCTTCAGATAATTCCCATCCGCCATCTGATCATAATTCGTGCGGAAATAGCGAACTGGGTTGTAATTCGACAAGCCTGGGTGGCCGCCTTCGTAAACCAAGTCAGCATGCCAATCACCCATTTTGTCCGTGAGAACGGTGAACGGCGTTTGATCCTGCGGTGGTAGATCGGTGTTAAACACCGGGTATGGGAATGGTTGATAATTGGTGGCCGACCCCGTCTCCACATCATTCCACGCGCCATTGGCCAATAGATATTCACCATTGTTATTAATGTCAGCTGGGGGGATAACCGAAGGCACGAGCACTAGCGTTTCCAATGGTCGATTCTTCATCCGAAGCCAGCGTTCGGCCCATGCTTCCGGATAATTCGGCTGCTCGTTGGTGTCGATTTTATCGCCGTATTGGATGAAATAGGGATAATTCGGCGACAGGTTAATTCCGCGCACGATCGTCTTTTCTTTGTAATAGAAGACATTATTGGGGAAATGGAGCAGCGGCTTTGTCTCGAAACCAAAGCGGCCCGGAGCCCAATTATAGTTCAGCCGCAGCGGGTGCATGTATAGCGGCTGCTGATCAACGCGAACCGGGGTCCATGAAGCCGAAATCAGCTCGTTGTTATCGTCGAGCGTCTGTTGGTAAGAAAAGTAATCCCAAGGATCCTTGACAGTGCTGTCCCAGTTGAAATCAAAGCCTGCCTTGCGACCGGGAGGCGGCGTGCCATTGCCCCAAAGGAACCAACCCATCCAACTGCGTAAACGGGGACGCTCGCCTTGAAAATCCTTCAGCAGGTTCTCCGTGAAGGCAGTCTGGGTAGCACCAATTGCGCGCGGATATTTGCTATCGTCTTCTACCGCGGGATCCGTGCCGAGAACGGCGGGATTGTCTTGGTAAATGTAAGCCGTGTCAATCTGCGTAATACCATCCCACCCGAGGCCAACCATGTTGCCGACAGAAATCTTTGCCTCGCGGTCATTGGAGAACGGGATGGTGAAGCTCAGTCGGTAAAAATACCGCGGCTCACCCGATGGAATTAGCTCTTCGAAAAAGGTAATGTCGGGATTCAACGGATCCGGGCGCCCCGAATCTTCGCGAGCAATGACATTCCAATCGTTAGGTGACAACCCAGTCGCCCGCTCCAGAACCACTTTTACTTCGGCGTCCAGATCGTTGTAGATTTGGAAAATAAAAGCACTGCCACCTTCGGTTGGCTCGACCCAAGGACCGACCTCCACCGCGGAAGTTGGGGCCAAGGGATCTGTGCCAAAAACGAATTCCAAGCCGTTGCTGTAAGGGTCGTTATCCGCATTGCCCATGGGCGTATCATCCAAGGCACCGAAGTCAAAGCCTTGAACCCATTCCTCATAGCTTAGGGCGTGCAGCTGTGATGAATTCGCCGCAAATAGCGCCAGCAGCATAAGAGTGAATGATCGTAGTAACTTTATAAAGCCAGATTTGTCGGCATCTCTATATGACACCGAATCCAATAGTAGTCTTATATTCATTAGATATGGGAGTTATCTTACTAGTTTCAGGAGGCGATTAGCAGTATCGGCGGGTTCAGGAGAGATGAGAATATTATCCTACGATTTATTCCCGAAAGGCAATGTCGGAATATCCTTATAGGCTATAAAACGGCAAAAATCTGGTAAGTTAACTCCTTATCCAATGAAACAACAGCGCTCTAAAGATCGCAGTATTTGTTAGTCTAGCAGACTGGCTAATGTTCTGCTTTTTGAGCCTTAGCGAAGATCCTGATCGATGATAACACCGACACCTTGATCGAACGGATGAACTTGATTGGGTCATCATAGCCGTACATAAGAAAACCCCTGTATATCAGAGGTTTCTTATCTATCAGAGTGGTACGGGGCGAGGGAGTCGAACCCCCAACCTCCTGATCCGTAATCAGGTGCTCTATCCAATTGAGCTAGCCCCGCTCTCAGTGAGAAAGTGGAGTATAAAGCCACTCGAACTTTGCCTTTGCAAGTGTTTTTTTTATTTTTTCGAAAAGACCATAATCAGTGTCAAATTGCACTGCGGCATAAACCAATCCGGGTCGCTGACAGCCCATATTTTAAGCGGGTTCAACCTGCTTCGTAGCGCGCTTTTACTACAGCCGCCATCTCCCGCGCAGCTTCGGGAAAAGCCCCTGCATTCATTGCGTAATTGATGCGAATACACTCTTCGGCGTGGTCCCATTTTTCAGGCAGGGCATGAAAAAAGAAATGTCCGGGCACGACGAGCACACCGGCGGCTTTCAGGTCCTCATACAATGCATCCCCCCCCCCCGGCAGGCCGGGAAACCACAACCACAGAAACAGCGCGCCCTCGGGGACATGAATGCGGCACGGCAGGCCTGCAAATGCCTCCTTTATTGCCGCGACAGCTCGCTGGCTACGCTCTTGGTAAAAGGGCCGTATGACATCTCGTGAAAGTTGGACGATCTCGCCGGATTCAAACAGCGGCAGCGTCAACGCCTGACCCACATTGCCATTGGCCAAACCGACCACAGCGTTCATTGATGAGATGGCGCGGCAAATTTCCGGCGGGCCGATTAAAATGCCGGTTCGCGTGCCCGGTAAACCGACCTTGGAAAGGCTGTAAGTCAACACGGTGTCCTCTCCCCAAAAGGGCTGGACGTCAGTAAATATCATGTCTGGGAAGGGTGCGCCATAGGCATTGTCAACCACGAGGTAGGCCCCACGCTCCCGGCAAAGGCCATGCAAGCGGCGCATCTCTGCATCAGTCAATACGTTACCCGTTGGGTTCGTTGGGCGAGAGACACACACTGCTGCGATGGACTCATCCCAGGGCAGGTTGTCGAAATCAACGTGGTATTTGAACATGCCCCCAGGCAGCTCCTCAATCGTCGAACGCGCAGCAATAAAGGTCTCCGGATGGAGGCCCTGCTCGGCATAGCCGATGTATTCTGGCATGAGCGGGAACAGTATCCGCCGCAGGCCGCTTGTAGACTCGCCTGCCAACAAGTTAAACAGGTAAAAATACGCCGTCTGGCCGCCGTTTGTAATGACGACATTTTCCTCGGTCAAACCCCAGTCATAGGCTTCGTTGAAGAGGCGCACAACGGCCTGAATAAAGCGTCGGTTGCCCTGCTGAGGGTCGTAGACGCCAAGCATGCGATCGAAGCGCTCAGGGGACTTTTCCAGCATGGTTGACATCATATCTCGCCAGCGGGCAGTGACTTCTGGGATTGGTGCAGGGTTGCCGCCACCGAGCATATGAACGTGCCCTGCCCCTTCAGCCATGGCGCGGCCCAGGTCCTGCATTAGGCGCTCAATGCCGCTTCCACGGGCGAGTTTTTCGTGAAGACGGGTTCGGGGTTTTGGGGAAATATTGCTCATTTTGATCCTCCGTTCATGCCCTTAATCCTCGCGCGATGGGGTCCGCAATCAAGCTCTAAGGGCAAGGATTGGGTGAGTGAAAAATGCGCCTTTGCGCTTTGAGGGGGGGTATCGATCTGGAAAACCGCCCCAAACCGCCTCCAAGCCAATGACCATGCTGGTTGCGGCGGATTCAGGGCTACTTTTCAGTCAAAACCAAACTGATACTTTTATGCTCTTTTTGGGGCAATTGACGGCCAGAAATGGAAACTACAGCAAAGTTTGAGCTGACGGAAATCTGGCGAAGCCGCCCATTGGCAACCTTTTAGTTGCTGGTTAGCGGCGTTAAAACACCTCCACGACAACGGCTGTCATGTTGTCGCGGGAGATGTCCCATGCCTCGCGGATGAGGCGTTCGGCGGGCAAAAACTTCTGTGCTGGGATGGATGGTGTACGGACGAGGTCGTCGATTTTTCGGGAGCTGACGCCGTCCGAAATCCCATCTGTGCAGAAAACAAACCAATCCCCTGGCTCGTAAATCACTTGGCCCAATTGCGGGTCGACGCTCTCCATACGGCCACCGAGGACCATCTGTAGCGCAGACTTACTGGGATGCAGGCGGGCTTGAATTTCAGTCATTTTGCCAGCGCGGACGAGTGAGCCAACGTGGGTGTGGTCATGCGTCATCTGCTTGAAAACGCCTCCATTGGGCAAGTGATAGATACGGCTGTCGCCAACGTGGCCAAAATACGCCTTTTCCGGCGTAAACCAGCAGAGGCTGAGCGTGGCACCCATCCCGCTGGTTTCCTCATAGGCAAGGCCCTGATAGCGCATTGCCCGGTGTATCTGTTCAATGACTTCGGCGAGGAAATCCACACCTCCACGGCTGAAGCCAGTTGCGCGCAGACGGAAGGCATTGGGCAAAAGCTGCGTGATTTTCTCTACCGCAATATTACTGGCAAATTCCCCCGCATTGGCACCGCCCATGCCGTCACTGACAGCAAAGATAAAATCGCCTTGTTCAAAAGTCGCCTCACCGATTTTTCCTAAGCGGAAAACCTCTCGTCCATCGACCTCCAGTCCGAGGAATGAGTCTTCGTTATTGGCGCGAAATCGGCCTTTATCGGTCATGGCCCACCAGCGCAGGCCGTTGGGTTTATTGGGTAAATCGGGGTTCATTTATCCGCGAAGTTTTTTCCGTTCTTCCGCGCGCAGTTCCATGCGGTGTTCCGTGACCTCCTCCACCGTCAATCCTTCGCCGGACTCCAAGATAGTGGCGAACTCGAAGTCGATCAGGCAAAATCGGCCCAATTGGGCGTTGTAGGTTACGTTGCGCGGAAAACGGTCTTCGTGGCGAACACCGTAAGTTTCCAATTCGGCAAATAATTGATCGAGTTTCTGGTCACTGATTTTTTCCACAACTTTGCCGCAGTTGGTGGTGACCATATAAACGCGGGATGGGTCGCACTCGATGATGCGGGGGACGAATTCGCAGCCCTTCTCTTCCAGATAGGTCAGCACGCGCCGCTCGTTTTCAAAGCGTTCTTTCGCCATGGGCCCGACAAAGGTTTTGCGCACCAGGCCATCATATCCCACGTGCACCCTCGCCTGCTTACTGTCCTTACTACCATCCAACATCAGTTAAAGACTATTGATTGTGGAGCGTGCGAAGCCAGTGAAAAATTCTTCCTCGACTGCACTCGTTAAACGGCGAAAAATGCCCACTTACCGACTCTCAAGCCATGAGCGAAATTCATCATAAAGCCGAATATTGGCAAAATTTGTTCAATTGGAACGAAAATCCCGCCATAGAGAGGAAAATAGACCTTATTGGCACATGAGGTGCTTTTCGACGTGCGTTTTCACAAGTAAACCCGATAGTCAGAGCTGCTTTCCTTACAGGAAGGCCGTAATGCGTCATCTAAAATAAAAATACCGATTATGCCTACTAAATACAAGCTCGAGTATATTTGGCTCGATGGTTACACCCCCGTCCCAAATATGCGTGGAAAATCACGCCTCGCCAGTGAGCGTCCTAAGTCCGTTGAAGATCTCCCAGAATGGGGCTTCGATGGCAGCTCCACGCGACAAGCCGAAGGTCACAGCTCCGACTGCGTGCTCAAGCCAGTAGCACTTTATCCTGACCTCGCTCGTGACGACAAGAGCTACATCGTGCTCTGCGAAGTCATGCTGCCAGACGGCACACCGCACCCAACCAATTATCGCGCCACCATCATGGATGAGCCAGACACTTGGTTTGGCTTGGAGCAGGAATACTTCCTCTACAAGGATGGTCGCCCACTCGGCTGGCCAACCGATGGCTTCCCTGCCCCACAAGGTGATTACTACTGTGGCGTTGGCTACCAGAACGTGAGCGACGTCGGTCGCGAAATCGTCGAAAAGCACCTCGACCTTTGCATCGCCGCCGGCATCAACCACGAAGGCATCAATGCTGAAGTGGCCAAGGGCCAGTGGGAATATCAGGTCTTCGCCAAGGGCTCCAAAAATTGCGCCGATGGCATCTGGGTTGCTCGTTATCTGCTGTCTCGCCTCTGCGAAAAGTATGGCATTACCGTTCAGCTGCATTGCAAGCCCTTCCAGGGCGACTGGAACGGCTCCGGCATGCACTGTAACTTCTCCACCAAGTACATGCGTGAAGTCGGCGGCAAGGAATACTTCCTCAAGCTCATGGATGCATTCGAGAAGAACATTGACGAGCACATCGCAGCTTACGGCCCGGACAATCACCTGCGCCTCACCGGTCTGCACGAAACTCAGTCGATCGACAAGTTCTCCTGGGGCGTTGCTGACCGCGGTGCTTCGATCCGTGTTCCGCACAGCTTCGTTAAGGGTGACAAGTACCAGGGCTATCTGGAAGACCGTCGCCCGAACTCGGCTGGCGATCCTTACCAGATCTGCTCCCGCGTTCTTAAGACCATCGCCGAAGTGCCCACCAAGTAACGGCCAGTCTTACACGTCTGCAACTTTCGACGGCGCTCCTATCAGGGAGCGCCGTTTTTCATGTCCACGCATATTGCATATTAATTCAAACTCAGGGCACTCGTGCGCATTGACGCTTGCTCTCAGAATGGCCTGTTGCATGCTACTGCCCTTTCACAATTAGACTATGGCAAATGCGGCAATTTTTCTTTGCGCGGGCAGCGGCACGCGGATGCGCGGCCAAGTGGCGGACAAAGTTCTGACGCCCTTGGGCGGGCACTCGGTGTTTTGGCATTCGATCAAGGCCTTTGAAGACAGCGGACTCATCGAGCACGCCGTCGTCGTTTATCGCGATGACGAGCAACGCGAAGCGCTGGAAAAAGTCATTACCGAAACCAATGTCGATTGGGAAATCTCGTGGGCTCTGGGCGGCAAAGAGCGACAGGATTCGGTGTTTAACGGGCTTAGCGAAACTTCCCTGCTCGTAGACTACGTCTTCATCCATGACTGCGCCCGTCCAATGATCCGCATCGAAAATTTACACGCCCTCCATCAAGCAGCCCTTGAAAATGGTGCCGCCGTGCTCGCCCACCGGGTCGCCGATACCATCAAGCGCGCAGCGGGCTCCCAGCGGAAACTGACCGCGCGCAAGCTGAAAGATGTGCCCCGCTCCAATCTCTGGGCTATGGAAACGCCGCAAGTCTTCCACCGCGAAACCGTGATGGAATGCTATCGGCGTCTGCGCTTGGCGGGCCTATCCGTCACCGATGATACTGCCGCAGTTGCCCGCGAAGGCCATTCGGTTACCCTCGTGGAGAACCCATTTCCCAACCCCAAATTGACCACCCCCGCCGACCTTCCTTACCTGGAATTCCTCCTTCAACAATACGCACAATGAGCCTCCCTTTTCGCATCGGTCTTGGTTACGACATTCACCGCTTCGCGCCCGCCCGCCGTCTCGTGCTGGGCGGCGTCGATATCCCTCACGATAAAGGGCTCGATGGCCATTCTGACGCAGATTGCCTGACGCATGCGCTGGCGGACGCCGTCCTCGGCGCGCTTGGTTTGCCCGACATCGGACACTTTTTCCCGAATGATGATCCAACGTGCGAAGGCATGGACTCGCAAGACATCCTCCGCCGCGCCGTTGACGAAGCCCACAAGCGCGGCTATTGCGTTGGCAACGTGGACATCGCTCTGATTGCCGAAGAGCCGAAGATTGCCCCGCACCTGGACGAGATGAAGGCCGTGCTTTCAGCCAGCTTGCAGATCGCCCCGGAAGAAGTCGGCCTGAAGGCTACGACAAACGAAAAGATCGGTGACCTCGGTCGCTGCGCCGGTATTGCCGCGCACGCCGTGTGCATGCTGATGCGCAAGGAAAGCTGATGGCCGGACTGGGAGATTGCGCAAAAATCGGCCTGAGTCTCGTCGGCGCGGTGTTGCTGGTTTTGCTGTGCGTGGAAATCCTCGTTGGCCCCGGTCGCACGAGCGGAAATGTCGTCTTCGCGACGGTGTTTCTGGTGCTGCTCGGCTATGCGGTGATGCGCTTGGTGCGCGGCAAAAAACGCAAATAAAAAGGACGCCCCGAATGGAGCGTCCTTGGAAAGATTTTGCTGTCAGCTGGATTAGCCGAGCACTTCTTCTGGCTTGAAGAAGCGTGCGATTTCCGCAGCAGCAGTTTCGGGGCCGTCGGACGCATGGCAGACGTTGATCATCATGCTCTCGCCCATGTCTCCGCGAATGGTGCCCGCAGGTGCCTTGGTGGAGTCCGTCGGGCCAAGTAGATCGCGGACCTTGTTGATCACGTCATCGCCCTTGAGCACAACCATGATCACTGGCCGTGAGCTCATGAACGCCTCAATCTCAGGGAAGAAAGGCTTATCAGCAACGTGAGCGTAATGGGTGCGGAGCAATTCAGAGCCCAACTGAGCCATCTTGCACGCTGCGATTTCGAAGCCAGCGTCAGCAAAGCGGTCGAGCACTTTGCCCCACAGCTTCTTTTCCATGCAGTCGGGTTTGAGAATGATGAAGGTTTTTTCCATGGTCTTTTTGTTCGTTAAAACGGGCAACATAGCCCCACAGCCTCGCGTGACAAGGCCTTAGTTTAAGGCAAAATCCAGCCCAATAAATTTAAAGTCGGCTTAGTGAAAACCTTCTTGACCCGCTTCGTGGATTGATTTGCCTTTCGCCTTAATCGGCTCGGGAGCTTTGTCCGCTGGTACATTGGGGGCCTTCATGACGCCTTCCCACCACCCCTGCGGTGCCGCCCACTTCACGGCATTATAAATGACGCGGCGAATTGTGGTATTGTGGTAGATCGGATAGGTTTCGTGGCCTGGGCGGAAGTAGAAAATTTTGCCATTGCCCCGAATCCAGCAATTGCCCGAACGGAAGACTTCGCCGCCTTCAAACCAGGAAATAAAGACCTGCTCGTCGGGTGCTGGAATGCCAAAGGGTTCGCCATACATCTCGGTTTGATCAAGCTCGATAACGCCGTCTTCGATGCCAGCAGCGATCGGGTGGCCAGGATTGCAAACCCAGAGACGCTCTTTTTCGCCAGCCTCACGCCACTTAAGCGCACAGCTTGTGCCCATCAGGCGCTTGAATGGCTTGGCGAAGTGGCCGCTGTGCAGCACAATGAAGCCCATCCCTTGCAGCACACGTGCTTGCACGCGATCAACGATGACGTCTTCCACCTGGCCATGAGCGCAGTGGCCCCACCAGATCAGCACGTCGGTGCTGGCGAGGACTTCTTCCGTCAGCCCGTGCTCAGGCATGTCGAGCGTCGCAATGGTGATTTCGAACTCATCAGCGCCAAGTTCCTTGAGGCCTTCAGCAATGACTGCATGAATACCGTCCGGATAGATGGACTTGACGGTGGCGTTTTTCTTTTCGTGAACGAATTCGTTCCAAATGGTAACACGGAGTTTCGGCATGATCTGGACAAAATGCTCTTTTTCATTAGACGGGCAAAGCAAAAAAGGCCCCCAGAGCGCTAGTTTATTCGTTCCGCAAGAGCATTAACTGACCAACACTCTATCCTTTTAGTAGAGTCGCGCAAAAAAATGGATCATGGGGCCTGACGCCGCGAAGGTTTATTCACGGCATCCCCCCCAATCTCAATTAGTGCTTAAAATGGCGTGTACCAGTGAAGACCATGGCCATATCGCGCTCGTCGGCGGCAGCAATGACTTCCGCGTCCTTGACTGAGCCGCCGGGCTGGATCGCTGCCTTCGCGCCTGCTTCCGCGGCGGCAATGAGGCCGTCGGGGAACGGGAAAAAGGCATCCGAGCAAACGACGCTGCCATCAAGCGGCAGCCCCGCCTCGCCCGCTTTCCAAACGGCGATCTTGCTGGAATCCACGCGGCTCATCTGGCCAGCGCCCACACCGATGGTGCGCTCGGGTGCGGCATAAACGATTGCGTTGGACTTCACGTGCTTCACCACGCGCCAGCCAAAGAGCAGCGCGGCCCACTCTTCTTCCGTCGGCTTACGCTTGGTGACAACCTTGAATTCGCGCGGGTCGATTCGCTTGCTGTCGCGATCCTGTAGCAGCACGCCGCCGATCACGCTCTTGACCTCTTGCAAGGACTCAGCGCGCATCCAGTCACGAGCAATCATGAGACGCAGATTCTTCTTCTTGGCCATGATTTCGCGGGCTTCGGCGGTGAAGTCCGGCGCGATGATGACTTCGCAGAAAATCTTGGAAATGATCGTCGCCAGCTCGGCGTCGAGCGTGCGATTCATCACGATGATACCACCAAAAGGCGCTTGCTGATCGGTCGCAAAAGCCTGTTCCCACGCGGTAGTCAGGTTCATGTGCGAGGCAACGCCACACGGGTTCGTGTGCTTGAGAATCGCCAGCGTGGGTTTCTCAAATTCACCGATCAGATAGGCCGCAGCGGTGATGTCGATGAGGTTGTTGTAGGAAAGTTCTTTGCCTTGAAGCTGCTCGAAGCACTCGTGGAAACGCCCGTAGAGCGCCGCCTTCTGGTGCGGATTTTCACCATAACGCAGACTCTGCGCGCGCTTCAGGTTGATGTTGAGCTGCGTTGGCAGGCCAAGGGTGCCGCCTTCCAATTCCGGGGCGAGCTTACCATCCAAATAGTTGCTGATCGCGGCGTCATAAGCCGCAGTGCGCTGGAAGGTCTTGAGCGCCAATTCACGGCGGAGTGTCGTCAGGGCCTCATCGCCTTCCTTCATTGCAGCAAGGACACGATCGTAGTCGGCAGGATCACTGACAACGCTCACGCTGGCGTGGTTCTTGGCCGCACTGCGAAGCATGGATGGGCCGCCGATGTCGATGTTTTCGATGGCGTCCTCGAACGTGGCGTCACGTCGGGCAACGGTGGCCTCGAACGGGTAAAGGTTCACGCAGACCAGATCGATCATGTCGATGCCGTGCTCCTTAGCTTGGGCGAGGTGGTCCTCCTTGTCGCGGCGGCAGAGCAGCCCTCCGTGAATTTTCGGGTGGAGCGTCTTAATGCGCCCCTCCATCATTTCCGGGAACCCGGTGTAGTCACCGACCTCGGTGACGGGGAGTCCCGCCTCGGCGAGGATCTTGGCGGTGCCGCCAGTGGAGAGGATCACGTAATCGTGCTCCTTCACAAGGGCGGTGGCGAAGTCCACCACGCCGGCTTTGTCACTGACCGAAATAAGGGCTTGCTTGGGCATAGCGCGTGATTTCGCGGAATGCTGGGGGATGAGGCAACGAAAAACCTTCATTTCGGCAATTCTTTGGTCTCGGCGGCAATTTAGCGATATGCTCATTCATGGTAGCGCAGGCGCCTCCCTGGGACCAAGGAAACTCTTTGGGCGCAGATGGAGTGGGTTTTGCGTTTATCGTAACGATTTGCTGAATTGGGCTGAAATATTTCCGACTAAGTTATATCAGGGGACTTCAATTAACCTCAGAAATTGACTGAATGCCTTCCTGCATCCCGCATAAACATGAGAATCTCAGGTCTTATATTTATATTTAGCTTAGCGTTTGCTTTGTTGTTTTCTGGATGCCGAAATGGCCCTCTTGAATTAGCGGGAGAGCCAGGCGAAGAAGCTATGTATCTTTCAGGCAGATACTATGTCGAATATGGAAGACTTCCCGCTGATGTTGACGAGATTAAGCAATTTTGCCGGAAGAACAATATCGTTATAGATTTTGATTCTTATAAAGTTTTAATCTGGGAGAGAGATTCTGATGGTTATTTGTTGAAACTAGGTCGAAGTTCGCCTATCACGAATGCGTTTGATACTGATCAGGGATTGTATGTCGAGATCCCTGTCGATGATGAAATGTTTTCGGAAATGACAGACCCGCAATTTCAAAAATCAGTTGAGGAGAAATTGAAGAAGTAAGATGAACCGTACGCGTCCAACCATTAGTCCACATGCAACCTAAGGGGACTTCGATTAACCCCCTGTTTAAAAACAGCCTCCTTTGTTTATGTGGGATGCAGGAAGGCATTCAGTCAATTTCTGAGGTTAATCGAAGTCCCTATCAGTATGCCGTCATGCTAAACTACCGCCGGTTTTCCCGCGCCTTTACTCTAATCGAATTACTCACCGTCGTTGCCATAATCGGCATACTCGCGGCGCTGCTCATCCCGGCAGTAGGCGCAGTCCGCACCTCGGCCCAGAAATCCGGCGGCGTCAATGCCCTTCGCCAAACAGGCGCAGCGATCAACCTCTTTACACAAGAACATAACGGAACGTTTCCCGGCCCGCTCTGGCCAGGCCAAATTCCCATCTACGAGCCTGATCGCGACGAGGAAGACGGTCGGCTCAGCAATTTTCTGGCTAGTTACCTAGACGTCCCAGCCAACGCCACGCCGCCCTATCGCGTGGAGGCGCTTATTCCCCCCGCCTTCCCCATTGACGAGCTTGGCAGCGAGCCGCGGACATTCGTCATGAACACCAAGGCGGAAAACCCCAACTCGGCCGAAATTATCAACGTCTGGGGCGTTCATCCCGCCCTGGCAAAGAACGACAGCGAGACGGTCGCGGGCAATGTCTATCAAATCATCGATCCCTCACGCACTTGGGCCGTCATGGACGCTGATCAGCAGCACCCCGACGTCACGGGCAAAGGCTGGGCCTCCAGCACCCCCGCAAAGCCAATCCACGGCAGCGTGCGGAACACGCTGTTTTTTGACGGCCACGTGGAGGCAGTCGATGTATCCATCGGGCTACCGTGACATTAGGCACACCAGTGCCCCTCCGCCTCTCCCATACGAAATCCAAATTCTCTAGCTCACTTCTTTACTAGAGCCGAGTGCCTCTCCGCATTTTTGCAGTGCAAAAACTCTCGATCCAACGGGACGTTGGCTAGACGACGGGATCGTCGAGGTATTGCTTGAAGGCTTCTTTGTCGGCGGCTTTCATGTAGGCTTCGTTGCCAGTGATGTTGCCAGCCTCGAGCTGCTTTTTGATCGAGAAGTCCATCATCGTCATGCCTTGGGCCATACTGCTCTCGATGATGCCACGGATCGCGCTCGTGCGACCGCTGCGAATGGTGTTCGGGAGTGCGTCGTGCTTGAGCAATATTTCGTGAACGGCGACACGGCCTTTGGGCACTTTTTTGCAAAGTAGCTGCGACACCACGCAAGAGAGACAGCCCGCGAGCATAATGCGAATCTGTCCCTGCTCTTCCGCCGGAAAGGCGTCAATGATGCGGTCCACGGTCTTCGGGGCGTTGTTGGTGTGCAGCGTGCCAAAGACAAGCATACCCATGGAGGCGCAACCCAGAGCCAGCTTGATCGTTTCCAACTCGCGCATTTCACCAACGAGAATGATGTCTGGGTCAGCCCGCATGGCACCACGAAGGGCGTTGGCAAACGAGCCGCTGTGCTCGCCAACTTCACGATGCACGATGACGCTTTTCTTCTTCGGATGCACGAACTCGATCGGGTCTTCGATCGTGATGATGTGCTTTTGGTAATTCTCGTTGATGTAGTCGATCATCGCCGCGAGCGTGGTCGATTTACCACTACCGGTTGGCCCGGTAACGAAAACCAGGCCTTCCTTGTAGGCGCAGACATCGCGCAACACCTCGGGCAGCTTCAGCGTGTCGAAAGAGAGAATTTCCGCCGGAATTTGGCGAAACACCGCCGCTTGCCCCCAGTGATTGTAAAAGAAGCTACCACGAAAACGGGCCAAGCCTTTGATCTCATAAGCCAAGTCGAGGTCACGCGTTTCCAGATAATGATTCCAGCGTGTCTCATTGGTGATCTGGCTCAGCAGCTTTGCCATCTGCTTCGCGGTGACGGGTTCGTTGGTCAGCGGCTGCATCGCACCCGACGCGCGAATCTTGGGTACAGAGCCCACCGCGAGGTGCAGGTCCGAGCCGTCGTTATCCAACATGCCTTTGAGAAGTGCGTCGATTTCAGCCATGGGGGGGGACGTGTATAAAAATTGGTAAGTGTGTAGGTGAGTAAATCTTAGCGGCCAAACATGCCCTTTTTCTTTCCGGCATCAGATGCGGGAGGGGGCGTCATGCTCGGCGAGGCGGCACCTCCGTTGCGGATCTGGTTCTTGAGCGGATCGCTGCGTAAGTTGGCAATGGCGGTATCGGCGTCAATACGCCCCTCTTGCCAGAGACCCATGATGGAATTATCCATCTGCACCATGCCGTCACGGCGCCCCGTCTCGATGATATTGGACAGTCCCTCGGATTTGCCGTCGCGAATGAGCGCCGACACCGCCGTGTTCTTAAGGAGAAGCTCGTAGGCGATCGCCGTAGCCCCCTGCTGATCCGGCAATAAGCGTTGGCAAAGAATGCCGCGTAAGCTCTCGGCGACCATTGCGCGAATTTGTGGCTGCTGGGCGGGTGGGAATACGTCGAGGAGGCGGTTGAGCGTCGTTGATGCGTCACTCGTGTGCATTGTTCCGATAACGAGGTGCCCGGTTTCTGAGGCGCTAATGGCCATTTCGATCGTCTCCAAGTCACGCATTTCTCCGATGACAATGATATCCGGGTCCTGACGCAAGGCACCCTTGAGTGCGCTCTTGAAGGACTTCGTGTGCGGGCCGACGCCACGTTGAGTGATCTGGCATTGAACCGACTCCTGAATGACTTCGATCGGCTCTTCGACGGTAATTACGTGGTCCTGCCGTGTCTGATTAAGAATGTTCACCAAGGCGGCGAGGGTTGTTGTCTTACCCGCACCCACAGGCCCCGTGACGAGGATCAAGCCGTTGTGGTAGGCCAAAAGCTTGGTGATGGTGTCCACGCCTTGAGAATCGAATCCCAGATCAGCCAGCGTCGGAATTTCCGATGGAACGATGCGGTACGTGCCCGCTACGCCGTCCTTATGCTGCATCAAATTAACACGAAAACGCTGTCCTTTGTCGAAGGGCATGGCGAAGTCGTAATCTTGTTCGGCCGCAAAATATTCCTTTTGCTCCGCGCTGAGCACGGAAAGATTCATCGCGTTGGCGAGCTTGCGCGACACTACAGACTGCGACACATATTCCACGCTCCGGTTACGGCGGATAAACAAGCGGCTATCAGCGGAAATGTGGACATCGCTCGCCCCGTATTCTGAGGCCTTGAGCAGCAGCCCAATCAGCGCAAAACGCATCTGGTTCGTATTGTCTGGATCGAGCGGGCCAGGGTCCGGCCAAATTGGCTTCACGCCCTCGGTCTTCACCGTGGCTTCACGCGGCTTGGGGCGCTCAACGGGCTCACCTGAATCCGTGTGCGTATCCTGCATCTGCTGGGCCTGAGCCGCCATTGCGGCAACGGCCTGCTTGGCCTCGGCAGTGGACAACTCTGGTGCCGGGGTGACTTTGGACATGTCAACGCCAGCCATGGCGTCTTCGGGCGCTTTTGAGCCAGTCGCCTGCCAGATAGCACTGACAGCAGCAGCCAAATCCGACGATTCCGGCTCGTCCTCTTCTGGAGCTGAGGGGGGGGGCTGTTTTTCCGGCGTTGGCGTATGGGAACGCAAACTAATCGATGGGCGTTTATTCGGCTCCGGATCGGGCTCAGAAATTTTCGGCTCTGGAATTTTGGGCAAGGTGCCGACTACCACGCTAGGGCGGCTTCCGCCGGGCTTTTTTTTCAGTTCAACAAAGGGGTCAAAAGGCGGCTCGTCGTTGGCCTCATCCATCTCGACAGCCTGATCGAGTAATTCCTGCATCGCGTCGAAATCCTCATAAATGTCGTTATCCAGGATCGCCTGGGCAAAATCCAGCAGTTCGACATCGTCGGGGAGCAATCGCTTGAGCTTCTGACAGGCTCTTACGTCAAGCACACCATTGCCAATGCACAGGCAGGCAAAGAGTTTAATATCCTTGTTCATCGTCTCAGCAGAAGAAATGTGGGTGACGCCATGGCGATGACGTCAATGACACGGTCACCATGACACAACTCAGCAATTCATGGCAAATGTATTTAAGGCAAATACCTGATAAAAAATAGAGTCAAGCTGACGCGATCCGGGTAAGAGTCACCCATTTTGGCACTGCGGACACCAACAGCTAGTGCGTCCGCCAATTGATTCACGCTGCAAGGCCTGACCGTCACGGGGGCAATGCCCGCCATCACGCCAACGATGCCAGAATAGCCAACTCTCAGGGATGTTGACATTTAAGTCCGGCGGGAGCGCCCCACCTTGCCCGGCAATCGCCCGTAACGCATCGGCGCACACCTCACAAACTTTGCAATGCAAAGTAATTTGTTCAGCATTGGTCAAGGCACCAGCTTTGGTCTGAGGGTGCAAATTTGCCCGCCAGAGAATCTCGTCCGCCATCCAATTACCGACGCCAGGAAAACGCTCCTGCATGAGTAGCACGGCCTTGAGCGGCGACTTGCCACGACGCTTCAGAAAGGCCGCCATTGCCTCCACGGTGAACGCCTCGGAAAGGATTGCTGGCGGCAACGAAACCCACCAATCAGGCGGCGTTTTCCCCACATGCCACTTGAGTAAACCGAATTGCCGCGGATCACGGAAAACCAGCGTGCCCGACGCCTGACGCAGCATAAAATGATCCCACGGCCCAGCCGCATATTGCTTTGGCTCAGAGAGCAGACGGCCCGTCATGCCAAGGTGCAGGCCCAACCAACGCCCGCCTGAGAACTCAAACAGCATTTGCTTGGCCTGCGCATCAGAGCCACGCAACGTGGCTCCAGCAAGTCCGTTGACTAAAATCTCCGCTGGGCATTCCCGAAAGATGCGCGCATTGGCATGGACCTCTATTGCGCTCACTTTTCTGCCAATTCCAGCGTTCCACTGCTGGCGAAAATATTCAACTTCTGCAAGCTCAGGCATACGTATTTACTTCCAAACAAACCACAACTGCATCAGGTAGTTTACTCTTCTCCGACCTTTTTGCGCTTGTTGGGGTTGACGTAAATTTTGATGTCGATCTCCTGATCACCGAGAATTTCCTGAGCACGCCCAAGCGCCATTGCGGTTGAGAGCGTGGCGTTGCTATGATTGTCACGAAAAACATTTTTCTCATTGAGCACCTCTAAAACGCCAGATTCTGTCAGCGTGCGCATGCACGCATCACGGCATTCACTGAGGATGAGCGTGCGGTCGCGCTCGTTCATGTAGCCAACAAGCTCTTCAATCGCCATCGCGGAAGTGGCGTCTAGGTGGCGAGCGTTGCGCATTTTCAGGACAACGATTTTCAGGTTGGGCTGCTCGCATACGCGGCGCATTTGTTCGTCGAAAATTTCGGCGGCTCCAAAGAACAGATCACCTTCAACGTGGACAATGGAAATCTCGGCATTGCGACGCTGTTTCGGGTTTTCCAATTCGGCCAGTTCCCCACCATCAGTAAAGCCGTATTCGGCCAGCTCAGGCGTCGCGGCCTTACGTAAAAACAGGACAATGCTGAGGCCCGCACCCAAGTAGATCGCAGTGTCCAAAGGAATCAGCAAACCGGCAATACAGGTAGTGTAAAACACTGCGGCGTCGCTGCGCGTAGCCTTGGTCACGATCTTGATTGCGTGACGATTGAATAGCCCAAGACCAATGAAAATAACGAGCACCGCCAACACCGACTGCGGGATGTAATGAATCAGCGGGCCTAGCAAAAAAGCGCTCCCCACGACCATGAGTCCGTTGATCAGAGAGGCCACCGGAGTGCGCCCACCGCTGCTCCACGACAGTTGAGAGCGGGTCAAGGAGCCCGAGGCTGGCATCCCACCAAAAAAGCCGCAAGCGATATTTGCCGCTCCAATGGCCAGAATTTCCTGATTACCGTCCAGCTTTTCGCCCGAACGCGCCGCCAGGCTCTTGCCGATACTTGTGCCCTCAAGCACGCAGAGCAACGCAATGGCCAAGGCGACATTGGCAAGCTGAGCAATCGCGTCAAAATCGAAAGCCGGCACGGTCACGGGCCAGTTGCTGGCGTCTATTTTATGCAGCCAATGAATATCGCTCGCATCCCAATTGCGGGCAAAAAACGAGCCGGCCAGGGACTCATTCGCCGATAACGCACTCAACCCGACTGCGATTGCCGAGACCGTGACCATGGTGATCGCGACATTCGGCAGGGTGCGAAATTTCTTATTGAGCAGTAGATAGAGCACCGCCGTCATGATGCTGAGGGTCGCGGACTCGACGTGCAAATCAGGCAAATGCCTAACCGTGATGATCAGCTTCTCAAAAAAGGTCGTCGCACGCTCTCGCTCCTCGGGAGAGAACGTAATGCCGAGCGCATTCTTGGACTGGCCAACGATGATTAGCAGCGAGGCAGCGGTAATATAGCCAGTGACCACGGTTCGCGAAATATACTGGATCACGCTGGCCACGCGCATATAAGCACCCACGACCAAAAACAGCCCGATCATTAGCAGCAACAAAGGCAGCATCGCCGCGCGCATTTCGCCGTCCACAATCGATAGCGCCGCCATTGCCGAGGCAAAAGTGACTGCTGTCGCATTCGTCGGCCCAAGCGTGATGAAGCGTGAACCCGCAAAAAACGCCCCTGCCAGTGCTGCTACCGCCGAACCGTAAATACCATACTGAATCGGAAGGCCCGCAATCAGCGCATACGCCATCCCCTGCGGGAACGCCAGCAACGCCACATTAAAAGCCGCCGTAAAATCCCCCCGGGCAGCACCCAAGCTGTAGCCGCGCAGGTGCTTGCGCAGCGGGAAGAAATCCAACTGATTAGCCTGCCACAGCCAGCGCAGTGTCGATTTTAGTCGTGCAGCTTTCCCGTCCAATGTCACCTTAGGTAAAAGACTTATGCCAAGTGTGAAAAGCTAAATTAGTGGCAGAATGCGGAGTTCTGAGTTAAGAGTTGAGAAACGCCGTTAGCCCGACTTGACTCCACAATCCAAATTTAAAACTTAGAACACACCAACATCACCTATGCGTTCCGAAATCTTTCGCGAACGGGTCGCCAAAGACCCGCACAACACACTCTTCCGCTACAGTCTGGGCCAGGCACTCTTTGATGAGAAGGCTTACGCCGACGCGCAAGAGCATTTAGAGTTATGCGTAAACAGTCGGGACGACTGGATGATGCCGCGCATTTTATTGGGCAAGGTCCTGCTCGAAACCGGAGATACTGCCGCTGCCAAACCCATTCTGGAGGACGCGTTGCAGCTCGCTGTGGTGCAGCATCATGACGACCCTGCTGCAGAGTTACGTTCCATCCTAGAGGACCTCAATTAACCCGCCAATCATTCACCAGCGCCCGATGCGTGTTGTCATCACCAGCCATGGCTCCACGGGCGACATTGTCCCGATGATTGCGCTCGGGCGAGCATTGATGGCTGCGGGGCATGAAACGGTGTTCGCGGCGTCAGGGCTGTTCCAGGAGCTGATTGAAGGCTCTGGCGTGCCGTTTCGCAGCGTTCCGCCAGATTGGTCAGTTCAAGACGGCAGTGAGGCCATGAAATCCCTGTCCCGGGTCAACCAGCCACTCAAGCAGTTAGAGCGAATTTACCAATTTGGCCTGCCCTACTACCACGAATATCTCGACATTCTGGAGGAATTATTGACGGGTGCAGACCTCCTGGTCTCGTCCTATCTGTATCCTTTTTTGCAGACTGTGGCCGAACAAAAGGGCGCGCGTTTCGCTGTGGCCACATTCGCCCATAACTCTGTGCCCACTGCCGTCAACGCCCCCTTACCGGGACTGTCTGCCCCCTTCCTGCCTGGCGCGCTCGGGCGGGCCTGGCGCAATGCCTGGTGGGGCATTGCTGATTTCACCGTGACCCGCACGCTTAATGGCGTGGTCTACGATGTGCTCCGCGCCCGCAACATTCCCAAGGCGCGGAGCTTCTTCCGCACACCGGCACCCCTCGCCTTGGTAACGGTCTCAGAAAAGCTGTTCGCGCCGCCCCGCGAGCACCTCGACTCGCGCTTTACCTTCACCGGCTACTGGCGTTATCAGACGCCAATCAATGAGACCATTGAGCGCGAGCTGGACGATTTTTGCGCCGGAGAAGAAGTCCCCGTGCTCAACTTTGGCAGCGTCACTTGGGACAGCGCGGAAAATGATTTCGCCGAACTGCTCAGCCATTGGCCCAAAGGTAAAAAACTGATCGTGCAAAGTGGCTGGGCTGGCTTTCGCCAAGCACCCGGAGCAGAGCGCCAGGAAATAAAAATTATCGGCCACGCCAACCATGATCGATTGTTTGCGCGAGCGTCAGTGGTCATCCACCATGGCGGCGCTGGCACCACGGCTTCGGCTCTGCACAGCGGACGGCCGCAGATAATTATCCCGCACATCGCCGACCAGTTTTTCTGGGCGAATGAATGCCAGAAACTCGGCCTTTCGATGACGGGCAAACGCGCCGTCTGGCCGAAACAATTAGCCCGTTGGGTCGATCAAATCGAACGTGACTCCGCTCTCCGCCAAACTGCTGAAAATGCCGCAACCACCTTACAAAAAGAAGACGGCCCCGCCCGCGCAGTCACTCTACTGGAAAATTACATCAAACAGTAGCAATCTGTTCTTAGCGGCCCAACTTTAGCGCCAAGTAGCTTTGCAAGCGGCACCCGTGCGTTGTGAGCTATCTGCGGTGTAGCAATGCAGCTCGATGCGCACGCCATCAGGATCACCAAACCAGGCCTGCCACGACTGATCCGCGCCCATTTTTTTATCCACGAACAGCTCGACGCCCTGCGCCTTGAGGAAGTCAACCGCCACATCGATATCCGCGACTTCGAGACAGAAATGGTTCACTGGGCATTGCCCTTTCGCGGAATCCGGATTCTCGAAGATTTCCAGAAACGTATCAGGGGCGAGCTCGACGTAAGCACCAAAGATTTTACCGGCTTTGTCGATGAAATCGAACTTCTTGGCAAAACCGAGCGTATTGCAATAAAAGGTCAACGAGCGGTCGATTTCGGCCACATGAATGCAAGCGTGGGCGAGACGCTGGACGCCGAGCGGGGAGGTATTCATAGGTAATTAGTCAGACGGATCCGCACCGCGATGTCGATTCCAAAGACAGAGTACGCGGCTAGACACGCACAAGCCCTCTCACGTTCAGACTAGAGTCCTTTGCGATCTTCCTTTGCAATGCAAAATTTAGCCGCGATAAAATCTGTCCGCTGAAGTCGTAACAGATCAGCAATTTGGCTGATGGTGTTGATCTCGTCGTTGCTGGTTTTATCACACGCATTGGCAATCTGAAACAGCACCTTGACCAGCGTTACCCGCTCGGGATAGCTCGTCTGCTGGTAAACGCTCCGCGTGATTTCATATTTGTCCGTGTTCTTCTGCACCAGTTGCAAACTTGCAGCGCAGACAATGGACGCGAGTTCATCCGTGAGACCGTAGGCGGTTTGGATAACCTGAGTAATCGCAGTTTTTTCTTCATCCGAGATTACCTCATCGCCTTTCGCCACGAAGGCGAACAGCGACGAATAAAGGCACAAGCGGCGCATCGCGTCTTCAGGCATTTCCGTAACGGCAACCGAAGCAGCATGCTCGGTTAGAATGTTAAAATAGACGCGATTTTTAATGAAATCGTCAATGCGCTCCTCGCGATTGAAACGGCTCGAACGTCGCTGACGGCCAATTCCGCTAAGGCTACTCAGGAAGGTCAGCAGGCCAGTCTTTTTGTTATCCAGACAAGACTTCACCTCGGCGAGCAGGCGAGATTCATCTTCGGTAACGATGCCATCCGCTTCTACAAGTTCGCGTAGCTTGTCCATGACCACGGCCTTGTCTGCCTCGCTCGCAACCGCGTCAATTAAGTCCTGCAATAATTCATTGCACTCGGCCTCGCTGACGGGCGATTCGATGTAAAGATCCAGTGTCTGCCAATCGCGTTCGTCAAGATCATCAAATGAGAAAATGAGGTCTTTGAGCACGTTAATTTCACTCACCTCCAGTTTGCCGTCAGCCCAAGAGGCGGCGACTACTAGCTTGGCCAATTTTAACAGGAGGTCTCGTTGAATCATGCTCTCCGATGAAAGGCAGGTCGCTATGAGTGTCAATGAGTTTGCGACGATGGACGCCAGCGCCATTTCCTGACCACGGAAAAAGCGGCGCCCTGTCGCCAAGACGCCGCTGTGCGCTGTTATTTTGTCAGGAACCAGAGCCTGACTGGCCGTCTAGAGAACCTGCGCCCTTGCCTCGGACTTTGGCCGATCCAGGCAACGCTTCGAGCACGTTACTCGTCGGCGTGCGGTTCTCGTAATGAAGGAGCCGAGACTCATCACCCTTCCCAATCGAATCCAAGAGCTCTGCGTGGCCATCACCGTAGATCACGAACCCGCTGCCCTTGCCCCAAACTCCGTCATCGGACCATTCTCCATCGGAGGTCAGGCCGCGAGACCAGACGATGGGCGTGGTGGACATTGGCCCCTGGCCTGAGACACCGATCGCGAGGTCTACGCTATAAGCATCACAGGCAGAGAACTGTGGCGACGGCTCCCAGGCGTCACCGCTTTTGATGGCGAGCGAAACTGGAATGGGATCGGGTGCCAAGGGGTCATCCACTGCAAAGAAAGGCGAAGCGCTCTCCAAGTAGCCATAGCGGACCATGAGGGCCGCGAAATCACCAACGGACTTGATCTGATCAGCGCTCAGGGCACGGCCCCGGTCAGTCAGGTAGGCTTGATGGGCATCGGCGATGCCAGTGGCGTTCGTCATCGCGGCCATCTGTTGGGCTTTTCTCATCGCCCCGGACACTGCCGGGATTATGATAGCAGCCAAAATACCAATGATCGCGATGACGGTTAACAGTTCCACTAAGGTGAAACCAGCATGATGTTTTTTCATATTTTGCAGGTCTTTCTATTTAAAGAACCTGCGAGGCCCCGCAGCATGTTCCGTTTTAATTAGTTTAAGTAACAAGCGCTAGAGATACATATCACTTGGCGTATAAAATCTCGCATTTTTTCCGTGAAAAATGCTTCCCGCCCAATAAAATCTCCCCTACCCGGCACCGAGCTGACGTTCCTGACGAAAAACTGCGGGATTCACTCCCGTTTGACGCTTAAAAGCAGTACAAAAGGCCGAAGCGCCGGAGAAACCGCATTCCACGGCAATCTGCTTAATCGGGTTATTCGTCGCCGCAAGTTGCACTTTGGCTGCACGAATGCGGCGAGTAATCAGCGCCTGATGCGGCGGCTTACCATAGTAGCGGCGAAACTCTGCATGCAGGTGCGGAACGGACCATCCGCTAAGCTTAGCGAGGTCCTCGACCGAAATTGATTTCGCGTAATCACGTTCAATGGCCTGCTGCGCCAGTAGAAGCGGTTCTGGTGCTCGTCGCCGACCAGCAGCCCAAGCGTAATGTCCGGCACGAAATTGAAGCTCAGCGAAAAGCCGCTCGGCCAACAGTTGTGAATCGAAGCTTTCCTCATAAGCAAGTTTCACTGCCTGTTCGGTGAACTGAGCAACGGCGTCCAAATCCTCCCACTTCGTCACACGCGGAAAGGGTCGCTGAAAGCCTCCCTGAAAACGGATGCGCACCGACAGACAACGGTAGGGATCATCAAATTCGCTTCGACCAATCGTGTGGTCCCCTGGCCCATGCCAAACCAAGGAGCCAGGCAACACCTCCACCCACTCATCCTCGTGCCAGACCCAGCCACGCCCGCCGGTTACCAGTTCGATGCATATATGACCTGAAGTCTGGGCTCGAGCCCTAGGATGCACACCAGCAGGTTGGTGATAATGCGCGACTGACGACAGCTGCAAATTGCGAATTCCAGTAAGCACGGACTTATAAGAGATTGTCTTGGTTCAAGGCGACAAGTAGAGAAAACAATAAAAAAACATAGCTTTTGTAAACTCTATTAACTAGCAATCCACTATCAATCGCCTTTCCTAAGAACAAAACCCGACGTTTATTAAACCAAACCCTAGATTAAATTATGTCTCAAGTTCGTTATGGCCTCATCGGCACAGGTGGCATTGCCTGGTCCGCCTGCAAAAATATCAATGAATACGATGACTCGACCGTCATTGCCGCAACCGACCTTAGCGCAGAGCGGCTAAAAAAGCTTTGTGAGGAAAACGACATTCCGAACAGCTACGCAACTACGGAAGAATTATTGGCTGATAAGAATGTGGACGCGGTCTACATCGCCGTCCCCAATAAGTTCCACGCACCGCTCGCCATTCAGGCGCTCGAAGCTGGCAAGCACGTCATTTTGGAAAAACCTTTCGCTATGAGCGAGGAAGAAGGTGCCGCTGTCATCGCTGCCTCCGAAAAGGCTGGTAAAAAGTTCACCGTGGGCATGAACCAGCGCTTCGTCGACAAGCATCAAAAGATCGCGAGCCTGCAGCGTCAGGGCGTCTTTGGTGAAATCTACCATGCTAAGGCTTTCTGGAACCGCCGCAGCGGCATTCCCGGCAAGGGCACTTGGTTCGGCAATAAGGCCCTCGCTGGCGGCGGCTGCCTCAACGATATTGGCGTGCACTTCCTCGACCTTTGCCTCTACACAATGAATCGCTTCGATCCGGTCTCCGTTTACGGCGCGACCTACACGAAATTTGGCAACCGTGGCTTGGGCTATGGTGGCTGGGGCAAGTCAGACAAGACCGAAACAACCTTCGATGTTGATGACTTCGCTTCTGCGTTAATCCGCTTCTCCGATGGTGCCACTGTCGCACTCGACGCCAGCTGGGCTTGCCATCAGGAAAACGCGAATCGCAACGGCGTCCAACTCTACGGAACCGACGCAGGTGCCGACGTTGCCTCGGGTAAGGTCTTCCGCAATGACCCAATTCGTGCGGACTACGACATCATTGAAAATGTCGAAGCACCACTGGCATATCCAGGTTGCTGCCGCTTCAAGAACTTCACCAACGTCATTCTCGGCAAGCAAGAGCTCTGCACTCCGCCTCAGCAGTCGCTGATCGTCCAAAAGATCCTTGATGGTATTCAGGAATCCAGCGCCACTGGCAAAGAAGTTACACTGTAATCATTTAATCGAAAACCCGAATATTCAAAAATTATGAGTTTATCTCCTGCACTGGACTTTGGTGTCCAAAGCTATTGCTTCCGCACCATAAAGGACAACGCCGATGTCGCCGCCAAGGTGAAAGAAATCGGCCTGAACAAAATCGAAGTTTGCGCCGTTCATGCTGACTTCCACGACATTGAAGGCTGGAAAAAAATCGTTGAGATTTACAAGAATGCTGGTGTGTCGATCTGCTCGATCGGCGTCCAGACCTTCACTGGCAACGACAACGAACGCGACTGGTTTGAATGCGCCAAAATCGCTGGTGCCAAACACATCTCCGCACACTTCCAAATCGGCACATTCATGAACGCTGTGCCTAAGACACGTGCGCTTTGCGAAGAATATGGCATCCGCGTTGGCATCCATTGCCACGGTGGTTACATGTTCGGCGGCAGCCCTGACGAACTGGAATATCTGATCTCCCTCGGTGGCCCACAAATCGGCTTGTGCATCGACACGGCCTGGTGCATGCAGATTGGCCCTCGCAACGGTAAGCCCGTAGAGTGGGCTAAGAAATTTGCTGGCAAGATCTATGGTATTCACTACAAGGACTTCACCTTCGAGAGTAATGGCCAGTGGAACGATGTCGTAGTCGGCACGGGTAATCTAGACCTCCCAGCATTCGTCAAAGCCCTCGAAAACAGTGGCTTCGACGGCATGACGGTCATCGAATATGAAGGCGACCCGGAAAATCCAGTTCCAGCCCTCAAGGAGTGCGTCGCTTCCATGCGTGCAGCGACCTAAGCTCAGATCGATTTAATTTCCACAGGGCGTAGTCATTAGTGACTGCGCCCTGTTTTTTGAAGACCACCCGAAGCCCCAATCAACGGCGCATCAAGCGCTTGAGCAGTTTCGCAACTTCTGCGCTATCTTCAAACTTGCAGGCAAACAACAGCCCGAAGTAGACCGCTGCGCCCAGTGGTATGACCACCGCACAAGTGACAAAGGCAGCCTCCTTCGTCGACCCCATCATCATCTCGATCAAATAAGAAACTGAGATCGCGACTGCGGCCATGCCAATGGACGATAAAAGAATCGTTCGGACCGAACGACCGATGTGGACATTGGTCAGCTCCGGGCGCTTTTTCCGGATACCGCGCACCATCAGCACAGATAGTGTTACCGAAGCTAGAAGGTTCGCCAGTGCCAGCCCTTTGGCCTCCAATGGAATCATCAGCGCAAGGCTCAAGACAAGATTAACGACAAAGGTAACCCCGGCATAAGCAACCGGCGTTCGCGTATCCTTGAAGGCATGGAAGGCCCGCGTCATAAAGGCATTCATCGCAAAGAGCGGCACAGCAGCGGCAAGAATCATCAGCAACGGCCCTGTCATAGCCACATCACCAGCGCTGAAGCGCCCCCACTGGAAAAGCATTGTCAAGATGGGTTCACTCAGCGCAATCAGACCAACAGCGGCAGGGGCCGTCAGCGCGAGTGTCATTCGTAGCCCATGCCCATAACTTTCTACCAGGCCTTCACGGTCATTGGCGGAGACCATCAAACTCATTTGCGGAAAGATCACCGTGGCAATGGCAACCGCAAACATCCCCATCGGCAGCTCGATGAGCCGATTGGCGTAATTGAGCGTCGTCGTAGCTGACTCATTCAAACCAAATGCCAACAAACGCGAAACGAAGGTATTGACCTGAAGAATCGCCGCGCCCCACAGGCCCGGGATGAACAACCGCTTCAGTTCTTCCATACCGTCAACTGGCCCACGCTCGATTCTCGGGCGCCACCCCTCCTGCCACAGCGCCCACAACGCGGAGAATATCTGCAGCACACCGCCAACCAGCACACCAACGCTCAAGAGCCAGACAAGTTCTTCCGCCGGCAACTTCATCCACAGCCCCCCGATCAGAAGCGCACCGATGATCCCCACGTTGAGGAGCACGTTGGACAGTGCAGGAACAGCAAAACGGTTTCGCACATTAAGCACAGCACCCAGAATCGCCGTTACGCAAATAATCGGCATGTAGGGCATCATCAGGATACTCAGCAATGAGCCTTGGTACCACTGTTCGGCAATCGAGGCGGTCCACTGCCCCTCACCTTTCCACCTTGCAGCAATTACAACCGCCGCCAAAGCGAACAACAGGCAAAGCACCACACTCACCCCAACGGTAATCATGATCAGCCGGAGAAGCACCTGATTGACGAAACGGAAAGCACGTTGGTCATCAGCGACCCGAACTTGGTCTGAGAGCACAGGCACAAAGGCCGAGGTCAGCGCCCCTTCGCCGAATAGCCGACGAAAGAGGTTGGGCACCATAAAAGCGAAAATAAATGCGTTGCTGGCCACCGACACGCCAAGAAACGCCGCCGTCATAGAATCCCGCAGCAGTCCAAGCAGGCGAGAGCCTAACACACTGGCGGAGACGGTAAGGATGCTTTTGAGACGTTGGGACACAGTTGGGTTTTAGTTTGCTTCCAAGTCGGACTTGTCTTTGCTAATCAATTCCACAAGTCATTCCCCGACAACCTGAAACTTTAGCGATGTCACTCATCAACCGTCTATCCGTTCGCCTACAAAACCACCCCAAGCGCCTTGTCTACGCTGAAGGTGCCGATCCTCGCATTATCCAGGCTGCGCGGCTCTATGTAAATCGCGGTCTGGGCGTCCCCATTCTACTGGGCGCACGCGCGGTCATTAAGCAACGCGCCGAGCAGCTTGACATCAAGCTAGATGGCATCCGCATCGTGGACCCATCGGACAGCGATGAGATGGAAGGCTTCGTTCATAAGTTTCAGGGCTTGCGCCGTTTTCGTGGCTTTAATGAACAGGAATCCCGCGACTACCTGCTCAATACCTCTTATTTCGCCACCATGATGCTGGCCACGGGCTCGGCGGATGCTCTTGTCTCCGGTGCCACTGCCACCGCCTCCAGCGCCCTGCGCCCCTTGTTCCGCATCATCCCTATGCAGAAAAGCGTGGAAACAGCGTCCTCTATCCTTATTTTGGAAAAGGAAGATGACCGTCTCGGCATTGATGGCGCACTATTCCTTTCGGACTGCGGCGTTATACCGGATCCGAATCAGGATCAGCTCGCCGATATGGCCATCACAACAGCACTGCTCGCTCAGCACCTGACCAATGAGCAACCGCGTGTCGCCATGCTCAGCTTCGCGAGTAAAAAAGAAGGCACCAAACACCCTTCGCTCATGAAAATGAAGTCCGCCACCGCACTCGCCCGAGACAAGGCTCGGAGCCTGGACATCAACGTCGATATCGACGGAGAACTTCAAGTAGACGCCGCCCTCGTCCCCGGTGTCGCTGAGCAAAAGGGCATCAAGAGCTCCGTCGCCGGTAAGGCCAACGTCCTCATTTTCCCGGATTTGAACTCTGGCAACATCGCCGCTAAACTGGCTCAGATCGTCGCCGACTGCCGCGCCTACGGCCAAATTATCACTGGCCTCTCCAAACCAGCCGCTGAAATCTCCCGCGGCGCAAGCGCACACGATATTTTTGGTGCTTCGGTAATCGTCGCCGCGCAAGCCGTTGACCCGAAGTATCTCTTTCCGATGGAGTGAGCCGTATGCCGCCTAAAAAATCCAAGACCACTCTTACGTCACGCCCCTTCCCCGGCGACGACGACACCGTAACCCTACTCAGCGGGCCACGTAACACCACCACCAAGCGCATATTCGTCGCCGCAACCCGTCAAAATGACGGTAAGACGACGACCTGCCTCGGCCTGTATGGTGCCATGCGCACTCGTACCCCACAGGTCGGCTTCATCAAGCCAGTCGGCCAACGCTTTGTCGAAAAAGACGGGCACAAGGTAGACGAGGACTCCGTGCTGTTGGACTCGATTTTCGACGTCCAGACCCCCATCGACGCAATGAGTCCGGTGGCAGTTGATGGCACCTTTACCCGACGATTTCTCGACAATCCTGATGAGAATCTCGGCATTCTCCAAGACCGCATCAGCCGCGCCTTTGACCGCTCATCCTATCAGAAGGAAGTTTGTATCATCGAAGGCAGTGGCCATGCTGGCGTCGGTGCCGTGTTTGACCTCTCCAATGCCCAAGTTGCCAAGCTCCTTGGAGCCAAGGCGATCATCGTCGCTCAAGGCGGTATTGGGCGGCCCGTAGACGAAGTTGCCATCAACAAGGCCCTCTTCGACAAGCACGGCGTGGAAGTCATCGGAGCGATCCTTAACAAAGTTTTGCCGGACAAAATGGACACCGTGCGCAAGTATGCGGGCGAGGGCCTACGCCGCCTCGGCGTCCCCCTGCTGGGTGTTCTCCCGCTGGCCAAACAACTAGCCGCGCCTAACCTTTCCCAGATCGTAGACGAAATCGGTGGACGCTGGATTAACGGACGTGAAAAAGCCGCCAACGAACGCATCCTACGCGTCGTCATCGGTGCCATGACAGCCAAGGGAGTCATCGACTACCTCCAGCCAGGTGTGCTGATCATCACCCCCGGCGACCGCGACGACATCATTTTCGCTGCCATTGCCAGCGCTGGCATCTCTGGCAAAAAAGTGGTTAGCGGCATCGTACTAACCCGCAACATCCTCCCCCACCCCAAGCTCATGGAAATGCTCGCCCAAACGCAGATCCCCTGTGTGATTTGCAGTGAGGAAAGCTACTCCGTCGCCAGCCGCATTAACTCGATGACGGTCAAGACCCAGCCGCAAGACACCGATAAAATTCCAATCATTCGCAACTTGATTTTGGACCACGTCGACATCGACGCGATATGGAACGCGTTTTGAGGTGACTTCCGGGTTGTGAGTTTTTGCATCTGGAGTTAGAATACTTGCGAAGTAACTTTTGCCCCCCCCTCATTTGAACTCCGAATTAAAAATCAAAGTCTGCGGCCTAACCCGCTGGGAAGACGCCGAGCTCGCCCTTGAGCTAGGTGCCGATTACTGTGGGGTCATCGTCTATCCGAAGTCGCCGCGCGCCGCAACCCGCCAACAGGCATGGGAACTCTGTCAGCGTATTCCGGCTGGCAAGCGCGTGATGGTCGACGTCAATACCGGCGCTGATGAATTGGAAAACTGGGCCGACTTGGGCTTCGATCATTTTCAAATTCACTGCGACATCGACGTCAATCTGGCCACACTCGCGGCGTGGAGAGGTATTGTCGGCAAGGAGCAACTCTGGCTAGCGCCGAAGATTCCGCCTGGTGAAGCCTTTCCCCAGACGATGCTAGAGTTTGCGGACACAATTCTCGTCGATGCCTACCATGCCGATAAATACGGCGGCAGCGGACAGACTGGTAACTGGGAGCTCTTTGCTGAGTGGGCGACCCTCTATGCACACAAGCGCTTCGTCCTCGCAGGTGGCCTTAATCCAGACAATGTCACCGAAGCAGTGCGTGTTTCCGGCGCGGAAACTGCCGACGTCAACAGCGGCGTTGAGAGCCAGCCAGGAATCAAAGATCACGCTAAGTTGCGTGCGCTGTTCGCCGCACTGGGCCGATAGCCCCCCCCTTAAACCGGCTCGAAGATGATCTTCGTGATGTCGGGTTCACCCTGCTTGAGTTCTTCAGGCTTAAATATTTGCGGGGAAAGATCGAGATTCACGGCGGCACCGGTCACGCGAAAGCGTGTTTTATCACCCGAACGTTCATCGATAAGATCGATTTCTTTAACGATGTATTGATCGTCGATTTCCTTGAAACCGCCTACGTCGAGTGTGCGCAGTGGTTTGCTATCAATATCCAGCATCTTGGCCGTCAACGGGGCATTGAAGCTGGCATCCAGCGCCAATTCGACCGCGGCGAGCTCAGGAATACGCTGGGCAACATCTGCCGGAGCATAGAGCATAAACATGTGAACCGGCCGACCACGCGCCAAACGCTTGGAATCGGTGTATTCAAACAGATCCCAATAGGCAAACGGCATGACCACGTCATAAGGCGTGTAAACCATCTCTGGGAAAAACGGCTCCCCCTGCTCTTCCTTGGTCAATTCGACCACTTTACCGTCGCGCAGCATCCAGACTTCGGGTTCCGGTCCACCCTGCACGATCAGCTCACGCGTGTTAGTCTCACGTTTTCCCTTGGGCCAGACGGAGACGCGGCTCAAGGAACCTTCAGAATTCCATGTGCCCCACATAATACCCTGATAAACGACATCCTTGTCGCGGCGGGGACGGTGCACTAGGTCGAAAAGGAAAACGAAATCGCCGCGCAAGCGCTGGTGGCGAAATTCTTCCATAATCCGACGGCCTTCTTCCTGATCAATGCCCTCGACCTTTGCGGGGCCGTGGGCGCGTTCGCCGGGTCTTTCGCTCCAAGCCAACGGAGCGCAAAATATAAGTGCCAAACTGAAAATAGCCAATCGCATAGGGTGCGGCATGTCGCCGGGCAATGCTGACAGGACTATTCCGATTTTGTTTCGGTCGACTTGGTCGCGGCAGGAGCTTCTTCCACTGGAGCGGTTTCAGCAGTTGCCTCAGTCGATGTAGCAGGAGCGGCTTCAACTGCAGTCTCAGCAGAGTCAGTTGGAGCGGCTTCTTCGGTCGTGGTTTCAGCGGCAGGCTTTACGTCAATGGCGTCCTCAGTGATAATCATGGTGCCCTGATCAGTCGACACTTGGGTGGTGGTGCCCGCCGGACCATCGACTTTCACCTTCGGGGTCAACGTGCTCAAGTCCATGCCTTCAGGCAAGTTAACCAGCGGCTTGTTAGCAGCATCGTCCTGCGTCGATTCAGAACCGGGAGCAGCTACCTCAACGGGAAGCGTGTTGGTCGGCTTGTTGTCCTCAGCCTGAGACAGCAGCCCCAGATACAAAGTAAACGAAAGGATGAAAAAGGCTGCGCTGCCCATGATCGTGCCTTTGGTCAGGACGTTGCCTGCACCTGCGCCGAGGGCGGATTCTGCCGCGCCACCGCCAAGGGCGGAGCCCATGCCGGAATTGCTGCTGGCACGCTGCATCAAGATGATCAGCACAAGATAGCCGCTGACAAGGATCAGCAGGAGAGTAAGAAGGCCAAAGATTATTGAACTCATGTCGGAGAAACTTGGAAAACCGCGCAACATGAGCCTTCTGGCCCTGCGCTTCAAGGTTAATTTTTTAGTAATCGTTTACTGCAATCCCGTGCGTTCGAGAATGCGCTGCAGGTCGTCGTTGCCAAAATACTCAATTATGATGCGACCCTTCTTCGGCGTGTGCTTCAGATGGACCTTAGTATTGAGGCGGCTGGAAAGTTGCTTTTCGAGATCGCGCACCACGGTTTCGGCGGCGGTATCCGGATCGCGATGATCGCCACGCAAGGAGGATTCGCTTTTTATGCGGCGAACTTGGCGCTCTGCCTCGCGGACACTCATTCCGGCCTCAATGACGCGCCGGGCCAGAATCAAGCGCTGAGCCGGGTCCTCCACGCCGAGCAGCACCTTAGCGTGTCCGGTGGAGAGCATGCCCTTGGACAAATATCCCTGAATTTCGCGGTCAAGCGCGAGGAGGCGCAGGGTGTTGGCAATTGAGGCGCGGGGGCGACCAATCCGATCCGAAACAGCTTCCTGGGTCAGGTCAAAGTCCTTCATCAGACTGGCGTAGCCGAGGGCTTCTTCGATCGGGTTGAGTCCTTCTCGCTGGAGATTCTCGATCAAGGAAATGACGGCGGAAGACGCGTTACTGGCCTCCATCACTCGGGCGGCAATGGTTTTCAAGCCAAGCTTTTGATGAGCTCGCCAGCGGCGTTCACCGGCGATCAGCTCAAACTGGTCCTTCTCCAAAGGTCGCACCACGATTGGCTGGAGCAGCCCTTCGGAAGCAATGCTGTTGGCCAATTCCTCAATGTGCGCGGGGTCCATCTCCCGGCGCGGCTGATAGGGGTTCGGGACAATGGCGGCAACGGGGATCTCCCGATATGGGCCCGCTGGGATGGGGGCCGGGGGGGGGGGGGGGGCTGTCTTAACCGCAGTCTTTTTGACTGCTGTTTTCGCGCCGCCGCCGGCGATGATACCGCCTAAGCCGCGGCCTAGTCTGCTTTTCGATACTGCCATGGGCTATTTCAGCACAGTTGAGAGTGTAAATACAAAACCATTTTCCATCAGAAGCGTTATTCCTGCTTAACTGGCACGAAAATCGTCTCTCCTGCCTTGAGGGAGGTCGCGCTGGCGATGCGGTTGGCGTTCATGATGTCGCGTGTGGTGGAGCCATATTGGCGCGCAATGCCGGAGATCGTCTCTCCGGACTTCACTACGTGTGAAAAACCAGTCGAAGGATAGTCCTCGGAAAAATTCATCTGTGGCGACACCGACGGTGTGCTGTTCTTGGCCTGGGCCAGTAGATTGATCGCTTTCTGGGTCTCTGTGGCGAGCTTTTCGATTTGCTTGGAAACCTCGGCACCGATTTCGCGTTTGAGGGCGGCTTCGCGCTCAGGCAAAGCACTGAGCTTTGTTTCGGTCTCGGCCACGAAGCTATTCACGCTCAGGCTCAATGCGGACTGCTGCTTGAGCAGTTGCTCGTAATTCTTCATCATCTGAACTTGCTGACGCTGGAGTTCTTCTACCTGCAAACGCAGTTGGCCCACCTGTTCGCTGAGAATCAGCATGTCTTGGTTCATGCGCGCAAAGGACGAATTTTGCGCACATGCGAAAATCGGCCAGATCAGGCCAAGAAAAAGGAAAAAAATACGATACATAATAAAGTCTTAAAAAAGTGGCCTCATCAACAAAAGCAAAATCAGCTCTCCGGGGTTACACATGACGCGGAAAAGGGGCTTTTGACACTAATTTGGTAAGTTCGCCCCCATCGAGAAATGTTCCGCTATCCAATGGGAATCCGCGCAAAAAATCGCCCACGGACAGCATTTTTCCAGCAGGGCGTTGCAGCTCATAGATGCGGATTGCACCCTCACCGCAGGCAACCGTCAGACCATCGACATTGGCGGCGAGGATTTCCCCTGGGGCACCGTGGCCTGTTTCCGCAACCGCGCTCTTTACCTTGAGACGTGTGCCTTGGTAATCGCAAAACCCGCCGGGCCAAGGAAAGAGGCCGTTAATCCGAGCCGCGAGTTCGTCGGCTTTGGCGTTGAAGTCTAGCGCGCCGTCGGCCTTCACCAACTTGCGGCAATAGGTGACAGCCTCGGCGTCTTGTTCGGTAAACTCTGCCCTACCCTCCAACAATGCTGGGAGACCACGCTCGATCAGCGGGACGCAGGCCACAGCCAATTTTTCCCGCATCGAGCCGCCGGTGTCGTTGTGCTCAATTGCAACTCGTTCGGCATCGCAGACAGCGCCAGCGTCCATCTTCGGGATAATACGCATCAGGGAGACGCCGGTTTCGGCTTCGCCGTTGGCGACCGAAGTTTCGATCGGCGAGGCACCGCGATAGGCGGGGAGCAACGAGGCGTGAAAATTAACGAAGCCCAGGGGGGGGGTCGCGAGCAGCGATTTCTTCAAAATATGCCCATAAGCCATGACGAGTGCCAACGCGATGTCATGTGAACGCAGCCAATCCTCCAGCTCGGTGCCAGGCTTTTCTGGGCGGAGCAGCTCAATGTTATTTGCTAACGCCCAAGCGGAAATTTCATTCGGCGCAAGCTTCTTCCCCCTACCCTTCGGACGATCCGGCTGACTGACCACACCGACCAAGCGCGAGCCTGCTGGCGGCGTATCGCGCAGCCAGTCGAGCAAAGGTAGGGAAATCGGGTCTGAGCCGAAAAAGACGAGGTTCATGGGGGGAGGGAAGGTTAAAGTTGGGAGGTTAAAGGTTAAAGTGAGAACGGGTTTATTTAGCCACGGATGAACGCGGATGAAACGCAAATGCCGACAAAACGTATTTCAAACATAAATAATCGATTCGCTCTACGAAATCAAATCCGTGCGCCAGCCTTCGATGATGGGGCGGAATTCTTCGTTGAAAACTTTGTCGGAGTCGGGCTTGGGAAGGCCAGCGAAGACGCCCCAGTATTCGACGTGCTCAATGGCACCACCAGCGGGAACGGTTGTTAGCGGCCCGAGGGTCTCCAGCTCGATCATGAAGTCGTTGCAGAAGGTTTCATACACGCAGCCGAAGTCCGGGTAGGTCTTGCGCAGCTCGACGTGGGCGGCCTTCACAAAGGTGCCCGCTGGTTGCCAGTAGGCCGCCCAGCCCGGGTAATTCGTCAGACCAAGCTTTTGCGCAACGGCAGTCTTTGTCGTATCAATACCGATGAAATCCTGATGAAATTCCCATTCTGGGCGGGAGAAGTCGGTGTAAGTCCACGGCACCATTGTGTAGTTGGGCAATAAATCAGTTTCGTGGTCGCCCTTGGGCAAAAGCGGAATGGTGGAATACCCACCGCGCTCCATAACGGTCAACGCCCAGGGAGCAAACTGGACCGGCCATTGTAGGGTATTGCGGATGCGGTGTGTGAGCTTGAAAGTCTCGGCACCGAGGGCGGCGATCTGGATGGACTTCACCATGCCGGAATGATCGGGACCTGGGGCTTCCAAAAGGAACTCCCGGCCTTCGTCGATCTCGGCAACCTTGATTGGCGTATTATCTGGATCGTAGCTGCGCGGGTTTTGCTCGGGTGAATGCCAGAGCCGATGGCCACCACGCAGCATCCAATCAGGCTCACCAAAACCGCCCTGCTCTTCCTTGATAACATGGAATAAATTATCGGCACCATCGATCGTGCACGACACGATACGCGGACCGATCTCTGTCGGCATGGCAAGCGTGGCATCACCGGATTTGAGCGTGTGGCATTTCCAGCCGTAAAGGTCAGTAGACATGAGAGAGGTGGTCAGTTGTGGATTTAATTTGGATATTGCCAAGATAGTGGTGGCCCACGCGAAGGCGCAATAGGGATTTGAAGAATCTGATAGAGCGTATGTCTAAAATGCGGTTATTGGTAAAAACTGGTTTCATGCCGATGATTTTATCAGAGAATCCGATACCGCGCAATGACTCGGCTGGTTCAGTTGGCTGGGCTGGCTCAGTTGGTTGGGTTGGGCAAATGTTTCGTGCCTTTTGCGATGTCCGACGCCAATGAACGTTAGTGACTAACGCTCAATGCCATTTATCACGAAAAAATCGTATTAGCTCGCAGCAGAATCCACGTTACAGGAAAAACCTTTCGAGTCTTCAGAAAAATTAACCAATATCATGTGGATAAATTTCGCAGTTGGAGCCCGTCCAACCACCGCTGCCCTACATTTTTTTTTCGTGGCCTTGATCGACAGCAGACTTTGCCATGGCAGCGAGCGCGGACTTATCCGTCGATGTTTGCCCCGGAAGCGCTGCCTTAATTGCAATTGGGCTATCGCCCGAATCACCTGAGAAATACTTGGCCGCAATGCCGTAGCGAAGATTATGCGACGAGTAGATATACGAGTTGGCACCGGCCATTTCTGCAACAGTAAGCAAGATCAAGAGTCCCACAGGCATAATGTCTGCCCGCTCAGATGGCAGTGCTGGAATTTTGCTGCGCTCTTCAAGATTCATCGCCGCCAATTCGACATACAGGAAGCGCAGATACGCCAAGCTGAGGGAATTGCCAGCCTCACTCTGGGTTTGGCCAAGCCAAGCCGCGCGAACCGCTCGAGACACCGTTAAGGCACCTCCTGTGCCAGCTAGAATGTTTGTTTCCCGAGGAAATACAAAGCCGGATTCATCGATGGTGTTGCGCACACGGCGCACAATACGACGCATTTCGACAGACTTCATGGGCTCGCCCTTATCGGCCAGCAACTGCTGGGACAGACGGATCGCACCGAGTGGCAGGCTAACCTTCGCCACGATTTCGCGATTGCGCACATGGATCAACTCCAAACTACCACCACCGAGATCCGCCAAGCAAAACTCCTGATACTGCGTGAGAACGGGATCTGTGGTGATGCCCCAAGCAATGTAGGCCGCCTCTTCGTCCCCCGAAAGCACCTTGAGCCGATGGCCAGTTGCCTGGTGAATCTCGTCAATGAATTCCTCGCGGTTAACCGCGTCGCGCACAGCAGACGTTGCTGCGACAAAAAACTCTTCCACATTATAGCCCGCTGCTTCCGCAATAAGAGACTGCACGGCCTCACAGGCTTTTTGGATCGCTGAACGGGTCAAAATCGGAAGGTCAGAAGTCCCCAGTGTAGTCCCAAGCCGAGTTTCCCAAGTCGTTTCGTAGTGGATCGCCATGGTCGATCCGGTTTCAGCAACAAGCAACTTAATCGAGTTACTCCCGATATCAATAACGCCTAATCTCATAACACAAACCCTTCAGTAGCAATCAGTACGACAAATTCTCCCTTGATGCTAATTTTACTCGGATCAGACGCAAGATCTTTAAGCGGCGCGGTTTGAATTGACTCGAATTTTTTGGTGATCTCGCGCGAGAGACAGATAACACGATCCGGGCCCAAGACATCCAACATCTCCGCAAGGAATTTAGTGATGCGGTGACAGGATTCGTAAACCACAAGCGTGTGCGGGAAATCCCGATGTCGCTCTAAAAAAGTGCGGCGTGCGGCAGACTTGGGCGGCAAAAAGCCCGCGTAAAAAAACGCGTCAGTCGGCAGACCACTGGCAGCCAACGCCGCAAGAAGCGCAGATGCACCCGGCACTGGCACAACAGTTAGACTGCGACGACGGCATTCACGGACCACGCGGAACCCGGGATCACTCAGCGTAGGTGTGCCCGCATCTGAAACCAAGGCCACAGATTGCCCATCGGTGATTTTATCCGCCAACTCAGTTGCACGGGCCAGCTCGTTGTGCTCGTGGTAGGAAATTGCAGGACGTTTGCTGCCAATATGGCCCAGCAGACGGCCAGTCGTGCGGGTGTCCTCACAGGCGATTACATCTGCTCGGCACAGCACATCCACCGCACGGGCAGACAAGTCGCCGAGGTTGCCAATTGGCGTAGAGACAACGTATAGCGCTGACTCCAGCTTCTCTGCCGCAGAATCATCCATAGTGAGCGTAGCCTCGGAGCGGAGCGCAACCAGGGCCTCAAAAAAATCAGTAACCAGTACGCCCAGCGCCTAAGCCACCGCCGCCACCCATACCGGGAGCTCCGCCTTCCCAAGTAGCTGGACGCGCCCAAGGGAGGTTACTCTCGTCCGGATTGGCTGATTCACAGCCAGACAGGAATAAACCAGTAAAAGTCAGGAAGGCTGCGGCGATGATCAGCCGCAACTGGATACGCTTGTTTTCTCTCATCAAAGAAAGACGCTAGCTGTTTTCCAGCAGGCGACAAGAGGTTATTGAGTAATCTTAACGGAATCGCCCTCTTGCAGGCGTGAAGCCTCCTGACCAGGCAAGATGTAAGCTACGCTGTAAGTGGGTGCCACGGTGCCAACCTTGACGCGAACTTTCCGCTCAAGACCCTTGGCAACATTGAACTCCATTTGGCGCTGCAAGCCATCGACCTGTCCACGGCTGATGATGACAATGCCCTTGTCGGGATCGGTGCGGAGAATGGAAGCATCTTGCTCCTTAACAGCCTTCAGCGTGACAGGACCGCCAGTCGCTGATGAACCATTGACACCAACTTCGCCAGATGCGGCCCCCTGTGTGCGGAGAACGGCAACAGCCAATTTGTCCTTTAAGTCGCTGAGTTGAGTCTGAAGCTGTGTAACCTGCTCTTCTTTTTCTGCGAGGAGAGCGGGATCAACCTTGGCCCCAGCATCTACTGTTTTGATGTTCGCAACATCACTCTTCAATTGGTCAAAGTCCTGATTCAGGCTGTCGTATTTGGCTTGAAGCTCTTCTTTGTCCTTTTCTGTACGGCCAATGTCGCGCTTGTATTTGCTAAGCTCATTCGAGGTAAATGAAATCTTGGAATTGGCGTCAGCCAATTGCCGCTCGAATTCGTTTGCTTTGCCCAAAATCGAAGTCTTGGCGTTCGTAAGGTCTTCAACCTGGGACTCTACGTTCGCCTTTTGCGTTTGTAGCTCCGCAATTTGGTCATTTGCCGCTTGGACTTTGCCCTTCGTTTGGTACCAGAATAAGGCGGCAGCAGCCGCACCGAGAATCGCGATGACGCGAAGCGCTATGGAAAGACCTTTCATAATGTCAGATTGAGAGAGATATATTTACAGTTTTGGGGAGTCAGCGTTGAGCTTATTGCTCCATCAGGTATTTAGATTCGTAGAATGGGTCGCCAATCAATTTGCGTAAGGGGCGATTTTGATTAGCTGCCATGTGTTCTAGCAATTTAAAAATGAGTTCTGTTTTCGATACAAGACCTAATTCCGAAGCAAGTTGTTCTGCGGTAAAGGCTTCGCCGGGTTTGGCGGACAACGCATCCAGAATTTGCTGACGTAGTTCCAGCGTGCTGGCGGCTGCTTTTTTACCCGCCTCAACGCCTGGCTGATGATAGGCATTAACGTTGACGAGTGAGCCGTAGAAGCCGACTGCGCGCTCATAGAGGGCAATGAGCATGCCGATTGTATGCGCACTCACGTCTCGGACCGAAATCGTGATCGACTCGCGGCCCTTCTCATAAAGTGCATCGCGGGTGCCCAGTAGCAGGCCTTGCAAAAAGTCGCCCGAGGTGAATTTTTCCTCCACAAACGGCGATTCGCCGGCGCGATCCGTGTGGACTTCAATAAATGTCGCAAAAAAGTTCAATACACCGTCACGAAGTTGTTGAACATATGCGTGCTGGTCCGTCGAACCCTTATTGCCATAAACGGCGATGCCTTGGTGAACAGTATTGCCGTCTAGGTCCAATTCCTTACCGAGCGACTCCATAACGAGTTGCTGAAGATAGCGGGAAAATAATTCCAGGCGATCCTTATAAGGCAGAATGACCATATCCTTCTTGCCCACGCCATCAGTTGCATAAAACCACATGAGCGCCATCAGCGCGGCTGGGTTTTGTCGAAAGTCTTTTACGCGGGTGACAGCGTCCATTTCCTTGGCCCCCTTCAGCATCGCATCGATGTCAAAGCCAGACAGCGCAGCCGGAACAAGGCCCACGGCGGCCAGCTCAGACGTACGCCCGCCTACCCAATCCCACATTGGGAAACGCGTCAGCCAGCCCTCAGCAACCGCATGTTTGTCGAGCTTGGAGCCCAATCCAGTCACAGCAACAGCGTGCGGGCCAAACTTGAGACCAGCCTTGGTCCAAGCATTTTCTGCCTCAACCATGCCATTGCGGGTTTCTGGAGTACCACCGCTCTTGGAGGTAACGACGGCCAGAGTCTTCCCGAGCTTGCCCTTGAGCTGGGCGAGGACTTTGTCCATCCCGTTCGGGTCTGTATTGTCGAAAAAGTGAATGGTCATCGGGTCGTTGGTTGGATTACCCAGCGCCTGATTGACGAATTCGGGACCGAGTGCGGACCCACCGATACCGATGCACAGCAGATGCTCGAACTTGCCGTCCGAACCTTTAATTTCGCCGGAATGAATCTTGGCCGCGAAAGCCTTGATGGCGGATTCACAGTCAGAAATCTCTTTCTTTAGCTCAGGCGTCGGCGCAAGGCTGGCATCGCGCAACCAATAATGACCGACCATGCGGTTCTCGTCAGGGTTGGCAATGGCACCACCCTCCAGCTCTTCCATGGCTATTATGGCCTGGTCAATTTTCGGTTTCATCACCTCGAGGTAATCATCCGCAAAATCCATGCGGCTGATATCGAGTGCGAAATCGAGCGTTTCTATGAAAAGATAGTGTTGTTTAAAGCGATCCCAAGACATGGCGTTGATTATCTACGCAACGCTGACCGCGCGGCGCAAGGCGATATGTGTGTTTTATACCTATATAGTGCAAATTTTCACCGATAAGGAAAAAACAATTGTCAGATGGCAGCCAGAGCCATGTCGTTAAGGCCGAAAACTTTGACCATGAATAGCCGTATATCCCAAGCATTTTCCAAGGGCCGTCAATCGGGACGCCCGCTTTTCGTTTCGTATCTGTGCGCAGGCGACCCTACCTTTGATGTCTCCCTAGCCGCTTGCCGCGCCTTGATTAATGCTGGTGCCGATCTATTGGAGCTTGGCGCGCCGTTCTCCGATCCTCTGGCTGACGGTCTCACCAATCAGCTTGCCGCCCAACGCGCACTGGAAAACGGGATGACGCAGACACGTGTATTGGAGCTCGTCCGTGCGATTCGCGAATTCAGCGAAGTTCCAATCGTGCTCTACACCTATTACAATCTCGTCTTTGCACCCGGCGAGGCCAACTACGCCCGCCAAGCCAAAGAAGCCGGGGTTGACGGCTTTCTCGTGCTCGATTTGCCACCAGAAGAAGCCGCCTCTTGGAAAAAGGTTTGTGCGGATGAGGAGCTGGGCACGGTGTTTATCATCGCACCAACAACACCACCTGATCGCATTGCGAAAATTTCCGAAACCGCAACTGGATTCCTCTACTACGTGTCGCGGACAGGTGTAACTGGCGAACGCGCCGACCTTTCTGCTGACCTGAGCGACTCCGTTGCGCAGATCCGCTCGATTACCGACTTGCCCCTCGTAGTTGGCTTCGGCGTATCGCAAGCTGAGCACGTTGCGACCATTGGTCAGGTTGCAGACGGTGTCGTGGTGGGCAGCGCACTGGTCAACTGCCTCGCCGCCAATCCCAATGAGCCCGAAAAAGCTGTCGCTGCCCTACGCGCCAAAGCTGATGAGCTGATCGCCGGGATTGCTTGAGTGCATTCAAAAGCGAAGGCCGCGACTCAATACAAGCCGCGACCTTCTTTTTTGGGGTAGGGTTGGGAAGAAACTAGCGCCCAGAGAATTGCTCTAGCAGTTGCGAGGCAGCCTGATGGATGACGTGGTCTTTGCTGTAAAAGGTCCAAGCCATGGCAACGATCGTTAGAAGCACAATCAGTGAACTCGCTCCAATCCAGCGCCAGAATACACCTTTGCGGATGCGATAACCGTTGATGTGGAAATGGACCGAATTACGACGGCGAACGTAGGACATAGGGGAATGAGAAATAGAGGTTTATCAAAGGGGAGGCATTCATTCTTGTATGATGATTAAACCCTATACAAGAAAAAATCGATACTGTATTCTCTAAAAATTGAGATACCAGTACTAAAGCCCCTATTGGCAAGGTCCTTAAAGCACTCATTGGGCATAATAAGGACAATAGAAAGTCACAGTGGGGCTCACCGAAAGGTAAACCCCCTATTTTTATGCGCGTAATTTGACTAGCTGATCTTGGAATGCAGGGGGCAATTCTGCCGTAATTTCCAATGGCTCACCAGTAATGGGATGCGGCAGAATTAAACTAGCTGCATGGAGGAAAAAATCTTCATGCCAATCTTGTCCCTGACGCGGGCGATAGCCATAAGTCGAGTCACCCAGCAAGATCATGCCCAGATGGCTTAAATGGACGCGAATCTGGTGCGTACGTCCGGTATGGATGCGACAATGGACCAAGCAATGACGCTCGTCCAATCGCTCAACAATATGCCAGTCCGTATGCGCAGGCTTTCCATCTTCGCGGACGGCCATTCGCGTACGATACTGTAAGTCGCGCTCAATCGGCTCACGAATACTGCCAGCCTCCAGCTGTGGACTGCCAGTGACGATGGCCAAGTATTCTTTTTTGGTGAGTCGCTGGGAAAAGGCCTGAACCAGCGCGTAATATGCCTCGTCGGTCTTGGCAAAGACGATCACGCCGGTTGTCGCCTTGTCTAGCCGATGCACAACGCCGGGGCGCTCTTCCCCGCCAGCTTTAGCCAATTTGCCGTCTGTATAGTGTAGAAGCGCGTGGCAGAGCGTGGGCGGCTCTACGGCAGCGCCAGGATGAGTCACCATACCACAAGGCTTGTTAATCGCGACGAGATACTCGTCCTCAAATAAAATATCAAGCGGGACGTCCATCGGCTCAACCTTGGTTGAGGGCCGATCTGGTAGAATCAGGGCAATGACATCCCCCTCCGCAACACGAGTTTTCTTAACGGTCGGCGCGCCATTAAGCGTCACCATACCAGCTTCAAAAACGCTTTTCAGGCGTTCGCGGCTCCAATCGCGCAAGGCGTCGGCAAGAACTTTGTCTACTCGACCACCAGCCGCCTGAGGCGACACGGTAATCTCGACCGATTCGCCCGGCAGCTGTGTGAGTTCGTCCAAAAGTTACATCCCCTTCTTACGTAGTTCTTCTTCGAGGGCGGCCTGAAAAGCCATGACATCTGCCTCAGAAGGGCGATAACCTTCGGTGGGGCCAGGGATGAGGCCTAGGCGACCTGCCTGGTCCAACTGCCAACCCATGCTTTCACCATCGGAGAATGTCACTGAACCGCTGACCATGGCACCTGGGCGCATGATTGCGTCGAGTTCTACGGATACGCCACCTTCTGGTGCATCGTCCACAATGCTCGCTTCGGCGTCCACAGCTGGCTTAGTGGCATCTGCGGGATCAACTTTGGGAGTTTTATCCACGAGGTCCAGTTCGAGGTCGTCGACGAGGAAGCGTACATCCATATAGGTCATTGGTACGCTGAATTCGTTGTTAATCCGACGCTGGATTTCAGCGAGGCTTTCACCATCGTTCACCCAAGCGGCAACTTGCTGTTTCTGTTCAGGGGTCAAATCCATAAGGCGACAGTCAATCAATCCGCCTCCACGAATCAACAGCAATCGCGCAGGGAATATTCCTCTATTCTTTTAGGCGAATACCTTCGGCGGATTCTTCATCTGCCATATCAGACTTCGGGCTCTTGATCATGCGGGCTTTGTCTTGTCCGCGGTAGTAGGCGTAATTTGCGTGATAGTATTGATAGTCGCCCTCCGCACTCAGGGGGACGCGATTGAGGACCAGCCCGGCCAACTCATTGGCATGAGTATCGATCGTCTGCTTGGCGCGGAGGATCATCCGGCGCGGATGGCGACGATGCTGCACCACCAAAACCACGGTATCGACCAGACCAGCAATGAGGCCAGCATCGCTCAAGCCCAGCACCGGTGGCGAATCGAGGAAAATTACATCGTAGCGCTGGCGTAGATGATGCAGCTCAGCCTCCAGCTTTTTAACTGCGATCCGGTTAAGCGCACGTCCGGTTTCCCCACTGGTAAGCAGATCCAAGCCTGCGACATCGGTTGGGCGGATCGCCTCGTCTAGCGCCATGCCACCATCGAGCACGTTGGCGAGGCCGGGCCCCACGGAGAGTTTCGCATGGCGATGCTGGACCGGGCGCCGCAGGTCAGTATCGATGATGAGCACCTTCTGGCCAGAAAGCGCCATCACGGCGGCCAGATTACGCAAAGTGGTGGACTTGCCCTCCCCCGGGCCTGCGCTCTGGAGCGCGAGAACACGCGACTTGCTCGGATCGCTGACGAGTTCGAGATTGGTCTGTAGCACCCGATAAGGCTCTGCCTGAGTCGTTTCGTAAGAGCTGGCGTTGATCAGATGCAGCCCACGGGGAATGATCCCTAAGGCCGGCAAGCCAGTTAGTTTTTCGATCTCTTCCACGCCGCGGAAACTGGTGTCGCAGAGGTCCACGATAAGCGCCACGCTGATGCCCAACACCGAACCACAGAGAAGCGCCAAGAAGATGTTTAAAAACCAATTTGGCCATGCACTCTGCACCGGTGCCTCAGCTTGGCTAAGAATTTCGATGCTTTTCTTGGGTGCCTGAAAATCAATTTCCCGCTGGCGCAGGGTTAGCTTCATCGTTTGATAAATGCGCTCTTCCTCACGAAGTTTTTCCACTGAATCTTCAAAGGGGCGCATACGGCTCGTTTCAGAGTCAATCTGCGCCGAACGCATTTCTCCAAGCTGGCGTTGAAGCTCCTCCATGCGCGCCTTAGCCTCTAAATAAGACAACTCAAGCGAGCGCTGATAGCCGTTGAGTAAGTTATCCAGCTGTTCGCGAATGGTTTCGATGCTTCGCCTGGAAGCCTTCAACTCAGGGTGCTCGTCTCCCAATTGCGCTGCCAGTTTCGCGTATTGCTGCTGCTGAAGCATGTAAGCCTGTAGCAAATCCTGCAAATTAACGTCCGTGATGAGTTCGGAATTCACCAACGACAGGCGATCCTCCTCCGGAATTGCCTTAAAATTTTCCCACCGCGATTTACGGCCAATGGCCTCCACACGCAGTTGGATGAGCGAACGCTCGATCGAACGCAGATTTTCTACGTCTTGATTGAGGACAGCCATGTCGAGATCAACGCCGGAAATACTCAACTCGCTACGAAGATTCTCCACCGCATCACGTTGATCTGAAACGATGCGTCCCTGCTTCTCAAGTTCTTCCCTTAAACGAGCAATGCCCTCAGTTTGATTGGCCGTGGCGAAGGCGATGCGGTCCTCCGAGTAAATCACGGCAATGGCGTTGGCGATCGCGGCAGCGAGTTGCGGGTCGCCAAGCGTCCAAGCGGAAATTTCGATGAGCGATGTGCCCTGCTGCGTGGAGCGGACGGAAATCATTCGCCGGGCCAACGGTGGTCCCTTGGATAATGGCACTCTCTCGGCCAAAAACATATAGGCTTGGCCGGGTGAAAGCTTTTGCCCGTCGGCAAACATGTCGCCCAGCTTCTGTTGGAGGTCCAGCGCCTCAATCACCTGATAGAGGATTTGCTTACTGGTCAGGATCTCTACTTGCTCTTGCGAAAAGAACGGGTCGTAGCCACTGCCTTCACGCGAAAACAACGCGACTTGCTCCTCGGGCTTATCCACTTTAATGACCACTGTGGCACGGTACCACTGAGGCATTGCCCAAGTGACAATGATCGCCGTAATCAAAGTCAACGCGACAATGGTGAGGATCAGCCAGCGGCGCAAATAAAGCGCTCGCAAATAAAAGCTGAGCGAACTGCTATCTTCAGATTGAGTAGGCGAAGCCATGAATAACGAATAAAAGCGCGCACACTAAGCGTGTTGCTGTGCACAGGCAATCTTATGATGGCCCGAGTCTCTCAACCCGCTAAACCATTAGAAAGTGTAGCGAAAATAGCCGCCCACTCGGTTACGCACTTGGTCGCGTCCCGGCACTTGGGAGTCAACCAGATCATAGTCGTAGTCGACCCACAGCGCCCAATTGTCGGTAATCAAATAAGAGACCCCCACCCCAGCGCGGTAGGTGTATTCGTTGGCATCGGCCACCAAGCCGCGACCGTTCATCTGGGCGTATTGATAGAAAAGCGAGCCAGACACCGCAATTTTAGGGAAGACGAAGTATTCGAAATTCAATTCCAGATCCAAGTTTTCTTGGTCGAGGAATGAGTTCGTATCCGTGGTCTGAAAAATGCCGTAGGTCGCCGCGCCAGAAACGTAGGAACGCTCGGTCAATTGATAGACTGCGGTGACTTCTCCGTAAGGCGAATTACGATTCGGGGCGCTTTCGCGCACACGGAATTCCGCGCCACCACGCACCAGAATAATCAAGCGCTCGGACATTTCGTAATTAAAGCCTACCAGCGCATAATTGCTGTAGTTGCTCTTGGGGGGGGAGTCGTTGGTGTAGTCGTTGTACTCGAAGCGATATTCGCCGATCAGCGTAAGCTCAGGCAGAAAGTTATAACCAACCTCCACGCCGAAGAGGTACTGGATGTGGTCCAATTGATCGGCCAGTCTATTGTCATCGTAGAACCAGAACTGATTGCGGAACTTGCCTTCCAGCGACCAGATTTCGGTGATATTCCAGAGTGCTTCCAAATCGACGCGATTATAGAAATAGGACTGGTCCGTCTGGAGTGGTGCGCCAGCAATGACGGCGGACTCCGGGTTTTGCGTATAGGAAAAATTATCGCTGATGCTCGCGAAGATGTTCGGCGCAAACGTGTGGTCGATCTGTGCGTTCAGAAAATTATTGGTCAGCACGTCATCGCTGCCTGGGCGATTCTCAAAGATGAGAACCTGTAAGTCATAATCGACCGCGAAAAAAGTCTGATCAGTCAGCGACTGATTATAATCGAGATGCGGGCTGATTTCACCAACCACGCTCGACACACGGCCATTCTGTGACCCAAAGATGTTGGAGTCATAATACGCCCCACTGGTGATGGATCCCGAGAAGGCTTCCCCCTGCTCCTGTGATGGTATTGGCGCATAAACCGCAAAAAGAACCGGCGTGGCGGCCAGGAAAGTAAGTGAGCCGAGCAGCAGTGGCTTCATGATATGTTTATGTCAGAGTGGATACGCAGAGCAGGTTAGTTGAATTATCGGATTGCACCCGGTTGATAAGCAAGCGGGTCCAAGCAGACGTAAATATTCTCCCAAATCTTCACTGGTTTTTGCAAGGGGAAAAAGGCCGGAACACGGCCAACAGCAAGGCCATAATACAAGGCACCCCAGCCGTAGCTCTTCGTCGCATCGTGGTTCGGGTTGGCGCTGTCGGAGTTCAGTAGCTCCGTATAAAATGGCTGATCCAACCGATGAGGCGTGAGCAACAGCGCCCCAATTGGTTGATGTTCCAGAACCGCGGCAAAGTCGCGCATTTGCGTTGGTTGTCCCCACACTGTTGTGCGGCCATACCAGGCAAGGCCAGCTGGCGCATCGGACATCAGCCCGTAATCTGGGTAAAACTTGTCCGCCATGTTGAGCTTGATCGCCCGAAAAACCGTGGGTGCGTACGGAGGAAAGGAATAGTGACCGCGCACGCCTGGTTGCAGCACCCAGTGAACCACCGGCAAAGCCTGCAAAATCAACACTGCCGCAATCCAGACTCGTTTTTTCCAAATCGAATGTTCCCCCGAGCTCTCTAATAGAACGAAGAAAAAACCCGTCCCAAAAATCAGAAACAAGGGTGCCAACCAGATGCCTGCATGCAGGGGTGCCTCTCCTGAATCCAGGAATGGCCCGCCAATGCCTTGGAATGCAATCAAGGCCAGTGCATACCAGCGAAGCGCGTTCGTGCTCCCTCGCCGAAACTGGTAAAAAAGTGATGCCAAAAAGAATCCCACAAACAGTAGCCCTCCCCCCTGCCAAAGCTCAGTCCGCAATCCGGAGCCCATACCATCCAGCCCTTTATTAACCAGCTTACGGAAATTTACTGATGCCGTTTCCGAGCTGAGATCGTTACGGAAATTCGCGGGTTCGGCAGTCGGGTCCCCTGCCCTCCAAGCAATCTCTTGCCCGGCCAAGGCCAAGGGGTGGCCGGTCAATTCGTAGTTGCGCCACAGCCAAGGCAATGTCACCGCCAGAAAGCCCGTCGAGGTCAGAGCCAATGACAGTATCCCCGTAGTCCAAGGTTGCTTATTCGGGGACTTCATCCACGCCCGCAACGCCACGTAAATCGCGGTTGGCAAGATCGTTAGCCCGGCTGGGTAATCTGTTAAAAACAAGGCTCCGCTAACAAGCCCCGCCAGTACGGCCCACATCCAGCGACGTGGCCCCATCAACGCTTGCTCAAAACGCAGCACGACAAACAACAACAGCAAGGCCAGGAAAGTCAGCAGTAAGCCGCCATTGACCGAAAATACGCCTTCCCAAATTCCTGCCGACAGCAGGTAGCCCGCTGCTGCCAGCCATGCTGCTCTGGCTCCAAACAGCGATTTGGTGATGACCGCGATCAGCGCAATATTCACCCAGAAGAAAAAAAGGCTCACCCCGAGCAGGAAAAAATCGGCCATGTAATACGTGCGAAACGGCTCGCTTTCCACCCAAGCGCGAAACTTGTCTGGCATGGTTTTCAAAACGAATGCCAACACCACTGGATAGGCTGGAGCGGTGTAAAGATCAGGCAAAAGCACATCCGAGCCGTAGCGCCAATCGTTTCTGTCCTCCATGACTCGAACTGCCTGAGGATGCCAAACCGGAGTCGTGAAGCCGTTGCCATCGGCCAGATTTTGCGCCAGCACAGCACGCTCAAGCACCTTCTCATTCGCTGGCCCCACGAAACGGAGGCCGCTCAAATAAAATGAGCACAGAATGATAAACAGCGCTGCCGTGGAGATGCGTAAAAGCGTGTCTCCGCGCCCCTCCTCCAGCCAGTGAATGAATTTCTGCATGCGCTAACTAGAAGTATCCAGTTCCGGCCAACGTGCCAGTTTGCGATGAAGCGTGCGGCGGGAAATACCCATAAGCTCCGCGGCCTTCGTCCGATTACCGCCAGACTCCTGTAAAGCCCGACGCAAGAGACGCTTTTCGCTTTCGGCCTTGGACAATGGCGGCGGATTGCCTGAGCCCTTCGGTGCCAAAGTAGCGCCCCCATCCGTTGCCCGTGCGGCGGCTTCACCACTACCGAGGAAACGCGGATCCAAGTCGTATTCCGTAATCTCCCCTCCCCGCTTCATCACGACGGCATTCTCGCAAAAATTACGCAGCTCGCGAATATTGCCCGGCCAATTGAATTGCTGGAGAGCTTTGAGCGCGCTCGGAGCCAACTTCGGCGGCGGCATTTCATTCTCCGCAGCAAACTGCTGGATAAAATGATCGAGCAACATTGGAATATCGTCTCGGCGGAACCGGAGGGGGGGGAGTGTGAGCGGTACCACACTCAGGCGGAAATAAAGATCTTCCCGAAAGCGCCCGGCTTCAACCTCTGTTCGCAGGTCACGGTTGGTGGCGCAAACCAGGCGCACGTCGACCGGAATCGCTTTCATGCTGCCTAGACGTTCCACGGTGCGTGTCTCCAGGAAACGCAGTAGCTTGACTTGGGTGGGCGCGTCAATCTCCCCAATTTCATCTAAAAAGAGCGTACCGCCGTCAGCAGCTTCAAAACGACCAATTCGCCGTTCATTCGCACCAGTAAAGGCACCCTTTTCGTGGCCAAAGAGTTCGCTTTCGAGGAGGTTGGCGGGGATGGCAGCGCAGTGCACTGGCACGAAGGCACCTCGGCTGCGCGGGCTGTTCTGATGGATCATCTGGGCGACCAACTCCTTGCCCGTCCCAGTCTCACCGTAGATCATTACCGTGGCCTTCGACGGCGCGACTTGCTTAACTTCTTCCAGCACTTGCTGCAAGGGCGCGCTATTGCCAATGATCCCCTGAAAGCTGAATTTACGATCCAGCCGCTGATGCAGTTCAACGTTTTCCGCCTCCATTTTGCGGGTCTTAATCGCCCGCTTAATCAGAATCTCCAATTTCTCCAAATTCAGTGGCTTGGTGACAAAATCATAGGCCCCGCGTTTCATTGCCTCGACCGCCGTTTCCACGTTACCGTAGGCAGTCATCATAATGATAATGGGGTGATAGGCCATTTTGACGGCCTTATCGATGACCTTCAGCCCGCTCTGGCCAGCCATCCGCAAGTCCGTCAGCACGACAGTAAATTCATCGGCATCAAGCAGGCGAAAGGCTTCTTCAGCATCCCGGGCGACAGAGACCTCATAATCGTCCTCAAAGGCCGCCATAAGTCCATCCCGCGTATGCTTCTCGTCGTCAACAATAAGGAGACTGTGCAACATGTCCGCCAACCTGCCAGATCACTTCACCGGGCGCAAAACGAAAATTGCGCCAATTTGACCCAAAGCCAACTGCTGCCACTCCATCAAATAACAATACGCTCAGCGCCACCTTTTCCACGTGAAAGGCGCTAATAAAATTGGCAAAGCAATCAATTCTTAGCATCCATAATTGATAAAAAGTTATTTCCAACTCAACCGAACAATTAAGGCTTGTAATAAGGTAAAAATGAAAGATTAATAATGTCAGCTTTACATCCAATAATACTATGATACCGACAAATCTTAAAAACATTTCAGTAATCGGCCTTCTGGCCATTACTGCTGCGACAACTGAGGGTGCTATTATAATCAATTTCGAAGAAGCGCCGAATGGCTCAATTACGAATGTTTCCCCAGGAGCTCCCTATACCAATTCAGGCTTTGTCTTAACTCCGATCAATGCTGACGCCGCTGTTTTTGGAGCCGGATCTGGACAGGTACTCATTGGCGACACAAGTGCTTGGTTGGGCTTTGCCAGTAATAATACCTTTACGTTAACCTATAATTCAGGCTCCTTCGACCTCATTTCTCTAGAGATAGGACCGAGCGATCTAGGTTCGGGAACCTCCGATTTCTCAATTGTTGGATTTCGTCCATCAATGCCTAACCTAACGTCGGACAGCCTTGGTCTATTGACCGCACAGAATCTAGTACTGAACTGGACAGGCTTAAGCTCAGTGACCATCACAGCATTTGTCTCAGATGGCGGTATTGATGACTTAGTCCTAATTCCTAATGCAGCAATAATTCCTGAGCCCTCCACCTATATTGCCATGACAGGATTCGTTATTCTCGGGGTCTTTCTTTGGGCGCGCCGAACAAAGGCGAATAGAGCAAAGGAAGCCAAGGCCTAAGGTTTTTGAGCATTTCTTATAAAAAGGCCGGACTGATCAGTCCGGCCTTTTTTTTGTAAGAAATGCGCTGAAGTTACTCCGCACTGCTCTTGTTTCGCAATGTCGGGAACAGGATTGTATCGCGAATATTCCCTGCGGCCGTGAGTAAAATCACCAGTCGGTCGATGCCGACACCCATGCCGCCAGCTGGGGGCATGCCGTGCTCAAGGGCGACGAGGAAGTCTTCGTCGAGGTCTTGCGTCTCTTCGCCAACTTGCGCTTCGAACATCTCGCGCTGCACAAAGGGATCGTTCTGCTCGCTGTAAGCCGGGGCGATTTCTTGGCCATTGATGCACAACTCGAACACATCCAGTGAGCCGTCGCCGGATTCGTTGAGCTTGGCCAGAGGGCAAAGCTCCTTCGGGATCCGAGTGACGAAGGTTGGCTGGATCAGCGTGGGCTCGATCAATTTTTCAAAGACGTCGTTGGTCACCTCAAAGTCCGCCGCTTCAGGGTCAACTTTGATGCCCAGCTTTTCGCAGGCGGCCAGCTTGTCTTCACGACTGCGCGTAAACCAATCGGCATCACCGGTGGCTTCGATAACGAGGTCGTTATACTTAGCCTCGCGCCATGGGGCAGCGAAATCGATCACCTCGTCCTTGCCGTGCACGGGGATCTGGAACGTGCCCAAAACGTTTTCGCACAGGTGATGGATCAGGCCCTTAATGAGGTCCATCATGCCGCGGTGGTCGGTGTATGCCTGGTAAACCTCAAGCATCGTGAACTCCGGATTGTGGCGGCGCGAAAGACCCTCGTTGCGGAAAACACGGCCTAGCTCGAACACCCGATCCACACCGCCCACAAGCATGCGCTTGAGGTGCAGCTCCAGCGCAATCCGCAGGTAGAAATCGCAGTCCAGCGCGTTCATGTGCGTCACGAACGGGCGCGCCGCAGCACCGCCGGCCACGTTGTGCAAACAAGGCGTTTCGACTTCGTTGAAATCGCGGTCCCACAGGTAGCGGCGAATTTCCTTGATGATCTCGCTACGCAAACGGAAGCGATTACGGCTCTCCTCGTTGCTGATCAGGTCGAGGTAGCGCTGGCGATAAATCTGCTCGGGGTCCTTCATGCCGTGGAACTTTTCCGGCAACGGACGCATCGACTTGGAGACGATCGCGTAGTCCGTAATGTGGACCGTGATCTCGCCCGTGGACGTGCGGAAAACCTTCCCCTTCGCGCCAATGATGTCGCCGAGGTCGATCATTTTCTTGAAGAACGCATTGTAATCCCCTTCCGGAAGATCGTCGCGTGTCACGTAAATCTGGATGATGCCGTCGCGGTCAAGCAGCTTCAAAAAGCTGGCCTTGCCCATGACGTTAAACATGACCACGCGACCCGCCACCGATACCTCTGCACCCATCGGCACCTCTGGCTTTTCGGGGACTTCCGGCAGTTCAAACGGGTCCTGCTGGGTAATCTCCCCCGCCTGGATCTTTGCCCGACGCTCCATCTTGGCGGCGTTAAATTTCTCCGCGGCTGCCTCGTAAACCGCGAGCTCGGCTTTCACCGTTGGGTTGGCGTCAAAGAAAGCGGCTTCTTCGGCTTCAAATTGCGCGAAGGCCTGCTTGCTGGTGTGCGTCTGGTCCCAGTTCGTGCGGAACGGATCGCGGCCAACGGCGCGCAGCTTGTCGAGCTTGTCGCGGCGCACGGCGAAAAGGTCATGGGAGTTGTCTTGATCGGGCTGTTTCTGGCTCATGAGAAGCGAGGAACGCTGATACCCGGCCCGTCTGTTTGCAAGGGCAAAAGCTGATGTCAGCGGCCTGGGCAAACGACATATCATACTGACGTAATTGCCGGAACGTGACGACGGTCAAGATATGGTAATCCATCCAATAGAAAACTAAGTAAATATGTCCCACTTCGCTGAAAAAGATGTCGTAGCAAAAATCGCCTGAGTTTCCCGCAGCATATCCAGCCAATCGGCCATCCGTTTATACAGACAATTAATGAAACTTTCACAGAAGTGTTGTCAAAGCTCATGGAACCACACCACACTGATCCTTTTCTCAACACCTTGTGACGGCGGACGAAAAACATAAGCATGAGTATTTTAGGCGCATTCGGCGGGTGAAACGCTGGCTGCGTCCGCTACCCCGCCGTGCAACAATCCACCGTTATCCGGTGTTGGGCTGGTTCGCCGATACCGCACGCAAACGCTCTTATCTCTGGTCATTCCGGCGCGAAGATGTTGTCCCGGCGATCTACATTGGCTGTATCCTATCGATGCTGCCGATCTATGGTATTCAGGTACCCACCGCCTTTCTGGTCGCAATGGTTTTCCGCTGCAACCTGATGGTGATGGTCGCTACGCAGTTCATTACTAATCCGATTACAGCCGGGCCGCTTTATCTAGCGGCGTGCTATGTTGGTCTCCAGATTTTCCATTTTCTGGGTGCACCGATTCCAGGCGACTCCGTTTATGAGTTCGCTATGCTGATCACACACAATCTGAAGGACGCCTTTCTGAGCATTGTCGGGCCCAGCACCATGCGTGGCTCAATGGAAGAGCTTGCCCAGCAAACGCAAATGTCCTTACCAGAAATCGTAGGCTTGGGCTTTAAGGCAACTTTTGTGGGCGGGACGATCATCGGCTACTTCATTGGCTTCTTCTTGAGCCTGATCTACCAATTTACCGCCCGTCGCGCCAATGCACGGATGTTTGACCTACGGACCCAGTACCACAAAGTTCGCCTCCGCGAGGCCGAAGCCTTGAAAGCCGCTGAAGCCCTGAAGTCTACCCAAAAGCCCAAAACCTGATTTTATGCCGCGCCCACTGCTGCTTTTCTTCCTACTCGCCATCCTGACTAACGCCCACGCTGCGCCCATGATCGACCTCGGCATCGACACCCTCCGCGAGTCTGGTTACGCCAAACTACAAGGCAAACGCGTTGGTTTACTGACCCACCCCGCAGGCGTGGACAAATATGGACGCCCAACCTGGAAAGTACTCGCCGATGCGCCCGAGGTGAACCTCGTCGCCCTCTACGGCCCCGAACATGGCATCGACGGCCATGCCGCCGCCAACGAATACGTAGCCCACACCACACACGGGCCCACCGGCCTGCCCGCCTACTCCCTTTACGACAAACACCGGAAGCCATCCCCTGAGATGCTCAACAGCATCGACATCATGGTTATCGATTTACAGGACTTGGGCGTGCGTAGCTATACCTATGTCAGCGCAATGAAAAAGGCCATGGAGGCCTGTTTCGAGCAAGACGTGGAGGTTATGGTGCTCGACCGCCCAAACCCGCTTGGCGGGCTCAAAGTCGATGGCCCGCCGCTGGACCCTCAATGGAAATCCTACGTCGGCGAATTTCTCGTGCCTTACGTTCACGGCATGACCATTGGCGAACTCGCAATAATGGCAAAGAAGCAACCAGGCGTCCTCGATGTAAGCGACGAAACCCGCCGGAAAGGCAAATTACTCGTCGTTCCGATGGGCGGCTGGAAACGCTCAATGCTCTGGCCCGACACCGGACTGAAGTGGGTGCCGACCTCGCCCGCAATCCCCGACTTATCCGCTGCTATGGGCTATTCAATGACGGGATTAGGCACCTATGTAGGCGATTGGCGCCACGGCGTTGGCACGCAGTATAATTTCCGCCTACTGACCTACCCTGGGCGTTCCCCGGCGTTTATCAAGCGTGCGCTGGAAGCAGAGCGCATCCCCGGCCTCGGCTACGAACTAACTGACGGGAAAACCACCCGCGGTGCGAGCGTGCCCGGTGTTTATCTAACGGTCACCAATTGGCAGGCACTGGACCCCTGCGCCATCAGCGCCTATATGATGCGATTAGCCTGCCAATGGAGCCCGAGCAACCCCTTTGCAAATATCGGCGAAAAACGACGCGGTTTCCTCATTCACATGGGTGATCCAGCATGGCTAGATGAGCTATCTACCCGAGGCGCGAATGCCCGGGTTGAGCTCTTTCTGCAGGAGTGGTCGCGCCAAGCAAAAGCCTTTCAGCAACGTAGCCAAGCCTATTGGCTGTATTAACCAAACGATAAATCGACGGCCTTTCCTTATTTTCTGAAAATAAAGGCTTCATGTAATTCCCTTGTAAATTCACACAAGGGCCAAAAGTCCTCTTGATTTATGGCGATAGCTTGTTACCGTTAATCATTGTGAAGATACTTTATTGGGACGATTCAGAAGCAGTACTCGAGAATGTTACCAAAAAACTCGTGAAACTCTGCCACAAAGTTGTTCCAGCGCGAACTCTTGAAGATTGCAAGGCCGCGCTGGAAGACAAAGACGCGCCGGTTGATCTCTTTATTGCAGATTATAAAATCGACGAGAAAGACGGCATGAACTTCATTATGGGAGCCAAGGCGACCGATCCGGAGCTACATGTTGTCGTGCTTACCCCATCAATTCTACGGTCGGAATTCAATCAACTGCAAATGTGCGGCATTGAAATCCTTAAAAAACCGATCCTGCTCGATCAGGTGGTGCGACCGTTTTTAGCGCCGGACAAACGTCGCAAGAAAACGATGCCCCCGATGCCAGTTCCTGAATCGACAGAGAAAAAAGGCTCTGGCCTGCTCGGCATTCAAGATGAGGACAAGACCCCATCGGAAGTCGCCGTAGAAGAACGTCCAGAAGGCATGCCCCCCCCCCCTGGTGTCGAGCTTGAGCCCAAAAAACGCAAAGGCCTAACTCGGCTTTTTGCCCGTAGCTAGCCTAGCCCCCCCCCTCTTAAGCGCCTTGGAAAATTCTCCAATGCGAAGATTGGCAATTCATTTCGGGCTATTTGTGTCGCCCGTGGCGAACGATGTCCCAAATGATCCAGCCGCCGAAAACGATACCGAGCTTGAATCCAAAGGCGGCCAACAAGGTGATGACATTGCCACCGTTGTAAATGTCGCTAAAAGTCGCATCCTTGGGTGCCATCGTGCCCACTACAATTGCCGAGGAAAGAATGATCGAAGCCGTGATAATGGCCAGAGTTAACCGGTTCACGCCCATGTCAAAAGCGTCGCCGACCTCACTCAAACCCTCATGCTTCATGGTGACCTTGATCTCACCATCTTCAAGGTGGCGGAAAAAGCGCTGAACGTCTCCGGGCAACTCGCGCAGCTTGTGCAAATGACCTTGCAGATTCCACCAAGCACGGGACATGACACCCGCTGGATTCCAACGCTCCCACTCCAGCTTACGTAGGAAGGGCTTGCCGACCTCCCGGATATCGAACTTTGGGTCCAGCGTCTGTCCAACTTCTTCAATGGAAATGATCGCCTTGGCCAGCAGCGAATAATCCCGCGCCAGTTGTATGCCATTGGAGCCGAAAACAAAGAGCAACTCGATGACGATCTTGCCGATCGCTTCGTTCTGATCGAACTTCGAGCGATATTGACGCAGAACAAAGCCGACCTCCTGCTCTAGTTTAGTCTGGTCAATTCGTGTTTTCCCGAGGGCCATCATCATTGCAACCCGAACCACTTTTTCCGGATCACTCTGGGCAATCGCGCTGAACAGGTCGGCTAGAAAATAGCGCATATCGCGGGTCAACTGGCCAGCCAACCCCCAATCAATAAAGCAAAGCCGCCCATCTTCCGTGATCAGGATGTTGCCGCCATGCGGATCGGCATGGAAAAATCCACTGATGACAATCTGCTCAAATATGCTTTTTCCACCAGCTGCAGCCAATTTGATCCGGATATCTTCCGGAATTTCTGGATCCCATGGCGGGCGGCCTTCCACCCACTCAAACACTGTCAATCGCTCGTGGGTAAATTGATCGTAGACTTTGGGTGAGAAAACATCTTCGTAGGGATTCAGTGCGTTAAAAAGCGCAGCATTGTTGGCCTCAATAGTAAAATTGAGCTCCTGCATAATGCCTTGGCCCGTCGATTCTACGATCGAAGGCAAGTCGTAGGGCTGCAACTCCTCAACCTTGGCGTGCAATTGTTTGACCAGCCAGCCAATGATTTCGATATCGGCCTTGATAGCCTTTTTGATATTCGGACGCTGAACCTTGATCGCAACCCAATCTTCGCCTCCTTTGAGCCTAGCCTTATAAACTTGACCAATGGACCCTGAGGCAACTGGCGTCGTATCAAAGTCGTCAAAGTACTCTCGATAATCTTCACAGCCCAATTCTGCGCATATGATCGGCTCAATATCCTCAAAAGAAATGGGGCGGACTCGACTGCGCAGGTTCTTAAATTCTTCAATCAGTCCTTCGGGTAGCGCGTCCGGGCGCGTGCTCATCACCTGCCCAAACTTAACGAAAGTCGGCCCTAAATCTTCCAGTGTTATCCGTAGCCGCTGCCAGACATTTAAATTATGATCAGTCGGCGGAATAATCTTCTCGATCAGCCCCTTGGGCAGTCGCACCGTCTCCAACAAATCGCCAAAGCCATGCCTCGCCAGCACCGTGAAGATTTCCTTGGCACGGGCGACATTGCTGAACAAGTCGAGCGTCTTGAGCGGGCTGGCCAAAGTTTATTCGCCGGTCTTGTTACTGGCCTCAAGCGCAGCAACACGGGCTTCCAGTTGCGCCAAGTCTGACTGAGTGGCAACTTTCGCCTTGCGGAGCATGTCCTCAAACCAGTTCTCTAATTCGCTGCGAGATTTTTCAAACTCGGCACGACCATCAGAGACAATTTTATCGGCAAGATCCTTGGCCTCACCTGTAGAAATCTTGCCCTTATCCACCAGCTCACTCAAAGCCTTCTCCGCACTTTCTTTCGTAACAACGGCGGCACCAACTCCTGCGAGCATTCCTTTTTTGATAAATTCGATCATGGCAGGCTAATTCAATACGTTTTGAGTTCAGGGGACAAATAAATTCGCTGCGATTGGTCGATTAATTAACCCGAACCGAAAAGGGCATAAAGCGCTCTACCCCGTCTACCTTGACTTGCGCCCAAACACGGTAATCACCGGGCACATGAGTGTTGAGCACGAAGTCCAACTGGGGCGCAGCGTTCTTTTCCCGCCCCGTGTATTTGGGGTGCAAGTGGGCAAACCCAGACACGCCCTCATCAAAGGCAACTAAGTGAGCGTAGGCCCCCATCACTGGCTCCAACACCGCCGCCACTCCATCTTCCCGAGCAATTGACAACTGGAGCCGCGCTTCATTATTGACCGTTGGTACAGCAGGCTCGACTAACAGCGCAGCCGTCCAACCGCCAGGCAGGCCAATGGGCACCTCGGGCGCGGGCGCACCCGCTACTTCTATCTGACCCACCGCAATGACCACTTGACGTGTCTTCAAAGGAACTATTTCCGCAAAGACTTCGTAAGGCCCAGGGCGACGCGGCGTGAACGAAAACTGCCATTGCCCCGACAAACCAACGGGTGTCGGGTGAATATGGTGATAATCCTCCCGTGATGGATCAACGACCAAGACATGCATTAACTCCGTATGAGTCACGGCCAAGTCATTTGGCGTAATGGCGCGCCCACCTTTAGCCCCGATTTCAAGGGTCACATTGACCGGCTCTCCAACTTGATGGTTTTCCTGCTGAGTCATCAGCTTGAAGTCCACCGGGTATTGTAGGGAACGCACTTCGATGAAGACCGGTTGGTCGGAGCCACAGAACTGGATGCCATCACCGTCCACTACTGGCGGCTCGTAATGCAGGAATCCACACTCCGCGTCAGGCAGCGATCGCAACCCCACGAACAGCCCAAATGCCGCAGCTGTAATCAAGCTACACTGAATCAACCGGTTCATGAGCCTTTTCCTGCCTCCCGCTCGACGAGCCGATCAAGGAACTCTTCTGGTGTCCAGAGAGAACCCTCTTTTCGGTAAACGACCATACCATTTCCATCGACCATGACCGTGGCCATGGTATGGTTAATGGTTCCATCCTCATCCACCGTCAAAATACCAAACTGTTTCATCATGTCCTCAATGGCGTCAGGATCGCCTGTGAGCAAACTGAAGTTCTTGAAATGCGCCCCGCGTTGCACGGCGTATTCGTTAAGAACGCCTGGCGTGTCGTATTCGGGGTCAAAAGTAATCGTAACCAGTTGCACATCCCTCAGTTGTGACTCGTCGACTAGCTTTTGCAGACGCAACATGCGGGCGGTTGTCGCAGGGCACATATTGGGCATTTGGCAACGAGTGAAGATGAAATTATAAACGACATTATTACCGCGGAATGTGCTTTTGCGTACGAGGTTGCCCTCTTGATCATAGAGCGCGAAATCCGGCAGATAATCGCCCAACGATCGAAAGGCCTTGCGCCCCTGCGTAATCGTTTCCGTATGCAGCGACTCATTAACCGACTTTTCAATCTGGCGGTCGATGGAATCATTGGGCCAAATAGCATAAAGCGTCGGCGGCTCTGTCATGGGCTCCAGTTCGCCTCGAATCTCTTCGCCAACATAGCCAATACGGGCGTCTCCCGCTCCCACACGAACCACGCGCCCATCGCCCAGAGTCAGAGTCTGCGCCTCCTTGTCCACAGATTTTACGGTCGCGGTGATGGACTGCGCCCCCAAGCTCCCGGCGAGTAAACACAGTGCCGTAGTAAAGAAGATTGTCGTTTGCCTTCTGCTCATCCTTTATTACCAGTTTACCGATATTGTCATTTTAGCAACCGAGAATGTTATCGCGCTTCATCCAACGTCATGACCATTACCAGCCAGCTTTGTTCTGGTTTGCCGTTTTTACGCTATGCTGGACGCTGGTGCTGCTCTACGCAGGTGCCTATACCACGAGTATTTCAGCGGGTATGGTATTCCTAGACTGGCCCCTATCCAACTCATCAATCATGCCCGAGGGCTGGTGGCAAAATCAAGACATGCGGGCCGAACACAGCCATCGCTTACTAGCGACGACTCTTGGTTACTTGGCGATTATCCTCTCGATCTGGGCCTTTCTACGGGTGGACAGGAAGCGTGTGCGACAATTAGCTTACGGGCTACTCGCGCTCGTGGTTGCCCAAGGTCTACTTGGCGGCCTGCGAGTTCTCTATGACAAATTAAACACCGGTGCTGAGACCAATGTGGCAGGCTACACATTTCGTATTCTCCACGCGCTTGGGGCTGAATTTACTTTATGCGCTCTGGCCGCACTCGCGCTGGTGCTGTCTCGCCGCTGGAAAGAACGCCAATGCAATTTGCAAAGCCCAGTCCCGTCTTCCGTTCGCTCTTGGGGTATCGCGGCCGTCTTGGCTCTGGTCATTCAAATCACACTTGGCGCACTTATGCGGCACGCCGGCGCGGGCCTCGCAATTCCGACTTTTCCACTGACACCGGAGGGGGGGGTATTGCCAGCAGTCTGGAGCACACCTGTCGCCCTGCATTGGCTTCATCGCCTGGGTGCTGTTATTGCCACCATCGCAATTCTTGGCTTTTTAGGGATGCTTTATGGCCGGTCAAACACACGACGCGCACTCCTAGGATCAATCATCGGAGTGATCATGCTACTTGCCTTGCAAATCTTTCTGGGGGCAGCAACCGTGTGGACCTACAAGAATCCAGTCATGGCATCTACCCACATGTTGGTCGGCGCATTGTTGCTTGCCAGCGTCTGGACGCTCACATTGCAAACTTTCCGCTTGCCCAAAGGCTCACAAGAATTAACGAATAGGCGTTTACCTTCAACCAAGCAGGCTCAGACTACGACTTAAAGTGCGCCCGAGCCAGTTTCAAGATGAGATCATCGCCTAGTAACCCCAGTATCGACCGTGTCTCCCCAGCATCTTGGGCGGACCGTATGGCGCTGCGTGATTACTGGGAACTCACCAAGCCACGACTAAGCCTGCTCTCTGTAATTACGGCCCTCGTGGGCTACATGGCGGCTGATTCCCAGCGTGATGGCAGTGTCTTCCTTTCCTTGCTGATTGGCACATCCTTGGCAGCAGGCGCTGCTGGTGCCCTCAATCAATGGCTAGAGCGTGAAGTCGACCGCCATATGGCACGCACGCGCGATCGCCCTCTGCCCAGTGAAGCAATCTCCCCACAAGCAGCATTAACTTTTGGCCTAGCCCTTGGTATTGCAGGCGTGACGTTGGTTTGGCTAGGCGCAAACCCACTCGCTGGCGCACTTACTTTGGCCACGTTAGTCTCCTATTTGCTGGTCTACACACCGCTGAAGCGCGTAACGGCGTGGAACACCCTGATCGGTGCCGTACCCGGTGCCCTCCCCCCCCTCATCGGTTGGGCTGCCGCCCAAGGGCAAATCGCTCCCCTTGGCTGGATTCTCTTTGGCATCCTCTTTTGTTGGCAGATTCCACACTTCATGGCTATTGCCTGGCTCTATCGTGAGGATTATGCCCAAGGCGGATTTGTCATGAGCACAGTGACCGACCCGAGTGGTCAAGCTGCGGCACGCCAATCGCTCGCTCACTCCTTGATTCTGCTCGGAATCAGTCTTTTGCCTTCATTACTCGGCTACACCAGTTGGCTGCTTTATGGTTTGGTGGCCCTCATTTGCGGCCTAGGTTATTTCTGGACAGCCTTTCGTTTCTGGCGAGTTGGCGGCGAACAACGCACCCCTGCCTCACGAAAACTCTTCCTAGCTTCCATTGCCTATCTACCGTTCTTATTGGGCGCACTTGTAATTGATCGCTGGCTGATTGGTTAAACACTCCTGAGGCCGCTGGCTAGCTGCTCTCTACCAAAACAGAGAGATTTGCGCCGCATCCCTCCCCCCATATTCCACGCAGCACTCCTAGACCTGTGATCCACAATAGGAATCACCTAGAAGCTGAGGGCCCGTGGAACTTCTTTAAGCTAACGTACAATACGGATATGCTTGTCCCCTGATTATCCCCTTAGGCACGCAATGATCTGGTGCCTATACAAGGGCACCAGACTTAACAATTCAAACGGACTCATTAGCCCGCGCTCACCTCTCCTCGCGCCAAACTAGATATTACTTCTGGACTGGCTCAACAAGCACCCAGCCTTCATTCCTGATAAGCGGCTCAGCCTTCTTGAATTTCATGGTCTGGGTTTGAGGCCCACGCCGGATCGTAACCGTATCATTACGACCAATTTTGGGCAGATTGACCACAGGAGGTGCTTTTTTAACAACCTTGGGCAACTTCGCCTGCTGGCCGGAAGCGACTGATAGTCCGCCGGATCCAACACCCTGCCCTTGCGCAACTGCACCTTCGTCAGGGCCGGTTAGCTGCGCTTTTTGCTGCATCATCTGCTGCGAACGCACATGCGCCTCCAGAGAAGTGGAGCTACGGAACAAACGACGGCACAGCTCGTTTCGCACGCGCCCCATCATTTCCGTGAAAAAGGTGAAAGCCTCGGCCTTGAACTCCATCAACGGGTCCTTCTGGGCGTGACCACGCAGATAAATGGAACGGCGGAGGTCTTCAATTTCGGTCAAATGGTCCTGCCAGTTATTGTCGATCGACACAGTGATCAGCGTGCGCTGTAGACCAATAATACGCTCTGGATCCTCTAGGGACTCTTTCTCCGTGTAAACCTTGTTCACCTGCTCCATGAGATGTGGCACGATCGCAGCACTATCCTTGTTCGCCAAATCCTCGGACTTCAAGGAAACCGGGAAGTGGCTGTTCAGCCAACTCAGCAGGTTCTCTAAGTCTTCGTTTGTTGGATCCTTACCGGCGGGTGCAATCGCCTCCCAACGCTCTTCAAGTTCCTCTTCGATCATCTCAAAGATGATCTCACGCGGAATGTCGGTATGGAGCGCGTCATTGCGAATGCCGTAAACGACTTCGCGCTGGCGGTTGAGCACTTCGTCGAACTGGAGCAGGCGCTTACGCACCGAGTAATGCTGCTGCTCAACTTTCTTCTGCGCAGATTCAATCGAGCGATTCAAGAGCGGGTGCTCCAATACTTCGCCTTCGTTGAAGGTGTTCTGGAGAATCTTTGAAATCGGCCCAGCGTTGGCGAACAAGCGCATCAGATCGTCTTCCAAGGAGACGTAAAACTTCGTCATGCCGGGATCGCCTTGACGGGCGCAACGGCCACGCAACTGACGGTCAATACGACGCGATTCATGGCGTTCTGTGCCTAACACAAGCAAGCCGCCAAGCTCACGTACGCCTTCACCTAACTTAATGTCAGTACCGCGACCCGCCATGTTAGTAGCCACAGTGACCGCTCCGCGTTGACCAGCATTGGCCACGATTTCCGCCTCCTGCTGGTGGTATTTCGCATTAAGAACAGCGTGCGGAATTTTGCGACGCTTGAGCAACTTACCGATCTCTTCCGAGGCGATAACGGAGGCCGTCCCCAGCAACACTGGCTGGCCACGCTCATGTGCAACGGCGACACTCTCTACCACCGCAGCAAACTTCTCGCGCTCAGTCTTATAGATAACGTCATTCTCGTCAATACGCAGACAGGGCTTATTGGTCGGGATGACCGTTACATCGAGGTTGTAAATGTCGTGAAATTCTTGGACTTCGGTTTCAGCGGTACCAGTCATCCCCGCCAGCTTTTCGTAGAGACGGAAATAGTTCTGAATCGTGATCGTGGCGTAGGTCTTCGATTCCTTTTCGATCTTGACGTTTTCCTTGGCCTCAACGGCCTGATGAAGGCCTTCGGACCAACGGCGACCAGGCATAGGGCGACCGGTATTTTCGTCAATGATGACGACCTTGCCCTCTTCGCTGACCACATACTGCCTATCGCGCTCATAGAGCGAATAGGCGCGCAAGAGTTGACTGATGCAGTGTAGGTCTTCGCTCTGTTGGGCAAAATTGGCTTCGGCCTCCTGCTTCGCCTTCATTTTGGCGGCGTCATCGAGGTCTTCGTCACGATCAATCTCAATAAACTCGGTTGGTAGGTCAGGCATGACGAAGGCGTCGGGGTCGCCCGGACGCAAGGTGCTGCGGCCTACTTCGGTAAGGTCGGCCTGATGCTGCTTCTCGTCGATCGTGTAGTAAAGGTGCTCCTTGAGCGTGAACAACTGCGCCTTGTTGAAGTCCGAGTGCATCTCGAGGTCGTATTTCTCGAAGCTCATGCGAATATTGCCCTTTTCCATGAGGCGCATAAACTCACGATTCTTCGGCATGCCAAGCTTGACCTGCAAAAGCTTTTCGTTGGCTGCTGCGTCGTCGCCATCTTCCTTTTCCAGCTCTTCCTTGGCTTCGCGCACAAGTTGTTCACACATTTTGACCTGAGCCGAAACGAGCTTCAGAATGCCAGGCTTGTGTTCTTCAAACGGCGCTTCGCGGTCCTCCGCAATCGGGCCGGAAATGATCAACGGCGTGCGAGCTTCGTCAATGAGAATGGAGTCAATTTCGTCAACGATGCAGAAATAGTGATCCTTCTGGACTTGCTGCTCCTTGGTCGAGGCCATGCCGTTGTCACGCAGGTAGTCAAAACCGAACTCCGACGCCGTGCCGTAGGTGAGATTACACTCGTAGGCAGCGCGTTTTTCGTCATTGGGCTGCTGGTTGCGGAGCACGCCAACGGTGAGGCCCAGAAATTTAAACAACGCGCCCATCCACTCGGCATCACGTGAAGCCAAGTATTCGTTGACGGTTACAAGTTGGCAATTCCGACCAGAAAGCGCATTGAGGTAAAGCGGCAGTGTGGAAACGAGCGTCTTACCTTCACCGGTCGCCATTTCCGCAATTTTATTGTCGTGAAGCGCCATGCCGCCGATCAACTGGACATCGTAATGGACCATCCGCCAGACGTCCTTGGTGCCAGTATATTCGATCTCGCGGTCACAGAGGCGTCGAGCACCGTTCTTGGCCACGGCGAATGCCTCCGGCAAGAGATCATCCAAGATGTTTTTGTTGAGCTCGACAAGCTTCTCCGGGTTGGCGTCATCACCGCCAAGAGCGGCCACACCGGCCTTCCACGCTTCCTGAAAGCGAGCCATCAACTCGGGCGTCTTAGCCTGCAGTTGCTCATCCGTGAGCGACTGGTAAGACTGCTCCAGCTGATTAATTTTTTCTACAATGGGCTGAGCCCGCTTGTAGAACTTGCGGTAATGGTTACCCGAGAACTTCTTAAGAATTGATCCGATCATTGGCAAAGGGCGATTTTGCGAATCAGACACCCTGACTCGCCAAGTGTTCGCCGTCAACGGCGTTTTCCCATGCTTTTCTTTGCAACACAGGCCTGTTTCTGAGCTGAATTGCGCTTAATTTAAAGCGCCATTTGGTCTTTTGTGTAATGCCAGTTCTGTGCAAATTTTTCTCCTAGAGGGCCATCGAGCCGATCGAGCTGCCCTTTCCCTTTTACGGACAAGTGCGCGCCATCCATTTCTGGGATCACATAACGGGCAAACCAATCCTCCAGGCCACCACGTAATGCGGCGACTTGCACCGCATATGTGGGATCATCAATGCAATTGTTGGTTTCACCGGGATCACTCTCCAAATCGTAAAATTCGCACGGGAAATCTTCAAAGCGATGCACGTATTTGTAACGCTGATTGCGGATCATGCGGACAGGGCCATATTCGTCAAAAACAACTAGAGGTTCATCGCGCTCCAAGGGCTTACCCGTCCAGATCTCTGTCAATGGCTGTCCAGGCAGACCAGCAGGAATCTTGCTTTCCAGCCCGACAAAGGCCAGCAACGACGGCAGGAAATCATAATGGCTGAACAAAGTTTCCGAGACGTGCCCACCAGCTATCCCCGGCCCTGCAATGATGAACGGCACCTTGACCGAGGAGTCGTACATGTTCTGCGGATAGGTGCCATTGCCCTTTCCGTAAATGCCGTGATGGCCCATGTTCATCCCATTATCGCTGGTAAAGACGACGATGGTGTTGTCCAGCTTGCCTTGGCGCTCGAGTTCTTCGAGCAACCGGCCGATATCGGCGTCCATTGCTGTAATCGAACCGTAATAGCCGCTCAATTGCTCTCGGCGAAATTCTGGATCGCGTCCGCCCCAAGGCGCACTGTTTATCTGCCAAGGATGCATCGGCTCATTCGGTGTTGATTCAAAGGGACACTCGTTGAAATACGGGTCGAAATACTCTGGCGGGTGCTGTTCGCGTTCCCAAGGACTATGGGGTGCCGTGTAATGCACACCCAAATAAAACGGTGTTGTCGAATCCTTCTGCTGGCCGAGGAAATCAAGGGCTTTATTCGTAAAGGCGTGCGTGATATACTGATCGGCTGTGGATTCTTCGCTATTTTCGATTACGGGCGCGTTGTAATAAGCACTGCCCCCCCCCGCATGTACATACCAGAAACCGTGCCCTTGTTGGGGCTGGGGGGAGTTGCCCAAGTGCCACTTACCACTGAGGGCGACTTCGTAGCCATTTTGAGCAAGAATGTCCGTATAAGTCGATTGTCCCTCCATGTAGGTGATCAACACGCTATCATCATTCGATGACTTTGAAACGGTGCTCCCGCGGCTAATCCAATCGTGCACACCATGCGCAGATGGAATACGCCCCGTAATCAACGAAGCCCGCGCCGGTGAACAAACCGGAGACACACAAAATGCATTTTCTAAACGTACGCCTCGCGCTGCCAGACGATCGAGGTTCGGGGTCTTGATTTCACTGTTGCCAGCACAGCCGAGTGCCCAGGCACCCATGTCATCAGCCAAGATGAAGAGAATATTCGGAGTAGACATACCGCCATTCTGAAACTGACTAACTCAATAAGGCAAAGCTGAAAAAACGTGCTTTCACCGTAACAATCTCGCTAATAACGCCAAATTACGATTTCCAGGTCCTCCCGCTTGTAAGCAGCGACTAACTCGGCAAAAATCTCTGCGTAGGTGCGTCCATCAAGCAAGAACGCCTGTGCGTCATCGGGAGTCACCCCTGACTCCAAAGCCCGGCAATAAGCGTAAATACACCGTCCCTCACCTTCTCCATCGAAATGCAGGTAGTAGTTAAGCAATAAAAACGCTGACAGGTAATACTGGCTCAGCAGTTCCGGCTCATCCTCGAAATTCCGGTTCCATTCCGCATGCGAAATCGTCATCAGGCGCTCCACGGGGACCATCGGCACGGGGTTGCCTTTTTGCAGACGCATTCCGCTGCGCTGATAAACAAAGTCCTCCACATCTCGTTTATCAAAGCGGAACTGGCCATCGTCGTAAGGCACGCTTTCCATGTAGACCGCCATCCCCTCAACAATCCACTGCGGGAGTAATTGCAGCCAATCGTGATGCACTTGGTGGGTAATCTCATGAATCAGTGTGGCGTAGTCATCAGAATCATCCAAGGTGAAGCTACTCGACGATTTCTTCACACCCAAGCTCGATAGCGGCGTCCAAATTTCGCGTTTCGATGGTAAGTAGACACCACCGGAGTTCGGCAAACCGCCAGCGGCCAAGTAGCTCTCTTTCATCGCGAAAAGGCGTGTCGTGAAATGCGTTTCACCAGGCTGCGGCTTCCATTCCAGCGGGAAGGCCTGCATTGCTGCATAAGTGCCTTCAAAAATTTTGCCAAACTCTCGGACGACCTTACGTGCTAGCTTTACGTCCGAGTGAAACTCAAAGTGCGGCGTACGGTAGATGTATTCGCCCGTCTGGCTGTCCTCTCGGACAACTTCCACCTCGTAATCATCGGGCAGATCAACCCGACGAGGCCAGACCAAGCCATCAAAGGGGGGGGGGCTGGATTCATTTGCTGGCTGCGCTGAGGGGGGGGGTATCGTCTGCTGACGAATGAAATTTTGGTCATTTTTGCTCAGTAAAGCGATGGGAATTGAAAAAACATCTCCGTCAGGCACTCGTTTGATCTTTACGTGGTCGTGATCCACTTCAACAAACTCAGCCTCGACTTGGCGTCCCTTGGTATCGGTCCACGTCCGAGTGGTCGCCGAGAGGGTCGCGGCGGAAAGAATGATCCATGCAATGCAGCAAAGTCTCGTCACTGGCCTCATGAAACGTTTGCTTCGTTCACCAGTCAATCCACATGAAGGAGATTATCGCTCAATTACAGACCGGGGTCCACACGAGTTCCCCCGATGAAACCGAAGCCCTCGCCCGGCGTTTCGCCACGGTGCTGCCCGCCAACAGCGTGCTGGCGCTCTATGGCGACCTCGGTGCGGGCAAAAGCACGTTTGTTCGCGGTTTAGCGCGGGCCTGGGGTATCACGCAGCCAATCACCAGCCCGACCTACAACCTGCTCCACTGCTACGAAGGTGAGCGTCAACTGTTGCACTTGGACGCATATCGGCTGGATAAACCCGACGACGCAGAAGCTCTGCTGATCGAAGACCTGCGTCAAGAGCCCTGGATGCTGGCCATCGAATGGCCGGAGCACGTCCCCGATTACTGGCTAACAGAGGCCTGGAAGCTGAACTTGAGTCTCGATACTGGTGGACGCTTCATCCAGCTAGCTCCAGGAAAGTAAAAGCTGACTTGAGATAAAAATGACCATCTCCCCGCCTACATGGAATCGAAAACCGGCTCCCTAGTGAGGGAGCACGATGAAACAAACGGCCATGATCAGCGTCGGGATTAAAGCGCCCAGCAAGAGCCCGATCGGAGAAATGCCTTCGGGGAAATACTTGCTCAAGATACTCTGACCAGCCGGATTGGGGGCGTTGGCGATCACGGTTAAGCCACCACCGGTAACAGCACCTGCAACGACTGCGTATTCGAGCGCGCGAGCAGTAACCAATGCTTCGGCTGATTTGGCGACGCCATGGATGTCTAGCGGGCCAAAGGCAGGCACCTCAGAGGCCAAGAGCGTAATCGCGGCATTGTCATTAAAGGCCGTCAAGACGGTCGCAATGCAGAACAACATCGTTTCGGAGAGGCTGGAGAGGATCGGTGCGATCCACCACCCCTGCAAACCACCGTGGATCACCAGACCAGCAAGGAAGAAACCCACGAGCATCGGGCTCTTGATGTTCAGTTGATACTGGTAATGATCCGTAGCCTTGGTAAAGCCGAGGAAGAATAAGAAACCACCAATGAAGAACGGTGGCTCATGCAGCGTCATCACTGTCCAAGCCAGAAAGCCTAAATGCACAATGATGACCCAAAACGGCACGGGCTCTTCGAAATTCGCTTCGTTCTCGACCTTCTGCTCTGCCTTGAGGCTCTTCAGTTCCTTAAAGAAGATGCTCAGATAAAGTGCATTGGCAATGATGATACCCAAGATCGCGCGCCAGCCAAAATGCGTAAGCATGAACATCATGTCCCAGTTCCATTTACCAGCAACCATCAGCACGGGAGGTGCGGCGAAGTGCGACAAGGTGCCGCCAACTGAAATATTAACAAAAAGTAGGCCGAGCGTGGCGTAGCAGAGCTTGGCCGAAGGCTTGAGCTTGTAAAACTGCTGGCCGAGCAACATGGCAGCAATTGTCATCGCGGCAGGCTCCGTAATGAACGAACCCAACAGCGGCGCAACGGTCAGAATGGCCAACCACCAGGCCAGCGGCGAGCCATGACCAAGGCTGGCAACCATCTTCAGGCATCTCTCGGCAAATTTGATCACTGGACGAGTCGAAGCAATTGCCATGATGACCACCACGAACATCGGCTCCGTGTAGTTGCGGTTGTTCACGTATTCCACCGCATAATCCCAACCATGGTTCGGCGTAATGCAGATCGCGATGACCAGCGGCACCACCCAGATGCCAAAAATCGCCTCCACTTCTCCGAGAAAATGAAACAGAGTCGCCTTGAAGCAGACGGGCTCCTTGCCGGGAGGATAGCTGTGACCATCCTTTTTCAGCTTCTCCTTGTGAGCATGCTCGTAGTTATGCGCCATCTTGTTGAACTTGGCGCACATGAAGGTATGGAGAATCGCGCAGAAGAAGATGATCGATGCGACCAGATTAATGGGATCGGAGGCGATGCGCTCCTTGAGAATCTCCACCAAAGTTAGCGGACGGCCCAGCTCGGCTTCCATATCGGCTTCTTTATCCATATAGCCAGCCAAAGGCTCTGGAAAAACAATGTCACTCTCTGCTCCATGCCCGCCACCAGCGGCAAACAGGCTAGTTGCCCCAAACAGGGAGAGCATGGAAAGAATGGTTAAAGTAGCAAAGCGTCGAATCATGGTCATTAGTCTGTGTTTGGGGCAGGAAAGCATTTTCCGCGTCAATGTCCAGACTAGGACGTCAAAAACCGACCGAGATCATCTTGGCTTCTTATCACTTATTTCAAAAAAACTTGAAAAAACGAAAAAATGGGGCATTCTCCTAATAAATGGATGATGCTCCCGCAGAGACTGAGTTATCCGAGCTCGAATCGGAGGCAGTGGCGCTTTTTGTCCGCCTTGTGCAACTGTTGGGCCTGCCGAAGTCCATTGGCCAGATATACGGCTTGATTTACATCTCCCCTCGCCCATTAACGATGGATGACATTGTTTCGCGCCTAGGCATCAGTCTGGGTTCTGCCAGCCAAGGCTTACGACAACTGCGTACCCTCAAAGCAATCCGTGTGACCTATATCCCCGGTGAGCGTAAGGACCATTATCTGCCAGAAACTGAGTTCCGAAAGCTCTTTGCTAATTTCATTGAAGACCAATTAAGCCCTCATATTGAAGTGGGCCGAGACGCCATTGACCATATGACGCGCTTGGCCGAGAGCTCCAGCGAAGCCGACGCCATCCATTACCGCGCGCGGATTGACAAATTGCGCCGTCTGCACAGCATCGCAGGCAGACTAACGCCAGCCATCGCGCGGTTCATTAATTTCTAAAGCATGCCGTTAATTCCCCCCAGCAGCGATCAAGCACTTTGGTTTTGCGTGAAGACGCAGCCTCGACGTGAACGCAATGCTTACAAGACTTTGCTCACGTTACCTCAAGTCGAGTCTTTCCTCCCGCTCGTTCGCTATCCACGACAGACTAACAAAGGCAAACGGGTGACCAGCGAAGCGATTTTCCCTGGATACCTTTTTTGTCGATTCGCGCCGGTCTTAGCCTGCCGCTCGGTCCAGTATTCTCAAGGCGTAGCCTACATCATTAAGCGGGGCGAAGCACTCGTGTCCATATCCCAAAGCTTGATCGATGAGATTCGCCTGCTCGCTCCCGATGGGGTGCTTGACCTCGAACCGCGCCCGCTCATGCCCGGCGAACGAGTCCGCCTGATCCAAGGTATTTTCTCCGGCACTGAGGCGGAAATCATCAGCCTCGCGCCATCCGCCGAGCGAGTCAAAGTGCTCTTGGAAATCTTAGGCCGCGAACAAGAAATCGTCCTGCCAATGGATTCGATAGAGCGCATGTTTGAAAACCCACTGTCCGGTCAATAATATAAATTTCAGTCGTCTTTCCTAAAGCGACCCTCCGCCCCGATGGGCGTTACCCACAGTTCCGCTTAGAATCGATTGGCTTTGCGTTACAACGCATCCGGCCAAAGGCGGCAGCGTGCTCCGATGGGTGAATGTGGAAGAAATAATTGGCAATGACACGAGTGCTCGGCATTGATTTTTACCAAGGGACGGCGTCCTCGGCGATCGAACTTGCGCTCAAGGGCGGTCTCACCGTGGCACCTTCTGGCCCCAATCTGGCAGAGATGGATCTAGCGCCGATGTATCATCACGCTTTGAACAAGGCCGACTTGATCGTTCTCGATAGCGGCTTTCTCGTTTTGTGCTGGCGGATGCAGCAGGGGCAGCGGCTTTCGCGGCTTTCCGGGCTTCTTCTTGTGGAAACAATGTTGGCGAGTCAGTCATTTCAAAGTGAATCCGAACAGTTGTGGGTCATGCCGACCATGGAGTCTGCAACGCGCACCCGCACTTACTTGGCTGACCAAGGCGTCACGCTTTCACCGGATTGCTTTTATACGGCTCCATATTATCCCACGGGGAAAATAGAAGACCAAGAGTTACTGCAACGCATCCGCCAACAACAGCCACGACTGATCATGATCAACGTCGCGGGTGGCAAACAAGAGGTCCTAGGCGCTTGGCTGATGGAGAATTTGCCATACCGCCCTGCGATCATCTGCACCGGTGCCGCGATTGCTTTTCTAACCGGCGAACAAGCCAATATTCCGAGTTGGGGCGACCGATTTTTTCTCGGGTGGCTATTGCGCATTTTCCATGATCCCAAGCGCTACGTGTCACGCTATTGGAATGCGCGGCGGCTTTGGAGACTTCTCAAGCGATACGGCGCAGAGTCTCCTGCCATCCAAGGGGGATTGAGCTGATGTCCCTGATTAAAAAGCCACGGCGTCAAGGGTCGGACGGGCTTGGTTTGCCAGCTAAACCTCAAGCCGATGAACAACCAACCAGGCAACCGCGTAAGCCAGGCATCATATCACTGCTCAAATACCTCATTTGGCTTTATATTCTGCTGCTGATGTTCGATGGATCATTGCGCAAATGGTTCCTGCCGGGTTTGTCAGACGTGCTGTTGATTTCGCGCATGCCCGTCATCGCCGCCATCTATTTGCTAGCAATTCCAGCGCGAGCATTCGTGGTCAATGGATTCGTGATGGTAACGCTTTTACTGGCGCTCATTACCATGCCGATGGCCCTCGTAGCCCATGGCAGCATACCCGTGGCCATCTACGGAACTATGGTCAATTATTTCGCCATACCGTTAATCTTTATCTTTCCCAAAGTTCTCGACTATGACGATACGGAAAAGATCGGACGCTTTCTACTATTCATGGTCATACCGATGACAGTTTTGATCAGCATCCAGTTTTATGCGCCACAAACCGCATGGGTAAATCGTAGCGTGGGGGGCGTCGAAGGTGCCGGTTTTACCGGAGCGTTAGGTCGATTCCGCCCACCCGGTACGTTTAGCTTTATTACAGGCGTGGCCCAGTACTACACACTCACTTTCGCATTCTTCATGGCACAGTACATCAGCCGGCGGACCCTGCCTCTCTGGCTCTTGATCCCGACTGGAGTTTCATTTGTGATGGCGATTTACGGATCAATCAGCCGACTGCTTGCTCTGTCAGTACTACTTGTGTTTGTCTTCGGTGTGATCGGCTTGATCATTAACGGAAGTAAACTCCACAATACCTTCAAGGTCGCTCTGGCGATGATCGTGTTTTTCCTAATCGCCTCACAATTCACCTACTTCTCAGATGGAGTCGAAACGTTTATGGCGCGTTGGGAGCAAGCCAAGGGTGGTGAAGATACCGCGGAGGAAGCACTGATGGAGCGCACGTTCGGCGAGCTGCTCACGCCATTGATTAATCCGGATTTCAGTTCGCCAATCGGCTTGGGCCTAGGCATTGGAACAAACGTTGGTGCCAAAATGTCCGTGGGCCAACGCCAGTTCCTTGGCGGCGAAAGTGAATGGGGGCGTATCATGGCGGAAATTGGCCCCCTGTTCGGCTATCTCTACATTATGCTGCGTTTCTCGCTCGTAGTGATGCTCGTCATATACGCGCTGGGAGCTCTCAAAAAGGGTAACATATTGCCCTGGCTCATATTTTCTTCGTGCATGTTTCTCGTTCTCAGTGGGCAATGGGGACAGCAAACCACGCTCGGGTTTAGCATACTTTCAGCCGGTCTGGTGCTATCGGCATGTGTCACCAACAACATCAAATCTCGCGAAGTAAATACGCGCCATGGATAAATCTTACGAAATCAAGATCCAACCAGCTAGCCGGATCACGCTATTAAATTGGAAGGAACTGAGCGGCTACCGAGATCTGCTCTTGCTAATCATACGCCGCGACTTCGTTGCGCGTTATCAGCAAACCATTCTCGGGCCAGCATGGGCGATTGTACAACCCTTGGCGACCTCCTTGGTGTTCACCGTGATATTTGGAAAAGTCGCCAAAATACCAACAGACGGTGCCCCCCCCTTCCTCTTTTACCTGACTGGAATGCTCTTCTGGCAATTGTTTTCCGGCTCAGTGTTAGCGGGCGGTAATTCTCTGCAAAACAATGCGTCACTCTTCAACAAGGTATACTTTCCTCGGATCATCCCCTCACTCGGGACGCAGATTTCGCAGCTGATTCCTTTTACCATTCAGCTACTCATCTATGCAGGCTTCGGCATCTGGTATTTCACAGGAAGCGAGACCGCGGTATTCCACTGGCAACGGTTGCTCTGGTTTCCGTTTCTTCTAATCCTAGTAATCACTCTATCCTTAGGCATCAGTTTAGGATTCTCCGCGATTACTGCGAAATACCGCGACCTGCAACATGCTCTCGGTTTCCTAGTACAACTCGGCCTTTACGCAACACCAGTCATTTATCCCGTTTCATCGATCGCCGAGCAATGGCGCTGGATGGTCTGGCTGAATCCTATGGCTGCCCCAATCAGCACGGCGAAGTGGATGCTGCTTGATGCTGGCAGCGCACCCGGCATACCGCTCATATTTTCCACCGTTGCGACCGGGATCATTTTGGTCATCGCTCTTTATTTCTTCCAACGCGTCCAGCGAACTTTCATCGACACGGTCTAATGACGGAACCCATCATTGAGGTAAACCACATCTCCAAACGCTACCGGCTTGGTCAAATTGGAGCGGGCAGCTTACGCGAGGAATTGAGCGCTGTATGGCAATCACTGCGCGGTCGTTCGCGTAAAACAGCCGATAAGAACGGTAATGAATTACGCGCCTTGGATGACGTAAGTTTTAAGGTGAAAACGGGCGAGATCCTTGGCGTCATTGGCCATAACGGAGCCGGTAAATCCACGCTGCTCAAAATCCTCTCGCGCATCACCGAACCCACATCGGGTGAGGCAACTCTTCGCGGGAGAGTGGCTTCGCTCCTTGAGGTCGGCACCGGCTTCCACCCCGAGCTTTCGGGCCGTGATAATATTTTCCTTTCAGGGGCGGTCCTGGGGATGAGCAAAGACGAGATCGCTCAGAAGTTCGACCGTATCGTTGAGTTTTCAGAAATTGGAAAATTCATTAATACGCCTATTAAACGCTACTCATCGGGGATGACTGTCCGTTTGGGTTTTGCGGTCGCTGCCCACTTGGATGCAGACATCCTGATTGTCGATGAAGTCTTAGCCGTCGGCGATGCGCGATTCCAAGAGAAGTGCCTCAATATGATACGTAGCATCCAAGAGGATGGCCGCACCATCATCTTTGTCAGCCATAACAGCTCTGCGATCGAAAGCCTCTGCACCCGCGCTATTCTCTTAGAAAGGGGAAAGATCGTTGCCGACGGGCCAGCTCATCAAGTCATGCGCCGTTACCTCCAATCGGAGGAAATGAAAATTGATGGACGTGTCATAATTAACGATGGACGTCTTAAACTAACCTCTTTCAACGCCACCTATCAGTATATTGATCGCTCAACCTGCCGGATTGAATTTACGATACTTCTCGATGCCAAAGCTGCCCCTCCAGAGCTTTACATCGATATGGCGCTTGAGACTCAGGAGAACGTCCGCGTACTACAGCTAGTCAGTCTGCCCCATCAATATTCTGCCCAATGCACGGGCGACAAGCCCGTCAGCATTACCTACACCTTAGAATGCTCACCGCTCAAACCGGGCGACTATTTCGCGACGGTTTATGTCCATCACCCACAGCTCGGCCCGCTTTTACAGGTAGATCGAATCAAAGCCATCAGTGTAATCGCACAAGCAGATTACCCGGAATGCCGTTCATCGGGCTTCAATGCACTGCTAACGGTGCCATTTGAATTTCGCCAAAACCACAATCCTCAATCCTAGCAGATGATGTGCAAACTATTCCGGAAGCTTTTCAAAACCGAGGGAAATCGTTTCCCTGCGTATCTTGAGCCTTGGCGAGAAACGATCCTCAAGAACCATATTCCGTTGGGTTCCATTTCCGTGCAGGACAACGGAATCTCCATTCCTGAATTTGGGCTCGAGCTGAAATCTAAGGCTGCCATCAGCATTATATTGGAAGGCTATAACTGGATCCACCAGCTAGTGCTAAATGGAGTAAAAATCCAGCTTTCCGCCAATGATGAATTTATCGCAACCGTGAATGCCTGCCGGTTCAACGTCGGCACCAGCGAAGAATTTTATGTCCTCTATGAAGTTTTCATGACCAAGGATTACGACCTAGACCTTGCGGGTCCTGCTCTGATCCTTGATGTCGGTGCCAATGTCGGCTATTCATCGATTTACTTAGCCAACAAACTGGATGATGTCATCATTCATGGCTTTGAACCCGCGCCGGAAACCTATAAACGAGCGCAATGCAATTTAGCACTCAATCAACATGTGGAAGCCAAGATTCATCTCCATAATTTTGGTCTCTACCATGAAGACGGAAAGCATACATTCTTACTAAACCATTCCCGCCGCGGTCGTTCATCAATGGTGCTGACAGAGCGGGACCATGCCGACGATTGCGAAGAAATCACCATCGAGGTCAGGCAGGCATCAACGGCGATTCAAGAAGTAATTTCAGCGCATCCCGAACGAACGGTGATCATGAAACTGGACACCGAGGGCAGTGAATACGCGATCCTCGAAGAGCTAAGCAACTCAGCAACATGGGACAGGATCGCTTGCATTATGATGGAGTGGCACGTCGTCGACAAGGACCAGCATCCCAAGCAAATCGCCCAAACATTACTCGATTCCGGATTCATCTTACTCAAGTCCGAGTGGACGGACGATCAAACGTCTGGCATGATTTACGGCATTAAACCGAATAAAAACGCTCGATGACCCCTGCCTTCACGGTGCTCATGCCGGTGCTGAATGCCATGCCCTTTCTAGAAGAATGTCTGGACAGCTTCACGAAACAAAGCATCACGAACTTCAATGTTTACGTATGGGATAACGGCTCGACCGATGGCACACGTGAATGCCTGAAGCATTGGATACCGAATCGACTACCAGGTAAGGTTTTTCTCAACCAACCACTTCCACTTGGCTTAAGTCGCGCAGCGCTCATTGATGAATCTCCAACCGAAGCTTGTGCTCTGATGGATGCCGATGACCGCTGTTTGCCAAATCGATTTGAACGACAATTGGCATTCTGGGAAAAATATCCCGAGCTCGCATTTTTCGGTTCAAGTGTGTCTTTGATTGATCATACGGGAACACCAATCAACCAAGCATTTGGCGTCCCGCTCACCGATTTGGATATTCGATGCACGTTATTGCGCGCAAATGCCTACGCGCAAAATACCATAATGCTTAAAAAGTCAGCGGTTCAGTCTGTTGGAAATTTCCGCGACAGGAAGTGCGAGGACTACGATCTGCAAGTGCGGATATCGGCCCACCACTCCATTAAGAATATGCCAGAATCAACGGTTGAATATCGACGACATCCAGCCAGCACGAGCGAGGCCTATGGCGTTGATCCAGGCAATCAGGATTTTGCTATTCGGAACTTCGCTGAAAACGCCATGGATGCGTATGGCATCAGTGCAGAGAATGCCTACTCATTACGATGTCGGCAACAAGATCGGGCATACCCAATCCTCAAACGAATTGCGCAAACAATTGCTAAAAGCAGCCAATGTTCGACCAAATCGGTTTTCCACAACCGCTGTTTCCGCCAAGCGATATCATGGATGGTCAAGCCGGATGACCGCTATACGCAGCTACGACTAATGCTCCATGACCACAAAGACCTGAACTGGTTACGCAGATTAAAGCAGAATCTATTCAACTAGCAGTTACTGACTAAATATCCCATGCCCCTCACCTACACAGTAGCCATCTGCACCTATCGACGCCCACAGATGTTGGAACGAACATTGAAGCGATGGCATGAGCACTTTGGAAATGACTCAGATGTTGAAATATTGATCATTAATAACGGCCTTGATCTCGAGACCGAACGTTTGGCAAGCCAGTCATTTGGTTGCAACCCCATCATCCATGTCTACGAACCACAAGCCGGTGTCTCCCATGCGCGTAATGCCGCAATCAACGCGGCCAAAAGCGATGTGCTAGCCTTCTTAGATGATGATTGTCTGGTTGATGCAACATGGATGCCAAGCCTAAGAGAGCGTTTTGAAGCTGACACCGATCGCACCATGGGGCTGCTCGGTGGGCCGATCAATCTACACTGGGACTCCCCCCCCCCCTCCTGGTATCATCCGCGCTTCATCGGCTGCTACAGCGGCATGCATTGGGGAGAAGGAGATTTTCAACTGACATCCTCAAATCAATGGTTGGGAGAAGGCAACTGTGCCTATTGGCTTTCGCGGATAAAGGAATTTGGCGGCTTCACTGTCCGACTCGGCCGGAAAAAAAATCAATTGCTCTCCAACGAGGGCAATGAACTACGCCAACGAATTGAAGCAAAGGGATATGAGATTTGGTATACCTCCAAGATGCTAGTCTCTCATATTGTTTTTGAAGAGCGTACACGTTCATCCAACTGGATGCTCAAGCGAAATTTCTGGTCTGGTGTTTCTTATGAAATCCAAGAATTGCATTTGAATCGCCAGACGAAATCAATGCGCAGGTTCGTACAACTGCTAAAGCAAATTATCAGGCAGGATTTGCGGTATTTTCGTTTTCGTGAAATTAACGATTTCGAGCAACTCGAACGTGCAATGCAAGCCTACCAGCGCCTTGGAATGCTCTATGCGATGATTCGATACCGGTAAGGAGTGAAAAAACTTTTAATCATCACTCCGGTCCCCACTCATCCGGTAGGCAGTGGCAATGCACAACGGATTCTTGCCATGCATCGCCTCCTCGTCGAATTAGGCTATGACATCCATTTGGCCTACATCCCATTCGAAGCAGGCGATCTTGATGCAATGCGCAAATACTGGGGCGACAAACTGACAGTGCTACCATACAATAAACCTTGGAAACACATTCGCGTCGCTGGCATTCCACTTCCCGATAGGCTTACTCGGCAACTTGCCGCCCGTGGTTGGGCTTCGATGCACATTGATTATTTCTTTAACGACGATGTACTGGACTCAATTCGCAGCATTAACAATTCGTTCAAGCCTTCTGTCGTCCTGATTGAATACGTGTTTTTCTCCCGCGCATTTTCTGCATTTCCTTCGTCTGTTCATCGCGTAATCGACACACACGACATTTTTTCGGACCGGCATAAGTCATTCCTCAAGGCGGGCCTGATTCCTGAATGGTTTTTTACGACAAAAACAGAAGAACGAAAAGGCATTGGGCGAGCGAATTCAGTTCTGGCAATCCAAGGCTGGGAGGCAAAAAAATTAAACGAAATAGGTAAAGGAAAAGCTGCCATCTACACCGTTGGACATTTAGCTGAGCCAAATCCACTCCCCCCACCCGCAGGACTTAATTCCATCTTATTTCTCGGCTCAGATAACTCCATTAACCGACAAGCGCTTGATTGGTTCCTCAATCGAGTCTGGCCTAAAGTCCATCAATCTTCCCCAAGTATTTTGCTAAAGGTTGGCGGTTCGATTAGCAAAAATGTAAGGCCCGCTGAACAAGTTGTGAGCCTAGGTCATGTTGATTCATTAATGGAAGCGTATGCTGCCTGCGATTTGGTAATCAATCCCGCGCAGACTGGATCAGGATTAAGCATCAAATCAGTTGAGGCTCTATCCTACGCTCGTCCGCTCTTAACAACCACAATCGGCGCACAGGGCCTCCCTGATTCTGGCAGAGATGAAGCATATTTGGTGGTCGATTCCGCTCAAGAAATGGCCAATAAGATTACCCATCTAGCGAACTCATACGACGAAATACCGAAGATAGCCAATACCGCTCGGTTGCTCTACCACAACTACTATAATAACAGCATCGCCCAACTACGCCGCGCATTGGAGCGCTCTTGAATTGAAAATGAATGACCAGAAGCTCAATTCGCCAGTGACACGTCATGCAGCCTGAAATACATACGCCGACGACTAGCCGATTAGCGGCAGCGTTCGCCTACCCCGCTTGGCTTCTTTTCCAAAAATCAAGCCGCCGTGATGTCATTGCCCAAGATCTTTTTCGCTGGACCAACTCCGCGACTTTTAGTCGGCAATCTTTCGTTAATTGTTTCCACAACTTCCCGGAATTTCGTAGTCTGTTCTACTATCGCGTTGGAGCGCCAAATAACTTCGTTAAAAAATGCCTCTTGGCTTGGTGCAATCGCATGACACCGCCACAGACCTCTCTCTATATAACTGCTAACAAAATTGGCGGCGGAATGTTCCTCCAGCATGCTTTCTCCACGATAATAGCCGCGCGCGAAATCGGCACGAATTGTTGGATTAATCAACAAGTGACGGTTGGCTATCTTGCGCCAGGCCAACTCCCAACGATTGGCAATAATGTCTTTATTGGTGCCGGCGCAAAAGTGCTCGGTGATATAACAATTGGAGATGGTGCAAAAATTGGCGCAAATGCCGTGGTGTTGTGCGACGTTCCAGCTGGAGCTACTGCTGTTGGAGTTCCTGCTGTCATTCAAATAAAAAACGCTCAGTCATCAACGGATGCATAGTTCTGATTTAGTTCAAAATGTTTTCGATTGCCACGGTACAATGCTCCCTTGGCTGCCGCGTAATGTGGATGATGAGCACCGTGGGATTTACCAATCATACTTTGAGCGACCACTCCCACAGATGGAGCTCAAGACGCTCCACAATGTGCTAGTTTCTTCGACGGGCATAATCTACAAGCGCTTCCAGCCGCTACTGGAATCACATCCATTTTACTTTCAGCCTGACCACGATGAGATGAAAAACGTGACCGCCCTCTACGCTGATCATCGTCTAAGACGCTGGGCGAGAGATTTCCTGCTGTATAAATTGGAGCGCGTTAACAACGAGGTTTATTGGTGCACCGACACCTACTCTATCGGTTTCTATCATTGGTTAGTCGAGGCGCTACCGCGTATTTACCTAGCAAGCTTGCTCCAAGAGAAACCTCATATTTACCTGCCAGGTTGCCTCCAGCCGTTAAGCTTCGTCCATGAGTCATTGAACTTTTTTCCAGATGTTCGGTTCGATATGATGAAGCCCGCATCACGCAGTAAATTCAAAAAAATGCGATGGGTCTCCCAAATGGGAAGCGGCTACCAATTTAACCCGCCACTCATGAAGGCCTTGCGTGACCACCTCATTCAACAGGCGGGCATTAAGCGTAACCCAAAGAAACGAACTCGCTTATTCATTAGTCGAAAAAAAGCTCCCAAACGAAAAATAATCAACGAGGACGAAGTCGAATCGGCATTAAAGCCTCTCGGGTTTCAAACTGTCTATTTCGAAGACTACAGCCTACTGGAACAGATGAAGCTCTGTGCGAATGCCGAGCTTTTTGTTGGAATCCATGGAGCTGGCTTGTCCAACATGCTCTTTTTGCCACCAGATGCCAAAGTGCTTGAAATACAAAAATTGAACGACTGGGCATCCTGTTTCTTCCGCCTAGCGCATTCACTAGATTTAGATTACTACTATACCTACTGCCCACACTTCCCGCCAGAGGAGGTGAGCGAGTTAAAGGCAGATCTGGTCGTTGATGTCGATCAGCTATTAACAGTTATTTCCAGCATGACTGAGAAACTCTCAACCGATTAAATAATGAAAAACCTGATCATTGGTTGTACAACCAATCTGACTGAGGCGAATGTTCGCCCGTTTCTGACAAGCCTCAAGCAAGTAAACTTTTCAGGTGAAGTCTGCCTTCTAATCAACGATAGCCTTTCCTCTCTAGAGACCAAGGATTACGGCTATCAAATAAATTTAGTTGAGGTTGAAAAGTTCAAGAAGTTCTTGCCGCAATTTGTTGTCGAGAAACGCTTCACTCGGCATTGGATTAATATCCCGCTGCATAGCTATGTGCCGTTTTCTCAATACTGGCCAGGCAATCAGGATCAAAAACGGCGCTTCCGCAACTTTGTTGGAGTGCATTACCTGAAAATTACCAGTGCTCGGTATTTGTATTACTACCTCTATATCGCTGCGAATAAGGACCGCTTCAGCAATGTCCTATTGACTGATGTCCGTGATGTTTTCTTTCAAGCTGATCCCTTCAGCTACCCAACGAATTCGGAGCTAAACTTTTTCCTAGAGCACCCCAATGCCCGGATTGGTTCGTGCCCCGTCAACAGCTTCTGGTTTCGTGGACTATATGGCGAAGAGGATCTTAAACGCCATTCAGAGAGGCGCGTATCCTGTTCGGGCACAACGATAGGGACAACTGAGGGCATCTTAGATTATTTGCGTAGCATGACGGACGAACTCACTGCCACCAATGCCCGAATGACTAATGTAGACGGAACAGACCAAGCCGCTCATAATGGTATGATCGTTAATGAGAAGGTCTCGAATTACCGTATTTGGGAAAATGGATCCGGCCCGATCTTAACTCTTGGCTACGAACCAGTGGATAATTTCCTCCCGGACGAAGAAGGCCTCGTTAGAAATTTTGATGGCTCGATTATACCAATCATACATCAATATGATCGGCACCAAGTGCTCATCGACGCAATGCTGGGCCGAATCGGAGTCTCCACGGATTGCCTGAAGAAATTAGATTAATGCCGCTTCCATCCGGCCAATTCTAAGATGAAATACTATCCGAAATTGGATGGGATTCGTGCCCTCGCTGTCACTGGTGTTCTAGTAGAACATTATATACCAGCAGCATCCTTCGTGCACTTATTTTCATGGGGCGCATTGGGAGTCCAATGTTTTTTTGTTCTCAGTGGTTATTTAATAACCGGCATTTTGCTGGAATCCAAGAAGCGAGGATCCTCTTTTTCATCCATAATACGTTCATTCTTCGCACGGCGATTTTTACGTATTTTCCCACCTTACTATGCAATGCTATTCACGTGCCTTGCATTTGGGGTCACGTATACCTTGCCAGTTTTTGCCAGCGCCTTACTGTACGTATTCAATATCCAGCAAGCAGTTTCGCCAAATGGCGACTATCCATATCTTGGGCATATTTGGAGCCTCTGTATTGAAGAGCAATTTTACCTCATTTGGCCATGGATCGTTCTTCTCCCATCACCAAATCGTCTGTTGCAAATCAGCATTTTGCTCATTGTCTTATCAGTCTTATCTCGGGGCATATTACTCTCCATAGGCTGGGACTACCTCTCGGTTAGAAACTTGCCCACTAGCCAACTCGACGCACTCATCGGTGGATCTATACTCGCTCAGATATCCAATGGAAACTTTCAGCGAATTGCGCAGCAGTGGAATAAGATATTTATCGGGGTGATGGCCATCGCTGCAATTGTATACATCGGATCGATGCATGCACCCATATGGTCATTGCAAGGACCGACCTTAGGGCTACTTGCATCCAGCATCTTCTTTATTGGCTGTATCACTTGGGCAACTTCGACCGAAGGGCGCACGAGCCGCTTTCCGAAAATACTAGACTGCAAGCCACTCGTTTACCTTGGAAAAATAAGCTATGGGATCTATCTATACCATTTTATCTCTCTATTTTTCGTATATAAATTTATTTCACTTTCGGGCACTTCCGATTCCATGACAAATCCGTGGCTCTTTATTCCGATATGGACGGTGTTCACGCTTCTATTAGCCACCACTTCGTGGCATTGGTTTGAAAAACCAATTCTTAAGTTGAAGCGGCGCTTCCAATACTAAACGAATTGAGCGTAAAAACATTTATCTTTGCAGTCTCACCGGATGATCCTACCGGTGTTGATTCCGTCCATTGGTTCTTAGCTCAAGGGCTTAAACGAATGGGTCATCGAGTGGAGTTCCTCTCGCTAGAAAGCAAGACCCGGATGAGTAATGAATCACTACTGTTCACCCCCCGGCAGTGTATCCATCCGCTTCCTCAAATCCTGCGTGTTCTTGTACCAAGAGGACGTGATTGGTCCCGCCTCCAGCGACTTCACTTGCATCGGCAGTGTAAACGAATTCTCAAGTCCTTGGCTCCAGCCATCTATTTTTGTGGGCATTTAACTTATTTGCGGCCCTGTAATGTGCCCGGCATTCAACAGGTCGGCGTCGTCCATTCACCCGATAGTGATAATCTGACGCGCTGGAAAAATCATCGCGATTACTGGCAACCGGTTATTTCGGTTAGCAAAGAAGCCAAGGCTATGTGTGATCAGCTAGATGCAGACCATTCAGTATCAGTGATTCCAAATGGCGTAACGCTCCCCTCCCAACTATCCAGCAAAACGCAAGACGGCCCCATTGAAATCATCTGGTGTGGCAGGCTTGAGGATCAGCAAAAGCGAGCATCTGATTTGGTTCCACTGGTCAATCGACTGCTATCGCTAAACATTAATTTCCACTTGCAAATTATCGGGGAAGGCTCGTTGCGTGAAAAGCTACGATCGAATTTTTCCGTTGCTGGTGATCGTGTTACTTTGACGGGATCAATTTCTCGAACGAAAGTCTGGGAGGCAATGGATGCGGCTGATGTGATCTTGATGACATCAGAATATGAAGGCACCCCCATGGCTCTCTTAGAAGCGATGGGGCGAGGATGCATTCCAATTGTCTACAGCGGAGTGGGCGAGCCTCTTGATTTCATTCTAAAGTTGGATAAGCAGCTCGTTGTTGAGATCAGTGACACGAAATCTATGGCGCAGGTTATCCATAAGCTCGTTAATGAAAAAAGCACCCGAAGAAATCTTCAGGAGCAGGTCTTCCAATCGATGAAGTCCAGTGAGTACACCGATGAAATAATGGCTGCACGTTACATTGAAGCAATCGAGCAAACAAGCCGTCGCCCTTGAAGCAACTTTTCATAAATCACACAAGGTTCGGTGGTGGCGGTGCAACAATTGCGGCGGAACGCCTAGCAGCGGGACTGCGCTCCAAAGGCCATGATGTAACATGGATGGTCAAAGATATTGGTGTAGCGACTGCGGACTATCCCTCTGACTACAGCCAAATCAAGCCGAGACTTTTTGATCGATTATTGGCCCTACCAAGTAAAGATCGGCTGACGATTTCGCCCCTCCGAACACAGACATTTTCTTTAAAGGGGGAGGCACAGTTCAAGGATTCAAAAATCATTCATTTGCATAATCTCCATCCCGATTATTTCAATTTCCTGACCCTCCCGAGTCTATCTAAAGCAAAGCCAGTAGTCTGGACAATACACGACATGTGGCCAATCACTGGGCATTGTGGATTCAGCATCGACTGTGAGCGATGGAGAAGTGGATGCGGCAAGTGTCCCTATCTAAATGCCTATCCCGGCGTTTCCCATGATTGGACTTCAACGGAATGGAAGCTTAAACGCTGGGCGCTCAGCCGCTCACGCATCCATGTCATCACTCCAAGCCAATGGCTCGCTGATTGCGTCCGAGAAGGCATTGGGCGCGATTTACCGGTGTCAGTTTTGCCCTATGGGCTGGACACCCAAACCTATTCCCCAAGCAATCAAGCCAAGTGTAAAGAACAGCTAGCGTTAGAGCCAAAGCGTTTCACCATTTTGCTCGCGAGCGCAAACCTACGCGATCCCCGAAAACCACAAGACATTCTCTGCCATGCAATCAACGCTGTTGCTCATGAGCATCCTGATCGACTTCAAGTGCTCACATTCGGCAACGGCGATTTGCGCAACAGCATTGATGCCAGAATTCCCGTTACGGCATTAGGCCATCTAGCCAGTGATACCGAAAAAGTTCGTGCTTACAGTTCAGCGGACATCACTCTCTTTTCATCTCGCGGGGATAACTTGCCACTGATCATCCAAGAAAGCATGGCTTGTGGTGTGCCAGTCATCGCAAATCGAATCGGTGGCATTCCTGACATGGTTAAAAACGAAACAACTGGCTTGCTGGTTGAGGGCTTAACTTCCGAGGAATTTCACGCTGCAATTTCTCGACTCATTTCAAATCCGTCGCTCTTATTTCGCTTAAAAAGTGCCGCACGTGAGTTTGCAGTTAAGACATTCGAGCTTGAAAATCACGTGCAGCAAACGGAATCACTTTATGAAAATTGGTATGAGTCTTTCAACGCCAACTGACATACCTATTCTCAAGCCCAGAAAGGCTTGGCCGTTTCAATGTCGAGTCAATCGACTGACCGGCATTGAATCAGAGACTCCACGGGTATCCGTTATTATTCCGAGTTTCAATCAAGCTGATTACTTGGAAGCTGCGATTCGGTCGGTCCTTTGTCAGGATTATCCGAATGTAGAGTGCTTGGTGCTTGATGGCGGAAGTAAAGATGGTTCAGCTGAGATCATTGAGCATTACAGGTCTGCCCTAGCCTATGCTCGTAGCCACTCAGACAATGGTCAATCTGCAGCCGTTAATGAAGGTGCTCAAAGAGCAACCGGCGACATCATGTCATTTCTTAATAGTGATGACATGCTAGCTCAAGGCGCAATAAGCCGTATTGTAAAAACATTCGCCCAGCACCCTGAATCCATGTTGGTGCACGGCGAACGTATTCTGATTGATGCTTCAGACAACGTTGCTGGCTGGAGCCATAGCATTCCCTTTAATCCAGATGAGACACCCTATAACATCAACTCCGAAACTGCCTTTTGGAAGAGTCAGGCATTTGACGAACTAGGAGGATTCAATGAATCGCTTTCGTTTGCCCTGGATCTAGATTTCTTCTGCCGAATTTATGCAAAATATCCAATCCATCTCATTAATCAATTTTTAGGATATTACAGATTTCACCCATTGTCTAAATCAGAAACCATGGATGATGTTCGGTTAGTGGAAAGTCGAGAATGCTGGAGGGATATTTTTGGAACCGATTATCCCGAAGCTCCTCAAGCTCCGAGGTCATTAATAACTAGAATACGCCATGCTGCACGTGGAATAATTCACCCGAGGGTATTACTAGCTCCTTACTTGAATTTCAAATTCCTCAAACGTCGATGAGAAGTATCGGCCTAATATGCGGATCGTTAGAGCCAAACCGTAACGGCGTTGGAGATTATTCTCGTCGCCTAGCTCAAGCTTTGAATACCCTTGGAGAAAGCACTATCATACTGGCCCTGGCTGACCCTTACGTCGAGACACCTACTGAAGAACTTCAAGACGGCATTATGGTTCTGAGACTGCCAGAGAAGCTCACCAAAGGAGAACGAAAAGCTCATCTAACTTCCTGGCTCGATACCAATCAACCTCGGCAGTTGATTCTTCAATACGTGCCTTTTGCTTATCATTATAAAGGACTCCCGTGGACGACACTTAGCCAGCTCAAAAAGTCTATCGGCTCAATACCATTGCATTGGATGTGCCACGAAACCTGGTGCGGTCTAGGCCGTGAATGTAAACTCAAGGAACGATTGCTTGGGATTGCTCAGCAGGCACTCCTTCGACATTTCATTAAAGGCGCAAAAAGTGTCTGCACCAGTATTCCATATTACCGGACGCTTCTTTCAAAGATAATCGCCACCCCCGTCCATCTGCTTCCCATTTACAGTAATATTCCCCTGCGTGCCCCAATCAGTGATAAAACCATTGCAGATTATCGCCTAAATCTAGCTTCAAAATCTTCAGCTGAGGATTTGTTCATTCTACTCTTTGGCCGTATTGCTGCTGACTTTCCAGCTGATGAGTTTCTTCTTACATTAGATAAAATGCTCAAGCAAGCTGGTCTTCGGGCATACATCCTGTCTGCTGGTCAAATTGATCGCGGTGAGGGTGCTTGGGAGGCATTTCAATCGGCACCAACAGAACAAATAGAATACCTACGTCTAGGCGAACTCTCCTCAGATAATATCGATAAATTAATTCAGGCAGTAGATTTCGGCCTAGCAACAACGCCGTTGGAAAGCATTGGAAAAAGCAGCACTTCGATCGCAATACTCGAACGCGGCAAACCAGTAATTGCCCATGGTTCGTCTGATACAATTGGAATTGCCCCAGAACTATTTCCCTCTGGCCAGATCCTACAACTGAAGGATTTGAATTCTCAGTTATTCAGAGATCCTCCATCATTTCCCGTCAAAAATTTGACGCCGCATGTTGCTCAGCAACTACTAAAGATTCTGGCTAGCTGATGAGATTTGGTCGACGCTTCCGTATTCGTTCATTCTAAAAAACTCGCATGCTCATTTATAGGCAGTCATTCACCCCCATTATGGACATGCATTTGTGAAGAACGTGCTGATACTCAGTCCAACCCAGGGCGCTTATGGAGGCATTGAAGCATTTGTCCTCGAGCTCGGACGCTACCTCTCCGAAGAAAAATCCTTCTCTGTAAAGGTATGTCTAAAACTGGTAAAGTCGGCTAAGATCGATGAACGCCTCGAAGAAATCCTTCGTTCCTCTGGCTTGCCATATTCAGTTGTTCAGCGAGCGTCTCCTGCTTTATTTCATGAAATCGCGACGGCAGATTTAGTCCATGCGCAAAATGCATCGCCAGACATTGCATTGATGACGCGGCTTTCCGGTGGCAAGCTAGTTCAGACAATTCATAATCATTTGCTCGATCGTGGACGTATACGCACAGCCAGCTGGAAATTTGGTGCGAGTTTGGCGCATTATCGCCTCTATAATTCCAAATTTGTTCAGCAATCATGGAGCACCTGTGATGGACCTGACAGTCAGGTCATCCCCACTGTCTCGCAGATGGCCATAGACTTTTCTCCTATCGAAAATCGTCGCGGGTTTGTGTTCGTTTCAAGACTGATTCCAAACAAAGGTGCGGAAACCCTCATTGAGGCATACCAAGCTGCAAACATTGACCACAATGCCTGGCCTCTCCATATTCTGGGCGACGGACCGCTCCGTGATTCATTAGAAGTGCTTGCCCGGAAATCTCCTGGAAAAATAGCAATACATGGCTTTGTTTCGGAGAGAATTAAGCGCGAGCGAATACGCGCCGCACGTTGGTTAGTAGCCCCTCCAAACACCCGAGAGGACATGGGACTAACACCACTCGAAGCCAGGGCAAACGGCATCCCAGTTATCTCGAGTCGTGACGGAGGCTTGCCTGAATCTGCGGGCGACCAAGCTCTCCTCTGCGAACCTGGAAATATCGATAGCCTCTCAACTGAAATCGAGCGAGCAACGCAAATGTCATCTGCCGAATACCTAGAGCGATCTCATGCCACGATGACGTCATTGGAAACACATTTAACGCCGATGTCGTTTTATCCAAAGTTATACCGCACGTTGCTAGAAGCATGAATGTTCTGCTCGCACATCCAACCGGCAATAACTTTGTCCGCGAGGCAGCCATTGGTCTTCAGGACGCGAGCCTACTTAAAGAGCTTCACTTGAGCATTGCTGCATGTGGAAACAATGCCGTCGCCAAAATCTCAAAATTGCCTGGATTCTCAGAACTAGCGCGACGCACGTATCCAGCGGAGCTCGCCCCGGTTTTGCATTTACACCCATGGCGCGAAGCTGTGCGTCTGATCGCCTCACGAATGCATTGGGTAAGCCTGCTGCGACATGAGTTTGGTTGGGCGAGCGTGGATGCATGTTATCAACACTTCGACCGCCAAGTCTCGAATCGATTAAAACAGAATGATAAAATCAGTTGCGTGTATGCTTATGAAGACGGCGCACTGGAGACTTTTCGAGTGGCTCAAAAACGCGACCTGCGGCGGGTTTATGATCTGCCTATTGCACATTGGCAAGCGAGCCGACGGATAATGGAAGAGGAAGCAGAGCGATTGCCCAACTGGCGTCCAACCCTCAGCGGGGTTCAGGATTCGAAAGACAAATACCTGCGCAAAGAAGAAGAGCTTAGCTTGGCAGAATGCATCGTCTGCCCCAGCACATTCGTAGCGGATTCCATCCCAGAGGAAATCCGCAAAGGCAAACAAGTGCGCGTAATTCCATTTGGTTCGCCAACAGGAATCATTCCGCATACGAGCACTAAGTCAGAAAATGATAAGCTTCGCGTGCTCTTCGCCGGATCGATGAGCCAGCGTAAGGGACTAGGCGATTTGATGACGGCAATGTCCTTACTAGATTCTGCACAGTTTGAATTACATGTTATGGGCAGTCCGCTGGCACCGATGGAATTTTATCACCAAGCTTACCCGAATTTCATCCACTATAGCCCCCGCCCGCACGATCAAGTGCTTGCTCTGATGAAGACATGCGACGTGCTAGTCTTGCCATCACTGGTCGAGGGGCGCGCGTTAGTCCAACAGGAAGCTCTGGCCTGTGGCCTACCGATTATCGTGACGGCTAATGCAGGCGCACCTGATCTTGTGGAAGATGGGCAAGCTGGCTTCTTAGTGCCTATCCGCTCCCCTGAATCAATTGCGGACAAATTACTTCTATTGAAACAGCACCCCGAGCGACTCAAAGCAATGAAAACAGCGGCACCCATTAAGGCAGCAACGGTTTCCTGGAAGTCATACCGCCAAGGAATCGTGGACGCAGTTCTATCCTTATGAAAGTTCTGCTGTTAAAGAACTACGCCCCCGACCGGCAATTTAGCATGCTAGCCTATGCACAAATGCTGGAGCGCGCGCTTCCGAAATCAGGCTGTGAAGTTGCAACTGTAACGCCACCAGTTTTCTTTGGTCGTGGCCGAAACACTGCATCGGGCTTGGGAAAATGGATGGGCTATCTCGATAAGTATATTCTTGCATGGGCAAAAACCAGGAAAGCCGTTAAAGAATTCCAACCGGACATCGTGCATATTTGCGATCACAGTAATGCGATGTATCTCCCCCTCTTTTCGAAGTTTCCAAGTGTGCTCTGCTGTCATGATTTGCTAGCGATAAAAGTCTGGCTTGGAGAAATTCCGGGACAGTGTAAATCGCGAACCGGCGGCCTTCAGCAGCAATGGATTTTTAGCGGCATCAAGAAAGCTCCTGCAATTCTCTGTGTCTCCTCAAAAACCCATGATGACTTACGCCGGTTGGCCCCCGACATAAGTGCGGACACTCGCGTAATTCCGATGGGGCTGAACTACCCATTTCAACGCATTGATGAAGCTGAGGCCGATCGACGCATTGTCGAATCCCGGGAAATAAAATCGCTATCTGGAAACGCCATCAGCGGCAATTGGGTGCTTCATGTTGGCAATGACAGTTGGTATAAAAACCGCGCGGGTGCCTTGAATATATTCCGGGCGGCTAGCGAATGCAGCGAACACAACCTCAATATGCTTTTCGTCGGCGAACCGCCATCTGAGGAGATGCTTCGCAACGCACATGGTCTGGAGAATTCCATCGCATTCATCCAGGATGTATCCAACGAATTGCTTGAAGCTTTGTATCGCAAAGCAATCTGCTTGCTATTTCCGTCCCTCGCTGAGGGATATGGATGGCCCCCCATAGAAGCGCAGGCTTGCGGTTGTCCCATCGTCGTCTCCGACATCGAACCATTGCGGTCCAATTGTAAGGATGCACTTTTCATCGACCCCAAGGCTGAAGCCCTTGCGGGTCGGCAACTGGCGGAGCTATTGGCTGATGAACCGCGACTAGAGCAACTTTCTACTGATGGCCTCAAGAATGCAGAACGCTTCACAGCCGAACAAATGATCGCTCATTACTATAAGTTCTATTGCGACATTATCAGCGCAAACCGATGAAAATTCTACGACTCATACATTCCGCTGATCCAGAGGGCGGCGGTGTTCTTGAAGGAGTCCGCGCCACCACTGAGGCTCTCTTGAAGCGTGGCCACGATGTTGTTGTCGTTTCGGTCGATGATGCTAACGCAGCGGCCAGCTTCAAGTTATCCATTCCAATCATCGCAGTCGGGCCGGGTAAAACCAGCTATGGCTATTGCTCAGCGCTTGATGCTTGGTTGGACGAACATTTGCAGGAATATGACTGCGTGATCATTGAGGGCATTTGGCAGTACCATGGTTATTCTCTTTGGAAAGCAAAGCGTCGCCTCGGAAATAGTGCGCCGCCCTATTATGTTTTCACCCATGGTATGCTCGACCCATGGTTCAAAAAAACCTATCCGCTCAAGCACCTTAAAAAATGGCTTTACTGGCCTTGGGCAGAGTATCGAGTCTTGCGTGATGCGGATGCAGTAATCTTTACCGCAGAGGAAGAGCGCAATCTCGCCCGGGAATCATTCTGGCTCTATCGTTGCCATGAAAAAGTCGTCCATTATGGCATCCCCTCCTCGGTCTTCACAGTACAAGATTCCACCGAGACGTGGCGCAAGCAATCACCCGTAAAACCGGGAAAACCTTACTTGCTCTACCTCGGGCGCCTGCACGAAAAGAAAGGCGGCGACCTGCTGATTCGCGCTTACCGAAAGCTCAAGCACGAGGGACATGCATTGCCCGATTTAGTCATGGCTGGCCCTGCACAAGACAACGATTTCACCGCCCACCTTCGAACCGCTGCCGACGGCGATAATGCCATCCATTTCACCGGCATGGTGACAGGCGCAGCCAAGTGGGGCGCACTCACCGAAGCCCTAGCAATGGTGCTCCCATCTCATCAGGAAAACTTCGGCATCGTGGTGGCGGAAGCCCTCGCCGTAGGAACACCCGTGCTCATGACTAACAAGGTCAACATCTGGCGCGAGGTACAAAGCAATCACGCTGGACTTGTCGAAAATGACGACCTTGCCGGCATTGAAAAATTGCTAAAGAGCTTCATCGCACTCACCGAGCAAGACCGCGCCCAAATGCGGATTGCCGCACGACAATGCTATGACCGATGCTTCTCGCTCGATCAGACCATCAATGAACTCTTGGAGGTCCTCGCCAAATGAGCGGCCTGTTAGATCTCACTATCGTTTTACCCGTGCGCAATGAGGCTGAAAACCTCGGTGCCGCCTTACAGTCGATTGGTTCTGATCTCGCACAAGCGATTGTTGTCGTCGATTCCAATAGCGAGGACGACACCGTTAAGATTGCCCAAGAGCACGGCGCACACGTCATCAATTTTCAATGGAATGGCCAGTTCCCCAAAAAGCGCAATTGGTTCCTGCGCGAACATAAACCGAAAACCAAATGGGTTCTTTTTCTGGATGCCGACGAATGGTTGACGGAAGAATTTAAAACCGAACTCCGCGCCGCACTCGCTGATACCCCGCATGTTGGCTTCTGGTTGAACTACAGCATTTATTTTTTAGGACAACCGCTGAAAGGCGGCTATCCCCTCCGCAAGCTCGCGCTCTTTCGCGTGGGAAGCGGTGAGTATGAGCGCATTGATGAAGCGCAATGGAGCGCCCTGGACATGGAAATCCATGAACACCCCGTACTCGATGGCTCAACCGGCGTCATCCACGCGAAGATCGACCATCGCGACATGCGTGGCCCAGAACACTGGGCGCGTAAGCACACAGAGTATGCCTCGTGGGAGGCCAAGCGCTACATGGCCTTGGCAAATGATCCCGCGGCCAAGCACCAATGGAGCCACCCGCAAAAGATCAAATACCGTCTGATGGGAACGCCATTGCTAGCGCCGATATTTTTCCTCGGTTGTCTGTTCGCCATGGGCGGTTGGCGCGACGGAAAACGTGGCGTAATGTGGGCACGGCTCAAAGCTGGATACTTCGCGCAAGTTTACACGCGTATTCAGCAAGAGCGGCAAAAACTCGCCAAGGCTGAGAATTAATTCTCGGCCCAGAAATCCGTCTTGGCCACATTGACAGCTTTCACGTATCCCGCGCGGATCGTGAAGTCTCCGAAGTGTTCGCCTTCGTTGCGCTCTTTCGCGTAACGCACCAGAATCTCCCGCAATTCGGCAATGATCTGCTCCTGAGTCGCGCTATCACGGTAGAGCTTGTTTAAGCGATTACCCGTGAAGCTTGCGCCCAAGTAGAGATTGTATTTGCCAGGGCTGCGACCCACCAGACCGATTTCGGCCAGGAATGGACGCGCGCAGCCATTGGGGCAACCAGTCATGCGGATGACGATCTCGTCGTCACGCAAACCCGCTTCATCAAGAATCGATTCAATGTCGGTGATGAGATCCGGCAGGTAGCGCTCACTTTCAGACAGCGCCAGACCACATGTCGGTAAAGCAACGCAGGCCATCGAGTTCAAGCGGAGTCCGCTGGTGTTCAAGCGGTCCATCAAGCCGTGCTCATTCAGAATGGCTTCGACCGACGACTTTGCCGCATCCGACACCGCACCGATGATCAGGTTCTGATTCGCAGTCAGGCGAAAATCGCCGGTGTGGATTTTTGCCACCTCACGGAGGGCGGTCTTCATCGAATATTCGGCGGTGTCCAAGACACGACCGTTTTGGATAAAGAGCGTCAGGTGCCACTTTTCGTCCACTCCTTTGACCCAGCCGTAGCGGTCGCCGGTGCTTTCAAACGTATAATCCCGCAGCTTCTGAATCTTCACGCCGGAACGCTTCTCCACCTCCGCGCGGAAGGTATCGAGACCCATGTCTTCAACGGTATATTTTAGGCGGGCGTGCTTGCGATCGGCGCGGTCGCCATTATCGCGCTGAGTGGTGACAACTGCTTCGGCAATCTTGATCGCGTCCTCGGGTAGAATGAAGCCTAAATGGTCGGCCGCACGTGGATACGTAGCGGAGTTATTGTGGGTCATCCCCATACCGCCGCCAACAGTGACATTGTAGCCAATAATTTTACCGTCTTCGATGATCGCAATGTAGCCAAGGTCGTGCGCGAAGATGTCCACGTCATTGCTTGGCGGAACGGCGATCACGATCTTGAATTTACGCGGCAGGTAAGTCTTACCGTAAATGGGCTCTACATCCTCTTCGCTCGAAGCCATTTTATCGCCGTCGAGCCAGATTTCGTGGTAGGCGCGGGTAGCGGGCGTCAGGTGGTTACTGATGTCTTCCGCGAGCTTCTGCACTTGAGCATGGACTGCCGACTGGTGTGGGTTCGGGTTGCACATCACGTTACGATTCACGTCGCCGCAGGCCGCAATGGTGTCCAGACAAGCTTCGTTGATCTCCTTGATCGTCTGCTTGAGGTTGCTCTTGATGATGCCGTGAAACTGGAAGGCCTGGCGCGTGGTGAGCTTGATCGTGCCATTGGCATAGGTATCCGCGAGGCGATCCATCTCAAGCCACTGCTGACTGGTGCAAACACCGCCGGGCACGCGAACACGGGCCATGAAGCTATATGCTTTGTCGAGCTTCTGCTTCCGACGCTCATTACGCACGTCGCGATCATCCTGCTGGTAGATCCCGTGAAACTTCGTCAGCTGGGTATCATCATCAGACAACGCGCCAGTAATGACATCGGCCAATCCTTCCAGGATCGTGCCGCGCAGAAATGCGCTGTTTTCCTTAATCGTTTCGTTTTTCGAAAGCTTCGGTGCAATGGTTTCGGCCATGGTGTAAATTAGGTCTGATTTTTGTATTCTGACAATAAATTAAGTATCTTGGGTCAAATAGTCAAGTAAAGGATCGTCTTTTGCTGCTTTTAAGCTAAGGTCACAGCGGGGTTAAAGCTCATGGTTGCCAACGACTGCTCCGTCGCTTCGGGATCAAGCCACGCCGCAAAAGCGATCATCGCCGCGTTGTCCCCCGTATGACGACGTTCTGCCATAAACAAGGGGAGCCCTTTTCGACGGCTCAGCGCCGCAAACTCCTCTCGTAGTAAGGTGTTGTTGGCAACTCCACCCGACAACCCAAGGCTAGCTGCCCCCCCCCCCTCCAGCACATGGCGGGTCTTATTGACAAGCTGCCGGACCACTGCCGCCTGATAATCCGCGCAAATATTCGGGAGTTGTTCGGCAAGCACCGCATCGCCCATGGCTTCCAGTTGATAGCGCAGACTGGTCTTGAGTCCGGAAAAACTAAAACGAAAATCGCTGCGATCCGGGATGCCGGTTGGAAAATTAAACTGACCTGTTTCACCATTGGCGGCGGCATTTTCAATCTGTACCCCCCCCGGGTAAGGCATGCCCAGCAGTTTGGCTCCCTTGTCAATTGCCTCACCAGCAGCGTCGTCCACGGTCTGAGCAAGCAGGGAAATCCTCCGATCGCGATCGATCAGAAAGAGCACGGTATTGCCGCCAGAGACGAGCAGCCCGACATGAGGCAGCAGCGCCTGGAAGCGTGCCTCGAAATCCTCGGGGGCTTCAGCATGCAGAGCGATAAATGGTGAAAAGGCATGACCACGCAGATGGTTAACCCCGATCAACGGCGCACCAAGGGCGAGGGCAAGCGACTTCGCCGCGGCAATACCGACCGCTAGACAGCCCGCCAATCCGGGGCCAACCGTCACCGCGATGCGATCCACGGGCTCCAATGCCACTTCCTGCCGGGCACGCTGCAACAAAGGGCCAAAGTTCGACACGTGCTCGCGGCTGGCCAAATCGGGCACAACCCCCCCGTATTCGCCGTGGAGCGCAATTTGGGAGTGTACCCACTCGCCCAGCAAGCCCTCTCGGCTGTCAAAGAGCGCCAACGCTGACTCGTCACAGGAACTTTCAAACGCAATGTATCTCATGAAAATTATCCGCGCAGATGCTTGCGCGAACCGCTATCAGGCACAATCTTTTCCGCCGTGGCAACCCGTGAAACAATCCCCTCACCTCTCTTTATGGCCCTACGCGCAGCTGCGGATTCAGAAGACTGCGTCAGCTATGCCGATTTCTCTCGCATCGCACTTTATCACGAGACCGAGGGCTATTATCGCCGCAGCCGGCCGCGTGTTGGCAAAGGCACAGCGACCGATTTCTACACCTCGGTCTCAGTTGGCAGTGTTTTTGGCCGACTAATCAGCGAAGCGGCACGGCAGTTAATTACATCTTCAGACCCAGCGGACTATACGTTGACTGAGATCGGTGCTGAGCCCGAAGGTGGTATGTTCAATGGCGTAGCGACTGGCTTTGGGACTGTAAAAACGTTTCCGCTCGGGTCCGATTTCGTCCCGGACGATTGCACCGTAATTGCGGCAAACGAAGTCCTCGACGCCCAGCCTTTTCATCGATTGGAGTTTCACGAGGGGAGCTGGCGCGAATGGGGAGTCCTCGTTACGGACGATGAACTGACGGAAGTTCCGTTGTCCGCGCTGAGCCAGCCGGTGCAAAATCAATTGGCCGCAGAATTGCCCCACAGAATGCCCGAGGGCTATCGGCTCGATATTTCGCTGGAGGCTGAGTCCCTCCTCCGAAGCTGGTGCGCGGGGAACTGGGGGGGGGGCGTCATCCTAATTGACTACGGTAAGCCTTGGCTTGAATTGCTGACCGCGACCCCGCAAGGCTCTGCCCGGGCGTATTATCGGCATCAGCAAGAGTCAGACTTACTCGCGCGGCCTGGTCAGCAGGACCTGACGACTCATGTTTGCTGGGATCGGCTGGAGGGCGTTTTACGCGATGCTGGTTTTAAGGTGCAACCGCTCGAACGGCAGGAGGCGTTTTTAGTTAAACGCGCATGGGCGGAAATCGAGCGAGTCAACACTGATCAGGCCAACCGCCAACAATTGCAATCTCTGCTCCATCCTGGAGGATTCGGAGCCAAATTCCAAGTCCTCAGCGCGACGCGCTAACGGACCGACACTCCGCGCCAAGGGGGGGGGGGGGGGAAGGAAATGCGGACAGATCTGAGCAAAAAATCAGCAATCTCTCAATATCGTCACGTCCCTGTAAGGCAGTTCCTTGATCAACCTCAGGAACCATCGACCTCGCAATGGGGCAAAGAACCCGGAAAAAACGAATTTCTCGTATATTGTCTGAGAAAAAAGAGTAAACCAACTCCGCTAGAATAGTTGTCAATTGACCACATCGAGTCAACATCTATTATGTTGGCAATTTACGATGAAAACCAAGTTGCAACCTGCCTCGCAATCGCTTCCGCGACATCAGTCACTAGGATTGACTCTAACCGAAGTGATGATTGCGATGACCATTTTTGTTATTTTGGCTGGTGGCATCATTTCGGGCGTATTTACGGTTCGAGCGGACGCGGAGAATAACCTCTACGAGTCCTCTGCCCTCAACGTCGCCATCAGCTTTCTCGAACAGGCCAAGAGCATCGACTACCTGACGCTCGAAGCGCCGCCCGTTAATGGCACAGGCAAGGAATATCACACGTTCATCATCGGCTTTGGGGAGACACTGGCCGTGCCACTGGGCGATGACGTGGTCATCAACGTGCCGATTATCTCAAACGCCGAAGGCGAATCAAAGAAAGAGCTGGACGTCACAGTCAACATCACCGTAACCGAAGCCACCGATTTGCAAGGCTACTGGATGGAGGTCGGTTATTCTTGGAGACACCCCACGAGCAACCGCATCTATGCGGGTGAGGTGCGTGGCTTCCGCAGCGAAATTTCAACTTACTAAAAGGCGTATGAACTTGCAACATCACACTCGTTTACGGCAATCAGCGAGCGGATTTACGCTGACCGAAATGCTGATCGCGCTGACCCTCGTATCACTGCTTTCCGTTGGCATGATGGCCTTTATGGTCGACGTCGCACGTGGCGTATTTTGGGGCACGGAAAAGGCTGAGATCTCAGAAGACGTCCGTACTTTCACCATGCGTCTGGCCGCTGAAGCACGCTCATCGAATGCCGCAATTATCTATAAAAGCTTTGCAACTGATGACCGCGATGCGGGTGCTGACCGGCGCGACGATAATCAGAGCGGAGACTGCCTCGTGCTCGTGAACACAGAGCCCTACCCTAACAGCGATGACAGCGAACACTACACCAGCGCAGTCATCTACTTTCGCAAAGCCAATGAAGATAACGATGGTATTGGGCCTGTATACCGCCTCGAGTGGAATGCCACAAGCGCCAGCGATTTTCTAGATACCGCGAATTACACACTGGAAGACATGCTAACTAAAATCGCTGACGATGATAGCGGCGATTATCCAGTAGTCATTGAGCTTTCCAGGGGCGTCTCTAACGGTCGCCTCTTCACCAATTACAAACAGGGCAAGGTCACCGTTGTAAACGGAGAAATCCTCCACGGAAACAACGTTAAGGAAGTGACCAACACCTACAATTTATCCATTTCACCAAGAGGATAAGCCATGAAAAATCATCATCGTCACGGCAACAGCATCATGCTGGTGCTGATCATCGCGACTGCCTTAGGCGCGGTCGTTTTTGCCGCCTTACGTCTGGTGCGTCATGAGTCCTCGCTCAATAAGCGAGCGAATCTATACCACGAAGCGCGGTTGGCGTCGGAGACCTTGCTTCAGGCGAGTTTCGCCGACTTGCAGAACCGTTTCGATAGCAGCGTTGCATTTCCCAAAGATGAATTGTCGCCAGATAAAAATCCGCTTGGCGTGCCTTCGGAGTTTATCACCCGCTACATTGGATCCGGCGCTAAAGCCAACACCAATTTGGTCAGCCCAAGCGTAACGAAGTACACCAGCATGGATCAGTTTGAGAGTGAGCCCGTGGAAATCATTGGTGGCCCCGTGCCTCCTGGCGACTGGCGATTCATCGATCCGAACGTTCCTGGTAATGAGAACGACCCGCTTGCTGGCACCATGACTTTTGTCCGTGGTATCGAAATTCTGGCCAAGGCGACCGTCACCCGCAAAGGCTGGGCCGAGAACACCACCGCCTATACACGTCAGCTGCTAGAAGTGCGTGACGCGCCTCTTTTTGCCCATGCTATCTTTTATAATTTGCCGATGGAGATTGCGCCCGGGCCCTCGATGAACATCTACGGCAATGTCCACGCCAACGGTGATATGTTTATCCAAGCCGGTAGCGATCTCACGTTCCATGAAAAAGTGACGACCTCCGGCGACATTTTCCACGGGCGACGTTCAGAGTCCGGTCAGTCGACCAGCAACGGCTCAGTCAAATTCACCAATCGTGATGGCGACTTGATTTCAATGAAAGAGGATAACACTTGGGAACAGGACGCCAGAGAACTACACAGCGGTGACTGGCTCGAAAGCACGGCCAACAACTGGGAATCTATCGCCAGCCAACTCTTTGATGGCAACTTGCTGAACAAATCACACGGCATTTCCCAACAAAATCCCGTGGGCGTTATGGAATACGTGGAAGACACCGATGATTCCACCAGTGCGCAGGAGTCGCTCAATTACGCCTATCAACTCATCCAACCCACTCTGACAAAAACCGAGCTGACGATCCCGGACCCGTCCGTTAGCCAAGCCGCCTATGAAGCCGCCGTGGATCGCAACGAAGTTGAAAAACAGAAGTTCGCTTACAAGGCAGGCTTAACGGTCTCCGTAAACTCTGCTGGAAATGTAAGCATGCATTACTTTGAGCGTGATTCCGATGGGAGCATTAAGTATGACGAAACCGGTAAACCAAACAAGATCAACATCCATCCAAAATCGTCGTTTATCACGGTAGAAAACTTCGCCAGCACCGGAAGTGGCAGCAATGAAACCGTGACCTCCGGCATGCATGACAAACGCGAAGGCGCGGACCTCAACATGGTTAATGTCGATGTAGGTGCTCTTAAAACCATTTTGGATAAAAATGACGTTAATGACTGGAGTTCCGGCGGCGCACCCAGCGATTGGTGGAACGGCGTTGTCTACGTCGAATTCCCCGAGCAAAACGCCACGTCCAATCGCCCAGATAATGTGAATCCCGCCATCGAAGGATGGGGAGTTAAAATCACCAACGCCAAAGAAATCCCGAACCCAACCTTTGCGCAGAGTAACGGCATTTACGGTACCAGTTTCGCCACCAATCAGGCGATGTATATTGACGGTCATTACAATGCTGATGGTGACCCCAATACGGGTTCTCCAACCGAACCGGATTCCTCTAGTAATTTTGCGTCCTCTGGTGCGGAAGCACCCTCTGCTCTGGTCGCCGACGCCATCACCTTCCTCAGCACGAACTGGGACGACGCCAACAGCACGAAAAGCAAAGACAGCAACCGCGTCGCCTCCAACTTCACAGAAGTCTCTGCGGCCATTCTCGCAGGCATCGTACCATCCGGCGAAACAGGCTCCAATTCCTACAGTGGCGGCGTAGAAAACTTTCCCCGATTTCTGGAAAAATGGAGTGGCAAAACACTGCGCATTCGCGGCTCCATCGTTGCGCTTTTTGAAAGTGAAGTGTCCAAAGAGCGCTGGGGTAAAGGCGATGTTTACGATGCGCCTAACCGTAACTGGGGTTTCCACGAAAAGCTTGGCGAAGGTTACTACCCCCCCGGAACGCCCAGCACTCGCACCTATCGTGGCCGAGACTATCGCGATCTGAATGAAGAGGAATACAAGGCCGCAGTGGCCGAAATCAAAGCCAACTTGACCAGTTCCTAAATGAAAAAACAGCTGATTCTATCGGGCGTATTGAGCGCCGTCCTCACCTTGCCTGCATTGGCCTTTACCCAGCCAAATTCGGCCTATCCCCTTAAGGCGGAAGTCGTCACCGAATTGCTGGAAACCATGCAAATGCCGCGCATCCGGCTAGAGGGTAAGCATAATATCCAGCTGGATTACATCGATTTCTTTGATTTAGCAAAGCCGAATAAGGAATCGTTTCTAATCACGCAAAATCTACTTCCCGACAACAAGATGTCGCTGTCGGTGTATCCTAATTCTGCAATATCGGGCGGCATAAGCCAACAAACCGTATCCAAATACTTGCGCACACGCAGCGAGGACGCCGCCCGTAAACAGGAATACTTCGAGATCATCACCATGCCGGAATCCGATGCAGGCCCTACAAAAATCCGTTTCCTGGGAGCTAAGCCGATCACGGTCGAATACGCCATCAAGCGCATCATTGATGGCGAGCCCAAGCGCATCATCGTGCAAGACAGCTGGGCAGAGCTGGAGGGTGAAACTTATCTACTACGCATTGAGGCACCCGAAGACCGATTCAAGCAGTTCTTTGCCCAATGCAAAGGCATTGCCAACAGCATGTATTTTGTTGATTAAAGACTACTGGTCTACCCTACTTCGCTACTAACTCGGCTGCCAAACGCCCACTTGTTAACACCAACGGAATGCCCCCTCCCGGGTGTGCTGCCCCGCCCGCAAAGAACACTCCCGGAACAGGCCCTCGCGGAGAAATCCTTAAAAAAGCGGAACGACGGTCATTGGAAGCAGGCCCATAAATTGCCCCTCGCCAAGCACCATAGGCATCACGCAAAAAGCTGGGCGGCAGGCTTTCCCGCCAGAGCACGCGATCATCGTTAAACCAAGGCAATTGCTTTGCCAAGGATTCGCGCACGCGAGCATCGTAATCTTCCGGCCATTCGGGCGATCGACCACAGTCTGGCGCATTGACTAGCAGGAACCACGCTTCATGCCCCGCCGGAGCCTGCGTTGGATCGATCTTGCACGGCGCAGACAAGTAAATCGTCGGATCACGCAACGGCTGTGGTCGGTCAAATAGATCCGTGAACTCCTGGCGATAATCCGCGTTAAAGAAAATATTGTGGCACGCCAGCGCATCGCAATTTCCTTTGATCGCCAGTAACTGAACGCCCCCACTGCTGGACGCTTCACGCGCCTCCCATTGACGACGCCATTGGGCCGATTTTGGATGCCCACCAAACAGCGACCCCGTCAGCGCGGCAACGCCGTCTGCATTGACCACCACTTGACTCGCTGGCAGAAAAGTCCCATCGGCTAATTCCACGCCAGCAACCCCCATCCCGTCAGTATTAAAACGCAGCGCTTCCGCCTTGGTCTCTGATCGAAGCTCCACGCCAAGCTCGCCCGCCAAGCGAACCAGCGCCTCAACCAGTTGATAAACACCGCCCTGAATGTGCCACGAGCCAAAGGCCATTTCCACATAGCTGATCACATTAAACGTCGCTGGTGTGCGCCAGGGATCGGAGCCGTTGTAGGTTGCGTAGCGCGAAAACAACTGACGCAGCTCAGGGGCCTTAAAATAATGTTCCACCGCCTGACGCAGCGTCCACGGTCGCATGGCTGCAAGGCCAGCCAAGGCGTGCTTAGGGCGAATTTTCAGCGCAATGGCGGGCTCCAATCGATTAAACAAAAACAACGGTCCACTGACCTCCCAGAGGTTGCGGCAGTATTTCATGAAACGGTCAAAACCAGCTAGGTCTTTCGGAAAATCCCGAGCCACGGCTTCGCGGAATCCCTCCAGTGTGCCAGGTGCGTCGAAGGTCCGTCCATTAGGGAAAAAATAACAGCAGGCCGGGGCAACACGCGTGAACTCCAAATAGTCCTCCCGACGACGCCCGGCATGGGCGAACAGCTCATCGACAACGAAGGGCATGGTCAGCAGCGAAGGGCCGGTATCGAACTGAAAGCCTTCCCATTGACGAAGGTTGCACTTGCCGCCAAAACGCGTGTTCTGCTCAAGCAGTGTGACCCGCTCGCCAGCGCAGGCCAAGTGAATCGCGGCGCTCAGGCCGCCCAGCCCACCGCCCAGAACAATGACGGGGTCTGCCATCGCTTATTCGATGTTTTGGACCTGCTCGCGGATGCGCTCCAGCTCGTTCTTGCATTCGATCACCAATCGCGTGATTTCCAGGTTATTGGCCTTGCTGCCAATGGTGTTCACCTCGCGGTTTATTTCCTGGCACATAAAGTCGAGCTTCCGGCCCACGGATTCATCACTTTCCAGGGCTTGATTGAACTGCATCAGGTGGCTGGCCAGACGGGTCAATTCCTCCTCCACATCGCAACGATCAGCAAACAGCGCGATTTCCTTGAGCACGCGCTCGTCGTCAAGATGAAGCTCTAGGTTGGCTTTTTTCAAGCGTTCCATGAGGGCTTCGCGATAATTAATAACCGATTGCTGCGCCAGCCCGGAAATCTCTGTGCGCCAGCCTTCCAGTAAAGCCAAACGCTGCTGAATATCTTCGGTCAAGGCCTGTCCTTCAGTAGCGCGCATACCGGCCAAGGCGTCCAAGGCTTCCGATAAAGTTCCCGAAATGGCGTTCCAAGCATCCTCCCAATCAATATCCTGCTGGGTGTCCTGAGTGTGTGTTGCCAAGCGCAACCAGAAGCTGGCGTCGGCAACCAAATCCTGACCGGCAATTTTCTTCAATTCTTTGAATCGCTGCTGGATGACAGCGGCGTCCCACTGAGACTCTGGACCGCTCAAAGACCGCAATTGCAATTGCACATGGAATTTGCCTCGCTGGAATCGCGCACGCAGCTGCTCACCGATCACACGATCCATGCCTTGCCATTCTCGGGGCAGAGAGGAGGTCATCTCCAAATTGCGTCGGTTGACGGAAGAAATTTCCAAAGACACCAAGCGCCCGAGGCATTCAATTTGAGCGCGGCCATAACCAGTCATCGAGTTCATGTGCGGGAAAATAAGCACTGCACTGAGTAGCGCAAGGCGGAACGCATTTTGCATTGCCTGTACACCACAATAAGATATTTATTAAATCATGCCTTTCACGAGATACTTCCCCCTACCCGCAGTTTTCGGCCTTCTTCTCATCTCTACTGTCACATCCCATGCTCTCTACAACAACGTGTACCTCATGGTGGACGGCACAGACCCCGACATTGCTGGCACGTGGCTAACGGAAACCCTCCCAACTGTTGATGAGTCCACGGCCCCCAAGGCTAAAACGGTACAGAGCCAGCAGCTCGTTGAAACGGGCAGCGAAGAGGTCCGCTTTTCTCCCACCGTACAGCCTGGTGCCGCGTTTAGAAAAAGCAGTGATGATTTCTCCCAATACCGTGAGGCATTTGGCTCCAAGTATTAAATCACGTCCATCTTATGATCAGTTTTATCAGTTGCAGTTTAGCCGCAACCTAGTAGCGTTAAAAAAGTCTCCCCCCCCATTTATGATTAATAAAGAACTATCGTTAGCGGTCGCCAAAGTTCTAATAGCAGCAGCTTGGGTGGACGGCGTGGTTCAACCCGAAGAAGAACGATTTTTAACGGACTTCATTCCTCGCATGCCGGGTATTGAAGAACAAACGTGGGATGACCTTTCGCCGATGCTCGAACAGCCAATTTACGAGGCCGAGCGCATTCGCCTACTGCGCGATATGCGCAACCTGATAATAGACCAGAAGGACCGCCGTTTTGCCATTCAGGCAATCAATCAGCTCTTTATTTCCGACGGCGAAATTGCTCCCGAAGAAGAAGAAGCTGTCCGCCAGATGGTCTCCATTATCAATGGCGACGAAAATGCGGTTTATCAGGAAATGCTGAAGATGATTCAGCGCCTCGCCTCTTAAACAAGGTCTAAAAAGTCGGCCAAGTGGCTGATCAATAACCGGGCGACTTCTATCTTACTGGCTGGCCCGAGTTTGCTGGTTTCTCCATTGACCCCAATGAGCAGGATTTCGTTGCAGTCCGACTCAAAAGCGCCACCAACTGCAACGGAATTTGCACAAATAAAATCCAAATTCTTTTCGGTCAGTTTTTTACGGGCATAGGCTTCCACATCTTGCGTTTCTGCGGCAAAGCCAACGACTAGCTGATCGGCGCGCTTGCTTGCGGCCACGGTCTTTAAAATGTCCGCTGTCGGCTCGAACTCAACCGTCCAAGCCATGTCCCTTTTTTTAACTTTGTGATCGTCACGCTGTCGAGGTCGCATATCGCACACCGCCGCAGTCTTGATGAGCACATCGCACGCAGGGAAACGCTGCTGCACAGCCGACAACATATCCTCACCAGTTACAACCATTTCCCTCGTGACGCCATCTGGTGCGGCCAAGGCCACCGGCCCGCTAACCAGCTCCACTGCCCAGCCTATGTCTCGCGCCGCCTCGGCAATTGCATAGCCCATTTTACCGCTGGAGGGATTCGTAATGAAGCGCACAGGGTCCAGCCATTCCCGAGTCGGGCCGGCAGTGATCAGGCAACGGATAGGCCGTAATTTGCTCATGATTTTATTACGATTGCGGTCAGGCGGCGCAAGGCAACGTCTATTTGAGGATTGACTAGCCTGCCGGAGGGGCCAATCACCCTCCCCCATGTCGCAACCACCGCGCGAGAACCTTTTTTTGAATCTGGGCTTCAATCTGTTGTTGCCTGTTATGATCTTGAACAAGGGTGCCAAATGGCTGCCCTTCCTTAGCCCCACAAGCGTGCTGTTGGTTGCTTTGGCGTTTCCGGTCGGCTATTTCCTCTACGACCTAAAGAAGCGCAAGAAACGGAATCTTATTTCCATCCTCGGCATCGTGGGCGTTTTGCTCACTGGGAGCATTGGGCTATTCAAACTGCCGCCAATTTATTTTGCGATTAAGGAAACCCTCATGCCGCTGCTCATCGGCATTGCTGTCGTGGTGTCTCTAAAAACGAAAAACCCGCTGATCCACGCTCTTCTCTACAACCCCGACATCTTCGATGCGGAAAAGATCGACGCCCGCATTGATACGCCCGCCAAGAAAGCCTCGTTCAATGACCTCATGAAGCTCTGCACGTGGATTATCGCCCTATCCTTTCTCGTCAGCGCCTTCCTGAATTTCTTCATTACCAAAATGATCGTGGTGACCGATCCGCGGGTTGATCAGGCGGCTTACAACTCCGAGATTGGCACCCAGCATTGGGTCGGCTTGATCGTCATCAGCATCTGCACCCTACCGATCAGTTTTTACGCCATGTGGCGATTGTTCAAAGGCATTGAACAGCTGACAGGATTGACCATGGAGGAGGTCATTCACGCCGACGCCAAGAAGGACTCCAAAGACAAAACGTAAAGCCAATAGACCGCTTTATCCTTCCATAGTCTTGCCCTACAGGTTGATAATCACTGGACCCTGTATGTGCAACTTGGTAAACTTCAATCATCTCCCTGATTATGAAAGATAAGAAAATCGGAATCGTCGGCCTCGGCCGCATGGGCGGTAACATGGCCCGCTGTCTCAATGATAAAGGCTACAACGTCGCCTCAGTCTTCGACATCAATGCAGATGTCGCGCGCGAACTCGCTGAAGAAGTCGGCGCAAACGTCCGAACCAAGCTAGCAGACGTGACTGCGGATTCAGACATCATCCTGACCGTTGTCACCAACGACAAGGCGATGGACGCCATTTTCTTCGGCCAAAACAACCTGTTCCAAGGTGCCAAAGACCGCGTATTTATCAATTGCGCCACGCTAACGCCCGCGGTTCACCAGAAGATGGACAACGCGGCGGCGCAGGTCGGCGCACAATGCCTCGAAGCCTGCATGGCCTCCAGTATCCCTCAAGCACGCAACGGCGAACTCTTTCTCATGATTGGTGGCAGCGAGCCGCTTTTCAACGAAACCAAGCCGCTACTCGATGACCTTAGCAAGGCGCTACACTATGTCGGCCCATCGGGCAAGGCCTCCGAGGTCAAGGCGCTCGTCAACATGGTCATGAACATCAACACCGCCGCCCTAGCAGAAGGACTTGGCATCGGTCAGGCACTCGGGCTCGACCTCGACATGCTGTGCCGGGTCTTCAGCCAAACCGGCGCAAACTCACGCGTGCTCGAAACTGATGCGGCGGACATGATCCAGCGCGACCACGATTGCTACTTCTCCGCTGAACACGCCGCCAAGGACTCCGGCATCGCGCTTGCGCTCGCCAAGAGCCAAGGCATCGCAACTCCGCTCGCTCAAGCCACCTTCGAGCAATACACGAAGATGACGGAAATGGGCCTCGGCGAACTTGACAAGTCCGGCATCGCTGAACTCACCTTCAAAGGCCGCGCACTCGGATAAGCTATGGACGACATTATTAAAAACGCACATGGCGATGCACTGCACTATGACTTCCTCAGTGGCTCCGATGACGCACTGTCGGGCTGGATCGTCGTCCTCGGCCACGGTGTAACCGGCAACAAAGACCGCCCCATCATCGCCGGCACCGCCGCCGCCCTCAACGCCGCAGGCTTCAACACGCTGGCCTTTTCCTTTGCGGGCAATGGCGACTCCGCAGGCGATTTCCGCGAGGCAACGATCTCCAAAGAAGTTGGTGACCTCCGGACGATCTTGGACGCCGTTTCGACCAATTACGACAAAATTGCCTACGTTGGCCATAGCATGGGCGGTGCTGTCGGGGTGCTTCAGGCAGCACGAGACCCGCGCATCAAGGCGCTTATTTCGCTCGCGGGCATGGTCGATACCAAGGCCTTTGCCCAGACTGAGTTTGGCACCGAAACGCCCGACGAAGGCCTGATGTGGGAAGAGGACAACTGCCCGCTTTCCTCGGCCTTTATGCACGACCTGTGCGAAACCATTGTCAGCGTCGCCCCACAAGCTGAAGCAGTCACCGCCCCTTGGCTCCTCCTCCATGGCACCGCGGACGACGTTGTCCTCCCTCGTGACACCGAGCAAATCGCCAGCTTGAAAGGCAGCACAGTAAAGACCGTCTTCATCGAGGGCGCAGACCACAGCTTCAATGATCCCATCCACAAAAAACAGGTGACCGAAACCGTCGTCGCCTGGCTGAATGAACTGGCGAAAAATTAACTTGGGAGGACACCACGGAGCACTCAGGCGTCAGCGAAGAATTGATACGTCAGACCACCGACATTGTTATTCAGGCAAAGGAAACCATCACCAGCCATTTCCAGGGTGAGATACGCACGGCCGAGCTATTCCCTATGAAAACCCACGGGGATCAGCCCGCTGCATATTACCCCGAGTCGTGCCGATTGGCGCGCGGGCCAATATCAGCAACACGCCTATCTCTAAATCGATTGTGATCACCGTATCGCCACGGGACAAATAATCAGTGACCAGTGAGCAGCAGGTGGTAAATGGGAATGGTACAATCTAAATTCAAAAACCGTTGCTCCTTCTGACCTCCTTGAACATTAGCAAGCGATGTAACTCCATCGCAGTAAATAAATTGTAAATCGGGAATCTCGCTGGTTGACTAGAGTATTACACCTAATTCAACCGATAGTTGGCTCGATAATTGCATGATATGAAACCTGCCTATGGCATAGTCATGGAAACCGAGGGCTTAGATATAGCTTGGATTCTCGTCACCGCTGCAATGGTGATGACAATGCAGGTTGGGTTTTGTTTACTTGAGTCCGGTTTAGTCCGAGCCAAGAACAGCATCAACGTCGCTATAAAAAACATGGCGGATTTCTGCGTATCCGCAGCGGTTTTTTGGCTCATCGGTTTCGGGTTAATGTTCGGAGGCGGTAGTATTTCTGGTTTCTTAGGGCTGGAGCATTTTCTATTTAACCCAGGTGACGAGCCACTATTACTGGCATTTTTCGTCTTCCAGTTGGTATTCTGCGGCACAGCAATCACTATTATTTCCGGCGCGGTGGCTGAGCGAATTCGCTTCAGTGCCTACTTGGCTGTCGCGGTATTTGTCTCTGCAATTATCTACCCGATTTTCGGGCACTGGGCATGGGCAGTTGATGCAGATGGTCCCGTCGGTTGGCTGGCGAAACGCGGGTTCCTAGACTTTGCCGGCTCTACCGTCGTGCATTCAGTTGGAGGCTGGGTCGCCTTCGCAGGTATTCTGATTATCGGGCCTCGCTTGGGACAATTTGAGGCAGGGCAGCCCAAGATCCAGGGGCATAATCTCACGCTGGCCTCCGCAGGTACGCTGATTCTGTGGTTTGGTTGGATTGGATTCAACGGAGGCAGTACTTTGGCGCTTAACAGCCACGTGCCTCTGATCATCGCCAACACAATCGTCGCGGGTTCCTTCGGCGGTCTCGCTGCCATGTCTGTCGCATATTTCTACTACGGCATGCCAAAGACTTGGTCGATTATGAACGGCATCATTGGCGGCCTCGTAGGAATTACTGCCTGTTGTGACGTGGTCAGCCTGGGCGGAGCTGCAATCGTTGGTATTCTCTCCGGGCTAATCTGCTTTGGAGGTATGCTACTCTTTGAAAAGCTGAAGATTGATGACGCCGTTGGAGCTGTGCCTGCACACGCCTTTTGCGGAGTCTTCGGCACATTGTCCGTCGCTCTATTTGGTCAAGAGGCTGCTTGGAGCACAGGCTTTAGCCGCATGGAGCAATTGGGCGTACAAGTTCTTGGTATCGTGGTCTGTTTCATTTGGACCTTCAGCACGTCACTCGTCTTCTTTCTGATTCTTCGTGGCATGCTGAAGCTTCGAGTAACGCCCGAGCAGGAGCAAGCTGGCCTGAATGTTTCCGAGCATGGTGCCAGCACCGAGTTGGTGGACCTCATAACCGAAATGGACCGACAACGGCGAATGGGGAGTTTCAACCAACAAGTCTACGTTGAGCCACACACCGAAGTCGGCCAAATTGCGGCAGAGTACAATCGTGTGATAACCCGCGTCGAAGAAGAATTCAAACGCCGCGGTGAAGCAATTGCCGCCGCGCAAGCGGCTCGTGAAGACGCTGAACGCGCCAATAAAGTTAAGAATGAGTTTCTGGCCAACATGAGCCACGAACTGCGCACGCCATTAGGTATAATAACTGGCTACACTGAATTAGTGCAGGAAGAACTGGTTGAAAATGGCGTCCAAGGCTACGGAGAGGATCTGCAAACAATTGCCGACGCCAGCAACCACCTGCTTCATCTGATTAATGGTGTCCTAGATATTTCAAAGATTGAGTCCGGCCGACTGGAAATTCACTTAGAGCCAATTGACGTCTCCGACCTCGTCCACCGCCTGGCCCAGACCGTCAAACCCTTGTTGCGCGAGAATAGCAACGAACTGGTTATCAATGTTCCGCATGACATCGAGATCCTTGTCACCGACGAAATAAAGCTCCAGCAGTGCTTGCTCAACCTGATCTCCAACGCCACGAAATTTACCGAAAAAGGCGAAATCCGGCTCACGCTTTCACGCCTATTCTCCGAAGATAACCGTCCCTTGTTCATTTGTGAAGTGGCAGATAACGGCATCGGGATGACCGAGTCACAAATGAAAAACATTTTTGAAGCCTTTACGCAGGCCGACAGCTCGACCACCCGCAAATACGGCGGCACCGGTCTCGGCCTTGCGATCACCCGCAGCTTCTGTCACCTTATGGGTGGCGATGTAGCGGTTTCCTCACGACCCGGCGTAGGGTCTGTATTCACCATCACCCTACCCGGGGACTTGAGCCCCACTGAAAAACCCGTTCCTGCTGAGCAACTACAAATTAACTCAGTACAGCGAACATGAACTCATGCCATATTCTGGTCATTGAGGATAATCCAACCCTCTGTGACATGGTCCGGCGACGGTTAAATCGCCGGGGCTACCATACTACGTCCGCCGGCGATGGCAACAAAGGCCTGCAAGCGGCCAAGGATCAATTGCCCCACTTAATCCTGCTCGACATGAGCTTGCCCGGGATGGACGGATGGACGGTTGCTACACGTCTGCGTCAATCCGAACAAACTCGCCACATCCCCATCATTGCGCTGACTGCACACGCCATGCAAGGGGACCGTGAGCGTGCCCTAGAAGCTGGCTGCGACGAGTTCGAGACCAAGCCCATCAACTTCGAACGTCTATTCCAAAAAATCGATCACTTCCTCACTCAAATAGACGAACAGCAGGAATCCTGAGTGCTAAAGCTGATTTCGCGGGTGATGCTTGTCATGTGCTGTGGCCAAAGATTGCCCTCGCACGTATGTGTATATCTGTGTTGTGGAAATATCGGAGTGACCCAGCATTTCCTGAATCGCCCGTAAATCGGCACCGCCCTCCAACAGATGAGTGGCAAACGAATGACGTAGCAAATGCGGTTTTACTGGCTGATCAATGCCTGCCATAAGCGCCGTCTTTTTGATCATCACCCAAAAAGTCTTTCGCGAAAGTGCCCTGCCCCATTGGCTGAGGAACAACTCACTGCCAGTGCGTGGCTTGAGCAGTTTAGGGCGCGCAATATCCAGATAACGCTGAAGCGCGGCGGTCGCGTGAGAGCCCATTGGCACAACGCGTTCCTTGGAACCCTTCCCATGCACCCGCAGCAAACCAGTCTCAAGGTCCACAGCTTGGATCATCAAAGCGCACAGCTCGCTGACCCGCAGCCCACTGGAATACATTAACTCGAGCATGGCGCGGTCACGTAAACCTTGCGGCGTTGTCTCGACTGGAGCCAAGAGCAAGCGTTCCACCTCCTCGGGGGAGAGCGCACCGGGCAATTTCCGGGTCAGTCTCGGACCTCGCACCAGTTCCGAAAAGACGTCTTCTCGCAAACGCTCGGCCACCAAATGCTGAGAGAGTCCACGAGCGGCCGTGAGCTTGCGAGCCAAGCTGGTGACCGCATATTCCTCATCACTGAGTGAGCCAATCCACGCCGCAAGATCATCGCCTTGGACCGCCAGCCAGTCGGCAACACCACGAGCCGCAAGGAACGCAATAAACTGGCGCAAATCGCCCTCGTAGCCTTCGAGCGTGTGAGCTGCCAGCCCGCGCTCTAATTGAAGCATGGCAAGATAGCTCTGGAGTGGCTCTTCAAAGGCCTGTGTTGACATAGCTCCAACCATGAACGTCTACTGGCAGAAGTAAAACACCTTCAGCTTGGCAGATGTAACTTAATTAATGATTGATTCAAAGTTCTAGGGACAGCACAATTCACCAGTCCTTATAATTAATATGCGATACATCACCATTTTCCAATTCGCCCTCTTACTGATAACTGCCACCGTGTCAGACGCTCGTGTCTGGAAAGACCAGTCCGGGCAGCCGATGACAGCGGACTTCGTGGAAACATATGACAAAGGCGGCGAGACATTTGTTGTCTTCACCAAGGGCGACGGCATGCGCTATCAAGTCCCCCTTCAACGGCTAAGTGCTGAAGACCAACAATACATCGCTGATTTACAAGCGAATGACGGCGTCGACCCAAATTTGGCCGCCGCAGAGAGAACCGTGGAAAAGACTCCCTTTGAAAAAGCAATTTTTCGGGACCTTGTAAAGCGGGACGGTGACCGCGTAATTTCAACCAACGGAGGTAAACTCGAGCCCAAGGAATACTACGGAATCTATTACTCTGCGCACTGGTGCCCCCCATGTCGAGGTTTCACCCCCAAGCTCATTGAATACTACAATAAGGCTTCTGCCACGCATGGTAATTTCGAGATCATTTTCGTTAGTAGTGACCGTAGCGAAGATGCCATGGAAGGCTATATCACCGAATACGAAATGCCTTGGCTTTCACTGGATTTCGACAAGAAAGACTCCGCCAAGCAACTCACTCAATTTAGCGCAAGCGGCATCCCTTGCCTGGTTCTGGTGGACCGTAATGGCGAAATCCTCAAACACAGCTATGTGGGCGGTAAATACGTCGGCCCAACAAGTGTATTGAACGAACTCGACCGCCTTCTAAATGAAAAAGAGGGTTAACCCCTAGCGAATTCCTATTTTCGATTAAAACATATCTGCCATAGGTTCGTGGCAAAACTCAGGGTTGACGTAACAAGTATTATCCTTTTTTTTAACAACTTCGCCCACCGAAACAATCCCTTCACTTCATGAAAAACACACCGCATCATATGAAAGACATTGAGTCTCCTTCCCTGCGCGGTTGCATGAAGTTTGCCGCGATCAAGGGTCGCATTTTTCCCAAGGTTCCCGCCGCCAACGTTTGCTGAGCGATTTTTTCGCCACCACGCTCGCCCCGGGACCGCAAAGCTCCCGGGTTTTTTTGTCTTCTGATTTGCCGAATTGACCCACTGATTTTTAACTGACTGTACGCCATGTCCACGGATACCCACGACCGCCTTCACAAAGACCGTATCATCATTGAACGCTACGCCGGACAACCGGCGCAGATTCCGCCTGCACTAATCGACCGCGTGAAAGCGCTCAACAACGGTCGCGGGCCGCTGCTGTACGCCATGGCGGACTTGGATACAGTTGGCAAGCTGACCCAAGGCTGGCTCGTCCTCGGGCACGACGAGGTGTTTTTCTTCGCCACTGCGGACGACAACAACCCCGACCGACTGGACCGCAGCGAGATTCAACAGGTCATGGAATTACCCGGCCTCAGCTCCAGCGCATTGCTGATGCTGCGCCATAATTCACGGTTGCCGCTGATGCAGGTCAACTACTCGCGACGGCAAAAGCAGGCGATGGAAAACATCCGCTTCGTGCTCGACCAACAGGTAAAGGGGCATGCTGTGTCACCCGAAAACGCCGACCGTGCCTATGCTGAATCGGTCAGTGCGAAAATCAAAGACGCGCAGTCATCGGTGATGTCGAGTCAGTTTCAGATTATAATGCGGCTAATCGGCTACTTCCGGCCTTATCGTAAAGACGTCACCGTCGGCTTCGCCTGTGCACTGGTTGTAACGATGCTCAACCTGATCCCGCCTTTCATTACAGGCTACGTGATCGATAAAATCCTTAAGCCATTGGAGCTGGGCGAACTGTCGAGCACTGCCACCACCGAGATAACGCTGTCCATCGTTGGAGGACTGGCACTTCTTTATCTGACACGTGAGCTATGCGTATGGGTTCGTCTCAAGCGCCTGGCTTATCTTGGTGAAAACGTCGCGCACGATCTCCGGCGCGATCTTTACAGCCACCTACAAAAGCTGAGCCTAACGTTTTTCTCCAAGAAGCAGACGGGCAGTATCATCAGCCGCGTGAGCTCGGACACGGACCGACTCTGGGACTTCATCGCCTTTGGCGTCGTTGAGGCAACTCTGGCCATCGTCATGCTTATCGGTCTGGGCACCGTGCTAATCAGTATGGACTGGCAGCTTGGGCTAATTCTGGTCATCCCAGTGCCCGCCTACCTCTACGCCTATTACCTGCACGGCAAGCACATCAACAAATACTTCATGAAGGCTTGGCGCAAGTGGTCAGACGTAACCGCTGTGCTCTCGGACACCATCCCCGGTATGCGCGTCGTCAAGGCCTTCAGTCAGGAAAGCCGTGAGGTCAATCGCTTCGGCAAGCGCAATGACAAGGCTCTGGAAAGCTTTCGCGAAGTGCATGGCGTGTGGACAAAGTTTTGGCCCATGCTGATGGGCACGGTTCATTTCGTTACGCTGATCGTATGGGCGTTTGCGCTACCTCGTGTCTTCGGAGACTGGGGCAAGCCATTATCCGTGGGCACGTTCGTCGCGTTCTTGATGTACATGGGGATGTTCTTCCACCCATTGGAGGTCATTGGTCAAATCACACGTATGCTCAACCGGGCCGTTAGCTCGGCGCACCGCGTATTCGAAATAATGGACACCGAGCCCGACCCAACCCTCTCCAATGAACGATGCCAAGTAACCGAAGTGTCCGGTAAAATTGTTCTGGAGAACGTAAATTTCTCCTACGACGGCGTACACGAAACACTGCGGAACATCAGCTTTACCATCAAGCCTGGTGAAATGATCGGCCTAGTCGGCCCATCGGGCGCTGGTAAGAGCACGATCACCAACCTCATTGCGGGCTTTTACCAAGCGACTGGTGGCAAGGTGCTAATCGATGGAAGAGACTTGGCTGAAGTTGACGTCTCCAGCTATCGCCAACACCTAGGCATGGTTTTGCAGGAGCCATTCTTGTTCCACGGCTCATTGTTGGAAAATATTCGCTATGGCCAACGTGATGCAGGCTACGAAGACGTTATCGAAGCCGCACGCGCAGCCAACGCCCATGACTTCATCTGCAAGCTCCCCCTAGGCTACGACACCGTAGTCGGTGAGCGCGGGCATACGCTCTCCGGCGGCGAACGCCAACGTATTTCCATCGCCCGTGCGATCCTGCACAACCCGAAGATCCTCATCCTCGACGAGGCCACCAGTAACGTCGACACCGAGACCGAGCGGAAAATTCAAGAAGCGCTAAACAAGCTCGTCCAGGGCCGCACGGTGATTGCAATCGCGCACCGCCTATCCACTCTCAAGCAAGCTGACCGACTCCTTGTCATGAAAGATGGCCAACTCGTCGAGCAAGGCTCCCATCAGGATTTGCTCGAACTCCCCGATGGCGTTTATCGCAAACTCCACAACATGCAAACCGAGCTGCATGAGCAGTTCGCCATCTGATCTTAAAAATACTTCGCCTCAATTCACTATGGAAGCATCACAAGAATCCCCCCCCCCCCTACAGCTCGCTTCTTGCGGGGCCGGTCGCCTAACCATCTGGCGCGAAGGCGCGGACGCCGTCATTGTCCGCCCAGTTAAGTGTTTTCCTCTCAGCGAGCCCGGGCGCTACCTCTCGCTACGCAATGATAAGAACGAGGAGGTTGGCTTTATCGCTAGCAGTGACGATCTGGACGAATCTTCGGCTCGTGCACTACAGGAGGCCATCATCGCAAGTAGCTTCACCTTTGCAGTGACCGGCATCGACAAGATCGACACCGACTTTGAATTGCGCGTGTGGAAGGTCCAGACCGCCGCTGGCCCACGCCAATTTCAAACCGCACTCGACGCTTGGCCCCGTTCGATGGACGACGGCGGATTTTTAATGGAAGACGTCTTTGGCGACCTTTACCGATTCCCCCCCGTCGACCAACTCGATCGTGAAAGCGCGAAGCGCATGTGGTCAATGGTCGGCTGATAACGTCTCGATTAACACCCCTCAAGCGTTGTACTGAATCCGTCGCTATGCTTAACGTGGCACTTCTCGTAGCGACGCTCAATATACTTGGCCAGAGAATGTTCACCTGGGAAGTCGAAATGCAAATATTCGTCCGGTAGCACGCCAGTAACGATCAAGTTATAGACCATATACGCATTCAGAGGGTACTTTTGAATGGGTAACTCCCGGCAGTAACGCTCAATACCTCGCTTGAAGCTTGGATCACAGCTGAAGAGATGCCGTATTTTGACCCGTATTTGATATAGGCGCTCAAAGGCTTCAAATGTGCGAGGATGAGAATGTATTTCTACCATCCCCCTTTAATCGACCACTATTGCAAACACCAAAGCCAATTAATGATGAAATAAATCCACCAATATATTTTGGGTAATAGATAATACCTTAAAGAGCGTCACAAAAGATACTCAAAGGCGCTAGCGAATGGACCTTGGGGACAACCGCCTAAGCTACACCACGTGAATTTAGCTGTGAATATAATTCAAGAATGAACTGCTCGATTGAATCATCACCCGGGAAATCAAAACGCTGAGTAAACTCTGGTAAGGTTCCCCCAATGATCAAAAGATAGAGCATACACCCCTTGGTATCCGTATATTTGGTGTCCAATTTAAAGCTGAAGCTAAGGATCTCATCATGAACGCGGTGTCCAGTGCGCTCGTAGACCTCAATTAACCTCGTTCGCAAAAAATCAATTCGATTTTTGAATTCTGCGAGGCCGCACTCTCCAATTGAACGATTATCCAAGGGCATAGTAGGTAAAACTACCCAATTAAACCCGCTTGATATTACATCATCAAGATTATTTATGAATAAAATATAAAATATGCGTCAAATTTTAGTCTAAATCTGAAATCAATCGACTAATTACTGATCGCCGGAACAAATAATGAATGCATAATTATTACTTATTTGCAGCAAAGGCTCTTCTCAGTTTACCGTCTAGGCCCGTTTAACCAGTCTGCAAATGCAAGGCCATAGCGATGTGTTTGCCAATATCTGCTCAGGAACGCCTTTGGCCATGGACTTAAGCGCTGCCTCAGCTCGTGGGCGTAAAACCTCGCCCGTCCAACCATAAACCCTTTGGATATAATTACTTGCGAGAGTAACAGCAGGGCCAATACAGATGTTTTTATGATCATTAGATGTTGAAGTTCGTCCCGAGTGTAGCAGGTCGGTTAAACAAAGTCGTCAGGACGTATTAAAATGTTTGTCAGGTGTTTGTCATGGGGGTAAAGATGCGCCCGTTCAACTGAGCCAAACTCAGTGTTACAAAAGGGCAAAACCGCCCTTGACTTGGGTGGGGAAAGCGGCAGACTCCCCGCCTTTTGAATTGGAGTGCGCCAACCGGCGACAATGCCGACCGGCAATGGAATTAAAAGACACGTTAAATCTCCCCGATACAGATTTTCCCATGCGGGGAAATCTGGTCAAACGCGAACCCTCCCGTCTGGAACACTGGCGGAATATGGGCCTCTATGAAAAAATTCAGGCCAAAAACGCGAATGGCCCGGCTTTTATTCTGCACGATGGCCCCCCCTTCACCAATGGCGATGTGCATATTGGCACCGCTCTGAATAAGATCCTCAAGGACAGCATCTTACGCTACAAGTCCATGCAGGGATTCCGTGCACCCTATGTGCCCGGCTGGGACTGCCATGGCCTACCGATCGAGTTCAAGGTCACCAAGGATCTCCGCGAAAAAGGCAAGGACCTCCCCCCCCACCAGCTCCGCGAAGCTTGCGCCGATTTTTCCGCTTCGTACATCGAGACCCAACGCAGCCAGTTCCAACGCCTCGGCGTCCTTGCTGACTGGGCCGAGGAATACAAGACGATGAAGCCCGAATACGAGGCGACTATCCTACGCACCTTTGCCTCATTTGTGGAGCAAGGGCTGGTTTACCGCAGCAAGAAGCCCGTTTACTGGTCGATCCCCTGTGAAACCGCTCTCGCCGAAGCCGAAGTTGAGTATCAAGACCACGTCAGCCCATCAATCTGGGTTCGTTTCGAAATCTCTGGCCATCAATTCCTGCATATTGAGGACCCCCTTTACATTGTCATCTGGACAACCACCCCGTGGACCTTGCCCGCGAATCTCGCGGTGGCAGTGCACCCAGACTTGGAGTATGTCGAAGTCCAGCACAACGGCGCGACTTATCTCGTCGTCCAACAATTAGCCGAAAGCTTTATCCAGAGTTGCTCGCTCGAAGGCGCGACCCTTGGTAAAACACATGCGGGTCGTGAGTTGGAAAGCCTCCAAGCAAATCACCCGTTTATCGACCGCAAGAGCTCTGTCGTGCTGGCAGATTACGTGACCACCGAGTCTGGCACGGGCTGCGTCCACATTGCCCCCGGCCATGGTCTCGATGACTACCATACAGGCCTGAAATACAACCTCGATATTTACTGCCCACTCGACGACCAAGGCTGCTATGTTGATGACGGTCAAGTGCCAGCCGAGCTGATTGGAGTCAGTGTCCTTGAAACCAAGGGCAAATGTCCCGCCAACAGCGCCGTGCTCAGCATTCTCAAGGAAAAGGGCGCACTGCTTGCCGTTAAAAAATATGAGCATTCCTACCCACATTGCTGGCGCTCCAAGACGCCGGTCGTCTTCCGTGCGATGGACCAGTGGTTTGTGTCGCTAGATGCCCATCACATGCGTGAGAAGGTGCTCAAGCAAATCGATCAGGTCAAATGGACCCCTGATGCTGGCATCAAGCGCATTCGCAGCGCTGTGGAAACCCGCCCAGACTGGTGCATCAGCCGCCAACGCTCTTGGGGAGTGCCGATCCCCGTTTTCTACGACGAGGATAAGAACCCGCTTCTTGACGCCGATGTTATCCGGAGCCTCGCCGACAAGGTCGCCCAATCCGGCACAAATATCTGGTTTGAACAGTCTGCCAAGGACCTGCTTCAGGACGTCAATTTGCCCGCCGAATTCGATGGTAAAAAACTGACTAAGGGCGGGGACACGCTTGATGTGTGGATCGACTCCGGTTGCTCTCATCGTGCCGTGCTCCAACAAAACGAAAAACTATCCTGGCCAGCTGACCTGTATCTAGAAGGTAGTGATCAGCATCGGGGATGGTTTCAAAGCTCGATCTGGACAGCGGTCATTGCTGACGGCTCCGCCCCCTACAAAAATGTCGTCACTCACGGCTTCATCGTTGATGAGAAGGGTGAGAAAATCTCCAAATCCAAGGGCGCAATGAGCTCCGATGGATGGGTCAAGAAATACGGTGCCGACATCATGCGACTGTGGGTAGCCTCCCAAGATTACCGTGGTGACATCCGCCTGTCGGAAAACCACTTTAAGCTCATATCCAATGTCTATCGCGGGGTTCGCAACACGCTGATGTATCAGCTCGGCAATCTGGCTGGCTTCGATCCAGAAAAAAACGCCGTCAACCCTGCCGACCTGACCCCCATTGACCAATGGGCACTGATGCAAACCGCAGCCTTCGCGGGACGTGTCACCACCGCCATGGAGGCCTACGAATTCCACCGTGCGTACCAAGAGATTGACCGTTTCGTCGGCGTCACACTGTCGCGCATTTATCACGCCATCCTCAAGGACCGACTCTACACCTACGCGCCAAGTTGGAAGGAACGCACGTCCTCACAGACAGCGATTTACACGATTTTTCGCGCCCTTGTGCGCATCATCGCGCCCGTGCTCACATTTACGGCAGACGAAGCATGGAGCTTCCACACTGGTGGCGGCGAATTGGCCGACGATAGCATCCACCTGCAACCTTGGCCCAAGACGAGCGATTTTACTTATGATCCGCAAATCGCCGCCGATATTGATGCACTGATCAATTTCCGTGAGGAACGGGTAAACCTGCCCCTCGAAAAGCTGCGCGAAGAAAAGATAATTGGAGCAAATCTGGAAGCCAAAGTTCTCATTATGGCGAAGGAAGAAGAGCCGCTGTTTAAACTTCTTAAGAAGTATGCGAACGATTTACCGGAACTATTTATCGTCTCACAAGTCACTGTGGACGCAAAAGCAGAAGGCGAAGTGGAAGTATCTGCCGCTCACGCTGATGGCGAACGCTGCCCACGTTCCTGGCGCTGGGTGCCCAAGCTCGTGTCAGCTGGTGATTTCGGCGAGGTTTCGCCCCGTGACCACGATGCCCTGAAGGCCCTCAATCTAATCTAACTTTTTAAAAAGAAAAACATCATGCCCGCGAAAAAGAAAACCGCAAAAAAGGCCACCACCAGCAAATCCGCCAAACCAGGCGATAAAAAGGCCGTGAAGTCTGCTAAGGCAGATACCACGAGCAAGACCAACGGCAAGGCTGAGAAGCCTGCCGCACCCCAAAATGTTCCGGACGAAAAGACCAAGGCGCTAGTGCTAAACGCACGTCGCAGGAGCAATACTCCCTCCATGTTCAAAGTGAAGAAAGGCAAAACGCCAGTCGTCTTCACCATGGAAGATGTTGCCCAAATGCTCGAAACCAAGAAGCCTGAGCCCGAGGTCAAACCTACGGTTATTGCAAAAAAGACGGTTAAAGTAGCGGAAATTGAAGCTGACGAACCCGTTCAGAACCGTGCCCACACCGCCGCCTCACTGGCAGACATCCTTGGGTTCAATCCGACAGAGCGCCGCAGCGACAGCAATGTGCCCCCCGGTCGCCAAGTACCCAAACGCTGGCAGAGACATTACAAATTGCTATTGGAACTGCGCGATCACGTGACTGACGAACTAGAAATCCACACCGCCGACACCCTCAAGCGCTCTTCCCGCGAAGACTCTGGTGATCTTTCCGGTTATGGCCAACACATGGCTGACGCCGGTACTGACACCTTTGATCGCGATTTCGCCCTCAGTCTTGTTTCCAACGAGCAAGAAGCCCTCTACGAGATCGAAGAAGCCATCCAGCGTATTTTTGATGACTCCTACGGCATGTGTGAACACACAGGCGAGCCGATCAGCAAAGAGCGCCTGCTCGCAGTTCCTTTCACTCGCTACTCCCTTGAAGGTCAGCGCCAAATGGAACGTCAGCGCAAGACCCGGACTCAACGTGGTGGCGTCTTTGCCGACAACGACGATGATATGTCGCTCGGTGGAGACGACGACGATAATTAATCCATGGACAACACTGGCCAGGTCGTGAGTGACGCAACCAAACAGGACGTCGCCGCTCCCGCCCGCGTCAACTATGCACGACTCTGGATAATCGCCGCAGTAGTGCTCATCCTCGATCAGGTGAGCAAGCTGTGGATCGTCAATACCGTTCCCCCCGGAGCAAGTCCCTACGATGGTGGCCTAATCGCCGTCATCCCTGGTTTTTTCTACATCATTCACGTCTATAATGATGGGGCGGCTTGGGGCATGTTTAGCGGCTATTCCTATATTCTAGGTTTCCTCGGCGCTATCGCCTTGGGTGCGATTTTTTACTTTCGCCAGCAACTTGAGCTCTACCGCCCCTTCGTCCAAGTTATCTTCGGACTATTAATAGGAGGGATCGTAGGCAATATGATTGATCGCTTTGCTTACGGGCACGTTGTAGATTTTCTCGACTTCCATTTTGGCAGCTACCGCTATCCTGCATTTAACATCGCCGATAGTGGCATCACAGTCGGTGTCGCCCTTTACGTCATCGCCTCAGTCATCGAAAGCTTCCGTGATTATCGGGCGAAGAAAAGTTAGCCCAACCAGGCCCACAACCCCACAGCGAACAAAAGGCCATCGGCTAGACATCGGCGATCCTCGGGATTTCGAGGCCATTCAAAGCCATCGATCAACTGGAGAGAGAACGCGTAGAGTGCCAGCGCCATCGCAACGTGCCCCATAGCCGGTGAAAGCAATCCGCGAATCGTGATGCTAGCAACTCCGATCAACGCCGGCCATCCACGCATCCAAAAGACCCCCTCCCCCATTGCTCGAGCCAAGGACTGCCTACCCAACCGAACATCAGCGGGAATTTCCCAGCGGGCAATCAGGGCGCAATTGACGAAGCAGACTAGACCGAAAATCGCCAGTGTCACAAGGAGGCCCTTTGTCGCGGATAGGCTCAGCGATTCGCCGAAGAAAAATATGCCGATGCCAGCAGCAAAGATCAACGCAACCTGCAACTCCTTGGTCCACCGAACACGCGCTTTGTGCTGAACACCAATCGTATAGACAATGCAAATGCCCAATAAGACCAACCCCGCCTGAATCTGCGGGGCATTCAGCCCATAAAACGCCACAAAAACATCTAATAGCAGCCCCCCCCCCCAAGCAGCAAACACTAGCTTCGCATGCCGGGCTACAAAACCGTGTCGCTGTGTAGGCAGTACATCTGAATTTCTCCCCCGCACATCAAGCCAGCGATCACCCAGATAGACCAACCAAACCGAAAGCCCTAGTACCAATAGGGACGCTGGCGATACCGTGACTCCCAAGGCACTGGCAAAGGCCAGTCGCCAAGCAACCGCCACGCCTGCAGCGTCCAACGCCCAATCATTAAAAATACGCCAGAAACGAAAATTGGTCTGAACGCTAATGCTCATCGAGTGAAGCTGCGATTAAGATTAGTAACGCTTAATCTAGAACTTTTATTTGAGTCAGGCACTTCTCGTAAAATGAATGTCATAAATAACTGATGCGCGTTCTTGATTTTCTAGGATCAACAGCGTAGATTGGGGTGTATTCCCGCTTAAAACGGAACTCACTTCCAAAATACACACACAGACTTATGAAAGTAATTGCTTGGTTAAAGCCATATTGTGGATGGAGCAATGGTGTTCGCGCCATCTTCAAAAAATATAACATCGAATTCGACGACCGGGATATCATTAACAATCCGGACATCTACGCAGAAATGGTGGAAAAATCGGGCCAAAGCCTCTCTCCTTGCGTGGAGATTAATGGCGTCATGCTCGCAGACGTAAGCGGTGAGGAAGTAGAAAACTACATGCTTAGCAACCAGATCGTAGAGGCAAGTAATGCCGAAGCGGACGTTCCCACCAATGCTCCTTGCACAGATGAAGAGCATGAGCGCATGGCATCCAAGACGATGCGGTTCTTTTAAGCAGAAATTTACTCGTCAAGCAGCGTAAATTCACGCTGTAACCGCAGTAGCTCGATTACACTACGGACATGGCTAGTCACTCCGCGTAGCATGATTGTGCCACGGCCCCAGCGCTTCTGAATACCAATCAATGCGCCAACGCCGCTACTGTCAATGAAGTGCACAGAAGACATATCCAACGTGATTTGTTGCAAATTCTCTGCCCACAAAGAATCAATGTAGCGCTTAAATTCTTCGCATACGCTCGCATCAAGGCGACTGACCAGCACTTTCACCTCGAGCTGGGCCTTTTCTTGAATCAAGTGGTCAAATAGCTTCATGGGCTGAATAACACCTTAGCGGCAACTGACGTAACGAAAAGCAAAATTCGCTTTCGACAACGCGGTAGCTTCCTTTATCCTGATGTAATGATTGGCGCATTGTCCGGACAACGGTATTTAGTGCCCGCTCGATTGGGGGAAGTCAATGCGCTGCGCGAACACTTCAGCCTATTTCTGGCGGATATGGGCCTCCCCCCCATGGAAATCAATGATTGGCAACTCGCCCTCACCGAGATCTTCGCCAATGCAGTCACCCATGGCTGCCAAGAAAACGCCAAAACGCTGATCTCAGTCTCGTGGGAATCATTTGAACGGGAAATCAGCCTGAGTGTGATCGATCCTGGCAATGGCCCGCCCAAAGAAGTTATTCGAGAACCCAGACTGCCTTCCGAGACTGCCACACATGGCCGCGGCCTCTACATTGTACATAAGTTAGTCGACCGCTTTGAACACTGGCAGTCCAGCACAGGCTACTGCTGTAAGATCACACGTCGCCATGACGACATGAACGAGGCCCACTCATCCGAGGCCCTCATGGATAAAGCGATGACAGAACTGTCCACCTGCTACGAGAGCCTCGCGGCGTTCTATCGACTCGGCGAGGCACTCGTAGAAAGCGAGACAGTGGTAGACTTCCTCAAGCAGGCCGTGGCGGATATTCAAGGCGTAGCCCCGCATAACTTCTGCCGCATCTACCTTGGCGAAGTCATTCAATCAGCCTTACTCGCTGAGCTTGCCCTGTCTCATGTCGCCTTTGCTGTTCCTGCTGATTCGCTCCGAATACAGTTCGTCATGGAACAAGAGGAAGAATACAGCTGGACAGAAACAGGACGAGCCGATGATCCGAATCTGGACAATTTCCGCAGCGGCATTATCTGCCCAGTGATCGCCGCAGGCCGAGTCTGTGGCGCACTAATGCTAGCGAATCACAACGCCAAAATGGAATTGAATGCCGCAGTTCGCCACACGGTGCGCACCTTCGCGGATTTGATTGGCATCGCTGTAATGAACGCCAGCAACGCCCAAATCCGTGATCGCGAAAACAAAGCTCTCCGTGAGCTCGAGATTGCCTCCGAAATGCAGGATAAGCTCCTCCCCCTGCCCAGTTTCACCTCTGGAGAAGGTTGGAGCGCGTTTGTCCGACGGCGTTCTGCTCAGGAAGTTTCTGGCGACCATGTTGAAATCTGCGAAACACGAGGAGGCGACATTATCTTTTGCATGATCGACGTCATGGGTAAAGGCGTCCCCGCCGCGTTTCTGGCCGCAATGTTTCGTACCGCGCTACACATTAGCGTGACCTTCCAGTATTCGCTTGTCGGTCTCATGATGGCGCTCAACCGCACGCTTTGCCGAGAACTCGAAGACATGACCATGTTTGCTACATGTGCCATTGCACGCGTTCCCAAAAACCTTCGAAAAATCGAAATAGTCAATGCTGGCCACTGCCCAGTGCTAGGTTGCATAGGCGAAGGCGAGCATTTCAGCGTCGAACCTTCGGGCCCGCCGCTCGGGCTCTTTAAAGATTCAGAATACTCCGCCGAACGTTTTTCTCTCAGCGGTCCAGCACGTGTATTAATGGTCACTGATGGCCTATTTGAATGGGCGCGCGATGGCGAGATATGGGGGTGGAAGAATTTCACTGAATTTCTAATGCCACTCCAAAAAGAATCTCCTGAAACGATTTGGAAGCTATTGAGAAAAGAAATCGACGGTGCCCATGTTCCCGCCAATGACGATCAAACCTTTCTCTACTGGCAAAAATTATGAGCACGATATTAATTGCTGACGATGATCCGCTGATGATTCGGCTGCTTGAGTTCAACCTCAAACGATTTGACTGTAGGCTCATTATTTGCCGTGAAGGTCTTGGTGCCGAGCACCTCGTAAAAGTAGAACGCCCAGACCTCGCCATCATCGATGTCATGCTACCTGGAAAGTCAGGGTTTGACCTAATTGAAAGTATCCGTGCAGATCCAGACCTAGCCAATATGCCGCTAATCGTCGTTACTGGACATGGCGAGCATCAGGTGCACCAGCGACTGCTCGACGCGGGTGCCGACCGCGTATTTACCAAGCCATTTGCACCCAGTCTCCTGCAATCGGCTGTTAATGAACTTCTGAAACGGCATGCCTGACTCCGACGAATTCGCTTCACCGAGATGTGTTCAAATATTGGACGAAAACTATCTACAGCACTGGGAAGCATCCGTGGGATCAGCCATGATGCCCCACTTCATAGATGAGCTCATGAACACCTTTGAACATAGCTATGCCGAGCAAGTCGTCAAAATCGACCTCGCCTGCCAGCAAGAAAATACCGAGGTTCTCATTTCGCTCGTGCACTATGTCAAAGGTAGTTTGGGCAACTTGGGCTTGGCACGTGCCGCAGCCTATGCAAGGCAGGCCGAAACTGAGTTGCGAATTGGTAAATTCCAACGTTTTTCCGTTTTTTCTGCCAAATTGGATTACCACAAAACCCAGGGACTGAAAGCCCTCAAGGCCCGCTACGACTAACTAAGTTCGCTCGCCCGCCCCCAAGTAGGCCATCCGCAACAGCTCTTTTAAACGCTCCGTTGATTGCGCTGAAGTTTTCGCGATAAAACCGCGCTTGTGTGCAAAATGAACGTCTGATTCTCCTTCGAGACGTGTAAATTCCATCACCGGGCTGTCATTGAATTTACGCAAACCAAAGCCTTCACCACGATTGTCTGGACACGCCAGCGCGACGACCGACTGGTCTTTCTGTAACGCCTTCAGATGGAAACCTACCCCAGCCCCCGCATCGCCCAACGGGGAATTACGATCCAGAATCGCGAAGACCTCAAACGTAGCACCATCCTGTTCGATTTCCCAGAATTCACCGTGCTCAGCCAAGAATTTGATCTGCCCAGCCATGCCGCGGACGTAGCCCGCCCACTCGGTTCCAAGCGCACGCATGATTTCCCAGAGCGGATCACCGGGCAAATGGGCCGATTGACGAGAAAAGAGACGCAAAATCGTCGGATCGATCGGTGAATCAAGCCGGCGCATTTGCTCCGGCGTCACACCAATCCACTCGCCAGTTTCCTTTGGGCCGCAACAGTCAAAATGCTCAGTTGCTTCCAGCCAGTCACAAAACTGACGAGCGTGCTCGTAGAGCTCCAATTGCTGCAACACCAGCGATAACGCACAGGTCGGCACGGCGTCGCGCGGGAACTGATGATGATCGAAATTTGAGTTCTTTGGCTCATGCCGATGACCAATGTCCACCACCGCAATGCTAGCGTCAGCCAGTTCGTCTTCCGTTGGGTCACGCCGCTCGATTGGTGCTGGACATTCACTTAATAACAGGCAACACGCGAGAAAGTCGTCGCGATGCGCTCCGCCACCGTGGGTAATGATTTTCGCTAAATTCATGTGCAGCCGACAAGGCCTGACAATCGCGCTGGGGTCAAGCCAAGGAGATAACTTATATGCCCCCCCCTATTTGAGTCTCCTCCCTGTTAGGGAAGCCCACAATATTAGCTCCGTCCCAATGGCATCAACCGAGCACCAGCTGAGTTTAACTGCTCGTTGTGCGCATCCGTATTGGCATCGTATTCGCGGAGCAGGCTCCAAAACGAAGCGGAGTGATTCATCTCCTGCACGTGGGCCAGTTCGTGGTAAATCACGTGATCTTGCAAATTGGGTCGCAGTAGCACCAACCGCCAATTCAGCGATATCGTGCCAGTGCTCGAGCACGACCCCCAACGCGTCGCCTGATCACGCACGCTCACGCGCTTGATCGACACGTCGGCGATCTTCGCCAATTCCCGCGTTCGCAGGTCGATGATTTCTTGCGCAAATTCACGCACCAAACGAACAAGGTTTGGCTCTTGGTCCCCCTCGGCTGAAATGCGCAGTTCAACCTCGTCGGTTTCGGTGGAATAGACATAAAATGGCTTGGAGCGCGTGAAGCCTTGCGTGAGACGAAATGCACGACCCAGACCATACAGACGAGGATGGCGTTCCAAATATTCGCGCAACGATGTGCGCGTGGGATGCTCACTCAAGTTCCGCGAAAGCCAGTCGCCCTGGCTACGCAGAAATTCTACCGCTTCAACAAATGCACAGCGCCACGGCACAGATAAAAGCGCATGATTATGCAGCCCCACGCTTAAACGAATATGACGCGCCCGGCGCGACCGACGGATCTCGTAAGGGACCAGAAGCGCACCTTCGCTGGTGGGGACTTCAACGAGCCGGAGATTGTTCTGTTTCTGAGACACGTTCGGCGATGGAGCGTTGCGCTGCGCTGGCATGGCGACGCAATGCGGATTCTGGATCAATACCTGCCTCACGGCAGGCGGCAGCCAGCTCGAAAAGAGCGCGTCCTGCCTTTTCTTCGGTCAAGCCGTCTGCCAATTCAGCCACAACAGGCAGCGAGAACTCACCTTCCACGGGCAGTTCTTTCTTGGCGATTTGCTTGTAAATATTCAGTGCGTAACGCAGCGCAGGCAACTGCGGCGGTAGGTGCTTAAAGGGGCCATCTTCCAAGGGGCGTAAGCCGTTCTTTTTTTCCTCTTCTTTGATTTCCTCCCATTTCTTGAGCACAGCGTCGGAATCCTTTAAATCAAGATCACCAAAAACATGCGGATGGCGGCGCACCAGTTTTTCGTTAATGTCGCGGGCAACCTCATCAAATGAGAACCGACCTTCCTCCTCGGCCATCTGCGTGTGCATGATCACCTGGAGAAGCACGTCACCCAATTCTTCCTGCATGTGCTCGAAATCAAGCCGATCAATGGTGTCCAGCAGCTCGGCGCATTCTTCAACCAGACAGTCGCATAGCGAACGATGGTTCTGCTCAATGTCCCATGGACATCCTCCCGGCCCGCGTAAGCGCGCAACTGTTTCCCGTAAATCATTAATCGAAGCCATAAGTATGACCAAAGAGATATAGAATCCATGCCTCGCTCACAACACGTTTTTTAGACTGGAAACCGTTCAATAACAACAAATCCAACCCTTCAGCCTATAAAAGCGCAGGGGAAATTTCCCCCAACAACGATACTCTATCGCAGCGGTATCCCATACGGGCCGTCCTTCAAGTAGGCGACTCGCAAAGGATCGGGGCCGACGTGCTCAGCCTGAAGCTTCTCCAAGCTACGGGCGAATAGCTCGGGAATAAGCGACTCCGGCTCGCTGGCAGCGTCCACGCCCGCCAATGCCGTCAGCCGTGATCCAGCCGCCAAACGATATTCCGCCTCGCCAAACTGCGGGCTGTAGTAATGGAAATGATGCAACGGAATCTTCTTAAAAAGCCGCGTCCACATCTGCACCTGCCACTGCTCAGGAATAAAGGTCCAGTCCGGCGAAAGCAGGATTCTTTCAACCGCCTCCGCCCCGCTAAGAGTCAGAATTTGCAGCACCGTGCGATAGGCCAGACTGCCAACCGGGTCCGTATCGGTATTGTCCGCGACCATGAGCACGTGACCGCCTGGCTTGACAATGCGTGCGGCGACGGTGCCCGATTTTGCGGCCTGATAGTGGTTGATGCCTACAAAGCCCGCGTGCGTCATGACGACGTCATACTCGCCTTCGCAAGCAACCGCGGTGTAGGTCTTCAAGTGCTCGACTGCTGCCTCGTGCGCATCTTTCAGATTCCCAGCAAAAACGCCCGTCAGCCGAAACTGATGGTCCAGTGTAACGTTGACGATGTAATCCGCCCCGGCCTTGCTTGCGACTTCGAAAGACTCCTCATGGCAAGGATTGCCGTCGAGAAGTAGGTCGGTCGTGTTCGGGTGTGCCATCATCGGTGCACCATGGAACACGAATGTGCTGGCTTCACCGATCAACCCTGGACAAATCGATTTCCGCCCACCCGAGGCACCCGCCATAAAGTGGCTCTCCACGAGGCCGGTCAGGATTTTGATATCCGCGCCCAAATAACGCTGGTTGATATAAATTTCGCTACCACGCTCAGTCTGCCCCAAATGGGTCAGCCACTCATCTTCCTGGCAGTCGTGGTTAATCACCTTCACGCCAGCTGCAAGCACGCGAGCGTCGATCATATTCGTGATCTCGGCATCAGTTAGCCCGCGGTGCATGCCTGTCGCCACTAGCACGATAATTTCCTCGGCCCGCACCTTGTGCTGAAGCAGACGCTCCACAATAGGCCACAAGATCCCGGACTCACCTGTGTAGGGCACTGGACGGGTATTATCAGAGATGACAATCACTGCCGATGGATCGGCGTTGAGCAATAATTTGTGTTTTATGATCTCATCTAAGCCTGGGCTTCCAATCGAGTCATTGAGGGCCTCTTGCACGCACTGTATGGGATTCTCCAACGCAACCGGCGTCCCCATTGTTAGGATGTCTACTTCGTTGGGAAAGGTCAGCTCGATATTGGAGGGGCCAAAGGGCAGATGGGTTGTCTGGAGGGTGCTCATGAGAGGAACATTCTCATACCGCAAATTGGGCCGGTCAATCTCAACCAATGACATTGGCATATAGATGATATGGCCCCTTAAAGCAAAATGAAGTTGAACAAGCCTCCCGCCTTGCCAGCGGGAATATATATGATTTCATTTCTTCCTTACACAATGGACAAACTTGCTGAAATCATGGCGCATAAGCGCGAGGAGATTGAACACCGCATCCGACCGGTGCGCGACAGCGAACTCAATCGCCTCAGTCAAAACCAGACAGGCAAGAGTTTTGCTGAAGCACTACGTGCGCGCCGTGGCCTAGCGGTGATTGCCGAAATCAAACGGCGTTCGCCCTCTGCTGGGCAGATTGCCGAGCTCCCCGACGCCACCGAGCAAGCCCGTAAATACCAGAACGCCGAAGTCGATTGCCTATCTGTACTCACGGACGAAAAATACTTCGGCGGCAGCCTGCGCGACCTCTGGAATGTCACGGATTTCCTCAGCGACCACCGCCGCGATATTCCATGTCTGCGAAAAGATTTTTTCGTCCACCCAATCCAGATTGTCGAAGCTGCAGAAGCCGGTGCACGTTGTATCCTAATCATCGTCCGAGCACTCGAAGACGACGAAATCGACCGCCTGTACGATGCCGCCCAAGCTGCTGGGCTCGACGCCCTCTTCGAGGTCCACACTGAGCGAGAGCTCGATCGTGCCTTGGAATTTGGCCCACGTATTGTCGGAGTCAATAACCGTGATTTGAGCCGTTTTGTCACTGATCTGGCAATTTCCGAACTCATCATCCCACAGATGCCCGACGACGTGATTCCGGTCAGCGAAAGCGGCATTTTCACGCCCGAGGACGCGGCCCGTGCTCATGCTTGCGGTGCCCAAGCAATTCTAGTCGGTGAGGCTCTCATGCGTGAGGAAGACCCAACGGACCTCGTCAAAGCATTTCATCAGGCTTAAAGAAGGCAGAAGTCTAATTGCCAGCATCAGCCACGCTTAAAAGAGCGGCAGCTGCTTAATTATTTGCGGTGCTTGAGCGAATCGCCAGCAACGCTTCTAAGAGACTCATACTCACGGTTTATCATGGGTTTTTCGCTGGAATGCGTGTCCACTCTCAACACATGCAAACTAGTTCAACACTTTCACCACAATCCATTGCCCCCCCCCCCCTGCACCCTCGTCACCCTCGGGGATCGCACACGCGCATTTTGTTGACCAGCGTCTTTGGCCCTTATGCTCAAGATGACGAATATGGCAGCCGCAAGCTCAACCCAATGGAGCTTTACCATAATCAAGTAACGCGTACGCAGGGTCCATTTTCACTGCGGATGTTTCATCGTAGTTGGGGCATTATGATGATCCAGGCTAATATCTTGGCACCGTGCACCGTCTTGGATTTCCCTGTCCGTGAACGCTTTATCCAAGAGCTTAAAGACCACGAATACGACGTTATCGGCATTACGGCGATCACACCGAATATTCTGAAGGTTAAGCACATGTGCGCCTTGATTCGTGAGCATCAGCCACAGGCGAGAATTATCATCGGCGGACACATTGCGAATATTCCTGATCTCATCGAACGCGTTGAGGCAGACCATGTCGTCCGTGGTGACGGCGTACGCTGGTTTCGCCAATATCTCGGGGAGGATGTCGGTCGCCCGCTCAATCACCCCGCAGTGCTATCCGGCTTAGGTGCCCGGTCCGCAGGATTCACGCTCAAACCTAAGCCAGGAGATACCGCCGCGACTCTGATTCCCTCCGTCGGTTGCCCGATTGGCTGCAATTTCTGTTCCACATCCGCTATGTTTGGTGGCAAGGGGCGGTTCATTAACTTCTATCAAGATGGCGATGAACTATTTCGCATCATGGAGCAGCTAGAGCAACGTCTGCAAGTGAACAGCTTCTTTGTGATGGATGAGAACTTCCTCTTTCACCGTAAACGCGCCCTACGCCTGCTAGAGTTGATCGAGGCGCACGGCAAGGCATGGTCTCTCTACGTTTTCGCATCAGCAAACATTCTACGCAGCTACTCCATCGAACAGCTTGTCCGCCTAGGTATCAGCTGGGTCTGGATGGGAATTGAGGGCAAGGACAGCCAATACAAAAAATTGTCCGGCATCGATACCTTCGAGCTTGTTCGCGAGTTGCAATCCCACGGCATCCGCGTCCTCGGTTCGACTATCATCGGACTGGAAAATCATTCCCCGAAAAACCTGCCCGATGCGATTGAGCACGCGGCCAAGCACGATACGGATTTTCACCAATTCATGCTCTATACGCCCATTCCAGGGACAGCGTTACACCGTGAATTGACCGACAAGGGCGTCATGAAGGACGAAAATGAGATAGACCCAGCCGACATCCATGGCCAACTGACCTTTAATTATAACCATGCAAATATCCCTGCCGGCACGGAGGGCGACTGGCTTCTTCGCGCTTTCAACCGAGAATACGAGCGTAATGGCCCGAGCATTATCCGCATTGCCCGCACCACGCTGGCAGGCTGGAAGCGCTACGGGCATCACCCTGACACACGCATCGCCCAACGTTTTCGGCAAGACGGTAGTAATCTGGCCACAACCATGCCACCCGTCATCCGTGCGGCAATAAAGCACTTCCGCCAACAACCAGAAATCCAGCAAAAGCTGCGTGCCATTCTACGCGACATCCATAAATGCTTCGGTTGGCGCTCACGTCTTGCCGCGCTGGCCAGCCCTATCGTGGGCAAGAAGATTCGTGACGAAGCCAAGCGCCTGGCCACTGGGTGGACCTACGAACCACCCACCTTCTATGAGCGTAACGAATACCGTATGGACACCCCCAGCATCCCGCTTTGCGAATATGCCGAGCCAGCCTGTATTGCTGCGCACGCATAGCGAAGATCCTATGTGGTCGACTAAATTTGCTCGCAAGCAGCGAGGGTGTTACGCTGAATGCCGACATGCCATTGTCTCCCAGCGACACCCGCGCACTGCTTGAGCGGCTCGGCCATCGACCTAACAAACGACTCGGCCAGAACTTCCTGATAGACGGCAATATCGTCCGGAAGTCGCTGGAACTTGCCTATTTACAACCCGATGACTGTGTCGTAGAAATTGGACCTGGCCTCGGCACACTATCCTCCGCTCTCCTTGAGGCTGGCGCACAGGTTTGGGCGATAGAGTTCGATCCGCGCCTTCACGACAATCTCGCCAACACACTCGCACCAGAATGGCCGGATAAATTTCACCTAATTCATGGTGACGCGATTGATCACCCCCGCGCTGGGTTCGCATTGCAAAATAATTACAAGATTATCGCCAATTTACCCTACGCGATCTCAACACCGTGGATGGAAAAAATCCTCGCAGGCCCCCTTCCCGACCGCCTCGTTTTGATGCTCCAAAAAGAGGCCGCTGACCGCTTTACCGCTACGCCCGGCCACAAGAACTACGGCGCGATTTCAGTTTTCATTGAGGCCTCCTATCAGCGTCGCCCTGGTCACCGTGTCGCCCGACAATGCTTCTACCCAACGCCAGACGTCGATTCCACGTTACTTCATCTGGAGCGCTTACCCGACGCCTTCCATTTTAACACAGCACAACGAGAGACGATCCGTGCAATTTTCACCCAACGTCGTAAACAAATCGGCAGCCTTGTTAACAAACATCAGCGCGCCTCTGAGTTGCGCCCGTGGCTCAAGGAATTAGCCGCACTCGGTATCCCCGAGACGACTCGTCCAGAAGCCATTCCACTAAATGGTTGGCGTAAAATGCCAGTGTTGGTTTCAAGTTGAATTCGCATGCTCTGGGCTTGCTTCACTAAATACAATCAGTCTGGTATCCCACGATAACCAAACGTTAGGAACCCCAGCCATGACCTTTGATCTCGAACGTTTCCGCACTCCGCCCGCCAAATTACGAGGGGCGCCTTTTTGGTCACTCAACCATGACCTGACCGACCACGATCGTCTGCGCGAACAGATCGACGCCTTTGCTGAAATGGGCATTGGTGGCTACCACCTCCATGTCCGCGCTGGTCTGCAAAATGATTACCTAGGAGAAGAATTCATGGCTGCGATTTCCGCCGCCCGCGACTATGGCGCGAGCAAAGGCATGTTAAGCTACCTCTACGACGAAGACACTTGGCCGTCTGGTTTTGCTGGTGGTGCCGTCACCACCGAGCTCACGCATCGTCGTAACTGGGTCGACCTGCATAAGGGTCAACCACCCGAACTTATATCAGAATATCGCCAGCCCTTGTGCGCCTATCGCGTCAAGTTGGATGCAAAAGGCAGAATACTCGACAGTCAACGCATCCCCTACGATGATGGAGACGAAGAATGCTGGTTTCTAACACACGTCATTGCAGAAAACAATGATCGCTACAATGGCGCGGCATACGTGGATACGTTAAGTACTGCAGCGATTGATGCCTTTATCGCCAGTACTCATGAGGTCTACCGCCAACATTTCGGGGGCGAATTCCCAGCGGACATCCCCGCAATTTTCTCTGATGAACCAAACTTCGGGCCCAACGCAACTCTGGCCCAGCCCTTTGGTGGCAGAACAACTTTCGCTTGGACAGGTGACCTGCGTGACTCCTTCCATGAAGCCTATAGCACTGAGCTACTCGACATACTACCTTACATTGTCTGGCCAACGCCCAGTGGGCCAAGCCCTTGGCGCTGGCGATATTGGGACCACCTTAGCGAACGATTTGCTCGTGCATTCGGTGACCGCATTGGCGGCTGGTGTGGACAACATGGCATCGCGCTAACTGGCCACATGCTCAATGAAGACTCTTTAACCAGTCAGGTTGCCAGCGTTGGCGAGTGCATGCGTCAATATCGTGGCTTTCAAATTCCCGGCGTCGACCTACTCTCCGACGACTATCTGCCTGCCACTGTAAAACAAGCAGTAAGCGTCGCCCGACAAGATGGCCGTGATGACGTGTTGAGTGAACTCTATGGCGTAACCAACTGGGACTTCCCTTTCTCCGGCCACAAGCTACAGGGTGACTGGCAGGCCGCACTTGGCATTACCCTGCGTGTCCATCACCTAGCATGGCTTAGCATGGAAGGCCAAAGCAAACGTGACTTTCCAGCCGCAATTGGCCCACAGTCGCCATGGTATCGTGAGTACTCTGTAGTCGAAGATCATTTTGCCCGTGTTGGTGCAGCGCTCACCACAGGCCGCCCGATCGTCCGAATCGGTGTAGTCCATCCCGTCGAAAGTATTTGGTTGCACCGTGGTGTTAATAGTCTTGATGGACCCACTTCCGAGCAAATTGAGCAAGATTTTAAGCAAACCGTAGATTGGCTCCTCGAAGGAGCATTCGATTTCGATTTCATTGCTGAATCCCTACTTCCCCAACAAGAGAATCAAACCGAAAAACCTGTTTTGAAAGTCGGCCAAATGGCCTATGAAGTCATTGTTCTACCCAGCATGACTACCATTCGACGTAGCACGCTGAAAAGCCTGAAAGACTTCCTCAAACGTGGCGGAACAGTCGTTATCATGGGCACGTTTCCCGCATGCTTTGATGGCGAACAGAGTCACGAACCTAAGCAATTACTTTGTGATGCAAAGCAAATCAGTTTTAACTCTATGGCGCTGTGCGAATCCCTCGAATCTTGGCGAGAAATCTCTATAACCAATGCCAGCGGATATCCAATAACTACTATAAACCACCAACTTCGGCAGACCGGAGAAGAGCGTATTTTATTCTGCAGTAACAGAATCAGACGCGACCTTGAGTCCCGACCTTGGGACACTTTCAATCATACTTCGTCAATTAGAGTACGCGGTCAATGGCAAGTCCTTGAGCTAGATACCGAGACTGGTGGCGAATCTCCCTGCGCCTACCATCAAGATTACGACTGGACGGTGATCCCATGGGAATGCCATCCTCAGAGCCATCGCTTGTTACGACTAATTCCTGGCGCTGGCCAATGTGATCTGCTTTCTATTAAATGGAGTGTGCTGGGTGATTGTGCCGAGCCGATAAGCGTCACCCGCAATGAACCAAATGTGCTCTTGCTTGATCGCCCAGAATGGCGAATGGCAGATGAGTCTTGGCACGCCGCTCAAGATAGCATGATGACACAACTCGAGCTTTCGAAACGCTTTAACTGGCCGGACTGGGCTCAGCCATACTCGGTCAAGGACGCTGGCCCGAAACATCGGATTGATTGCCGCTTCACCATAATTTGCGATGCGGATTTTGCTGGCGTTCAATTGATGTGCGAGCGCCTGAACGAAGCGACGATCACGCTTGATGACAGGCCTCTCACCGCTCTGGCTTCGGGGTGGTGGGTCGACCGTGATCTTCCCACAATGCTTCTACCCACGCTCACGGCCGGCGAACATAAATTGGAAATTTCACTCGAGTTGGACGCCGTCAACCGCCACCTGGAATGGTGTTACCTACTCGGCGACTTCCACGTTTCAATACGCGGCGCACATGCTCGTCTAACTTCTACACTGCCCATATACTGGGGCAATGTTGTCACCCAAGGATTACCTTTTTACGGCGGAAACCTCGACTATGAATGCGTGATCCAGATTGATTCGCCTGACCTCTATTCACTTCGTTGCCCGAACTTCGGTGGTTCGTTGCTACGCGTTTGGTGTAATGATGCTGATTGCGGACCGATCGCATACGCGCCTTATCGCGCCGAGCTAGGCAAACTCGCCGTCGGCAAACACCATCTGCGCATTCGTTGCTACGGTAACCGTGCTAATACTTTCGGCACTGTGCACAACAATCGCCCCGAATGGAGTTGGTGGGGACCGCCCGGTTGGCGCTTGGAAAACGAAGGACGCAACGATGTGTGGCAACTCTACCCCGCAGGTTTAACTCGCGCACCCATGCTTGAGCGTCTAGCGACTGAATCAGCAAAGGCTAACGCTTAAGCGGGCGCGATTTCCTTGCCGATGCCCAGTACCTCGCTAGCTTTAAAAAATGAAAAGCATACTCTTTCTGTGCATGGGCAATATCTGCCGTTCACCAGCGGCTCATTGTGTCTTTCAATTCCTCGTTGATGAAGCGGGATTGAGTGAGGCATTTCATATTGATTCAGCAGGCACCATTGGCTATAATGAAGGCTCACCGCCAGATCACCGAATGCAAGCTGCAATGCGCCAACGAGATATCCCTGTCATCGGTCATTCGCGCCCTCTCACGTCGCGCGACTTGAAGGAATTCGACCTGGTTTTGGCCATGGACCGAGCAAACTTAGCGGACGCCAGACTCCTCGCTACCAACGATCAGCAACTGGAAAAAATTCAACTTTTCGCAAACTTCTGTACCAATCATAACCTCACCGAAGTGCCCGACCCCTACTACGGCGGCAGACATGGATTTGATCATGTTATGGATATTGTCGAAGACGGTTGTGCTGGCTTGTTAAAAAACCTGCAGCCCAATGCCTGATCAGATAAACTGATTACGGCATCGAACTCAGGCCATCGCTTGTATACGACAGAAGGTCCAGTTTGCGTAAACGCCACCAGACTCAACTGCATGTAAACGATCATACTCACGAATCAATTTGCGTAAATTTACGCCACTCATCGCATCACGACTGACCGCACCTACGCCATGCAGACTTCGCAATAGACCCAAAGCACTGGGATAAATAATGCAGCGTGTCTCCGACTCAAATCGCTCAAGAGTCCATCCGGCATCCTTAAAGGCCGCCGTCCATTGATTTGGAGTCAACCAAGTAAGCGGCATCGAACCATCGCCCTGCAAATTTCGCAGTTCAGGAAGCGTCGGGTCCACGTAAATTCCATGCAACATGCGCGCACCTTTGGGCAACTGATCATGCCATAAGCGAAGCACATTGACCGGATCAGGGTTCCACTGCATCAGGCTTGACGAGAGAACCATACTCACGGATGAATCCAGCCCCGTTCCATTCCACGCATCCCCTTGCATCCACGTTGCTTGTGGCACATGCTCGCGACCAAGCTCCACCATTCTTGGTGCCATATCGACAGCACGTAGATGGGAAAAACAAGGCAACGCTCGACGGGTAAACATTCCTTCGCCAGCGCCAAACTCTACCGCGTTTCCGTTCGCACAAATCGCGGGATCCAGCCACTCGGCCAGCCAGTCCGCCATCTGTCTTTGCACCATCGCATGCTCGGCATAACGGTGTGCGCATTCGTCAAATCGCATCATGCCGCCGTCTCCTTAATTAATTCAGTCAAATCATGGCCAGCATCCGGAAGAATTGTTAACTCAGGCCAGACTTGTTGCATGAAGGCACCATTCAACAGTGCATCGGCTTCGCCAATGCAACCACGAACATTCTCCCATCGCCAGTAATCAACGCTTGAGCCTTGGAGCTGCTCGATCCCCCAGATCAAATCCTCGATCGAATAGGGCGGCTGTTCGACGCTACATTGAATTCCCCCCTGCTGATAAAAATCGTTTAGCGCAGCCACAGGATCACGGCGCAACCAACGCAGCAAAATCGCCAAGCGCGCACCTCTTACCCGCCCGCCAAGCAACGCCTCTGCTTTAAAATCCAAAATGGGGGCCAACAGCGTCATCGGTTTGGTCGGGAGTTTTGCATAATTCCGTAACAATAAAAATGCTCCAAGCGAATATCCGCCGAGAGAGTCAGCTTGGTCGCAACATTCAACAAACTTTGTAATACAGAGCTCACCCGGATAAAATACCTTGTGCGTTACACTCGGCCAATTATTAGAAAGCGTCTGCTGCTGTTGCTCGGGCGACAAACCCCAGCCACCAATCCAGAGACAGAGACTCATACCAAAGCCTCCTTTAATAAGGAAACTAAGCGACCTTCGTCGGCTTCGCTAATTTCAATATTCAGTGAAATACGTAATCGGCTACTGCTGGTGGGAACTGTAGGCGGACGGATTGCACCAACCAAAAATCCGTATTCGCTTAACAACTGAGCAATGCTGAGAGTGCGGGCGGCGTCACCAATCAAAATCGGAACAATGGGGGAATCTCCAGTTGGTGCCCCTGAAATTTGTCGACGAAAATTCCTCGACCGTGCCTGCCAATAAGCACGCTGACTGCTCATCAGTGTCGTCAGTTCCACTGCCTTACTCGCAGCAACAGCGCATACCGGTGCCAGGTAAGTTGAATAGATAAACTCTCCAGAAAAATTAATAAGATAATCTCGCAATGAGGCTTGATGAAACAAAGTAAAGGCACCCATCGACCCCAACCCCTTGCCGAGCGTCCCCACCATAATGTCAACTTGAGGCGCTACCTGCATGGCTTCCGCCAAACCGCTGCCTTGCTCACCATACCAACCGATGGCGTGCGCCTCGTCCAAAATCCAGATAAAATCATACCGATCCTTCAATGCCGCAATCGCCTTCAAATCTGGATAGTCCCCATCAACCGAGAAGACGGATTCAGTCACCACAAACACATTACAGTCCGCATCACGCTCACCGGCGAGCAAATGCTCCAAGTGCTCTATGTCGAGATGACGATATCGCTGCAAACGCACCCCCGAACGCAGAATCCCATCGATCATACTTTGGTGAATCAAGCGGTCCGCCAACACCAGATCTCCGCGTTTGGGCAAACGACCAAGCACCGCTTGATTTGCTGAATAACCAGCGTTCCAAACCAGTCCATAACTAAATCCTGCCCAGTGCGCCAACTGCTCCTCCAGCGCCGCATGGGCCGCGGTGTAGCCGGAGACCAATGGAGACGCCGAAGACGATCCGCCCCAGAGCGCAAGTGCCTCTTGACCTGCTGCGATCACTTCTGGATGTCGCGACAGTCGCAGGTAATCATTATTGGATAAATCAATCGACACGCTCTCGGCCAAACGTGGCGTCAGTTTACGTCGCAAGCTGCTCGCATCGCGCTCGTTAATCGCATCTTCGATACGCCCCCAAAAACTGCTCATGACATCAACCATGGTGCCTCCAATCGACGGGGTAGTTCCGCACAATAATCTTGAGCAGCCCATAAGGGGAAATTCAAGTCAGCCAAGGCTGATTCATTTACCTCACGCACAGCAGCGGGCACATTCGGCTGTGGTTGATTCAACCACCAACCAGCATTCAGTGACTTGGCCTTGGCATAATGCGCCAAGAGACGTGCCTGATTGATTGCACCAAGCCGATCTTCAATCACTAACGCGACAAAATCCGCATCAATAGCTTGAGCGAAATCAGCCCAATCGCGCGGAGTCTCCCCTGTACTCAATGGCACAGCTAAGCCTCCAGCACCTTCGATAATTCGCCAATCGCAGTTGGGCAATGCCTGTAACTCGCTAACCAATTCGTCAAAATCCAGCGTGGCACCTTCACGCAAGGCGGACTCCACTGGGGCCATCGGCAAGGCATATCGGTGGAGGGTATGCACAGTCACTTTGCCTTGCAAAGCAACTCTCTCTTGCAACGCTGCACCGACCAATTCCGCGTCGCCGAATTCGCCTGAAGCCACCCCGGTCTCCACGGGCTTAACCACTTGCACCGTGGCACCTTGCCGCACGAGTATTCTGGCCACGCTTGTCGTGACCCACGTCTTGCCGACACCGGTATCGTTTGCCGTAATGAAGACCGTTGGCATTAGCCGCTAAGCTTTTGTCACTTCTGCCTCTGCGTGGCTGTGGTCATGATCATGATCACAATCGCCACCGCAAGCGTGCGCCCAATAACCAGCGCCTTCAGGAAGGTGATCTTCAAACGGGTCTTCAGCATCCGCAGCGGCATGGATAGCACGCGCATCATCTGGGGACAGCGGATGCAACCCCAGCCTATCGAGCAAGCGGTGGTCATCGGATGCATTTGGATTCGCTGTCGTAAGCAGTTTATCGCCCAAGAAAATACTATTCGCGCCAGCTAAGTAACACAGTGACTGTAGCTCATCGCTCATTTCCGTACGGCCTGCGGACAACCGCACCATCGCTTTAGGCATAATGATACGCGCCGTAGCAATCGTTCTCACAAACTCAAAGCTATCGACAAATTTTTGACCTTCTAACGGTGTGCCAGCAACCGCGACCAGCGCATTGATCGGCACCGAGTCAGGCTGGGGATCCATATCTGCCAGCTCTTTTAACATTAGCAAGCGATCGTCGATGGATTCGCCCATACCGAGAATACCGCCGCTGCAAACTTCCATTCCAGCCTTACGCACATTGGCCAATGTTTCCAGACGATCGTCATAGCTGCGTGTGGTAATGATCTTCGAGTAATACTCACGCGAGGTATCGAGATTGTGGTTATATACATCGCAGCCTGCTTCTTTGAGGCGCTTGGCTTGGTCGGAATCGAGCATGCCCAACGTGCAGCAGACTTCCAAGCCAAGTTCTTTCACCCCGCTCACCGTTTCGATAATATTATCGAACTGAGTATTGTTGTAGATACGACGCCATGCCGCACCCATGCAAAAACGTGATGCCCCACCTGCCTTGGCAGCATGAGCATCTTGCAAAATCGTCGGCGTATCCATCAACGTTTCTGGCTCTACAAAGGTCTTATTGTGGGCGGATTGTGGACAATAGGCACAGTCCTCCGGGCAACGACCAGTCTTGATCGACTTAAGCGTGCAAAGCTGCACCCCTGCCGGATCTTGGTATTTCTGATGAACCTGCTGAGCGCGGAAGATCAGAGTCGTTAATGGCAAGTTGTAGATGTTGCGTATTTCGTCGAGTGTCATGGTGTGCTGGGGGTTAAATTTTCAAGGTCGTGGATTTCAGTGAAGACTATTATAGATAAGCGTTGCTTCGCAGAGTTTCGAGAAGCGCAGATTTCAAAAAGCTAATTTCATCGGATGAGATAACCAATGGCGGTACAATCAACAAGCTATCGCCAAGTGCGCGTAGAAGCACGCCGTTTTCTCGTAGGGCAATGCAGAAGTGCATGCCGCGGCGCTGATTGGCATCACCTGCTGGCAGATCCAACGCGCTGGCTAGACCACGTTGACGCAGCTTGAAAGTTTCCGGCAGCTCCGTCCGCAGCTCACGGTAAAATGTGTCGAATGCCGTGATCGTCGACGCCAACTGGCCCGTTGCAATCAAGACCTCTAGTTTTTCAATGCTTTTCAGCGCGACGACACAGCCCAGCGGATTACCCGTAAATGTGTGGCCATGGAAAAACGCCTTAAATTCGCCGAACTCGCCAAGGAAGGCTGCGTAAATTGCTTCACTCGTTACCGTGGCGGCGAGTGGCAAATAGCCCGCAGTCAGGCCCTTGGCCAAGCAATAAAAATCTGGAGTGACGCCTTCCTCGCTACCCACGAGCAGTGGCCCGCAACGTCCAAAACCAACGAAGACCTCGTCAAGGATCAGGTGTACGCTATGCTTTCGGCAACGTGCTTGGACTTCACGTAAGTAGCCGCGAGGCTGTAGTAGCATGCCACCCGCACCTTGCACCCAAGGCTCGAGAATTATCGCAGCGACCTCATCTCCCAAAGAGTCCAATACAGCGTCTAGCGCCGCGAAAGACTCAACCATCGAACTGGAAATAACTTCGCCGCCAAATTCATCACACACTGGCGCTGAAATACGCTCGACCGAAAATTTCCATGCATCAAATCGGGCATGAAACGCTCCACAATCGCCCAGTGACATCGTCCCAAAGGTATCACCATGGTAGGCGTTGGAGAACGCAATTACGCGGCGGCGCTTGGGTTGCCCAATGAGCTGGAAATACTGAAACGAAAGCTTCAGCGCGATTTCGACCGCATTGGAGCCGTTATCAGAATAAAAAACGCGATCCAAGCCAGTGAGTGAGCAAAGCTTGTCCGCCAATCGAGCTCCTGGCTCATGCCCGAGACCAAGGTAAGTCGAGTGCGCGACTCGACCCAGTTGGTCAATAATGGCAGTATTGAGGTCAGGGTCCTGGTGCCCGTGGACGTTGGTCCAGATTGATGCATTGGCGTCGAGATATCGTTTTCCGTTAACGTCAGTCAGCCAACACCCCTGCCCACTCTCAATCTGAACTCGGGGCAACGATGCATATTCCCGCATCTGCGTAAACGGATGCCAAGTACGGCGTAAATCCAGCGCATCCACCTCCGCCCCAAGAGGGGCATCAACACGATTTTCCGGCGCTGGATCGATGTTAACTTTCATTTATACCGAACAATCTTACTATAAGTTTTTCTTTTGTTAAGCAAAATCGAACACAGTATTAACATTGATTTTGGCCGCCTAGTTCAAGACAGAACCCCTGCCACAACTAATTTGTTGCTTAGCCCCCCCCTCACTAGGCGAACGGCCAAGATTCCGTCATCCTAGAGGCTGCTTGAGCTGATGTACCTTCAATTGTGAATACTCGGCGATCAAGGGTGTCATTTGCCGGAAACCAATTTTACCGCCAGTGAGCACTGGTCCCAAAGCGCCAGTGTCCGTCCATTGAAAGCACTCCAGACCATCGATGCCAAAACGAACGTGAGGGCCGGATTTGATCAACCAAATGCGATACGAGGCCTTCATATTGGGCACACCGGGGATTGGGTCAGCACCTTGAGCTACCAGATGAAAGCCATGGCTCTTGCGCAGATTACAAACGTTAAAAGCTCGTTCGATGGGGTGTTTACGGCGGAAGTAGCTGACGTGCAATGCATTGATATCGCCCGAGTGATATTGATCATATGGCCCGTTACGTGGTGATAGCGCGGGATCCAGCACATCTTCACCATTCGCACCTTTCGCGGCGAAAAACAGGATGCTCAGCCCAGGATCCTGAATCGCTCGATAGTCCCAACTGATGTGGATATGGTCTGGGAACTCCTCTGGGCACCAGACAACCAAATTTGCCGCCTGTCCTTCTCCCGGATCGCGTGTGCCCTCCAACCGCAAGCGTCCGAGCGGAAAGCTGAAGCCAGCGTCGCCTTCAGCTTGGAAGCCTGCTAAGTCGCTAGCGCTCGCCAAGGGGTTTTCGTAGATACATTGCCCAAGTAGATCTTCGTAAATGGATGCCATAGCAAAGCCCATAATGAGGCACCCGAGTTGAAAAATAAATCACTCAATTCATAAAAAACATGAACAGCAATTCGGCTCATTCTGGTGCCTGCGAAATAATCCACATACATCATCTTGCCCCCGAGTAATAGAACCTCCTTAATGTCTAGAACATGATCACCTCTACGATCAATTACTCGGATCTGGCCAACCACTTAAAAGGTGAAATTCACACGGGTGAGTTGATGCGCCGCCTCTACTCAACCGACGCCTCCGAATATCAGGAAATGCCCGCCGCGGTCGCATTTCCCGAAGCCGAAAACGACATCCCCGCACTGATTCGTTTTGCCCATGAGAATGGCCTCTCGCTCATCCCCCGAACTGCAGGTACCTCACTCGCTGGGCAAGTCGTTGGCAGTGGACTGGTCGTCGATTTGAGCCGGATGCATTCAATTCTCAAAATAGAGCCCGACACTCGGCGCGTGTATGTGCAACCAGGCGTCGTCCGCAACGAGCTGAATCAGGCTCTAAGTGAGCACAAGATGCTCTTTGGCCCGGAAACGTCCACCGCCAACCGTGCAATGATCGGCGGCATGGTTGGCAACAACTCCTGTGGCTCAAATTCGGTAGTCTATGGCAGCACCCGCGAGCATCTCGTCTCCTGTCGAGGTTTTCTCAGTGATGGCAGTCAGGTTGTTTTTAAAGCACTGACTGCAGATGAATTTTTGGATAAATGCTCCGGCAACACGTTAGAGGCTAACATCTACCAAACTTGCCGCGACCTGCTCGGCAATGAGATCAACCGGAAGACCATTACTGAGCGTTTCCCAAAGGCCAGTATCCCTCGCCGTAACACGGGTTATGCGTTGGATATACTGATGGACGCACAAGTCTTCGACCAGACTTCCGACAAGCCCTTCAACCTCTGCCGCCTGATCGCCGGTTCCGAGGGAACGTTATTTCTCGGCGTCGAGTTTGAGCTGGATTGCAATCCCCTCCCCCCCCCCCATAGCGCCCTGCTCTGCGCACACTTCGAATCCGTGTTGGAGTCCCTGCACGCAGTCAGCCTTGCACTGGCCGATAATCCCGCTGCCGTGGAGCTCATTGATCGCAACATTCTCGAGGCCACCAAGCGTAACCGCGAGCAGTTGCAAAATCGATTCTTCGTCGAGGGCGACCCTGGCGCAATCCTCGTCATTGATATCCGCCGTGAGACTGAAGCGGAAGTCAACCAAGTGCTCGAACAGCTCATCAGCAACCTCAAGCTTACCAAACTGGGCTACGCCTTTCCGATTCTGCGAGGAACCGATCAAGGCAAAGTTTGGGAGCTTCGCCGAGCGGGCCAAGGGTTGATGAGCAACATTCCCGGCGATGAAAAGCCCCGCGAAGTAGTCGAAGACACCGCCGTCGATGTTGCCGACTTGCCAGCTTACATTGGCGAGTTCGATGAGCTCATGCGAAACAAGCACGGCATCGATTGCGTTTATTACGCGCACGCCGGCTCTGGCGAATTACACACGCGCCCGATGTTTAATCTGAAAACACCGGACGGGCTAAAGAAATTTCGCTCAGTTGCGGAGGACATTGCCGCTCTCGTCCGCAAATATCAGGGCTCGCTTAGCGGTGAGCACGGTGACGGTCGACTGCGCGGTGAATTCATCCCGTTGATGGTTGGCGAGGAATGCTACTCGCTGATGCGGCAGATCAAGCAAGCCTTCGATCCGAACAACCTTTTTAACCCAGGAAAAATCATCGACTCGCCACCGATGGATTCACAACTGCGCTATGGCCCGGATAAGCCCTACCCCGAGTACGAAACTATCTTCGATTTCTCTGACACCGAAGGCTTTCTCCATGCTGCCGAGCAGTGTAACGGATCGGGAGATTGCCGTAAAGGCCAACAGGCGGGCGGCGTCATGTGCCCCAGCTATATGGCGACGAAGAACGAAAAAGACACCACCCGCGCCCGCGCGAACATTCTCCGCCAAACAATTACCGAAGGGCCGCAAAACGCCCGTGAAGCCTTTGGCAACAGGGACGCCAAGGAAGTGCTCGACCTGTGCCTTTCGTGCAAGGGCTGTAAGTCCGAATGCCCATCCAACGTGGATATGGCCAAGCTCAAGGCCGAATTCATGCAGCATTACTATGACATTCATGGTGCGCCCCGACGGGCTAAAATGATCGCAAAATACGTTTCCAGCCAAAAGTTTGCGCGCCTTGCGCCGTGGGCATGGAATTTTCTTTTTGGCAACAACACGATCCGCCAGTCGATCAACTTCCTTGTGGGCTTCCACCCAGACCGCACAATACCGCTGCTCCCCAAGCAAACGCTCAAGACTTGGTTTAAAAAGCATACACCACACCCCAACGCTGGTAAGCTCGGCGAGGTCTGGCTCTTCAACGACGAATTCACAAATTACGGCGATGTCTCGGTCGGCATCAAGACGGTCGAGTTACTGGAGCAACTCGGCTATCAGGTCGACTTGGCACCAATTGAAGAAAGCGGACGGACTTGGCTCTCCAAGGGCTTCGTCCGCGAAGCCCAGCACATCATCAATGCAAATACAGAAACGTTGTATGGCAAAGTGACCAAGGCAAAGCCCATGGTCGGCATTGAGCCATCGGCGATCTTGACCATGCGTGACGAAGCAATCGACTTAGCCCGTGGCGAGCTCAAGATGCACGCCAAGAAAACGGCAAAGCATTGCTGGACCTTCGAGGAATTCATCACCCTCGAACATGATGAAGGGCGTATTAATACTGAAAAATTCACCGACGAGGAACGCACCGTGCGTCTGCATGGGCACTGTTTCCAGAAGGCACTGGTGGGCCTTAAGCCGTCTCTATCCACCCTATGCTTGCCAACAAATTACAGCGTAGTACTGATCCCCAGCGGCTGTTGTGGCATGGCAGGCTCCTTTGGCTACGAACACGAGCACTACAAAGTGTCGATGCAGATCGGCGAGCTTGCCCTGTTTCCAGCGGTTCGCGCAGCATCAGAAAATGACCTCATCGCGGCAGCGGGCACCTCTTGCCGTCACCAAATTCATGACGGCGTCCAACGCACAGCGCTCCATCCAGCGGAAATTCTGCACGCTGCCTTAAAGTAACTGCGAATCCTACGTAAGCTTGAATTCATCGAGCAAACGCTCAGCAGTATTGCGATAGCTCGTGGGTAGCGATTTGCTCTTTAGCGTATCTTCAATCATCTCGGCGAAGTTGGCACGATCCCCATCGGTGGCGTCGGCAATGAAACTTTGCGCAACCCAGCCTGGACTTAGTTGCTCGGGCATCAAACGACGGCAAATGCGCATAACGGCCTCACAACTCTCTACTGAAAAATGACAGCTTCTCTGCAAGAGCTTCATCTCTCGCTCAGTTTCTTCCTCAATCTTTAGGGGACTAATCATCGCCACGATCGCCGCCGCCAACACAAGCACGCGCGTACGTTTGTTGTCTCGATTCTTGGGCGACTTCCGCCAGTATAACTCAAAGGACTCCAAGAAACCAGGACGCGTCAAAAAATCATCAAAAACAGCTTCACGCTCGGAGGTGGGCAATTTATCTCCGGACTCCTGCCGACTGCTGATACGGGCGCGACGAGTTGAAAACAAATGCGTGGGACCCGAACGATGCCCAATAAAATCACCCATCAGCGGATGGCGTTCTGCAGCCGCACGCTTGTTCGCAGGAAGCAGCGAAAGCAACAACTCGCGCACGCGTTTTCCATTTCGATATCGACGCACAATAGCCTTGAGTTGAGCAAAGGCAGAGCGGCCATCTTCGAGACTCGTACGCTCCTCCTGAAAAAGCTCAACAACCCATCGTTGATAGGCAGTCAGCTCGGCATGAGCCAGTAACCCCTCGACCCGATCTTTCACTTCAGCACTATCGAGGTAGAGTTCCCAACTGAGGCAAAGATAGAAACAAATTAGCCGCAATCGGAGAGCGCGATCATCTCCAAGGCCTGACCAATCAATTGCTTCCACCTTAGTGATCATAGACAAAACCTTAGCAGCGCACTGACAGCTCCGCGAGCTCGTATTCCTTAATCACAGAAAGTGCCTGCCAGTCAGTCGGCGTATTGTTGCGATTACAGAATTCATTCCAGACAACGCTCCAAGGCAAAGCTTTGTTCACTTCCTGTAGCATAAGACGCGAGGTAAAATCCCCGGCCTGCTCGGCAGCACGCAGCTTTTCGCGGGGCTCCAGTAATGCTAAAAGTAATGATTTTTGCGCAGCGCGTGTGCCGATAACCCAAGCAGCAATGCGGTTAATGGAAGCGTCGAAAAAGTCTAAGCCAATGTGTGTCCGCGACAAGGCGTCACAGCGAACCAACTCCTGCATGATGGCCTGCGTTTGATCATCAAAGAGCACCACGTGATCGCTGTCCCAACGCACTCCACGAGAGACGTGCAACAGCAGTTCGGGTACATACATGAGCACGGATGAAATCTTGTCTGCAATGCCTTCAGTCGGGTGAAAGTGCCCAGCGTCGAGGCAAAGCGCAGTCTGATTCTTCATCGCATAACCCATGTAAAACTCGTGCGAGCCAACCACAAAGCTTTCTGAGCCAATGCCAAACAGCTTACACTCCACGGCGTCAATGTTATGCGCAGGGTTAAGTTTTTCTCCAAAAACGGTGTCTAAGCTTGCCGCCAGACGCTGACGGAAGCCCAAGCGATCAGCTGGCAGGTCCTTCATGCCGTCAGGAACCCAGACATTGGTAACGCACGCGCTGCCTAGCTGCTCACCTATGGCGGCGGCAATCTTACGACTCGCTTGGCAATGCTTAATCCAGAATTCACGAATGCCCTCATCCGCTGAGCTGAGAGTAAGGCCGTCAGCCGCTTTCTCGTGGGAGAAACAGGATGGATTAAAGTCCATACCGATCCCCTGAGCCTTGCACCAATCGATCCAGCCTTGGAAGTGCTTTACCTCGATTTCGTCGCGATCGACCTTCTGACCACCGAAATCACCATAGATCGCGTGGAGATTGAGCCGGTGCGTACCAGGCAGGAGTGAGAGCACCTGCTCCAGATCTTTCTGTAATTCACTGATCGTCCGCGCCTTACCGAGATAATTGCCCGTCACGGCCAAGCCACTTCCCAACTCTCCACCGCTACCTTCGAACCCCCCAACGTCGTCCCCCTGCCAACAATGCAGCGATATAGGAGTCGAAGCCATGACTTCGAGTGCTTTTTCTACATCAACGCCAAGCTCAGCGTAAGTCTCCTTAACTTGTTCAAACATACCGGGGGATTTGATGGATTGATAAATAGCGGGCAAAAACTTGCACGCTTGAAATGAATTTATGTATAAACAGCATCCGTTCTGCAAGCAATACTCCACAAAACGATCATTTTCTTTCAATAACTCCCAAGTCGCAAGTTTTGCCCTCTTTGAGACTGCACTGATTTCTCTTTGTAAAATGGAATATGAATCAGCTGTTTTCGACTGGCTACTAGATAGCGAAAATTCTGAAACGAAACTGGACAGTTAACTCAAACGTCATAATTTTCATTATAATGAAGCTCGCAATTTATATCATTTCGGCACTATTTGCTATGCTCAATGTTTCCGCAGTTGAGATCAAGGGTGCCAATGGGCGATCAGTGGATTTCGCGGGCATACTCAAAGCCAGCGAAGCTGGTTTGACGGTTAAGGTCACCTCCGACAGCACACCCATGCTAGTGGCTTGGGAAAAAATTGATCTGGACGACCTCAAGACAAGCCAGCCCGACATCTACCGAGCCTATACCCAGAGCAGTCTAGGCCAAAAAGAAGTTATCCTCAAACTCGGCATCTACGAAAATTACCAAACATATGACGAAACGATCGCCAGCCTACGCAAGGATTTGGAGACCGAGTTTCATGTACCTGTGCCAAGTTCCTACGATCACTGGATCAACAATCATCGAAGCCGTTGGGACTATGATGACTACATCCGTGAAAAGGCAAAATACCATCAGATGATCAACGATTTGTTTGGCGGCATGGTGGTTCGTACGAGTAACGGCATGCAAGTTTCCAGCGTTTACTATAGCTATTATTACAGTAACTACAACTGGCGCTATTACTCAAAGACCACCGCTAAGCGCGTGCTGGAATACTTTGGTAGTAGCCGCGATACCTTTCACGACACACTCGCCTACGTGCAGGACAATCCGATCCTCGTTCTTGGCGTGGCGGAAAAACTTCAGAGCGCCAAGGCCACATTGATTCAAAACGGATTGGCTGGCGTCCATACGGACCATGGCACCATAGAATTTGTGCTGGATTCATCGATCAATGCCCTTGAAGGACTCGCTGAAGGTCGTGCTTACAACCAAAAGGTAACCCGTGTTCTAGGCAAAATGGTCCACGTTGCCTATAAGGAACAACCAAAAGGCGAATGACCACACGTTCATCCTGCTTATTACATCCGTAACTTCCCAATGAATTCCCGCTAGACGACTAATTGGAGCAATACGAAAACTCTCGGTCCAGCGGAAACGCTGGGGAAAAAGTTGAACATGCGGCGGCTTGATGTTGTCGAAGGGTGTAACTTCGGCTAAGGTCGTGTTTTAAAAGTGAAAGTCGTTCATCATTACCGACATGGCAACCCCCGCATGGGCGTATTTTACGTCGTTTTCGGGCTGTTGTTTGGCGTACTGATGCTAGGCTTAGCTTGGCGTCAGCTCTTCATGCACAAAGAGTACCGCCAACGCGAAGAACGTCAAAGCCAGCGCCGCATTATCCAGCCGGGTCCTCGCGGCAATATCTATGATTACTCGGGCAAGCTCCTCGTCGGCAATCGCCCGCGCTTCTCTGCCGTCGTTTACCTAGAAGAACTGAAGGAAGAATTTACAAAGGAATACATCCGCATCAAGCGTGAGCTGGAAGATGCGCATAGAGCGACCGGATCGACGGAGAAGTTCACCTTCCAATGGGTTGAAATTCGTTCACAGGCCCGCTTTAACGTGCTCCAACGCTACCTGGACGAAGTTAACCGAATCCTCGGTGCAAACCACCAGCTCAGCGAACGAAACATACTCCGACATTTTAACGAACGCTCACTCATGCCGTTTGAACTCGTTAGCGATGTGCCCCCAGAGGGCTACGCACGCCTCATCGAGCAATTGCCACTGGGTTCCAAGATCGACATCTACACCGACACCGCCCGGGATTACCCCAATGGTGCTGCCGCCGCCCATGCTCTGGGTTACGTGCGCGGCAGTTGGCAGGTCCCCCCCCCCGACCTCCCTGGCGACAATCTTCGCACCTACAGCTACAAAGGCGAAGTCGGCATCAACGGACTGGAGAAAGAATTCAACAATATACTCCAAGGTCAAAGTGGTGGAGAGGTGTATATCGTGGACAAATTTCAATATCAATTTGGCGAGCCCATTGCCCAGATCAACGCGCGACAGGGCGACAGCATTCAGACCAGCCTCGATATTGACTTACAACTCGCCGCCGAACGCGCATTGGGCAATCGCACGGGTGCTGTGGTTGCAATCAAAGTCGATACTGGCGAGGTGCTCGTGCTGGCCAGCAGCCCATCCTACGACCTCAATGACTTCAGCCCTCGCCTCTCCCAAGAAACGGCAGACGAGATCAATGAAAAAGGAGCTTGGCTCAGCCGCGCCACACGCGGCCTCTATCCGCCGGGCTCGACGTTCAAGCTCGTGACCGCCATTGCTGGCATGCGCGCAGGCATCATTGATCCCGATGAGAAAGTTGCTGGCGGCGCGTATTTTCCGGTTGGCGATCGTCTGTTTCCCGAACACTCCGGTGGCCCGTATTACAGTACTGACTTGCGCAAAGCCATCGAGAAGAGCTCCAACGTATACTTCTACGACATGGGCATCCGCACTGGCATTGATAATATCTCCGCCGAGGCCCGTCGATTTGGCCTTGATAAACCAGCCGGAATCGAAATCCCTTTTGAAGAAACGCGTATGTCGATCCCTGACAAGGAATGGAGTCGGCGCGTGCGCGGCTTTGGCTGGCGCGGTGGTGACACCGCCAACGTCTCCATCGGCCAAGGCGACCTGCTCGTGACCCCTCTCGGCATGGCGGCCTTCGCAGCCTCGCTCGCCCGCCGGGAAACCCGCACCGACGTCACCATTCTCAAGCGTAAAAACGATGAAGTCATCGATCACGGCGGCGAACCGATTGGCCTAACAGATGATCAATATAACGCCATTCTCGAGGGTATGGAGCGCGTCGTCGGCCTCAAGGGCACGGGGCGCTACGCCATGATTGACGGCGTCCGCATTGCAGGCAAAACCGGCACCGCGCAGGTGAAAATTCCGGGTAAAAAATTAACACTGGCTTGGTTTCTGGGCTTTGCCCCTGTGGATGATCCACAGATCGCAGTCGTGGTCATCGTCGAGGGCCTGAAGCCAGGCGACCACTACGCCGGTGGTGCCACCGCGGCCCCTGTTGCCCGTGAAGTATTTAAAGAATATTTCCGCGAACGCGCCGCAGATGAGCTATTAGCCATTACCCCCTAAGCGGGTCCGAGCTGACATCCATGATCTGGAAATGCACATGCGCCTACGATGGCACAGGGCTGAGTGGTTGGCAGAGTCAGCCTAACGGTAACACGGTACAGGACTTCATTGAAGCGCGCCTCGGCGTGATTCTAGAGCAGCCGACGCGCATCCATGGCAGTGGTCGCACCGATGCTGGCGTCCACGCCAAGGCTCAAATCTTCCACTTTGAATCCGGTTGGCCACACGGCGAAGAAAAGCTGCTGCGGGCGTTCCGTGCGGGCTTACCGGCGGGCATTCAAGTCTACCACGTAGCGCTGGAGACAGACGATTTTCACGCCCGTTTTTCAGCCACCGGCAAACGCTATTCCTACCGTTTTTTCGAGGGCTGGGCACGGCCCTGGGACGCCCGTTATTGCTGGGAACTAGGCCGCCGCCAATTAGATCAATTCGCCATGAACGAAGCCGCCGCACATCTCATTGGCGAACACGATTTCTCCGCTTTTAGTGCCAACCGGGCCGACGGCTCCGAGGACAACCCAATCAAGGACATGCGCATGCTCGAAGTGCGACGCCGGGGGGCCAATTTAACCCTCGTGACCGAAGCTAGCGGCTACCTTTATAAGATGGTCCGCAGCCTCGCAGGTGTCCTTGTGGAGGTCGGTTTGGGCAAGCTGACCCCTGAGCAGGTTCACGAAATCCTGATTTTGCGCCAACGCACGAATCACGTGGCGACCGCGCCCGCTAAGGGCTTGTGGCTGGAGCGTGTTTATTACGGAGACCACGCAAACCCAAACAACGAGTGATCGTGTCGATGCGGCCTTGACCGCCCTCCTCGCCCATCGCTATTTTCCAGCAAGACTGTTAATGAAACTTGCTGGCATAGGCTGCGCCATATTCTTCGTAATAACCGCTTGGACACTCCAAGCGCAAACCTTGCTGACGCCTGCCGGGCGGACAATTACCATTGAGGGCAGCCGGATAACCCAAGCCAATTTCCCCAATCGTGGTGAGTTCCTCCTCTTTCGTCCCGATGTCGACTACGCAGGCCTGCGCAACGCCCCAGTAAGCAAGGCAGATGATCCGCTCAGCAAGAAAATCCAAACTTGGTTTGATGAAGGGACAGCGGCGGGTAATGTCGGTGATTTATATGAAAACCGCGATGGAGGACACTCCAGGTTGAATCTCAAAAAGTTTGGACAATTTGCTCAATTGGTCTACGGCGAGGAACTAAAAAAGCTTGGAGCCGATTTTGGCGTAAAAATCAAAATTGTCAACGAACGCCCCACGCTGGTCAACGCCTCGCTGGCTATGCTGGGGAAGCCCTTCGCCCGGAGTATGGCGCGCCTGATCATGCACAATCCTGAGCTCTCTCCAGAACTCTACAGCATGTATCGCATCGCCAATATATGCTTCTACCCCGAACACGCAGACCACGATAAGCGCAACGGCGATTTATTTGCAGTCAACACGCCCTATCTGATCATTTCTCAAGGTTCATCTGGCTCGGATATTCCTTTCATGGAAGCTACCGCCCAAACATTGGCTAGCTTTCAACCTAGTGTTAAAGAGTTATTGCATCAACACGGGCTGCTGGCACCCACCGTGCAAATGATCATGCGCTGGTCCAATGATGGTATTGGCAATGCAGACAACTATCTGACTGGCAAAGCACATCCCACAGTCTTCGACGCCACCAAACTACGACCAGACGCCATGGCCGAAATGGCCCACGCCATGAAGCCCGACCACCTTCCCCCTCTCGCGCTCATCCGTATGACACAAGAGACCCAGGCCGTTAGCGGCGTCGATTATTTTGACTCCGATGTTGGAGAAATCCTGATGGAAACGCCCTGCGCCATTGGCCGCGTTGCTCGGAACCTATCCCACTCACGGACATTCCGTGTCTCGGCGGCGGACAGCTTCGACGTGCGTCACCTCCCCCTGAACTACCACTGGAAGGTACTCCGCGGCGATGAATCCAAGATCAACATCCACCTACTCAACGGAGCTGGCAATGAGGCCGAGATCACAGTGGACTATCAGCCCGAGACCTTGTCTCACGGTGATCCACAACTTCGCAGCCATCGGGTGGACATCGGCGTTTTCGTGGACAATGGTGTCTACTATTCGGCACCCGCATTTATTTCCATCTGGTATCCACCCAACGAGAAGCGCGAATACGATGACGACGGCCACCTGGAAAAAGTAACCTACCTGAGTGCCAAAAAAGTGGGTGTTTCGGCCGATGTCGTACTCCTTTTCGATAAGCCGTGGTCTGATATCTATTCTTACGACGATGACAAAATCAGCGGCTGGGTTCGGCAGTTTGACAATGGCGACACCGCGTCCTTCAATGCTAAGGGCAAGCAGATCGAAACTGGCTGGTTCAGCTCAGACAAGCCCACAGCGGTGAAATACGTCATTACGCCCACCAATGAGGGCTACCGCAAAATTGATTTTGAGTAGCTATGGCAACATTTTCCCGGCAGTTACATGCATGGAGCCAGAATTTGCTCGACCTCATTTACCCGCGCGAATGTCTGATAACGAACGAGCCGGTGGAGAAGGAATCGCCCTGTCGTTTCCTCTCCCGCAAGGCCATTGATCGTATTTATTTCATCGATGACCCGCATTGTGCCACCTGCGGTGCGCCATTCTTCGGAGAATTGATCGCCCTGCGCGACTGCCCCCACTGCCGAGAACTCAACCCCAGCTTTGATCGTGGGCGCTCGCTTTTTCTTCTGCGGGAGACTGGCCGCGAGTTAATCCACGAGCTAAAATACCGCAAAGGCAGGCATTTGCTGCCCGACATTCTCTCACTGATTCGCAAACGGCCAAACTATCTAAATTTTCTCGCGAACGGAATCCTCGTGCCAATCCCCCTGCATTCGCTTCGCGAGCGCGAACGCGGCTACAACCAAAGCCTGCTCATTGCCCGTCAGATGGCTGAAGCAAGTGGCTGCGCCTTGGCCCCTGCACTCCGCCGTGTAAAACACACCGAGACTCAAACGCGGCTGGACCGGGCACAACGCCAAGCAAACATGCGTGCCGCCTTCGCCCTAGATCCCAAGACAAAAATCGACCCCACCGCCCGTTACATCCTGGTCGACGACGTGTTCACCACCGGCTCGACCCTCAATTCTGCGGCTCAGGAACTCTGCCGCGCCGGGGCAAAACAGATCGATGTCGCCACCTTAGGGCATGGTTGACGAAACCCAATTTAACTGCATAGAATTCCCGCTTATCTATTTTCAAGAACCTGACTCAACATGGCAATTTTTCGCAGACCACAGTATTCCACCGTTCGTGTAAAGAAGAAGGATATCCCAGCCGGACTCTGGACCAAGTGCCCAGAAAGCTCGGAAATCGTCTACAATAAAGAATTGGAGGAAAACTGGATGGTGGTACCCAAAAGCGGTTACCACTTTCAGCTCAAAGCTCGACGACGCATGGAGCTGCTTCTGGATGACGGCTCCTTCGAGGAGCATGACGAATCTCTGAGTAGCGTCGATCCGCTGGAATTCGTGGATAATAAACCCTACCATGCCCGCATTGAAGCCGCCCAGCAAAAGACCGGAGAGAATGACGCTCTCGTCAGCGGTGTTGGCACGCTCGATGGCATGCCAGTCTCGCTCGCAGTCATGGATTTTTCGTTCAACGGTGGCAGCATGGGCTCTGTCGTAGGTGAAAAAATCACGCGCGCCATCGAACGCGCCACGGCGAGCAATATGCCCGTAATCGTCGTTTGCGCCTCTGGCGGTGCCCGCATGCAAGAGGGCATTCTCAGCCTCATGCAAATGGCCAAGACCAGCGCGGCATTAGCGCGCCACAGTGCCGCAGGCCTGCCCTACATCTCGGTGCTCACCAATCCCACCATGGCAGGTGTCATGGCGAGCTTTGCCTCACTGGGAGACGTCATCATCGCCGAGCCCAAGGCGCTTATTGGTTTTGCTGGCCCACGTGTGATCAAGGAAACAACTCAGCAGGACCTGCCCGCTGGTTTCCAGACCTCGGAATTCCTCCTCAAACGCGGCTTAATTGACCAAATTGTGCCTCGCTTGGAAATGAAGGCTCGGCTAGCCACCCTGCTGAAGGCCTTTATGCGCTCAAAATCCTAAACATTCTGGCTTAGAGGCCGGCGAAAAAGTCAGGTCGAGCAGGCGAGATGGATTTCTGAATCAATTGACCACTGATTCATGTTCGACTGAATCCATGACGGAACGGCGCACGCTTGGGGCGATATCCAAGCCCTTGGCGATTTCTTCTAAAATATGCTGTTCGCCATACGTCACCACGTGATCAGCCCGGGCAATCTCACCCAGCATTAGATAAACTCTCTGACGCTCATCAAAATTGGACAGCTCGGTGTAGCGGCGACAAAACGCCGGGATCTGCTTTTCGCTCGTTTCCCGACACAGGGCCATCGTGACAAACATCTCGACGTGCTTCTCCTTCAGTTTCCAAGTATCGGACAAGTATTTCCAGCAGAGGTCCAGTTCCTCAGGCAGAAGAATTTGATCGGCATAAACGACTAGGCCGATCAACGACATCTCCAAACAAAGCTTTTCCGCACTCTGAGAGGATACCCCCAACTCAGTATAACTGCTACCAAAGCGCACTTTCAGCCGAAATAGCATCGGGTTGGCCTTGTATTCCTTTAAGTAGGCTTCACGCCCAAAATCGCTGATTCTCGCGGGAAAAGGCGTCCGCGTCAGCTTATGCTTAACCTTCTTGATAAAGTTGATCTGGTCCTCGACCAATGCCTCCTTGATCTCCTGAATGGCGATCGTTTTATTCAAATTCTGTTTGTTGGCCGGTAGCAGGCTCTCCAATTGATCCGTGATTTCCCTGCGATCCGCAACTGAAGTGAAACGCTGCGCAAAACGCCGCGCCAAGCGGCGACGCTCCATGGGCTCAACGGCATATTCATGATAGAGATTAAATGAGTGTATATCCTCATCATTCATCTCAATTGTGCTGTCCAGATAGCGCTGAATCTTGAGCACATCGTCATGGTTTAGTTTTCCCTCCACCCACGCCACAGCCAGCATTAGTTTAGCGATTGCTAGCGGACGAGGATCATTGGATGGCTGAAGAATCTCAGTGGGCATGAGAACAAATAGGTTAATACCTTCAATGAAATACTAAAAAGACACCCCACCTATTGTCAAGATCAGGAAACACATAGATAGCACAAATACCCCATCAAAAAAGAGGGCTTAAGTCCCTTCCGACCAACCCAACGCACATGAGTGTGCCGCAAAACCAGCGCCAAAGCTAGTCAACCATAAATCAGCCTTATTCGACGACTGCTTCAGCCGCTCTTCGAGCGCAAACATCACCGAAGGGCTACTCATATTGCCATATTCGCGCAAAACCACTTCACTTTCCACCAGTTTCTGACCGGGCAGTGTACCGCGCAAGGCCTCAATCACGTCCCGCCCGCCCGCATGAGCAATCACCTCGCCTCTCGAAGTTCGTTGATCGTAGAGCGAGTGCACGGCCTCTCCTGCACGGGTCGGCACGCTAATATGTAACTTGTTGCGTAAGAAACCATTATGATTTACAAAACGCAATAATTCACGGTTCTCAGGCTGGTGCACAGTGGCGAATTCACTTACTCCCCACCCCCCCCCCTTGGGTGGCTCACCCGACCAAATACTGGCGCTGGCACCGTCGGCAAACAAACATAGGGAAACCAGCACACCGGCATCATTATCCGTATAAAAAGCTGCCGAGCAGATTTCCACCGCGATCACACCTACCTTCGCCGATGGATTAGCCGCAATCAGGCCCGCAGCATTCCGCAAAGAAGGAACTGCCGCGCCACAGCCTAGCCCGACCAAGTCTTGAAGAAAACAGTCTGACCGCAGGCCCAGATCCTCCGCCACGTAACTGCTCACCCCTGGGCAAAGGTAGCCAGTACAGGTGCAAATGACCAATGCATCCAGGTCTAGTGCACGCAAACCTCCTCGTTCCAACGCATCACTCAAAGCCTCACCAGCCAGCTTGGGCGCGGCACGCTGGAATTCATGATTCAATTGCTCGGGGCTACGAGTGAAGAGCTGCTCGACATCCTCCGCCGCAAAATGGCGCTTGGCAATGCCGTTGGGCTTCTTCAATAGGCGCTCCAGCAAGTATGCATAGCGAGGCTCCAATTGGCCAAGAATAGACGTGCGTTGGACCATTTCCCAGCAATCCGACTGAGTGTAGGACTGCGGAGGAACTCGATTGGCGAGGGAATGAAGATACATCAATGCGTCAGGCGAAAGAGGACATCAAAGGGCAGGAGTCGCGCTCGGGCAAGCACCGCAAGCAGATTTTGTTTCGGCGGACTGAGCAGCCACGGATGCAGCCAACGCGCAATCGCCCGACGGTGCCTGAATGATTTCTGGAGACGTTCATTAATCTCCGCCGCCGTCTGTTGCCACCCTCCCTGCCCTTCAGCAAAGCGGGTCAGCGGCTCCAAAGCCAGCGCTGCACCTTCGAGCGCCTGCGCCATGCCATTACCCGTAAAAGGTGCGATTAGCCCAGATTGATCGCCCAAGCGAACACAGCCATCAGGCTGGCTTGGCTCATAGGATAAAGCCGTCACGCCCACTGCGCTCACTGAGTCAGGCTGCCCTCCGCGGACGCGCACGGCCAATGTCCCCAGCCCACAGGCATCAAGATAGGCGGGCAAGCGGTCCACGCGGCTCGTGGCGGCGACGGGGCGTTGGCGAAAGAGCCCGCAGACGTTCACCCTCCCCCCCTCCACTGGTGCCAAACCAACATAAGCCTGTGCGCCCAAATGAAGCTCCAGCTCGCTATCTAAATCCAATTGTTGACAATGCATTTTAAGCCCAATCCATTCACTTTCACAGCGCTCACGGCCTTGTGACCAGACCCAGCCTGGTAAGTCCTCCGTTGGCCCCAGCCGCGCACCAATTCGCAGATCACCGCCCAGCGCCACAAAACGTTCAGCCAAGCGGGCGTCCAAGCTATAGCGAGAGATGCCCAATGCAGGCCGAGGCAGTTGTTGCTCATAGACCACACGGTCACCCAGCCGCCAAATTGAACGAGTTAACAGCTGTGCATCGCTCAAACTATCGCGAATGCCCAATAAATCTTGGGTCTCGTCCGTCAGTCCAGCAATGAATTCCCCACAGACACGATGGCGTGGATAATTATGCGCCTCGTGCACCACAACGGACACACCTCGTTCGCGTAGGCCAATGCCCAGTGCAAGCCCAGCCAGCCCCCCCCCCACAATCTGGATCACGTTCGTCATGCTTGCGGACGCTCCGCCAACATCCGGTATCCGCCAAGAAAAGTGTGTCGAATAGAAATCCGCCAGTCCGGTCCAAGGCCCAAAAGCGCTGGCAGCTCGTGGTCCCGGAAGCCCGCACGCACGCTGACCGCGCCGTCATGGCGCGACACGGCGCAAATTAGCGGCCCCAATGCACACAATTGCCAAAGATGTAGCCGATAGCGGGCAGGCTCGACAAAAGACAGCAAACGCAGACGCGAACGCTCGATTTTTTCTCCAAGCGCACGGAGCTGGTCATCTTGGAATTGGTGCAGGATCATGTTCCCCCAGAGGGCATCAAGGTTATTAAAGTCCGGTAGACTCAAGCAGTCAACTCGACGCCACGAAAAGCGATCTGGCCAAGATGACGGCGGCGGCGCTAAATCAATGGCGACATAATCGACGGCGTCTGGGCCCATTTCACGGGCAAGCCTCATGCCGATCACGCCTTCTCCAGCACCGAGCTCCATCACGCGATCTTTGGGACTCAGCGCGGGAAAAACACAGCGGGCAAACCAATCTGGATTCCTTAACAGAGCGTTGATCAAACGCAGATCCCTCCGATTGGCCAAAGCTTGCGGATCGTCATGCGCCAACGAATCCAGGATTTCCGGTTGAACGTTGCGTTGCATGATTTTCGAGCTTTCCATTTCTATCTTTTAGCCCAGACCAAGGCAACGAAGTTGCTTCCATATCGCAAGGTGATTCCAACACGCCCCCCCTACATGAACGCAAGGCCAACGCCAATCAGCACGCCGTAGGCGGCAAGGATCGCGACGCTGCGCCAAGTCTTCGCCGAAGGCTTTACATGCACCGCACCAGGTATCTCTCGGACGGGCTGCCGATCAATGAGCGCCACCCCCAAGCCGACCACCCAAGCCACAATGAAGCCGAAAACATTCCACCAGAGCCAGGATACGCCCGGTGCAAAAAGCCAAAGCAGAGCATTTCCCGTCAATCCGAGCAGCAGCCCCGCAATCACCGCGCGAGCCCCGATGAAACGCGTTAGCAGCCCCATTGTAAACAAGGCCAGCAGCGGGCCATTGAGCAGCGAGCCAATCTTGTTCACTGACTCAACAACCGTAGTCGCGATTCCGCCGACATAAAATGAAAAAGCCAGGCACAGCAAGCCCCAGAGAACCGTCGTCGCCTTGGACAAGTAAAGCTCCTGACGGTCGCTCAGCGGCTTTTTCTTTAGCCGGTGGACAAAGTCTTGCATCGTCACCGCACTCATCGAATTGAGCGTCGAATCCAAGGAAGACATCGCTGCCCCGAGGATGCCCACCATCACCACACCGATCAAGCCCGTGGGAAAATGCTGGAGCACGAACACTGGCAGCGCGAGGTTCCACTCCGGCTCGCCCTTGGCGTCGACATGGAGTTGGAGCGTGTCGACAAATTCCGGATAAATCGCCGCGTGGGCACCAATCGCCACGCCGAGCAGACAGTAGCTCAACACCAACGGAAAACGCAACAGCCCGCCGATGAACAAGGCTTGGTTCGTCTCGCCCACATTTCGTGTAGACAGACTACGCTGAGCCTGAGTCTGATCGCAGCCGTAGTAGGCCACATAAAGGAAAAAGCCGCCAATGAGCATTGGCCAAAAAGAATACGTTTGCCCGTCGCCCAAGCCAGTCCCTTTAAAATCGATCGCCTTCATCCGCTCGGGAGGAAACGCCGCCAAGGTGCCGGATATGCCGCCATTGATGTGCACCGCCACAAAAACCGCCGCGATAATGGAGCCGAAGATCAGGATTATCTGAATCACGTCCGACCAAATCACGGCCTTCATTCCGCCCAGAAAATCGTAGACAATTGTCGCGATCATCAAGATCAACACGGCCATGAAAAAATCCACGTTGAGCACCTTGGCAATCGTCAGGCCGACCCCGTAAATCGTCACTCCGGTCGCAAACGCGCGCAGTATCAAAAACAGCGCAGACAACAGCAACCGGGCGTTCAAACTGAACCGATCCTCCACGTATTGGTAAACCGAGATCAAGTTCATCCCGCGCAAAATCGGCATAATCAGCAGGATCAGCGCAATCATCGCAAAGGGCACACCCAGCTCGTATTGCAGCCAGACAAGCCCGCCCGAAAACGCCACAAACGCCGGCACGCCAAGCAGGCTATTCGTCGAGCACTGCGTTGCCATCGTCGACAGCGCGATCGCCCATGGGCCGCTAGAATTACTGCCAAGGTAGTAGTCTTTTCCGGTATGTTGCCCCCGGGAAAGCCAAGCGCTCATGGCAATCAGCCCAACCATATAACCGAAAATTATGATCCAGTCCAGTGGTCCGAGATTACCTTCATTAATTCCCATTGGGAGTCATTTAACGCGGATTGCGCTTGTTCGACAATGACGTTTTGAGATTATCAATAGCCATGCATCCCCACATTGAATGGCTCACGAAACGCTTTGCCCGCAACAAGCTCACCCGTCTGCTTGCTTTCGGCTCGTCCAACACCGAACGCCGCCTACCCGGCATGCACTGGTTTGACTGCCTCGACCTCGCCATTCAACAAGGTTATGGGCGCCCGCATCGCTTTATCAATACAGGCATCGGCGGTGAAACCACGCGTGAACTGCTTGCCCGCTTCGAGCAAGACGCCGCCTTTTATCAACCGCACGCCGTCTTCATCACCATTGGCGGCAACGACAGCAACCCCGCCAAGGAAATGGACGCCTCTGAATTCGAGGGAAATTTGAAGGAATTACATCGTCGCTTTACCGCGATGGACACGCGGGTCATTTTTCAAACCTATTACGCCGTCAATTCCGATGGCAGCGAGCACTACGTAAAGTTCGAAGCCTTCATGGACATCGTGCGTCGCGTTGCGGCCGACACCGACTCCGCACTCATCGATCACTTCGCACGCTGGACTCCGCTGCGCCTAAAGCATCCAGAAATTTACCTGCCGCTCATGATCGACGCCTTTCACGTCAACTACCATGGTAATCAAGTGATGGGCGTCGACCTTGCCCGTAGTTTTGGTCAACCGCTCAACCATGACAGCGGCCATTGGGACGAAGCCCTCCGCATCCAACAACTGATGGATCAGCTCTCAGTGCAATAGCCCTTATCGCGCGATTACGAATAGGTCATTCGTCGTCGTCATCGATGAACAGCGGTGTAATGCCGCCATCCAGATAATCCTGCAAAATCAATGCCGCAGCCCGCGAATCCAGATTACCGCTGCGGCGCTCCTCCTGCTTGGCCTTCACGGACACCTTGGAACGGCTTTTCTTCGGTTTGTTCGACCGCATCTGCGCCTCCGCCGCCTGTGAAGTCAGCCGCTCGTCGGTGCGATGAATTGGCAGGCCAAACTTTGCTTCCAGCTCCGCAATAAAAGCGTCCACTTCCTTGGCCTTAAAGCCGACTGAGCCATCCATATTATACGGATACCCAACGACCAACGAGCCAATGCGCCGCTGCTGAATTTCCTTGGCAATGTGGGCCACCCGCGCCTCCCGCGTCGGCTCAACGGCGGCAGGGATCGGCACCGCAAGGCGCACATCATCATCGCCCGTACTCAGGCCAATGCGCTTTTCACCGTAATCAATACCAAGGTAGTTCATGAGTTAATTTTTTTAGCCACGGATGAACGCGGATGAGCACGGATAGAAACAGTCGCTATAGAACGTCGAGGTAGGCGCGTTGTTAGCCCTCGCCTATACTAGTTTGTTGTGTGCCTCACTATAACTGTAACCAAAGATTGAATATTGAAAGCACCAAGGCTAACCAAGCCACAATTCCATAAGTCAAAAAACCCTTCCAAAACTTTCTCTTTTCAAGAATTTCAACAGCAACGTAATGCTCGGGGACAAAGCTGTTTTTCGTATAAACCAACTCTCTAAGTTCCAAATCAGTTTTAGCTTTTAGATTTTCATACAGCTCCTTATTGCTCTTTTTATTCATGTGAAAGACATGAAACTTTGAAAGTTATTTCTAAACAAAAAAGGAAAATTCCAGGTTCTTGAAAAACCACAGTCGAATCTCTTGCAGAACAGTGTGATTGATCACACATGAAAACTTACCAGTAAGCCATCCAAGATGAAGCCTAGGAGTTTGCGACGCTCCGAGAAAAATCATCCGTGCACATCCGCGTTCATCCGTGGCTAAAAAAACGGCGTCCTCACATCAGTTTTTTCCAGGTCTCGTGAGCGCCGAGTTCCTTGACCAGCTTCTTGATTTCCTGGGCCTTGGATTTCGGACAGACGAGGGTCGCATCCGCAGTGCGGACCACGATCATGTCGTCCACGCCAACGAGCGCCAACAGGTGCCCGTCATTTTCGCTGAAGACGATGTTACCGCTGCCCTGCTCTACCCAGCCAGCACCCTTGATTACATTGCCAGCGGCGTCCTGCTTGTGGTGACGCGAAACCGCGGGCCATTCGCCCACGTCGTCCCAGTCGAAAGCCGAGGGCATGGTCACGACGTTATCGGCCTTTTCCATGAGGGCGAAGTCGATGGAGATTTTGTCCAAGGTCGGATATTCGCGTGCAAGGATTTCGACGATGGATTCCTTGGCTGCAAGGGCATCCTTGATCTTGCCCAAAGCCGTGTGCAGCGTGGGCGAGTGCGCGGCAAAGGCTGCGTCAACGGTGGGCACCGTCCACACGAACATGCCGGCGTTCCAGTAATATTCGCCGGACTCGACGTATGACTTCGCGGTTTCCAAATCAGGCTTTTCAACAAAGCGCTGGACGCGGAACACGGGCAGGCCGTCGATCTCACTGTACTGCTCGCCCTTGTGCACGTAGCCAAAGCCAGTCGCGGGAAACTCCGGCTCCACTCCAATCGTCACCAACACCGGCTCTTTGGCGGCAGCTTCGAAAGCGGCACTCAACACCCGGCGGAAACCCTCGGCATCGTGGATTACGTGGTCGGCTGGCAGCATCGCAAAAACACCTTCGGGATCGCGTGCGCGAACCAGTTCCATCGCCAAACCAACGGCAGGGGCGGTGTCGCGGCCCACTGGCTCGGCAATCACATTTTCCGGCGGCAGCATTGGGCAAACCTCGACCACGGCATCGCGCTGTTCGGCGTTGGTGATAATCAAAATATTCTTTGCTGGCGCAAGGCCTTCCAGACGCTCCACGGTCTGCGTGAGCATAGGCTTATCCCCTACGATAGGCAGCAGGTGCTTGGGACGGCGTAAACGACTCTGCGGCCAGAAGCGCTCACCGCGCCCCCCAGCCATAATGACAACAAATTTTTCGGGCATGGCGGGCTAGCATGGTCAAGCGGTGGACGAATTCAACCATTTCCCGCCAAATGGCAGAATTGTGACGATTTGGATAACCAGCGCCCCGAGTTTAAAGTAAGCTTCATACTGGTCACTCCAAAGGTGGAGCCCGGTGTCCCGACCGGGCATGCGTTACCTCACCGTCAGTTGGATGAAACGGCCCGGTCGGGACACCGGGCTCCACCTTTGGATAAAGTCCAACCGAAAAAAGAGCCTCGACAACAATGTTCGGCACTTTGCTCTCACCACACTGAAGTGTTCGATGGACTGTTTATTGGAACTATAGGATTGCCAAACAGACTATCAGTCGGAAGATACAATATACCATGCGCGCTATCATTATTAACTTCACTCTACTCCTGTTGTGCATGTCTTTGTGGGCTGCCGACGACTATCGAGATTTCACCGACAAGGCTGGGCGTGTCATGCAGGCTAAGCCCGTCAGCGTCATTGGCAATCAAGTCCGTATCCAGCGGGAAGATGGCCAGGAGTTTAATGTCTCCACCGATATTTTTGCCAAGGCCGATCAGGAATTTCTTGATGAATGGATGCTGCTTCACTTGGCAAAAAACGACCGCCTATTCAAAATCGGAGCTAAGGAAGACGGCACGCGTAAGGAAAAGACTGATCGAGAGCCGATGACCTACTATAATTGGGAGGGATTTTATAAGCTGAGCATTGAAAACAAGAGCGACCTCATCTTAGACGACATTCGTGTCGAATATCGTTTTTTCGTCTTTGACGATACAATCGCCGCCCAAAAAAGAAGCGAAGGCCAAACCGATAAGACCTCTGGCGATTTGAAGATCAAGCTCATCGGCCCACGCAAAACCGTTGTAGTGGAAACCGATAAAGCCAAGATGCAAGAATCCAAGCTCGACGGTGGCTGGGTCTTCACCAACAGCGGTGACCGTGCGTCTAAAGATAAACTGGAAGGTATTCACTTGAAGGTTTTTAAGGGAGATTTGGAACTGCTGGACTACTCCGAACCCACTAGCCTGCGCGAGAAATACAAGTGGTAAATCGAGTGCTTAGTATGCCATTCACAGCAACTAAGCCTGCACCGATTTTACCGTCCGTTTTGACCTCCAAACTTTAATCTTTAACCTCGCTCCCTGCCCCGCTTGACTGGTGGGCATGTCGCTCACTCCCGAAGAAATTTCCCGCTATTCCCGGCACATTCGTTTGCCGCAGGTCGGCTTACCTGGACAGGAAAAGCTGGCCACCGCGCGTGTGCTTATCATCGGATTAGGCGGGCTCGGCAGCCCTGCTTCGCTCTATCTCGCCGCCGCTGGCCTAGGCACCCTCGGTCTGGCTGATTTCGATGTCGTGGAGCCGCATAACCTGCAACGACAGATTCTTCATGGCGACACCGATTCGGGCCGCAAAAAGCTCGACTCCGGCATTGAAAGCCTGCGCGCGATTAACCCCAAAATCGAGCTAATCCGCCACCCTGAAGGAATCACCGTGGACAACGCCGTCGACCTGATCAGCCAGTATGATTTGGTGCTCGATGGCTCCGATAATTTCCCCACCCGCTACCTGGTCAACGACGCCGCTTTTTTTGCGGGTAAACCACTGGTCTACGGCAGCATTTTCCAGTTTGAGGGCCAGGTATCGATCTTTGAACCCTGCGCAGGTGGCCCCTGCTATCGTTGTCTGTTTCCACAGATGCCAGAGCCAGGCACGGTCCCCAATTGCGAGGAAGCTGGCGTCTTTGGCGCATTGTGTGGCGTTGTTGGTAGTAATCAGGCCATGGAGTCGATCAAGCGATTGATCAATGTTGGCGAAAGCCTTATGGGCCGGTTACTTGTCATAGACTCCCTTGCCCAACGCCACCGAACGCTCAAGCTCAAGCCAGACCCCCAATGCCCTCTCTGCGGCCACACGCCTAGCATCACAGACATTCGCCCAGAAAACTACGAGTGGTCTTGCGCTGCACCCGATACCACGTCAGAAGAAATCCCCATGGAAATATCCGTTCAAGAAGCACACGCCCAATTACAACAAGCCCCCCCCCCTCTCTTCCTCGATGTCCGCGAGGATTTCGAAGTCGCGATCGCCAAGATTGACGGGGCAATTGAAATCCCCTTGGGTGAGCTACCGCTCCGTTGGGAAGCGCTCGACGCAAAGGCCCCCCTGCTCGTCTATTGTCACCACGGCATGCGCAGCCTTCGTGCCACAGAATTCCTCCGTTCCAAGGGCCTAGATGGTGCCGTTAGCATCCGGGGTGGCATCGACGCTTGGTCACGCGAAATCAACCCCGAGCTAGCGCGATATTAGTCCGGCCTGGCCAGCGTCACCAGCACCCGCTGGCCTTCGTGCTCAATCATCGTTGCTTCGACGCCAAACACGTCGCTGATAACTTCGGCGGTCAGTGCTGTGGCCACCGTTCCGCTCGCCCGCACCATCCCGTCGAATAGCACCACGCAGGTGTCAGCGTAAGCCAGCGCGAGATTGAAATCGTGCAGGATACAGGCTACCCCCACGCCCTTCGTCGCTAACAGGCGCGCCTCACGCAAACACGTGTGCTGGTGTGAAATATCGAGGTTGTTCGTAGGCTCATCAAGCAGTAAATAGCGGCTTTCAGCAGGCGTACTGTCCCCCGGCCAAACCTGTGCCAAGCAACGCGCCAGATGGACGCGTTGACGCTCCCCCCCCGACAGGCTCAAAAAATGCCGCTCCGCAAAATTGCCAATATCCGCTTGGGCCATCGCCTGCTCGACGACGGCCTCCTCATCGACGGATTTGTCCACACGGGCATGCGGCAGGCGTCCCATTTCCACAACTTCGCGGACGGTAAAATTAAAGCCCAACTGGGATGTCTGTGGCAGCACTGAGCGGCGGCGCGCCAACGCCTCAGCAGCAAATGACTTAAGTGGCTTGCCATCCAAAGTCACCGTGCCTTCCTCCGGTTCCTCCCCCCCACTCAACAGTCGAAAAAGCGAGGTTTTCCCCGCGCCATTGGGCCCAAGGATCGCAATCACCTTGCCCGGCTCGACCGCCAGTGAGACGTTGTCGACCACCGTTCGGCGGCCATAGGAGAATGAAACTTTATCCGCGCACAACATGGCTAAATGCTCAGTTCCTTTCGATTTTTCAGCAGAAGCATAAGGAAGAATGGGCCACCGATAATTGCCGTAAGAATACCGATTTGTAACTCCGCCGGAGCGGCGATCGTCCGCGCTGCAGTGTCGGCAATCAAGAGAAGAATCGCACCGCTCATAGCGCAGGCCGGTAGAAGCAGACGATGGTCTGGGCCAAAGCTCAGTCGGATAATGTGCGGTGCCACTAAACCAATGAAACCAATGCCGCCCGTGAACGCCACCGTAATGCCCACCATCAAAGCACTTATCACGATCACAAGACGCTTGATGAATGGCACGTCGACACCCAGATGATAGGCCTCTAATTCGCCGAAAAGAAAAGCATTAAGCGGGCGTCCGAGCCACATCGACGCAATCAAGCCAGGGACCAGAATAATAGCCGTAATACCGACCACCGGCCACAAAATGCCATTGAGACTTCCCAGGCTCCAAAAGGTCAAGCTCTGCAATTGCTCCGCCGTGGCGATTTTAGTCACCGCAAGCCCAATTAAAGCCCCTCCAATTGCATTAACCGCAATCCCAGTCAACAGCATCGAGGCCACATGAATACGCCCGCCGACGCGCGAAAGTTGATAAATCAGAAAGGTAATCCCCACGCCACCAGCCATCGCGCAGATCGGAGTCGCGGCGAAAGTCAGCCAACCGCCAGTCAGCCCCATGGAAGGCAAAATGATTATCCCCACGACGGCCCCCATCGCTGAGCCGCTGGAGACGCCAATCAACCCTGGATCAGCAAGCGGATTACGAAACAACCCCTGCATGAGTGCACCCGCCACCGCCAGACCAGCGCCCACCAGTATTGCCATCACAATGCGCGGCAGACGTAGTTGCCAGATGATTGGATCGACCGCTATTTTTTCGGACGAAAAAGTCATGCGATCAAGCAAGACTTGTCCGATCTCGCCCCAACTGATCTTCGTAGGGCCAATGCCCAGCGCAGCCCACGCCAGCATTAGTAAAATAAAGAGCAAGGCGACGTGGATCCAAATCCGACGCTTTTCCGGGATGCGCAGAGGCATAGCTGAATAACTAGAACGGAGCAGCTTAGTAACGCAAAAGCTATTTCGCTGACTCGGCCAAATGGGCGTGCCAGCGATTGACTGCCTCACCCAACCGTGGCCCGAAGCTCAAGTCGTCCATCGGCACGCCATAGACTGCGCCAGTGCGCACCGCCGTAACGCCAGCGAGGCCAGGCAGTTTCTTCATTGCCTCCACACTCTGTGGGCTCGCCCCGTGGCTATCAGACACACCGACGAAAATCACATCCGGGTTGACCTGAATCAGCGATTCGATCGACATCGGCTGAAAGTTTTCAAAATCATCGACCGCATTTTTACCACCAGCGAGATGGATCAACTCGCTCGAACGCGTGCCCTTGCCACCAGCGCGGCCAGCCCCGCTCGCACTGGGGGGGGCTAGGAAAAAGACTACAGTGGGCCGCTTCGCCCAGTTCTCGCTTGTTGCCTGAGTCTCCGCAATAGATGCCTTCACCTCGTTAATGATCGTTTCAGCACGCGCCGATTCACCAAGCTTGGCACCAACTTCACGTAAACCAGTCTCCAACGCCTCAACAGTGTTGGGCTCTGGGCACCAAATGATTGGCACCGACATTTGCTTGAGCATTTTCTTGGCGGCGGGGGGCCCTAAGGACTCCGTGGTCACGACTAAATCGGGACGCATTGAAAGAACACCCTCTGGAGAAATATTACGAATGTAGCCCACCGATGGCAGCTCATGAACTTCGGCTGGATACGTACTGGATAAATCCACGGCAACGACCTGATCTCCAGCGCCCAAAGCAAAAACAATCTCCGTTGCTGCTCCGCCAACGGTTACAATACGTGACTGACTTTCGGCCTGGGCCGAAACGGTCGCCAATCCTGCAACCATGGTTAAACTCGTCAGGAACCCCTTTAGATGAAATTGAGACATAATTTCAAAAAGTTGGTTTTTCTGGTTGACGTGGGCAAGCCTTTTCTCGCTGATGGGACTCGTTCTCAAGATAAACCTTCTAATCATTTCAATGAACACGACTACTGCATCCCTTTCCGAGCGATACGCCGAGCTTAAAGCCGCCGAGCCAAAATTACGCATACGCGATTACGCAAATCGCTTGGGTGCAACTGAGGCTGAACTCGTCGCTGCTCAATGTGGCTGCACGGCAACTCGCCTGAAGGTAGAAAACTGGGCAGAATTCATGAAAGAGCTCAAGCCTCTTGGCCGCGTCATGGTGCTGACTCGTAACGAATACTGCGTGCACGAACGTAAAGGCAGCTATGAGAACATCAGCGACCACGGTGGACGTATTGGCTTGGTAACGGGCAAAGACATCGACCTACGCCTATTCTATTCAGATTGGACCCACGCCTTCGCCGTAACCGCGCCGAGCCGTGACACAGAGCTAAAGTCCATCCAATTTTTCGACCACCATGGCGACGCGATCCATAAGGTTTATCCTCAAGAAGAAGCCAAGGCAGACGTCTATCAGGATCTAGTTAACCGCTTCGGCCACGAAGATCAAAGTGCCGACCTCACCGTCAAACCCAAATCAGCAAAAGAAGCTCCGGCTTCAGTAGATGCAGAGCGTCAAGAGAAATTCCTTGAGGGCTGGGCCAACTTGAAGGACACCCACGATTTCTTTCCCTTGCTCGCCAGAAATAAGGTCAGCCGCTACCAAGCAATGGAAATTGGTGAAGGTCGCTTTACCCGCCGTATTGAAAATGACGCTGCCCGTCGTCTACTCGAGCAAGCCCGTGACCAGGAAATGTCGATCATGGTTTTTGTTGGCAACGACTCAGCAATCCAGATCCACACTGGTCCCGTTAGCAAACTCGTCGTTTTCGGCGAATGGTTTAACGTGCTTGATCCTGACTTCAATCTGCACCTCAACGAGCAAGGCATCGCCAGCAGTTGGCACGTCGTCAAGCCCACCACTGATGGTGACGTAAACGCAATCGAACTCTATGACGCCAATGGCGACATCATTGTCCAGTTCTTTGGTGCCCGCAAGCCTGGCATCCCTGAACGTGAAGACTGGCGTCAGCTCTCCAAGAGTCTGTAAATCTGTCGCGCCTTCCTCTCGGCAGGCGCTTCATTTTAAAGAAAAATTGAGACTGAATCCCACTTTTGATAATTAGAATAATTCCAAATAAGAATCCAATGAACAAGCAACTCACCACCACCTTAATTTTCGCCCTCAGCGCAGGCAGCGCAATGGCGATGCTGGACATCACCTTGCCCGGCAATTCAACGCAGTCCAATTGGGCGAATCTGAACGGCGACGTCTATACGGAACCAACCTATCCAGTTTTTGCTGGTAGCTTTGCTATCGAAACGGACCCATTTGAGGCACCAATAGCCGCGGATGCTGGCAGCGCAGAGTTTACCAAAGTCTCCGGCGGCGGCTTATTCTTCCCTCTAAGCTTCGGTGGCTCCCTCTACAATGGCAATACGCCAGGCACCTACACTATCTACGATAATTCGCCAATCGCTGGCTTGGAAACCGTTGTCTTCCAAACAGATGCAGGTTCTGAAATGATGGTCGCCCCAGTCCTCAGCTTCAATAGTGGTGCGCAAAACCTAGCCGCAGACTTCACCGCCTCGGTAACGGGTGATTTCGATACCACCGTTTACGCTTTCCAATGGGATCTTTCGGGCATTTTCGACACCATTTCAAACTATGAAATTGTGTGGACGACACCGCCGCATAACGCCAACTACGCCATGCAAATCAACGCGGGCGACACCTTTGGTCAAGCCATTCCTGAGCCATCCACCTACGCCTTAATCCTTGGTGCAGCCTGTGGTGCCCTTCTTTTGATGCGTCGTCAAAGACGTTAGTTAAAGCCAAGCAAGAAAACCGGCCCGCTGGCAGCAGTCACTGTCAGCGGGCTACTTCTGTATAAAATATCGCGATGAAACACCTTTTGCCAATCACCGCCCTTTGCCTGTCCAGCAGTCTCATGGCACAGTTCATCACCCCCACATATCGGGGAAGCGACAGCGACGAAGATTTTGCCGAATGGCTCGGCTTCGACGCCGCCTATACGCCCGAAGAACCACCTTACGACGGATTGTCTGACGAAGAGGTCAATTATCCTTACTTCGGTGGTAACGAGAACGCCCGTCTGGGGCAATATGGAACATCGACAGCCATTATCACAACGACCGACCGCTTATATAGTTTCGGTGAGGACCCTATGGCCTTCAAAGTGTATGACAACCCGTCGTATAGCCCAGGGGACATCCTTTTCCAGACAATGACCTATCAGGGCAGCCAGTCCCCCTCGCCTGACTTCTCCAGCGTAAAGCTCTATTATCGCACGACCGAAGCTGGCGATTGGATTGAATATACGGACCCAATGGCGGCGGCAGTCACCAGCTCGGACTCCACGAGTAATCAATACACGGCTTGGGAGTGGGACACCAGCAGCCTGCTGATCGCAGACTATTACATCCAATTTTCTTACGAACTGCCGCACACGTCATTCGCAGCCGCACAGCTCGACACCAATGAAAATTTCGAGCTTCAACTGGATGGCTACGGCCTGAATGTAGACACCAACATTCCCTTTGGCCTTCTTTTCGGTCTGATCCGGAAATCCCCAGCTAAGCTCATTTATAACGATGGCGAAACCGTAACAGTGACTGCAGTTCCCAATTCCGGCTATCGATTTGTCAAGTGGGAGGGGCCGTTTGGCGAGTCCACAGAAAATCCATTGGAAATTACCATCACCGATGACACCGAACTCTTTTTGGTGCTGGCTCCACGGAAATACAATGTATGGCGACAAATGGCATTCCCTTCCAATCATGGAGGCGGCATCACCTCACAAGACTGGGCAGCCGAGACTGATTATGACATCGATGGTCTCATCAACGCGATGGAGTATGGCCTAGGCAGCAACCCTGAGAGTGGTAATCTCACGGAAAAGCGCGTCCAACTCGAAACCGTAGTCATCGGCGAATTTGAATACCCAGCCGTCATTTTCCCGCAGCAAGCGGGGGCAGATGATCTTACCTACGAAGTAGCCGCTTCGGCCAATCTGGCCAACTGGCTGACCAATTCCGACCCCGGTGGCCCCTACACTGCCGATCCCGAAATACTCTCGCTCAATGATGATGGCACACAGCAAGTACGCGTGCGCTCCCTCATCCCGCTTGAAGACCCCGATGCCCTCCCGTTCATGAAAGTTAATATCAGTCTAACGGAATAATCACATGAAGTCTTCAAGTAAACATTTCGGTTTCACACTTATCGAAGTGCTCGTTTCTGTCAGCATCATTGGCGTGCTCAGTGCGATCACCGTAGCCGCTGTTGGCACCGTCAGGGAATCCGCTTACCGAAGTTCGGATATTGCCGCCGCACGCCAACTGGCTGCTGCCTATTTGCTCTATCCACAAGACCATAATGGCAAATTGCTGCCTTCCGTGCCTAGCGATGATGACCGGCAAATGACGACGGTTATGGACCACAGAGGCAATCCGATCTATCAAGGCGCAATCTCCGATCGCTACGTTTTTCGCCTACTTCCTTACTCAGGCGGTATTGATCTGTTCTTTCCTGGCCGTTCCCAAGAACATTTGGCGGAAATCAGGGATAATGATTTGTATAAGATTTCCATGTATCCCTCCTTTGGTCTCAATAGTTCATTTGTTGGTGGAGACTATAGTACGGACGGCCGACACTCTGTGGGGAAAAACCCTCACTACGCCATCACAATGATGTCCCAATGCATTCAGCCTTCAGATCAAATCGTATTCGTTTCAGCCCTGAGCACTCCTGCCCAAGCCGAAACAGAGGCACCTTACGCGGGCAAATTCTATGTTTATGGCCCCAATGAGTGGAGCGGCAGCTATAAAGAGGATACTCCCAAAAACATGGGCAATATTCACCTGCGCTATGCGAACCAAGCCGTAGTGGCGCACTTGGATGGCAGTGTCGCCCTACTCAACAGTGAAGAACTGAAGGACATGCGTCGTTGGTCCAACCAGGCGCGAGACAGAAACGATCCAAACTTCAAGCCACGCTAAGTTTTTCCACCTAGCCATCATGCCTAAAAAAGCTCCCGCAACATCGCGGGACTTTTTTTGGGGTGCCGACTATTGCCCCCCCATCAAGCGAAAAAGTGCCCTAATAAACCTGTGGCACGAACATATCCTTCGGCACTGGATGACGCTGATAATCAGCGTGATGAACGCGCTCCGGCAGCACGATTTCCGGCTTATCCACCCGCTCAAAAGGCACTTGCTGAAGCAAATGGCTGATGCAATTCAGCCGCGCCCGTTTCTTATCGATAGCGCTGACTACGTTCCAAGGCGCAAAAGAAAAATTAGTGCGACTAAAGGTTTCTTCCTTCGCGGCGGTATAATCCTCCCAACGAATACGTGATTGCAGGTCCATCGGGCTGAGTTTCCATTGCTTAAGCGGATCCGTCAGACGGCATTGGAAACGGAACTCCTGCTCTTCGTCAGTGATCGAAAACCAGTATTTAACCAATTTAATGCCGGAGTTCACCAGCATTTCTTCAAAGTGCGGCACGTCATTAAAAAACTGCGCGACTTCATCCTCCGAGCAAAAGCCCATGACACGCTCCACGCCCGACCGATTATACCAACTACGATCAAAAAGCACCATCTCTCCAGCCGCAGGCAAATGAGGCACGTAACGCTGGAAATACCATTGAGTCTTTTCACGCTCAGTTGGCGCTGGTAAGGCAACCACTCGGCAAACGCGTGGATTGGTGCGCTGAGTGATCCGCTTGATGACGCCCCCCTTCCCCGCCGCATCACGGCCTTCAAAGATCACCACGAGCTTATAACCGGTCGCAACGACCCAATCCTGCATGCGCACGAGCTCGATTTGCAGCCGGCGCAGCTCCTTAAGATACATCTGCCGGAAACGCGCACGATCCTCAGCTGACGGAAGAGCCTTGCCAACCTTGAGCGCATGCTGCTCCTCAAAGAGGTCCTCCAGGTCATATTCCAGCTCTTCCTCGAGATCATCAAAGATCTCGGCTTCCAAACGGGCACGAAATTCGCCGTCGTTCGCGGCGTATTGGATCACGCGGCGTAGTTCATCATCGGTGGGCGTATTAGAAGGGTTGTCTGACATAGCAAAGAATTTTACTAATATGTGTACACCAAAACGCGTGCAGGTCAAAACCTGCCCTGTGGCTTTTACGCAACAATTTGCAAGAGCCCAGCCTTAGCTAGGCAAACTCGTACCGCGGCACACTGGCCAGGCTACTCAGTATTATGTGCCCCAACTGCTTTAATTCGTCACTGGGTGCCACGAGGTCTGGAATCTGCACAACCGTCATCTGCGCAGCGACAGCCGCCTTCACCCCGTTCGTAGAATCTTCAAAGGCCACGCAATCCGTTGGGTCGACCTTGAGCGCCGTTGCCGCAGCTAAATAAATATCGGGCGCTGGCTTGCTGCGCTCAACCACGTCTCCACCAATCACTACTTGGAAATAATCCCTGATGCCAGAGTGCCCGAGCTTAGATAAGGCCCGTTCTGTCCGCGTCGAGGTGGCCACCGCTGTTGGAACAGCTAATGCGCTCAAATAATCAAGTAATTCCACCACTCCCATTTTCAGGGGCAGCGGCCGATCCAGAGTCAGTTTCTGATACTCTTCGTCCCACCTTTCGCAAAATATCTCATGGTCGGCGATGCCATCCAGTCCGTTTTTCAGGACTAAACGTCCGGCCTCGGAATTAATCCCAATGCATTGGTAAAAAACGCTGTCCAGATCGGACAGTCCCAATTCTTCGCAAACAAATCGATAGGATTCATAGGCCAAGCGCTCGGTGTCGAGCAATAGGCCATCCATATCGAAGATTGCTGCTTGGAATCTTTGATTGAGTTGCATGAGAAAAAAAAACGCCCCGTCCCGCTATTTCGCTGAGCAAAAATCGAAATTTAGCTTTCCGCCACCTACGCCCAGTCTTCAGTGCGCCAGCAAAATGCCTGCGCTAGGTCCTTGGCGAAAAATGGCCCACGGTAAATCATCCCCGTGTAGATTTGAATCAACTTGGCACCAGCGTCGAAGAAATCGCCCGCAGAGCGCTCATCGTGGATACCACCCACACCAATGATCGGCAATTTATCTCCTACAGAGCGGTACATGTAGTTGACAACATCTACGGCACGGCGGTGGATCGGCGAACCGCTCAGCCCACCAACCTCATCTTTACCCAAGTCGACTGGGCGGTCGAGTAACGTATTGGTGGCGATAATTCCATCCGCGCCAACTTCAAGCGCACTTGTTAAAACTTCGTCAATTTCGCGATAAGATAAATCCGGAGCGATCTTGATTAGCATCGGAATCCGCTCTTTGCCTAATTTTCTCGCACGGTCACGGTCTGCAGCGATTACAGCGCCTACAAGCTCGCTCAGGTAGCTGCGTTGCTGCAATTGACGCAGGTCCGGTGTATTGGGGCTGCTGACGTTGATCGCGAAATAATCGGCGAAATCAGCCAATTTCTCATAAGACCCCAAATAATCGCCGACAGCCTGATCAACGGGCGTTACGCGACTTTTGCCAATATTGATGCCCAGTGGGATGCGACGCTTACGCGATGGTGGTGCCTTGGCCAGACGTTTGGCGACGGCATCCGCCCCTTCATTGGGAAAGCCCATACGGTTGATCAGCGCCTCGTGCTGGGGGTAGCGGAACACACGTGGCTTCTGGTTGCCAGGCTGCTCCTGCCGAGTCACAGTGCCGATTTCCACATGGCCAAAGCCTAGTGCCGCCATGGCCTGCCAACAGTGCGCGTTTTTATCAAAGCCCGCCGCAAGCCCCACTGGATTAGGGAAATTCAGCCCAAAAAGTTCGATCGGCTCTCCCTTGGTGGGCCGATTATATCGTTCCATCAACCGCAGCGCCGGGCTAAAGCCCGACAGCATATGCAGCCAACCAAGCGCACGGTCGTGAGCTTCTTCTGGATCGCCTCGGAATAAATAAGGTCGGACAAGTGTCTCGTAAAACGCCCCCATAGCAAAAATAGCAGATTAATATGCAGCGCACACGTTCAAGAAAAAAGCCCTCACTGTCCACTTTTAACTTGGAATGCAAAAAATAACTCCCTCAATCCTTGACGACCGCCAAAACTATCTCAACGTGCAGTAAAAAAATAAACTTGCCCTAGCTATCACCAAAACCGCTTCTAAACAACAACATGCCTAAATCAGCTCCAAAACTTGAGTGGTGTATCGTCCGTCTCGGCGAAGACATGAACTGGTGGGTCGAAGAAATCAGCGACGATGTCCACTGGGACGTCGACGGACTGAGCATCATTGACCCGCGCCAAGTCAGCCACCTCATGGACCTGCTCGAACCGCTACGTGATTACGACTTCCAGCCTTCGATCTTCGAAGATGCGTTCTTTAAGTTCCGCATCGAACGAAAGCTGGATGATCAACGCCTGCGACTGGTCCGCACCAATGACTCACTCTTTGAATCCGACGATCTGCTGTTTGCACTGCCAGACGTGATTGACGAGGAAAAGGGGCCTTACGCCGACTGTATCGACCACGTTACCGTGTTGCGCGTCAAGCTGCTCAACGACCTTATCGAATTCGAGCAGAAGTTCACGGTCGAAGAATTGGAAGACGACATTCGCGAAGACCAAAACGCCGACTTCATGGAAGGCCGCGCCGTCCACTGCTTCCGCGAGCTGCTTGACGTCATGGAATTCGTCCCCGAAGGCTACGAACTCGACGCCGATGAAGAAAGCTCAAGCGAGGACCCAATCGAAGAAACCTTCCCCGACATCGACGAAGATGAAAAAATCGAGGAAGACGAAACGATGAAGTGGGACGAAGACGAGGACGAAGACGAAGAATCCGAAGAAACGGAAGAAGGCTTTGACGACGATGATGACGACGACGACGACGAGGAGTCGGACGAAGACGAAGAAGACAAAGCGGATGAGAAACCCGCGCCGAAATCCCGCGCTCGCAAAAAATAATTGTGAACCGCCGTCCGCAGCGTTTCCTGTCAGCGATCTGGGCCTTTGCCTTGGTTGCGCTCATTAGCGTGGGCTGCCAATCTGCTGGCGGTGGTGGTAACCCCACCCCCGCCGCGCCGCGATCTGCCTCAACACTGCGCGCTGGAGACACACTTCAGATCAGTCTGCAAGGCATTCCTGATCCCAGTGCCAACGATGTTCAGATCGACGACGAAGGCATTGTCAGCCTGCCCTTCCTAGGCCGTTTGACCGCTGCGGGGCTCACGCCCTCTGAACTCGCGACCAACATCCGCCAGCGCTATATTGAACAAAAAATTTATCGAAACGTGGATGTCTCGGTCTATGTGACAGATCGCTATATCTACGTTGGCGGCGAAGTCGCCATCCCGGGCCGTGTTGTCTGGACTCCTGACCTAACCTTATCCAAGGCCGTGCAGGCCGCAGGCGGCTTTTCCCTCTACGCACGTGAAGGGGCAGTCAAACTCACGCGTGAACAAGCAGTTTATGTGATCGATGCTGACGTGGCCCTCAATAACCCCTCACAAGACCCTAAGCTCTTCCCCGGCGACTCGATCATGATCGAGCGTTCGCCATTCTAGCCGGTTTCTTATCAGTTTGGCTGGCTAACCTCAAGGCGACTCATAAAGGGTAGCGCAGGCGCGTCCTCGCGCCGCAATTCCCATCCGGACATTCAGGCATGTCGCAAGCAGGCACGTGAAAGGCACCTGCAATACCGTTTGGAGAAACTAAGCCTCGATTGTTTCCAGCTCAGTGCGGCTGCTGTCATCCAACAAGTCCGTCAGCTCACTCAGAGAACGATAGTGACTCGTAAAGTCTTCCCCGGTTGTGGCTCCACCCATGGCTTGCTCAAAAAGCTCACGTTTATCGGCCTTCAGGCGCTGGATACGCTGCTCAATGGTACCAGCAGTGATCATCCGGTAAACAAAGACCACACGGCGTTGGCCAATACGATGCACGCGGTCAATTGCCTGAGCCTCGACAGCCGGGTTCCACCAGGGATCGAGGAGGAAAACGTAGTCCGCCGCATGCAGTGTAATCCCTGACCCGCCAGCGCGCAGGCTGACGAGCATTACCGCGGCTCCCTTGGCACTTTGGAATTCAGCGACTGGCTTTTGCCGATCCAACGTTTTTCCGGTCAGCTCATAGAGCGCCACATTCGGGAATTCGCTCTTGAGCACGCCTTTGGCGCGGTCAAGTAAGGAAACAAACTGGCTAAAGACCACGGCCTTGTGCCCGCTGGCCAAGATTTCGCTCAACCGGTCTCGAAGGATGTTGAGCTTGCCACTCTGGCTCGCCTCGGTGGTCATCCAAGGCAGTAGCCCCGGATCGCAACAAGTCTGCCGAAGGCGGGTTAGCAGCGTCAGCAGGCCCATCGCGTTTTCACGCATGCCGGCGGGCAAATTATCTCCAAAGCGGCTAACGCCCTCTGAGGCGATACGCACATATTCAGAGCGTTGCAGGTCGGTCAGCGGACAAACGAGATCCAGTTCCACCTTGTCCGGTAATTCCTTCGCCACCTCTTTTTTCGTGCGTCGGAGGATGAACGGTGCCAACTGCGTGCGGATACGCGCCATTGCAGCAGGTCCATCTTCCATGATCGCCTCTTCGAAACGACGGCGTAGGCCGAGTAGGCCCGGCATCAGGAAGCGGAAGATCGTCCAAACGTCCAGAAAACGGTTCTCCAGCGGCGTACCAGTCAAAGCCAGGCGATGCTCTGCCTTAAGCGACATACAGGCTTGGGTGGACTTAGCGTCGGGGTTCTTAATGAACTGAGCCTCATCGAGCACCACATAGCCAAATTCGACCGCATCGAGCAATGAGCGATGACGGCGCAATTGAGTGTAGCTCGCCAGCCAAAGGATGTCCTTGTCTGGCTTGGTGACAAAATTCTGATCCTTGCCGAGGGCTTCAGTCCGCATCTCTGGGAAGAACCGCGAGACCTCCTGCTGCCACACCGGCACCACACTGGCCGGACAAACGATCAGGCTCGGTTTGTTAGAAATCTTCTGGATGCTCAACAAGCTGAGCACCTGCAAGGTCTTGCCCAATCCCATTTCATCCGCCAACAAACCATGACAACCGCAGGCGAAAATGTGCTGAAGCCAGTGAACGCCGTGCTGCTGGTAGCTTCGTAGAAACTGCGGCGCACCGTTGACGCTCGGGTCAGGGTGGAAAAGCTGGTCACGCCAAGCCTGAAGCTCGGAAGACAACTCCAGCTTCACCGCTTCTTGGGCAAAAAACGAAAATAAAAGGTAACGCGGCGCACGGCCAGCGACCACTGCCAAACTATCGCCCGTTTCAGCAATCGCCTGAGCTTGGCTACGATTCAGGCGGACAAGGCCTCGACCCGGCAGGAGCACCAGACCCTCGTCAATGCGGCGCATCAGGCGGCGGCGTTCCTTCTCCGTCAAACGGGACGAGCCCAGTGACAGTTTCCAATTAATATTCAGATCGCCGCCGAGCATTGCCTCCTCGATTTCCACGGCAATGTCGACCTCGCGCACGCCTCGGGCGAGCACGTCCACGTCGGCGTCTTTCTCAATCGTAAAATGCTGCTTCCAACGCCGAAGATCGGTCCGCACAAAGCCGGGTAGCCGGTCGAGCTGCTGCAGCTCGTAACGGGTGGAGTTAGCCTGATAGCGGAAACCGTCGCGACGGGCGCTGCTAGCTAGGCGAATAAGGGCCTCTCGCTCTTCGGCGGTAGTTCGGTCTGCACTGGGAGCCTGAGGGCCTAGAGCACGCTCTTCTCGCCCGTCAGAGCTACGCCAGACAGCCGTCAAAGCCAAGCCAGCGTCGACTGAGGAAAATTTCAATACCAGATCGCGGGCAGTGGGTGAAGTTGTTACCGATGGGGGGGGGGGCGTTTCGCTGGAGGAAGGCTCGGTCTCATCTTCTTCGGGTTCCCCCTCGACCTTGGTAGATGGGGTCTTTACTTCAGGAGGAAGCGCCGCGGCCTCTTCAACCACCAATTCTTCGATCTCGTAAAGCGCTGCGCAGGCCAGAATCTGGCGCTCATAGGCGTCTTCAATCGATGAGCGGACATCGATCTTGGGCCCGCTCCAGTCCAGCACTACGTAAACATCGGCACCGTCAGGCATCCGTATGTGGACAATCGCGTCATCAGCGCCCAGTTCGACTTGGCGGATGGTTCCATCGCGGTAGAGTCGGCGCCCGGCATCAATCGCCTTCGTGGTGAATTGCTTTTCCCAATTGTCCTGCAAGCGCATCAACCAGTTGTCGAGTGCGATGTCCGAATAAACGCGTTGTGACGTGCGATGATTCATTGGGCAGCGGAGCAGCAATTGAGTTGGCGTCGACTTCGGGAAATCGAACTCAACGCCTGCCCGACGGGGCATAATTCAACTATAAGCAACCCAAAAGAGTATAGCCCTCATTTCAGCCGAGCAAGCGAATTCACCCGCCGATTTACGGGCGCGATGATTTCCCTAAGTCCTTGCGCCCCCGTAAGATATACGCAGGAACCGTCAACGCAGCCATCAAGCCCAGCGTAAAAGCCAGCACGACAAGCAGCGCCCGCTGAAAGCCCTTGTCAACCAAGCGGTCGGCCTCCCCCACCCCATTAGCCATCAATTGATCAATCGTCTCCCGCGTTTCCTGCCACCCCTCTGCGAACGAGTTTTCGCTCTCGGCCGAAGGCAAACAAACCAATTGGAAACAATAGGAATAAAAGCCATGGAAACTCTATACCACTGTAGTCAGAGAATTCTGACTGACTAATTACTCGGAATGTTAACATTTGAAGCGGTTCACCCGGTTTCTCGGCGAAGATTTCGATTGGTCCTGCTTCAAATAGTATTTTGTGCCACTCCAATTCTTCTACCATCCCGAAGAGCAGAGAATCCTCAATATGCTCTGAAACCGCAAAGTGGGCTGATCCACGAGAAGATGCAGCTATCAAATCTCGATCTCCGACTTGCAAGTAAACGAACATATTCCATCCAGTCAGATTCACCAAGAATGGAACAATGACCATGATCGTCAGCAGGATGCCAACTGTATGTCTGCGTTTCATTTTCATATTATTGCCCAGCAGTTTTCCTGGATGACACACTTGTCATTTAATACATTCAATTATATTTCTTCAATTCCGGTGACAGCTGACAAGGACAATGTCTCTTTAAAGACATAATAAGACCTCGCGCCCGCTTCGCTCAAGTCGCCAAGTATTAATGCGGGTAGTTTCTTTGCGACTATGCGCCTTTGCGTGAATAATTATCCTGAATATTTAGCATTCACGATGCGGTGCAAAGAAAGCGTAATGCGGAGCGCGGAATAGGGCCCATCCTACCCGAGAGCTCAGATCAGAGCGTCAGCCGCAAGCCATCGTAGGCGAGGTGAACATTTTCCGGCAATTTTTGAGTCCAGATCTCATGGTCAATGTGGAACGTGAAGTGCGTCAGATAAGTCTGTGGGCGCTTCATTTCTAAAGCCACCTGGATCGCCTCGGGGGTCGACATGTGCGTGGGGTGTGTCATGGGACGGAGGCCGTCGAGCACCAGTAGATCGGCGTCAGCGGCCAGCTCACGTGCAGCGGGTGGCACTTCCTTACAATCGTTGAAATAGGCGAACTTTTTGCCCGTTGACCGCTCCTCGAACACCAAACCCAGCGTTTGCAGGCCACCATGCGGCAGAGGCGTGCTGTAAATTATCCCGCCGGGCGTCTCCAACTGGGCAGGCATTTCTGCGAGGCGGAATGCGGCGTAGCCCTTGCTGGCGGGTGTCTCGCCGATGGCGTAGGGGTAAATGCTCCGAATGCGCCCAAGGCCTTTTTCGGTGCTGTAAACCGGCAACGCCGTGCCACCGAGCAGGTCGCAAAAGCGGCGCAGGTCGTCCATTCCCTGAATGTGGTCCGCGTGCGCGTGAGTCAGGATGAAGGTGTCAATCCACTCAATCTGGTTGCGGATGCATTGCAGACGAAACTCGGGCGCAGCGTCGACCTGCACGTGATAGCCGTCCATCACCACATGTATGCTGCTGCGCGTACGCCAATTCTTTGGATTGGACAGGTCGCAGCCCTCGCTATTGTGCGCAATCATGGGCACGCCTTGTGATGTGCCCGTTCCTAGAAATATTACCTCCATCCCGCGCCGATCAAGGCGTATCCCTCGAAGCTCGGCAAAGCAATTTTCGCTCAGATTAAGATTAATTCCGTCGCTGGATTGCGATTGGCCAAAGGCTAATGAAACAGCCCCTAAAAACGGCTAGAAACCGTCTTTGGTCTCGGTGGGGACTTTGCCGCCAGTGCGCACGAGGAGAACGGGTTCCTTGTTTTTGATCCAGACCTTCTGCTCTTTGGCAATGCGGGCCGGAGTGAACTCACAGGCCTCGCCAATGGTCTTCACCGGCATACGACGGCCTTTCTTGGTCATATTGTATTCGTAAGCGCAACGGAACAGGCGTTCCTCGCTCACGTAGGGGGAGTCCTCTTCAGGTATCTGCAGCACCCAGCCAACGAGGTCTAAACCCTCTAGCTTGCCATCGGGGTCGGAGACCATCATCACGAACTGCTTCTTGATGGGTGGTGGCTTATCTTCTTCGTCCACCTGCGCCTTGAGCTCCTGGTTAATCTCCTCAATCACCTGAGCCACGGTGCGGACATCCATCCCGGTGCGGGTCATTACCATCTTCACTAAATCAATGTCGACTTTCGCCATAGCCCGCTACGCTCGCGCACGGAATCGGCGCTGGCCAGAATTTTCTGCTTGAGCCATGAGAATTCACCGCAAAAAGCGCAATATCATCAGCGAACACCCAACGGCACAGGCGGCCCAATTGGACGTCCCTCTGGCCCTGCCCCGCCCGGCCCACGCCCGCCCCGACCGTGGCTGACCTGGCCTTGCCTGGGTTTTGCAAAACTTTCATTGGGCTGCCCCAGAAAATAACGCGCCACAAAGGGAAATCCCTCGGTCACGTAATATTGATAGGTCCCGTCGGGGTATTCGTCGGTAATGCCGTAGCGACCGTTGAGCCAATCCAGATCACCGGAGTCGTCAACATACTCATAATCCCGCGTGTAAAGGCCGTCCCGCTCACCGCCGGGGCCATTGGGTTGCGTCTCCCGTTTGCTGGTCTTCAAGCGCCAACTTGATTGAACGCCCTCCTGAAAATAAATGGGGTAACCGTCCGCTGCCCAGCCAATTAGCAGGGGCTCGTCCACGCCCGCCTTGGGATTGTTTTTGCGCAGGTCGTTGATGAGGCCCCACGGAATGCCGTGGTAATGATACATGCCGTTGGGCTGCACATGGGCATTGTTCTGATCAACGCCCAAACGCATGGGCTTGCCCTCGACAATTGCCTCTTCACGCCATTCCCGGTTATTTTGCCAAGTCCCAGCCGTACCTGGATCAAAAGGAACGCCGTTGACCGCCACGCCAAACACATAGCCATCGTAATCAATTGGCCGCTCGGCTCGCGTAGGTGTCAGCGGCACACGAAAATACAGTCGTTGCTCAGTGATCGCGTTCGGATTTCCCCTATTCGGAAACTTTCCGGTTTCATGTTGCGGCAGGTCCTTGGATTCGATCACCCGGTAATTACCCACTGTGCTCATTGAGACTGCGCCTAAATCCGAGGCATGCGCCATAATATCCGTCGTCCCGGCAGCGTGCTCGTGATCCGAGTGGGCCAGCGAGACAACAGCAGAAAAGCAATAAAGGGCAATCAGAGGTGACGGAATACTTTGCATAATCAAAGTAACCCCTCGTCTGCGTTAATGTTGCGGAAAAACGCTCCTTTTCATGCTCGCATGTATTTGCACGACGCTATCAATGGCCTCCGGGAGAAGGTCTGGATAATCTAACGTATAATGCAGACCACGCGATTCTTTGCGCTGCAAGGCACAGTCAACGATGAGTTCTGCTAACTGGATCAGATTGCGCAGTTCCAGAAAATCCGGCTCCACCTTGTAATTCCAATAATACTCCATGATCTCCTGCTGGAGATTGGATATGCGGGTCTTAGCGCGGCGGAGACGCTTTGTCGTGCGGACAATGCCCACATAGTCCCACATCGTGCGCTTGAGTTCTTCCAAATTGTGTGCGAGCACCACGCGCTCATCCGGGTCGCGCATATCGCCATCTACCCAATCAGGTAATTTCCGGGCCGCAAGAGGTGTTTCTTTGAGTATTTGCTCGGCGCTCGCCACGCCATCACGCGCCAGCACACAGGCTTCAAGTAAGGAATTGCTGGCCAGCCGATTGGCACCATGCAGGCCCGTGCAAGCGACTTCACCGCAAGCCAACAGCCCTGGCAAGCTCGTGCGCGCAGTCAAATCCGTTGTCACTCCACCACATAGGTAATGGCAAGCGGGGACCACCGGAATGGGGTCCGTTGCCATGTTGATCCCGTGCTTGAGCAAGGCGTCAAAAATCGTGGGGAAGCGGTCGCGGAGGCTTTCCTCGGACTGGTTCGTAATGTCCAACCACAAGTGCTGCGCACCGCTTTTCTTCATTTCGCTGTCGATCGCACGGGCCACGACATCTCGCGGAGCCAAGTCACGGCGGTCGTCGTAGCGAGCCATAAAGGCTTCTTTTTTCAGGTTGCGTAAGATGGCCCCTTCGCCGCGCACGGCCTCTGAAATCAAGAATCGGTCATGGGTGTAGGTAAAGAGCGCCGTCGGGTGGAATTGGATAAATTCCATGTTGCGGATTTCGGCACCCGCACGATAAGCCATCGCAATGCCGTCTCCGGTCGCAATGGTGGGATTCGTCGAATACTGGTAAACCTGCCCGCCTCCGCCAGTGGCCAACATGACCACCCGAGCGGCAAATGCATCCACCACACCCTGACGCGAATCCAGTGCATAAAGGCCCACCACGCGATTGCGTGACGGCCCCACGGACATGCCCTTGCGACGCAATTTCTCAAAAGTAATCAGGTCGATCGCCATATGGTGCTCCAGCACCTCAATCTTGGGGCAAGCCGCTACCGCGTCCAGCAGCGCATGTTCGATCGCAGCACCCGTCAGGTCCTTAACGTGCAGGATGCGGCGTTTGCTGTGCCCGCCTTCTCGGTGCAGCGAGACACGGCCATCGCCCAAATGAGTAAAGTCCACGCCCAGCTCAATCAGCTCCTGAATGCGCGCTGGCCCATCGCTGATGATCGCACGGACCACCGCCTCGTCGCACAAGCCGTCACCCGCCGTCAGGGTGTCCTTCACGTGCAACTCAAAGTCGTCAGTCTGGGAGGTCACGCTGGCAATGCCGCCCTGCGCGTAGTTCGTATTGGACTCCGCCCGGTTCTTTTTGGTGATGATGGCAACGCGGTGCCCCGCGCGGCCCATTCCCAAAGCAAAACTTAGCCCGGCAATGCCGGAGCCGACTACAATGACATCGAATGTCTTCAAAGACTTTTAGAACTGGTTAATTTTCAACGAGTAAAGGGCTAAACAGTGAATCAATAATCCGCCTGCCGCAATGCCGCAATTTTTTTTCTGTAAGGATGGAATAAAATCCCCGACTACGTGTCATATATATGAACCAACCAATTATGAAAAACCTGCTATTCATCCTCGCCCTTGGTGCCGTTGCCGCGGGCAGTTATTTTGCCGCCAACCGTAGTTGTCCCTTATCCGGTGCTAATGCAAATGCCGCAGCTGACAGCAATTCAGCCGCCACCACCATTTCCACCGAGCCACAAGACAATGTGCCTGCCGGATGGATAACCGATTACGACGCCGCACTCAAACAGGCTAAAGAAGAAAACAAAGCCGTTCTCATCGACTTTACCGGTTCCGACTGGTGTGGTTGGTGCAAGAAGCTTGATAAAGAAGTCTTCTCCAAACCTGAATTTGAACAATTTGCCGAGAAAAATCTCGTCCGCGTTTACCTTGATTTCCCCAGTGGAAAAGCTCAAAGCGTCGAACTGGAAAAGCAAAATCAGGAACTTGCCAAGAAATTCGGGGTCGAAGGATTCCCAACGATACTTGTATTAAACCACGACGGAAAGCCCCTCGCCCAAATTGGCTATCAACCAGGCGGCCCCGTTAAATACGTAGAAACTTTAGAGGAGATTATCTCTCCAAAAGAAAAATCATAGTTCAGTCAGTATAGTAGAGTAAAAAGTTAGCAGCAGTAAGTAGCGCCGGTCCTAGTGGGCCGGCGCTTTCTTTTTCCACACTTGGCCACATCACGCCGCTCTACATCCCCTCAAAAGGGGTAGCCGCTGGCGCGTCCTAAACAAAGAAACTCCAAACCGGCTTAGCTATTCTGCTGCAGCCAACTTGGACTTGATCCGCTCTTTGCAATCGGGCGGCATACATTCGGGAACGGATTGCTCGGCAATTTCGTCGCAGCAAGACGCGAGTTTGTCATGCATCAAGCTGACTTGTTCACCGTAGCGCGCCGTATAAGGGCACATGAGGCTGAGCATCTTCAGCTTCATTTTTTCCATAAATGTGAGTTCACGCTCGCACGACTCGGATACGAGCCGGGCCGCATCGTGGCAGTTTAAGCACGTGCGTGTGAACCATTTATAAACTCGGTGAAGCATTGATTAATCGTTTCCTTTATCTTTCAGACGTAATTGTTCCCATTTCCTTTCAAGCAGCAATGCTTTTTCAGTCGGAATCGATTGGTTCAAACAGACTGCTAATCGTGACCGGGCAATTTAAGTGAGTCGGGCGATTAGGCATCTTTGTCTTGGACCCCACCAGCGCCGTACACCAACCCGCATTTTGTGCCCCCTCAATGTCTTCCAACGGGCTGTCACCAACATGGAGTATGCTCGCTGCCGGAACACCAATATTCGCTTCGACGAGCTGGAAAATCCTGGGCGACGGCTTCTCAACCCCAAGCTCAGCAGAAATGAATATGGCCTCGAAAAATTGATCCAAACCAAGCCCAACGAGAATGCGTCGGAGACGTGAATCATTATTGGACAGGACAAAAAGGCGAAATCCGCGCCGTTGTAAACTAGCCAACGTAGACTCAACGCCGGGCAGGACACGCCAGCGATTTGGCTCCGCAAAGGTGTGCCAAAGCGCGTCGAATTGCGTCTCGAAATCTGCGCTTGGCGTAAGGTCCTTAAGCGTGCCCGCTACGATTTTCCGCCAACTCGCGCGATCGAGCACGGCCTCGGGTGTGGTAGATTTTTGGGCCTTAAACGAAGCCCGAAAACGCTGCTCCAGCAGACTGGGGTCAACCGAATATCCCATAGCCGCAAGCACCTCGGCATAAACCTCGCCCACGGATGGATGCGGCACCATCAGCGTGCCCGCCGCATCAAAAGTTATCGCCTGAACCCCGTCCAAGTTCATGCTTCTGGCTGCAAGTGTTGGTCCAATCCGAGGGAGCAGCGGACGCGTTTTTCTCCGAGTGTGGCGGTGAGCTTTTCCTTGTTGGCGTCGTAGCGGTCACGGGGCAATTCGTCGTGATTGAGGTGCGCCAACTGAGCGCGGCCATAAACGAATTTACGAATAAGCCCGTGATGATAAAGTCGCGCAGCAAGGTCGGAATCTTCCGCGCCCCAACCTTCGAAAGATTCGTCGTAGCCATTAACCGCGATGAGGTCATCGCGCCAAATGCCGAGGTTGCATCCCAAGATGCCGTGCAGCTCGCGATTCCTCTTAATCACTGGCATGGGCCAGCGGATAGCTTTGAACGCGCCACCCAACTGGCCAGTAATTAATAAGCTAAAAATGGAAGTCTTAAATGTAGTTATGGCCTTAACCTTACTTTGCGGCACAAAGCAACGCCGACCTTGCACAAAAGCCCCGCGCTCGGCCAGTGCTTGATGGTCTGTAATGAAGCGTTTGAAGGGTAAGCAATCGCCGTCAATGAAGACGAGGTAATCGGCGTTGGCTTGCGCAATGGTGCGGTTGAGGATGCGTGAACGGCGGTAGCCTTGGTCCTCCTGCCAGATATGCTTTAGACCCCAGCGAGGCATTGAGTTTTGCCACGTGGCAATCAACTCGCGGGTCTCGCTCTTGGAACCGTCATCGGCAACGAGCACTTCATCGCAACCGCCAGCAACCGCGAGCCAGTGGAAGACAGCTTCGAGCTTTTCCGGCGCGTTGTAGGTGTTGATCACCAGACCAATGCTGGGGGCGTTGCTCATCGCTTCGGCTGGAATTTCTCCCGCACTTCGGGCGTAGTCGCGTGTTCGTAGAGACGGCTGTGGCGGACGAATGTCGCGAACGAGGTCAGCACCGCAGCATAGAGTCCGGGGAAGCCGTCGAGAAAACCTCGCCGCAAAATATAGGCGCGAAAAAAGCGCCAGAGCGGACGGAAAACCGTGTGGATCAGCGACCATTTTTTGCCAGCATCGAGCTGGCGCTGGAGGTAGATGTCGGCGAAATAATTGATCTTCTCGATCTGGTCGTTGAGCGTCGGATTCGTGTAATGATGGAGGTCGGCTGTAAGGCTTTTTGCGCTCCCATCCAGCTCCATGCGGTCGTGTTCGCGGCTGCCGCCCCAGCGCCCCTTGCCCGTGCGGATAAGGCGCAGGCTGCGGTCGGGATACCAGTCTCCGTGCGTAATCCAGCGCCCGAGAAACCAGACTTTGCGCGGAAAGGACGCGCCGTTGAAGGCCTCGTCATTCGCCTCAATAAACGCGCGCAGCTCGGCGGCAAGCTCGGGCGAAAGCTCTTCATCGCAGTCGAGGCAAAGCGTCCAGGGCTGGGTCGCCTTATCGAGAGCGATGTTTTTCTGATCACGATGGCCATGCCAGGATTCAGGAAAAGTCTGCGCGCCGTATTCGTCACGAGCAATGGCCTCGGTGCCGTCGGTGCAGTCGTTATAGACGAGAATAATCTCCCCTGCGAGCGGCTTCACGCTATCGAGGCAACGTCGGATGCGCGCGGCTTCGTTGTGCGCGATCAGGCAGACAGAAAGCGGGAGCCGGTTCATTGCGCGCCCTCCTTGGCCAGGAGTTCCAGTGCGCGTTGAGCAACTTGCGGCGGGGTAATGGTGTCAATGCAACGCTCGGCTAAGGCGCACTCGTGGAGGTGACCGCTACACGGGCAGGCAGCACCTTGCATGCAGGCGTTACGATCACTGATTGGTGCCCAGCGCGCGGCAGACGTTGGCCCAAACATCCCCACCGAAAGCACGCCAAGACCTGCCGCGAGGTGCAGCGGCGCGGTGTCAGGGGAAATGAACAGCTTGGCCCGCGCAATCACGGCGATAAAGAGCTCCAGCGTGGCAAATTGAGGCAAGTACGTCGCCGATGGCAACGCTGCCTGAAGCACTTCGAGCAAGGCTTGCTCACGCTTACTGGGGCCAGCGGTAAAAATCATTTCCTGCCCCGCGTCCTTCATTAAACCATGAAGCGCGACCCAATGCTCGATCCACCATTCCTTCTTGGGTTGGCTGGTAGACAGGTGCCCGATAACGCACGGCGCGGGCAGGATTTTTTCCGCTTCGGCGGCAAGGGCGGGATCGGCGGTCAGCTCAAGTTGGAGCGCCGAACGATCGAACGGGACGTCCCACAGCGACAGCACGTAGGCGTCGCGGACGGATTCGTGGCGGGTCGTATCGAGCTCCTCAATGGTCTGCGTGTAGCATTTGGCGCGGCCCACGAAGCCCTTGGGCGCGACCACGCCAAGACGTTCGCGGGCACCGATCATGCGAGAAAGCAGCGCACCGCGGTCATTGCCGACGAAGTCTACGCTGCGGTCAAAATGTTCGCCACGCAGCTTACGAATGATTGGTAGCGTGCTGCGAAGGCGGAGCTTGCCACGAGTCCGCGGGAGACTCCAGACGTGGTCAATCCAGCTCAGGCGCTGGAGCAGCGGGACAGCCTCGGCAGCGACTAAGACGTGCAACTCCGCCTCCCGGCGATGTTGACGCAGCATCCGCAAGGCGGGGACCATCAGGGCCACGTCACCGAGATACTTGAATTTGATTGCCAGGATTTTTTCGCGTCCCACCGTAAAAGCATTGAATGAACCGGCGCCGCTGCGCCATCTTTAAAACATTACGCGATAACGACTAAGCCATGAGCGAGCAAGGCCGAAGCTTCTACGAGCAGGCAGGATCCGCCAAACGGATTCTCGTGCTCGACCTTGGTTTCCTCGGCGACACCGTCCACCTGATCCCAGCCCTACACGAAATCCGCCGTGCTTGGCCCACTGCTGAGCTGGACGTGATGGCCGAGGAAAAGGCCAAACAAATCCTCGAAATCGTCCCCGGCCTGAACGCGATTCTGGGCTACCCGCGTTTTCCCAAAGGCCCGAAGTGGTATGAAGATTTTGGCCGCGTAAAAAATCTCCGAGCGCGCCGCTATGATGCGGTGATCAATCTCAACGGCTCAGATCGCTCCAGTATCCTGACACGGGCCAGCGGGGCCAAATGGCGCTTGGGCCGCGTGCCTCCGAAACCGGCGGCGTTCTGGAAGCATTGTTTCACGCACCCCGTCGATGTGCCTCATGGCGGGCGTCCAGTGTTTCAACAGCGTTGGGAGTGCCTGCAAGCGGCAGGGATTCCGGTGGGCGAAGAGGCAATTTTTGCCGTAAAAATCCCTGCCGCGATTGAATCCGCCGTCGATGTAAAACTAGACGGCGAGCGCGGCTTTATCCACATCAGCCCCTGCACCACGCAAGACCAGAAGGAGCTGCCGATGAAGGAGCTCGCAAAACTCGTTAGTGCGCTGGTGGCAGACAAGACTGGCCCAAAAGTTGTCCTCTCCTGCGCGCCCAACGAACGCGAACGCGGCAAAGTGGCGGAACTGATTACTCACTTGCCGCAAAAGCCTTGGCGGGTCTTCGCAGGGGATTTGTCTTTGCTAGAGCTGGCGGCGGTCATGGGCCGCGCGCAAAGGCATTTTGGCGGCGATTCCGGGGCCTTACACCTCGCGCTGATGATGAACACACCGACGGTGTCATGGTTTCGTGATTATTCGGGCAAGATCGAGTGGCTACCGCCCGGCACCGCGCACCGGACCGTGCTCGGTCAGGAGTCGCCCGAGGGCTTGCAAGGTCTGACCGCAGAGCAACTGCTGGTCGCGTATCACGGTTAGCAAGCGCTACCTTTTAGTGGAGCTTATTGCTCCTTGGCGGCGAGCATGCGCTCCACGTATTTGGCCAGCAGATCGAACTCCAGGTTAACGATTTCGCCAGCCCGTCTGTTGCGCAAATTCGTAATTTCAAGCGTGTGCGGGATCAGCCATACCGCCAAGCTATCGTCGTGAACTTCCGCCACCGTCAGGGACATCCCATCGATGGCGATGCTACCCTTATAAATCAGGTACTGACGAAACTCGGCGGGCGTGCGGATTTTCAGGTAATGATTTTTGCCGCGCTCCTCAAAAACCAATATCTCGCCCGTCGCATCGACATGGCCCGAGACGACGTGTCCGCCAAAGCGACCATTCGCGGCGAGGCTCCGCTCAAGGTTGATCAAGTCGCCCGGCTGCAAACCAGCCAATGAAGTCAGGCGGACGGTTTCGTCCAGCAAATCAAAGCTCAGCTGATTGCCCTGGATTTCGACCACGGTCAGGCAGCAGCCATTGCAGGCCAAGCTGTCACCAATGCCCAAATCGGACAACACACGCTCGGCACGGATGACCAAGCGCCAGCTCTCGGCACCTTCGGCGAACGAAATAATTTCGCCCGTTTCTTCAACGATTCCTGTAAACATAAATTAATGACGACGACGGCCGTGTTTGCGTGAATGCGGACCACGCAGCGAATCACGAATTTGGGCGCGACGCCGTTCGGCAAGCTCACCCGGAGTTGGCTTGTGCGTGAGGCCCTTTATCCAGTTTTCGTCTTTGCCCAGCAGCCCTTCAAACTCATGTGGCAGAGGAGACTCGGCGCTAAAGCGAACCACATCACCACCGTAAAGAAAGCGGACATTAATCGAGCTCGCGTGGAGAAACAGGCGCTTCTGGCCAGTGGCAGCTTTAATCTTTTTGTTGAAGCGAAAATCGCCGTAAGTCCGGTCGCCAACAATCGGCATACCGTTCTTCATACATTGGTAACGCAGTTGGTGCGTGCGCCCCGTCAGCGGCGTGAGCTGCAACAGCGACAGTCCATAGCGAAAGGTGTCGCCACGCTCCCATTTGTAAAGCGTGCGCGCTTGCAGCGAATGCCCGGCACTTGCGTGAACGGGGCCTTGCCGGCCACTACGATGCCCCTTATCCATCATATTCGCCCAGAGACCATGCATCCCAATCCGCCCCTGAAACTTAACGATGGCGTAGTAAATCTTCTCCACATCATGCGACTGAAAACGCAGGTGAACGGCCTCAGCAACTTCCTTATTGGTGGCCAAGAGCAAGACGCCTGAGGTGGCGGAGTCCAGCCGATGCAGCAGGAAAACTTCCTTGGGCGCGCCCTCGTTGGCAAAACCGTGGTAGCATTCCCGCTCATGATCGTAATCGGCCGTGAGCAAGGCACGCTCGCGTTTCTCCGATGCCTCTTCATTGGGATGAGACAACACGCCCACGGGCTTCTCAACCGCGAGAAGTCCACATGGATGACTGCCAATTAAGCGGACGCCATCGCCCCAAGGCAGCCAGTTATCCGTAGGCTGAGTTTCGCTCATCGAAAGTAATACCTGATCGTAATGCTCTGGCTCTCGCCCAGGGTTTGCGCCATTTCCTTGGTCCACACGCCAAAGGGCGCGCGAGACTGAATGGCCTCCACACAAATCGCGGTTCCTGATCGGCTCGCCGACGAGAACACCACCTCCATATTAATGATCTCACCTTGCTGGTTAATCGTGTAGCGGACGACCACCCGAGAGCCAAGCTCCGCCATGATCGTCGAAGACTCCCGCACCATCAACTGCCATTGCAAATCAATCGCTTCGATCATGCGCTGCAGGTAGGCACCGAACTTGTCAAACTTGGCGTCCACCTCAATCGCACCCACGCGATTGCTGGAGCGCTGTTCCATCTTGAGCGGGCCCGAAGTGGACTGGACGAAATTCAAACGTGGGCGGGCCTGCGGGCGCGGTTCGCTGGTCGGCTGGCTGGTCGCAGCTTCGGAAACCACGACTTCTTCCATGTAAACTTCCAGCCGGTCTTGATCTGCCCGTTCAGGCTGAGCAGTTTTCTCGACGGTTTCCTCGACGACAATTTCCGCCTCGCCGGGTTTCTCCCTCACGAGGATTCCCTCTTCGGCTTCGGGTGCTTCCGCCATTTCAATCGCCTTAATTTCCTCAATACCTGGGTCCTCTTCGGACACTGGCTGGTCCAAATATTGCGGCTCGGTGGCATCCGTCGTCATCTCCTCTGGCTTTTCAGCTTCGGTGGGCGCTTCCTCGCTGGGCTTTTCCTCCTGCGGAGGCGCTTCAGTATTCTCAGCCTGTTGTTGTTCTTCTGGTGAGGGTGGCAACGCTGGTGAGGGATCGGACATGACCTCAGGCGAAGGCGGGCCGGGCTCAGTCGTCAAGTCACCCGTCACAATGTTACTGGCGTCCAGCATTTCCCCATCAACCTTGGGTGTATCGGAATCCTGCGTGGGGTCAGGCACTTCTTGCGCCGCAACCTGATCTTGCGAAGAAATTTTATCGGTGTCTTCCGGCTTTTCTTCCGGTGCCATCGGATTGACCGGGACAAATTCAGGCAACGCCGGAGGCGGTGGTAAAAATTCAACTTCCAGCGGCGGATTCGGTTTCGGCTTTTCCTTTTCGATGATGCCGATCTCGTCCCACGGAAATACCCACACGGCCAAGAGGTGAATGATCACCGTAACCGCCAGGCCGAGAGGCACGGACACGCGGCGCATTTTATCGCCCGCCTTGTCATCCGTCCAGCGTGGCCATTCGTTGCGCGGCGGCGGCGAGGCGGGCGGAGGAGTTGGAGTCTCAACGCTCACGACGCGACCTCCATTCTATCCCACAGTCCCAAGCCACGCAGTCGGGCACGTAGGTATTCGGTGGGTAAGCCCATGACGTTGTTCAAAGAACCATCCAGCTTGGAGACGATCATTTCCCGCCCCTCCTGAATGCCATAGGCACCCGCTTTGTCCAATGGGTTCACCACGCGAAAATATTGGTCAATCGCCTCACGGCTTAAGGTGTGGAACGTAACCTCGCTCGTGACGTAATGCGCCTCGTTGATCCCGCCTTCCACCGAACGCAGGCAAATGCCCGTATAAACGGTATGGGTGCGGCCGGAAAGCTTCGTTAGCATCTCGTAGGCGGCCTCAATTGTAGACGGTTTGTGCAGGACTTCTTCTTCCAGAGCAACGATGGTATCACAGCCCAGCACCAGCGTTTCGGGACGTTGGGCAGCGACGTATTCCGCCTTGATCTGAGCGTTGTGCAGCACGGTCTCACGCGGGCAGCTATCGGGCTCTTCGTGCTCCTCGACCTGGGCCGGGCAAACGTCAAAACGCAACCCCAACTGCTCCAGCAGGAAGCTCCTGCGAGGTGATGCCGAAGCCAGCACCAGCCGGTCAAAGGCGCGTGTATCGGCAGAGGTTGCTGTCGTTGACTGTTCCAAATGAAGTGCAGTGTTACGTGATTCCAAGCGCCAAAAAAGACGCAGACAAAGGGACATTACGTTTCAATTCTTAAAATCCAAGCACGAAGAACCAACTTTGCCCAACACCAACAAGGAAATCTGAATCGCCCAATTCGTTTCCCGAAAAACCAAAACTTTGCTGTAGTTTCCATTTTCAGAGCATTTTTGGCCCAAAAAGAGCATAAAAGTATCAGTTTTATTTGACCCAAAAAACGTCAAAAATCGCATAATCTATTGATTACCAAAGCTATAATGGTATTTTACCAAAAAACACCCCCCCTGCTCTTTTATGGCTTATAGCGGTACCCATATCCGTGCACCGTGAGCAGGAATTTTGGCTTTGCGGAATCGACCTCGATTTTGCGCCTCAGTTGCGAAACATGCTGATCGAGCGTACGCGTCGTCCCCAGATAATCGATGCCCCACGCGGCATTCAGCAGGAAATCACGGCTCAAGGCCCTGTCTGGATGCGCGTAGAAGGCCATCATCAGCTTATACTCAAGCTGCGTCAGCGTGATCTCTTCGGCTCCACGCCAGAGCTGCCGGCGTGCGGTATCAATCTCCCCCATCCCAAATGGCATGCGGGCTGGAACGTCATCCTGAACTTCAACAGGCACCATGCTACTGCGCCTTAAGGCCGCCGAAACACGCGCCAATAGCTCCCTTACGCCAAAGGGCTTGGTGATGTAATCATCGGCCCCCAGCTCAAGCCCCAGCACCTTATCGATCTCCTCGCTCTTGGCACTGAGCATCAGCACTGGCACCGCCGCGTCGAGCTTACGAATCTCCCGACACACGTCATAACCGCTCAAGCGCGGCATCATGATGTCGAGCAGAACAAGGTCCGGGCGCGCCTCCTTAAAGTAAGCCACGGCCTCCTCTCCATTAACGGCCTCCTCTACACGGTAGCCTTCGCTTTCCAGCGCGTCGACAAGCCCCATGCGGATGCTGGCGTCGTCCTCGGCCACGAGTATATGTTTTTCTTCAGGCATGTTAGGCAATGATGGTTGGAACAGTTAATTTAAAGCAGCAGCCGGTTGGTTGATTCGCCTGGAGCGTCAATTGCCCTCCCAGCCCTCGAGCAAGGCGGGCAGCGATGCTCAGGCCCAGCCCGCAGCCCGGTCGTTCAGCAGTCAGGCGGTCATCGATGCGGTGAAAGGCTTCAAAAACTTGCTGCCGTTCGCGAGGCGGAATGCCGGGGCCAAAATCGCATACACTGAGCGTCCAGGCCGATGTCGCTTGCTCCAGACGCACTTCTGCGCGTTGGCCAGACGCAGCGTATTTGGCGGCGTTATCCAGCAGATTGAGCAGGATTTGCTCAAGCGCATCGCGGTCCACCATTGCCTTGAGCGGCCTTTCGGGGGCAACGAAATCCACCGTCAATCCCTCGCCCGCAAGGCGATCTCGTTGGGCCTCCAAGATATCGCGGACAGCCTGAATCGCGTCCACTGACTCTTGTTGAAAATCACGCCGACCACGTTCCAAGCGACTAAAATCCAGCACGTTGTTGACGAGCCGTGTCAGGCGCTGCGTCTCATTCAACATGGTCTGGAGATAGCGTCGCTGCTTGGTCTCGTCGCCCGCCCGTCCGTCGTAAAGCATTTCCGCAAACAGCCGGATGCTGGTTAGCGGCGTCTTGAGTTCATGCGAGACATTGGCGACAAAAGTGGTCTTCCGCTGGGCCTCATGGGCGTCGCGCTGGGCCTGCCAAAGCAAGAGGCTGCCGCCTAGGAGAATCGCGATGCTCAGGCCCGCCACTGCTACGCCCCCGAGGAGGCGGAAACTCCGCCCAAAGGGATTTTCGAGCAGCGCAGGATAGGCCTCGATATGCCAGCCTGGCAAGGCCGCACCGATGCTCAAAGTAAGTTCCGGCCCCGTGTTTTCCCATCTTGAGTAATGGTCGCCCCCTGCCCCTGCCACACGGTTCCCTGCTGCATCTACGAGGGCAAATTGGACGTCTTTTAGTTGGCTGATACTGATTGTTTTAGCGATCTCTGCGATCACGATATCCCGATTCAACCAAACACCGAGGATGTTATCCTGTCCGGGTAAGTCGACCCACGCCAGCCATTGATCAACACCTTTAACCGCCTGCCGCACCCAACCTGTCCGGGGCCGCTGAGGCAAGATGACTTTGATCCGCCGCGCAAGCTCATCAAGCTTGGCTAGATCCTCTGCTTTGGTGATGCTGAATCCTTCTGGTTCGCTCTCCGCCAACTGCGTTTCTTTTTTCTCGGTGCCAACCAGGTTTTCCTGATCAACAAAGGCTCCACTGTCCACATTACTAATTTGGCCGAGAAACTGATTATTGCCCCTGGATTGAACGGCTACTGCAGAGGTCGAAGCTGCCTGTGAATCACTGTCATCACCAACCGATGTCGACGAGCCTGCGGTGCTCAGGCTGGATAGGAAGTCCACGCTATCGGCATTGGCACTTTGAAAAGCGCTACTTTGCGAGGCGCTCTCCTCCTGTGACGCCAATGACGAGCCGCTTGATTGCTCGGCTTCATCATCCAAAACGATGCTCTGGTTCATGACGGCAATTCGGTTATCAATATTCAACTGTCGCACCGACTCGCGTTGCCGCTTCAAGGCCTTGGACTTGCTAAAATACTCCTGCTGGACAGGTTCTTGGGGCATGTCGTACTCGACAACTTCCTGCACCACATCACTTGATTCGGCCTGAATGACATCAGTCGGTGCCGCATTTCCTTTGTATTGGGTCTGTGGCCGCTCTTTGGGCGTTGGGGCCGAGTGTGGGGGGGCAGCGGGCAGAGTTGCAGGATAAACCAAAGGTAATTCCTTGGTTCGCTCAACGACGTCCTGTGTATCGTCACCGTTCAGCGACCATGGATATGACTGATCGGCATCTTCCGATTGCAGGGCTGTCGGGCTGGGTGCATCTGCTCTGGGGCCATACCACGAAGTAACGCCATCCGAAGCACGAAAATAAAATCCGGTCTGCACGTAGGGATTATTCGCGATGAATTCGGCTAATCCGCTGCGTGGTTGCGGGGAACGCCGCGCCGCCAGCAGACCATCGATAACGCCGGTGCGGATTTCTTCCATGAGCAAATCCACGCTTTCTGCGACACTAGCAGCGCCATTGGCGACAACACCAGCGGCCAAGGTCTCCACGCGGTCGGCCTCACGATCGAGGAGCCACCAAGCCCCACCGCCCATGGCCAATGTTGCGCCGAGCAACAAGAACCAAGCCAGTAATATGGGGCGAAACTTCATACGGGGATAGGCTTTATTTCGATAAGGCACCGCGGTAACGCATCTTGCACTTGGCGGTAGGCATGTTCATGTGACGATCTCTCAGCAAAAGACGCGCCGTATAATACAGCAATGCTCATTTTTTAGTCGCGCATAACCAGAAAGGCGGGCGGCTCCTGATAAACCGCCCGCCCTCACTGATCGGTGTTGCCTATACCTTTATCCTGATCCTATGACTAATCTTAATCCTGAGTATTTGTAACCGTCTGTGAATTGCTCTTCTGGTAGCTCTCGGTCACGTAAGCCTTACGCTGCCTATTGCCGAACTCCCCATTGCGCATCGCATCTTCCTCTTTGTTGAGATACTCTGCAGAGGCACTGGTGAAACTTTGGCCGAGGAAATCATAATCCTGCTGAATTTTGTCATTGGTGATCGCGAGGTTAGTCGCCGCCTTGGCAAGGTCACCTGAATCTGCGTAGCCAACGGCCACCTTTTTTGCTTCAGCAATCCGATTATCAATGACATTCTGGGCGACATCCACCCGGGCAGATTCCTTGATTTTCACTTCGCTAGCAGCGTAAGCAATCGGCACCGAAACAGACTGGCTGCGCGCTTCACCGCCACTAACAGGAACGTAGCGCACTTCCACATCGACGAGGTCGCGGGTCTGGCCGTCTTTGCCCTGTGGCGCATCGATCTCCAGCAGCGCCAGCTTGTCTTGGCCCCCATACACCTGCGGCATCTGGAAATAAGCGCGGTTATTCTTAATCTCGGCTTCTCGGCCCAAGCTCCGCTTAATCCGCACGCCCTCCCTCGGGGTAATGATGATCTCAATATTCGTTGCGGCTACGTTGAGCGCATCGCCTAATTCTGCTCCAAAGATGCGCGGCAAGTCAGAGGCATTTTCAACAAAGTATGTATTGCCTTGTCCGGCCTCCGCCAGCGCTGTCATAATGTCTTCGTTGAAGCCGCCGCCCAAACCAACTGTGCTGACCACGATGTCTTCTCCCGCAAAGGCGCGGGCGAGGTCACGAAAGTCTGAAACGCCGCTCGGCCCCCGATTCGCCAAGCCATCTGAGAGTAGCACAATGCGGTTGATGTACCCTTCATCAGCGCGGCGACGAAGCTCGGCGGCTCCGCGATTGAGACCGTCGTAGATTGCCGTGCTGCCGTTGGCGCTGACTTCGCTGAGCGCGGACTGGATCCTCTTGATGTTCGACCGGGTGGCGTATTGCGAGTCTGCCAAGGTCGAAGCGCTGTCGCTGTAGGTAATTACAGAAACGATGTCACGCGGCCCCAGTTTGCCTACGGCGACCTGCGCAGCCTCAATGGCCTGACGAATCTTATCGCCCTGCATCGAGCCCGAGCGGTCAAGCACAAGACTCAGGTTGACGGGTGGGCGGTCGTGATCGGATTGAATTTCATCGGGGCGAATTTTTATCTGCACGACCACAGATTCATCTTTATCCGCGCTGATAACTGGGCGGTCGAGGGCGGCGTCAACCTGGAGAGGCTCAGCGGCGGCCTTAGCGAAGGCGGCCCCTGTCAGGCCAGCCGTCAGCGCGGCCAGCAGAGAGATTCTTGTGATGAGTTGGTTCATGCCGCGCATCCTAGCAAATACGCCGATAGATGTCGTCAGCCCCGCGTAAATTGATTGTCAGGATAATGTCATGGTTGCTTGCCAATTCGCTCTTAAAACTTAGACTAACGAAATGCTCGATGATGACTTCAACCAAATGGACGAAAACAAGCGGAATCTTTTTCGCATAAGATTCATCGGTCGTAAAGAATGGCATTATAACGACAAGGAACGTCCTCCCCAAGATATATTAGAGGCCGAAATCAATGAGGATCAGGAGTTCCGCAGCACCTACGTCTTGCCACTCATTGCCTTAGGAGCCGTAATGCAGTTTTTTGGGAGTTTCTCTGAGAACACCTTCTTAAAGATATTTTGCATGGTTCTTGGCACCGCCTTTTTCATCGCTGGCTGCTTTTCATTCGCTCATCGCACTGCGCGCATCTCAAAATTAAAAGCTGAACTTCGGGCCTTGGAAACGAAGACCCATCCTTGACGCGCGGGTCGAAAGGCCCACACTCGGACGGTTTCCCATCAAGTAGATGAAAACCGCCGATTACCAACCCGCCTCCATCGAGCCCAAGTGGCAAGCCTTCTGGGCCGATGACAAGACCTTTGCCGGACCCAATCCAGCACCGAACGCCAAGCCTGCGCCCAAATACTACGTGCTGGACATGTTCCCCTACCCGTCTGGTGCCGGCCTCCACATTGGCCACCCGGAAGGCTACACCGCCACAGACGCCCTAAAGCGCATGAAGAAGTCCCAGGGCTTCAATGTGCTTCATCCCATGGGTTGGGACGCTTTTGGCCTGCCCACCGAGCAGTATGCCATCAAGACCGGCCGCCCGCCCGCAGAGGTGACCGAGGAAAATATTGCCAATTTTAAGAAGCAACTCGCGCAGATCGGCCTCACCTATGACAGTGACCGCGAAGTAAACACCACCGACCCCGCTTACTACAAGTGGACGCAATGGATCTTTGTCCAGCTATTCAAACATGGCTTGGCCTATGTCGAAGAAAAGCCAGTCTGGTATTGCCCAGAGCTAGGCACCGTGCTCGCCAATGAAGAAGTATTGAACACGCCCGAAGGCCCCCGCTCCGAGCGTGGCAGCTTTCCCGTGGAAAAGCGTCCACTGCGCCAGTGGGTTCTGCGGATCACCGCCTATGCGGACAAGTTGATTGCTGGCTTGAAAGACCTCGACTGGCCAGACTCCACCAAACGCTTGCAAGAAAATTGGATTGGCCGCAGCACCGGGGCCGAAGTTGACTTCCAACTAGACGGACTCGATGAGAAACTGCGCGTCTTCACCACTCGCCCCGATACCCTTTACGGCGCGACCTACATGGTTGTGTCACCGGAGCATCCGCTGTTGAGCAAGATTACCATCGACGATCGCCGCGCTGAAGTCGAAGCCTACGCCGAACAAGCCAAGCGCAAAAGCGACCTAGAGCGCGCCGAACTGGCCAAGGAAAAAACCGGTGTCTTCACGGGCGGTTATGCAATCAACCCAGTCAACGGCGCAAAAATCCCCGTGTGGGTAGCCGACTACGTGCTCATCACTTACGGCACGGGTGCCATCATGGCTGTCCCCGCCCACGACGAGCGCGACTTCGAGTTCGCAAAAACCTTTGGACTAGAAATTTTACCGGTAATTGCCAATGAAAATGCCAATCCAGATGAGGAATTAACGGAAGCCTACACGGGCGATGGTGCGTTAATCAACTCAGGCGATCTCAATGGTCTGAACGTGGCCGACGCCAAAGCAAAAATCACCGCCGAGCTCGCCGCGAAAAAAGTCGGCAAGGAAGCCGTGAATTACAAGCTGCGCGACTGGCTGTTTTCACGGCAACGCTATTGGGGTGAGCCTTTCCCCATCATGTGGCTGTCCCCAGCCGACTATAAGCGTCTCATGGCGCTGGACAAGGATGAGAGTGAGCTCAACAACACACTGCCCATCGATCCCGTCACTTCAATCATCAATGGCGAGGCGCGTTGTGCCATCACCGTCCCCACGCAAGACCTGCCGCTCACACTTCCGCAGGTTGATAGCTATCAGCCCACAGGCACCGGAGAAAGCCCCTTGGCCAAAGCCGTGGAATGGGTGAACGTCTGGCTCAACTTGAAGACTGGCGAAACCCGCCCGCGCGTCATCCAGCAGGACGGCGACGAACAACTGACCGAACGCCCCGGCACTGACTGGGCAGCCGCTACACGCGAAACCAACACCATGCCGCAATGGGCTGGCTCGTGCTGGTATTACCTGCGCTACATGGATCCGAAGAACCCGGACTTCATCATCGACCCGAAAATCGAGGAATACTGGCAAGCGCCTGACCTCTATGTCGGTGGTGCCGAGCACGCCGTGCTGCACCTGCTTTACGCGCGCTTCTGGCATCTGTTCCTGCACGATATCGGCGTGCTGAAAACCAAGGAACCGTTCAAGAAGCTGTTCCACCAGGGTATTATTTTGGGCGAGGACGGCGAAAAAATGTCCAAGAGCCGTGGCAATGTCGTCAACCCAGAGTTCATCATTAAGGACCATGGTGCTGACGCCATGCGCCTGTACCTGATGTTCCTCGGACCACTGGAAGCCATGAAGCCGTGGAACACCGACGGCATCCAAGGCATCAACCGTTTCCTGCGCAACAAAGTCTGGCGTGAACTGCTCGATGACAACGGCCAACCAGCAACCAAGCTTTGCGATACAGAAGATGATGCCGACACCGCTCGCGCCCTGCATGAAACGATCAAAAAAGTCACGGCTGACTACGAGCGCCTGTCTTTCAATACCGCCATTTCGCAAATGATGATCTGCGCGAACCAGTTCGCCAAAGCCAAGACATTGAACTTCGCCTCGGCCAAGGCATTCCTGCAACTGCTAGCGCCGTTGGCCCCGCACATCACGGAAGAAATCTGGGAACGCCTGGGCGAAGCACCGTCCATCGCCAACGCCCCTTGGCCCAAGCATGATGAGTCCAAGCTGGTCAAGGACACCGTCAAGCTGATGGTTCAGATCAACGGTAAATTGCGCGGCGAACTTGAAGTCGCCAAAGACACAGCCCAACCCGATATCCTCACCGCAGCGAAAGCACTCGACAAGGTAGCTCCCCAACTCGAGGGCAAAACCATCGTCAAAGAAATCTACGTTCCGGGCCGGATTGTAAACCTCGTCGTTAAATAACTCTGCCTCGCAAAGTAAACTGATGCGATTCTTCTGTATCATCCTCTTGTTCATCGGCATTTCCTCCAGCTTGCGCGGCGAGTCCGGCGTAGCTGTTATCGACAGCCAAAGCGGCCAGGTAACCGCAACGTTGGCGGGCAAGGAGCTGCCGGTTGGCAAGGCATTTGACCCAGTCGGCACCGATATCCAGACGGGCGCAGACGGATTTTCGGCGTTGGTTTTTTCCAATGGCGTCGCTGTTTACATCGCGCCCAATAGCCATCTACAGATCAGTCACTATGAGCAAACGCCCTTCAAGGCGCGCCCGGATGACGTTGAGTTCGAGCCTAGTCGCTCAACTTTGCGAACATCTCTGCTAAACGGCCAAGTCGGCGTTGCTCAGCGAGACCCAAACCCATTGTCGGCATTCACCATTGAGCTAAACGAAGGAGTTTCAGTATCCCTCAAGGCGCAATCGGCGACTGTCATTCACGAGACACTTAGTGGAATTATGGCGATCTTCGACGGTCGGGGTAGCATTCAGGTGGGCGAACAAAATCACATCCTCAGCGAAGGATACAGCTTTGTAGCCAGCCTATCTGTCAGCTCCGAAGAACACATTAAGCCACTAACCAACAAGCAGCGCGAAGAGTGGGAACCGCTGGCTAAATTAGCCAGCATTGCGCTACGCCGATGGTATTTTCAGACGCCGGAGGATGGCGTAATTCTTCCTTCGCGCATCACCACTTCTTCGATTCACAGCAGCAAACCCTACAACAACACCAAACTGTAAGTGCCGCTCTCCCGTTTCCTCCCTGACAATTTTGACGCCACGCAGCCCGTGGCCGTCATTGCTGGGCAACGCCAATACCCGGTGCTCACTGTCGCGCGCTTGCGAGCAGCAGGAGTGCCTACACGCCTGATCGCATTCGAGGGCGAAACACGCCTTGATCTTTACGAAAGCTTTGCTGAAAGCGAAAGGGCCATGGTCAAAGTTGGACAAGTCGGACACCTACTTAAGGCGCTGAAACGCTTTGAGGCGCGGTCCTCGCTCATGGTCGGCCAGATCACCCCCCGACGCCTCTTCGACGGACTCCACCCAGACCTGAAGGCGGTAACTATTTTGGCCCGCCTCAAGCAGCGCAATGCTGAGTCTATATTCGGCGCACTGGCCGATGAAATGCGCCAGCAGGACTGTGAATTGCTCGACGCTCGGGCGTTCCTCGACGACCAGATGGCCCACGCTGGTGTCATGGTCAAAAGAAAATTCCTGCCCGACGGCGACACTCTCGATCACGGAGTAAAAATTGCCCGAGAAATGGCACGGTTGGATGTCGGCCAAGGCGTCGTGGTTAATCGCGGTTCCGTGATCGCAGTCGAGGCATTTGAGGGCACCGACGCCATGCTTCAACGCGCAGGCAGCTTTGGCGCGAAGGAAACTCTGTTCGTTAAGACGGTAAAACCACACCAGGACTACCGCTTCGATGTGCCCGTTTTTGGCGAGCAGACGCTTGATGTCATGGCTCAGGCAGGCATTCGCGCCGCCGCTCTTGAAGCCGATAATGTCATCATGCTCGACAAAGATGCCGTGCTCGCCTCAGCGAAAAAGCAAGGTGTCACCTTAATCGGTTTCTAGCCGAATAGCGATGCGATAAAACGCCGTCCGCGCTCGACCTTTACCGCGAGTCATGCACCTTTTGTGACATGAAGGCATCTGATCCAGCCAATCCCGTCGAACATACTATCCAAGCGCGCTGCACGACTAAGCGTCTCGCTGATTCCCCACTACCCGCTCATGGCGACCGCGCTTTGGTGGAGGCTGTGATTACCGCTGCAGGCTGGGCACCCTTTCATCGGCCCAGCGCCAATGTGCATCGCAGTGAGTTAGCCTCCATTGTCCCTTGGCGCTGCTACGCGCTGGACGCACCCGAATGTCGACAATTGCGAGATCGCCTGCAAGCCGCTAGGGATACCTCAAAAATCCCCCAACTCCTCGCCACGGCCACGGCCTTGATCCAAGTCACCTGGCTGCCTAATCCGCCCAAAGCGCCTAACGAGCAACTCTTCGACCCGACTTTGGACAACATGGAACACTTAGCCGCGGCATCTTCAGCGGTTCAAAATATGCTACTCGCTGCGACGGCACGCGGAGTCCCCAATTACTGGTCGAGTGGGGGTGCTCTCCGCGAGCCTAATGTCTTCGCGATGCTTGGCATTCCAGCAGGAGAAATCCTGCTTGGAGCCATCTTCCTGTTTCCCACGAAGACCGACGTTGCAGAATCTGTGCCTGGAAAATTACGTGATTTACGAGGACCAATCGACAGTTGGGCCAAGTGGACCACGCTTTCAGATTTCGCTTAACCGACTCCGTTTACTTCGCTGACACTCACCAATCGTCGGTGCGGAAAGGAGTCACGGGCAGGCCGTTTTTGTCGTAGAGATTCGCGACTGGATTCGTTGCCCAAGCGTAACGCACGGCAACGGGTTCAGCAACCGCATCACTCCAAACCCGGACCTGATTCTTGCCAATAATCTCGGCCTCGGCCCAATGGAACTGCTGGTCTTCGCCTGCAATAGCGAAGCCCTTCACTTCGTTGGTGTCGAAAGGGATCAGCCCATCGCTGGAGTTGTAGTCAAAGCTCAAGAGCACACCCTTGCCAGTAGTAGATGTCTCAGCGCCATCCTCCTCAGTCGATGCGATGTCAACGGTTTCCATTGAGGCAAATTCTGGGCTACGATAGTCCATCGTATAACCGTATTCCTTGGCGAGCGGCCAACGAACAAGGCGATCAGCAACGGTCTGCTTGTTGCGTGGATGAATGTCTCGGCCTTCTCCCAAATCAATGATGACAGCTTGTCCGCTATTGGGCACAGATTCCATGGTCTTAGTCTGCGCTTCACGCAAGTGGGCCCACTTGGAATCTGTGGGTTCAGCGCTCTCTGACCCATAATCCGCTAATTGCACCCAATAGAATGGGAAATCGCCCTGCCCCCATTGCTCGCGCATATTACCGATAACGAGCCCCATTAGATGCTCATAGTTGTCTGGCCGGCCTGCATTGGTTTCGCCCTGATACCAGATCATTCCCTGAATACCATAACCAACGAGCGGCAAAACGCCACCGTTGTAAATATTGCCGGGGCGATGTTGCCCATAGCGAGGATCCTGAGGCCAGCGCGGACGTTTGCCGCCATTCTTATCATATTCCTCTCTGGCTACCTTATATTCAGCCATTTTTTCTGCATGGATTTCATCCGTATACTCAAAGGCACGTTTGTCCCATTGAGAAATATAGTCCGCGTATTGTTCGTGTTGTTCAAGCAGTTCGCGGGGTGCCCAAGCTTCGGCAGCAGAGCCACCCCATGCGTTGTCAATTAATCCGACCGGCACACCCAAGGTTTCGTGAATACGACGGCCAAAGAAATAGCCAACCGCGGAAAAACCACCCACAGTTGCTGGCGAGCAGATCTGCCAATCAGCCTCGAAATCATCCTGTGGTTCTTGAGTGCCCTTGCGTGGGAGCGAGAGCAAACGAATTTCCGGGAAATTAGCCGAGGCAATTTCAACCTCATTGTTATAGGTGCTCTTGACTGCAAATCCCATGTTGGACTGACCCGAACAAACCCAAACTTCGCCAACCAGAATGTTCTCTAGCTCAATCGTGTTGTTTCCCTTGATGATCATCTGCAACGGCCCCCCTGCTGGCATTGGGTCGAGGGTAACGCCCCATTTTCCGTCGGCGTCAGCCACCGTTTCGTGCTTCTGCCCTGCGATGGTCACGCTGACTGTTTCGCCAGGATCAGCCTTGCCCCATACCGGATCGGCCAAATTGCGTTGCAAGACCATGTGGTCGCTGAATAAATGTGGCAACGTGACATCCGCCGAAAGCGTGTGTGAAGCGATGAGCAGAGACAGGATTTTCAGTGCTGGGTATTTCATGGGTAAGATTAAAAATGAGCAAAATTAAGTTAACTAGCAAGTGAGTTGGTTTGTAAAACCGAAAACGAAGAAATGACTCCAAGATAAGCTACAGGTATCGCCCTGTTAAAGATTTCTCACAAGACTTGAGGCCTGCGGGCTTACCTTCGTAAACGAGATGGCCGCCTGCTGATCCGCCGCCAGGGCCAAGCTCGATCACCCAATCCGCCAAGCGAATGATGTCACTATGGTGCTCGATCAGGATGATGGTGTTGCCCGCTTCCCGCAACTGATAGAGCAAATCGAGCAGCTTCTGAATGTCGTCCCAGTGCAGACCCGTCGTCGGCTCGTCCAGTAGGTATAGCGTCTCGCCCTGCTGCCGCTTGGCCAACTCCAGAGAGAGCTTGATACGCTGCGCTTCACCGCCGGACAACGAATTTGCTGGCTGGCCTAATTTCACATAACCCAAGCCCACGGCAGACAAGGTCTGCAGACGTTCAGCGATTTTCGGCATGTTTTTAAAATGCGCCAGAGCTTCATCAACGGTCATGTCCAATGCCTCGGCGATGTTAACGCCCTTAAAACGCACCTCCAGCGTTTCGCGGTTGTATCGGCGACCATGGCAGCTTGGGCACTCCACAAAGACATCGCCCAGGAACTGCATATCCAGCTTGATCTGGCCATCGCCCTGACAGCGCTCACAGCGCCCACCACGCACATTGAAACTGAATCGGCTACCCTTATAACCACGAACTTTGGACAGCGGACACTTCGCGTATAGATCGCGCAAATGGTCGAAAACTTTGGTGTAAGTTGCGGGGTTCGAGCGTGGACTGCGACCAATCGGGTCCTGGTCAACGCGGATAACGCTCTTGAATGCATCGAGCCCATCAAGCCCGTCGTGCGCGCCAGGAATCGCTTTTGCTCCGTTAAGTTTCCACGACGCCGCCTGCGCCAAAACGTCGTTGACCAAGGTGCTTTTACCTGAGCCAGATACACCGCAAACGACCGTTAACAGTTTTAGCGGAAAGCCAACGTTTAGCCCGCGCAAGTTGTGCTCCCGCGCATTCAACACCGTCAATCGTCCATAAGCAGGCTCACGATCCTTCACGTCTTTCATCAGCGTTCGCTGACCGGAAAGATACGGACCTGTACGGGATTTTTTGTCCGTCTTGCACTCCTCAGGGGTGCCTTCGAAAACAAGCTTTCCGCCTTGGGCACCGGCACCCGGCCCAAGTTCAATCAGCCAATCTGCCACACGAATCGTGGCCTCGTCGTGCTCGACCACGACTACCGCGTTACCGCGATTGCGCAAGTCGAGCAGCGTATGGATGAGCTTGTCGTTATCGTGCGGATGTAGGCCAATGCTGGGCTCGTCGAGCACGTAACACACGCCAACCAGCCCCATACCAAGCTGAGTGGCCAGACGAACGCGCTGAGCCTCGCCGCCAGAAAGCGTCGAATATGCACGATCAAGCGTCATGTAGCTCAGCCCTACTTCTACCAAGAAACCCAGACGCTGCTCCAGTCCGATCAAGGCTTCTCGTGCTGGCATAAGCCGCTCTTCAGGTAGCAAGCTTTGCAATACAAAGTTATGTGCGTCGCCGATACTTTGCGAAAGGAAATCTGTGAAACGCTTTCCGCTGACGAGCACATTGCGCGCACGTGCATTGAGCCGCTGACCGTGACAACTCGGGCACTCAGAGGCCACCTGATATGCCAGCAGACGCGCCCGCAGGCCGTCGCTGGAGGTCTCCCGCCGGATATCGTCGAGCAAGTCGAGCACACCGTTCCACGGCAAAGCCTCAGGCTTGGTATTGCCACGCTTGAGCTTGAAGCTGAAAAGACGTTCGCCCCCCCCCCCCAGGATTGTCTGCCGCACGTCGGCAGGCAGCTCCTCCCAAGCGGTATTCGGGTCAAAGGGAAGTTGCTCAGCCAATTGCTTGAGAATCGCATTGTGCTTAATGATCATCCCCTTCGATCCAAGGCGTAGCGGCTTGATCGCCCCCTTCTTGACCGATTTCGATGGATCTGGCACGAGTAGCATCTCGTTAAATTGACGCGTCTGCCCTACCCCCCCGCAAGTTTCACAGGCACCCTCTGGATGGTTCCAGGAAAAGTGACGCGGCGTGAGCGGATCATAGACCTGGCCCGAAGTTGCGCCCGCCAAAGCGCGGCTCAGGCGAATTTCTTTCCAGGGAGCGTCGCGGTTATCCTGAGTCATCACTAACGCACGATCCAGCCCTTCGCGAAAAGCCAACTCCAGCGAATCCGCCAGCCGTGAACGTTGGTCTTCGCGTAAGACAATACGATCAACGATCACCTCGAGCTCCAGTTCACCTGTCTGGCTCGGAAAGCGCTCCGCCTCATCTAACTCATAAACCGTACCCGCAATGCGCACGCGCTGAAATCCCTTTTGACGTAGGTGAGGAATCTCTTCGCGAATGACCGAGGCGCGCGCAGTCATTACCGGGGCCAAAATCATCAGGCGCGACTCCTCCGGCTCACGGTAAACGCGACGGATGCAGTCATCCAGCGAACGGCGTTCAATACGACCGCCGTCGATCGGATCAAACTGTTCGCCACAAACGGCCCAGAGCAGTCGCGAGTAATCCGCAATCTCTGTGATAGTGGCTACGGTACTCCGTGGGTTAGAGCCCGCGGCCGAACGCTGCTCGATCGCGACCACTGGTGAAAGTCCGTGAATAAAGTCCACCTCGGGCCGCTTAATCTGCTCCAGCAACTGCCGGGCACGAGTCGAGAGGCTCTCCACATATTTGCGGTAGCCCTCAGCATAAAGAGTGTCAAAAGCCAACGATGACTTCCCCGAACCACTCACACCGGTAATCACGACCAGCTTCTCCCGCGGAATGCGTAATTCCAGATTCTGAAGGTTGTGCTCGCGTGCGCCTTTAATATGAATGTCCATGGAAACCTTTATCGTTGATGCTGTCGTACTGCTTGTCGAGCGTTTGCCAAAGCCCATCCAATCATCCATATTAGTATGGCCACTTTCGCGCGTTTTGGGTTGCTATCAAGCGTAAGTCAGATTCAATAAGTCCTTAACGGAGAAACACATGAAACCTATTGTATACATCAAACCAGGCTGCCCGTGGTGCCGTGAGGCCCTGACCTATTTTCAACAACATGGCGTCGATCTCGACGTGCGCGATGTGATCCGCAGCCGCAGCAGCATGCAGCGTATGATTGAGGTCAGCGGACAATCCCTTACCCCGACCTTCGAGTACGGCGACTTCATTGTGGCAGACTTCAGCGTAGACGAATTTATCGACCAAATTGCCGAAGTGCCGGAAATCCGGCGTGAACTTGGCCTAGCCGATCACTTGGAAGACGATTGATCCCCCTCCTCGCTTATAAACGGCGAACGAACTTGTAATGGCGCGTCAAATGGATCGCCAGTATTATGGCGTGAACATTGTCCATTGCCCGAGTTCTCGTCCGCGGTGAATTACACCCGGAAACAATCCTTCTAATGCGGTAGCCGCTGTGCCGAAACGGAACGTGTTTGAATAGAACTCGCCAGCATCACGAAAAGTTACTCTACTGTGCACGTTCTATGACTGACAACGACGCTACATCCAACCGCCTACTCTCCCCCAACCAGCGCAGCATCGTCGGCGCAGGGCTCACGGTGCTGGCGGCAGTCGTCTTACTGGGGGCCGTCTACGGCCTATTCATCCTGCTCCGCAGCTTCGTAAATACCTTTAGTGACGTGCTTTTACCAGTAGCGTTGGCAGCGATCCTTGCCACGCTACTGCGGCCACTCGTCTTATTCTTCGAAAACAGGCTCAAACTGAGCCGTGTGAAAAGCATTCTGCTGTTGTTCGCATTAGTTATGTTGGCGCTGTTTGGCATCCTATCGTATGCGGCCCCACTACTGTTCAAGCAAATCATCGACCTGATCGACAGCGGGCCCAAGCTCGTCAGCAGCGCTGTGGCCTTCGCCGGCGAAAAAGCGCCTTGGCTCAAGGAATGGATTAACCAACAGACGGGCGGCGAATCGATCGAAGCGATCATCAAAAATTTTGTCACAGAGCACGGCTCAACGGTCAAAAACGCGGTCGATCACACCTTAAAAACATTAGGCACTGCGGGAGGTCTCCTGATTGGGGTGTTTGCCAAAATCGCTGCCTACGCAGTCATCCCAGTCTATTTGTTCTACCTGCTCGACAGCCAGCGCGACTCTTGGAAGGACATCGATTCGCAGCTATCGTTCATCAATGAAAAATGGCGCGCGGACATCCTCTTTCTGATCAAACAATTCGCCGACATTCTCGTTTCATTCTTCCGTGGGCAGATTTTAATCGGGCTGATTCTTTCCGTGCTCTTCGCACTGGGCTTCGGCGTAATCGGGCTAAAGTTCGCCATTCTGCTCGGCATCATGGTTGGCTTGGGTAACATCGTCCCCTACCTCGGCACCATACTTGGCGTAACGGTGGTACTGCCCCTAGCCTATTTTCAACCTGAGGGCGGTTGGACGCTGCTCGGGCTTTGCTTGGGCGTATTCGCCGTTGTGCAGTGCGTCCAAGACTACGTGTTGACGCCAAAGATCATGGGCGACAAAACCGGCATGGGCCCGATGCTTATCATCTTCTCTATCTTCTTCTGGGGCACCGCGTTGGGTGGCATATTGGGCATGATCCTCGCCATCCCGCTCACGGCGTTCTTCCTCGTTTTCTGGCGCCTAGCGCGGGAGAAGTATTTGCCCAAACTATTGAGCGCCAAGGAAGTTCCCAACTAACTTATCTGCTCCATGAGCAAGAGCAGCGGCCTGTAAATCGTTATCAATGCATCCTGAACATTAATGGATAGAGTAAAAAAAGAATTCCCATTAACCAGCATAATCAGAACAAAAGAACCAATGTAGACCACCACCACTGCGATTATACAAAACGCAATGATGGGGAGCCCAATGAGCTAGCCTTTTCCTCTCCCATCAACCCCGCACCGGGTAGCTGCCCAACCACTTGACCAGCGGGCAGCAGGCTTTTAATTCGCCCACTGCGGCTTGAACGATTTCATCGCTCCAATGGCCGTCAATGTCGATGTAGAACAGATAATCCCATGCCTTACGGCGACTGGGGCGTGACTCGATCTTCGTCATGTTGATGCCACGCGAACTGAAAGGCTTGAGCGCTTTTTCAAGCGCTCCGGGCTCATCGTTGAGCGAAAGCAACAGGCTGGTGCGATCATGGCCAGTACCACTACCAACTGGCTCACGGCCCAGCACAAGGAAGCGGGTGACGTTATTTGCGCGGTCTTGGATTCCTTTGGCAAGAATGGGCACTTCGTATTTCTCGGCAGCAAGCTCGCTAGCAATCGCGGCGACGCCCTTCAGCTCACCGGCCTGCTTAACAGCCTGTGCGGTGCTATCAGCATCCACTTGCTGTGCATGAGGCAGGTGCCGCGCCAGCCATTCCCGACATTGGGCGAGGGCTTGATCCTTGGAACGAACTTCGCGGACTTCTTCCAACGGCGACTGCGAGATCAAGCAATGCTCGATCGATAAGTAAACTTGGTTGATGATCGTCAGGTCAGTCTCGGCGAGCATATCAATCGAATGGCTAACAACGCCACCAGTCGAATTTTCAATCGGGATCACGCCGTGGTCCGCCTCGCCTTTTTCTACCGCCGCGAAAACATCAGGAATTGTCGGCATGGGCGCGTAATTAGGCTGCGTGCCAAAATTTTTGCGAGCCGCCTGTTCAGTGTAGGTCGCCTCTGGCCCCAAATAAGCAATCGTCATGGGTGCCTCCAAGCTGATCATCGCGGAAATAATTTCCCGGTAGATCGCACGCATGCCGCTCTCAGACAAGGGCCCCGGGTTGATCTCAGCCAGCTTGCGCAGCAACGCCTCCTCCCGACCGGGGTGATAGATCGGCAGCCCCGCCTTGTGCTTAACACGCGCAACCTCCGACGCCAAACGAAAGCGCTCGTTCAGCTTGGCGATAATCTCGCGGTCAATGCCATCAATTTTTTCACGGACAGGTCCTAAATCCATGGAAAGACGATACGCGGTCCCTGCTCTGGGGAAAGAGAAAAAATAACGGGACTAGCAGACTAGCTGCACGCGCAATTCATGACCAAACACCTAATTTAAGCGATAAGGCTCCACCGAACACCAGACGCAATCAAATCATTAAATAACTTTATATATTATCATTGCGACGACAACTCACGCCCCTATGCTCAGGCAATCCATCGAATCATGCGCTATCTAACCACACTACTACTGCTCTGCTCAACTTCGTTAATCTTCGCCCATGACGGCGACCATACCAAGATGTCTCCTAATACCCATCCCACAACTGGCAACAAAGAGTTCGATCAAGCCGTCGTTTACATAAACGAGGGCAATGCAGAAGCACTGTCCCAACTCCTGAAGCAAAACCCTCAGCTTGTGAATATGCGCGCAACGGGCCATGAGGAATATGAGAAAGGATACTTTATGCATCCGGCACTGATCCATTTCACGGCATTTAATCCATTTTGGAATCGAGGCACAAAAGTCCCTGAAACGACTCCAGAAGTGCTCATTGTGCTACTGGAAGCAGGTGCCGACGTGGATGCCAAATGTGGAAATCCAGGTAATGAAGACACCACGCTCGGGTTGGTGACGACTGGCATTCTACTGAGAGAAGCTGGTATAGAAGACCGCATGATCGAAATCTTGAACAAACATGGCGCTGACCTTTCCTACGGTGTCATCGGTGCCGCTGCCTACAGCGATTGGGACGCGATGGATACGTTGATTAGGCTCGGGGCAGGTCAACAGCCAGTTGCGCTAGCTTATCAAAATGACGCCGCGGGATTGAAGAAAACCTTAGCAACAACCAATGACCCGCTCGCGGCGCAAAAAGCACTCTTTGCAGCGGTCACAAAGGGAAACCTGGAGTGCGTTACAGTAGCACTCGACGCCGGAGCCGCCCCCAGCGCCTACATGCCAGCTCACCTTCATCCAGGCGCGACGGCGATGCATCAAGCTGCTTTGAATAATCACGTCGACATCCTCAAAATTTTGATTGAGCGCGGTGGGCGAACCAACATCGAGGATAAAAATTATTCCGGCACACCCCTAGGCTGGGCAGCACATAATCATAATGATGAAGCAGTCGCATTCCTGATTGAATTAACTGACATTGACCCGACCCCGCAACAGCTCGCAGCTTGGGGCTTGAATGAGCGCCTACTTGCCTACCTGAAGACGCATCCTGACGCCATCAACGAAGTCGCTGATTGGGGCACGCCGTTACAGCAAGCCGCATTTCACGGTCGCGTGGAAACCGTCAAACTACTCATTGCGAACGGTGCCGATATCAATAAGGCCGAAGGCGGCGAACGTGTCCCTGGCGGCGGTGTTACCCCTCTCGATAAGGCACTGTCCAAAGAGCTTTATGGAAGCGGCACGTCGTTAGAAGATCGCGCCGCATGTGCCGAAATTCTGCTAGAAAACGGGGCTAAAACCGGCGATGAGTTGGCCTCGAGTAAGTAGCGGCGGTGTGGAATCCACATGCTGTCTAGTGTTACGCTGACCTCAACGCCTTCAATTTACCGTAGGCTTGTAATGCGCGGTTGCGACCGCGGGAGTGATCGATAATTGGCGTGGGATAGTCGCGCCCAATGACAACGCCACCAAGCTGCTCCCCCCCCCCTTCCCACGGTTTGTGGATGATGCTTGTTGCGACAGGGCGTAACTCGGGAATCCATTCCCGAACGTAATCCCCATTGGGGTCGAATTTCTGCCCCTGCAAAATGGGGTTAAACACGCGGAAGTATGGGGCGGCGTCAGCGCCGCAACCCGCACTCCATTGCCAGCCTTGTGTGTTGCTGGCCAGATCAGCGTCGACAAGTGTATCCCAAAACCAACGAGCGCCTTCTTGCCAAGGCACGAGCAAGTGCTTGACTAACAACGAGGCCACGATCATGCGGACGCGGTTATGCATCCAGCCCGTCGTCCAAAGCTGGCGCATGCCGGCGTCGACTATTGGGTAGCCCGTAAGCCCCTTCTGCCAGGCGCTCAGGAGCGTCTCGTCCATCTCCCACGGAAAATGATTAAACTCGGCGCGCAGTGGCTCGGTGGGGATATGTGGAAAGTGGTAGAGCAATTGGTAAGAGAACTCGCGCCAGCCAATTTCTGAGAGGAATTTCCGCCCACCCTTTGTCCCCTCAGCATCGTAACGGGCAAAGGCTGCAAAGACTTCACGCGGGCCGATTTGGCCAAAGTGTAGGTAGGGCGACAGACGAGAAGTGCCGTCCATATCAGGCCGATCTCGATTCCTCGTGTAACCGGATGCGTGGCTGGCAGCGAGCTTGCCTAGGCGTTGCTTGGCGGCGGCTGAGGTGGGCGTCCAAAAAGGGAAAAATCCGGTGTCCCAAGCGATTCTTGGCAAAAGCGCGAGTTCCTCGAGGGCACGCGTTGCTGGCCAGTTACGGGGGGCATGGGCATGCTTCAATTCGACTTCGACTGGGGCTGGGATAGCGCGTTTCAGACAGTGTTTCCAATATGGCGTGAAGACCTGAAATGGCTTGCCTGATTGATTCTTGATTTCCCAAGGCTCAAAAACGAGCGCACTGTTAAAGCTTTTGGCCTCCAGCCCACGCTGTGTCAGCGCTTCCTTGATCTTGGCGTCACGCAAGATAACGGCGGGTTCATAACGGCGGTTCCAATAAACAGCTCCCGCGCCTGTTTCCGCAATAAGACGCTTCAGCTCGGAGGCCGACTGGCCAATGCCAAGAATCAGACGCAGACCATGTTTATCGAGTTGCGCAGCCAAATCCTGAAGCGCGTGATGCAGCCACCAACAAGACGCCCCACCGGGCCGCCAGTCGCCCTCCCCTGCCTCGTCGAAAAGATAAACCGGTATCACCGAACCGCCACGTTCAATCGCAGCCTGCAAAGCAGGATTGTCGTGGATTCGGAGGTCCTGTCGGAACCAGATCAGTGTCGGCGTTATAGAAGCTTCGGGCACAGCGTTATTGTTAGCGCCATAAGCCCGTAGACGCAACCGCAACTGTTCATCTGCAAAAACTCCAACGACAGCGGCGTTGCTCCGATTACCGGACCTATCCTTGTAAATTCCTTACCCAGATCGCCCAAGCCGCCACGCAGCCAAGCATTAAGCCGCCCAGAATTAGCATGAATGGTGCACGGCTTTTGCGCGCCTTGCGAACTCGACGAACATTGGTGCGATTGTAACTAACTCTAGGCACTAGAATAACTTACGATATTACCACGCCCGATCAATTAAAAAAGCCCCTCCAATCGGAGAGGCTGAATTGAAAATATTTGATGATAACTTACTTTTCGGCACCATCGTCGCCAATCGCCTCAACCGGGCAACCTTCGAGGGCTTCCATGCACATATCGATATCCTCTTGGGAGGTCGGTTGTTTATGGACATAGGAATAACCGCCATCGTCGCTACGCGCAAAAAAGTCGGGAGCGGTTTCGCGGCAGAGATCGCAGTCAATGCACTGCTCGTCCACATAAAATTTTCCGGCCACATTCTCTGGCCACTTGTCATTAATATCAGCCATAAACTGCAAAAACTTGCGAGCCGGAGGCTATCTGTCAAGCGGGAGTTTCAAAATCGGCACGTGAGATTCTTTTTTAAAGATCATCCATCGCTCCGATGTCACCCAAATGGGAGATATCCCCCCATACGTGTAGAAGCCAATGTCCTTGTTCCCACGTGAATTCGTTATAGGCAGCGTTCACGAACTTGTAGCAGCGTGTGTGCTCGACGGGGATACCAACCGCGTGCCGCAGAAACATGCCCAAGATCCCTCCATGAGTGATTACGCAAACCGTCTCACCAGCACAACGTTCAGCCAGTTGGTCAAAGGTCCGACCTGCTCGATGAAAGACATCCCGCAGGCTCTCTCCCTCTGGAATCCGGTAGTCGACGCCACCATGCAGGTAGCCCTCTTCTTCTCGGGGAAATTCCTTCGCTGCCTCGTCACGCGTATAACCAGCGAGCATGCCGAAGTTGCGCTCCCGCAATCCAGCATCTTGCTCCCAAGGTAATCCTGGATGCTGCCGCGCAATCGCCTTGGCGGTGTCCACCGCACGCCCCAGATCACTGGAAACCAAGCGATCGAAGCTTACGTCCGCCAAGCGATGAGCGATTGCCTCTGCCTGCCTCCTCCCCTTTTCAGTCAGTGGCGAATCCAACTGCCCCTGATAGCGGTGCTGGATATTCCATTCGGTCTCACCGTGCCGGATTACGATTAAACGCATGGTTTGGGAGGTTAAAGTTAAAAGATTAAAGGTTAAAGACAGTGAAGAGGCCACACCTCGGTGAACTTTAACCTCTCCACTTTAACCTTTAAACTCCTCAAATATGAATCGCTTCGTTGTGAGTGGCGGCGGCGGCCTCCATGAGGGCCTCGGAAAGGGTTGGGTGCGCGTGGATCGTACCGTGGATTTCTTCCCAAGTCGCTTCCAGCTCCATGCCCAATGCATATTCAGCGATGAGCTCCGTGGCTTCGGCACCCGTGATGTGCGCACCGAGGATTTCGCCTTCGGGCTCGGAAACGATCAGCTTGACGAAGCCTTCGGACTCCATTGCTGCGACCGCTTTTCCGGATGCTGTAAACGGGAACTTGCCAACCTTGTATTTCAATTCCTTGGCCTTCACGTCACGCTCGGTCATGCCAATGCTGGCAACCTGCGGCTGGCAGTAAGTGCAACCGGGGAAACGCACGTAAGGACGTGGTTCGCCGTGGTCGAACATGCCGTTGACGGCCTGCACGGCCTCGTACGTCGCAACGTGGGCGAGCCAAGGCGGCCCAATGATATCACCCGCTGCATAGATGCCTTTCACGCTGGTGCGGTAATGAGCGTCTACCTTCACGTAGTTGCGGTGCATTTCCAGCTTCACGCGGTTCGAAAGTAGCTTATCAGTGTTGGCCTGCACGCCGATCGCGACGAGTAATGACTCAGCCTCCAGCTTTTCGGTCTTGTCGCCTGTCATGGCGTCCAGCGTCACCTTCCCATCTGCCACTGTAATGTTCTCCGCCTTCGTGCCGGTCATGACCTTAAGGCCTTGCTTTTTAAAGGACTTCTCCACGAACTTGGAAACATCGTCGTCCTCCACTGGGAGCACGCGGTCCATCATTTCGACGACTGTCACATCGCTGCCAAAGGCGTTAAGAAAATATGCGAACTCCATGCCAATGGCACCAGCACCCATGACAATGCAGCTTTTAGGCAGATCGCGACGATCCAGAATTTCGCGGGCCGTCATCACCTGCTTACCGTCCTTAGTCAGGCCTGGCAACATGCGCGCACGGCAGCCCGTGGCGATCAGGATGTTTTTCGTGGACAAATACTCGCCCTTGCGATCACCGGAGATCAGCTCGACCATGCCGGGCACATTGATCTGCGCTTGGCCGACAATGTAGTCGACCTTGTTCTTCTTAAAGAGGAACTCAATGCCCTTGGCCATTTGGTTAGCCACGCTTCGTGAGCGCTCCACAACCTTGGGGAAATCGACGTCGATCGAACCAACATTGAAGCCAAAATCGTCAGCGTGCAGCATCTTCTGATAAAGCTCGGCGCTCTTAAGCAAAGCCTTAGAAGGGATACAGCCCCAGTTTAAGCAAGTGCCGCCAGCGCGTTCCATTTCCACGCAAGCTACCTTCTTGCCGAGTTGTCCAGCGCGAATAGCGCCCGCATAACCGGCCGGGCCGCCGCCAATTACCACTAAGTCATAGCTACTTGTATCTGCCATAAGATGTTCTCCAATCAGGATCAGGTCGAAAGCCCGTGAATAAAGCCCCCTGCACCGCCGCCGTCAACCCTCGGGCGCCAAGAATACGTAATTATCAATCTATGATAGACCCGCGAATTCTCGGAGTTTTTGTAAAATGGGGGAAAAAAACGTTGAAATCACCACCATCCACCACAGGTTTTTCAACGTAATGCTAAAATTTACCTTACTGCTTACTTCAATAGCGTTCTGTGCCGTTGCCTCTGCCGATACACTTATTTTGAAAAACGGTGATCGCATCAGCGGCCAGTTGATCAGTCAGGAAGATGGTGTAATCACTTTCGAGTCCGATATGATCGGCAAAATATCCGTTGCCGCGGCAGACGCCACTGTCGAACAGCCAGCTCCTGACTTCGTAGAAGCAGCGGAATCTGCCAACGCGATCGTCGCTGGTGCCGAGGTATCATCCGCAGAAGAAGCCGAAACCGCCGAAGACCAAGAAGAAGTCGACGCCATTACGAGGTCCCTCCTTGATGCACAAAGCTGGGTTGACCAGTGGGTTCCCGAAGGCTGGTCCGGTAAGCTCACCTTTGGCTTCAGCTATCTTGAGTCCAACACCGAAACGACGACTCTAAACTTCGATTTCAACGGTAAAAAAGACGCCGCACCGCACCACTACAAGTTCGACATGTACTATCAGTATAGCAATCAAACGGACAAAAATGGCGTCGACACCAAGAACCTCGACACCTACGGCGCAATGTTCGGCTACGACCATGATATCAATGATCTCATGTATTTTAACTCCGAATTGAGCTACCTGCGCAACATGGTCAAGGACATCAACCATCAAGTTGACCTCGACCTTGGTATTGGTTTCCATGTCATCAAGGAAGATAACATAACCCTGAACATCATCCCTGCCTACACACTGCAATATAAGGAAGCAGAAGGCATCAGCCAGAAATGGTATAACTTGGCCACCCTCAAGGAAACCTTCACTTACAAGCTCAGCGAAATCGTCCGCTTCGAGCAAACTGCCTCGGGCAGCATCGCTCCAGCCGACCTCGACGACTACCAATACGAGTTCACCGCTGCTATGATCACCAAGCTCGCCTCTTGGATCGACGCCACCCTCGCCTACAAGCTGACCTTCGACAACACCGTGGGTACCAGCGGCGTAAAGAAAGAACAGCAGATAATCTTTGGCTTCGGCGTCCCCTATTAGGAGAGCAAGCTAAAGTTTAGAGGATAAATGCTCGTGGGCGCGTGAATCAGCCCATTCGTAACTAGCGGGATGATATTATCCTGCACAGAGAGGTCGCCCACCTTGGCTGATTTGCAACAGTTCTCAGTGGACCTTGACATCAATCCGCTGGATCATCTTGTGGCCCGACCCAAACAAATGGATTATGGGCAATCTCCCACAAGTGCCCATCCGGGTCCTTAAAATATCCGCTATAGCCGCCCCAAAAAACTTTTTGTGCCTCTTTAACTATTGTGGCACCAGCCGATTGCGCTTCTTGCATTAAAGCGTCAACTTCTGCCTCCGAGGCCAAATTATGGGCAAGGGCAAACCCCTCGAACCCACTGCCCTCAGCAGATTGCTTGGCATCCTCGGCGAGTGCATCTCGCCCGTATAGCCCAAGCCACGAACCATTCAACGTGAAGAACGCCACTTCCGGCGGAGATTCCATTTTCGGAAGCCCAAGTCCTTTTTCATAAAAGGTAATTGATTTCGCCAAATCTCGGACACCGAGAGTGATCATACTGATTCGAGGTTTCATGGTCGTCTTTTAAGCTGCTGAGTTACTGCACATACAGAATCTATGGCCTTATAGGAAGAATCCGTTTACGTTTCAATCCAGCTTTCACGGAAGGAATTTTCTGCCCACTCCACAGTTTATTGTAAAGAATTCGGTTTCCTTGATTCATTTAAAAATTCCGCATAGAATTGATAATAAATAACATGGATTTAATTTCAGGAAACCTAATGGATGTAAATAAATATACTATTTTCATTGCATAAGCAGGACAATTATCCACAATGGAGATCGTTACGTTTCAACTTTAGCAGAATAGGGTAATTACCCAAAGTTGTTCAGTTCAAATTTGCTTCCCCCCCCCCCCCAGCGGGACGTTCACAAGGTTTACGTTATTTGACATCCAGTTCTCCCCCCGCCCCC
>NZ_BMXG01000003.1:126590-229956 GCF_014651635.1 Cerasicoccus arenae | reverse complement strand
CCCCCCCCCCTCGCCCGCTCGCTGATCTAGCTCAAGCAGCCGAGTTCCACGAAAAACTTTCCCCGACGAATCCCCAATTAAAGGCCGTCATTACACCAGACATCACCACCGAGGCGTGTGTCATCGAAAGCGAAATCCACCGTTGGCGGGCCGAGCTGGGCATTGGCGAACGCATTGGTGTGATCTTTGCGCGGGACGGATTGCCCCTTGCCCGCGAGGTCTCCCGGCGACTGGTCGATTGCGGACTCGCGCATCAGGACGAGATCGGGCATCAGCCAGCCCGACGCACCTCGCAAAACCTCGTCGAAGCCTGGCGACTCTATCAAGAACGGGCCGACGCCGATAGCGCCCGGGCGTTTTTCCGCGCACTGCGCCGCGCGGGACACCTCTCCTCAGAGAACGAGGACGCCGTGCGGCGAGCGTTGGAATACGCCTTCAATGAAGCCATGACGACTGGGCTGGACGTTCTGCGACCACTCCTCAGCCGCCAGCGACGGGGCGTGCAAGCCGGACGCATCCTCGATGAATGGCCTTTACTGCCTGAGCGAGGGACCTTCGCCGAATACACAACACTCTGCCTTCCAGTGCTCAAAAAAATGCGTTGGCCCGAACGACTTGACGCTTGGGAACAACGCGCCTCAGCCCTCGCCGAGAGCCTGACCCGGCAAATCCAACGCGGACATTATCTCCGCTGGCTGGCCGAAGTCTGCCGCATTCCTGGGCGCACTCGGGCAGATCTGGGTCGCGAAGCCTTTGCCCCCGTCGTACTCACCACGGTTGAGCGTGCTTCCCCGCAATCTTGGCAATACCTGATCTTCGCCGGACTCAATCGAGGAGATTGGCCCGCCGAGCAGAACGACAGTCTATTACTCGACACTCGGCATAGTGCGCGGCTCAACTTGCGCGCCAGTATGGATAGTCCGGTAGGCCTCGGCCAAAAATGCCTGCGCGCAGGCAAAAGCTGGCTAGCCAACAGCCTCGACGAGCGACGGCGTTTTTCAGAGGCCTGCGCCAGCCTCCTCAGCCATGTCCAGAATGATGCGCTCTTTACCGCCCATCGCGAAAACCCCGCCGATCCGGGACGTGAACAAGACCTCGCCGACTGGCTCAACCGTCTGATTCATGCACAATTTGGACGACTACCGGGAGATGATGACCTTCGCGAAGCCGCCGAGATGTCAGCCGAAATGTTCGCCCCTGAGCCCGTCCGGCACGACACCTTCCCAGAGCTAACACTAGCCTGGAGCCGACGACGTGATCCGCGAACACCGTTTGATCAATATAGCTTTTGCTTTGCGGAGCCGCCCGCCGAACCACTCACGCTCTCGTGCCGAGCTTGGGAAGACGCCCTGCGCATGCCCGCTCATGCTTGGCAGCGCCATGTCCTTCGCGTTCAACCGGAAAAGGAATTGCAAGAGCAGCAACCGCGGGCGCAGGCTACCGGAAATTGGGCACACAGCTGGGTACAGTTAACGGGAGGGGGGGAGGACTTTCTTCTCTGCCCGAATCACGAAGAATGGACGTTGCAAGTCGAGCGTCAGGCCAAGCAAGTCCGTCAACGCGTGGCCGATGCATTTGCGCAAGCTAACCGGGGACTACCGGACTGGTGGCGCATTGACTGGGCCTTGGCCCGGCGCTGGGCGCATCAGTTGGCCGACGCCCTCACCCAGCTCAATTGGCCCGCCATACGGGGAGAGTGGTCCCTGCCCAAACAACCCCTCCATTTGCCAGGCAACCCACTGGACGGCCTAATCTTCAGCGGGCGCATTGACGCCCTCCTCAGCGACACACCGCCCGAGAAGCTAAGCGGCCGTGCAAAAAGCGTTTGGCCCGACTATGCGGCGGCGTGGATCATCGATTTCAAAACTGGCGGCGACAAGCCACTGAGCGCCAAGCAACTGATTAAGGGAGAGGGTGTCCAGCTCGCACTCTATGCCTTGGCGCTGCATTCGTTGGGGGCCGAACGCGTGCAGACCTCGTTGCTTCGCCCCGGGGAGGAGATCAACGCTCAAGTTTCGCTGGAGCAAATGCTCTCGCTGGACGAGCCATGGACACGCATCCGCAATATGGCCACCACAGGCAAGCTGGGCATCCGTGGGCCACAACGTTCCGACTACAGTTTCGTCGGCGAATACCCCCTTGCGCACCTATCAATCAAGCCCGCCATCCTCGAGTCCAAGTGGCAATTGACGCATGCCGCTGGCGAGGATCAAGTAACGCCTTAGTTATCATTCACAGGCATCTGTTATTTACTCGCTCAACTCTAAATACGTACTTCCATCATCCGGCGGTAATTTATACTCCAAATAATAGTTAACTTCTTCAACCTTGCCATTCTGTAAATGGATTTTAATCGGGATATCGAACATACCCCAAGTCCAAAACGTGACGGAAAAATTATTAAGACGATTTCGCGATGTTCGAACACGATTTGAAAAGCTAGCATGAAGGATATAATCAACCCTAACAACTTGGTCGAGGTCACGGTTAGAACCATCAATCCAAATACCAATGTTATAATGCTCACGTCCCCCTAGATTAAATACCTTGTATTTGATCCGGCCATCGACGCTACGAATAATGGAATGCTTAGCTTGGAATTTCATAATTAAACGTAGTTACCCTCGAACCACCTCCGTAATTCCAGTTGCTTCCTCCGATATTCTTTCATCGTCAAAAGAAGCATCTACCTGATCCGGCTGATAACACACACTGTTAATTCCATGATTCTCGATGAATGTTTCCGCTCGCGACTCATAGAGTGCTCGGTTATCGATCATCAATGTAGTCTCTTGAGAGAAACGCTCATTAACTCGTGAGATGAGAAGACTCCCCTGCTCTACAGTGGATCCCAAACTTGCCTCCAAACAGTATTGATAAAGCTCATATTGAAGATCCTCCAGTTTCTTGGATCGTCGCCAATTATCGTTCGAACTTTCTTCCCACCGAAAAAGATTATCTGCCATAGCCAAAATCCCGGTGATTCCACCAGAGACGCCAGTCAGCAATGTCGAAAGTTCTACCGTCAGCGTGCCAATAGAGCTTACGGCAGTTATAATACCAGCGATCAATGTAACCACTTTCAATTTAACGGCATTCTTATTCTGCACTTCACTCCGCTCTCCATAAGCTAAACGGTAGGTTTCGATGCGCCTAAGCAAATCCTTAGATCGGATTAGGAATGCGTTAAACTGTTGCTCATTCATCGATTAGATTGATTAATAATAGCAAAAATCATTGCTAAACAAACCAGCCAAAAAGTCGAGTGAAAACTTCAGGCTCTCTGAACCCGGTCGTTGGAGCACTGCTCAATTGCGGTCGATGTCGTCTTCGTCGAGTTTTCCACGAAGTTGGTGTTCCAAGGACAGCTTTTCGTTGTCGCGCTCAAGGTAGTCGACGAGGCGGCGGAAGCGTTGCTGAGTATTGAGGGTTTCGAGGAGCTGTTGTTTGATGTCGTTGTCTTCGCAGAGAGTAAAGCTGGTGAGGTCGAGGTAGGTTTCGGGGTCGGTAAGTGCATCGAGAAAATCGAAAACCTCCTCCGGCTCGGCGGCACCAAGCTGCTGACGACGGCGCACTGTGCGGGCGAGTTGGTGACGCATCTCAGCCAGGGAAACCGCATCGGCCCCAGCGCTGTCGAGCGGCTCAAACTCGCCCAAGCGATAAGGATCCTCGTGCACGATTCCAGTGAAGCGCACCCGCGCAAGGCCCTGTAAAATGAGGTGTGAGGAACCGCTGGCCTCTCGTTGACAGGCACGAACCACGCCCACGGAAGCGACTTGGCAGGGTGGCTCAAACTCACCAGTGGCCTCGCCTCGGGCTTCGTCTTCCCGTGCAACCACGAAAAGGCGATCCCCGGCAAGCACGTCTTCGAGCATCTGCCGATAGCGCGGCTCAAAGATGTGAAGTGGCAGCATCGCGTGCGGGAAAAACACGGTATTGGCCAGTGTCATGACTGGCAGCCTCCGGGGAATGGTAATTTCGGCGGGCACAGGATTACTTTGCCGTATAGGAAGAGTTTCCGCAAATGCAGAGCGTAACTATTTCGCCTTGGGTGGGTCGACAAAGCGCTTCACCGAATGGAGCCAAGCATCTTGCTCGCTCGGAGTGGCGAGGAATTCATACCAGTTGATCGCACGCATATAGTCGACCAAGTCTTCGAGGAAACCGTATGTCGCGAGCACCTCATTTTGTTTCTGCACGAAGGCCTCGTTTTGCGCGTCCAACAGGTCGACAATGCTTACGCGGCCAACTCGGTATTTCTCCGTAACGATGTCCAAATTCTTCTGAGCACGGTCAGCGGCAATGCGGCTGAAGCGGATGTCGCTGTATGATGCACTGAGCGCATAAAGCGAATCGAGCACGCGCTGCTCAACGATCTGACGAGTCAACGAGCGATTCAACTCCTGGCTACGGACGAGCGCGCGCTGCTTGAGCAAGTTGAATACGCGGTTGCCTCCCTCGAAGATGGGCAAACTGGCCTGCAAGGTAAAGGTCCACTCGTCCTCAGGCGTATTACCTCCCGCGCCAGCGGCGGCGGCGGACTCAAAGGTATCGGATTGGAAGGTGTTCAGGTAATTAAAACTCGCTCCAACTGACGGGACCACGAAGCTGCGGCCAGCCAAGCCGTAATTAAGCTCCTGCGCCGCAAGAGTGCGATCCGCAACCTCCAGCTCGGGCGCGTGCGCCATGGCATGCTGGAGAGAGAAAAGCCGGAAGCGCTGGGCACGAGCCTCACTGGTGAGCAGCTCAATGACACGGCGTGACGTAACATCGAAGGCATCCGAGCTTAAACCGATTTCCTCGGCATTCCACGTCTGCTCCAGATCCTCCTGCCCCAGCACACGGTTGAGCGCGGTGAGGGAGGTCGAAACCTGGCTTTCGGCCAGAGATACCCCCGCACGATCAGAAGCTTCCTGAGCTTCAAAGCGGTAAACCTGTTCTGGGCCAGCTGTGCCGACATCCAGACGGACGCGGGCGAGGCCAAGATTCGTCCGGGTGACGTCGAGGTTTTCCTTGGCAATGGCCAGAATGGACTTGGCGGCAAGGTAGCGTAAATAGGCAACGGCGGAAAGCTGGACAGTGTCCGACTCCAGACTTTGCTCCTGAAAGGCAGCGGCTTCGTAGTCCTGCTCGGCAATGAGGTAGCCAGTCACGGTGTTGTCATCGTAAATCATTTGCGTCACACCAACACCGATGCTGTTGGACTGGCGCGGAATCGAGCCCAGAGAGGCACGGGCCTTGGCATCGTTGTTGCGCGTGTATTGATAGAGGGCGCTAACCTGTGGCAGCATGCCAGAAAATGCCTGACGTTGCGACTCGTAAACGGCCTCGGTGTCCTGGCGTGTGGCGCGAAGGCGGTAATTGGCATCCGTTGCCAGCTTCACTGCATTGACGAGGGCCAGCGGAGCGGCGGTCACGTCTGGCGCTTCGCCGCCGATCAGCATGGCGTCGAAAAGCATGTCGGTCGGCAAATCAAAGCCAATTTCCGACGCGGTGACTACGTTGACGTAGAGTTTACGCTCCACGCGGAACAAAGCGTCAATCTGTGTCGCAGCCTTGCCGTCGAGAATATCCTTGATGTTAAGCGCAGCACGGCGGGCGAGTTGGACGCGCAGGTCGGGCATCATACCAAAGAGAAAACCCTGAGCGACGCCAGCCTCTCCAGTCATTGCGTAGGTGGGAATCGCGCGTGCGTTGACGCCGGTGATGTAGTCGTCCAGCTGGCCCTGATCAGGGAATTCTAGGGGAGGGAAAAAGAAAATGGCTTCGGCGGTATTCGGAGTTTTTTGCAAGGAATCTTGCGCAGTCGTAGTCAGCGGAATGAACCCGTGCTCAATGCCCAAATCGGCATCCATCTTATTGAGCAGGGTCTGAATCGCCCCATCCTCCTTGAGATCCTGCAGATAGGCATCAGTTACGGCATAAAGAACCTTCTTGAATTTGACCAAGTCATAGAATTCCTTGAGGTCTTTCTCCAGCGAAATATCGGACACCGTGACGGAGAGATTGTTGATCGTCGAACGGCCATTCTTAATGAAAGGTGCCACGATACGCGGGTCTTGCACGTATGCACCGATGCAAGGCTTGTTGAGCGTCAATCCGCCGTTGGCAGCCTCGTCGAGGCTGAAGTAGCCCTGAAGGAGGACCATGTCGATGGCCGAGTCATCAAGTGCGCTCTTGAGTGCAGACCGAGCACCGGCCGGAGACCAGTTAGCATTGAAGCTCGCATCCTCACGGTAGACCACGGTGTGCTTGGTGCGAAGCAAGGCAGTAGTTTCCTGCTTCACGCTCTCGATCATGGCGTCGAGAATATAGGATGGTCCGTCCCGTACGATAGCAATGGTGAGAAGCGGCTTGGGCGCTTCCACATCATCGGTGCTTTGACCGAAACAGGTGAGACTGGCAATCAGGCTAAGGCCAAGAACGCTCACTAAAATGCGAATCAATTTCAGGTAGGACATTAGTCTAAATCAGGTTGATTCTTGAACGGGTGCGGGCTTTTTTCCGAACTTCTCGGAGCAGGCCTGGACCACATAATAAAGCATTGGGACGACAATCACGCTGACCACCGTAGCAACGACCATGCCGCCAAATACCGCAGTGCCAATGGCCTTACGGCTTTCTGAGCCTGCACCCGTTGCAATGAGCAACGGGATAACACCGAGTATGAACGAAAAGGCCGTCATCAACACCGCACGGAAACGCAGTCGAGCAGCCGAAAGTGCAGCGTCGAAAATCGGCATCCCCGTGTCACGCTGGGCCTTGGCGAATTCAACGATCAAAATCGCGCTCTTGGTGGACAGGCCAATAAGCAGAACGATACCGATCTTCGTGTAAACATTGTTATCGTAGCCACGAACCATGAGCGCCGCGACCGCGCCAAGCAGCGCCGTGGGCACTGATAGACAGACTGAAATAGGTAGCGTCCAGCTTTCATACTGAGCAGCGAGCACCAAGTAAACGAGGGCAATTGCTAGGCCAAAAATAACAATAACACCGCCCTGCGCCATTTTTTCCTGATAAGACAAATCCGTCCAATCATAGCCAAAGGCCGACGGTAGGTTTTTTTCCGCCATGCTCTCGATCACATCCATCGCGGCACCCGAGCTGAAACCAGGAGATGGGCTGCCCATGATTTTCACCGAAGGATACATATTGAACCGGGTGATGGTCTGTGGACCAAGCGTTTCTTCAACATCAATGAAATTGGCCAAGGGTGCCATCTCCCCCTGCGGTGTCTTGATTTCCAGTTTGCCAATGTCGGATGGCTGCGCACGGTAATCGCTCTCGGCCTGAGCATAGACTTTGAAGACACGGCCAAAATTGGTGTAGTCATTGATATAATTAGATCCGAGATATGTCTGCAACGCTTCCCAAATGCTGCCAAGCGTCATACCGCGGTTCATCACCTGCTCGCGATTTACATCCACAAATAGTTGCGGAACATTGGCGCGGAAAGGCGTGTACATCCCAGACAGCGCCGTTTGCGCATTACCACCACTGATTACCTGATCGGCCACATTCTGGAGGGTTTGGAGGCCTACGCCCTCACGGTCTTCTAGCATAAAGGTGAAGCCACCGCTCAAGCCCAAACCTGGAAGTGAGGGCGTCGGAAAGCTGAAAGCCAAGCAATCCTGCAGTTGGCTGAGACGGCGGTTCAGCCCAGTGATAATTGCCGACTGGTGCTCCTCGGGTGGCCGCACGGACCAGTCCTTGAAGACCACAACCGCAAAGCCGGTGTTGGACGCCACTGCGCCATCAATCAGCGAGAAACCAGAAATCGTGAGGTAGCGCGCTACGCCAGGAACTTCCTTGATCACGTCGTCCACCTGATCCATGACGGCGCGGGTGCGGTCAAGCGCTGCAGCCTCAGGGAGTTGGACACTGGTGATGCAGTAACCTTCGTCTTCCTGTGGCACAAAACCACCGGGTAGGTTGACGAAACCAAGGCCGGAAAGCACGATCAGCCCAGCGAACAAGACGACGCCGATCGCGGACTTACGCAGCGCAAGTTTAACCACGCCATGGTAACCTCTTGTCGTGGAGTCCATGCCCTTATTGAACATACGGAAAAACCACGGCGTCTTGCCGGAGCTTTTCTTGAGCAACACACCACACAGGGCCGGGCTGAGCGTAAGTGCGTTGATCGAACTAAACACCGTCGCGATGGCGATGGTTAGCGCAAATTGCTTAAAGAGGATGCCACTGATGCCGCTCATGAACGCAGTCGGGATAAACACCGCCAGCAGCACGAGCGTCGTCGCGATAACGGGCCCGGTCACCTCGGTCATCGTTTTCATGGCCGCCGCTTTAGGGTCCATGCCATGCTCCTCAATATTAAGCGTGCAATTTTCGACGACTACAATGGCGTCGTCGACCACAATGCCGATAACCAAGACCAAGCCAAACAAGGTCAGTGTATTGATGGAGAAGCCCATCACCGACATAACCGCAAAAGTGCCGATCAGCGAAACCGGGATCGTGAGTGAGGGAATCAGCGTTGCCCGGAAATTTTGGAGAAATACGTAAACAGTGAAGACCACCAGCAGGAGGGTGATGAAAAGAGTCTCCACCACCTCGGCGATCGAAGCCTCGATGGCAACCGTGTCATCATAAACAATGTCATAGGAGACGCCTTGAGGGAAATTCTTTGACAATTCGGCGAGCCTGCCTTTCACCCCGTCAACCACCTGAATCGCATTAGCGCCTGGTATCTGATAAATCGCAAATGCCGCGCAGTCCTTGCCATTGAAACTGGAAGCCAAACGATAGGATTCCGAACCGATCTCCACCCGGGCAACGTCACGAATACGCAGCGCACCACCATCGCTGGTAGATCGAATAATGATGTCAGCAAACTGCTCCGGATCGACCAAACGGCCCTCTACATTCACTGTAAGCTGAAACGGCTGACCAGCCGGCGCGGGTGGCTCACCGATGGCCCCTGCTGCAACCTGAACATTCTGCTGCTGTACGGCGGAAACAATCTCACTCACCGAGACTTCGCGCGCGGTCAACTTCTGTGGATCGAGCCAGATACGCATGGCGTATTTGCCGACACCGAAAGTCTGCACCTCCCCCACCCCATTGACGCGGGCGACTTCGTCCTTGATGCGCAGCTCAAGGTAATTGGAGAGGAAAATGTCGTCGTAAGTGCCATCGGGCGAGGTCAGCGCGACATACATATTGGCCACCGCAGATTTCTTTTTCACCGTGACACCTAGGCGCTGCACTTCTTGCGGGAGCTGGGACTGTGCTTTGGAAACACGATTCTGCGTGAGCACGTTGGACATGTCTTGATCAACGCCAGTGGCAAAGGTCACCGTCAGGCTCATCGTGCCGTCGTTGGCAGATACGCTCGACATATAGAGCATATTTTCGACACCGTTTACCTCTTGTTCGATCGGTGAAGCAACGGTCTCGGCAACAGTCTGAGCATTAGCACCAGGATAAATTGCAGACACCGTGACCTGTGGCGGAGCGATTTCCGGATAGCGCTCAATCGGCAACGAAAGCATCGCAAAGCCGCCTAGCAGCATGATCACGATAGAAATGACCGCAGCGAAAATCGGCCGACGAATGAAGAAATGGCTCAACATTGGGCTTACTCCGCTGGGGGAACGGGCTGTGAATCAATCTTCACCGGTGCGCCGGGACGGGCGCGCTGGATGCCATTGACAATTAATTGAGCCCCGGCCTCCAAGCCCTCGTTCAGAATGACGCCCTCCGCGACGCGAGCGCCTTTTTTGACATAACGTGTTTCCACAATATTCTCGCCATTGACGACTAAAACAAAATCACCGGCGAGGTCCTTCTGGATAACAGTTTCCGGTACGACAATCGCGTCCTTAACCACATTGGCGAAGCGCACATTGCCGAATAGACCCGGATATAGTAGCCGATTGGGATTGGGGAAAATCGCGCGAATTTCGATGGTGCCTGTTTGCGGGTCGATCTGATTGTCCGCATAATCGATCTCACCTTCTCCGTTGTAAATCGTGGCGTCGGCAAGTTGCAGTGACACCTTCAGTCGGGCATCCTTCTGCTTGGACTTTAGTGCGCGGTCCAATTGTTGGTATTTCAAAAACGTGCGCTCATCCAAGTTGAAATAGAAATACATGGGATCAAGGCTGACCACCCGAGCCAATGAATCGCTGACACCAGGGCCAACGAGATTGCCTGGTGTGATGAATTCGCGGGAAACTTGACCGTCAATCGGCGATTTAATCTTGGTATAACTGATATCTAACTCAGCGCGTTGAACGGAAGCCTTAGCTTGCTCCATTTCGCCTTTGGCCAAATCCAGATCGGCCTCTGATTGAAGCATTTCCAATTCAGAAATGGCCTGAGTGGCGAATAGCTCCTTATTGCGCTTAAAAGTGGTGTCCGCCAAGTCGCGTTGAGCTGACGCGCTAGAGAGCTTCCCCTTAGCAGACTCAAGATTCGCCTGATATTCCGCTGGATCGATGGTGAAGAGTAGCTCGTCCTTCTTAACCTGCTCGCCGGCCTCAAAATCCTTGCTTAACAGGAACCCCTGAACGCGCGCCACAATCTCCACTTCTTGCACTGCAGCCGTTTGCCCAGGCATGCTTTCAAAGACGGTAACCGCTTGTGCTGCAACAGTCGCAACCGTAACGGATGGGGGGGGGGGCTCGGCGAACTCATTACGCTTGGGACAGCCAGCTAGCAGCAAAGCCCCTAAGGTGAGGAAAGCAATTTCACGCATATGCATAGTAACAGTAGATAATTCAACTGTAACTACGCATACCTAAGAGGCACTGCAACACTCGTTTTCTGAGCGGACGGTATAATCACTGTTTGCCGGGAACAAGGCATAACGGTGCAAGAACCAACGCACCGATCCCAGCCAAGACCCACATAACAGTAGAAACTTGCCCCATGGCAAACAGCGTAATCGCTAAGCCCGGGATTGCGATCAACATTACATACATGCCACCCCAGCGCATGTCGTTGAGGCGGCGAATTGCTTGGGTCAGCAAAAAGCTGACCCCAAAAATGGAAATAATGATTCCCATGAAAATAATCAGCCCCGATAAGTGGTGATTTTCATGAAGAGCCATATCAATACCCTCCACCGCCAGTACCCAGAGAACTGAGATGACGATGAAGGCAATGAAGAAGCCAATAGGGCCGCGCTTGGCCCGCATATCGAGAAAGGAGTTTATCATACAAGTATAGACTTAGGGTACGGTAATCGTCGCCGTATTGGAGTAATCAGACACCCCTCCTGCTGATACAGCTCGCACCCTATAACTATAAACTCTCTCCGATTCGACTGAGCTGTCAAGGAATGTAGCCTGCCCGGAGATACCAGTAAACAGCACCGTGCCAATCAAATCAAATCCACTGAATTCTCGATTGCTCCGTTCAATTTGAAAAGCCCCGTTGATAGTTGGATCACTCTCGTCGTAGGCCACACCGTTCCAAAAGAGTTCAACACCACCGGAGTCATCATTCGACAATGCCACTCCTAAACTTGTGGGAGCAAGTGGTTCATCTGCAATAGGAGTAACGACTAACCTCATGAATCGACTATTTACACCGGTATACGGGGCTACATCTCGAACGGTGATACGTGCCGTATACACGCTTTGAACGTCAGACACATTGCCCTCAAGCGCCACTACACGCGGATTGTAGAGCAGCCCATTAAAGCCCGTGAGGCTTTGAGGCCCATATATATCCGTGTATGGAGGAGTCAGCGTAACAATCGGCGCGAGACTCAGCAAATCGTCCCCAGCCTGAACTTCAATTATGATATCTGAAGCACGAACATTGAAATCGAACGTCATGGTCAGATAGTCATTCTGGCCCAACGGAGGAATATTGAAGTCAAAGAGTCCATTTTCATAATCCGGGCGATACAGAGGCGGCGTCGAAGCAACTGTCTGGCCAGATGTGGTGGTACCGGGAGTCGGATCTAAACCTAATGCATATGCCAACAACGAAGTAATATTAGGAAAGCCCGGAATCAAAGCTGAGCTAGAATCGGCAAGGTTAGATTCGACCGTATAGGTGCTAAATGCCCGTTGCCCACTGTAGATGCCATAATTTTCAAAATTCAAAATGAATGTCTGACTTTCGGAATCCAGCCCAGTGAAGTAAGCCGGAACGATGTTAAACCGCCGCGACGTTAAGAATTGATTTGATTCACTTGATTCCAAAATATCATCGTTAATATCCACGAAGATATTAAAGAAGTAATGAGAATCAGCCATCTTGCTGAGGTTTTGATAGACTTCGTTCGAATCTTCTGCACTGCCGGCTTCGACTGCCCCAATGGCGACAAGAATATCGCGCGCAGAAGGTAATTCTAGCTGATGAACAATATGCGACTTGCCGCCCTCTGGAAACTGAGCACTTACCTCAGGCAAAAATAATGAATGTGAAATTGGCGCGTATTCTTTTACCACGGTATCGGATATTAAATCCTCACTATTTTTATCGATTGCGTAGAGCACCACACGAACACTAAATGGCTCACCTTGCGTAATCGTTCCTAGGCCTGTGTTTGTAATATCATATTCGATATAGCTAGTCTGCTCTGGACGGTAAGGATACGTACTGGAGAATCCTGCCTGATTCCGGATTACCAAGTTAGGCGCACGTACAATGATAAATCCTGGCCCTGTCGTGTTAGAATTGTTAGCGAGAGTAAACTCACCCTGTTCAGCAGAGGCGTCAAAACGTAGGAGGACATAGTAATTGCCCGCTGGCGTGGTGAATGGCAAATTAAGCTCAGATTCAAAAATGAGCTGATTGCCATTATTGAGGATATTTGCCTGTGAGAAATTCCCCAGATTCACGTCATCACTATTTCCATAGATCTGATCGACCGATAAGTGCACTGACAGATTCGTCGGATCGATGAATGTATCCGCTGTGCTATTTGGATCGCCGACGTTGAAATCTGCCCCTCGGTTCATGACGGAAACCGAAATCGGCAAACGACCAGTCCCATTAGCATCATCCAGAATGTAAGTGCCAGTCGTCAGCACCACTGTCTCGATCGACATATCAACGTTGCTGATTGGAATGGCATCAAAGTTATACGGAGTCGGTGCAACACGGGCAAAAGCGTCTACATCCAGACTATTTTGAGTATATGTCCAAGTAATCGTCCATGGATAAGTGTAATCAGGATCACCAGGATCAACTGCTGGAGGCCCATAGAGAGGTGAATCGGCATTGATGACGATGTTCACTGGCAGGTAGCCATTCGTATTACCCGAAATTTCTTCAGTAAAGACTGTCGTGCCATCGGGCGCGAAAATCGGGTCACCATCGCCATCCGTTAACGTATAGCTGAGAGTATTATCGATTCCAATAGAACTGATTTGCCATGGGGCGTAAATTACCGTCGGCCCTGTTGCTACAGTATTGTATGAGAATGAAGCAGAATCGATCGGATTCAGAGCGGTAACTTCAACTGCTGCATCATTTGGCGCAGTCGAATCATCAATGACAACCCAATCTCCTGGTACATCAATGAATGTTGGAACTAGCGCGGGGTCTGGATTCGTCCGATTAAATATATTCGTGTCCGGCAATGGCTGAAGGACCTGCAGACCATCAATGAAAGCATTGGCCAATACAGAGGTGCTGCGCTTATTAAAGGTCCACCGAAGCGTATGAGGCCCAGGACTGATAATAAAGGCCACTTGCTGCCATCCAGTATTGCCGCTAATGACTGCGCTACTTGCCGACACATTGTATTCGGAGGTCGGAAGCGTACGAACCACGCCGTCAACCGAGAACGTTAAAGTATCTTGCAGAGCAACTCCGTTTGTTCGCCACCAGAATGTGACTAAAGCGCTGTCAGTGAAGTTATAAACCAGATTCATGACTGCGGAATCACCAGCAGCCAAGGTCCCATCAGTAGAAACAACGCTCGAATCGCCCAAGGGGGACGAATCATCAGGAACACCAAGGAAGATAAAGGAATTCGCGTCAGGGACAAAATTCGGTACTTCTAGGTCTACCCGTGCATAGCCTGTCGGATCAATGTCATCCTGAGTGTATTTCCACGTAATGGTCCATGGATAAGGATAATCACCTGGCTCATAAAGATCGGAATCAGCGTCTATGACGATCTCAACCGTCTGGTAGTTCGGCATAAAACCATTCAATTCCTGTGAGTATGGAGTTAGCGTGACAGCTTCGAGAATGTCGTTCGTATTAGCGGCCTTGAGAGTATATTCCACCTTGCCATTAGGCCCGGCGTTAATCAGCCAAGGAGCGGAAATAAAGGTGGGGCCGTAAACCTCCATTGACATTGTGCGGGTTTGTTCAACTGCCAAAACGGGGGACTGAAGTGAATCGCCATTGAGGGCGAGTGTATCACTAATAAAACGCCATTCATCGCTTCGACCAATGGAAGCCCCAGCCTCGCCGACAATATTGCCAAATCCAATGGCGGGCGGAACAGAGGCTGGAGATATTATCCGAACCCGCTGAGAAATGTAATTATTTTCGGTAACACCACTTTCTTCGTCAACCGTTCCACCCTTGTTAACCACGAAGACAATGAGGAAATACTCCCGACTGTTCTCAGGTATATGCGTGTTAAGCTCCGAAAAGTCTAACGAAACTGAAACTGGCGGAGTGGCACCCGAGCCCGCATTAAATGCGTTTAAGCCCTCAGAATATATTCTCTGTCCATCAGGAATAAGTTGAGGGGCACCACTGGGTATGGCGTTCTCCGTGGGATCGAATTCCAGATTCGACACCAAATAAGCATCAATCGTGATCTCCTTCCCATCTGGGACGATACCAATCGTGCTATTCGTAAGTTCCAAGCTTACGTTGGTAAAATTTTCTCCAAAGTTAATTGCGGTGCCATCAGCGAAGTTCAAATTGCTCAGAGTTAAATCCGGTCGGGTAATGGTAATCGCTGTGAAACCAGTAGTGGTCTCCGAAGCATTGATGACGTCCTCACCAAGGAACGAAACGCGACTGATCAAATAATACTCACCAGGCTCTGCATCTGGGATTACCACGTTCGTGAATGACACCTCATCAGGAGTATCTAGTGGCAGCGTATCGGTTCGCGCAAGCGAGGCCAGCAGTTGCTCGTCATCCACATTGAATGAATCATCATTCGAAAGATACAGTTCAACCGTGTAATCCTCTGTAACCGGGACTGAGCCGCTATTGCTCACAGTCATCGACACTGTAATCGTGGCATTAACACCAAAGATTGCTTCATCAACTTCTGGTGCCGTAATACTAACCGATAGACCATCCGCAGCCGTACGTTGGGGGATATAAGATGTTGAAAATGACGTTGAGCCGGTCCCGAGCTGTCCTGACACGTTACCTCCAACAGCAAAGATACCTTCTGAGCCATATGTGCCTCCCATCACGGTAAAGCCTATCAATTCTGTGCCATCCGGCAAAGTGCCACTCGAAGCTGGTATATCACGCCCACCATCAACAGCGCTAAATGTGCCCGGCTCGCCAATACGTGAGGGCGACAAGATGAAGTAATTGGTAGGGTAGGGCTGTGGAGGCGTATAAATAACATTAATACCAAGCTGCTCACTACTGTTCATGCCCCATCCGTATAATTCGCCTAAACTGTTAATCGCGTAAGATTGATAAGATCCGGTCGAGATAGAAACCCAGTTTGAAGCAGTTCCCACTTTGGTCGGCGAAGTGCGGGGAGTCTGATTTGCCAGACCCAGTTGACCAAGATCGTTGTTACCCCAAGTGTAAATGTGGCCTTTGCGCGTAAGTGCGATAACATGCTGATTGCCTGCTTCAACCTTCGACCAGGAAATAGATGAACTTCCCGGTACCTGAACTGGTGAGAGGTAATCTCCACTAAAGCCAAGACTCTGTACCCCCGCACCCCAGAACCAGAGTGTATTGTCATCCCGAACAGCAATGCTAAACTGGTCGCCCGCAGCGATGTCGATCCATTTGGCGCTACCAACCTGCAACGGTGTCTCAACAATTGTGTCCGAAGCATTTTCTGGCTGTGGATCTTGAAACACTCCAAGGCCCAGCTGGCCATTGGCGATATTTCCCCATGCATACAGTCGGCCCGTCGCATCCAGAGCCAAGGCATGATCGGTGCCGGCAGCGACATCTGAAATCTTGGGAGTTCCTGGAAAATTAACCGATTGCGGAGTATTATTATTAACAGTGGAATTGATGCCAAGCTGCCCGAAACTGTTATTGCCCCAAGAAAAGAGATTATCAGATTCGCCCGTCGTAATACCAAACATGAAGTTTGGCCCAGCTTCAACGCCAGAGAACACCGCAGCAGAAACGATCTTTTCCGGTGCAGGAAGTGGAGTCGTATTCACTCCACGACCCAGTTGGCCTTGATCATTCAGCCCCCACGTCCGTAAGATCCCGTCGGCGTCGACTGATCCACCAAACTGATTGCCCGCCGATAAGGTGCCCGCCGCATGCAAGCCGCCGACACCGATTAGAAAAGATCCTATCAGCGTTGAAAATAGCGATAGCTTAAAAACTGTATGTTTTGGAGAATTCATGACATGGTCCTAATTGTGAACTCGCCCCACGAGGTGAAAGAAGTAACACAAACGGGCAGCAGTGAGAAAGGCGTAATGCTGGGGGGCTATTGGTCGCATACCTTAATCACTGTTATTTGCATAATGCTGCCGTTTGATTGTCCGAATAGGCCCTTATTCTTCTTCGTCCTTCGGGCCGTTCAGGGTGTTTACCTTTTCAAGCAGATCAAGTTGGGCTTTGTCGTTGGAGAACCTTGTCTGCAAGTCCATGATGTCTTGGTAGGCTTGCGCTTGATCCTCGGGCAGTGTGTAGCCGGGGATTTCGTTCTCGAGGATACCCATCTGGTAAAGCACACGGGGATCAATGATGTCCTTGTAGGTTGTGCCATCCGGATTAAGTGTCTTCGCGGTGATGAAAATAACCAGATTGCGACGCGTCGTGACTTTCGTGGACGACTGGAACAGCTCACCCAAGAGTGGAATTTCGCTGAGGTAAGGAACGCTCGTGTCGGAATCCGTGGTCAAGTCTTCGATCAAACCACCGATCGCCAGTGTGAAACCATCCTTGAGGATCACGTTACTCTGGGTTTCCGTGGTCTGAATGATTGGGATTTCTGCGCCACCTGCACCACCGAAGCTCGTTACACGGTCCGTGCGAGACAGCTGAGGCCGGACGTTTAGTCGGATAAAGCCAGCGCTATTCACATTCGGCGTAACGGAAAGGATCGTGCCGATATCCTTATATTCGAAACCACTCACTTCGAACGAACCAGTTTCGTCGTTGAAGGTATAGCTTGGAATCGGAAACTGCTCGCCGATCACTAGCTTCGCTTCTTCACCATCGAGGGTGACCAGAGTCGGATTGTTAACCAGCTTTGCGTCAGTGTTGCTTTCAAGGAAGCTCAAGATGACGTTGAAGGCGTCAGCGGAGAAAACCGCCGTGTCCGAGCGGGTAACCGTATCGAGCCAGCTTAAGTCACCCAAGACTGCTGAATTGAAGCCGTTGTTGGCAATATTCTGCAAGGTGTTCGAGGTGCTGGAGGAGAAACCGCCGGGGATGTCAAACTGAGAAGACGAATTGGCCGTTGTGCTTGTGCCACGCTCACGTGTGTTGTCGAACGTGTTACCGTTTTCGGAAGTGCGGCTGGATTCAGCCGTATACTCACGATTGAACGGTCCAGCCGTCAGTTGGTAGCCTTGCAAGGACGCCCAATTAACACCTTTGTCACTACGATCCTGGTCATTGATTTCAATGAACTTCGATTCGATCATCACCTGTGGATTTGGTCGGTCGAGGCGCTCAATAATCGCTTGAATGTCATTCATCCGTGAGGGACGTTCCGTCACCAGCAGGGCGTTTGTGCGCTTATCAACTTGGACGCGGCCCCCGTTAGCGGAGTCAATAAGAGGAGCCAGTGAAGATTGGAGCGTGTCGGCGATCGCGTAGTTGATCAAGAAGACCCGTGTGACGGTCTGCTCAGTGATGAGCTCTTCCATGCTTTTAATCTTAATGATGTTCCGGTCTTCGATGTAGGTGTACTGCAATGGCTCAAGGACCACTTCGAACACTTGGCGCCAAGTGACGTTGCGTAACTTAATTGAAGTTCTACCCTGAAGGGTGTCGGGGATGACCACATTGAGGTCATACAAGTCCGCAACATTGCGAATGATCGTCCGCACTTCTTCGTCGGGGAAGTCTACTGAGATCGTGTCGTCGGCACCCATCAGAGCTTCCGTGCCGTCGTTCTGAGTCGGGAACTCAACCGTGCCAGTGCCGCCACCGCTAAAGTCTATTTCCATCGCAGGAATTTCTACCGTCTCTGCGTTAGCAGTGGAGCCGTCAGCCACTTGTTCAATGACCGTCTCGGTGACGGTGACAGGGCGCACGGTCATGCCAGAATCATCCGGGGCATAGGCCGTTGTGGGCGAAGGCTTTGGCGCATCGCCACTTGGGCGCGGCGTTGGCGCAGTCTGGCCCGTCTTTGTGGCAGGAGCAGAGGTCTCCGACGGCGGGGTTTCCCCCTCGAGCGTCGAGCCTGCGTATGGCGGATTCGTGTTGGGAGAAGGAATCGCCGTGCCTGTCAGGTCGCTGGCGTCCTTGTCGTAGGGCTCGACTGTCGGGTCATCTGCAGCGGTGTCGCTGGTTTGAGCGATGCCCGCAGACGTCAATGCAATACTGGCAATCATAGCCAACAGGGCGAGGAGCGAGAGGTTCAAGTGCTTCATTTTCGATCAGGAGTTTAACGTTCAGGCAGTGGCGAAAGAGAGGGAGATGTTAATCACGGGTGACCCCACGTCCCGAGCCAGCATCAAACTGGCGCACGAGCGAGGTTTCGTCTAACCTTAATGTATATGAATCAGAGGTAACGTCAGTAACCTTGATGAGATATGGCTTACCGCCATAGTTTACTTTGATGGCGCTGCCGTCTGGCAGGAGGCCCTTCGGTAAAATCAACACTCCCTTGCCCTCTTTGAATATAATACCAGACGGATTAAGACTGGGAGCGATTCGTTCAAGGACTTCATCTTTGGTAATTTCCTTGGGGGGAGGAGGAGCGGCGGTTTCGGTCTGGACGACCACAACTTTTTCTGCTTCTGGCGCAAATTCAAATGGGTAACGAACTTGAGGCAGTTCTTCCAATAGCGCGGGGTCGGAGATATCGATCTGTTCCTGCGCATTTTTCAGCATATTAATACGCTTCGTTCGCGCGACCACACGGTCAGCTGCCGCCTCTGCTACAATCGAAGTCAGGAGGAAGAAAGTGAGAATGCTAACAAATGCTTTCATGGCTATTTCTTCTTAGGCTCCTCAACCTTTTCGGCGATACCATTAACTATGATGGAAGCCTGAACGTTGTATTTCATACTGGGAGAATCCTTGGGGATAATCGATAAAGATTCGACCCGCATAATATGCCGACCAGTCCGTAACTCATAGAGAAACTTCAACACATTCTCAAATGAACCACTAATGGATAGATTAAATTCGACGATCGGATAGACCTTCATGTTGGGGTCTCCCTTGCGCGTGCCCGTGGAGGGATCAACCAAGTTGACGCCTGCCCGCTCAGCCATCCCGAGGAAGTAACGATAATTGTCGGTATTGGCGTCAGTATCGATCAATCGTGATTCAATATTGCTCACCAAGGCATTCAGCTTTTCCAAGTTGGCAGCCAAATCCACGGCGTTCTGGCTATTGGAGTTAATCTTTTCTGCCTCTTGCTGCAACGCGTCATACTGCGTATTCAGTTCCGGCAAGCGATCACTGCGTAAGAAACCGAGCACCAACATAACCACAAGGACCAAAGTGCAGCCAACTGCCAGCGGGTATTGTTTGAGTTTTGCTATGAGCTGTTGGGTGTTCATGCCGCCTCGTTCAGGTTGATGACGATCGTAAATTCAAACAGGCCAAGTGTCTGATTTCGCTTGGGAACCGATACATCGATCGATTTTAAGCGCTCACTAAACAGCTCAAGCTCCTGCAAAATAATCTTATATTCATCCAGCTCTTGCAATGCTTCGACATTGTCTCCCTTGAGCACTCCACGAAGCGTGTATTGAGGGCTGTAAACAATATTTGGTCGTTTCTGAGTGCCAGCATTTCGGCTGCCCTTGCCAAGGGTGATGCTTTGCAGGGCAATTGTTTCCGGGCGGGATGAAGATAGCTGCATTAGAACGTCCAGCGGATATTCATATCCCTTATAGAAAGCCACCAAATCTTCCGCCTTGGGGCTTTCTTTGGCAAATGCTGAGCTGTCCTTAAGGTTTGTGCGATTTTTCGCTGATTCAGAATTAATGCCGGCTTGCAGGTCTTCGATCTGCGACTGGATCGTCATTCCCTGAAATTCAGTATAGCCAAACCACCCAACGGACAAAATCGCGAGGGCGAGGGCAACGAAGTTAACCAGAAAGTTCGTGCGAACTGCCTTAACATCGGGCAAGGCATCATTGTCCCGGAAGTCCGGGCGCCAATTGGGTGCATAAGCACCATCCTTAGGTTTTTTTTCCGCCATGTGCCTAGGATTTTTGGCTATAATTGCCCATTAAACTGAATAGACCGAACCAACGCGACCCCAGATTGCCCAGGTCAACGCCGTCCGCCACTTTAATCCCCTGATGCTCCAGCCAAGCTTCATAATCTGGCTTAAGCACGTGCACGCCCAATGTCTTCGACAAGGTCGTTGCAATCCATCCGAGGTTGTCAGGCACAAGCCCAAGGAAAATATTACCGATTGTCTGGCCAGTCTGCACTTCATAGAAGCCAGTCGAGGCTTGAAGCTCCTTGAGCAACTTCTTCAGCAGCGTTGGGCCCATTTCAGCGAAATCAAAGGTGCTGGAACCAAAAAGCTTTTGGGCGGATTCTTCATCCTTCAGGCCAAGCTCCTTCTGCACAATGGGATACATGCTCCGCAGACCGTAAGGGACAGGGCGGGCAACATCCAGCGATTTGCCGTTGCAAACCAGAACCAGCGCCTCGTCATAGCCCATTTCCAAAATCAACGTAGGCGACTTTTCACCCTTCATTTGTTGATAATCCAGAACTGCGCCAACGGTGGACACAGAGGCGATATCTACGCGCGTTGGGAAAATTCCGTAGGAAACCAGTCGTTCTTGCTCTGCCCGGAGCGCCGCGCGAGGGGCACCACTGAAGACCAACTCTTTGCCCGCAGTCTTATCTGAGCCGAATTCGCCCCCACCAGAAGCGTTGAGCACCGACATGGCGTAGGAGGCGACGTCGATTTTAAATTGGCTTTTCAGGAACTCTGGCAAATAAGCCGGGTCTTTTGTTTTAGCTGGGTTTTCCAGTGTTGCTCGCCGAATGACGCGAGTGGGCGGATAAATGCCGCATGCAGCATAGGCGTATTGAATCTTTGGATTTCCTACCATGGAGAGGATAGTCGAGCGTATGCTCGCTTCTCCATCAGATAGAGGGATCTCTTCCAGCCCCTCCAACACCATTGGATGCTCTAGACTGGAGACCCTAGCCACGAGGAGGGAGAACTCAGAGAGTTCAACAATTAGCGCTTTGGAACTTGTCTTAGACATCGATTAACAGCAGGCGCAGCGAGCTTCCCCAGATAGGGTAAACTCACAGCTTAACAAAGGGAGATCAGAGTGACGATTAGACCGCATAATAGCCAGCTAGCAGAAAATGAACTACCCACCGACCATTTCATTCACAAGGAAAAAAAAGCTGCACACAATGTTTTTGTCCCGCTGTATGAAGGGTTTACACTTGTTTCACCAACTGGTGAACCCAGACAATTCTCAACAGGTACTCTCATTTGGCTTCAACTCCAGCCATACAAACAGAAAAAGCCGACGGGACTCCGTCGGCTGATCAATACTCAAAGCGTCTAACGACGCCCGCGTCCAGCGCCTGACAATTACCAGGTGCGCTTCTTGTGACGATTGGCGTGTGAGCGCTTACGACGCTTGTGCTTGTTCATCTTCAGACGACGCTTTTTCTTAAGGTTTCCCATGAAATATAAGGATGGTGTGTACTAGGTATGCTGGATTGGAATTTGGAAAAACCGCCTATCTTGCGCTGCAAATGAGGTTTGTAAAGGCGAAAGTTACGTACTAAATACAAAATGCCTGATCGCGCAAATGCATCAATCAGTAAACTCCGCCCATATGCGCGCTAATGGCCCTTCCGGAGGGCATTCCAGCGGCTCAAGGCCCGTCAAGCCTTCCACCATACGGATCCGAGCGAGGTGCACCAGCGGGCGTTCAACAATGCCCCCCCTGTCGCCTCGGGCTTCCGGCCCCTTGAGCACAGACCAGGTTAGCGGCGGGATCTCGCCGTAGAGCGTTTCACCAGGGATGCATAGGCCGACCTCCATCGCGTGCAGGCGTATCTGATGCAACCGAGGCAAGGCCGTAGTCGCCGTCCAACGCTCATATCCGCCACACACCGCACCGCGCCGGAAAACCGTGTGGCTTTTTTTGCCAGTTTTGTGTGAAACAAGCATGCGCGACTCCGATTTGTGACGCGCCTTGTGGCGGGCCACAGGCAAATCGCAGACCAACTCATCGGCCAATTCAGCATTAGCCTTCACGATCAACTCGTAAGTAAACTCAATCTGCGACGACCCAAAAGCATTACGCCAACGCTCCACGCCTGCGCGGGTGTAAGCAACCAGCAGCAGACCACTCGATTCGGGCTCTAGAAAATTGACCGACAGCGCAACCTCCATGCCCAAGCGCTCAAGCTCTGGCTTTTTGGCGCGCAGTTGAGCTTGCAAGCCAGCAATCACCGTGTGCGCCTTGGGGAAAAACGGGTGCGCCTCTGACGGAAAACCGCCGGGCAATGCCAACGCCAACAAACCATCCCCCGCCACTGCCGCCGACAGGCGTACCGGCTCATCGCCCAACAAAGGCGGCGGAAAGCCGATTTTCAGTTCGGTTTTAAAATCAATAGTGATTGCGTCTGGCATGGTGATAGAAGTCGCCGGAAGCTCCGACAGGGACAATAAAAAACTCCCATCGCTAGGCAATGGGAGTCGGTAAATGAAGCGCCGAGCCCTAAGCAGCCGTGAAGATATACTTCGAGATGGCAGCCTTGTGGCGATTGGCAGTGTTAGCGTGGATGATGTTACGCTTACAGGCCTTATCGAGAACGGAGGTATACTCGATAGCGATTTTCTTAGCTTCTTCAGGCTGTTCCGCTACTGCGTTCAGCTTCTTCGCCAAGGTGCGTAAACGGCTGCGGACAGCGCGGCTGCGCTCCGTGCGTGTTACGGTTTGGCGGATGTATTTTTGGGCTTGTTTGGTGTTAGCCATGGAATTGGAAAGGAATTTGGATTAAGAAAAGCCGCTCAAAAAAAGGCGTTTTGCGCGGCCTGTCAATGATGAAAATGAAGGTTTTCGGAAAGCGTAAGCCGGATTCTGTTCGCAGCCGGGTAAACCCAGCTACGTGCTCTCATTCATCTGCGAACCGAAGTTCGCCCCGCCGAAGCGAAATGCGACTTACCCGGGACTTTAATGGACGGGCCGCCCGGTCCCCTACATAGTCTTGCATTGGATTGGGCTTGCCGTGCCGTCTTGGTTACCCTCGACGCGGTGGGCTCTTACCCCACCTTTTCACCCTTACCTCCCGAAAGAGGCGGTATATTCTCTGTGGCGCTATCCGTCAAACAGCGCTTAAACGCCGCCTGCCCCCGCTTTCACGAGGAATCCTGCCCTGTAATGTCCGGACTTTCCTCAACTGTTTCAAAGAACGGCTGCGAGAGCTGCCTCCCGAAAACCAAGCGATGACTCTCTCAGAACCTACAGCCAGTTTCAATCTCCATTTTCGCGACCAATAATCAGAGCACTTGGCTGCTGCGGACCCTTCGCCAAACGACGAATCAGTTGCCAGCCCGCTGGGATCTCTGGCGACCACGCGCCTGGCGCTTCACAAATCAGACGCGCCTCGGTGCCCTCAGCCAATCGGCCTAACAGCAAAGGGAGAATTTCCCCACCCTTCTCATCCCAAAGGGCGTAAGGTGGATCAGCAAAAACCAAATCAAACGAATGACCAATCCGATTAATTGCCCGAAAGAAGTCGCCACGCCAATGTTCGGCCAGCTCGTCCAACGACCGAGGTCCTTCATCCCCCCCCCCCCTTTGAAGCGCCTTAACCACGGCAGCGCGATTTTGCTCCCAGCACTGAAGCGCGGCACGATCCTGTTCAATAAAACAGGCTTTGGCCGCACCTCGGCTCAGGGCCTCCAGCCCATAAGCACCCGTGCCTGCAAAGCAATCAAGCACCTTGGCCCCCTGAACCCGCTCCGGACCCAGCGAGGAAAACACGGCTTCGCGCAGGTAATCCGTTGCCGGCCTCACATTCCCCTTCGCCGGTGCCTTGATCGGGATACCGCGAGCCTGTCCGCCCGTTATACGCATGCTAAAGTTGTTTAAAGTTTCAGATTAAAGATTAAACGAATTTCATTACATCGTTACTTTAACCTTTAAAACTTTAAACTTTAACCTCTACCTCGGCTATTCGGATGGGACATGCTTGGAAAATTGGCTGGAGAGGCTTGATATGCCTGCTGCTGCTGTCAGCGGTAGCGCAAGGGGTAACCTTTGACTGGTCACCCATTTTCTTCCTCGAAGAAGAAACGCTAACCGAACTCAACGCCGATGGCGAAACCATTGAAACCGAGCAGACCACGCATTTTCGCGCGCTGGGCCCCATCTTTGAGGAGCGCAACTCCGAAACCAAAAACATGGCCACGATGCGACCGCTCTTCATCCAGTACGAGGACAAGGAAACCGACGTCTTCCAATACTACTTCGTGCCGCCGTTTTTCGTTCATTATCGCGACCCCAACCTCGTACGTTGGGAGATCTACACCTTCATTCAGCGGCGGCGAACGGGCATCTCCCATGATAATGTCATCGAAACCTTTCTCGTCGTGCCCTTCATCTGGTTCCACTATGAGCCTGATCACCCCGAAAGGTCGTACTATGGAATTTTTCCGATTTACGGCGAAATGCAGGAGTTCATGTTCGATAAGTCCACTTGGGCGCTTTGGCCGCTGTATTGGACAATCACCACAGGCGAATTAACCCGCATGGGCACCCCGTGGCCCTTTGTCCAGACGCTTCACGGGCCAGGGACCGGCGGCCTGCTCCTGTGGCCGATTATTGGCCATTGGTGGCAAGAGGGCAGGATGGACTATCAATTTCTGTTCTGGCCATTTATTTACCGCAAGGTCGACCAGCTCGACCGCCCAATCCCCCGCGTCCGCGAAGGCTTCCTACCCTTCTGGGCAACAGAGCACGGCGAGTTTGTTGACGATGTCACCATTCTCTTCCCCTTCTTTGGCTGGAAGGAGGATCGCACGAAAAACTACAGCGAGGAACGTTACTTCTACCCCTTCTTCATGCAGGGGCGCGGGGACAATCACTACATCAATCGCTGGGCACCGTTTTACACGCACTCCATCGTGACTGGGGTCGATAAAACCTGGTATCTGTGGCCAATGCTCCGCTACCGCACTCAGCGCGAAAAAGACCTGATCATCGCCCGCACACAGTTCTGCTACTTCCTCTACTGGAACGAAACCCAACGCAGCGCGAGCAACCCCAACCTTGCCGAAGCCCACGAAACGCACATCTGGCCCTTCATCAGTGAATACGACAACGGCGCGGGCCTCAAACAGGCACAACTTTTCAGCCCATTCGAGGTCTTTTACCCGCATAGCCAGTCAGTCCGCGATCTTTACACACCGCTCTTCGCCTTCTGGCGGAGCACTTGGCACACCGACACCGGCGAATCCCGCCAAAGCTTCCTGTGGGACTTCATGGTCGAAGAAAAAACGTCCGACAGCACCCGCTTCGAAATTAACCCGTTTTTCCTCGTCCACGATGTCGCCCCGGACCACGCGGAATTTTCTTTGGGCCGTGGCCTACTCGGCTACAAGCGTGAGGGAACCTTCGAGGACGGTGCCGAAACGCTACAGCTCCTGTGGTTCGACATTGATCTATAAAGCGACTCCTTCGGCCATTACATCGCAGACTCGTTTAAAATAGCCGACCGCTCTTTATCACTTGGCCAAGTCCTGTTCCCTCGCCTCCATGTGCGCCTTCCGGTCGATGCTCTCGCTGAGGACCCAAGCTGCAAGCCCACCAATGGCCGCAAAGATGGGTAGCATCACCATCGCCTTGCGATAGGCATTGATTGGGTAATGTCCGTCATCGTTCAATGCCGCGTTTCCACTGGTCCAGTCCAGCACTTCGCCAAAAATGGCCATCCCGAGACCAGCCAAGAGCATAACCATCATGTTGGTAACGGCGATAGACGTGCCGCTGTATTCCCGCGGATTGTGCTCAACCGCCACCACAAAACCGATAACCTGCGGACTCGACACCAGCCCGATGAGGAGCATCAGCGCATAGACGCTCCATAGACTGATGGAGCTAAATACGAGCAGGAGTGCGGTCCCGACAACCGTCAGCGCCGAAGACGCCGTGAGAAGCAAGCGACGGTGCCCAATGCGCTCGGAAAGCCAGCCAACGAAGGGCCCGCCAATCAGCCAGCCGACATACAACATGGAAACAGCGCCCGAAGCCTCGACCTTGGTCTCGCCCGTCAGCGCCATGATGTACTGCACGCCCCAAAGGGCCCCGATGACAGATAGCGGCATGTATAGTGCGGCGGTCACAATCCCCGTCAGCCAAGTCTGTGGATTGAATAAGACTGTTTTTAAACCGTGTAGCAAATTGGCTTTTTTCGCATGGGACTTAGCGACCCGATGCGGTGCCCGGTGCGGAATTACAAAGATGATCAAGAGCAATATAAACAGCCCGAAAAAGCCCGCGTCTTTCATCGTAATGCGCCAGCCGTAGTCCGACACCGCCTTGGCAATGCCCGCGTTACCCACAATCGCCCCCATCATGCCCAGAGAAGTCGTTAGGCCGGACAACAGAGTTAGTTTATTCCGGGGAAACCATTCCGCCGCCAGATACATCGTGCCAACAAATGCAAAAGACGAGCCAAAGCCTTGGCATAGACGCGCCAACCCCAGCATCGGGCCTGAGTGCCCAGACATGACGAAGATGCACCCGAGGGCACAAAGTAGGCAAGCTGGCGCGAGCAGAGCCTTCGCACTAAACCGATCCAGCGCCGGCCCAACGACGAGCTGCATCGGTGCGTAAATGTAATAGTAGACGCCCAATATCCCGCCCAAAGCCCCCGCAGACAGCTGAAACGATGATTGTAGGTCATTCTCCATCACCGATGGTGCCACCCGCACGAAAAATTCGTAGAGGTAAAACAGCGCTGCAGTCCCCCATATCATCCAGGCGCGTACACCCCCGGGCCCTTCTCTAACATTTCCAGCATCTACAAATCCCGCCATACATAAATCTTAACAAACTTCGCCACTGACTCCAGAATGAAGCGTTCTGAGCGACAATTAGAAAAGTAGGGCCGAGAATGGAACTTGATCTTGTGAGACTAACGCTTCGTAACTAGACCTCCGCTTTAGATATGAACACCGCACGCAACATACTGGAAGTCATTGGCAGCAGCTTGACCTTGCTGCTGCGGGCAATTGGGTGTTTACCAAGGCTGCCACGGCAGCTCGGGCGCGTGTTTGAATATAGCTTTCAGATCGGCTATCTGACGCTACCCATCGTCGCAGTACTAAGCTTTTTCCTCGGTGCAGTGCTGGCCCTGCAAACGGGCTACAGTCTGGACTTTGGCGGCGGGCAAGAGCTGATCGGGCGCGTCGTCGGGCTGGCGATGGCCCGCGAGTTGGCACCGCTGATCACTGCGTTTTTGCTGGCTGGGCGCGTGGGCTCGGCGATCACAGCCGAGCTGGCCTCTATGACCGTCTATCAGGAGATCGACGCTCAACGCACCATGCAAGTGCCCCCGGAGCGCATCCACGTCATGCCGCGCCTCGTAGCAATCCTCTTCATGATGCCGGTGCTGACGATTGTCGCGATTCTCATTGGCTGGTTTGGCGGTGCGGTCGTTTCCGAGCACGTAAGCTTCATCGGTCTGGACCCCACCGCCTATTGGGCAAATTTAAAAAGCGTCACCGAGTTCAAAGACGTACTCAACGGGTTGATAAAGGCCGAAGTCTTCGGGCTGGTGATCGTGCTGATCGCCTGCAACCAAGGCTTGATCACCCGCGGCGGCCCGCGCGAAATCGGGCATTCCGTGACGAACTCCGTTGTCTCAAGCATGTTTATGGTGCTCCTGATCGACTACTGCTTAACCCGCATTCTGATGTAAGCCATGCCCGAAAAAAACATCCAGTCTATCGGCGTCGAGATCGAGCACCTGAGCAAACGCTTTGGCGAGCAAGTTGTGCTTGATGACGTGTCGTTCTCGGTGAAGCCCGGCGAAATTTTCGTGCTCATGGGGCCAAGTGGCGCGGGCAAGAGCGTCCTACTCCGACACCTCGTGAATTTGGAAAAGCCCGATGCTGGCCGTGTGCTGATCGGCGGCAAAGACGCTGACGATGACGCGACGCATAGCGCGATTCGCACCGCGCTGGTCTTCCAAGCCGGAGCGCTGTTCAACTCAATGAGCGTCTTTGACAACCTCGCGTTCTATCCGCGTGAGCACCGACTCTACGACAAGGCGACATTGCGGGACAAAGTGGAACACGTCCTGAAAATTCTCCACATCGAAGACGCCGCCCGCAAGCTCCCCGCCCAGCTTTCTGGAGGCATGCGCAAGCGCGTGGCCATCGCCCGGTCGCTCGTTATGGAGCCGCAGTTGCTGCTCTACGATGAGCCAACGTCCGAGCTGGACCCGATCACGGCGGCAAACATTTCCGAGATCATCGGCACACTCAAAGAAGAATTTGCGGTCACGAGCATCATCGTCTCGCACGACCGCGACTTGGCGCTCGGCATCGCGGACCGCGTCGGCCTGTTGATGGCGGGCAAGCTCCTGACCGTGGCGACCCCGGACGAGCTTCGCGCCTCGACCGAGCCCGCGATCACCGAGTTTATGCGCCCCAAGATCGATGTGCACAATCCGCGTTTTCGTCGACTCGCCTAGCATAAAACGTCTAGTGACGTCATTTTTTGGCTGAAAAGACCGGCCATTCCAAAACTCCAGAAGAATAGCAATTACTATTCAAGCAATTGCCTTACAGATACTTATGGCATATTGACGTCGTCCAATAAGCCACTTGGCACGGGATGAGTTAAGTATCGGGTGAACCTCAACCAAGGACACCCAATGAAAAAATGGTTTCATCGCTATCGCATCAGCCTGAGCAGCCGTATCGAACACGTGCTCGACCAGGTCGAAAATCACGAGGCCGTCGTAGCGGCCGCCGTCAAAGAAGCCCAACAGCACTCTGCGCTCGCCCGGGTAAAGCTGCAACGCGTCCGCCGAGACGGTGAAACGCTCCGCCAGCGAGCGGATCAATTGGCCACCGAGGCAACCCGCTGGGAAGAACGCGCTGCCGACTGTGCGGCAACCGACCGCGAGCGCGCCCGGGAATGCCTCCGCAGACGCCGCATGGCGGAGGAAGAGCAAGCCCGCCTGACTCACGAAGCGTCCGAACACGAACGGCTCGAACAGCAATTGACCGCCGATCTACGACGCGTCGATGAACGTGTCCGCGAGCTTCAACGCCGCCGTCACACACTCGCCGCCCGCGAACAACGCGCCGAAGCCGCCGTGCTCACCGCCCCTGGCGAGATCGGCCTGCTCGACGACATCGAAGACGTTTTCGAGCGCTGGGAAGGCAAACTGACCGTCAACGAGATCCGCGCTGATCTGGACTGCGACTCCTTCAGCGACGCCTTCACCCAAGCCGAAGACAATGCCGCGCTCGATGCCGAGCTTGATGCCCTTATTGCCGGGCAAGCGCCGACCGCGACCAAATAACCGAACTCCCAAAAACCGAGCTCCAACTCAATCCATCCATGGACACTCCCATCAATCAACCGGCGCAACTGCCGCCTCCCCTGCCCGGCCAATCGGCCGAGGCAGACCTTCAGCTCGAACTTGAACCGCAGGGCGAAGCAAGCGGCGAGAGCCGCACGCTCTGGCCGTCATTGCCCAAGCTACTCCGTTGGCTGGGAGCCATCACCCTGCTATCATCCGCACTGACGTTTCTTGTCGGTAACTGGATGCACACCGACGAACTCCTCCGCTACGGACAATTCCTCGGCCTCACAGTGATTCTCTCCGCCTGCGGCTGGTTCTGCATCAGCCGCTGGCGCGATGACAAGGGGGCGCGGACTTTCTTTGCCCTCGGAGCAGCCTTGCTCCCCGCACACTTCGCCCAACTCGGCGCAATGCTCTTCGCCAAAATGCAAGGCGAGGCGACGTTTAACGGCAAGCTGCGGGCGTTTCAATTTGAGGCGCTCGACTGGTCAATTCTTGGCCCCACGCTGGGCATCGCACTGCTGGTGCTCATCCCCTTGACCTACGTGGGCTTTGCCTCGATGGCCCGGCCACAGGCGCGCAAGCTTACGCTGCTTTACCTTTTGGCCAACGCCACGCTCCTTTTCACGGTGCGTGATCCCAACGCTGTGGCGTTGATTGGCTTTGCCTTACTGGGTGGGCTTTTCTGGGCGGACCGTCGCTTTTTCGCATCACAGGGTGCGATGAAAACCTGGGACGGCATTGCCATGCGCACACTGCTATTTACGCCGTTTGCACTGCTGCTGGGGCGAAACCTCGTGCTGCATGGTGGGCAGTCTGACTTGCTCATCAGCTTGATGTTCACGACGCTCGCTGGCCTGTTCTACGTCGGGATTCCCCGCATCTTGCAGGACAACGAATACCGCGGCGTCCCCCGCATCATTGCGCTGGCTCCCGCATTTGCCGCGTGGTTCTACATTACCAACGCTCTTGGCTGGAGTGGCAACGACGTCTGGATTCCCGCCAAGTTGCTACCCTGCGCGCTGATCGCCGTAGTGATGTCCACCCGTATGGAGCTCATGGCCGCAGTTACCCGCCGAATCGCCGCCTTCGTGGCAATTGGCGGCGCGCTTACTCAGTTGCTCACAGTAGAAACGCCCATTTCTTCGCTGATCGCCGTGGGCACCTCACTCGTAGTCATCCTAGGTGGTTACGGCATGCGCGAACGCTGGATCTTCCGCACCGGCCTGACTGGGCTGGGCCTAGGGTTGATTTATCATCTGCGCTATGCAGCCGATCTTTACCAAGGCCCCTGGCTCTGGATTTCACTCGCAGCAACTGGCGCAACCGTCTTGTTGGGCTCGTCTTATCTAGAACGTTATGGCCGACAAGGCTTCGATAGGGTGCGAACTTTGCATCGCAAAGTTTCTGGATGGAAATAAGGAGTCGGTCCAAGCGGGTTTCTACGGGAACCCAACCACGCCGGGGGGCCCAGTTGGGCCTCCCGGTCTTATTTCGGCTGAAATGCTTATCAACGCCATACGTAGCGTATTTCATTTTGCATCTCAAATCAGGATATAATCCATGAACTGAACTGAGGCTAATACGATATTGATATCCGTGATCAGATCCTTAGGGTAGCGGCATGAATGCGCCCCATAGCTGCCGAACTTTCCTGCTCGTCGCTTTGTTGACGATAATTACACTTGGGGCCGATGGCCGCACCTATCAAATGAGGAACGGCGACGTGATTAACGGCGAAGTGGTCTCCTTTAAGAACGGCATGATCGTGCTGGCCAAAGACGGTGGCGGCAAATCACTCGTAACACTCGATGCCTTCTCTGACGCCGACCAAGCCTACCTCCAGGAGAAATTCCCCCAAGGTGATAAGCGGGAAGCAGTGCGCGCTACAACTTCAAGAAGCACCATCAAGCCAACACCCACCGCCAAACCGCAAACCGCTGCGCCAACACAACAAAAGGCCGCGCCAGCTCAATCGAACCACCCCGGTCTCAAAACACTGCGACAGGGAGCGCTCCCGCCTGCGATTAAAGCACGCATACAGGGAAAATCTGATTATGTGAGCGTATCTGACCTGAAAGGTAAGATCGTGGTCGTCCACTTTTGGTCCACTGGTACCCCCCCCTCAATCGAAGAGGTCAAGGGACTCGCCTATCTTTACGAAAAATATCATGGCCGCGGCTTTGAGCTGATCGGCGTGGCGATGGACAACAGCCAACGTCGCCTGAACGACGCAGAAGAAGCACTCGGCATCACGTGGCCCATGCGCCTGGATGAAGAACGTAGGACGATTGAGGAATGGGGCGTCACCGCGCTACCGACTAATGTCCTCATCGACCAGGTAGGCGTCATCCGCCAAGAACATATTTCCGCCAACGACCTGCAATACGTTCTAGCCGAACAGCTTGGGCCGGTGAAGTAGCCGATCCGTACTCGACAGCACCCCATATTCCCGAAAGTCTCTTTGGTGTAAAGCCTGCTGGCTACTACAAGCATGAAACCACGAAACCTACGTCACCGTCTGGAAAAGAGCGCCAAGCTACTGGTGGTCGTACAAAAGCACCTGCCCGAGGTACAATGCCAATTCGCCGATGATAAGGGCGAGAACGGCCACTTAATGGTCCGTCTGCCACTCGGCGGTGATCCCGAAAAGTTAGGTGCCGAGCTGGAAAGCCGCGGCTTCCGCTTTACTCGGGCGCGCAGCCCTTGGTTGGGCGCGGAAATCTTCCGTGGGACAAGAGAAGACCAGCCAAAAGTAATCATCGAAGTAGAAATCCCCGCCAATCGCTTAAGCCGCGGACCGGAAGTCACCGAACAAGCCTACAGCTTTAAAAGCAAGTAGCGTGCTGACTGCCTCGGGCCGACTATTCGTCATACCGGCTTTACCAAAAGGCCATTTGGGTACATCCTATCAGGGTGAAGAAAATTCCTGTCCTTCTTTTCTTAAGCCTGTTCCTCAGCGCTTGTGCGCCAAAGCCCGACGCTGCGGCGGGAGACGATGGCTTCGCCCTGCTCTACAGCATCACCAGCCAACAGCAAAATGTGGACAAGCTCCTCTGGATCAAAGATCCCGGCGCGGCAACTGAGGCCTGGGTGGAACAAATTGCAACCTTCAATCAGGCCGTCACCAAGCAGCTCGAAGCTTGGCGCGATGGCGGTCAAGTCTCCAGCCTCACGGCCAGAGGGCTACCCTCCGCCGAAATCGAAGCCCGCGAGCGCGCGACCCGACGGACCACCGGTGAACTGCTCTTCAGCCAAGATGTTGATTTACGCATTTCCCTGATCCTCGCCCAGCTTAAGGCGCTCGGCTATTGTGCCGACCTCAGCTACGCCATCGGTCAGGAAACCAGCGACGAGGCCATCAAAACGACGGTGGCAAATTGGGACACGCGCTTTAAGGAACTCAACGCCAAGGGCATGGCCTTGCTCGAAAACAAGGCCACCACCACCGAAGCTACCCCGCCAGCGACGACCCAAAGCCCCGCGCCAGCCAGGAAATAACGCCTAACGCCGACGCCACACGATTAGCCCCATTAAGGCCAGACCCGCCAACAGCGCGTAGTGCTCTGCCTCGGGAACCTGATTGATGCCAAACTGGTAAGCCGTCACTGCGCTCCAGCTCTCCGTGTTTTCACCATCATTGAGAATGCCTGAGGCCTGCAAATACACCTGATAAACACCCGGCTCCGTAAAAGCCCAGTTGTAGTGTGCGTGCCCGCCCGCCGTTACGCCAACGTTGTCTCCCGCGTCGATTCCATCCCGACTGTTCATGAAAACCGTCGGCGTGGAGAGCGCATCGTTTTGGTAGAGGATAAAATCGCCTGGCCCCGATACATTGATCAACGACAAGCTCAGCCCTCCGACAAAATCCAGCGGATTAATTTCCTCCGCACCAATGCCAATGTAGGGAACGCCGGTGATTTCCGATTGTGGAAAAATCCAGACCGGCTCGCCCGCCTCACCGAGGAAGCCGAAATTACCGGAGCCGGGCGCGAGAATGCGGATCGTGTCGTCTCCGTAGATTAGCGCATCAGCGGGATCGAGCTCGATGTGTTCACCGGGGTTCAGCTCGTCGTCGATGCCTATATGGAGGTCCCAAGCGTCGTCTTCATAGGCGAGACCAACGTCCAGGTGATCATGAGTAATGATGGTCAGCCCAAAGCAAGAGGCGCTGAACGATGGGATGGCTGCGAGGATGATTTTCATAGCTTTATCGATACGTTTGAGTGGGATCAGCGGGGTTACGTCCCCCGCTGAATTGGGATTTGAAATCGTCTGCGTCGACCAGCTCCACATGGCCGTCGGCGAACAGGTAGTTTGCGCTGCCGCCAAGCCCGTTGGCGGCGCTCTCACCGCGCGAGAACCGGTTGGGCTGAATATCCGCAACGACCCGCGACCAATTTTTCCAACCGCGCGAATGCGTGTGGTCAGAATAGGCCGAGAGCGGCTTCTGATCACTTATGATGTAGGCCAGTTGCGTCCGAGCAGGATCGTCCAGTTTAAACACGCTATCGTAGCTCCCGCCCAATGGCCGCCCCAGTTGGTCCAATGCCGGCACAAAGACAAACTCGTTGAGCGCGTAGCTGCTCAGCCCCTGCTCAAGACGCTCCTCAGCCTGCGGGTCTGCCGGGCAGACGCGCACGGCGTCAACGTCTTCCAAGTAAGGCGAAAGCGTGTACACCCAGCTTTCCTCCTCGTCGGACACGTTGTGCATCGTCAGCGGAAAACGCCCCTGATGCTCGTTGGCATGCAAAAGGATCGCCGTGCCCAGCTGACGCATATTCTGCGCGCAGACCACCTTTTCTTGCTGTTCACGCACGCCCGAGACAACCCCGCCAAGGATCGCCGCCAAGATGCCGATGATCGCAATCACCGTCAGCAGCTCAACCAACGTAAATCCAGAAACTTGCCTTCTAACGCAAAACATTTGCATTAACGGCGCCAGCTCAACCGCCCGCCGTCAATACTTATTGCAAATTATTTGCGTTTATGGCCTGCCCGCCAAATGCGTTGGCCTATCCTTTGATTCTACCAGCGAATAGTTACCGGTCTCACACGGAGGGGACGCAGCCCCTAGAGTTGCAAGAACTGCCTTGTTCCGCTGTCTTCTTTTCCGTCTTAAGAAGGGTTATTCCCAATGTGACTACACCTAGTATGAAGATGCATCCGGAAACGTATGAGTTAAAGAAGGTGAGTGTATCGGGTTTCATCATCTGTTTAAACTCATCAGTCATGAAGATACATACAAATGTGAAGATGAGAAATGACGTAAAGCCGGCACCGGACAGCAAGACAACACCAGCATCTCGCTGCCATCTTCGAAAACGGTTCACTGCCAGTCCGATGAACAAGAAAATCAATGCGGGCAGAGTGAACCCTGCCACAATCACCCACTTCGCTATGGTTGTCTCATTAACGAAAGCCAGCACGCAGACCATATAGACAAAAAATCCCGAAAGAATGTAAAACAGTATTCCAAATACCTTACTCATTTCCTGCTTCCTTGTGCAATAAGAAGAAAGAAGTAGCCTTCGGACGAAACAAGAAGAAGGCAAAGACCATGAATAAGACTACCCCCGGAATCATGGCCGTCCTCATGGGCGATGTCGCGATTCCCATAACAGACCCAGCCAAACTCCAAATGACGTAAAGATATCTTGCCCAGTTCTTTCCCTTGAGCATAGCGATGCCAGAAACGATCATGACCAGCAATCCGGCATAGCTTATTGCGTATTGTATCGGAATGGGTATGGGGCTCTTCGCCATCAAGTCCCGCACCATCGGGTTGTTGATCATGGCGGTGGTCGTTACGAGGGATACTCCACCCGACACGATAAGGATCCATGAGATTACTGAGATAGATGTAGGACGTTTTTTCATTTTAGTTCCAAAAAGTAGAGCCGAGTCGTGCTTTGTCCGTAATGGCCCATTTGGGTTTCTGGATAAACAGACAGGTGAAAACTTCCATGACGATCAATTTCCCTGAGAAGTCTAAAGCTTCCGGAGCCATTGGCCATTTCTTGGGATTCGTAGGCTTCTGGACAGTGTTTTCCTCCTTTTTCGCTCGAGGTTATTGAAAGCCCTAGAAGTGCTTTATCGGTGGACTCCAACTCGTAGGTTCCAATGCCTTCAACGATACTTCCGATTTTAAGCTCATCAGAATTTAAGAGGTTTACTTCCTTAATCTGAATTTGATCCTGAGGTGATGAATCGTATTTTAGCGTATCGTAATTGAGCTGAGTCCTTCCGCTCAAGATGCAGGAGAAAAGCAATAGTCCAGCGGCGGTGATTCCTTGAATTTTATTCATACTTTTTTCTTCTGCTAACGCGCAGCTCTTACACGCATTGCTAATTTCATCACTGGTTGGTCCAACGCTAATTGTGGCTGATTCAATCAATGCAGGAGCGCCCTATCAATATCAATTACCGCCACAGGGTGATGAATTAGACACGCTTGTGAGTGACGAAAATGATCCTACCTAATTTTGGGCGGAAGCCCGGGAATGCAACAGGGCGCAAGAGCGATTGTGCGGAGCCAAGGCGGGCTCGCGCAGCCAAGGGGCTAACTGGGCAGTTGACTGAACAACGTATCGCGCGCTTCCTGGAAGCCGGGCTGAGAAACTTCGTTGAGGACTGTGCGGGCTTCGTCATTACGCCCCATGATGATGAGCACGCGGGCCTCCTGAAGCCGGGCCCAATCACGCTCCACGGGGTCGCGGGCGCTGCCTTCCAAGGCTTGCCAAAGCAGCAGCGCTTTGGGCCAATCAGGTTGCGCCACGTCGAAGTAGGCCTCCGCATAGCGTTGGGTTAGCTGGCGGTCGCTGGGGTTCAGTTGGTGAGCATGCGCGAAGGCCTCGATCATCTGCTGGTCCAGCAACGTGGCCTCCAGCGCCTGACTTTCGATCAGTTCCTTGCGGTAGGTGTATAATAGCTCGCCAATCTGATAAGCGTAAATGGGCTCGTCGGGCTTTAGCTCGGCAGCAGACATATAGTAGGCCAGCGCGACGGCGGGCTCGCCATCTTCCGCTAGATAATTACCGATCTGCTGCTTGACCACGGCGATGTTTTCATCGAGGCGGTTGGCTTGAAGAAAGGCCTTGTTGGCGTCATCCCGCTGACCGATATCGCGAAGCATTTTGCCGTAGAAAATGAAGCCGTGAACCTCCTCCGGATAGTCCGACAGATAGGACTGATATTCGGTAAGGACTTCAGCGATCAGGCGATCATATTCCGGGTCGGAAAGGTCAGCCCCTTCGCTGTCCAAGCGCGCATAGAGGGCCAGTTGCTTGTCGTAGACACTGCGCAAACGGCGCTCGGCCATCGTTTCACCGCGCGGCGCACCCATGACGGGCGCACTCTCGGACTGGATGGCGGTTACGCGGCGCGCGCGGTCGGCTGATGTGTCTTCATCATCATCGTCAAAGCCGAGCCAGCTACAAGCAGGCAACAGCAACGCGGCGAACAGGAAAAAGGAAATCCGGAAAATGTGTGCCATGACTGCTATCAAGCGGCGCATGTCGCGGCGCTGATGTCAATGCAACATCCGCCCGCCAACACAGCCAAGGTTGGCACCCTAACTTTTATGTTGGAGCAGGAATTTAAGGTGGAGCCCAGTGTCCCTACCGGGCTAAATTGCCTCACAACCAACAGGATGGAACAGCCCGGTAGGGATACCGGGCTCCACCTTTAGTTCAGGCCGCAAGAGCCACCCGCGGGCATGCCGCCATGAGCACAACCACAGCCGCCCGTATGTGCGCAGCTATCGCCGCCAGTCGGGGCACCGCCTGCGGCAAAGGTAGAGAATTGCTTGGCCAAGTGGTCGCCGCCGCAATCCGGGCACTTGGGCGTTTCTGAGGAGGAACGGACCAGCAGCTCGACATCGTGCTTACAATCCGGGCAATGGTATTCGTAAATGGGCATAATGAATGACTTTGGCGCGATTTGACCCATATTGCAATCCCTCGATGCGTCTTCCCATTCGATGACCATTGTTCCCAGACGTAAGCCATTCCAAGACAAGCACATCGGCAGCGGCTGGAAATCCTTTTCGAATAAGTGGAACGCAGGCTGGGGTTTCCGGGTCAGAATACTTTCCACAACGTGCGGTCTCGGTATGACTTGTGCTTGAACCGTATCCGTGGGAATTCGCATTTGAATGTTGATTTTCCGCCGCTTTCCTTCAAATTAACTACTAACCCGAGAGGGCTAATCCATCATGAGTGCTTACGATTTCGACAATTCATCCGACGGAGATTGGGAAAACAGCGAAGAACTGAGTTGGAACGAATTTGACTGGCAGCGATACCTGAAACAAAACGAGAAAGACATCGGCGAGTTTCTAGGTCATTACCACCGCCTCAAGCACAAGCCCGGTCACCTCGACGAAATTGCCCAGCTCATGCGCTGGGAAGTCGAAGACTGGAGCGGAGCCGATCTTGAAGAATCCGACGACGACTTCGAAGAAGAAGAGGAAAAGGAAGCCGTCGACGCCAGTGATTTCGACCCTTACTCAGTCCACAAGCACCCAGTCTACATAGTCAGCCACGGCCTATACCAACATCTGTTCCAATGCTGGGAGCATTTCTTGACCCAGACGAAGGGCCAGGTGGACGCGGTTATGGGCAGCCGCTTCGCCTCCAGCCTGCACGTGGGCGAGTTCAATGCCGTCATGGGCATCAATGCACTCGACATGGGCGACTTCAATTTGGCCGTGTGCCACCTGAAAAACGGCCTCGCCGCCGTCAATCACACCATGGCCATCCTACAAGAGGTCAAGTGCGACAATGCACGCCTGCTCCAAGCCTTCCAAGCCGAAGTCCTCCAAGTAATCTTTGACCTCCGCGACCTCTGGTTGCGCGTCATGAACGACTGCCGCGAGGAAGAACGCCGCCATAAAGACAACGGCCGCTAAGGCCTTGTCCATTATCGATATGCAACGGGCCAAGCTGAGCTTATGCTTGACCCGTCTTCGCGCCTGACCGTTACTGACAGGCTTTGAATATGGCGCTTTATCCCCGACGTTTTCTTGCCTTTTTTTTCGCGCTCGCGACTGGCACAGCCTTGCCCGCAGCCCAGATTGCCACTGGCCCCATGGTTGGCGCGCCCGAAATGCGCTCCGTCCCGCTCTGGGTCCAAACGGACGGCCCAGCCCAGGTCGCCTTTGCCTATTGGCCAGCCAGTGACGCCTCCCAGCGCAAAGAGACCCCCCCCTCCCCCGCCTTGCCGGAAAATGGATTCATCGTCGAGCGGTCCACCGGCCCCCTGACCCCAGGAACCGATTACCACTACGAAGTCCTTATTGACGGCCGCCCGGCAAAGCTGACCAGCGACGCCAAGTTCAAAACCACGCCCTTTTACACCGACCGCGCCCCCCCCCCTGACTTCACCGTCGCCCTTGGCGGCGGACACCGCGTCAACGACCCAGCTTATGATCCGCTGAACCGCACCCCCGGCGACGGCTACGGCATTTTTCTGGCTATCTTGGCCAAGCAGCCTGACCTGATGATCTGGGCGGGTAACAACGTCGCCCTCCGCGAGCCCGACTGGGGTTCCCGCGAAGGCATGATCGCCCGTTACAGCCAGAACCGCGCCCAGCCGGAGCTACAGCCCTTGTTGGCCGCCGTGCCCCAAGCCGCTGTCTGGAGCGAATCCGACTTTGGCCCCGCCAACACAGGCAAACATTTCCGCAATCTCGAGGACGCTCAGAACGTCTTTGAACTCTTTTGGGCCAATCCGCCAGCAGCCCCCAGCGTCGATGGCACCGCAACCTCGATCCGCTATGGTGATGCCGAATTCTTCCTGCTCGACGACCGCAGCTCACGCGATCTCGCGCACGACGTCGACAAGTGGCGAAAAATCATGGGGGACGATCAGCTCGATTGGCTCCGCCAAGCCCTTCGTGAAAGCACCGCGACCTTCAAGGTAGTCGTCACCGGCTCGCCCGCGCTCAGCCCCTCGGACTCCCCCCGCAATCACAAGATTGCCAAGCATGAGCGCGACGCCATGCTCGATGCACTCAAGAGCGACAATATCGGCGGCCTCATTTTCGTAGCGGGTGGCAAGGACTTCGGTGAACTCACCAAAATGGTTCGCGCCAATGCACCTGACCTTTACGAACTGACCCTCGGCCCACTGACTGACCGCCCGGCTGACAGCAGTAGTGAACTCAATTTCTACCGCGTGCCCAGCACCGCGACCTTCAAGCGCCAATTCGCGGTCATGAAGTTCCACGGACCCGAGGACAATCGCCAGTTGACCCTGACCGTTTACGACACCTTGGGCGAACAGCTCTGGACTCAGACCCTCGCCGCCAAAGACATGCAGTATAAATAAAGGCTCTTCGTCGATTTTGGCAACGTGAGTTCTCACGCCCCGAACGACGAACAATCTGACGAATCCCAATCCATTCAATCCAATGAATCTCAAAAGCCCCTTTGCCGGCATCGATCCGGAAAAACTGAAGAAAAACGCGTCTCAGGCGCAGCTTGCCGGGATCATTTTGATCATCTTGGGCGTGTTGGCAGTAATGCTTCCTGGCGTATTCTCCCTTGGGCTAGAGCTGTTTCTTGGTTGGTTACTTTTAATCGGCGGCATCCTCCAAGCAGTGTCGGCCTTTTCTCACATCACCGTCAAAGGCTACGGCTGGGCGCTCATTAGTAGTGTGCTCGCAGCGATTGTCGGCGCATTGCTCATTGCCCAACCCGTCATTGGCGTGATCGCGCTAACCGGCCTCCTAGCAATTTTTTATCTGATCGACGGTATCTTCAAGCTGCTCGCCGCCGCCCAAGGACAGCATCTTCCAGGGCGCGGCATCATCTTCATGAACGGCATTTTCGGACTGATCATTGCAGGCATCGTCTTCTCGGAGTGGCCGAGCGCCGCACACTGGTTCATCGGCCTGATCGTGGGCGTGAACTTCCTGATGGGCGGCATGACCCTCCTCACTCTGGCCTCCGCGGCGAAGAAAAGCGCCTAAGCCAACTTGAGCTGACCGGTGCTGTCGCCGAACGAATCCAGCTCGACGCCGAAGCGGCGGGCAAGGTCCACGTAAAAATTACACATGGGCGTATCGTTGTAGCGCACATGTTGCCCACCCTTAATTTGGCCGCCGCCTGATCCTGCCAACAAGACTGGCAGGTTGTCATGGTTGTGGCGATTGCCGTCGCTAATGCCACCGCCATAAACCAGCAGGCAGGAATCAATCAGCTTGCTGGATTCGCCATCGGGCGTGTTGGCGAGCTTCGTTAAAAACCGACTGTAGGCCTCCATGTAAAAACGGTCAATGCGCTTGAGGTTCTCAATCTTCTCTGCGTCATTTTCGTGGTGAGACAGCTGATGGTGGCTGCCGCGCACATCGATCTCGGGGAAAGTCTGATCACTGCCGTCATGGGCCAGCATCAGCGTGGCCACGCGGGTGGAGTCCGTCGAATAAGCGAGCGCCAGCAGGTCAAACATGGCGTCCAGATAGGCACTATGATCGGGCGGCACGCCAACTGGAGCATCATAATCCTCCGGCGGACGAGGGGCGTCGAGATTCGTCTGGATGCGGCTTTCGACTGAGCGAACGGCTTCCAAATAGGCTTCGAGCTTACCCCGCTCATCAACGGAAACCTGACGATAAAGGCGGCGTGTGTCGTCTCGCACACCGTCGAGCACACTCTGTCTGCGCGCCCAACGTTGGGCTACCAAATGGCGCTCTTGGGCATTGTTTGCGCCGAACAGTCGCTCAAAGGCCATCCTAGGATTGACCTCCGGCATATTCGGCGAGTTGGGCGTCCGCCACGAAAGATTATACTGGTAGGCGCAGCTGTAACCACTGTCGCAAGAGCCCGTTTTGCGGCGACTGCTGCACGACAGCTCAAGCGACGGCAGCGGGGTAACGCCTTCCATCTTGCGGGCCAGCACCTGGTCAATCGACGTACCTGCCATGATGTCTTCCCCGCCGGTTTTCCGAGCTTGGGCACCGGTTAAAAACGTGGCATTCGCGCGGGCATGATCCCCGGCCCCATCGCCGTTTCCATTCGCGTTATCATGCTTGAGGCCAGAGAGGACCTGCACGTGTTCGCGCAGCTCGGACAATGGCTCCAAGGTCGGCGGCAGTTGCTTGAGCGCCCCCGCGCTGGCGGGAAACCAGTTCTCGTGAATCACACCATTGGGGTGGTAAATGAACCCCACCCGCAGTGGATTTCCCGCAGGCGTGCAGCCAAATGGTGTCGCTGGCGCAGTCGTATTGGCGAGCAGGCGAGCAGGCAGCGAAAAGAGCATCGGCAACGCAATCACCGAGCCCATGCCACGCAAAAATGTGCGGCGGGGAAGTCTGCCTGTGGATGCGTTAGCGCTCATAACAAGTTTTATGGTAATGAAAAATGCAGATAAAAAAAAGCGAAATCGCTATCGGGCAGGGCGACCTGGGGCGTAGTGTTCGACCACGGCGGTGATTAATGCGGAAATGCGGAAGTCCTGACTTTCGGTTTCCTGAACAATGCGCTCCAAGGCGGGACGGTCTCGCCAGTTGACGCCACGGCCCGTGGCATAGGTAGTAAGCTTCTCCGCAAAGGTCGCCACAAACTCATCTCGTCGCGTCTCGACGAGGTAAGCGACCAGCGAATCCGGCCCGTCAATGACCGTCCCATCAAAAAGAGTTTCCGCCACCATTGGCTCCTGCCGACGGGCACCAATGCCATCATAGCTCTCCAAAGACAGGCCTATCGGGTCGAGGATGTTGTGGCAGGATGCGCAATTCGGATCAGCGCGGTGGAGCGCCAAGCTCTCACGAAAATCTGCTGGCGTCGGGTGGTCCGTTTTGGCGCTCAATGAAGGGATATTGGCAGGTGGTGGTGGTGGGGCCATGCCCAACAAATTTTCCAGAATGAATTTCCCCCGGAGGACTGGACTGGTACGGTCTGGGTGCGACGTCACGGTCAACACCCCGGCTTGGCTCCAAATGCCCCGGCGGTCGGTTCCTTCGAGCGAAACGCGCTGGAAGTCTTTCTTGGGGGCGTCTTTAAGCCCGTAATGTTTGGCGAGCAGCGGATTGGCGAAGGTGTAGTCAGCATCGAGTATGCGCATAATCGAGCCGTCTCGCTGGATCAAATCGGCAAAGAAACGCGTGGTTTCTTGCCACATCGCAGCTTGCAGTTGATCGCTATAGGCGGGGTAGCTCTTGGGGTCGACTTGCAGGTTCCACAAGTCGCGGAATTGCAGCCACTGGGCGGCGAATTCCTCGGTCAAGGTCGCGGCGCGCGGATCCTGCAACATGCGTTGGATTTCGCTGTTGAGCTGAGTGCGCAATTCATTTTTCCGGGCCAGCTCAAAGAGACGATCATCGGGCATCGATCCCCAAAGAAAATAGGAAAGCCAGCTAGCCAACCCGTACTCACTCACCGCCTCACGCGGCTCCCAGCGGAAAATAAAATTGGGCGAGGCCATCACGGTGTCCATCACGGCGTGAAGTGCTCGGCGGGGAGATTGACCAGTGCGGGCAAACTCCTCCTGATAAATGTGCCACAGTGAATTCAGCTCTTCGCTGGTTACGGGGCGACGATACGCCCGGCTCGCAAATCGCTGAATCCCGGCCCGGATTTCTGCTGGTTTGAGTTGCTCCAACGCCCCGCCAAAATGGCGTTCCAGAAACGGCGAATACAGCCCCTCGGCAGTCTGATATGGCCCATCCAGATCCAGCCCGACCACATAGAGATTACGGTCACTGGGTGGCGACGTGCTATCATCATAGTAGTCATTGGCCAATTCGATAGCTAAGTGATAAGGTTCGCTCTTACGCACACTGAAATTCAAGTCGACCACCGTCGGGGAGTTAACATCATCCGAGGGGACCTCGACTTCGCGGGGCGGTTCATCGCCCGAATACATACGCACCCGCACGTATTCATCGCCCGCCTGATCGCCGGCTAAGTATAGCTTTGCCCGATATTCTCCAGCCATCAGATTCAGGCTAATGCGGGCAGCGTTGCTCATGCCACCGGCATATATCTTCCGGCTAAACCCTTCCGCAGGTTCAAAGCCAGCCGCAAACTCTGCTCCGGTAAATTGCTGCTTACGCGATTCGACTCTCAGCGGCACTGCCCACTCCGCGGCCTCGGCGGACACGGACAGGTATTTTTCCAGCAGCAAAGGCGAGACCGATAACACGTCGGCGTTGTTATCGAAGCCGTAGCCGCTATCATCCGCAGGCAGGCGGGCACGGGCGGGAAAATCAATCAGGAGCAGATCATTGAGCGTATTGGCGAATTCATAGCGATTCAGCCGCCGCATGGTCGTGTGGTCTGGGCGCGTCAGTTGTGCAGCTTGCAACAAACGAGCATCAATGGACCGAATCAACGCTTCCCGACGCTCAACTGGCATCGCTTCCTCCTGTGGCATATAATGAATGCGCAGGGCCTTAGCCGCATTCTCCCACATTTCGGGCGTCTCGGCCACGCTGCGTTCAAATTTCGCCGCAACCAAGTCCACGTTTCCCTCAGTCAAAAAGCCGCCATGGCAGTCAAAGCAATACTCGGCCATCAGCATGCGCGTATCTTGCCACGACAGGGATTCACCGGTCGGAAACGCCGAATCCGCCAACGCCAACGGCACCGCGGCAATCCAAAGATAGGCAGCCAACCAGAGCTGAGCTTTTTTTACAGGGCAACACATGATCCGCAAGAACGAGTAAACGCCAATAAAACGCTTCTTTCCACAATAGCAATATGTTCGTAGGATTGCCCAAACTTGATTTGAAAGAGACAACTTGAAAACATCCGCCCTTAGCGCCACGCCTCCACCGACGCGCCCCATCCTTCTCTGGGATGGCGACTGCCGCTTTTGCGGGCGCTCCGCACGATGGCTCCAACGGCGAACGGGCAACGCGGTCGATTTCGCGCCCTATCAGCAGGCAATGCCGGATTATCCGGAAATTCCCGAAGCAGATTTCGCCAAGGCCGTGCAATTAGTCGATGTGGACGGTGCCATCTACCCTGCTGCCCAGGCCGTCTTTCGCGCCCTAGCCACACAACCCAAATACGCCTGGCTGCTCCGTTTTTACCAAGGCAGCCAAATCTTCGCCACGATCAGTGAATGGGTTTACCGTCGTGTGGCTAACAACCGCAGCCTCATTTCAAAGGTCATCTAATCTGGTGAATTTGAATAAACTTCATAATGGCCACTCCAAAGGTGGAGCCACTGAAAATCGGGGCCATATAACTAGCCCGCAAACGCTGAACTCAAGCCCCGCTGGCGCGCCTTTACCCTTGGCCAATGCCAAATCGCTTGACCTTGACCTCGCCGCTCCAACGATTTTCAATAATCAAAATGCCCGCCAAAGATTTTGACGAAGTTGTTGCCCTGATCCGCAAGGAGGACGCCCGCTATGAGCCTGGCGCGTATCACTTCGTTCGCTTGGGGCTGGACCACACCATCAAGCAGCTCAAGGACAACCCCGACCGCGAATCCCGCCACGTTTCTGGCCAGGAACTGCTCTCGGGCATTCGTGACTACGCACTGGATCAATACGGCCCCCTCTCCTACACGTTGCTTACACACTGGGGCCTCAATACTTGTGAAGACTTCGGCGACATCGTTTTCAACCTCGTCGAATGGGGCGTGCTCGGCAAAACAGAGAACGACCAACGGGAAGATTTTAGCGGCGGCTACGACTTCCGCGAGGCCTTCCTTCAGCCCTTTGAGCCTAAGTCCCACCGGAATAATTAGCCGTCCTGGAGGGATCTCCCCAGACTACTCCACCTCGGCGTTGGCGAAGCGTGGCCCCAGATGGGCATTGGGCGCAAGCACCGGTATATGGAAGCCCCAGCGTTTGCGCAGGTCGTAAACAATGTCGCCAAACCAGAAATGCGAACGCCGCTTTTTCGGATCGGCTATGATTTTTTCCAACTGCGGCAGCAGGTAATCGTCGCGGAAATACTTCGTGGGCTTGTTGCCAGGGAAGAACGGTTCGCGGTGATACTTGGCCTGCAAATCCGGATTCTGATCGACCTCAAGAATGTGTTCCACGGCCTCGGCGTCGGTATCGAAATTGGTAATGTTGATGAAGCTGGTGGGGTTAAAATCCTCCGCGACATCGGGGTTGCCCCAGTAAATCGGGATGCAGCGCGCCGCCATCGCCTGATAAAGCTTTTCTGTTGTGTAGCCTGAGAGAGCGTAGTTCTCCAGTGCCAGACAAAAGCGTGCGCCCGAGATAAACGCGTGCTTGTCAACCACTGGCCCCCCCACGTTGTTTAAAAATTTGCCACCCGAGTCCACGTGCCGCTGGGCATGAAGCATCTTGTAAAACGATCGACGACGCGCCGTCCGACGAGGGTTGGCGTTCGAGGCCACAAATGCACAAAAACGCCGACGCTGCCCCCGCAGTTGGGCTTCCGCAGCCTCATCACCTCGGATGAGCGGCTCCGCGCCATTGCCAACGGTCACATAAAACGGCAGACGTAAGTTGCGCTCGTCGTCCATCTCCCGAAAGCTCAAAGCGTAATCGCACTCCCGGAAATTCGGCGTCCGGTCCTCAATTGCGACGTAGACTTTTTTCCCGCGAAAGTGCCGATGTACGCCGCCCTTGCCATCGGAATAGAAGAGCACATCAGGCGAGTCCGACAGCTCAACACCCGCAATTTTCTTCAATTGGCGCATCAGATAGTGGTTCGCTGGGTCAAATGTTTCCCAGAAATCCACAAACGCTACTTTCACCTTTGGCCGCAAAGTCTCCATGACAAACCCCACAACAAAAGCGCAAACACCCCCCACGCCAAGGGCGATTTTGCCGAATGATCAATTAGGAGTGTCGAACCAATGGGTTCCAGCGCTTTACTTGGGCTCAGCGGAGGCCATCAGCTCGGAAACCGTCACACAGCTGAGGCCCTGTTCCTTGAGAGCGCCAAGGATGGCCGGCAGGGCTGCCAGCGTTTGGGGCGACCAAGAGTGCATTAGGATGATATCTCCACCTTGGACTCCATCCAATGCGCGGCTGGTGATCTTATCCACCGTGATCCCTTCCTCCCAATCACCGACGCCGCGCGTACAGTAAACAGACGGAAGGTTATTCTCCGCCAAAACCTCCACCAAGCGGTCGTCAGAATCAAGATACGGCGGGCGAAACAATACCGGCTCAACGCCTGTCATCTCGAAAATAACTTTTTGGGTATCAACAATCTGTTTTTCAATCTCCTCCCGCGTTTTCAGTTTGGGCAGGTGCGGGTGCGTCATCGTGTGATTCGCTAATTCATTGCCCTGCGCCAATGCCTTGCGCGCAAGCTCAGGCTGCGTCTTTACATTTTTGCCGATCAGAAAGAACGTCGCCGTCGCATTCTCCCCTGCGAGGACCGCAAGAATCTGCTCCATGTTTTCCCCATTAGGGCCATCGTCAAACGTCAGGGCCACCAGCGGCTGATCGGTGGTGACCCGGGATATTTTCTGGGCCAATGTTGGGGCGCTGGCGGCAATCAATGCCACAGCGAACAATGCAATCGAGGGGAGTTTCATTACGAAGTGTAAATGCATTCGCCCCTTCAAAGGCAAGATATTGCTGCCCAGCGTAATTATACCCTCTCTCCCTCGTGCGTTGCATCTCCCCTTGCGTTCGCTTTCATCATTCATCATTACATCCTCAACATTACCATGAAGGCCCTCGATGACCTCAAGCGCTCGCTGGCGTGGCGCATTTTCCCTTGGACCCGACTCCGTCTGGAGCTGGGGCCTGGCTGCACTGTCGTTCTACGCAACCGTGGAGACTTCCTCATCCTGCGGGAAATTTTTATCCAGCGCGAATACGACTGTTTCCTGGAGCGTATTGGGCCGGTCTCGCGCTGGCTGGATCTGGGCTGCAATTGCGGGATGTTCAGCTTGCGACTAGAAATGCTGGCCCAGCAAAAAACGTGGCCAACGCCTCGTCAGGCAGTCCTCGTTGACGCCAATGCCGAGGCGCTTTCCGCCGCCCGCGACGCCATTGCCCTCAGCCAGCCCAAAACACAAATGCAACTTGTCGAGGCCGCCGTCGGCCCCAAAGGCGTCACTCACATTGATTTCTACGAAGGCAAAACTTCGCACAAATCGCGCCTGTCGTCACTCGGTTCGCGCGGAAAAAAAGTCACCCGCCCAGTCGCAGATTTGGAGGCGTTGGTGGGCCAGTTCGACGGCCCGCTGGACCTTATCAAGATCGACATCGAGGGCGCGGAAGCCGTCCTGCTGGAGCATTGGGGGAGCTGGCTGACCGCCCATGGCCAACACTTGTTGATCGAATGGCATCACCCCGAACAGCCGGGCCTGTCCCTGCTCACCAAACTCAACGCCTTGGGCTTTACCTTGATCGACGCTGCCTCCGCAACCGGCGAAGGCGAAGCCGCCCTCACCGCCCCCATCGGCACCGCGCTTTTTGCCAAGACATAAGTCTGCGGCTATTCTGCGTCGGGCGCAGGCGATTCTTTTTTCGGCAAAGCCCCACCCTTACCTTTCTCCCGAGGGAGCACTCGCGTGAGGATTCGCAACGACGGCGGACGGCCGATCGTGCGCATCGCCAAAACAATGTGGCTCGTGTCGACACCGCGCCCATCAGGGACGAGGAACTGCTCAATTTCCAACGGCGAATTACCCTGAATCACGATCGCGAACTCGTCCCACTCCACGATTGTGCGGGAGCGGTCGGCTTCCAAATTGACTGGCTCCGTCGCGTTCAAATGCCAAAACACCGAGGTGCGTTCACGCTGGCCAAGCGCGTAGCGGATGGTGTCAATAATGCGCACTTCGCCGCCCGCTTCCCAGAAGACATCACGATGCCACTGGCCCAGCTCGGGGAACAACGCCGAGGCGTCGATGCGCAAATTGCCTCCTTGCGAATTTAGCTCTCGCGTGATGATTGGTGCCCGCCCATCAATCGGTTCGGCGGTGCCTACGCGGAGCACGTTATCGGCGGGTATCAGCCGGGTTTCGATCGCGCGGGGTTTGGTCTCATCCGTTAAAACCGGTGCGACTTCATACGCCATATCTGCGTCGACCAGCACCGGGTCACCATGGGCAATCCAGAGGAGATTACCCGCATCTCGCACGCTGTTCGTGTCAGCCTCCACGGCTCCTCGCACCAGCAGACTATCCGCATTGCGCTCCCAACTGGAACGCCAAAACAGTACGCCCGCGTGGGGATAAAGGCCATAGGGCGGCGGCGCAAAATCCGCAGGCAACGCATTGGGCCCCAAGAACTCATTAACCGACACCTCTCTCGCGCTCGACTCCTCCGGCCCAAAATGTTCAAACCACCATTGGATTTCTGGCGATGGGTAAAGCGAGGCCATACTGGACAAAGTCCCGTCGGTCATGCGCTTGATCGCCCGGGCCTGCTCAGGCGTAATCTGATGGGTGATGTAGGGCGCGCCATTTGGCTGAAAACGGTGCATAAACCAATACGGCGCAAACGCGAAATACGAATGGCCACGCAAGCGGTCGTCACCCTGCAAAGCAGTGGCATAGGCGGCCTGTATCAGCGCATCATCGATCCCAAACGCGCGCACAATGCCCCCGCGTAAATCCCCAAAACGCCCCGTAGAATCCATCGCCTTCAGCAGCCCCAACACCCCGCGCTCATAGTCCTCTGCGTATTCTTCGCGGCCCAGCGCAAGGCTGAGCACCGTGAGCAAAGTCAGGTCATTTACGGAATCCACTGTGACAGGGGCTGCGTCACTCTGCTCCCCCAATCGAGCACGTGCTTGGCCCAATGTCGCCTTGAGCGTTGCGCGGACGGGAGCCAAGTCCATGTCTGGTGCCAGCTCTGGTGCGGCGTTCACGGTGTCCAGCGCGATGGCGGCCTGCAATGGCGACTCCCCCGCATCAATCAACAGCGTGCGAAGCATGGCGCGTTGCGCCTTCAATTGTTCCTCCGTCAGAGCGCCAAGCGCCCCAGTGCGCGGCTTGACCTGATACGCCATCCGCCCCTCCATAGAGGCCTCCACGGCAGCTTCACGGTCCAAATACTGTTCACGAATGGCATCCGAGCGATCGGGCGCATGCGGCCCGACGGCGCTGCCCGCAGCTGGATCACCGCAACCAGCGACCAGAAAAAGGCAGGGTATCGCCAGTAACCATAGCAGACGCAAAAAAATCACCCCTTAGCACTATCATTTATTTTCTGAAACGCAATGCACGAGGTCGCCGCAGTCTTTATTGCAAATCGCCCCACCAAACGGCAGGCGTTTTGTCTCAGCCTATTTTACGCCAATACGGTAGAATTCTGATTCTGACTGCACTTCACCAAGGCCAACATTGATATGCTCGCCATCAATATGAACTGACTGTGGGGCAACCGGATTCCAATTAATTAAATCGGTCGATTTTTTGATCTGAAAACCAATAGTGACCCCAGATTCAGCATCAACCGAGATTAGCGAATTGCTCATCAATAGTTGCGGGGCCACGCTGCCTAATGCCTCAAGAGTTGTTGCTATGCTAATTCTCGGAGACAACCCGGCCTGAGCCTCAAAGTCATCTTCAAGCCCATCTGAATCTGTGTCAGCAAGCAGTGGATGCGATCCAGCTAGCAAATACTCATTCAGGTCAGATAGGCTGTCACCGTCCAAGTCAAGCACGGGCAAAGCATCATCGCTCGGATAAAGCCCAAGACCGCATGCTCCGATTTGGGCACCCAGCAAATAAAAATTACGATCAAGGTGAACGCCATCTCCGGCTAGCCCTCGGGCAAGCAGGGTGTCCATGTCATTGGCAATACCCATCAGATCGATGTAGGACCAACCTTGCTCTGCGGCGTATGCACGTTGATAGGCGTTGGCTGCCTCGATTTTCAATGTGTAGTCATAATTGAACGAAAAGTTCAATTTTGGGCCCTCGCCAACCAAAATAACGGCGGGTCTGGTTTCCAACCCAGCTAAATCAATAGCGGACTTCAGCTTTGGCAGCATATTCTCATACGCCCCAAGCTCATCATCGCTTTGCGTCAAAATAATATCTGGCTCAAGCATTTCGATGAGCCGAGCCATCACCACTACTGAACTATCCTCAATATTTATGAAGTTATTGCTACCCTCACCCAAGTGGTAAAAATTAACGGTCGGCTCCGTCGTAATTTCCATGGTCGGATGAAGAAATCGCACTTCACTGCCGCTAACATGCTCAATATCGATAATATGGCTTTGAACTGAATCAAAGCGCAACTCTATCCAATCCATTTCTCCCGAGCCATCCGCATTCACAACGAGTTCTCCATTTGTTAATTCTGGACCGCGAAAAACATTTTCTTGCAGCGGATTCTCTCCACTGATTTTGACCCGAAAAGACCCGCTTCCAGACTCTTTAAGATACGGGATTTTTAGACGATCAACGAGGAATGGGGCATAATAATCGCCACTCTGGTAGGCCGAAAATTTAAAGCCTCCTTCAATAGGCAACAGTATATAGGAACCTACAAATGTTAAGCTATAGTCCGATTTTGTATAGCGCAATCCACTTGGATAAGTCGGGGTGTAAATACCCCCACGACCCTTTGAGTCACTCGCATACACCGCTCCTGGGAACCACTTGGTCAACACCTGCCTTTCGATTTCCTGGCTAATTCGGCCTGCAAGCGAGTCCCCCACTCGTAGCACCCGCAGGGTTTGCGACTCTCCATGCTGTATTGCCCGCAGCTCCATTTTCAAAGCATCTAAGCCTCCATCATGCCCAGCTTCAACAAATGAAGAATTACTAGGCGGCAGCGCATGAAGAAGCGATGTTAGACAAAATAATAATAAGAAATACAGTCTCACGATTAAAAACGTGACTTACATAAGCCCGATGGCAATCAAAATACACTCTAGTTTTTAACATATAAAACAACTATTTTGATTCAGAATTATCATTTAGATCATAATCCATTCCGACATGCCACGATACAAGGCGTGCAAGGACAACTTGTAGGCGATTCAATAATCACATGTTTAATGCTGTTAACAAACTTATTTAAGGAGCCCGCATAAATCCATTATATCCACAGCACTCAATCACGCCCCGACTCGCCTAACGGGCCAGAGGAAAGTTGCCCCGATTAAGACCAAGGCGCCCAGCAGTAGGCCGATCCAGGGCGAGGTTCCGAAGCCCACGGGCAGGAAGCCCACTAACGCCGCCGTCAGCGCCGATAGTAATGCGAAGGGCAACTGCGTGCGGACGTGGTCGTGCGGGGAAACATCGCAGGAAATTGCGCTGACGATTGTCGTGTCGCTGATCGGGGAGCAATGGTCGCCAAAGACCGCCCCACTGAAGACCGCGCCCACCGCCGCCGCGTAAAATGGTGTGAGATCGATGCCCGCCGCGCCCGGATGGTTGGCAATCAGCGGGATCGCCAGTGGCATCAAGATGCCCATCGTGCCCCACGATGTGCCGGTGGAAAAGGAAATCACCGCGCCGAACAGGAAGATCAGCACGGGGATCAAGCTCAGTGGTGCCCATTGGCCCACGAGGTCGCCGAGCAGTTTTCCAGTCCCAAGCGAGGAGAGCGTCGAGCTGAGCATCCACGCGCCAACGAGGATCATTACGGGGGCCAGCAGGTGCTTGACGCCTTGCCCGTAGGCCCGCGCCCCCTTGGCGTAGGATCGCCCGCTGACCGGAAACAGCACGAGCGCCGACACGGACGCCATCACCCCGCCAAAGACCAGCACGAAGGCTCCAGCTTGACTCCCAAAGGCCGCCGTTAGCTTGTCAGCGGTGATGGGGAAATAGGCTGCCGCATCGCCCTCAGCGCTGGGCAGGCCGAAGCCGTAAAGACCGATCAACAGGGAGAAAAATAAGGTCGCCAAGCCAATAACGCAGAGGATCAGCCCGCCCGAAGTTGCCGTCGAAGTCTCCGCCACCGCGTCGCCCTGCCCGACTTTTTCCCGCGCCGCGCGTTCGTAGGTGCCTATTGGGCCGGGGTTGAATTGACGGAAAATCACCAGCCCCACCAGCAGCAACGTGAACCAGCAATAGTAGTTATACGGCAGCGAACGCAGGAACCACGCGTAGGGATTCGCCTCCTCGCCAATCTGGGCAAATCCATCGCGAATCATTGACAGCTGATAGGCAATCCACGTCGAGAGAAACGCCACGCAGGCCACCGCAGAGCTGGTGGAATCCGCGATGTAGGCCAGCTTGACGCGGGACACGCCGTGCCGGTCCGCCAAGGGGCTCACGAGCCGCCCAACAAGCACGCTGTTGGCGAGACCGTCAAAGAAACACACCAGCCCAAGACCCGCCGCGCCCGCCTGCAACCGCGTCGGGCTTTCCCCGCCACGCAGCAGGTAGCGACGGAGAAAATACTCCAGCCCGCCACTGCGCTCCAGCACCGCCGCAAACCCGCCCAGCAACAGCGTGAAGGCCACGGCGCTCATTTTCCATTCGTTCGTGAAGTGCGGCGCAAAATAGTCACCCATAAGTGACAAAAACGCCGCCCAGGGTTGGCCGTTGGTGAGAATGATCGCGCCCGCGATGGCCCCAGCCACCAACCCCAACAGGGCTTGTCGCGTTAAATAAACCACGCCCAGCGCGACAATGCTTGGCCAAATTGCCGGGAGCAATGCCCCCGATTCGCCGCCCATAAACCACCCCAGCGGCCAACTTACGCCCCACAATGCCGCCGCCACACCCCACCGGGCCGTCGATACAGAATCGGTCTGCGCAGCATTAGCCATTGGTCACGCATGCTCGCCCGATTTGCCCAAAACGCAAGCGCCGGAAACAAATCCGCCCACGAAATCCGCCCATTTCGCCAACCGCTATTCGCAAGGACTGATACTTTTATTACATTTTTGTCCGAGCTTGCCCTCCAAATGGGACATAAAAGTATCAGTATTTTTTAATAGCATTTTTTGGCGAAAATCGCACATGAACTTGTCATTCAATGACTTGCATTAAAAAATGGCCAAAATCTGGCCAATACCCCCCCTCAACAAACGAGGATTAGTTCAGGACGTCCAAATCCACCCGAGCGGCGGCTTCTAATTTTTCGATGGTTTCCGCCGCGATTGCGTCGGTTTCGGCCTCCGCCAACAGGCGTAATTTCGGCTCCGTGCCACTATAGCGAACGAGGATACGCCCCCGCCCCGCAAGGCCCTCATCCAGCTCAGCAATGGCCTTGCTCAAGCTTGGACAATCGGCCAATGGACGCTTCTCAGCGACCTTCAGGTTGCGCGTAAGCTGCGGAAAAAGCTCCACCGCTTTCACATGCTCAGAGAGCGGCAACTTCGTTTCCAAGAGCATTGAGAGCAGCTGAATCGCCGCCAGCAGGCCGTCTCCAGCCACCGAATAATCACGAAAAATAATGTGCCCTGAAGACTCGCCGCCAAAGTTGAAATCCCCTTCCAGCATGCGGTGCAAGACGTTGCGGTCACCCACATCCACCCGCTCTACCTTGCCGCCAGCCTGCGCGATAGCACGGTCCAGCCCCATATTACTATGCACCGTCGCGATGACAGTTTTCTTGCGCAAACGGCCGGTTTTGATGCCATAAAGCCCAAGAACGCCGAGCAACTGATCCCCATGAACAATGCGCCCCAGCTCGTCACAAATCACTAAACGATCACCGTCGCCATCGTGCGCCACGCCAAGGCGAGCACCGTGTTTTTTGACTGCCGCAGCAAGCTTGTCCGGGCATTCGCTGCCCACACCCTCATTGATATTCTGGCCATCAGGCTCCGCGCCGAGTTGGATAATTTCCGCCCCAAAATGCCGGAAAACAGCGGGCGTCGTCGTTGTCGTCGCGCCATTAGCCGTGTCCACAACAACCTTCCAGCCCTTCAGGCAATCCTGATGCATCAACGAGCGCAGGACGTTAATATAAAACGCGCTGCCATCGTAGTCATGGCCGCAATCGTTGTTTACATCAGGGGTTTTGATGACTGCCGCATCAATGAAGCGCTCGATTTCGGCCTCGGCTTGCTCAGAAAATTTCAGCCCGCGATTGTCGAAAAACTTCAACCCGTTGTCCGAAGCCGGGTTGTGCGAGGCGGTGATCGCCACGCCAAGATCAGCATGCAAATCCCGCAGGCTCATTGAGACCCCGGGCGTTGGGAGCACCCCGAGTCGGATCACATGGATGTGGTCTTGGCACAGGGCTTCGCACAACAGGGCCTCCAGCTCCACGCCCGATGCCCGAGTGTCGCGGCCAATGACGACCGTGATCGGCTTCGCCTGGTTGTGCTTACGCATAAACGCTGAGATGCCATAGGCAGCGCGGCGCACAAACTCGTGGGTGAGCACATCGCCCCCCACCTTGCCACGAATTCCATCAGTGCCAAAATACTTCAATTTCATCCCGCGTAAAACTCCCTGAGCTGTGTAAGCCAGCGGCGTAAGGCACCGCCGACCATAATCTCCCGCGCCACCTCGAGGCCTTCTTCCAAGGTGCTACAACGCCCAGCCACCCAAAGCGCAGCGCCAGCATTTAAGCTAACAGTGTCTTCCAAGCCCTTAGGTGCTTTGCCAGCCATCAGTTTTTCTAGGATGGCTAGGTTTTGGTTAAGATCCCCGCCCTTCAGATCACTCATTGGCGCAGGCTCTAGGCCAAGCTTCGCTAGAGGCAACGGGGCCTCCCCCGTCCAACGAACGCCTTCTCCATCTGGGCCCAAGCGACCAGCGCCTGCCGCTAGATTCACGCCTGCTGTCGAAAATTCGTCCATTCCAGCGCCTTCACCCAGATCACAATGGACCACCAGCCCGCTCTTCAAGCCTACTGCGTCCAGAGCATGGGCGACAGGTTCCACCCATCTTGCCGGATAGACGCCGAGCAGTTGATGCGCAGGGCGAGCGGGGTTAATTAATGGCCCCAGCAGGTTGAAAATCGTGCGACGACCCGTTTCTGCCAACGCCTTGCGCACAGGCATGATCTCCTTGAACGCTGGGTGAAATGCAGGGGCAAAAAAGAACGCGAAATTAAGTTCCTCTGCCGAATGACGGATGGTTGGCAACGTCGCCTCTAGATCCACCCCCAGCACCGCAAGCAAGTCCGCACTGCCACAGTTGGAGGTGATGGATCGGTTGCCATGCTTGAGGACGGTCACCCCTGCGGCCGCTACAACGAAGGCCGATGTCGTCGAAATATTAAAGCTGCCGGACTTGTCCCCACCCGTGCCTACGATGTCAATCGCCCGCTCAGCCATACTACCTAGACCAGGGTCACGGGCCAAATCGCGGAAGGCTGCGGCAAAGGCTGCCAGCTCGACGGACGTTTCCCCGCGTTCATTCATTGCGGTGAGTAGCGCTGCCTTAGCTTCGGCTCCCACTTTGGGCGAAGCCAGCTGATGAGCCGCTTGATGGGCGTCTGACGCAGACAATCCTTCGCTTGAAGTCGCAAGAACGGTTAGGTCGGTTAAGATCGCATCAGACATACAGATGAAAAAGAGTTATCGTCTTGCCGCAACCGGCCACAAGCCAAAAATCCCCTAGAAGCGCGACAGGAGCATCCTCAGTTGAATGTCCGCGACGTTCATTTCTCAAAATTATGGCTACGAGGCACGTCTCTGTTCAACATGGGATCTTACTCCGCAGCCGAGCTGATAATTGCGTTGTAGAGTGCATCGCGCAGCTCTGAGACGCCTTCTTCGCTCAGACAGGAAATCGGAATAACCTTAAGGTCTGGGTGGGCAGCGCGAAAGCGTTTCAAGTTGTCTCCTGCGGCAGGCTGCTCGTCTATTTTGTTGGCGATAATGATGCGGGCGCGATCCTTGAGGTCTTCTTGGTAAAGCTCTAGCTCATTGCAAAGCATGGCATAATCCTCAAGCGGATCACGGTTTTCTTCTCCGGCCATGTCTATCATGAACAGGAGCATCCGGCAGCGCTCAATGTGACGGAGAAACCGATGCCCGAGGCCTTTATTTTCATGCGCGCCTTCAATAAGACCCGGAATGTCCGCAATCGTCAGACGCTCGTAAGTCTCTGGGAACTCAAGCACGCCAACACTCGGCTGGAGCGTGGTAAAAGCATAATGGCCAATCTTCGGGTGATTCTTGGTCATCAGGCCCATGATGGACGATTTGCCTGCATTGGGAAAGCCGACCAAGCCGCAATCAGCGATGGTTTTGAGTTCTAGGCGATATTCACCCTCTTCTCCAGGCTTACCGGGTGTGATTTTGCGTGGAGCCTGATTAACGGATGACTTAAAGACCTGATTGCCCAGACCGCCGCGTCCTCCATTGAGCAAAATGATCTCCTGGCCGTGTTCGAGCAACTCGCAGACCATCTGACCACTAATAGTGTCATAGACTTGCACGCCCAAGGGGAGGCGCAGGCGTTTATCGTCACCCGAAGCCCCATGTTGGTCGGCACCCCGTCCGGGCTCACCATTCTGAGCAGTGGCGTGTGGCATAAACTTGTAATCAACCAAGTCCGTGGTGTTTTCGTCCCCCACGAGCACAACATCGCCGCCGCGCCCACCGTTCCCCCCGTTGGGGCCACCCCGAGGTTCATACTTCTCACGGCGGAAGCTCAGGCAACCATTACCACCATCTCCCGCTTTAAGCTTAACTTTGACTTCGTCGACAAACATTCCGCCTATTACGTTGTGGCGCGGGCCTGAAGTCAATCACGGCGATTGCGTCCGTAACGAATCAGCTGGGGACTCAATTTTCAGATCTGGTTTCGTTGAGGGGGGGGGGGCAAATCCGTCAGTTGCATCCAGCTTCGAGTATGTAACGCGCAAGAAACCGGCGGGTCATCATTGGATGATTCCGGATTATCAATACAACCGGCTTTTTCTGCTTTAAAAATTGATCAATCGCAGCCTTACCTTGATGGTCTTTGTCGGTGATCAAAATCTGACAATCAATCAACGCGTTGGGGTTTTCGCTGAAGTTGCTCACGTTGGCCCCAAGGCTTAAGAGATTTGCAATGGCTGACTCCGCACGAACATTCTCACCTAGAGCAACCGCCACCTCCATTCCTTGAAAGTCCCTGAATGGTGACAAATCGGACAGGCTTTTTGGCGAGTCCACAGCCATTGGAAGCGATAGGACAAAAACCGCGCCCTGATCTGTATTATCCGCCGTAATCGTCCCTCCCATCGCAATAGCCAAGCGATGAACAATCGTTAAGCCCAAGCCACAACCATCTTTATGCCGGATATTATTTGCGCGCACAAATGGCTCGAAAATGCCGCCAATAATATCGCTTGGAATGCCTGGGCCCGAGTCCGCAATGCGTATATTGGCCCAACCGGGAGCCCCCTGTTCGATACGAATTGAGACATATCCCGCTTCGGTAAACTTAATCGCATTGCCCACCAGGTTCAAAAGGATCTGACGAAGCTTCTCTGCATCCCCAACCATGTTTCCCTGAAACGGTTTTTCGACGCAGGTAACCAATTCGACCCCCTTACTCTCGGCGGTGGGAGACAGTAGTTCGACCAGCGAGTCCAGTACATCATCGATAATGAAATCAATACTGTCGAGTTCGACCCTGCCGGATTCAATCCGATCGATGTGAAGCAATTCATCCACGAGCGAAAGTAGCCCCTTACCAGCCGAATTAATCGAAGACAAATAACTGCGGCGCTCAATGTCTTTCTCATCATCATGCATGAGCTCAGAAAAACCGAGAATGCAATTGAGCGGCGTGCGTAAATCATGGCTGACTTGCGCCACAAACTGCCGTTTGGCCTGATTTGCTTTTTCGGCCTGCTCCTTGGCTTCAATGAGCAAAGCCGCCGTCCGCTGATGCTCGACGACCTCCTTGCGCAGGCGCTTATTCAGTTTCCAAATCGGGAATAAAATGACCAATGCAATACCGGCTGTTAAAAGTGTCCCCCCAAGCAACCAGTAAAGCCCTTTCGTGTCCGGATGAGGATCGGCATCATAGAGAAAGCCGTCGAGGGAGATGGCTTCATCAAGCATACCCAACTCAATGTAGGTATCACGAATGTGCTCCCACCGCCCCGCATACATATACCCAATGGGAATCAGCTCGGTATGCATCAGCTCTTCCATTTTCTCCGACTCAAACCTTAATGCCTCTCGGCTCGATTGAGTGGGCCACTCTTCCAAAATCAAATCAATCGCCTCCTCCGGATGATCCATCGCGTATTCCCAGCCCTTGATCGTCGCCGAATAGAATCGCTTCACCAAATCAGGGTTCTCATTGAGCAAATGCTCCGTGGTGAAGATGCAGTCACCGTAAAAATCGATCCCACTGGAACGTGGATTAAAAACTTTATAAGGCACGCCAACCGCCTCTAAAAAATAAGGCTCTGTGGATGAGTAGGCCGAAATCGCCCCCACTTTGCCGCTAACGAGGTCATCCACCGATTGTGTATGCGGCAGGATGGTTAACATCTCAGTGGGCACCTTCTCACGTTTTAGATAGGCATAAAGTTCACTTGCCTGCGTCTCTATCATCACACTGCGACCAACGAGATCATTGATATCATCAATGCCGGATTCATTGGTTACGAGAAATGAGTAAGGCGAATGCTGAAAAATCACCCCTAAAACAACGATTGGTTTACCCGCGGCAAAGGAAAGAAGAACCTCCGGCGTGCCAACACCAAAATCAGCATCGCCCATCAGCACGACTTCCTCTGGATTAATTTCAGGCCCTCCCTCAATCAATTCAACATCCAAGCCGACATCGTCGTAGTAGCCCTTTTCAAGCGCAGTGTAGAAACCCGCAAATTGAAACTGATGGCGCCATTTCAACTGAACCTTGATTGATTCATGCTTGTGCGTGGGCAAGTCCGAATCATCAGCTAGAGCAGTGATGGCACTCATCAAAAACACAGCCCCCAAGCCCAGTATAAATACGATGACTCGGCAGAAATTATCTGTGCCCCAAATTCGTGATGCCATGCTAAATGGTATAGATTGATCTAAGCCAATACTACAATCCATCTAGGTTCAATGCCCTAATAACTTCTTTCAACACTAGCGGATTAGCCCCATTAAAAGTGAACAGGACGGAAGAAGCCTCAGACGGTTGCGAGGTCGGGGCGAAATTTGCAGGCTTTTCCCTCTCGATCTCACTCCCCACGGAAGCCGAGGTCGCCCAATGCTTCAACGCCCTGCTCCAAGATGGCGGCAAGGTGGAGATGCCACTTGGCAAGACCTTCTGGTCACCCTGCTTCGGGATGCTCAAGGACCAGTTCGGCATCGACTGGATGGTATCTGTAGCGGCCTAGTCCTCGATCTGCACGTCCTTGTTGCGTTGGCGCGGGCAGCCGGCGCGGAGCCAGCCGTTGACGAAGGCGTCAAGGTCGCCATCCATGACGGCTTGCACGTTGCCTGTTTCCACGCCAGTGCGCAGGTCTTTGACCATCTGATAGGGCTGAAAAACGTAACTGCGGATCTGGTTTCCCCAGCCGATCTGGCCTTTTTCGCCGTAGAATTTTTCCATTTCCTGCCGCTTCTCATCGAGCTTGAGCTCGTAGAGCTTGGACTTGAGCTGTCGCATGGCCTGATCCTTGTTCTTATGCTGGGAGCGTTGGCTCTGGCAATAGACAACGATGTTGGTGGCCAAGTGAGTCAAGCGAACAGCGGACTCCGTTTTGTTAACGTGCTGGCCACCGGCACCGCTGGCGCGTTGCAAGTCGATGCGAATTTCGTCCGGCTTGATTTCCAGGTCGATGTCGTCGCTGACTTCGGCCACCACGTCCACCGCACAAAACGAGGTGTGGCGGCGGCTATTGGAGTCAAATGGGCTGATGCGGACGAGGCGGTGGACGCCGCGTTCTGCCTTAGCGTAGCCATAAGCATTCGGCCCCTCCAGGCGCAAGCTCGCACCGGAGATACCAGCTTCTTCACCCTGTTGCAGGTCTAAGACTTCGATTTTGAACCCACGGCGCTCGGCCCAGCGCGTGTACATGCGGTAAAGCATGTCCGCCCAGTCGCAGCTTTCGGTGCCACCGGCACCTGCCTGGATGGACAGGATGGCGTTGTTGTGGTCCATCGGCCCCGAGAGGAACGACTGGATTTCCAGCTCGTCCACCTTCTCGTAAAGTTCTGCGGTCATCCGAGTAAGCTCGGTAAGATATTCCGCTCCATCGGCCTCTTCAGCTTCCTCAACAAGCTCAATGAGCGCATTCAGGTCGTCCACCTTGGGCTTAAACTTAACAAGCGGCTCAATGATCTGCTTGCACTGGTTGCTCTCGGCAATGACAACCTGAGCGGCCTTCTGGTCATCCCAGAAGCCAGCCGAGCTCATCTTTTCTTCGAGTTCGGAAATACGGGTTTGCTTGGCCGCGACGTCAAAGATACCTCCACAAATGGCCCGCGCGACGGGTAATTTCTTCGATCTGAGAACGGGTTTCGGCTTCGATTTGCATGCAGTGAAAAAGGCCCAGCAGCGGCCCTTTGGCAAGCCGCGAAATGCGATTAACGAGCAATGCTTAAGGATACCGCCCAAGCCAGACCGATTAACGCGAGTGGCACCGCCAACAGCACACGAGACCGAGCCAGCCCCGGCCAACACTTAAGTAACCAGAAGCCCACTGCCCCCAATGGGATGCCCACTGCGAACCCGAAAACGTGCGCCATCACATCGGTATTACCACCACCAAATCCTGTCAGTAAGAGGATAATAACGCCCGCCGCGAAGGGGATTGCCCGGTGTTTCAGGCTCATAAGCTCAGCAGTGGTAAACTGGCTAGCCAGCGCATGACCCACCAACATCCCAAGCGCGCCGAAAATCGCCGTGGACGCTCCTAGCGAAGCGTGCCTCCCCGGCCAATAAAACCAAGCGTTGCACAAGTTACCGAAATAGCCACTGAGGACAAAAAGGGTCCAAGCCAAACCAGCGCCAAATCTACAATTGATCAGCAAACCGAAACAGACCCCGGAAACGATATTTGAAACAAGATGCCCAAGTCCTCCATGAAGAGTCAGTGCCGTCATCGGCAATTGCCACTGATCACTGCTAAAAATTGATCGATTAACGCTGACGCCCTGCCTCTCAAAATTTGGCCACTCCGTTTGCGCGACAAAAAACGCGGTCAGCACGAGAGCGTAAGCGAGCAATGTCAATGGCGAGGAGGGCTGGTCATTGGGCAGGGCGGCAAAGACACGTGGTGGCCAGTTTTTATTTTCCCGCCGATACTTATCCAACTGCTCAAAAATGGCCTCACGCTCACCCTCATCGACCCAAAGATAAAACCCGCCTTCTTCGCCTGGAACCAAATCATAGCTAAGCCGCATGGCCAAGATAACCAGACCATGTTCCTTTGCGCGCTTGGGGCTGGCGTAGGGGCCGATGGCAAATTTCCCCGGCGGAGGGGGGGGGGAGGGTTCCTCAAAATTGTCGGGCGACGCGTCCACGGGATTGACAGGAAAATCTATTGCGACCGCCGTGGAAAGCATCAAACTGCACGGCAACTCAACTGACACCTGCTATGTGCCTCAATCCAGCCAGTCCGATTGACCCCACCGCCGACCTTGACACCAGCCGCCTGCTGGATCGGATTGAGGCCGCCGTTGGCGTGAGCAGTGATCGGCCCTCGTGGGACGAGTATTTCATGGCCACCGCGCTGCTCATTTCCTCCCGCTCCTCCTGCGAGCGCCTTCACGTGGGAGCGGTTCTGGTCTCGGGCGGAGAACATCGTAATCGCATCATTGCGGCGGGTTACAACGGTTTTTTACCAGGCCTCCCCCACCAATCGCGTGTGCGGGACGACCACGAGCAGGGCACAGTGCATGCCGAACAAAACGCCATTGCCGACGCCGCCCGACGTGGCATCTCCGTACAAAAAGCCACGGCCTACGTGACCCATTTCCCCTGTATTAATTGCGCGAAAATCCTGCTCTCGGCAGGAATTGCCTGCATAAAATTTCGCCACAATTATAAAAATGATCCCATTGCCATGGAGCTTATGATCGAGGCGGGGGTCGAAGTGATAAAACTCTAAACCGATGAAATTTTCCCTAATTCCTCTTCTAGCGCTTCTTTGTGCAGCCACCCCCGGATTCGCCGCCGATGACCTGACAGCACTCGGATCTGGTGATGACGCCACACCGATTGGCCGCTTCCAGGTCGCCGACGTGGGTAATATCCAAGTGCTGCTCGACACCGCCACTGGGCGCGTCTGGCAGGTGAGCAAGCGTGGACCCAATATTGCCCTGACACCTGTGCCCTACGTTCATGCCGAAGGCTTGGAAACCATGCTGCCCGATTATGAGCCACCAACCGCTAAATCTGCCCCCAAAGCAGACCCTGGCAAAACGGCGGAGCGCATTATAATTGCTCAGGAATTTGTCCGCGAAGACATCAATGCACCGATCATGACCTACGCCGCACAGTTGGGTGAGTTTCCGCCGAACCTCCCCAGCCTCTCTGCCAACCTGCGAAACCATCCCCAATGGCGTGGTCCCTACGTACGACAAACCTTGATCGATCCTTGGGGCAACACCTACCGCTACCTCTATCCCGGACAGCAAAACAAGGAAACTTACGACGTCTGGTCGTTGGGCCCTGATGGCGTTCCCAGTGAGGACGACATTGGCAATTGGTAACAACCCAGGGCTGTTTTTCGCTAGCCAACAACAACCGATAAAGGTAACGATAAACCGTGGTTATGAGCGACTCAGATAACGATTTTTCCGATCTATCCGGTCAATTGTTGATCTCTCATCCTTCGCTGCTCGACCCGAACTTCAAGCACGCCGTCGTGCTGATATCTGCACACACCGATGACGATGGCGCGCTCGGAGTGATCATCAACCGCCCGCTCGGCGTAACTTTGGGCGAGAAGAACGACGATTTCACCTACAGCCCGCTGTCCGACGTACCCATCTACGAAGGCGGACCCGTGCAAACGGACCAAGTAATCCTCGCCGCTTGGCGATGGGAGCAGGAAGCCCGCGTTTTCCGGCTACATTTTGGCCTGAGTGAGGAAGCCGCGCGTGAGCTAAAACTAGCCGACGAAGACGCCGAGATCCGCGCATTCCTCGGCTACTCCGGTTGGACCCAAGGTCAGATGGAACATGAGTTGGCGCAAAACGCCTGGCTCGTCAGTCCTGTCACCGAAACTCTCGTAGAGAAGGCAACTGGCGAAGAGCTTTGGAAAATCTACCTGCACCGCTTGCAGCCCGAACTTGGCTTTCTGGCCGATGCGCCCGACGACCCCTCGCTCAACTGACTTTCAGCCAGATCAGGCCGCTGGCTGAAGGCTACATTCCGAAAGCCGACGGCACCCACATTGGTTTAATATTATGCTTCCGCGCTTCATCAGATATTGCTTTTTCATCCTCGTGTTTTCGGCACTTCAGGCGACGGAAATCCCCGAAGAGTGGGACGTGATCATCGAGGTCAATTCGCAGGACCCGACAGCGAATGACCGCAACCCAGCCACACCCTTTCGCACGATCAACGCCGCCGTCATCAATGCCATGGGCTTCACCCGCGCCGAAAAAACCGCACGCGTGCTGATCCATCCCGGCGTTTACCGGGAGTCAATCTCCGTTGGCGGCAGTGGATCTATCAAGTTGGAGGCGAGCGAACCCGGCAAAACCATCCTCAACGGCTGTGACATCGTCAACGGCTGGAAAATCGGTGAACACAGCGTTTTTGAGCTCAGTCGCAAGTTTAATCCCCATAGCCATCCAATGGTATTCGTGGAGGGCGCTCGCCTGCTGGAGGTCGATTCAATCAGCCAAGTGCAGGCCGGAAAGGTGTTTTTTGGCCCCGACATGATTTACCTTCTGCCGCCGATCGGGGGTGTCGTGAGAGACGGCACGGTGGAGATCGGACGCCAAGGCAGTGCAATCAGCGGAGAAAGCGGCCTGCTGTTTATTGAGAGCCTCGCCATTGAACGCGGATATCAAACGGGCATCTCGGCCTCAGCAAGCGACAGCCTGATCATCAATAACGTGTCCGTCGAATACTGTCAGGACACCGGCGTCGATATCCGCAAAACGCCCAACGTTCGTCTACGCCGCATGCTCGTCGATCGCTGCGGAAATCTGGGACTCAGTGTCTCTGGAGTTAAAGAACTGGGCATCACCGGCTGTGAAGCAAACCTCAATGGTTGGGCCGGAGAAAACGGTGGCGGGGCTAAATTTTTCAATTGTGAGAACATTAAAGTATGGTCGTTTCGACTTGTCGAAAATCACGGCTACGGGCTGTCCTTAATAAAAAATTCAGGCGCTCAGACATTAAGCAAACTGACCGCTATTCAGAATGAATTAGGTATATCGAGTGTCGACTCTTCAGGCAAATTAACGATCACCGAAAGTGAAATCGCATTCAATGAAAACGACGGGGTTTTTCTATCGACCAGCCGTGCCAACCTGATCGGTAATGTTCTTTACGGCAATGGCAAGAGCCAGCTATCAATCGACGAGGACGTGGGCCGCCTAGGCCGTGTTGGCAGTGCTGGTGAACCTATCGATTCGGAGCTAAGCCTGCGCTTGAACATGTTCGTTGCTCTAAAAAACGACCAGCTGATTGATGTCCGTAACGGCCAGCTCCAAGCTGCGCAAAACCTTTACGACGCACCGGATAAAAATGCATTCATGGTTAACGGCAAGAAACTCAACTTCGCCCAATGGCAGGAAACAACAAGGACCGACCTCAATTCTTATTCTGGTGATTCGATGCTACTCGACCCGAAAAATTACAATTTTTCACCAACGCCCAAGAGCCCATGGTACCAGATGAAATCATGGCCCGTGCGAGAATTGAATTGATCTGCGAGCCCTTTCGCATTGGTTAGTTTGGCTCGCTCTCATCCATGTCCAGCACTCTCCAGCATTACCCCCTCGGGGCAACCATCCCAGACACCGTCCACGCAGTGTGCTGCAGCCTACCCACGATGGACGATGTCATCGGCTACGAAGAAAAACGCCCGGCGACCATTGCCCAGGTCAAATACGCCTATCCGCGCTTCGTGCTCCACGACTACGTGGTCCGCGCCATGAACCTCGCCACCGAAAGACTCGGTTTGGCAGGACGCGCCGTCTTTCTACTGCCTTCCGAATCTGCCGCGCAGGACTGCGTGCGCTGGCTGAATGCAGAAGACTCCGCCGTCGTCCCCGAGTCTGATTTCTTTTGTGTAAGCCTGCCCGACAACCCCGAGCTACGCCACCGCGCCAAGGTATACCTCCAGCACACTGGCCTTTGTATCTCCTCCCGCCATGCTGAAGACTACCTGCGTGCACACGGCCAAGCCCCGCCATCGGACTCGGCAATCGATAATAATTTTCTATCGAAAGGTAACTCTGCATCGAAAAACTGCGTAGCCAAGGAAAGCAAAATCCAAGTGCTCAATGTATTGCAGAGCTACCTGCCCACCGACGAGATCCACTTGGCCAACTGCGGCATGAACGCCTTTTACGGTGCCCTGCGCGCCGCACGCCAAGTCCAGGCACCACGCGGACGCACCCGCTACCTGCAACTTGGCTGGCTCTATCTGGACACCCAACGTATCCTCGAGCAATTCCTTGGGCCGGAAAACAAGCTAACTGTGCAGTTCGATGTCTTCGACGAAACCGCACTACGGCAATTATTTGCCGAGGCAGGCGATGAACTAGCTGCAATCGTTACTGAACTGCCAACCAATCCACTGATCCAAACGCCCAATGTCGCGCTGCTCGATGAACTTTGCCGCAAGCATGGCGTCATCCGTATTTACGACCCCACCATTGCCGGCATCTCCAGCGTCGACGTGCTCCCGCATACCGACTTGCTCGTGACGAGCCTTACGAAATACGCCGCGCACCAAGGCGACGTCATGATCGGCGCGGCCGCAGTCAATCCGACAAGCCCGTTTGCCGACGAACTTTCCGCGGCACTGGCAGGCAAATGCGAGCAGCCTTACGCGCGTGACCTCGCACGCCTCGCTGCGCAGATCGACACGATGCCCGAAATAGCCACCCAACAAAGCGCCAATGCGCGCGGCCTCATCGAATGGCTGGAGGCGCATCCCGCGATTCGCAAAGTCTGGCATCCACGATCAGCAAAAACCGCCGCGAATTTCAACGCCATTGCGCGCAGCGACGACGCCTGTGGCACCGTTTTCACCATCGAGTTGAATGGACCACTAACGGATTTTTACGACAACGCGCGAATCGTCAAAGGGCCAAGCTTCGGCACGGGCTTCACCATGATGTGTCCATTCATGTACCTCGCGCATTTTGAGGAGGTCACTTCTGAGGCTGGGCGAGCACGACTGCTTTCCTACGACTTAAACCCCGAGCTGATCCGTATGTCCGCGGGCATCGAGCCACTGGAGAAAATCCAGGAAGCACTCGGAATATAAGTAGTGGAAAGGTTAAAGTTGAACGATCTACGTTAGCGCTTCCCCTCATGCTTTAACCTCCAATCTCCGCGCCTTTGGCGCGGCTACTTCGACTTCATTACGAAGACCCCATCCCAGTTTGCTCCTGGAGGTTCTTCGATGTAGTAGAGGCAACGTGCCAAGAGCACGTCACTGGGTGTTGTGGGGGCTTCGGTATTTTTCTCCGGGCGATTAGGCTCCAGTTCCACGGACTGCTCGAAAAACTCGATTGCACCGTTGAAATCCTGCTTCAGATAGCACTCGATTCCTTGCTGATAAATTTCGAGGCACTTCGCAGTATCATCATCCAGGTCTTCGCGAGTGCAAACAAGCTCATACATTTCGGCGGGTTGGCTGCGACCCTTCACGCGAATTTTATCCAAATAACGGAAGACACAAGCATCGCTCACGGCCATACAGGCACTGCGAGTTTCGCCCGTGACCATAATGTAGACTCCATATGACTTGGCACCGGATTCACTACGCGCGGCAAGGTTTACCGTGTCGCCCATCATGGTGTAGTTAAACCGGTTTTCTGACCCCATGTTGCCGACAACAGCGGGGCCGGTGTTGAGACCAATTCGGGTTTGCATTTTGCCGACAACGCTCGGCCAATCATCGCCCTCACTCTCCCATTTTTTGCGCAATTCCAATTGTCGTTTCTGAATACGGGCCGCGGCAAGGCACCCGCGCAATGCGTGGTTCTCCACATGGATAGGCGCATTAAACATAGCTACCATCGCATCGCCAATGTATTTGTCGAGCGTGCCCAATTCCTCCTGCAAAATATCGGTCATTGCGGTGAGGTATTCATTCATCAGGGCAACAAGTCGGTCTGCTGTCAGGAGTTCAGAGAAGGTCGAAAAACCCTGAATGTCTGAGAAAAATGCCGTGATCTCAACTTCTTCCCCACCGAGAGTTGGCTCTTCACCAGATTCGACCATGCTATTCACAAGATCCGGTGAGAGATACGCGCCAAACATACCCTTGATGCGGCCACGTTGCTTTTCTTCTACGATCAGTTGATAGACCGCACCCGCGAGCGTAGTCGTCACCGCCGACGCCACTGGCGCGATAAAAGGGATCACCAAATGAAAGGTACTGAACACGCCAAAAACCAAAAAGACATATCCACAAAGCACCATGGCGCTGGCGAGCTTCATCCACACATTATATTTACCAGTGTAAGTGCCCAGCGCGGCGACGATATAAGTAAGGGCCAAAGTGATTACTGCGTGCTGCCACCATAGTAATCGGTTGATGAATTTGCCTGAAAAAATAGTTTTGAGCATGTTACCGTGGACGCCGACCTTTGGCTCAGCCGCTGCATCAAAAGGAGTCGGGGCCAAATCTTGGAGGATCGGATCCACAGGACCAATAAGAACAATGGCGTCATTAAATTTCTTAAAGAACGTCTTCGCATCCTCCTTTAACTGAGCAAGTTCTTCATCCGAAATATCAATTTTTGCGGCACCTTCAACGGTAGGGTCATAGAGTAGATTATTTGCATGGATAAAAATCTTATCCACGCTTTCCCGTGGATTCAGTTCATAGTCTCTCCATGGTGAAAACCAATTGATTTCCGATATCTGCCCGTTGGTCATCGGAATCTCCCTGAATACCGTTCCATCATTCAGACGGATGATTAAACGATCCTCCGTTATTTCGATATTCTCGTGCGTCAAACCAAGGTACCTTAGCGCAAGTTCTATTGAGAAATGGTAAAACGTCTGCTCAGTAATATAGGAAGCTGCCCCAATAGGCATCCCCTCTTTACTATAAATCATCACCGTCGATTCGTCTGGCAGTTCTTTGATCGCGGGGATTTGGACAAACTCTTTATACATGGCGAAATCCTCCTTGTCCATCAGTTGGATTTCCTCATTCATCTTCAAGTCCATCAAGACTTCAAAGCCCTTGATCAAGCTCAGCGTATAGTACGGCCCCTTCGCCTTCGTATAGAGTGGCACCCACCGAGGCACCGGCCCAGCACTCATTGATTGTTCAACAGCAATCAGGCCAACGCCATCACTGCCCCGAGAATATCGCCAAATTGGATAACTTGGCATTTCCGGAAAACTGTTTTCTGGCGTATAGTTATATGCTTTAGGATTTTCCTCACGGAGATAAGCAAGCGGAATTTCTCCAAGCGGTTGCTCGACGACTTCGCGCGCTTCATTCATATCCAATTGCTCAAATGTTTTGGGCATTTTCACCCCCGTGTAATTAGCTGCTAGAACAATGCCTGGATACTTATCAAAAACCGCACCAAAATATTCGTCGTTCTTTTTAAACTTTTCCATATCAACCAACACCGAGGGCGTGTTCATTGAGAATATTATATCGTAACCAATCGCCTTAGCACCGCCAAACTCAAAGAGAATCTGCGCAATCTGCGCCATTTGCTCACGAGGCCAAGGTCGCTCTTTCAGTTCCGAGATAGTCCGTGCATCAATATCCGCGTAGACGATTTTTACCTCAGGCACGTCAACCGGACCACGCACACGAAAACGCCAATCCATCGCCAAGTTCAGGAGTGGCTTGGAAAAGTCTTGGGCAAACGGTGCCTCCGTAAATGCGATCCAAAATAGAGGGATCGGAAGCAGTAATAAGAGGAGCCTTAATCTGCTGCCGGTGGAGTTTGCTGCCATGGTGTAATTATAGGGATTTCGTTTTTCGGGGAAAGCCTAAAGGCTCGACCTAATGCCGTGTAAGGATTTGTCGCGCAAGTAGCCAGAGGAAACGCGTATTGTTGCGCAGATAACGGCCCCCAAGACGTCGGGGCTCGGTGATCATGCGATAGAGCCATTCCAAGCCACTACGCTGCATCCAACACGGTGCCTGCGGCTTACGCCCACTGTGGAAATCAAATGCCGCACCAACACCAAGCATCACCGTGGCGTCCAGTCTGGATAACCACTCAGCCATGAATTTTTCTTGTTTGGGTGTGCTTATGCCCACCCAGAAAAAATCCGGTTTCACGGCCCCGACCTGCTCAATCAACGCTTGCTCCTCTTCGGCATTCAGTGGGCGAAACGGCGGGGTAAAAGTTCCCACCACATTCAATGCGGGGAACCGCGCTTGGAGTTTTTCGGCTAGATCAATCGCCACCCCCTCCCCCCCGCCATAGAGAAAATGTCTTTGCCCAGTCGCTGCGGTTTCGGCGCAAATGGCCAGCATCGCGTCAGGCCCATAGACTCGTCCCACATGCGGCCCAGCCTGCCGTTTACCCAGCCAAACCAGCGGCATGCCATCGGCACCAGTCAGAAAGGACTCGTTTAGAATACACCGTAGTTCGGGGTCGTCCTGCGATTCGACCACGCCGTGCACCCCAGTGAATGTCACGTAACTCTTTCGTTTCTCATTCGCCGCCTGAATAATCAGCCGACTGGCCGTTGCCAGATCGAGCGCACTGATTTCAACCCCGAGAACATCAAAGCGCGGCAGTAGTTTCTCCATGCAACAGCGAGTTTTTACGCTAATCTCCAATTAAATCCCGAACGGCCTGAATAAAGGTGTCGTCCTGAAACGAACTCTTGGTCAAATAATAATCAGCCCCAGCTTCGAGGCCCTTAACACGGTCTTCCTCGCGGTCCTTGTAGGAAACGACGATCACCGGAAGATTCTCCAAGCGGCTATCCGCGCGTATCTTGGAAACAAACTCGTAGCCGTTCATGCGGGGCATATCGATGTCACTCACGACGAGGTCGAATTCGCCCAAGCGCACCGCATTCCAGCCATCGGCACCATCAACAGCCACTTCCACTGCATAGCCAGCGTTTTCAAGAAGCTGACGCTCAGTTTCGCGCACGGTGATGGAGTCATCCACCACCAGGATGTGTTTCCGGGCCACGCGCGACTCCTCAGATGTGCGCTTAGACTCCAACCGCGCGCCGCCAGAGAGCAGCTTGTCGATTGAGGCAATCATGTCTTCAACGTCGAGAATCAACAGCGGTTCGCCGGCTTCGGTGAGTGACGCCGAGCTCACGCCCGGCACTTTCCCCAAGCGCTTATCCAATGGTCGCACGACCAAATCCGCCTCACCGATCAGTCGATCAACTTCGACGCCGTAGAGCTGGTTGCGGTCATTAACCACGACGATGTCCAGATGAGGTGTCGTAGTGCTAATTGCCCCCGTGAACCCAAGCGCCGCACGGGCCGGGGCAAGGCCGACGTTCTGGCCTTCCATTTCAAAATACTGGCGATTCTCGACCATTTTCAGGTCCTTGTAATCCATGCGCAGAGTCCGCGCAATGCGGCTCAATGGAAAGGCATAAGGCTCGCCGTCGATTTCAGCCAAAAGCGCCCGAATGACCGAACGCGTGATCGGCACCTGCAGGTGAAAGGCCGTGCCCTGCCCTACCTTGGTGTTGATACGCGCTTGCCCACCAATCTGCTGCATGAGGGTCAAAACAACATCCAGCCCGACGCCACGGCCCGAAATTTCTGTGACTTTCCCAGCAGTCGAAAAGCCCGGTAGAAACAGAAACTCCAGCACTTCTTCTTCGCTCATCTGGGCGGTCATTTCCGCGGTAGCGAACTGCTTTTCCACAATCTTGCCGCGAAGTTTTTCGCAGTTAATGCCACGCCCATCGTCTTTGACTTCGACCACGAGCATCCCTGCGCTGTGGCGGGCACTCAGCGTCAATGAGCCAGTCGACTCTTTGCCATTGGCCTCACGCTCCTCAGGCGTTTCGAGCCCGTGATCGCAGGCGTTGCGAAGGATGTGGTTAAGAGGCGCTTCGAGGCGCTCCAAAATGTCTCGGTCGACGGGAGTTTCCTTCCCCTCGATCTCAAAGCGCACCTGCTTGCCCAAGCTGCGGGCGACGTCGCGAACCATGCGTGGAAAGCCCTGTACGCCGTCGTTAAATGGGCGCATCCGGCTGGCCAGCACTTCGCGATAAAGACGATCTGAAAGCAGCGTATTGCGGCGCGCAAACGCGTCAAAGTGCTCTAATTGCTCACGGACAAGCGTCAACGCGTTTTGAGCGGACTGGCGGATTTGCTCGAAATGCACGCGCACATCAGCGGTAAGGTTGATCTTGTCCAGAATGTGCTCACTGGCACCAATGCGGCCGTTCAGCTCGCCTTGGGCTTCCTTGAGACGCAGCAGGGTGTCGCGAAAGTTTTCCAGTTGCCCCGTTTCGACCACCGTTTCTGCCGCCAGTCCCATGAGACGATTGAGGCTGTCTGCCGACACACGGACCACACTGTCGCTCTTCGGTTTGTCTGGCACAGCATCGGACTTGGAGCGCTCACGGCGCACAGACTTGGCCTTGGCGGGAGCAGCGCCCTGCACTTCCGGCAAGACGGTCGGAACTTCTGCAACGGGCGCAGGTTTGACGACTGGTTCGGGAGCGGTGGCCAACGATTCACCAGCCAGCGTACGTTGAAGGCCATCCATCACGGCGGAATATTCGTCAGCATGCGCTTCAGGCCATTCAGCAAGGTCGGCGTCGCTAGCGGCGCTAAACTCAGCCAAGAAATTTGCGGCACGCTCAAAGGCGTCAATATGGGGGGGGAAGAATTTGATTTTTCCCTCGATGGCGGCGTTCATGGCGTCCTCCACGCCACGGGCAACCTCAACAGCGGCGAGCAAACCGACGATCCGCGCCGCACCTTTCATCGAATGCGCGGCGCGCATGAGTGGCTCCAAAGTCTTCGGATCGGCGATTTCGGGATTCAGGCTGACCAAGCCTTCTTTCAGCGCACCGACCTGCTGCTCTGCCTCCATCCGGTAGAGGTCGATCATGGAAAGGTCAGGCGTCTGCTTCGGCGGCTTGATGACTTGCGCAGGCTTGGGCGCGGCAACTTGAGGCTGTGGCTCCACCAAGCTCGGGGCGGGCTCGGGTGTTGCCGGGCTTGCTGGTTCCGCAGGAGCGCTGCCAGCAACCTGGATTGCGACCAAGCCTTTCTGCACCTCATCGGCCCAAGCGATGTTGTCCTTGAGCCAAGCAGCCATTTTGTCTTCAGCTTGACGGCCAGATTCGACCAAAATATCGACCGCGTTGAATAGCCAATCCAGTTGATCGGAACCAAGGGACGCCTCCCCCTTTTCAGCGGCGACAAAGAGATCTTCCAGCGCATGGGCAACCTTGCCGACCAAGTCCAGCCCAACAATCCGCGCGGCACCTTTGAGCGAATGAGCCGCCCGCATGAGGGCGTCGATATCGGCTGATGCGGGATCAGCTTCCCATGCCACCAGCCCTTCGTTGAGGGCTGCGCCCTGCGTTTCGACCTCTTGCTGATAGAGGTCGAGCATTGGGAAACTCTGAGGGTCGTCGCTCACAGGTGTTGCGTTTTCAGGCTGTGGAAAATGAGTTCGTGGTCGAGCAGGCCCACCTTCGTATCGAGTAAGGTAAAGAGCCCTCGGGTAAAGGTTGCCATCGCTTTACTGACCGTCACGGGGGACTCCTCAAGGAGGCATTTCTCCAGCGCATGGACGCCATAGGCCTCCTCCGCCCGAAAGACAAACGCACCATCAGGCCCTTGGAAAACGATCATTCGTGGATGCACTCGGCGGGAAAGCACCTTCTCCTCACCCGTGCGCTCAAGATTCAACAAGGCATGCAGCGACACGCATAATTGCAGCTCGCCGCGGACGTTGACCAAGCCACGCAAGACGTTGTTTGTGCGCTGCGGGATGCGGTGTATCGTGGCGTCAGCCGTGATCTCCTTGACGATGCTGGCCTCAATGGCGAGCCACTCGTCGAAAAGCCGGAAGACTAGCACGCCCTGCGTTTCGCGCTCATGTTCGTCTTCCTTGGCACGGAGGCGATCCTGCCAGTCGGACAAATAGCCCTCGGGCGGCGCACGGTCGAGCAAGCGAAGCATTGCGGCGCGTTCTTGGGCGGCCATCTCGTGTTCGTCGTCACTCATGCCTTAACCTCCGATGCTTTTTCCGCAGCCTGAGCACGCTTCCGCAGACGCTCGGCCCCAGCCTGATCGCCACGGCGTTCGGACAGCAGAGCAAGGTGAAAGAGGGACTGCGCGTGACGCGCCTCCAAATAAACAGCGCGGCGAAACAAAGGCTCGGCTTCGCGATGGCGACGCTGAGCAGAATAGATTTCCCCCAATGTGCAAAAGGCGTCCGCCGTAGGTGGCGATTGCTTCATCATCTCCTGACAAAGCTTTTCTGCTTCTTCCAAGCGCCCGCTATTGGCGAATGCGCGCACCTTGTTCCATTGGTCGGCAGATGACAGTTTTGCGGATTCCAAGGGGGGGGGGTGACGGGTTGGTTTTGGTTGTCGAGGGGGGGGGGTAGAGCGAATCACTCGATTGACTAGCGATGATTGTGACACTTCCGGCTCGACGGGGCGACGTTCGAAGCAAAAAGCACCCGTTGGGCCAACCGCTTTCACCGTTGATGTAATTGATGGCAGCGAATCCGCATGCCCGGCAAAAAGTACGCCGTCTGGGGCGAGGGCGTTCATTAGCCCAGCTACTGCCCGCTCACGTGAGCATGAGCTGAAATAGATGAGCACATTGCGGCAAAAAATGACGTGAAACGGCGGCTCGTGTTGCAGAAAAGTCGGGGAAAGTAAATTGAGCTGGCGAAAAGTCACTTGCTTTCGGACATGATCACGCACCCGCCGTAGGTCGTTACCAGCATCCTCAAAATAACTAGCGTAGCTTTCCGCCATCTCGCTGCGAAAGGCGATCTTGCGATATTCACCGCGTTGGGCGTCCTTGATAAAGCGTTCGCTGAGATCGCCAGCTTCCACGTGGAAACTCTCTGGCGAAAAACCCTCGTGCAGCAACGTCATCGCAATGGAATAGGGCTCTTGGCCGGTAGCACAAGGCAGACTAAGGATGCGGAGCTTCTCACCCTGATGATTTTTACGCCAAACCGTGCGGAGCCATTCTGTCAGCCAGATGAAGGGCTTACCATCGCGAAAGAACCAGGACTCCGGTACCAGTAGCTCGTCAGCAAAGGCTATGAATTCCTGTCGCGACTGCTGCAATAGGTCAAAATAATCATCCAGCTCGAACTGCCCAGTCTCCTCCATCCGCCGACGGATGACGCTATTGAGACTGCTCCCGCGGAACACGCCCTCGTCAAGTCCAAATTGTTCGCGCAAATCGCGCGTGATGCGAGCGGGCAATTTCACGGAGCAGTTTTGGCGGACGGTTCGTTAAAAAGTAAATCCCGGACCTCGGCTGACAAGAGGTCGGACGTCTCAACGCACTGGACGATTGCGCCGTCGGGCGAAGTAAAAATGCGCCCGAGGTAACGGGCATCGGGTGGAGATACGCCGCCTTCGGCCAACATATCATCCGACACTTCGAGAGTCTCAGTCACTCGCTCCGCCCAGAGCCCCAGTAGTGCAGTGCCCCCCTGCGGCTTCTTGTACTGGATCAGCATATAACGAGAGCTGAGGCCCTCGTTGAGCGGGTGCTTGAAGATGAGTTGGCCAAGGTCGATGACCGGGATAATGCGGCCACGGTATTCAAAGCGCCCTCCCACAAACGCAGGCGCACCCGGAACTGGGCGCAGCGGCAACGCAGGAATCACAATCTCGACGCACTCGGCGTCGATTGCAAAACTCTGGTCGCCCAAATGGAAGAGCACGGTCAACATAGTCAGAAAAGGAATAGTTCTATTTTTTGTCTGATGGTCTGGGCGGAAAAGGACCACGCATTGGGAAGGGCATATGCGTCATGCCAGTGGAGGCCTTTTCCTTGACCTTGAAGCGGGAAACTTCACGACGTAGGCCATTGACGGCGGCATGAAGCGCTCGGGTCGCCTCATCGAATTCTTTCAGAGATTCCGCGGTCCGCGACGCGCCATCGCGCAGATTGACCATCGCCTCGCTGATCTGCTGCGCCCCTTGCGTCTGCGCTTCCATGCCTTCACGTACGGAGACATAGCGCGGGGTGACGTTCTGCACGCCGGTAATGATCTCGTCGAGCCGTTCACCCAAACTACCAACCTCCTGCACGCCACTGCGGACAGATTCGTTAAATTTATCCATCTCCATGACGCCGGAGCTGACTGCTGCCTGCATCTCATTGACCATCGTATCGATGTTCACTGAGGCTTGAGCCGTCTGGTGAGCGAGACGACGGATTTCCCGTGCGACCACAGAGAAGCCCAGACCATGTTCGCCGGCCTTTTCCGCCTCGATCGCCGCATTGAGTGACAGCAGATTCGTCTGCTCTGAAACTTTGCCAATCGTGGTAACGACCTTGGTGATATTGTTCGCCTTTTCGCTAATCACGGCGAGCTTCGCGGCGATGGAGCTGGTGGCCGAGGACAGATTGTCCATCGACTGGCTCATATCAAGTAATTGGCGACGGCCATCTTCGGCGATATGTCCCGTCTCATCGGCTCCCTCAGCCACATCGCGCATGGTCTCCAGCAAATCGCGGGAGGTAGCGGTGATCTCATTGACCGCGCTGGCAATTTCCTGAGTCGATGCGCCAAAATCCTGAATCGTGACCTCTTGGCTCTTAGCGGCACCGCTGATGCGAGTTGCCGTCGAAACAAGCTGGATTGTAGAATGTTTCACCTGAAGCAGGAGCGCGTTGAGGTTGGAGACCATCAGATCAATCGCCTTGAGCAACTGGCCGGTTTCGTCGCTGGTCACGATCTCCGCATCATGGGTTAAATCACCGTCGGCAACGGCTTGTGCGAGGTCATTAGCATGGCGGATACGCGCACTGAAACGATTGGCGAAAACAACAATGATTAGAACCATCGTGAGAATACCAATCAGGCCAACAATCATTGCTCGCTTGATGTCATCCCAAGTTGGCCCAGTAATGGCAGCTTCCGGGACGGTCATGACCAGACGCCAGCCACCAGTGGGAATGAAGGCGCTGGCGATAAAGGCCTCATCACCCGTTAACGGGTCTTCAAAGATAATCGGTGGGCTGCCCTGCTTCGTCTCGGAAATGCGATCGAAAAGATTGCGGTAGGCATGATCGACATCTGCATCTTTCAATCGAACACCACGGTCCGAGTTGAATTCCATCATCCCCTGTTCTTCGTTGTGCTCAAAGATATCGAGCATGACGCGGCCACCGTCCTCGTCTCTCTGCACGTAAAACCGGTCCACGGGCATCGTGCGGAATTCGCTACCCAGCGTGGTGGCAATTAAACGGCCACGACTGCTGACGAGATAAAGTTGCGAGCCTGCATACGGTCGCAAGCCCTGTAATGCATCGTTCAGTGTGTCCAAAGACCGATCCACGCCGACGATCCCCTGGAAGCGGCCATTGATTACAATGGGCGACATTTGCTCAACGATCAGGTTGAGGTTATTATAGATATACGGCTCGGTGATGTAATAGCGTAATTCGGGGTTTTTCGACAACGCCTGACGCACACCGTTATAATAGAGGCTCGTGTCCATATCGACCAGCGTCTCGGATTTGATTCGCTGACCATCAGACAGATCACGATACCAATAAGGGATGAAGCGCCCGTCCTCACCCAGCCAATTGGGCGGACGCGAAAAAGAAGCCAGAAAATCAGTGTCTTTGCCGTCGGCATTGGGCTCGTAGCCGATTGACACACCCACGAATTGCGGGTTGGCCTCCAACACCCGGCGCAGCAGCGCAACGGACTCATTACGCAGACCAAACATGCCGCTCTCTTGAGCATCGGCGATGGTGCGGGAAACCGTGACCGCCTCCAGATTGGCTTGCTCAACCTTCAGAGCAATTTTGGCCAAATCTTCCATCATCAAGCGCTTGTCTTTCTCAAGCATCCGCGTGTGGCCACGATAGATATTAAAAACCGCCACGCTGCCAGCCGTCAACAGGACTGGCAGGAGCACGTAAACGAGTATTTTCGTGCGTAGGCTCATGACTCTTGTGGGTTGGATGCGGGTTTTTCGTCTCCCTCATCATCGGTTTTAAAACGGGCGATGCCACCATTAACCGCAGTCACCGCAAAATTTAGCTTACTGGCGGCGCTCTGGAAGCCCTCCAGTGATGTCTTAGTCTGCATGGCAGCAGTGTTCAGGGCACCAACTGCCTCAGAAATCTGGGACGCGCCACTAGCCTGCGCTTCCATGCCCTCTTGCACAGACTCAAAGCGCGGCGTCAACGCCTCGACTTCATTGATAATGTTTTCCATCTGACCGCTCAAGCGGTTGACGGTGTCCACGCCGGAGCGCACGGCTTCATTAAATTTGTCCATTTCCATGACGCCCGCACTCACGCTGGATTGCATTTCTTTGACCATTTGTTCGATGTCGAGAGTGGCAACAGCAGTCTGGTCAGCCAATCGGCGAATTTCCCGCGCAACCACGGCAAAGCCCAATCCGAATTCCCCAGCTTTTTCCGCCTCAATGGCGGCATTGAGTGACAGCAAATTAGTCTGATCAGCCACTTTCGAGATGGTGGTGACGACGTTGTTAATGTTCTGCGCCTTCTCTGCAATAGTAGAAAGCTTGCCTGACACGGACTGCGTTGCCAGCGACAGATCGTCCACCCCGTCCCGCATCGCGTCGAGGTGGCTGCGCCCTTCACTGGCCACAGTCGTAGTTTGTCGAGCACCAGTGGTAACGCTGGTCATCGTCTTGGAGAGCTCTTGCGAAGTCGAAGAGATCTGCTTAACGGCGGCAGCAATCTGTGTGCTGGATGCACCAAAATCCTGAGCTGTGCTAGACTGCTGACGGGCCGAAGTGTTGATTTCTGTGGCAGACTCCGTGAGCTGACCCGAGGCACCCTTCATCTCCGATACGAGTTGCTGGAGATTGCCAATCATATCCTGAATGGCGCGAAAAAGTTCACCGGTCTCATCCGTTGCGCGGGAGAGGTCTTTCTGCTTCACACCCATACCGCAACCAGCGTCTACCTCACGCTGAGCAGCCGCCAGCTCCCCACGAGCCACGTGGCCCGCAATTCTAGTGAGGAACGATATTGGCCGGGCAATGATGCCTCCCAACCAAGTCGCCAAAGCAAATATCAGGAACATGAGGACAATCGCACCAACCAATGTAGCAAAAAGAATTTCGTCAAAAACGGCTTCGATCTGTCGATGAGGCTCCGAAAAATCTTCGGCCAGTGCCGTGACGCCCATCACCCAATCCCACGGCTTAAAGTATACGTAGTAAATTTCCAGTTTGTGAGGCTCGCCCTCCATGTCTTTCCACATGACCGTACGTGAGCCCGTTTCGCCGGCTTTTTTTGAGTCCAAAGCGATTGCACTCTGGCGAATTTCCTCAAAGAATTTCTTCCCATTCTCGTCCGTAATCTCATTAATTTTCAGCCCGTGAGGAAACGATGGGCCAGTCAGCACAAATTGATTTGCCCGTGCTTTGTCTTTGCCAAACATGACCCAGGAATAGCCGTTGGCACCGATCTCGGCTTCGGAAATGGCACTTTTCAGCGAAGAAGCCTCATCTCGGCGAACACCCACGTAAATCATGCCCACCACGTAACCCGTCTCATCTAGAATGGGCCGGTAGGAAGTGAGGTACCAGCGATTGACCACAAAAGCCGGGCCATCGTAAATCTCTCGCTCCTGTACCACGCGACGGATAACTGGGTCCACCGAACCATCTGGCCGCATCGCAGGAATGTAGGTGCCCACAGCACGCTGGCCATCGGCGTTTTCAACATTGGTGGCCACCCGCAGCATATCACCATCGGCGTTCATACGCTGGAAAACCGTGCACGTTCCGCCGACCAACTCTTTAACCTGATCGACTACCGGCGAACGAACAGCGAAGCTGGTGTTCGGCGCAATACCTTTGTCCCCAATAAGGATCTGGGGCAACTCCACGGAAACTGTTTCGCGGTCAAACTGATTGATTGCGTGCCAGCGGACCTTTTCTTCGCCATGGCTGAAGCCACCCTGCTCCTCAAGCACGTAGTCTGCGACTCCAAGCGTACGCGTCACCTGTTTCTGGATGAGGTCGTTCGCGACGGAACAGAGGTCGTAAACGTCCAGCACGGCATGCTGAAGATTTGCGCCGATAATCTTGTCGATTTCGCGTTCGATCGTAGCAGTGCTTTTTTGATCTTGGGCAGCAATCAATATTGCCAGACCGAGAACTGGCAGTAGGGCCGAAAATATCGCCAGACCCGCAACCTTGTGACGCAAACGCAGCTTCATCCGTAGAGATAGAAAAGAACGTTAGCCTGTCGCTCGCGCAAAGCGTTGGCAAGGCGAGAGTTGTCAGCCCACGCTGGTTCCTCAATGAGGCCCGGCGCCCGGAATATCCTTATACTTTTCCCACTAGCTCCAAACGCTGCCCGATCGAACGTTGGCTTGCCTGCCCGTGAAAATCGCGCAATTTGGACGCTTTCTCCATGAATTACAGCGAATTAGTCCGTCCTGATGTCCTGAACCAACCGATTTATGAGCCGGGCAAGCCGATTGAGTACGTCGCGCGCGAGTATGGCCTAGAGGCGGCATCCATTCTCAAGCTCGCCTCCAACGAAAACCCGCTCGGGCCCTCTCCTTTGGGTCTGGAAGCCGCCCAACGCGCCCTCCGTGAGGCACATCTCTACCCGGATGGCGGGTGCACGCGCCTGCGTGAAGCATTGGCCCAAAAATTCGAGCTGGCGGCGAACCAGTTTATCATCACCAACGGCTCCAACGAGTTTATGACGCTGCTTTGTCAGGCGTTTTGTGGACCGGGGGATGAAGCCGTAATGGGGGCCCAAAGTTTTATCGCGTTCAAAATCGGGGTCTTGCTGGCAGGTGCCAAACCCGTTGAGGTCCCCATGCCAGACATGCGCCATGACCTCGACGCGCTGGCCGACGCCGTCACCGAGCGCACAAAGCTGGTCTACCTGCCCTGCCCCAACAATCCGACCGGCGATTGCCATTCTCTAGCCGCAATTGAGGCCCTGATCGACCGCCTGCCCGACCACGTCATTTTCTGCTTCGACGAAGCCTATGCCGAGTATTCTGACGACGCACCAGACCTACGCCCGTTGATTGCAGCGGGCAAAAAAGTCGTCTGCTGCCGCACATTTTCCAAAATTTACGGGTTGGCGGCGTTCCGCATTGGCTATGGCTACGGTGCCCCCGAACTGATGGCTCTGCTCAACCGCGTGCGCGCTCCGTTCAACGTGAACGCCATTGCTCAAGCGGCCGCAATCGCAGCCCTCAGTGACCACGAACACGTGGCTCGTGCCAAGGCCGTGAATCACGCTGGAATGCATCAGTTAACCCAAGGCTTTGAAGCCTTAGGCTTGGAGTACCGCGCTGAAGGCGGTAATTTCGTGTTGTTAAAGGTTGAAAATCCAGCGCAAATGTTTGATTCCTTCCAACAACAAGGAATCATTGTTCGACCGTTGAAACCATATCTGCTAGCTCAATATATCCGGGTGACCATCGGCACGGAGACGCAAAACACGCGTCTGCTCAAGTGCTTAGAGGCCACACTGCATGAGGGAATGTCGAACTCCCCGCCGGATGAGCGCCCGTCCAAGTGAACACAACTTTTTGGGATTTTATCGCCTTGGGCGGAGGGCTAATTGCCCTCCTGTTCATCAACGCATTGCTCGTCGCCTGCGAAATTAGCCTCGTAAAACTACGCTACGCTGATCCAGACGAGTTCGATTTAGGCAAGCTGCGAGAGCGTAAGCGCATCGCCTACCTGCTCAACCGTGCGGACTGGGCGGCACCCGTCATGCGCTTTGGCATCATGGCCGTGACGATCGCACTCGGCCTGGTGATCTTCCCAATGCTGGGCTACCTGATGGACAAACTGGAGATCTTCGAGAGCCCGACCGGGGAGCTCATGAAGGCCTTCTTCACTTTTGCCGTAATCGCCTCCTTCACGAGCTTGTTTGGTTTTCTGGTGCCACGAGGGTTTGCGCTGTCCAATCCAGTTCTAGCCCTGCGCTTCACGTCGTGGTTCATCATCGGGGTCGTTGCTGTTCTGCTGCCTTGGTTTAAATTTATCCGCAGCATTGCCCGGAAACTCTTTGGTCTGCTCGGCATGCGCTTTGAGCACGACTTCAATGTCCTCGACTTCGAGGTGCAAATCCGCGCCTTGGCAGAGGATACCGAGCCGCCGTCCCCCTACCAGCGCAAGCTCCTGCGCAACAGCCTTCGCCTGCGCGACTTAGAGGTCTCCGACGTGATTTTGCCCCGCAACCAAGTCCAGCTCTTCAGCCTAGACGCCAGTGTGGAAGAAAATCTCGCCCTGGCCCATATAACGGGACACACGCGTTTTCCGTTGTGCAACGGCGACCTCGACCGCTGCGTCGGTCTCATCCACATCAAGGATCTTTTCCGCTACAAAGGCGACCTCCGACAGGCAGACTTACGCAAACTCGCCCGCAAAATCGAGCGCTTCAGCGCCGACACCCTTCTGGAAGAAGCCCTCCAGCGCATGCTCGCCCAAAAGGTCCACATGGCACTGGTCAGTGACGAATTTGGTGGCGCGCTGGGCGTTGTCACCTTGGAAACCATTTTGGAAGAACTCGTCGGCGACATCGAGGACGAGTTCGACATGCCCGTCAATGAGGAGCTCACCCAAACCGGGCCTGATGAATATTTGGTCGACGGCCTCATGGCCATCCATGACCTAGAGGAAGAGCTGAATATCGATATTGATACGGACGAAGTCTCCACCGTCGGCGGCCTGATCACCAACGAGCTCGGGCGTATCCCCGAAACGGACGAGACCATCACCATGGACGCCTACGGCCTCGAAATCACCGTAAAGGAAGTCGACGAACGCCGCGTCATCTCAGCCAGCGTGCGCAAGATTCAAATCGTCGAAGACGGGGATTAAGAGAGCACCCTTAGACGGCTGGCGAAAAATTCGATTGCCTTTCAGGCGGCGGGGAAAACCGTGTTGGCATGACGAAACCATTTCAGCCCGGCGCGACGATTGGCATGTTGGGCGGCGGACAACTGGGGCGCATGAGCATCCTCGCCGGGCGGGCAATGGGCTACCGCTTCCGCGTATTTGAGCCCAGCGCAGGCGGCGCAGCCGCCATGGTGGCCGACACAGAGGTCAATGCCGACTACGACGACGCGCAGGCCTTGGCCGACTTTGCCCGCAGTTGCGATGTCGTCACCCTAGAATTTGAAAACGTTGCCCACGAAGCCGTGGACGTGATTACCGGCGAAAACGTGCCTGTCCGCCCAAGCGGCGATGTCCTCCACATTTGCCAGAACCGGCGGCGCGAAAAAGAATTTCTCCGCGCGAATGACATACCCTGTGCGAATTTCCGTGTGGTCGCAAATGCCAACGAACTCGCGCAGGCGACTCAAGAGCTGGGCGTCCCCTGCGTGCTCAAAACGGCGGCTTTCGGCTACGACGGCAAGGGGCAGGTGAAAATTGAGGACCTCGCTGCAGACTTCGATGCGATCTGGGCCGGGCTCGGGTGCCCGCTGGGAGTCGTTGAGGCCTGGGTGCCTTTTTCCGCCGAGTGCTCGGTGATCGTCGCCCGCGGACCAGACGGTGCAATGACCACCTTTCCAGTCGCGGAAAACATCCACCGCCACCATATCCTGCACCAGAGCATTGTACCCGCACGGTTGCCCGCGGAAACGCTCGCCGAAGCAGCCAATTTGGCGCGTGGCGTGGCGGAGGCAATCGGCGTCATTGGGCTGTTGGCAGTGGAATTATTTGTGAAGCCGGACGGCTCGGTGCTCGTTAATGAGCTGGCCCCACGCCCGCACAATAGCGGGCACTACAGCATGGACGCCTGCCAAACGAGCCAGTTTGAGCAGCATATCCGCGCCGTCTGTGGCCTGCCGCTCGGCGATACGCGACTGCTGCGTCCGGCGGTGATGGTCAACCTCCTCGGTGATGTTTGGCAGGGGGGGGAGGCCCCCGATTGGGCGATTCTGCTAGCTGACCCCGACGTCAAACTCCACCTCTACGACAAGGGTGCCCCGCGTCCCGGTCGAAAAATGGGCCATTTCACGGTGCTCAAGAACACCGTGGAAGAAGCTTTGGCGACGGCAGAGAGCCTGTTTTCCGCATTAAAGTAGCCCAAATTTGAATTCCTCTCTGCTGGAATTTCCACGTTGCCAGCGAAGAAGTGTCGCCCCACCATTACACCCATGCAAAAATACGTTACCACCGCATTAGTCGCTCTATCCCTCTGTTTTGCCGCTTGTGGCGGTGATAAAAACGAGAAGCCCTTCATCGAACTACCTCCGGAAAATCACCCCTCCGACATGTCGGGCACGGTCGAAGTCACTGATCGCGCCTACACAATTAAGCTTCAGGCACCAACACCCGCGTATGCGGTCAAAATCGAGTCGGTCTGGGTCGTGGGCGACGAAATCTGGGTCATCTCCAAATTGTCCGAGAAAACTTCCGGCATGGTCGCACAGGTGGTCACTGAGATCAGCGATTCCGTGTCACTCAAACTGCCTGACATTTCACCCGTGTATTATGTGATCGGCAAGCAGATCGGCCCGGACCAAGTCGGCGTGAAATTTATCGACAGCCTGAGCGTAATTCAGGAAGGGATGAACACTGGCGAGCAAGTCTGGCCCAAGAAGTAGCCCGATCAGCGCGGCGCCAGTTCAACAATCGTCGCACCCCAACCGCCACCGGATTCCCCAGCCAGTTGATAATGGGTGACTTGCGGGATTTTTCGTAATTGAGCATGCACCAGCTCCCGCAGCGCACCAGTGCCCTTGCCATGGATCACGCGCACCTGCGTGATACCTCGTTCCAGACACTCCTCGAAATAAACGGGCAGCAGTTCCTTCACGTCACGTGGCGCAAAGGTGTGTAGGTCCAGCACGCCGTCAATCGGCAGTTCGATGGGGGCATCGTAATCAGGCTCATCCATGGTGGCCCGAATTAACGCCATTTTTTATCTTAAAAGCAAGATTGGGAAAACGCCGCCGTAGACTTGTCATTGCCCAAAATATTTGTTTCAATCGTTCTATGCCAAAGGTAACCTTTCAACGTAGCAACGTGTCCGCCGAGTGGGACGCCGTAGAAGACAGCTTGCTGGATTTCGCAGAGGCGCATGGGCTCGATTTGGATTTCGGGTGTCGCGTCGGCAATTGCACCGCCTGCCAGCAAAAACTGATATCGGGCGAAGTGGAGTATCAGTTCGACCATGGGGCCGTGGCAGACGAGGGTAAAATCCTGCTCTGCTGCTCCATCCCCAAGACGGACGTCGTCATTGACGCCTGAGCGCAAACACGCAGGCCTGTTTTTTGTCGTTGAGCTTCCGGCACAGTCGGATTGAGTGGAGTGCTTTGCCCAAAAAGCCATGAAGCAATTTTACATCACCACCGCCATCGACTACGCCAATGGCTCCCCTCACATCGGCCATGCGTATGAGAAAGTCCTCACCGACGTCATCGCGCGCCATCGGCGCCTGAGCGGCGACAGCACGTACTTCTTGACCGGCCTCGACGAACACGGACAAAAGGTCCAGCAAACTGCGCGCAAGGAAGGCGTGGAGCCCATTGACTACTGCGACCAAATTGCCGAGAAATTCCAGCGCCTGTGCTCAACGCTCCTCATTTCCAACGACGACTTTATCCGCACAACGCAATCGCGCCACAAGGATGTTGTCCGTAAGATCCTCCAAGACCTCTTTGACAAGGGTGAGATCTACAAAGCCGACTACCAAGGCTTTTACAGCAAGCGTCAGGAGCAGTTTCTCCAAGAGAAGGACAAGGTAAACGGCGAATGGCCTGAAATTTTCGGTGAGGTCGAGGAAGTTTCCGAGCCCGCGTATTTCTTCAAGCTCAACCAATATCAAGACTGGCTGATCAAGCACCTCAAGGAAAGCGATGACTTCATTTTCCCGCGCTTCCGCCAAAAGCAGGTGCTGGAGTTCCTCAAGGAGCCGCTCAACGACCTCTGCATTTCACGCCCAAAGGAACGCCTCGAATGGGGTATCCCGCTGCCGTTCGACGAAGACTTCGTCTGCTACGTCTGGTTTGACGCGCTCACGAACTATATTTCCGCAGTCGGCTATGGCACAGAAGGCTTTGCGGACAAATGGCCCGCGGACTTCCATGTCATCGGCAAGGACATCCTCGTGCCGCCACACGCCGTTTACTGGCCCATCATGCTGCACGCGGCGGGCATCCCGCTCCCCAAGTCCCTGCTGGTCCACGGATGGTGGAATATCTCCGGCGAAAAAATGTCTAAAACATTAGGCAACGTTGTTGACCCCTTTGTGCTCGCTGAGCAAGTGGGGCCTGACGCGCTGCGCTACTTCTTCATCCGCGAAATGAATGTGGGGCAGGACAGTGATTTCTCCGCCGACCTCCTGCTGTCCCGTTACAAAGACGACCTCGGCAACGACTTCGGCAACCAGCTCAACCGCCTGCTTTCGCTCGGTGGTAAACTGCCCAATAAGCAAATTCCGCAAGCCACAATTGAGGAACAACCCGAAAAGGACGTCCGCGAGCTTTGGGAGAAAACCTATCCGCAGGTCATTGAATATTACAATGGCTTCCTCTTTCACCGTGGCTTGGAAACGCTCTGGGCTTTCATCCGCAAGGGAAACGCCTACCTGGAAATTCGCCAACCATGGAAGCTCGCCAAGTCCGAAGACCCGGCGGATCAAGAACGGGCGCGCACTGCCTTGGCCTACACGGCGGAAATCCTGCGCCTGGCCTCAGTCCTGCTTACACCCGTAATGCCCGAGATTTCAAAACGCGTGTTTGCCGCCATGGGCGCAGACAGCATTACCAACTACGAAGGCAACTTGGAGTGGGACATTAACCGATTCGCGGGTAATGTGCTGGGAGAGCGCACCATCCTTTTCCCACGCATCGAGAATTAAGTATAACGCGCATGGAACTGATCTCTCCGGACCGTTTTCCTCAACGCGACCCACAGGCGCTTGCATCGTTCCTGCTGCATTGCCGGGAACGTGCGCGGCAGCGCAAGCACCCTCAGCTCGCGAGCATTTCGCTGCGGGCCAAGCACCTGGACCCACTCGCGGTTCTGCAATCCATTTACGAACCGACAGAGCTGCACTTCTATCTGGAACGCTCACAAAGCGAAGAAGCGATTGCGGGCGCGGAGGCCATCTTGGAAGCGACTTTCAGCGGTGCTCAACGCTTCGCCAACGTGCGAGCGTTTGCGGATCACGTGCTTGAAAACACAATCGCTGTCGGCGACTTGGATGCCCCGTTTTCCGGGCCACATTTTTTCGCAGGCTTCACTTTCTGTGACGAGGCTGAGGGCGACGACGCCTACTTTGCCCCCGCAACCGTCTTCGTGCCACGCTGGCAAGTCGCCCGCCGCCAAGGCGAATACGTCGCCACGGCAAACCTCATCATCGAGCCAGAAAGCGACATCGCTACGCTGTCCCGCAAAGTATTGGCCGCCCACGCAAAATTCGGGCGCTTCGATTACGACGACCTGCAATCAACTGGTGCGCCGCCACCCTCAGTAGTCGAGCGTGAGGACGTCGGCGGAGATGGCTGGTTTGCGGCTGCCGTCGATCACGCCCTACAAAACATCGACATCGACGTTTACCACAAAATCGTGCTCGCCCGGGCCGTTGAACTAAAGGCCGACCAACCGTTCCGCCCGCTGGAAACGCTGGCCCGCCTGCGCGACCGATTCCCCTCCTGCTACTCATTTTCCTTCGCCAATGGCGACGGCCAAAGCTTCATCGGCGCAACGCCCGAACGCCTGTTGCGCGTTGAATCGGGCCGCCTGTTCACCGAGGCACTCGCTGGCTCCGCCCCTCGTGGCGAAAACGCCCGCGAAGACGCTCGCCACGGTGCCGCATTACTCTCCAGCGACAAAGATTTGCGCGAGCACCAGCTCGTGGTCGATTCGATCATCAGCCGCTTGGGTGAAGTCGATTTAGTCGTCAAGCCGCCCGCCGCCCCGCGCCTGCTCAAGCTGCCCAATGTGCAGCACCTGTGGTCGCCCATTTCCACCGAGCTCACGCAAGATCAGGACATTCTGGCCGTCGCCGCCCGCCTGCATCCCACACCCGCCGTCGGCGGACAACCACGCAAAGCCGCGCGAGACGACATTGCCCGCATTGAAAACTTTGACCGTGGACTCTACGCCGGAGCCATCGGCTGGTTCGATTACCACGGCGACGGCGAGATGGCGGTCGCTATTCGCTCAGCGTTGATTGATGGCCAGCGAGCACGGCTTTATGCTGGCGCGGGCATCGTGGCCGGCTCTCAGCCCGACCGTGAAACAGCGGAAACCGATTTGAAACTTCGTCCGTTGCTTGATTCTCTCCAGTGATGCACCCTCTACTGCGCGCCAACCGTAATACCGTCTGGTCTGGACTCATTGTCGAGGCCTTGGTGCGCTGCGGTCTGCGCCGGGCAATCATCTCTCCTGGTTCGCGCTCGACACCGCTCACGCTGGCATTCGCGCTGGATGACCGGATCGAATCAACGCCCATCCTCGACGAGCGAAGCGCATCATTTTTCGCACTGGGCTGCGCCAAAGCCAGCGGAGAACCCGTGGCGCTCGTTTGCACATCAGGCACGGCGGCGGCGAACTATCTGCCCGCTGTCATCGAGGCGCATTACAGCGGCGCGCCGCTAATCGTTCTCACCGCCGACCGCCCTGCCGAACTGCGCGACTGCGCCGCAGGCCAAGCAATCGACCAAGTGAAGCTCTACGGCGATTACGCGCATTTTTACCACGAACTAGCGCTCCCGCCGGTGTCCAAGCAACTTTGTGATCGCCACCAATACCTCGTGCGTATCATCACGCACGCCAATGCGGTGGCGACCACCCTGGAGCCTGGCCCTGTGCACATCAACATCCCCTTTCGTGAACCGCTCGCGCCAGTCGAGGGGGCAATCGGCGGGCCATTTCCGACAATCGATTTCAAGCGCCTCCCCTTAGCGGCACCCGTCGCCATGGTCGAAACAACTGTCAACGCCGAGGCCCTGCCCTTTGCGGAGCGGGACGATTTACTCGTCGTTGTTGGTCCCCCCGAAACTCATTGGACGGAAGCCGACCGGGGGGCCATTGTCCAACTCTGCACTGCGCGTGGTTGGCCCCTGCTGGCTGACACCGCTTCCGGCCTGCGTGGTCTCGGGGGAGAGGGTAATACACTCATCGCTGCCTACGACGCCATTTTGCGCGACCCCGTCCAACGTGCTAATTTGCGACCCGGCGCACTGCTCTTCATTGGCCAATTACCAACCAGCAAAACGCTGCGTTCCTTCCTCCGTGAGTGCGGGCTGAAGCCCAGCTGGCGCTTGAGCACCGGCAAGCAAAACCTAAACGCGACCTATGCGCCAGCGCCGATAATTCCCCTCCGCCCAGCACAAATTGTGTCTGCGGAAACACCCGCCACACCGACGCCCCTCACCGAGCAGTGGCAGGCCGCGGAAAATGCCCAGCAGCGCAAATTCAAGCAGGCGTTCCGTGACTGTGCTCATCGCTTCGAGGGCAAATTATCCCGCGTACTGGCCAACGTCTTACCCGCCCGCACCCCGATTTTTGTGGCTAGCAGCATGCCCATCCGCGACGTGGAATTCTTTTGGCCAGTCAACGCCAAAGGGCACGCATTCGTGGTCAACCGCGGCGCAAACGGCATCGACGGCACCCTGTCCACCGCACTCGGCATGGCTCAGGCGGCCAAACGGCCAGGCGTATTGATCACTGGCGACCTTGCATTTTTGCACGACCAAAACGGCCTGCTCACCGCCCCGGAATTCACCGGTAGCTTAACCGTATTCCTAGTAAACAACCACGGCGGCGGCATTTTTGAGAAACTCGAAATCTCCGAATTTGAGCCCCCCTTTGAGCGTTTTTTCGCCACCCCGCAAAACGTCGACTTCGCCCAACTGGCGGCAGCCCACGGGTTGGAATACCACGCACCCAAAGATTGGGACACCGTCAAAGCGCTCGCCCGTAAATTGCCCAAGCAGGGCATTCGCATCATCGAAATTGTGACGGATCGCAAAGCCGACATGGCCCAACGCCAAACCCTGCTCGATCCGAGCTAATTAAAGCTCACCGCTCCATTGCCGCGCAATTAATCTTCGGGCAATTCCATCGCCTCGACCTTGGCCTTGAGCCCGTCACGATAGGCAATGAGACGCGTGCGGAGCGCCGAATCGGAAAGCGCCAAAATCGCAGCTGCTGACAAAGCGGCATTAACCGCGCCAGCTCGGCCAATCGCCAGCGTAGGCGTGGGGATGCCAGCGGGCATTTGCACAATCGAGAGCAGCGAGTCCACCCCACTCAACGCACGGCTCGACACGGGCACGCCCAATATCGGCAGGTGAGTCAATGCGGCAGTCATGCCCGGTAAGTGCGCGGCACCACCAGCCCCAGCGATGATCACCTTAAGCCCGCGCTCCTCTGCCGTGCGCGCATAGTCGACCATGCGATCGGGCGTGCGATGAGCACTGACGATCTTTTTCTCAAAAGGAATGCCAAGCTCGGCGAGCGTTTCCGCCGTATGGCGCATGGTTTCCCAGTCGGACTGGCTGCCCATGATGACACCGACTGTCGGGATGGAGTTACTAGTTGTTGCCATGACGTGAAAAGTTGCTTTTGCTCTGCCTATCCAATTGCCGGCACAGCCGCGCGTCAATGCAGGATGCATACTCTGGGAATAGTTGCTTGCCAAGCCGGATGGCTGGCGGTCGCCATTAATAACAATGGCGATGGTTCTATTGGCGTCTTCAAATCAGTCTACGAAGCGCTGATCATGCATTCGCAATGCGAAACCATGCTGATCAACATGCCCATCGGTCTGCCCGACACGCTCAATAAAAAACGCGAATGCGACGCCATCGCCCGCCGACTGCTGGGCAAGGGACTGACCGCCCGCGTGTTTGATCCACCGCCCCGCCGCACCCTTGCGATCAACACCTACGAGGAAGCCTGCTCCATCTCAGAAACGCTGATTGGCAGAAAAATCGCCCGCCAATGTTTCAGCATTCGAGGGAAAATACGTGAGTTGGACGACATTTTGCGCCGCCACCACGACTACGTGGGCCGTCTACGCGAAGCCCATCCAGAAATTGCCTTCGCCGCCATGAACAACCGCGCGGGCCTCCGTATTTCTAAAAAGCAGAAGGCCGGCATCCAAGGCCGACTCCAAGTGCTTCAGCGCCATTACCCCCACACGCGCGACCTCTTTAACTACGCCAAAACATCCACCCTACGCAAAGATGTGGGGCTCGATGACATTGTCGACGCCATCGCCCTCGCAGCCATGGCCAAATACGCCAAAAAACTCCGTTCCGCCCCCATCGACCCACCCTATGACACCGTCGGCCTGCCAATGGAGACCGTCATTGGTGTGTTTTAAAGATATTTTGCGGTCCGCACAAAAAGCGCACACCTAATTAATCATAGCTTGATTATTTTGGCTATGATCACATGCTTTTATCAAAGACCAACCGCCCATCGCCATGAAGAATCTCGCATTCATATTCATCTTAGCATTATCACTGGCCAACATTTCCAATGCAAAGGCCGTCATCAAAAACAATTGGTGGAGTGACGAGATCTTAGTCATAGAATACAATGGTGAACGCAGAATGTTCGCCGGTTGGAATAAGGACGCTAAGTATTTTTGGGACAATGGTAGCCTGCCGCCCCATCATACGGATTCCATTCCAACCATGGCAGTAAATAACAATATCAGCGATACGCCTGATGCATCTGCAACAGTCATTAAACAACAGGCAGACACCATTGGAAGGCTGCGTGCTGAAAATGCTTTGCTACGGAAAAAATTGGCCGATTTGGAAACAAAGGCAAATATCCACATCTGGAAGGATATTGAGGGCAATTCATTTGCTGGCACCTTAATCGGGTTTGAGCTTGGAGAAGCAAGAATTCGCCGTTTATCAGATTCCAAGGAATTTCTGATACCTGAAGCAAGGCTGGCACCAGAAAGTGCAGCACTAGCTAAGGCTTTAGGCAGCTTGAGCAAACCCCAATAAACAAACGAAGTCTTCCTGCGCGGAGATTCAGCGGACCCGCCTCAAACAACGTTTCTCACCGGTGCAAGGTCAGTCGTGAAGCGATAAGCAATGTGCTTAAGTTGAGATTAGTATTCACTCTCAATTTCCATTGACCCATCAAGTGGGTGTGTTTTGAAATCCTGACTCAGTCTAACGCCTCTCTCCTAATCAAACCTGATCTATCCCATGAACAGAATTACGGCATTTGCCTTTTCTCGCTCCCGTTTCACCTTGCTGCTAGCGGGTGCCCCATTGTCCTTACTTGCTCAAGCCTCCCAAGAGACGATTCAGGAATTAGAGCCAGTCGTCATGGAGGCTCCGGTCGCGCCGAGTGAGCAGCTTTTCCTCCCAGAGATTCAAGGCGCGAAGATCATGGGCGCAAAAAAAACGACCAATGTCGTGCTCGAAGACATGCCAGAGATCGTGCAGAACAATATGCGCGAGGTATTCATCACCACGCCAGGCGTCAACGTGGCTGAAGAAGCGATACCGGCCCGATCCAACATCAGCTATCGCGGCATTGGCGACCCGCACGAATCCGAATCCGTCCTCGTGCTCAAAGACGGCATCCCGCTGGAAAGCGACTGGTTCGGCTACCCAACCATTTACTACATCCCGCCCATCGAATCCGTGGAGCGTGTTGAATTTATCCGCGGCGGTGGGGCGTTGCTTTACGGCCCACAGGTCGGTCCAGTGTTCAATTACATCACCGCGTCTCCGCGCGAAGACACGGAGTTTGGCGGTTCCGTGCAAGGTTTTGGCGGCAGCTATGGCTATTATTCAACCTACCTTGAGTCCAGCGGCACGAATGGCCAGTTCGGCTACGGGGTCGACTTCCTAGCCTCCGGCGCAGACGGCGTGCGCAACAACGCCGACTACTCCATCCAAACCGGCAGCGCCACCGTCACCTACCAAATCGACGAAAAACAGAGCCTGCGTATCGATTTCGACGCCTACAGTTCCAACAATGGTGAAGGCGGTCGCCTGACGACCCTCCAGTGGGACGCCAACCCCAACACAACCACCACTCCGATCGACCGTGTCTGGATTCAACGCTATTTTCCGTCCCTCAACTACATTTACGAGCTGGAGGACGGCTTAATCGACGTAAAATCCTGGGTTGGCTACCAAGACCGCTTCTCGCGCCGAGCCAGTGGCGGAACGCTCTGGTATAAGCCCTCCCCCCCCTACGCCGCACCAACTACCAATACGCCCTACACCAATCTCGACCGCAAAGAATTCTACTTCGTGGGCCTCGATGCCCGCTTACGCAAAGATTACGACGCTGGCTTTACCGACGGCACAAACACCTTCACCGCCGGAGCCACCTTTTACTACGGCAACGCGCCAAACATTCGCGAGAACGGTGTCGGCACTGGCACGACTGGCCCCGCCGTCTACGACGTATCGAGCGAAACCATTTACGGCGCTGTCTTCGCGGAGAATCTATTCCGTTTTGGCCGCTGGGCAGTCATTCCGGCCTTCCGCCTGGACCTTCCTACGATTAGCACGAAGGAAAACTATAACTACGGAGCCGTGGACCCCTTCACCGGCGTGATTAACCGGCCGCTGTTTGACGAGACGATCACCTCCGTCGCGCCTTTGGGTTCGTTGGGCATTACCTACGACATCAACATCAACAACCAGCTCTACACTAGCTTTGCCACCTCTTACACGCCCAAGAAATACACCGACCTCGGCAACCCCACCAGCAACAGAGTCCGCAGCGCCGACGCGAACGTCGCCTACAATTACCAAGGCGAACTGGGCGCACGCGGCAGCTATAGCACTTGGTTCAGCTACGACGGCAGCGTCTTTTATAATTACAACACGGGCATCGTCGAAACCTTGAACATCGGCGGGGGCAACACTCAGGTTAGCAATGCGGGTGACGCCGTGTTCTTCGGCATCGAAGCAGCGATCCAGGGTGACCTTTTCGCATTCATCGACGCCCAAGCTGGCACAAAGCTCGGCGAGCAAGTCGGTGCATTATCGCTTTTTGCCAATGTCCAACTGCTCGACGCTCAATTCACCAGTGGCCAATTCAATGGTAACACGCCCAGCTATGCGCCGAATCACATCGTCAAAACGGGCGTTGTCTGGGATTGGGATGACTTCATCAAAGTCGCACTGACCGGCCAATTCGTTGACGATCAATACTGGAACGACGCCAACAACAACACCGGCAACAGCATACAGAGCTTTCTGGCGGGCGGCGGCGCTCCGTGGGTACCAGCCACCGTGTCGCCCCAAAAAATTCCCGCTTTCATGGTCTGGGATTTTTCCGTGGAAATTTCGCCCATCGAACATTTCACCGTACTCGGCGGCATCAGCAATCTGCTGGACGAGCAATACTACTCCCGCGTTCGCGGCGGTGGGGGCGGCATTGAACCACTCGACGGGCGAACCTATTATGCTGGTGCGCGCTTTGATTGGTAAGGCAGCTCCCTAGGCGGCGATTCAAAATAGCAGGTCAGCACGATCTTATGAAATTGCCTTCCCTTGCAGGCAGCGCCTTCTATAACTGAGGGTGTGCCGCAAGAAACGGAAAGTTTTTGGGTGTTCGTGCCACTCGCACTGCACTGGATACTATCGCTGGGATTTAGCCTCCGCGTCATCATGCTACAACGCAGCGTGGGTGCGACCTTGGCCTGGGTCAGCGTAATGCTGCTGGTGCCCTATTTTGGCGTTGGCATCTATCTACTCATGGGGGAACTGCGCTTGGGCAAACGGCGAGAAAAGCGAATAGCCCAACTCATTTCTCCTTACAAATCCTGGATATCGTCGCTCTCAGAAGGCTACCAGGTCGATTGGAGTGAAGCCCATGAAGCAGCAAAAGCACTCGACCGCCTCGCCCTGCAAACCGAGGGAACCCCGACCCTGCCCGGCAATCGACTGGAGTTGCTTGACGACTGCGAAGGTGTCCTGCGCGCCATCATCGAAGACGTCAATCGCGCCGAAGAAACGCTCTACATGGAGTTTTATATCTGGCACAACGGCGGCGTGGCTGACGAAGTCCTCGAAGCCGTCATCAAAGCCGCACAACGAGGCGTCATTACCCGTCTCTTACTGGACTCCGTCGGCAGCAAAGACTTTTTAAAATCCACCGCGTGCGCGAACGCTCGTCAGGAGGGCGTAGAAATCGTTGAGGCCCTTCCCGCCGGCATTTTGCGCGCACTCTTTCGACGTCAAGACCTCCGACTCCACCGCAAAATCATCATTGTTGACGGCCACATCGCCTACACTGGCAGCCTAAACCTCGTCGATGCGCGTTTCTTCAAGCAAGACGCTGGCGTCGGCCAATGGATCGACCTCATGGTCCGCGTACAAGGCCCTGCCGTTGAGGTGCTCGCTACGACCTTTCTTGCTGACTGGGATATTGAAACCGACGGTCGCCAGATCGACCTCAACGAGGATACGGGCGTTAAGCGCCAGCCCGCTAATGGCCCCGCCATGGTGCAAGTCGTGCCCTCCGGTCCCGGCTTTTATCCGGACGCGATTTACCAATTACTGCTTTCGACAATTTACTCTGCGCGGGAAGAGCTGATCATCACCACGCCGTATTTCGTGCCCGACGATGCGCTCCACTCCGCCCTCTGCACCGCCGCCGCGCGCGGGGTCAAAGTCACCGTGGTTCTACCGGAGCATAATGATTCCCGGCTCGTGCGCTATGCCTCGCGCTCTTACTTCGACAGTTTGCTCGCCGCTGGCGTTCGCATCATGCGATTCCGCGATGGCCTCCTGCACGCAAAGACGATTACCGTCGACCAAGACTTTTGCCTCATTGGTTCAGTTAACTTCGATATGCGCAGTGTCTGGCTAAACCACGAAGTCACGCTCTTCGTTTATAATCACGCCTTCACGGACCAGCTCCGCTACTGCCAGCACCAATACATTTCCCAGAGTGATGAGCTCACCGCCGAGGAATGGTCTAAGCGCCCCACCGCAACGCGCGTCTTGGAAAGTATCATTCGGCTCACCAGCCCGCTACTCTAAGCAGGCTGCTGGTCAATTTTCGCTTTCGGACCAGAATACTGGTTTAGTGCATTGCGCGTATTATTCGGCGCTTCGATGAAATCATAAAAAAACCGTCGGGCCTGTGACCCGACGGTTTGAAAATAGATTTCTCTACGACACTTGCCCCTCAGAGATTTGCGCAATGCGCAAATCTCTCGATCCAACCGGAGGTTGGTTAGGCGTCGAGCTGTGGGCGTGCAGGATCGGGCCAATCGATGTGGAAGAACTTGCCACGCGGTGTGTCGGTGCGCTCGTAAGTGTGTGCGCCGAAAAAGTCACGCTGCGACTGGAGCAGGTTCTGCGGGAGGCGGGCGCTGCGATAGCCATCGAAGTAGAACAGTGCGCTACCGAAGCAAGGAACCGGCACGCCGTATTCCACTGCTGTGGCAACAACCTTGCGCCAGCTGGCTTCGAGCTGGGTAACTGTCTTCGTGAAATACGGATCGAGCAGCAAGTTCGCCAGATCAGGATTGCCATCAAAAGCGTCGGTAATCTTCTGAAGGAAGCCAGCGCGAATGATGCAACCACCACGCCAAATCTGAGCGATTTCGCCGAAATTAAGCGTCCAGTTGTATTCACCTTCTGCCGCGCGCATCAGCTGGAAGCCTTGGGCGTAGGAGCAAATCTTGGAGCAATAAAGCGCATCGTGGATGGCTTGGATCAGCTCGTCCTTGTCACCGTCATACTTCTTGCCAGGTCCCTTGAGGATTTCGCTGGCGGCCACGCGCTCTTCCTTGATGGCGGAAACGCAACGGGCGAAAACGGCCTCGGCGATAGTCGGTGATGGCACACCCATATCAAGCGCGCTGATGGACGTCCATTTGCCCGTGCCCTTTTGGCCAGCGGTGTCGAGAACGATGTCCACGAAGTCCTTGCCAGTGGCAGGATCTTTTTGGGCGAGCACTTCAGCGGTGATTTCAACGAGGAAGCTGTCGAGCAGACCGTCGTCCCACTTCTTGAAAATCTCGGCCATCTCTGGAGCACTCAGGCCCAAGAGGTTCTTCATCAGGTCGTAGGCTTCGCAGATCATCTGCATGTCGCCATACTCAATGCCGTTGTGAACCATCTTCACATAGTGGCCGGCACCATTTTCGCCAATGTAGGCTGTGCAAGGCACACCGCCTTCAACGGGCTTACCAGGGGCAGCGCCTTCAAGCGGTTTGCCGGTTTCAGCGTCCACCTTGGCTGCAACAGCTTCCCAGATTGGCTTAAGTTCCTCATAGGCAGACAATTTGCCGCCGGGCATGAGAGACGGGCCAAAACGCGCGCCTTCTTCTCCACCGGAAACACCGCTGCCAATGAAGCGCAGGCCCTTGTCGGCGAGGTCTTTTTCGCGGCGAATGGTGTCCATCCAATAGGCGTTACCGCCGTCAATGATGATGTCGTCGGCATCAAGCAGCGGGATGAGGCCGTCGATAACGGCGTCAGTCGCGCGGCCAGCCTGCACGAGGATAACGATCTTGCGGGGGCGCTTCAGGCTCGCGACAAACTCTTCCAGCGTCGGGCAGCCTTCCAGGCCACCGGGCGTATTGGGGTGCTTCGCCACGAATTCTTCCATCTTGGAAGTCGTCCGGTTAAAAACCGAGATCTTGAATCCGTGGTCGGCGATATTGAGCGCGAGGTTTTGACCCATGACCGCGAGGCCGATGAGTCCGATGTCGGAGCTTGCTTCAGGCATGATAAACTTACACGTGTTTGGTGGTAGGTGAAACTGCCCTCTCGGGCAGGTGATACTAGGAATTGAGAGTCTTCAAACCTCACCCGCATTCTGCAATAAAAAAGCGCCAAGGAAGGACGGGGCCGTGGCTAAATTCAACAAGGGCCCGGCGTTGGTGCGCCGGGCCCTGCATATAAAGCTACTAAACTGAATGTTTAGGAACGCTTCCTAACCATCACCAGACCAAGGATTGCCAGACCGAAAAGAGCGGCATAGGTGCTTGGCTCTGGAATGGCCGTAGCGGTAAAAGTAATCAAGTCCGTTCCGTAATCAATGAACGTTGCCCCGACAGCAGGCGTAATCCCAAGATCGTCGAAGGTCTGTCCTGCTATAAAAAATGAGCCGACCAATGAATTGTCGCCCGATACATAATCGGTTGGAACAGTTACAAAGCCATTACCCACTGTAAATGGAACGCCAGTAATTGTGCCCGGACTTTCCAGTGAAAATACATTTGAGGCGACGGGGGTTACAATCGTGGTGGTGTGAAGGTATCGATTAAGAACATCACCCGTATTGGACTCCAATAATTGGGGAGTAACTGCAATTCTGCTAACTGGGAACGCATTGCCGTCAAACGTCCAGCCAGTCCCATTGTAGTCAATGCTTCCAGAGAAATCCACCTGGACCCCGGTTAGCGTTTCAGAAATGTTGTAATGGACGCTAGCATGGCTTAAATTTACAATGCTGATCAATCCTAGTAGTAGTAAGATTCGCTTCATGATGATTTGTGGTAGTAGTAGAGCGCTTAGGCCGATTAAGGCGCAGAGTCTAAGTTACTAATAATATACAATAATTGAGTCAATCGAATAGTGCATCGCTCGCTTAACAACATATCACGCACACTTCGCCCAAGCCGCGAAGACGCAGAGGAAATACCATACGGCATTCCCTTGCGTCTCTACGTCTTGGCGTGAGATAATTTCCTACGCTTTCTTTTCCAAGTGCCCGCCGAACTGGAAGCGCATGGCCGAGCAGACCTTATCCGCGAAGGCGTGTTCTTCGCGGGAGCGGAAGCGTTCGTAGAGTGCGGAAGTCAGGACGGGGGCCGGTGTGCCAGATTCGATCGCGGCCTCGATTGTCCAACGGCCTTCGCCAGAGTCCGAGACACGGCCCGAGAACTTTTCTAACTTCGCGTCATCGACAAAGGAGTTCGCCGTCAGGTCGAGTAGCCACGAGGCAATAACGGAGCCACGGCGCCAGACTTCACTGATCTCGCCCAGATCGAGGCTGTAGTCAAGGTCACCGTGCATCGAGGGCGCGGTCTCGGCATCAACTTCTTGGGACTTGGTGTCGCAGTCGGCGTTGTTGAGGATGTCGAGACCCTCCGCGTAGGCTGCCATGATGCCATATTCGATGCCGTTGTGGACCATTTTCACGAAATGGCCAGCGCCAGCAGGGCCACAATGTAGGTAGCCCTTTTGAGCGGTGCCCTTGCCTTCGGGACGGCCAGGAGTCTTCTCAATGTCGCCTTCGCCGGGAGCGATGGTGGCGAAAATCGGGTCTAGGTGCTCAACGGGGGCTTTTTGCCCGCCAATCATCAGGCAGTAGCCGCGCTCCATGCCCCACACGCCGCCGCTCGTGCCGCAGTCGATGTAATGAATGCCGCGTGGCTCCAGCTCTTTGGCGCGTCGCCGGTCATCGCGAAAATAGGAATTGCCGCCGTCGATGACGATGTCGCCCTCGTCCATAAAGCTGGTGAGCTCGGTAATGACTTTATCGGTAATCGCTGCGGGGACCATTACCCAGGCCGCGCGTGGCAAGGTGAGTTTGCTGGCAAACTCCTCCAACGTGCGAGCGCCGATCGCGCCTTCTTTTTCCAGCTCTTCGATGGCGGCTTCGTTGGTGTCGAAGACGACGCATTCGTGGCCATTCTTCATGAGACGGCGCACCATATTGGCGCCCATACGGCCGAGGCCGATCATTCCTAATTGCATAGTAGTTCCTTCGTTGTGGTGGTGGGTTCGGGTGTTAAAGATTTGACCGGTACCGTCCGTAATTGATCCGTCGTCGGTTGGATAAAGTCGTAGCCATCACGCGTCAACGACTCCAACACGCGCTGAATCGCGACAATGCGGACCGCAGACGCCACGCGGTAGCCTTCGTGCATCAGGATGATCGCCCCTGGACGCACGTTGTTGACCACGCGGTGGACAATGACGTCGGGGTCTTGGCCGAGGCCGTCACCACTGCGAATCGTCCAGCCCACGCAGCGTAAGCCGCGCTGCTGCAACAATCCGCGCAGGAAGATGCTTTTAATGCCGACTGGCGACCGATAAAGCGTCACCTCACCGCGCTCGCGCTCAATGTGCGGCAAGGCGCAGTCAAGCTCGCGACGCGTTTTACAACGACCTGCGAGCCAGAAAGTGCGTGTCGGGTGGGTATAGGTGTGGCAACCAATCTCATGACCGGAGGCGCGAATCGCGTCCACCAGCTCCGGGTATTGTTCGGCGCGTTGGCCAATCAGGAAAAACGTGGCCTTGGCCTGATGCGCGGCGAGCAGCTCCAGCAGGCGCGGCGTGTCCTCTGGGTCCGGCCCGTCGTCAATGGTCAGCCAGACGGATTTGCCCGCGGGCAGAAAATTAGTCACCACGTCGCAAGCACCTTGCCAATTGGGGACAATGAGCTGGAGCACCATGATCGTGCCGCCGCCCAGGAACACCATCCACCCGAGCAAGGTATAGTCCGTCATCCAAGCCAACCAGAGGCCCGCGGACTTTAGAAAAATGCATAGTGTTAATAACCAGCGCTTCATCGGCGCGGTCAAGCTAAGCGCTGATCTCGCCAGACCCAATACATATTTACGGCAAAAATCGCCCCCCCGAGCAACACGCCAAAAACCACGTCAATGAAGACGTGCTGCTTGGTCGTCAGTGTGGTGACAATGATCGCAGCGGCCCAGAGCGCATTGCCCCAACGCCACGGAGCGGTCGCCCGGATGCGCCGCAACAACCAGTCCAGCCACAACGCCGTAAACAACGCGAAGCTCACGTGCAGCGAGGGGCAGGCGTTACGCGACAGCTCGGCGTCCTTCATAAAGGTCAGCGTGCCAGGATAGCCTGCCCAGTCCGCCGTCCACTGCGGCGTAGAGGTCGGAAAAACAATGAAGATCGCTATCCCGATGGCCGCCATCCAGAAGGCCCCGCGAAAGTATTGCTTCAACAGCCCCTTGGACTCGATCAACGTCGATGGCAGGCAAATATAAACCCAGAGCGAAAAATACACCCACACCGTCCACGGCAGCAGCGGGGCCCACCGGTCGGGCGCGAACACAGGCATCGGCGTGATCGATCGCACGGGATAATACGCCACTATAAAGTAGGCCGCGAAAAAGCACGGGATCGCCAAAAAGTGCCCGATCGCCTTCAACCCAAAATGGCTGGGCAATGTGTCTTTAAACCGCAACGGCTCCATCCAGCTCATCAGCAGGAACGAATTCTCCACGTGAGACAACGCGGAAACACCGGCTCCAGGCACAATTCACACCGCGCCAGCCAAAAGCTCATCTGGGCAAAAATCCTTTGATGAGTTTTCCTCGGTAGCGCAGGCGCGTCCCCGATCCGCAAGCGTCCGGCAGGCCATCTGATTGAAACTGCCCGCTCGGGACAGCGGGCTCCACCTTGGATGCAATCCACACTAAATGCCCGCAAACCTTGACGAACAAGGGCCAAGCGCTCATTCTCTCCTCATAATGCGGTCACGGCGAAGCTACCAGTTTGTAAGTGTTCTTGCGTGATCAATAACAGCGTTCGATAGAATTTGTAACGATGCCAATAGAACTGAACAAAGAAGAAATTGAAGAGATCCTTCCTTCGATTAAAAAATATATCCTAGAAGAATTCGAAGAAGACATTGGAGATCTAAAAGCGCAGTTATTGCTCAATTATATCATGAAGGAAATTGGTCCTTACGCATATAACAGGGGAGTGAAGGATGCAGAAAAATTTTTTAGGACAAAATTAGAGGATCTTCAGGGCACTTGTTATGAGTTCGAGCTCACCTATTGGCATGATAAGAAGAAGTAGTGAGCGAACCAATCGCTGAAGCTCGACACCCATCGCGCACCTCAGCCTCACACTCACAGATAGCGCAAGCGCGTCCCCGCGCCGCATGCGTCTCGCTGGCCAACAGGATACGCCGCATGAAGCCCTCAATTGGATTAAGACCAAATCTCGCCGGTTAGGATTGCTGTTTTTGATATACGACAAGCCTCAATCGCTCTGTAGCCCTGTGTATTGCAAGGTTTTCGGCCAAAACCACCCCACCACCACAATCCCCCCTAAAATGCCACTGAATTGGTCACCTCGTACCGCAAATTGATATTGATAAGGCACTTCCACACTGATTGAATCAGCCACAATGAACGCGACACCAACCAGTGACAAATCCTGCAACAATCGCACCCTGCGCGTATACTAACCTGTTATATAAAAAAATAATAAATAGTTCCAACATCGTTGATATGTTTAATATCCTACATGACGGGATTATTGGGTCTGCGAATATAAAGGAAAAAAACTGCGAACTAATAGTAGATATTCCTTACCTAACCAATCGAATCCACCCAGGCTTTGAACATTTCAAGGTAACACTTTGTAACTTTCAAAACTTAAGCTTTTTGGCATGGCCGAGTGAATTGGGAAAAGAGAAAATAAGATTAAATGATTTCAACGGAATTTTCTCAGAGGAGCCACAGATCCTGAGTGCGAATGTAGCTGGTGATAAATTTGAAGTCACATGCAATATTCACAATGCAGAAAACAAATACTGCGGCGGTGAAATGATCTTCACATGCACTTCAGCAATAGTTGTAGATCAGCAAGAAAAAACGTGGTCCATTGAGGAGCTTGACGAACTTTGCAAAGGTTACTGGGATGAATGGGCAAATAAAAACAAGAAAGTATAACAAGGCGAGCGAAGGGATTTCGGGAAGCTGCGCTTCCCGAAATCCCTCCTCTTGACGATCTCAAAAGTAATGAATTTAAACGAAATCAAAACAGCGCTAATATCATTCGAAGCTGAAATCGAAAAAATGGAAAAGCTGTGGATGGACAAGCCTGAAGGATACATCGAAGCGATCATCAGGGATTATTCCGCTCTCAAAGAAAAACTGAAAACAGAAGCTGCGAAGGTTGAAACAAACCGAGGTCAGCAAAGTGCCACACCAGAGGAAATCGCGTTTTATTTCCCCGCGGTGAATGAAGCACAACTAGAACTCTATACTCGCAGTGGAAGTAAGCCTTCCGAGAAAATGATGCTACATTTGGCAGAAGCGAGTTCACAAATAAGCCACTACCGAATGGGAATCGAGACATGAGATCCAGACGGAGCTATCAACTCCGTTACGCGCTCCGCGCTCCACTACGTGATACACTTTGACGTTATAAGAAAATGAAATGGAAGAGAGAACCAGATCGATACACTCCAGACAATTGGACGCCCAACGGCGTAAAGATCCTGTCAGACGAGAATATCGAAAAGATTAAAGACAAACTCTCAAAAGGACCAATAATCGTTCAGCACTGCTTTTATAGAGGTGCGAGTTGTCCAAGGATCTATGGATTCGATGATTTTGAAGAATTTGAAGAACACCTCAAAGAGTATTCAATCCCTGGTGACTATTTTGACGTTTGGTCATTCAACGATGTTTGCAAAGAAGACCAGATTGTTGCGAACGGTAAGCTGCACGATACCGATGGTTGCGTTCCACAAGGAGGAGCCTATT
>NZ_BMXG01000003.1:0-126557 GCF_014651635.1 Cerasicoccus arenae | reverse complement strand
TATAACGCCTGGCTTCAGGCGGCGGAGCTTGTCTCCGCCGCCTGAAGCCAGGCGTTATAACCCCAAAAATGAATAAATAAAATGATTCAATTTGTCATAGAAGTGGTATTTGAAGCTGTCTTATATATTGTCTTTAATACAATTGGAATATGCACAATTAAATTATTTACATTAGGTCAACATCCTAAAGATTTTGACTTAGCAGACTACCAGTTTAAATATATCCTTTTAGGGCTTGCAGTTAGTATTAGTATAGGGTGGTTAATAGCCAAATATATGTTATAACCAATCAGTCCAGCTGACGGCGTACCGCCGCGAGCTGACTTCAACCGTTAGCCAAAAAAATGCGCCTCTGGATCACATTCGGAATCTGTCTACTGAACCCACTTTGGTTTTGCATTGTCTTTTCCGCGTTGCCCCTTGGTTCCTTGGGGCCGATAGTTATTTTCTCTTGGCCGATAAACTCTATAATCATGCCTGCGCTGTTGTTCGTAGCCGCAAATAAGATAAAAAGAAAAGAGATACTACGATTCACATGCAAGATAGCCGCCATCCCAACCGGACTTTTCATTGCCATATTACAGCTCAATAGCTATTTCCCTCTGACAGTTTGGTTCGGGCTAGACGATTTCTACTGGATGTAAGAAATATTTGATGATCTTGAATGAAAGTGTTAGATAACCGAAACAAATCAAGGCGAACAAATCGGTGGTGGCAACGTCGCTAACGCGCCGTCGCCACACCTTATCGTTCTGAAAAAATGAAAATTCTGCTATTAGCCTTTATATCTGTCCTTCCATTAGTCTCTTCAGGACTTGAGGAACTCGAATATTTTCAAGAAAAACATGATAAGTCTTTTGAAGGCATAAATCCTTTGGATACCTACAAAGATCCAGACCAATTTTATACTGCGATAGCAAAGAATTTGGGTGTCCACACTATTGCTTTTGATGCTGTTCGCAATGAATACGGATGGGAAAAGAAAGAGAATGAAATTTTTCAAGCGATTGTCAGGCGCTCTACTGGACTGTGGGTGATAATGGTATACCGCTTGGAGTTTTCTCCAGAAACAAAGAAAACCAAAATGGAATCAATGGTTACGCGATGGGTGAAAATTGATGATGAACTTAAAGTCATCTACTGCGGGAAAGAACAGAATGAAACCAATAATCAGAACAAATCGGTGGATGTAACTCCGTGACCTGCGGTCACTGCGCACATCACCTTAGGCGTTCTAGAGTGGCGCGGGGACGCGCCTGCGCTACCTTTGGTGAGGGAAGGGGCTGACTCCTATGACAGTGTGCTTGCTTTGCGCTTGCCGCAGGGCGGTGATTAGATAAAACGCCAGCATGCTCCGATTCGCAGAAGAAATTACTTTGCTTGCCCTTAACGACGAAACCGGTGTCATGCACCGCACCGTCTCCCAACGCGCGTATGAATACGCCATTGCGGGGGCACTGACGATGGAGCTGGCCTTTCTGAACCAAGTCGACACTGATGCGGAAAATGTGACCCTTGTGGACGCCAAGCCCACCGGTGACCCGCTGCTCGACGAAGCATTGTCCATTCTCAAGGGGCTCGGCAAGGAGCCATCGATTGTGACGGCCATTGAGGCGCTGGCTGCCAAGGCTGGAGATTTCGAGCCACGCATTTTCGCCGGACTCGTCCACAAAGGCATCCTCGAAGCGCGCGAAAAGCGTTTCTTGTGGATCAAGGGCGAGCGCACTTACCCGATGATTAATGGTAAGGAGGAGACCGAGGTTCGCACCCGTATCCGCATGACCATTCTGGCCGAAGGCGCGATCCCCGGCCCACGCGATGTGGCCATCATTGCGCTCATGGAGGCGACCAAGCTTTACCGCGTGGTCTTTGTCCGCGACGAACTGAGCCACTGCCGCAAGAAGATCCACCAATTCGCGCAGATGGACTTCATCGGCCAAGGCATCGCTAAAGCGATTGAGCAAGCCGCCGCCATCGAAGACGAATCCTAGGCCTAGGCCTTCTTCGTCGCTTCTGGCGCGCACCTGATTCACGCAACTATCCAGTTGCACATTTTCCACGCCGGGCTTTGCTGCGTCCGCAAACTTTGCTGTAGTTTCCATTTTGGGGGCAAAAATAGCCGAAATGGGGCATAAAAGTATCAGTTTGCTTTTCCTGTCCGCGCAGGCCAATTGTCAGACAATCGCCCAGGACCCGCTTGGTCATTGCCCTGGAAGGCGAATGCTTGATTAGGCAACAAAATACCCCCCCCTCAACTCATCCCTACTAAACGGACAATTTTCGCCGCCCACCGAAGACGCGATTTCCCCAACAAAAGGGACGGTTTTCGGGGCGTTTTTATCGCTTGCGAGACTTCCCCCCGCTCGCCAACATACCGGCCATGCATGCTCGCCCTCAGTTCGATCACATCCTGCGCGCCTTCGGCGTTTTCGCTGCATTCCTGGCGTTGATCGCCATTGCTCCAACGGCTGCCCAAGCCGAAACAGAGCTCGCTCAACAATCCTCCGAAGCCTTTGAACGCGAAATCAAAAAGACCGTTCGCGCCCAGTATTTGCTCTACCTTCCAGAGGGCTACAACGCAGACCAGGACAAGCGTTGGCCGCTAATGATCTTCCTCCACGGCTCCGGTGAACGGGGCGATAATCTGAAAAAAGTTGCCAAGCACGGCCCCCCTAAACTCGTCGAACAAGGTAAGGAATTTCCGTTCATCATCGTGTCCCCTCAGTGCCCACATGGCGGCTGGTGGAGCACCGAACTACTGAACGCTTTTTACGACGACATAATGGAAAAATACCGCATCGACCCAAGCCGCGTCTACCTCACCGGCCTGAGTATGGGCGGAAATGGCACTTGGGCCTGGGCCGCAAATAACCCCGAAAAATTCGCCGCCATCGCCCCCGTCTGTGGCTGGGGCCCAGAAGTGAATTACGAAAAGCTCGCCAGCATGCCCATCTGGGCCTTCCACGGTGATCAGGACCAAGCCGTTGCCTTGGAAAAGGGGCAAAAAGTCATTGATGCCGTTACCAGTGTCGGCGGAACGCCAGAGTTTACCATCTACGAAGGCGTGGGCCATAATTCTTGGGACCCCGCCTACAGCAACGATGCACTCTACGATTGGCTGCTCTCTCACTCCAAAGATGAGCAAGCCTCAGTCAAGGAATAGACCCGCCTTTCAGCGTCTTAGTAGTCAGCCGTTTATTCAGCTTACCTGCCGCCGAGCATCCGGGTTTGCGCGGCGAGATAGTCCTCAGCAGTCACAATGCAGTCCAAGTGGCTCGGGTCCTTTGGATCAACCATTTTCACGTCGTCTTCTAGCCCAGTAAGAATGCGCTTCGGGGAGCGTTCCCCAGCCTTGGCATTGTTAAGGAGTTGTTCCTTGAACCTGTTTTCGTAGATCGTACAAAGCGGTTCCGGGCCACCATCATGAGTCCGAAAGCACGTGGCCAGTTTATCCTTGTCCCGGGCGTCGAGGATTTCCTTGACGGTGAAAATGTTGATAAAGGGCATGTCCACCCCAAGCACGAGCCAGTCTTTGTCCCGGTGATAGAAGAACGCCGAGAGAATGCCGCCCAACGGGCCAATCTCTCCCATGCGGTCGATGATGGGCTCCGCCCCAACTGTGTAACCCTGATCTTCGCGCACGGAGATGAAGACCTTTTCGCAATAACGCTTGAGCATGCCGATGCTACGATCAAGCTGCAATTGGCCTTTATAAACAAGGGTGGCTTTATCTCGACCGAGGCGGCGGCTACGCCCCCCTGCGAGGACTAGGCCGTAAAGATTTTCCTGCACAAATGACATGGCTTGGGTGCTATTGGTCGCCCGCCGGGACGATGGTCACGACGTCGATTTGGGTGAAATCAGGTTTGGACTTTAAAGGATCAAAATATGCTGCTTCGCGTTCCGCACGTTCCGGGGAAAAGTCCGGCAGAACAGTGGCAGTGGCGTTTATCCCAGATTGAGCATTCGACGTGCTTTGGCAACCCGTTTGCATCAATACGCTAAGGAAAAGTGCAAGCACAACGGAATTTTTACCCAAACGTCGCATCGGATAAGAATTGATTACTCGGCACTGGCATTACTTGCAGCATTGGCGATATTAGACTCAAGGGCTAGTGGGGCTGAAGGAAGCAGCGTGACTAACGCCAAATGTAAAAGCCAGTAAAAAGCCTTTCGTAGCCTACCCTGCAAAGGCGCTATTTTTGGAGACCGGGGCGTATATAAAGAGCAATATACAGACTACCCCCTAGCAATCCTGACCGGGGGCCGACTCTAGCTAAGCCATGCCTTTTACCTGAATTAAACATCTCCCTAGATATCTATTATTCAAAGAGATAGGGAATCCCCGATCAGGAATTATTTTGATATATCGGCGACAATTTGAGAGTATGTTAACCATGCAGAAAAGAAGACCAGACCTCTCCGCGCTCAATCACATGCCGCTAAAGACCAGCGTATCAAATCATGAATCCCGGCCGGTTCAAACCGTCGGATTGATGAAGCTGGCTGGTGTCGAATCAAAGCCCGCCTCTCGCCTTGGATTACTCCGACGCGTCCTTGGTCGGAAGACCGTGTAAATTCGTTCGCACGCCCTTGCGATCCTCAAGATTCCCTTGTATAAGGGAGTCATGTTTCGATCTATTATCTCATTTGCAGGGGCACTATTAGTATTAGCTAGCGTAAATTGCGCTGCGGAAGAGCTTAAATTAGGGGCTGAGCTACCCGCCGTCACGGTCCTTGACGAAAATGGGGCCGAAGTAAATTTGGGCGATTACGCCGATAAACCTTACTTGTTGGTTTATTTCTATCCAAAGGCCAACACGGGCGGCTGCACCAAGCAAGGTTGTAGCTTGCGAGACGCCTATACAGAACTGACCGCCATGGGCGTAACCGTTATCGGAGTTAGTACAGATAGTCCTGAGGCACAGAAATCGTTTAAGGATAAGAACCATTTCCCCTTCACGCTTCTGGCCGACCAGAAAGCAGAGGTGGCAGGAGCCTTTGGTGTGCCAATGATGGGTAATTTCACTTCTCGCCAAGCCTATCTCTTTGCCAATGGCAAACTGGTATGGCTGGACAAAAAGGCTTCAACCCAAAAGCAGGCAGATGACGTTAAGGCGGCCATCAGCGAGCTCTCTTCATAAAACACGGGCAGCCTCACTGACAACCACGACAATTAAAAAAAGGCCGATGGTTTCCATCGGCCTTAATCATTACTGATCCGCTAGCGGCTCTAGCGAATAATGGAAACACCAACCAACATTAAGGCGCTCAGTGTGAGGCAGACCAAGCCAGCGCCCTTAAGTCCCCAAACAACCTTTGGCATATGGCTAAAGTCCTCGTCCTTGAGCGGGCGCATGGTCTTTGCCAACATGTAGTTCTGGTAGCGGACCGCTAAAGCGTCACGCGGCGAAAACAGCAGAAAGCATCCCAAGGCTGCTGAGCCAATGGAAAGGATGGAAAAAGTTAGCCAGAAGACTCCCTCGATCATAATCGATTTTGGTAAGAAATTAGAAATTAAACAGTATTAAGTAACAGCGCGTTAGATAAATACAACAAAAACCACACATCTGCACCGTTTTCGCACACTATATACACCTTCGCTAAGTGAAACAATTCAGTCAGTCTCCGGAAATCAGCCTAATCACTCGGCTGCCAAGACTTAAGCTCACTCATCAGGTCCCGAGCGGCCGCGGCATCCTCAAATCGCTCCTCTTGGACTGCATTTTCGAGCTGCCTCTGTAAATCACGTATGCGATTCTCGACTATAACTGAGCTATAAGCACCTTTGGGAATTTTTCCACGGTGAACCGTGTCCAAATGCAGTCGCTTGAGCGCTGGTTCGATTTTTTCCGAAAATGTATCGTAACAGTCCGCACAACCAAATCGACCAGTTCGTTTCCAGTCCCGCAGGCTGAAACCACAGCTCGCGCAACGCATCAAGCTGGAGTGACTATCGGCCTCTGCACCATTTTCGGCATCCAGTAACGCATATGCACCTGGCGATAGAATTCCAAGCTCCTCAGCGTGTGCTAAGCAATAGGCGCTGTGCGCCATGTGACCAGTTTTGACCAAGTTGACATAAACTTTGGCCACTTCGCCACAAATCAAACACTTCTTTTTACCACTCACACCATTAATATGCCTGAATTTCGTCCGTTTTGCAATCCATGTCCGTATCATCTATCTTTTTTATGAGAAAAATTCCTTTTTTCGGAACAAGTCAGGCGGATCTCAGTCTAGATAAACGATAAATCACACTTTTCTTTTGAGGAGTAGGCTTTTTTTAGAAAAATATTTGACATTGGCATAAACGAAGCTAGCTTAAGCAACATAATCAAATTTCTCCTACGGGAGATGGGGTAACAAGCAACGAGATAAAGTAGAAAACAATGGCGGGCGGTTTAGGGGTAGGCCGCCCGCCTTCAATTTCGAAAAGCGTCTTCCATCCGGAAGACGCTTTTCCTTTGGTCAAATACCTCAGCCACTCAGAGAGCGCCCGCTCAAGATTAAAGTTCCTAAGTAGCGCAACAGCTTTTCAGCTCAAAACGGCTTCCACTAGAAGTGCATGACGCAGGTCAGCTCTGAGCAATCCGTGACGCCTTGCTCTCCAAAATTTTTTTATGAGTGGCATGCCTAATCTCGGTGATTCGTGAGAATCCCATCGATTCGTAAAACTTGCTAGCTTGCTCAGAGTCAGTCTTCAAAGTAATTTCCCTGAAGCTAAAGCATGCCTCTTTCAAGATGTGATCTACCAGTTCCCTTCCAATGCCCTGTCTTCTTTGATCTCTTCTAACGTACAATCTCCTAAGCCTAGCGACTGAGCAATTTTCCAAGAATGGATCGATGTTGATACCGCCAATTGCGATCAGCTCGCGTCTTCGCCAATAGGCGTAAATCGCTTCTCCTTCTTTATGGAATCTGTTGGCACCGTTGTTCCACTCAGTTAAAAGCCTCCCTAGAAACCGATAGCCTTCGGTTTCGGATTCACACGCAAGATCCTCAATCTGCGGATAAGGCAATGTTTCTAGCTTCGTGATCATTTTTGGCAAACAATTCCATCTAGCGAACAATTTCGCGTATAGTATGCAGTCAAGGGCTTACTGAATGAAGATAGATTTGCTGCAGTGAGGTCGTGTTAAACAAAAAGCCCGGCTCTTATCGAACCGGGCTTTCTAAGGGAAGGATACGATTAAACTTTATCGTAGTCGCCCTTGCAAATTTTGGCAATGACCGAGTAGCTGATCTCGCGAGCTTTGGCCACTTTGTTCATTGAGGTACCGCCTGCAACTTCATTCTTGATGGCGTCGCGAAGTTCTGCGGTGACCTTCGTGCGGCGACGGCGTGGAGCGCCATCAGCCTTTTTGGCCCCGCTACCCTTTTTACGACCACGGAACGTAATGCCATAATGCTCAATAAGTGCTTCAACTAGAGCCTTGGGCGTTTCGTATTCACTCGCCTTCACGAGTTGCTCAAGTTTTTGAGCGGCAGCCTTCTGTTCTTTGGCAAGTTCTTTCAGCTCTTTTTCTCGAGCAGCTAGCGCTTTTTTTTCTGCTTCAAGCGCTTTTAATTGGTCAGCTATTTCCATGGTTTTACTTTTAGGTTAGACTCGGGTAAAGTGTGTAGAAAAATAGGCAATTGAGTATGTTCGCAAGCCATATTTTAAACTTTAAACCACATATGCCTATTTAATAATGTGAAGCATGCGCTATGATTTCACTCATTAAAGAGTAATGCGAATATGCGCCATGTTATCAGTCAAACCACCTTCGCGTCGCCCGCCATGTTTTTCAAAAAGACGTAGCATAGGCAAGTTATCGGCAGCCACGAAGGCCCACAGGGACTTCAACTCACGGCGTTTTGCAATCACCATCATGCGTTTCAATAACAAACTCCCTAAGCCTTGTCGGCGGACAGATTCATCGACGACAAACGCCACTTCAGCCGTTTTTCTATTATCATCCAAATAATATCGCCCCACTGCGCGCAAGCGCTGACGCGGACCGCGCCGCTCAAATACACCGAGTGCAAGATTGCTTTCTTGATCAACGCCGACCAGTTCGCTAGCGCGTTCACGCGACATGCGCTGCACGCTGTAGCCATAGCGTTTATGAATGGTCTCCGCTGAATGCGAATAAAAGAACTCTTGCAAATGACGCTCATCAGATGGGTGAAGAGGCCTAAGAACATAGTCATTTTCATTCGTGCGAATTCGCTCAAATTCAATTCCACCAATTTCTTTTACTGGGCGTGGCACGAGCTTTTCATAAGCGGCAATTAATTTTCTTTCACGCGCATTACGAAGCAATTCTTCACGGAAATCAGGATGCGACACTTGGATAAGTTCCAAGGCGCGCTCACGCACATTACGACCACGCAGGGTCGCGATTCCAAACTCCGTCACCACGAAATGAATATCTGCCCGGCTGCCTACCAACCCTGCCCCTTGCGAGAGAAAGGGGACAATGCGCGACTTCGCGCCGCCTTGCGCAGTGGACGGCAGTGCGATGATCGGCAGGCCATCCGGGCTTAGCACAGCACCACGGGTGAAATCCATCAGCCCGCCGATGCCACTGTAAAATTTGCCGTCCACCGAGGCCGCGACTTGCCCGGTTAAATCGACCTCCATTGCGCTGTTGATTGCCACGACTTTGTGGTTCTTGGCAATTTGGGCTATGTTGTTGGTATATTCCGTAGGCCGAAACGAAATATGCGGATTCTCGTGGACGAAGTCATAGAGCTGCCGCGAGCCCACGCAAAAAGACGCCACCGTGTGCCCGCGGTTAAGCTTTTTTTCGGAGTTGTCGATCGCTCCAGCCTCAATGAGTTCGCGAATGCCGTCACTGAACATCTCGGTGTGCACCCCCAAATGGCGATGATCCTTCAGGGCGCGAATTGCACGGTCTGGCACGTCGCCAATGCCAACCTGAAGCGTGGAGCCATCTTCTACCAGTTGAGCAAGGTACTCACCGATCTTCTTCGCTACGGTCTCGTGCCCTTCCGGTGCCCATTCGGGCAACTCGGCTTCGGACTCCAGCATGTAATCAATTTCACTGACGTGCAAAAACGTTTCGCCAAAGGTGCGCGGGAGGCGCGGGTTAATCTGTGCCACGACCACTTGCGCAGCGCGACAGGCGGCATGAACCACATCAACGCTGACACCCAGCGAGCAATAGCCTTGGCTGTCCGGCGGGGAAACCATCACCAACGCAGCCCGCAGCGGGACCACCCCTTCCAGAAACAAGGACGGAAGCTCGCTCAGAAAACACGGGGTATAGTCGGCATTGCCTTCATTAACCGCATCACGGATATTCTCGCCCATGAAAAAAGCATTCGCGCGAAACGTGTTTCGACGCTTTTCGTCAATCCAGGGTGTTGGCCCATAGGTCCTGATGTGCGCCAGTTCAATGTCCGCCAAATGCGATTGCGCAGCAAGCAGTGCATCCACCAAGGCATGCGGGCAAGCGGCTCCGCTACCAATGAATAATCGGCTACCGGCCGGCGCGATTTTAGGCCAATCTTTTTGTGTTAAGGATTGCACTGTCTGGCAGCCTACGCGCCCGCCCGCTGCTTTTCACGCTTATATTTACCGCCAGCAATTTACTTGGCTCAAGAACCGCATTTGCTTCACGCTCTTATTAAGCGATGTAATGAGAAGCACCCGGCGCTGGCGAAAATCCTTCGGCAGAACGCCATCCTCCCGGCAAATCGCCAGAAAGCACGCACCGGCCAACCAGCCCTACTTAAACAGAGGCTTTTCGCGTTCGTATTTTTCTTCGTCCAGAACGCTCAGGAAAAACCATTTGCGCTGGTAGGCGTAGGCCAGAAAAGTGCCCCCGCCCAAAATGATCAATGTTGCTATCCAAATCATGCTTCTACTTATCACATGAATAAAAAAAAGCACCAGTGCCTACCTTATTTTAAAAATATTTCACGTATGGGGAAATTCCAGAGTCAATGACATCCTCCCGCCGAGAAGTCTGCCCCTTCTATTTAGAACCTACTATTTTTCCTACTTTAACCTTTAGCCTTTAATCTTTAACCTTCCCCAACCATGTCCCTTGATCTCAAAACGCGGCTCCAAGAGCTGGCGCAGGCGGAAGGCTTTGATGCCTTTGGTGTCGCGCCGTTAGAGGCAGAGTTGCGGCGGGAGTATTATCTGCAATGGATCGCTGAGGGGCAACATGGCGAGATGTCTTGGCTCGAGCGCAACAACGAGCGACGCCTGGCACCAGAAAACATTATCCCCGAAGCGCGAAGCATTATTTGCCTGGGCTTAAATTATTATCAGCCCGAACCCGAGCGCCGCGGCCGCATTGCCAAATACGCGCTGGGCGCGGATTACCACAAGACGGTTCTGCAAAAGCTCAAGCGCCTATGCCGCGTCATGCGGGAAGAATTTCACGGCGATCAAAAACCCTACGTCGACACCGGCCCCGTCATGGAAAAGCCCATTGCCGCGCAGGCTGGCTTAGGTTGGCAGGGCAAGAGCACGATCCTCCTCAATGGCGACCATGGCACTTGGCTATTCCTCGGATTCATCTTCACCACGCTTGAGCTGCCCCCCGACGAACCCGCCCGCGAACACTGCGGCAAGTGCACGCGCTGCGTCGACGCCTGCCCCACGCAAGCCATTACCGGCCCCTACCAGCTTGATGCCCGCCGCTGCATTTCCTACCTGACCATTGAGCACAAAGGGGCAATCCCGCTGGAGTTTCGCCGCGCAATCGGTGACCGCATCTACGGCTGTGACGAATGTCTGGACGTTTGCCCGTGGAATCGCTGGGCCCGCATCACCCAAGAAACAAAGTTCGCCCCCCGCCCCTACCCTGACCTACACGAAATGCTCGGCTGGACCGAAGACGACTTTACCGCCACCTTCGCTGGCACGCCGATCAAGCGCGCTGGCCTCAGCCGCTGGCGGCGCAATGTCTGCGTTGCCTTGGGCAACATCGGCGAGACAGATGATTTACCCACGCTAAGAAAAATCGCCGACTCAGACGACGCCCTCGCCGCCGAACATGCACAATGGGCAATCAAGGAGATCGAAGACCGGGCAAACGCATTGTGCGGATAAATCCCCTTGGCAAATCTCCCCGGCATAAAGACATCGAAGGTAGCGCAGGCGCGTCCCCGCGCCGCACCTCTGCCTCTCCCCAAAACCGATCCTCCTAGCACCGATAATACCCTTATTCTACCGTCTGGCCACGCGCCGCTGCGCAAAAAACTCCCTTGAACCTGTGGTTGGGTGTTGCCGATTTTTGAAAGCCTGTTCTGTTGATTGAGTGAACGCTAATCCCTCGATGACGCCCGCCACGTTTCATTCAAACAGCGAAATCCCCGCCGAAACACGCAAGGGGCTCGCCTATTCCCGCGCTGCTGGAGTTGCCGTGGGGCTGTTCTTGATCGCTCTGGTTCCGTTCAACGCCGCGCGCTGGGGAGGGCATCAGCCGCCCGCCGCCCTGCTCAACGCCGAGGCCATTTACTTCTTGGTCTACGGTGTGCTGCTCATTCTGCCGTGGCGCAAAATCACGGGAAAAATGCTCTGGCGCACGCTCTTTACGCTGCTAGCCGTGCTCTCGGCGGGCTTTGCCTTTTTGATGGTGATCGACCTGATGTTTCAGAACCTTTACGCCTCGGAAGCGGGCCTGAAACCAGCTCCGCCAGCCTGCCAAAGCCTGATGATTTTCACGGCGCTCATCCAGGCCCCAACCGTGCTGTTTTTACGTCATCCACACGCACTTCGCTAGAAAATAGCGCGTAAACCATTGCAGGTCAAAGAATTGCAAATAATGTGAACAATAAGTCACAATGAACTTGCGTCCCCGTTAAAATCTGGGAAAATTGCTCAATAATCTACTTTAATAAATAACCAATTACATAACGAACCATGGCCGCAGCAAAGAAAACCACCACGACAAAATTCACCTCTGACAAGCGCGACAACAAGGCGCTCGATTTCGCGATTTCCGCTATCAACAAGCAATTTGGTGACGGGGCCATCATGAAGATGGGTGAGGCGGCCAAGAAGAACATCGAAGTCATTTCCACCGGCTCGGTCGCACTCGACTTGGCGCTCGGCGTAGGCGGTCTGCCCAAGGGGCGTATCTGCGAAATTTATGGCCCAGAGTCTTCAGGTAAAACTACTTTCTGTTTGAGCATCATCGCCCAAGCCCAACGTGAAGGCGGTAATGCGGTGTTTGTAGACGTGGAGCACGCGCTCGACCCCCGTTATGCGAAAATTGTTGGTGTGGATCTCGAAAATCTGATGGTCGCCCAGCCCGAATCCGGCGAAGACGCCCTTAACATCACTGAGACGCTGATCCGCTCCGGCGCAGTCGATATTATCGTGATCGACTCGGTCGCTGCCCTGGTTTCAAAGAACGAGCTCGACGGCCAATTTGGTGATTCAACCGTCGGCCTACAGGCCCGCATGATGAGCCAAGCCATGCGCCGCCTGACCGCCGCCATCAACCGCACGCAATGCATCTGCCTGTTTACCAATCAGATACGCGAAAAGATCGGGGTTATGTTTGGCAGCCCGGAAACCACCCCCGGTGGCCGTGCGCTGAAGTTTTTCTCCTCCGTCCGCATGGACATCCGTCGCATTGGCCAGATCAAGTCGACTGATGGCTCCGTCATCGGCAACCGCACGCGCATGAAGGTCGTGAAGAACAAGGTAGCCCCCCCCTTCACCGAATGCGAATTCGACATCATGTATAATGAAGGCATCTCCCGCACAGGCTCCGTCCTCGACCTCGGCATTGAGCACAAAGTGCTCGAAAAGAAGGGTGCCTGGATCAGCTACAAGGGCGATTTGATCGGCCAAGGCCGTGAAAATGCCAAGGAATACCTCGCCCAACACCCGGAAGCGATGAAGGAAATTACCGAAATCATCCTCGGCAAAGTCGAAGTCCATGGCGGTGACTCAATTGCGAACCTCGACGACGAAGACAGTGCCGACAGCGAAAACGAGAAGAATTAGCCCCCCCCCCCCCGCGCTCATATTTAGCCACGACTCGCGCTATTGAAGTTGATCTCACCGAAAACTGAGTTATATTATCTATAACATGAGCGCCGTCGTCAGTAAGCATCCGTTTCCGATCACGACTCCCCAACGCCGTGACTGGCTTTTGCCAGTCATGCTCGCGCCAAGCCTCTATGTCATGCTCAGCTTCGCGGTTTATTGGGGGTCAGGAAGCGCCATGCTCTGCTCCCCCCCCCTCTTGCTCGTCATCGGGATACTCGCAATCATCTATGGTGCACGGTCCATTTACCGCGAAAATCACGAGTCTCGTCATCGCCAAGTCTGCCAGTACTGTGCGCTCCTGACCCTGATTTACCTACAACTGCTCCTCCCTCGCCTTTGGGGTTGGCCAGCTAATTAATCTTTAAGCGTGAACTTTCCGCAGGCGCTGCTTTAATGCGCCGCCATGCCTATGGGTGATACCATCGTGGCTTCAGCCACACCTTACGGAGAATCTGCGCTCGCTGTCGTGCGCATATCAGGACCACTTTGCCCGCAACTCGCGGCCGATTGCTTGGGCCCTGAATTGTCCGCCAATCCACGAAAAGCCTGCCTGGTTAATTACAAGTCGCTGACTGGCAATATTTTAGACAACTGCCTCGCTGTTTATTTCCCCGAAAAACGCAGCTATACTGGAGAGCCTTGTTTGGAATTATCCCTACACGGGAACCCGCTTATCGTACAAAACGTGACTGAAGACCTCTTGGCCCGCGGCTGCCGCATGGCTGAAGCAGGCGAATTCACACGCACGGCTTTCCTCAACGGCAAGCTGGATCTCAGCCAGGCAGAGGCGGTTGCAGATTTGATATCTGCGCGGAGCGATCAGGCATTACAGGTTGCCCGGCGACAACTTGACGGAGCAATTGGGCGGAAAATGCTGGAGCTGACCGATCGCCTCTTGTCGGTCATCGCAGCAATCGAAGCCTACATTGATTTCCCTGAAGAGGATTTACCACCCGAAGACCAGGCAGGGCCAACGTCCGCACTTGCTGCCCTCTCTTGCGAACTCGGAGAGCTCATCGAAACCAGCCATTACAAAACGTTGCTCCATGAAGGCATCCGCACGGTGATCATGGGGGAGCCCAATGCCGGCAAAAGCAGCCTGCTCAATGCTCTCATGGGCGAAGACCGAGCAATTGTCAGTGCAGAGCCCGGCACAACACGCGATTTTCTTACCGAGCGAATCATGATCGGCAGCTACGGTCTACAATTGGTCGATACCGCCGGCCTGCGTGAGACATCTGCTGACATTGAGCGCCAAGGCATTGCGAAAACACTCCAGCAGGTCCAGGACGCTGACTTCCTGCTCGTTGTTGTCGATCAGTCCTCCCCTGCCCCACACTTCCCCGATGTTGTCGAGAAACGCCTACTGGAGCATCGCGTGCTCGTCGTAGAGAACAAAATCGACCTACCTCCCCACCCCGCCTTCATCGACGTCCTGCCCGGCCATCCGCGTGTGCGCGTGTCTTTGACTGAGGGCGCTGGCCTGAGCGAATTGCGAACGCGCATCCAGCAAACACTGGAAAGTGACCGCATGGCACCCGGCCCAGACGAATTAATGGTCTCCACCCGCCATGCGAACGCCTTACGACAGGCACGCATTGCCATTGACGAGGCCCGCACTGGCTTACGGGATGATTGCCCCGCTGAATTAGCTGCCGCAGGGCTACGTGACGCACTAGCCTGCTTTGGCGAAGTGATTGGCAAGGTCGATAACGAAGACATGCTCGATAAGCTATTTGCTGCATTTTGTATAGGAAAATGAAACCACCGCTCAAATTTGGACCTAATTCACCTTACGAGGTGATCGTTTGTGGCGCAGGCCACGCTGGCTGTGAAGCCGCATTAGCGGCGGCGCGCCGCGGCGCAGATGTGCTCTTACTAACCGGAAACGTCGATACAATCGGCCAAATGAGCTGTAATCCAGCGATTGGCGGCCAGGCCAAAGGCCACATGGTGCGGGAAATCGACGCTCTGGGCGGCGAAATGGGCGTGAATGCCGATACGACTGCCATCCAATTTCGTTTGCTTAATTCATCCAAGGGACCAGCCGTCCAAGCCCCACGGGCACAATGCGACAAAAAGGCCTATCAATTCCGCCTAAAACACACCATCGAGCTACAGTCTGGGCTGACGCTGTTTCAAGCGATGGTCGAAGGCCTGATTTTCGAGGGCGACCGCGTCGTGGGTGTAAAAACGAGTTTTGGCACCGAGTTTTACGGAAAAACGGTCGTCGTGACAACTGGAACCTTCCTCCGAGGGCTAATGCACATCGGCGACAAGAAAAATGAAGGCGGCCGTTTAGGCGACTTTAGCGCCAAAGGGCTATCGGCGAGCTTTTTGGAGGCCGGAATTGAACTTCAACGCCTCAAAACGGGCACACCGCCGCGAATCATTGGTTCGAGCATCAATTTTGAGCAGTGCGAGCGCCAAGACGGTGATGCAGTGCCAACACTGTTCGCATTTTACGATACACGTTTAGGCCGGGAACTGTTCCACGTGGAACAATCGCAAGGTGGGGCAGGGGACATTGCCGAGGAATTGTTCCACGTGGAACAATTTGGCCAACGGAAGGTAGGCTGGCATCCAGGCAGCGATCAAGTTTCCTGCTGGTCCACACGCACGACAGCCCAGACTGCAGAGGTCGTTCGCTCCAATTTACACCGTTCAGCACTCTATGCAGGAGCGATCGAAGGGGTCGGTCCACGCTATTGCCCGAGCATCGAGGACAAATACGTCAAATTTGAGGACAAATTGTCCCACATGGTCTATTTGGAGCCTGAAGGGCGCTGTACGGACGAATGGTATGTAAATGGGGTCAGTACTAGCCTTCCTTTTGACGTTCAACTCGATATGCTTCGCAGTATCGAAGGTTTGGAAAATGTGGTCATGCTACGCCCGGCCTATGCGGTGGAATATGATTTTGCTCCACCCACACAGCTTTTTCCGTCCCTCGAATCGAAGAAAGTGGAAAACCTCTTCTTTGCCGGACAGATCAACGGCACCTCGGGTTACGAAGAAGCTGGGGCCCAAGGCCTAGTTGCTGGCGTTAATGCCGTCGCAAAAATACGTAACGAGGCCCCGCTCATCATTGGACGCGACGAGGCTTACATTGGCGTGCTCATTGATGATCTCGTCACCAAAGGAACCCGCGAGCCGTATCGCATGTTTACCAGCCGTGCCGAGCATCGATTACTTTTTAATCACGGCAGCGCAGAGATTCGCCTCCTAGATCAAGTCCGTGCCTTTGGGCTTGTCGATAATGTGCGTGCTGAGCGAATCGCGGAAAAATCACGGGCAGTACACCATTGGACAGAGGAGCTGGAGCGCATCCGAATCAAAGGCGGCCTGGCCGGTGACTTAGTCCGCAAGACAGACGATCTCGCGACCATCCAGCTACCACCCAACTTCCTGCTCTTAAGTCAGCCGATTCAGGCCGAGGTCATCTATCGCGTAAAATACCGTGGCTACTTGGAGCGTGAATCCAAGCACATTGCCCGGCTCCGAAATTTGGAGAAAATCAAACTTCCGCGTGATTTGGATTTCTTAAAAGTACGTGGCTTGCGCAAGGAAAGCGCGGTCAAGCTGAATGAGGTTCGTCCGCAGACACTAGCTCAGGCTGGCCGTATCAGCGGTGTCAATCCGGCAGACATAAGCCTCTTGCTCATTTCACTTCAAGCGTCAGCAGCAGAGTAGTGGAGGACAAATGCTCTTTTCTTCAATGAAATGTGACGTTGCCGGTGCCGCCGTAACACGAGCGTAACCCGGCCGTAACCGAGATTTTGCTAAACTGTATAATTCAACATAAACAACTTTCAAGCAACGACTTACGGATCGCCGTAACAATGTTTTATCGACAAGTTGTTGATCAGTCTTACTTTAGTAGTTGGCCCAGGTGAATTGATTCGCCTAATTCAGGCCGCATGATGAGCCAGGATGGTGAAAAGCGAATACTTGTAGTCGATGACGAACCCGATGTCACCGAGTTGGTGGAATATAAATTGCGCCAAGCGGGTTTCCGCGTGGCAACGATCAACGACCCGCTGCTCATTATGGGCAGGGCGCGTGAATTTCAGCCAGATTTGATTATCCTCGATATCATGATGCCCGAGTTGAGCGGCATTCAAATTTGCCGGATGCTTCGTGCGGACCCAAGCATGTGCGACATCCCCATCGTCTTTCTGACGGCGCGGGGCGAGGCAGAAGACCGCGTGAAGGGTCTGGAGACAGGCGCAGACGACTACATCGGCAAGCCCTTTGATTCGCGCGAACTATTGCTTCGTGTTTCCGCTGTACTTCGGCGCATGGAGCGGCCCAGCAGCGATGAGCCGGGCAACACCTTGTTGATCTCCAATGTCATGCTTGATGTGGAAAAACATCGACTCACGCTCTCGGGAACACCTGTTGAGCTGACCGCGACTGAATTTAAGCTCCTCCGCCTACTAATGGAGCGTAAGGGCAGGGTGCAGAGCCGCGAGCATCTGCTGGTCAATGTATGGAATTACGAGGCAGACATCGAAACGCGCACAGTTGACACGCACATCCGCCGCCTACGGGAAAAACTAGGTCCGGAAGCAGGAATTATTGAAACGGTCCGTGGTGTTGGCTATCGTGCGGTTGATGGGCATTAGTGCCTGCCGCCAATGACGACTTTCCTGAGCATATTATTTGCTGCGATTGCAGCGTTTTACTACTTCCGCCACCGACGGGTACGACGGCTGTTGCTAACAGTGGTGGACGCCATTGAGGACCGCCGCCCGTATCTATTTGAGGAAGATGGCAACTGGGCGAAGGGCATCGGGCTGGATCGCCTCGCCAAACTGGTTAATGAGCTTCTGGCCGAGCATGAACGCTCCTCGCGACAAGAGATCGGCTACCTGAGGCAAATCGAAACGACACTCAGTAATTTAACCGAGGCCGTACTGATCGTAGATGATCGGAGTGCCTTGGTCATGGCCAACCATGCCGCGCGCGAGCTGCTCGGGCTGGAGCCCAATTGCGAAGGGCGACGCCTTGAGGGCCTGCTCAAAAGCGCAGGCTTCCTAGAGTTCATGGAATTGGCCGAAGCCGGCTCTGCACCTGCTTGGCAGGAGATCGAAATCTCACGGGGTCGTGACAACTTGTTTGTGGAGGTCGCTGGAGCGCGCATTCCAGAGAGTGACTCCGAGGGCCGCCCATTAACCCTCTTCGTGCTCCACGACATTACCCGGCTCAAAAAGCTAGAAAACGTCCGCCGAGAGTTCGTTGCCAACGTCTCCCACGAATTACGCACGCCAGTGACTGTCATCAAGGGATTTACCGACACGCTCATTGAGGACCACGAACAGCTGCGCTCCGATGAGCAGCTGCGCTTCCTGAACAAAATCTCCAAGAACGTCGAGCGCCTGCACCTGCTACTTGAAGACTTGTTGACGCTCTCGCGCTTGGAAGGCGAGGCGATCACGCTCAACCGTCAATCCTGCTCGGTTCGCAAGCTCATCCACGACATTACGGAAAACTTCTTGCCGCGCCTCAATCTTGATGAGCAAACCCTCATCTGCGACCTCGATTCCGAACTCGACGAGGTCATCATCGATCCGATCAAATTCTCTCAGGTGCTACAAAACACCTTGGACAACGCGATGCGCTACGCCAAAGGCTTCTCCCGCATCATTGTCCGTACTGGACGAGACGGGGGCTACTTCCTACTGGAGGTTGAGGACGACGGCTGCGGCATCCCGGATAAGGACATGCCACACATCTTTGAGCGCTTCTACCGGGTCGACAAAGGGCGTTCGCGCGAGCTGGGCGGCACAGGCCTAGGCCTGAGCATCGTCAAGCACGTCATCCAGCTACACGGCGGCACGATTGCCGCGCAAAACGTAACCGGCGGTGGCCTACGCATTACCTGCCGTATTCCAATGAAGCCACCTCATCTCAAGGGCGACCTCAACCTGATGGCAGCAGACTTAATCGATTAAGATTACCTTGCGAAAAATAAAAGTGTAGACGGACTGCCTGTCCACAGCATGCTCGTCGCCCATCACCTAACCTATAATTTTCGCCCTTTAAATTCCCATGTCCGAAGGCTATCTGCAGGCTTTGAAATTGCGCGCCGAACGCGTGGAACGGCTCACGAGCTGGTGCACCGAGCACTTGGCCAGCGCAGAATCACGTGTCCTGGAGATCGGCTGCGGCCACGGCCACTTCCTCACAGCTTACGCCACGGCGAATCCCAAGCAGAACTGCGTGGGCATTGACCTCGTAACCAAACGCATTGAGAAGGCCACCACTAAAGCCGAGAAACGCAACCTCACGCAGTTGAAATTCCTCAAGGCCGAGCTGAGCGAATTCCTCGAAGCCTTGCCGCCGGAAATTCAGTTTGATCGTGTCTTCATGCTCTTTCCCGATCCGTGGCCCAAAAAGCGTCACCACAAAAACCGCATGATCCAACCCGCCTTCCTGCGTCGCCTCACGGAGATTACAACCCCCAAGGCAGACTTCTGTTTTCGCACTGACCACGAGGACCTCTTCGCCTGGACAGTAGAGCATCTAGAGCAAAGCCCAGGCTGGGCCATCAACGCCAATGCCGAATGGCCGCTCGAAGAAACTTCCTTCTTCCAAGAACTGATGGACTCATGGCGCTCGCTGGTGGCGGTGAAGGTGAAGCGATAAGAGCGCAGAGCTGACTTTTCAGATTTGGGAGCTGAGGAAAGGAACATTTACAGACGAAACCGTTCTTCACCTTGCAGCTAAGGCCAAGAAATTCATTGATTGGCTCGCCTCTGCCTCTTTTACTGAAACGTCTTATCCAGCTTATGCGAAATACTTTACTCCTGCTTGCGCTCTTTTCACCTCTGTGGACGATGGCCGATTGGACAGTCGTCGGCTCGGACTTGCTAGCACCCGCGGTGGAGCCGATTGTCGAAGCATTCGCCAAGCACAACAACTTGGAGATCAAGACAGACTTTATTGGCAGTGTGCCCGGGAAAGAGAAACTAAAGAACCAGCAAGCCACTCTCGCCCTGTTGGCTGCACCAGATGACAGCCATCTGCCCATTGGTGACTACCGCTCGATACCCATCGCTTACGAAGTCGCCTTTGTCGTGGTTGATAAGCTCAACCCGCTCACCGAAATATCCATGGATCAATTGGGGGCCATCTACGGCAGCAGTTCGGTAGCAAACTATAGCCGTTGGGGCGAGCTCGGCCTCCAAGGCCCAATTGCTTCGCGCTCAATCCAGCCGCTAGCGATCGATAATGACTCCACGGTTGTATTGGAACTCTTCAAGTTCAAGGTGCTCGACAGCGGCTCGCTCAAGCCCAACGTGATTCGCGTTAACAGTAACCTGCGGTTAATGGAGCTCATCTCCAGTGATTCCGGCTCCATTGCGTTGACGAACAAAGTTATTCTAAAAGACAAAATTCGCCCGCTCGCTGTCTCGGGCGAAGACCAGTTTGCCTTTGGCCCAACCCCGGAAAACGTTCACTATGGTGAATATCCGTTGCGCTTGAGCTATTACATCGTTTTTCCACGTGAGAAACAAGAAGAGCTAAAACCACTTTTGCGCACACTTTTGGGCCAAGATCAAGCGGAAGCCTTTGAAAGAGAAGGCTTTGTGCCACTTCCAGAAAATGTTCGAAAAAGAATGTTGGTAGAGCTTGACAAAGGAGCCTGATCTTCCACTATCTCATTTTCTTTTTTCAAATGCGAGCGTAGCTCAGTTGGTAGAGCACTACCTTGCCAAGGTAGATGTCGAGAGTTCGAACCTCTTCGCTCGCTCCAATTTCTAAGCCTCCGGTGGACTATTCCCCGGAGGCTTCTTTGTGCCCACACAAAACACCTTTGCACAGCCCCCCCGATGAATACACCGCGGTAAAAATAGCTCGAGCACAAGGCGTTGCATAAACACTGCGAACCGCCTCTGCGGACTATCCGCCGAGGATCTTTTTGCGATCGGGGACTAGTGAGGTGAAACCGCTTTGCGGCCTATCGTGCTCTCTAGACTGTTGCGCAACAGCCCGTCACACGCTCGAAAATATCGTCTATCGGCATTTCTGCGATGATGCGCGGCGAGAGGCGGTTTTCGTGAATCGCAGGCAAGCCGGTCAGCGGCGCTGAAAGCGTGAGCTGACGATTCGCGGCGACTTCGTCCACCCGGTCAACCGGCGTGAAGCGTGGTGCGCTGTTGAGAACGTCCGGGTGCTGCTCGATCACGTCCTTGATGCGGATGACGGCGTCAGCAAAGCGGTCCAGTTCGGCCTGGGTATAGCTTTCCGTTGGCTCGATCATTAAACCGAATTGCTCCGGCCAAGCGACTGTCGGCGCGTGGAACCCGAAGTCCAGGAAGAGCTTGCCCACACGGGTAATTGCCATTGCGCGCGGCACACCAGCCGCTTCTAGCCCCTTAAAGTCGTCCTCGCTTAGTGTAAGGATGAACTCGTGCATACGGGGCGCGTCCGGAGCACCAGCGGGCAGGGTAGGGTAGCGTTCGCGCAAGCGGCTGAGCAGGTAGCGGGCGGACAGCACCGACATCGCCGACATCCGGCGGACGCCTTCCTTGCCCAGACGTAGCAGGTAAGTATAGGCCCGCACCTTGTGCGCGAAATTCCCCCAGTGCCGATGGAACGAGCCGATGCTGTGCTTGGGTTTAACCGGCACAAACTCGCCACCTTGCTTCTCGATTTGATAGCCGGGCAAGAAATCGATGAGCGTTTGGCTGACGGCGACCATGGCGTCACCAGGCCCCCCCCCCCCCATGCGGGATGGTCCAGGTTTTGTGCAAATTGTTGTGCACCGCGTCAACGCCTAGCTTGTCGAGGTCGAGCCAGCCGGCGATAGCATTCATGTTGGCACCATCCATATAGACAAGGCCGCCAGCGGCGTGAACCTTGTCCGCGATCAGGCGGAAATCAGTCTCGAACAGGCCGCAGGTGTTGGGGTTGGTGATCATCACCCCGCAGAGGCGGTCGCCAAACTCGGCGAGTTTCTTTTCGAAATCAGCCAGATCGATGCGTCCATCTTCGCCGTCTTCGAGCAGGACAATGCCGCGCATTTTTCCGTCGACTTTGCCTGTGGCCAAGCCCGCCATCGAGGCGGTGGCAAAATTCGTTCCGTGAGCACTGCGCGGGATGAAGACCACATCGCGATGAGCTTCGCCACGTTTGCGGTGGTAGGCCTGGAAAAGCTTCAAACCGACCAGCTCACCTTGCGCACCAGCAACTGGCTGCGTGGTGACCGCCGGCAAACCAGTGATCGCCTTGAACCACTCCTGCACATCGTAAAGCACTTCTAGGCAGCCCTGCATATCGGCGGCAGGCGCTTGCGGGTGTGCGTCAGTGAAGCCGGGAAGGTCCGCCGCCCATTCGTTGAGCGCGGGGTTGTACTTCATCGTACAGGAGCCAAGCGGATAGCAGGCATCGTCCGGGGAAACATTGAGCTCCCCGAGGCGTTGGTAATACGTCTGCAGTTCTGCCTGCGAAAAGGCCGGGATCATCGGTGCCTTACCCCGTAAAAGCTCAATTGGAATCAGGGGCAACGATCCGCCCTTTGCTCCGTCAACGATCGTCGCCAGCTTGGCGACATCTTCCTCGCTCTGACGATCCGAAAAACTGATTTTAACGAGCTGACGGCCGTCTTTTACGCGATCGCTCACGTCCACTCCCGCCCAGAGACCGGCTGTGCGGCCCTTTTCTATAAAGGCCTTAGCGTCGTCCACGACAATCGTAACCTCGTTGAAGCAGGGTGCCTCTGGGAAGGCGAGTTTGGTGGCGCAGGCATCAGCAAATTGCTCGGCCCGTTGGCGTCCAGTCGCGATCATTGAGCCAAGCCCAGCGTCACCGCGGGCCAACAGAGATGCACCCGCCAACGTGGCGATGAAGGCTTGGTTGGAGCAAATGTTAGACGTGGCCTTGTCCTTGCGAATGTGTTGTTCGCGGGTGGACATCACCATTACGCAGCATTCGCGGCCAGCCTCGTCTTTGGCCAACCCAACGAAACGGCCTGGTGTTGCGCGGACGTTGTTCTTCGCCTTTTCATTTTGCCGCACACCAAAAAGGCCTAGGCCCGGCCCGCCAAAATTTGGCCCGATAGCCAAATGCTGCGCCTCGCCCACGAGGATATCTGCGCCCTCAGCGCCAAATTCACTCGGTGGCTTGAGCCCTCCTTCGGCCAACAGGATCGGATCAACAACTGCAATTGCCAGCGTACCAGCAGCATGCACGGCATCTGTCAACGCGTCAACATCTTCCAGCAAGCCGAGGTTGTTGACCTGAGGGAACGCCACCGCGGCGAGCTTGTCGCCAAGTGCAGTGGCGCGGGCTTGGACGACTCCTGCGTCGAGGAGGCCCGTCTTGGGATCCGCATCGATGATTTCCACCTTGATCTCGGTCTCGGCGATCAGGGTTTGCAGCACTTCGAGATCCCCGGGGTAGAGATTGCCCGCGACCAAGGCGGTGTCGGCCTTGCGCGCTAGGCGAATCGAACAGCAGATCGCCTCGAAAAGCGCTGTGGCCCGGTCATAGAGGGAGGAATTGATCGCCTCGAAGCCAGTCAGCTGCGTGAGCGCGCATTGGTAGATCCAGTGCGTGATAAGCGTGCCCTGACTGCGCTCGGGCTGGTACGGCGTGTAAGCTGTGGCAAGATTGCGGATGCCACAGACATAAGGCACAATCGGGTCCACTGAGTAGTCGGGGAGGCCATCACCAATGAAATTTGCCCGGATGATGTTCTTCGCCTCAATGCTCGACATCTTCTCCTGCGTCTCGGTGTAGCCCAATTCGGGGGGGAGCTTTAATTCGCCCTCATGGAAGGAGGGGGGGGGGATGTGTCGATAGAGGTCGCGGAGCGTGTTTAGGCCGAGTTTGGCCAGCATGGCGGCGGTATCGGCGTCCCCAGCAGGAATGTAGTGGCGGGCTGATTCGCGTGGATTATCGCTCAAATATGACATGAAACTACGGCTTTAGAAAATTGTCGGATTGTCTAACAATCTTACAATAACGACTTCAGCGGTATTTCAAGCGTTAACGGAAGTATTGCCTCAAAAAAGCATTTATTCGCGAAATAGAAATTTTCGAAAGATCGGCTTCGTTGCAATGACCTTCTACTCTCTACTCAGCTAGTAATTGACGACCCATCTTTTCTAGATTGCAATTAAGCTCGGGAATAAAAGTCATTAGTGATCATCTTTTAAACCGAAACATGACTATTTCAAAATCCACTATCTTGATTGGGGCCAGCTTGCTGTTGACGAATTTGGCGCACGCGGAACTGAACTTCAATTTCCAGTATGGGAGTAATCTGACGGCCTTACAGTCAACCGACCCTGCGCTCTATGCCAAATACACGGGTGCGATCCAAGAGGCGGCGAATAATTGGTCGGCGCAGTTCAACGATTCAATGACGGTTAATCTGTCCTACGACATCAAGCCTGGGACTAGCTCGCTGGCCTCGACCTACACCAACTACACCACCGCAGCGACGACCAACGTTCGCTATTGGATGCAGCAGGATGAAACCTCGGAACGCGATGCCATTGCGCTGCAAAATTTGCCCATCCAAGCGGGCTTCATGTTTACAAGCAACCTGAACGGCAATTCGGCAGTGCGCGGCCCGGTCAATATGGGCGTCACGGCGATTAATTCCTCAATGCTGGTTTCACGCGCCAATGCAAAGGCATTGGGGATGCTCGCTGGCGATGATGCCGCATCGGATGGGCGAATGGATGTTTCGACTGGGTTTGACTGGGACTTTGATCGCAGCGACGGTATCCAACCCGGCCTTTACGATATTGTGGGCACGCTCATGCACGAAATTGGGCACGCGTTGGGTTTCTTGAGTGGCGTGGTGAACGTGGACAGCGCCGGCGTAGTCGACCCCAGCAAAATTTGGGCTCGGCCCCTCGATTTCTTCCGACAATCACTTGCCAGCATGGCGCTGGCTCAGTCGACATCGGGTGTCTTCAAACCAGTGGCGGACTTCGCTTGGGGCAATCCCGTGGTCAACAATATCCAAAGGGATGTGTTCTTTTCCTATGATGGCGGGGCCACGCAACTTGCCCAGTTTGCTGTGGGGCCGATTCATGGCTTGGGCAGCGCCGATCATTGGTTCACCAGCTCTGAGGTCCGACTCATGAACTCTAATTTAGCCGCGGGCGTTCTAACGAACTTTACCCCCGACGACATCGCAGCCTTTGATGTCATTGGCTTCGACGTCGTTCCCGAGCCTGCGCACTTCGCGCTCCTGGCCGGTGGTCTCGCACTGGGGTTGATGGCTTGGCGTCGCCGCCGAACGAATCTGATTGTCTGACAATCATACGATATTGACTTAGACGAGCTTGTGGGTTCGTTATTAAGGGCACCCTTGATCGTTCATGTCCTTTAAGCCCGCAGCCTTATCCGACCAGCTCTATGCCGAGCTCAAGCGCCGCATTCTCCGCTGCGAGTTGCCGCCGGGCTCGCGCTTGATCGAAAAGGCGCTCTGCGAGGAGCTCGAAGTGTCGCGGACCTCATTGCGCGAGGCGCTCAATCGCTTGTCCGGCGAACGGCTCGTTATGTTAAAAACGAATTGCGGGTTCAGCGTCGCTCCGTTGACCGAGGAAAGCTTTAAAAACATCTGCGAGCTGCGCCGTGTGCTGGAATCCCAAGCCGCCGCCCTTGCCGCCGAGCGCGCCACCGCGCAGGACATCGACGACATGCGCCGCGCCGCCACGGTCAACGCTGAGCTGGATGACCCTGACGGCCATCGGATCTACTGCGAGGCCAATCGCGCCTTTCACGCCGCCGTTGCCGCCAGCATCGACAATTTACTGCTGGAAGAAGCGATCCTGTCAGCTTTGGACAAAGATCAGCAGCCCATCTATTACGGCATCGATCTAGGCATCTGCACCAGCCCGGCCGAAGTCTCCGCCGAGCACTTGGCCATCGTCGCCGCCATTGCTGCTCGCCAGTCTGAAACCGCGCGCCAGCTCATGTGGAACCACATTGGCCTGAAGGAAGACCGCATCCTCGAAGCTCTCCGTGCCGGACGCCAGGAATTGGCGAGTGTTGGGCCATGAGACGTGTAACAAGGTGGATGGGTTTCGTCGTCCTCCTTGCGGTGGTGGGGTATGGCTATGCCTTTTATTACAATTTGCGTCAGATGGATAATATGCCTCCCGAGCATTCCGCAATTCGCCAATTCTTGCTATCGGGCAGTATATATCTGAGCAAGAAAGGGCAATATCCACCAACGTTGGAGGATCTAATTAACTTCAATCCTCGGATATTGGAGAATGAATTGGTGAGAGAATTCATTAACTCCAATCGGCTAATCTACACGCCCTTATCGACTGAATACACGCCCACGAAATACGCCAAAATGCAGATTCCTCTCATCACTGTGCAATGGGATGAAGGCGTCCATTATGGATTCCCTGATGGCTCGGTCGCTTGGTATAGCTGGAAATGAGCACCGCGAGCACCAGCGTTCCCAATCTATCTCACACCTTGGCCAACAGACCGGCGCGTCGCAAGAGGGCGTCGGCATCGGGGTCACGGCCGAGGAAGTCGCGGAATAATTTTTCTGGCGGCTCGCTGTCGCCTTTTTCCAGAATTGCGGTGCGGAAGGCGCGGCCAGTTTCGCCGTTGAGCACGCCTTCTTTCTGGAAGCGGGTAAAGCAATCGGCCTCCAGCACCTCGGCCCACTTATAGGAATAGTATCCGCAGGCGTAGCCTACAGGATCGGAGAACAGGTGCGTGAAGCGGCGTATGATCGAGGGCGGCTTGGTCGCGTATTGGGCGGTGTAGCCGTCGAGGATTTCGTCGATCAAGGCATCGAGATCTTGATCGGCAGCATCCTTGGCGTGCTTGATGTGAAGCTCGAGGTCGAGCTTGCCAAAGGCCAACTGGCGCATGGTGGCAGCGCCCTGCATGTAATTGCGGGCGGCCATCATCTTGTCGTAAAGCTCATCGGGGATCACGTCTCCGTCGGCGTAGTGGCGGGCAAAGAGGTCCAGTGCGTTGCGCTCCCAGCACCAGTTTTCCATGATTTGCGAAGGTAGCTCGACAAAATCCCAGGCGACATTGGTGCCGTTGAGTGAGCGGATTTCCACGCGTCCCAGCAGGTGGTGGAGCAGGTGGCCGAACTCGTGAAAGATGGTTTCGACTTCGCGGTGGGTCATCAGCGCGGGCTTGTTACCCGTAGGCTTGCTCATGTTGCCAGCCATCAGGCCCAAGTGCGGGGCAAAGCCGTTCTTGCGCGGACCGCCGGTGCGCAAGGCGTTCATCCAGGCACCAGCGCGTTTGCTTTCGCGGGGGAACCAGTCGGCGTAAAATGAGCCGAGGTGCGTGCCGTCGTCGTCGAGCAAATCATAGAAACGCACATCGGAGTGCCAAACTTCGACGGGCTCCATGTCACCCGGTTCGTCAGCATGTTGCTCGGCCCCGGTCTCCGGGTTCACATAATAGGTGCTACGTTTGACAATCGTCACACCGAAGAGGCGCTCAGTCAGTGCGAACAAGCCGTCGATTACGTTATGTAGCGGGAAGTAGGGGCGCAGCTCTTCTTCATCAAAATCAAATTCCGCCTGTCGACGCTTCTCTGCCCAGTAAGAGGCATCCCACGGCTGGAGCAAGTCTTCGGCCGAACCGCCCGTGTGCTCAGCCTTAAAGGCTTGAAGCTCGGCGACTTCCTGCTGGAAAGCACCCTTAACCTTGTCATGCAAAGTTTCCACGAATTCCAGCGCGGCGGTTCCACTTTTGACCATGCGCGGGGCCAGCGTCAGCTCGGCGTAGTCCTTACGGTCGAGGAGCTCGGCCTTGCGCTGGCGCAAGCGAAGAATTTTGCCAACGAGCGGCGTGTTGTCGTTGGCCTCGGTCCGACCAATGGTCGTGCTGCCTTCCCACACTTTGCGGCGCAAAGATTCGCAGTCAGCGTATTGCATAACGGGAAACGCGGAGGGCGAGTGCAGCGTAAAACGCCACTTCGGCGCTTCTTCTGTACCATGGCCTTTGGCCAATGCATTTTCGCGCGCGCCTTCACGGGCACTCTCGGGGAGGCCCGCCAACTCGGCCTCGTCGTTGACGATCAGCTCCCAAGCGTTGGTCGAGTCGAGGACGTTCTCGGAATACTTCTGAGTCAGGCTGGAGAGTTCGCAGGAAATCGCTTCAAACTCCGCGCGGCGGTCGGCATGCAAGTCCGCGCCATGATCGACGAAGCTGCGCAAGGTGTCCTCGACTAAGCGCTGATGGATGCCAGTCAGGGCCTTGGTCGCGGGCTGCTCGGCGACGGCCTTAACGACGAGCCAGAGCTTTTCATTAAGATAAATGCGGGTGCTGAATTCCGTGACCTTCGGCAACATGGCGTTAAACGCCGCGCGGATGGCTGGCCCCTCACACACGCTGGTCAAGTGGTCGGCAAATCCCCAAGCGCGATAAAGCTCCTCGGCAGCGTCTTCCAGAGCCAAGATGGTCGTAGCGTAGGTCGCGACGGCGGGATCTTGGTTGGCGATCGCATCGATTCGCTCTTGGGCGTTGGCCAAGGCCAACGTGATGTCCCCCTCAATTGCCGCTGGATCCAAGCTACTCCAGGAAACGTGAAAGGTTGGATCAAGAAAAGGATGTGGCAGTGGCTCTGGCTGGCTCATGCCAATAAGGAGATGCACCCAGCGCCCGAAGTCAATTGTGGAAGCGACAGCGCAATCACGACATCATTGGTCGTTATGGAGACGACAGTAGTTAAACTATGATCGATATACGTCAAAATCTGACTGATTCGTTTGTATCGTGTCGTTGTCCATCGGATATCAGTCAGAAAAAGACCAGCCATCGGTCAGATATGACTATAGACTGAAGGGCGTGTTTAATGTATATTCAGGAGACATACCTGTCACTTGATTAACCCCCCCCTCAACTCAGTTGCATTATGCCTAACAAATTAATTAATCTCGCAGCCTTAGCTGTATTCGCCGTTTCTTTGCCCACAACAGCCTCTGCTGTTAATATCGTATGGAACGGTCTCGCTGGAGACGACCTATATGCCACAGATGGCAATTGGGTTGGTGGCGTTGCTCCTAGTAATAATGACTACGCTGACACCGCAGTGTTTAACTCAACCGCCACGCCGTCCGAGATTACTTACGGCAGTCGTAAAGTCGCCCACCTTCTTTTTGAGACTGCAGGTTGGACCCTAAGTGGTGGTCATTTCAATGGCCTCGGTAGTTTTGAGAGCCATGGAGCTGGTACAAATTCCATCATACAGGGTGCTTCGGGCAGTGCATTCACTGTTAACCAGAATTATAATCCCACTTGGACCATTGGAGATGGCAATACCCTCTTCGTGAGCGGCTATTATCAAAACAGCAAGATTGTAACTTTAACGGGGGGCGGCACACTTTCACTTGGTTCCGCCGTTAGTGGCTTTGGTTCGTTAGGTTTCATTCTCGAGGACGTGACTGTCCGCACCAGTGTTTCTCAGATTTTTTCAGCGAGCGGTGGTACGACTACGCTCACTAACATTGCGTCGGCCGTGCAATTGCAGACCACTATAGCCGCCGCAGAAGCAATGATTGGCTCGAAGATATTGGATGGCTTGGGCAACGGACTGGAAGTAACTGATATTGGTGGTGGTTATGTAGAGGTTTCTCCAACTTCAATCCCTGAGCCTAGCATGATAGCCCTAATGTTCGGTGTCACTGTCCTCGGCGTCACGCTAACACGTCGTCGGCTCTCTTGCCGACGCTAATCCGCCCTTGGCCAAACGGCGTTACGTTTATTGCTGCCTGAGCATTGCTTATTAAGATCCGGGGGCGGAATTTCACCTTTGCCAAGAGCCTATGTATGGCTTGGTTTGGATAGATGAAAATTTCGGCCCTGCGATATCATGAGCACGGCAACCCGTCCGACGTGCTCCGCCTGGATAACCTCGAACTGGCCAATCCTGGGCCGGGAGAGGCGCTTGTCGCGTTACGCGCGGCGGTGCTGCACCCGTCCGACCTAGGGCTAGTTGGCGGTACCTATGGAAATCTCCGCACCCTGCCTGCTGTAGCCGGACGTGAAGGTGTAGGCGAAGTGCTTGCAGTGGGTCCCGGCGTGAAGCGTCTAGCCTTGGGTGATCGTGTGCGATTACCCGAGGAAATCGTATTGGCCGACGCCTGTTTGGCCGACGCCGACTCTCTGGAGAAAGCTCCAGCTGATCTGCCTCTGGACCAAGCGGCGATGGCGTTCCTCAACCCGCCGACTGCCTATCGCCTACTACAAGATTTTGGCGAATTACAGCCCGGCGATTGGATTATCCAAAACGCGGCGAACTCTGCTGTTGGCCAATGTGTGATCGGCTTGGCAAAGCACCGCGGCCTCCACACGATCAACCTCGCCCGCGACGTGGCAAAATGGACTGACCCGCTCAAGGCGATGGGAGCCGATGCCGTGCTCGCCGATGGCGACGACTTCTTCAAGGTCGTTGACGAAATCACTGGAGGTCAAAAAGCATCCCTCGGCCTTAACTCCGTGGGCGGCGATAGCGTTATCAAGATGATTCGCTCGATGGCTGAAAGCGGAGTGGTGGTTACCTTTGGCGGAATGGTTGGCGACAAGGTACGGTTCCCCACCCGTAACCTGATTTTTGACGACATAGTATTGCGCGGTTTCTGGATGGACCGCTGGTCGCGTCAGGCGGATGCATCAGCACGTGGTTTCATGCAGCACGCGGTTAACGATCTGATCCGTCAGGGTGTCTTCAACATGAGTGTTTCAGAGCATTTCGCCCTCAAGGATGGGATCGCGGCATTTGAAGCAGCACAATCGGGTGGACGCGATGGCAAGGTGATTGTCACGGGCGACTTTTCCCTTTAACTTTGCACTGCAAAGCTAATCCATGGACGGACCCAACCTGCAAAGCATTAAAATCTCACCTGATGGTCAGCTGCTTCGTTGGCGTTTGCTGCTCCCACCAAATCTGCCCCAGTGTGCGCCGAAAGACCGCATTCCGGTGAAGTTGGAGGCGGAGACGGGCAACGAAATTTTTCCGCCAGAGCGTTTACCTGCTAAAGAATATTGGCTGGAACCTCCACACTTGTTTGCCGCGCTTTTGGTGGAGAATTGGAACGGTGGAAAAGCGCCTGGCATGATGCAGCTTACGCGCGATCAGTTGAGCCAACTGCTACTGCCATTGACGAATGAGACGGCGGTCTTTTCCTTTCGCTCGCCAAAGAACCCGATGACTTGGGTCGATGGCAAGTTGCCCGACATTCACACGCACCTAGCGGTAGCGAAGCCCGCACCAGCACCCGTTGTTTCAGCGCCATCACCGAGCAAAGAACAGGAGAAAAAGCGCGCAGACGAAAAAGGCCTCACACGAATGGTGGTAGACGGGTCCACGCATTTTCTAGCCATCAGCTTGCCTTCGCGCGAAAGCATTGTTTACGAGGAAGCACTTGAGTTGCTTAAAAGTCATAGCTTCAAACTCGAACCTTCGAATCGTCAATGGTGGCTGCGGGATCGACACAAGGCGCTGCAATTTTTGGCCGAGCATTGGGACCGACTAAAAACTCATTACCGCGCAAAGTTTACACCGAGTTTCATCAAGCGAACCAAAAAATTACGCTCCCTCGAAGCGCACGTGCGAGTGCGTGCAGATGGCGACGATTTTATTGCCGAGGCCGAGCTCTCGGCACCCGGAATTGATTCGGCTCAGGTCGCACAGGCTCTGACTAAAGGACAACCTTACTTGGAGACGCACAAGGGCGTATTCCTGCTAGATGCCGCGAAGTTGAAGGGATTGGAGGAGGCTCAACGTCGATTGACGGGCAAGGCAGATCGCTTACTAACTACTCGCGTGACGCAACGGATGTCCCGCGCTGAAGCCGCCTCGATTAGCACGCAGATGGAAGCGCTCGACTTGGCCATCGAAGCCCCCGAAGAATGGAAGCGTCGGAGCAATGCTTTGCATGACTTAACTGCACTTACGCCCCCACCAGCTTCCAAGGAATTGCTCAACATGCTGCGTCCTTATCAAACCATTGGGGCGGCTTGGCTTTGGCACCTATATTGCAACAAGCTGGGTGGTATCTTGGCCGACGAAATGGGTTTGGGCAAAACCGTCCAGGCGCTCACATTGTTGTCCGCCGTACATGCGCAGACAAAAAAGCCCTGCCTCGTCGTTTGCCCGGCCGGACTCGTTGAGAATTGGAAACGCGAAGCCCGTAAATTTACCCCGAGTTTGAGAGTGTTCGCACATCACCGTGAACACCGTTTAAATGACACCGAGCATGCAGCGGAATTCGGCATCATTGTAACGTCTTATAACACATTAGCGAGAGATTCGGATCTGTTCCATGCAGCGTCATTTGCAGTCGTGATTGGTGATGAAGCTCAACACGTGAAAAATCGGCAGACGCAAAATGCAAAGGCATTGCGAGGACTGATGACCCAGAGACGCTTTTTATTAACGGGCACGCCCGTGGAAAACTCACTCGACGACCTCGCTGCGCTGTTTGAATTCGTTTTACCTGGCTACGTGCAGCCACCACCCACGGGAGTTTCTCGCGAAGAACGAGATTGGCACGCACAGCGACTGCGAGACCGTGCGGCACCATATATTTTGCGCCGTTCCAAACGCGAAGTCGCACCAGAATTGCCGGAGAAAATTGAACAAGTATTCTACTGCGAATTCGATCCGACTCAAGAAGCTTTGTATCGCAAAGTTGAAGAGAAGGCACGACGCGAAGTATTCGAACTGGAGATGGCCAACGCTTCCGAAGGCCGCCTGCGCGTGGCTACTTTCCAGCAACTGCTTCGCTTGCGGCAGGCTTGTATTGATCCTCGTTTGATCGACGAAGAGGCGGCAGACGCCGTCGCTTCAGCCAAGCTGGATGCATTCCGTGAACTACTCGAGGAATCGCTTGATGGCGGGCATCGCATGTTGGTCTTTTCTCAATTCACCAAAGCATTGGCGTTACTTAAGGAAGAGCTGGAGTCGCAGGGCTTGCCGTATTACTACCTAGATGGTCAGACACCGAACCGCGCTTCGCTCTGCGAGCGGTTTAATGAAGATGATTCCATTCCTGTGTTTCTGATCTCGCTGAAGGCTGGCGGCACTGGCCTCAACTTGACCGGTGCCGATACTGTGGTGCATTACGACCCATGGTGGAACCCCGCCGTCGAAGCTCAAGCCACCGACCGAGCGCACCGTATTGGTCAGACACGTACGGTGACGAGCTATAAGCTGATTGTGAGCAACTCAGTGGAAGAACGCGTGCTCAGCATGCAGCGAGAAAAAGCGTCATTGCTCAAGGATTTATTCGAAGCAAGTGAAGCAGCAAATGCTAAGATCGGCTTCGCCGATATGAAGGCATTGCTAGACGAATAAAAGCAGACCTTGTTCAGATCCGACGTCTTTGAATGTTGGCAACTAACTCTAGTTTGGGCCATCTTGGCCCATGAAAGTAAGTGTTTCTGCGACGTAATTGAGAGCCCTACGGGCTTCAGTGAAGCGAGCTGCGAGGGCCTGATAGCAATCGGATAGGCAATACTCTTGCGCAAGATGATGCCCGCCTGCGGCGCGGTAATGTGCTTGCCCGATATTTTCGTAATAACGGAGGTTCGGCGCTCCACGATAAGTAGCGCGGTAATCCAAGTGTGGACGAAATAGTCCCGTTACGACCAAGGATTTTTCGGCAAGACAAACCGTTAGATAAAAACGCTCGCAGAAACCTGCTGATTGAATGCGCGACATGTCGTCGATTGCGTAGAATGGTGCTTGCCGGGCATTGCCTTGGCCAGTGTCGAATACGCGGGAAGTTGCCATAGAATTGGCCATGAGCGACGCCACATAATCGGCCAACTCTCGGTCTTCGAGACCAGATTCCACAAAACGATGCCGCACGAGCACAAAGAAATACAGCCGTGGAGAAATGGTAATTGGCAGTGGTTGCTCAAGAACAGCCTGAAAAACCTCAGGGAGATCCAGTAGCTCATCGCGCATGGCTGGATCAGCAATTAAAGTAAGAAGTGCCTCGGCGGCTGAGCCGTCGGGCGTCAAGACAGACTGCAAAAACGCAAGGTCTGCGTTTGTCAGCCCATCGCGACATATTGGTTGCACGAGCTTCATGGCCTTTGTTCCAGAGCATAGCTTATGCCAAGGATTAGCGCTTAGCAAGTGCGTATATTAAAACCGGTTGGGCCTTCTGACAGTTCTCACTCTAACTTCAACAAATAATCAGCTTGAATCTACTGAGCTTTCTTTGCCGCAGTCTTCTTCTTGACCGTTTTTTTAGCTACTTTCTTAACCGTTCTTTTAGTGGCTTTCTTTTTTACCGTAACCTTCTTGGCGGCTCGCTTGACTGCTTTCTTCACTATTTTTTTTGCAGCCTTCTTAGTGGCAATCTTCTTTTTAGGTGCAGCTTTCTTTGCCGTAGATTTTTTTCTTCCAACTTTTTTAGCGACCGGGATTGCTGGCTCCACGACGTCGGCTTTCTTGGCCTTTGCCTTACTTTTACCTTTCTTAACTTTGTTCTTTTTCGATTTTTTAGGTTGAGCGGCGGCATCAGCCTCAGCGGCAGCTTCTTCGGAGAACACAGTTTCGTGGATCCGGCTAAGGTTCTCCTCAATCGTTTCCACTACTGGCGAGGAAAGCTCATAAGCGGTATTGAAGATTCCCGTCAACGCGTCACATGTCTTTGACAATAAGTCCTCGTGGTAATCGCGGGTCTTCACCTTTTGATCACGGAGATACTTCTTTAACTTGCGTGCGAGCTGACCTTTTTTGAGCTTCTTCATAACCTTGCCTAGTAGAGATTTAGAAAATGGTAATTCCTAATTTTCGCTTTGGCAAGACTAAGCCTGCCATCTATTCGATTCATTCTAATAAGAAAAATCGAAACTTAATACTGGACCGTTCGGCCAAGGTAACTGATCAGCCAATGTTCTTTCCACAGGCGGTAACGCCCTTCAAAGGAGAGCCGACCATGCTCTTCCTGAAACTCACGTTTGAGTAAGTAGCCAGACTCCATGTTAGCGATTTCCAAATTCGTCTGCTGACGGTTTAGGTCATCCAGCGGCGCATCATCTTCCCACACTTGCACATTGACTCCTTCGCGGAGCAGACGACGTCGGTGGAATCGCAACAACTTATCAAGCGACCTCATGAGTGGCTTACGCACGATAAACCACTTGTCGGGATAATATCCGCCGAAAGGCATATTGAGATTCGACGTTATTACGCGCTCCCCCTCCTGCGTTTTCGTAATGAGCACGTAGTTGACCTCGTGTGAGCTCACGCCTTGCGGGAAAAAAATAACCTGCAAGCGAACCAGCCCTTGCTCATCCTGATAAATGCTCGAGCGAATAACGTAATCACTAATTAAATCTGCCTTCAGCGATTCCAGTTTTTTAAAACCGGTGCTACGAAGCCAATCACGGAGGAGAATGAAACGCTTATCAGCAGGCCATTCATCACCCTCAAAATTCTGTCGAAACCGAGGAAACAATGGAATCGGCCCACGACTCACGGCGCAAACCTTAAGCCAATTATAAAGCGTCTCGAATAAGAACCAACCGAGGAACGCGACCCCTGCCAGCACCCAGAACGGACGCTCAGATAACTCAAATTCACGGGCCGCGGCCGATATTGTAAACGCAAATAAAAGCCACCGTAGCCAACGGTTTAAAATAAACAGAAGAGGACTTTGAAAATGGCTGTTGGCGTAGCTGATCCCCAGAGAGAAGATTAACAAGCCAAGAACAATCTGAATGGCAATGGACATCAAAGGCTATAGACGTCGAAGATGGGTATTAAGTTCCATCACTCGACAACCGTACATATTCCTTAGTTCAGCCGAAGCGGCATGATAACGCACAGGAAACTGTCCAAGGTCTTAAAGACACCTGGGCTAAGCTCGTCCTTAAATTCAAAGTAAACTTCGTCCTGAGCCAGTGCCTTGAGCGGATCAAGGAGAAACTGTGGATTGAAGGCTACCGTGACTTCAGCCGCCTCATAGCTAATGGCCATTGATTCGTGTGAGTCGCCATATTCTGGCGAGGAACCCGTGATCTCCAGAAGATTATTTGTCAGCTTAAGTTTGACGGAGTTATTTTTATCGCTGGTGACAAGAGCGGCGCGTTGGACACATTCGGCCAAAAGCTCGCGTTCGATCTTGATGCGATTTTCCGTCTCCTTCGGGATGACCTGCTTATAGTCAGGATACTTACCTTCGACAATTTTCGAGACTAAGTAAATCGAGTCAACCAAGCCACTGTCGTCGTCCTTAGCGATTTGGATTTCGAAGGCAACTTGGCGGTCACTAAAGGTGATCTTCACCGTGTCGCCTTGGCCAAGCAGACGCTGGAGCTCATCCACGGTTTTTGCCGGTAAAATTAAATCACCCGCGTTACCTTCCGCAACTTCGACTTCCTTGCTGCAAAGAGCGAGGCGTCGACCATCGGTGGCGACCAAGGTTAGCTGGTTTTCTTTGAATTGGAAGAACACGCCGTTGAGGATGTAGCGGTTCTCGTCCTTGCTCTGGGCATAGGACACATTCTTGAGCATGCCAACGATCTCGTCCTGCTGAAGATTGAAAATATGTTGATCGGCGAAGGAGGGGAGGGGGGGGAACTCGTCCTCGCTGATACCCATCATGCGGAAGAGCGATCCACCGCTGGTGATCTTAGCCTGATTGCCGGAGGATGCGTCAAACTCGACCTCTGCGTTTGGCAGGGCACGAACGATGGTGGCCAGCTTACGGACAGGCAGCGTAATGCCGCCCGGCACCTCGACATCCGCTTGGATACGACAGCGGATTCCCAGGTCGAGATTCGTAGTGGTGAGAGAGAGTTGGTTCCCCTCGGCTTGAATCAGCACATTGCTCAGAATTGGCATTGTGGCCCGAGAGCCCACCACGTTGAGCACCTGCTGCAGGCCGGTGGCGAAATGATCACGGTGAATCTTGAACTTCATTGGGTAGCAAAAGTGGGTATTTTCGGACTTACTGGCAACGTTAGATTAATATGAATTTATTTTATAAATAACACTATTCCCTATTATAGGCGGTGAATGAGCGTAACAAGCTTGTAACTCCCTTGGGACTAACAGCTTGCGGGTCAATTTGACTGCGGATAACTCTGAGTGCAAGAAAGAACAAGAATCAACATGTCGGTAAGTAGTTGGTTATTCACGCTTATGCCCACAGTTACCAGCAAGTTGTTCCGAGGGTGTTTCGGACGTGTTTCCAGAAGATTTCTGTGGTGCTTTCAATCAATTTTCCAGCGTGCAAAATCGTGTGATTGAATGCTACGTATACCGCTTCAATCCGCAATACTGGAGTTGAGGCTACCATAAAGAGTACCGCAAAAAGGCGATTTGTTGGATGTTTTCCGGTTAGCGCGGTATCTGACTTGTGGCAAAAGCGTGTTCTTGCTCAGCTGCCTTTGTGTAGAGAAGCAGATATCGAGCGCCCAGCGCGATGCCGAGAAACCCGGAAACGAGCATCTGTGTTTGCCCTAAATCCCAGTTTGTAATCGAGCACCAACTGATGGTGAATCCGAGCGACAGGAAGATCAAAGCTTTGGCAAAGCACGTTGTGTCAGCTGATTCTTCGGTCTGTATGGAGCCCTTCATGATGGCATAGACTATAGCGGAATCTGAGCCAGATTGACAAGTTTTTGGCCGCCCTATTATCGTTCATGCAAAGGATAGACGGTTCTGTAAACAAGCTTAGTAGAACACCTTAGAAGCTTGCAGTTTATTAACCCACCATCAGCACTGACTACAGGCAGTTACTCGACGTCTCTACGGGCCTTTACGTAATATGGATCACTGGCAATCGGCTCTTTGTAAGGGCTTGCCTATCAGTTTTTCGAGCCACATGCTAATATTTCATCTTGCGTCCTCACACAATTTTTTCAGCTATACTTTAAACCCTATCTAAACTCTATTATGGAAATTGTTGCACTCGTATTCTTTCTAGTCGGATTTGTCATTGCGCTAATATACGGCATTAAGCTGCTTATTTTGGCTTTCCAGACGTCACTGCTCTGGGGCTTGGGCTACATATTTATCCCATTTGTGGCGCTGATTTTCGTAATTGTACATTGGGAAGACGCCAAGTCACCGTTCCTACGCGGTTTGTTGGCGATCCCTTTTTACATCATAGGGGCAGTGTTGATGCCGCAAAGTTCTGGAATGTACGCTAGCTAATCTAGAATGTGGTATCTTAGCTCTTGGCCGTGACGATCGATGCGGCCAAGAATGATACGGCAAGCATCAACAGCAGGCCGTAGTTCAGGTAAATTTGATCTGAACGGCGGCGGCTCTTTCTTAAAATGGGCAATATCGCGCCCACCCAGAAGGCTGTGCAAGCAATGACCACGACTGTATTCAGATAGCCGCCATCAAGGATGAACAAAGAGACGAAAACAAGAATCAGTGTGGCCCAAAGGCTTTGGCGGATTTCGTGGCGGTAAATGTGCTTAGGGCCACTGTTCATCGCTTAGGATATCCCTTTAACGGAAGAGCATCACGGGGATTTTGCAGCGGCGTATAAGATCCGTGGTCGTGCTGCCGATCAAAAGCTCGCGGATACGGCTGTGGCCGTAGGCACCCATGATGAGTAAATCAATGTCGTTACCTTCCACAAACTTCGCAATCTCGTCTTCGGTATCACCCGTGAGTAAATGAGCTTCCGCTGAAATACCAGCGTCTTCCAGACGGCCTTCTGCTACGCGCAGGGAGTGAGCAGATTCATTGTCGCCGTGGCCATCGCTGACAGTCACAACACTCAAGGCAATGTCGCGCAATGCGGTTTCGGCAATCAGCCAATCGACGGCCTTTTGAGCGCTGGCGCTGCCATCATAGGCCAAGGCGGCCTTTTTAATTTCCCGATATTCGAGGTTGGTGACGAGACAGGGTTGCCGTGCGGCGCGAACAACGCGTTCCAAGTTACCGCCCAAGTGGTCTTTCGCCTGTTCAGCACCTTCTCCGCGTTTGCCAAGCACTACCATGTCGACGGGGGAATCGCCGGTTTCGTAGGCGTCAACAGCGTCGACCAAAAGTCCGGTTTCATGCTGAATCGCAAGCTTATCCATTTCGACACCGGCATCGGCCATTTCGCGCCTGACTGCCTGCTCGACGAGTTTGGCCTTTTTGTTTTCAATTTCTTCCAGGGCATCGGTCATGCCATGATATGGGGAGGCACCGATACTGCCGCCCAAATCGAGCAGGAAAGGCAGCTCAAACTCCCATAGATTGGAAACATAGAGCGCGTCAACGCTAGCTCCGGTGAGTCCAGCTAGCCAGCCAGTGTAGCGGCAAACGGTGCGAGCGTAATCTGAAGCGTCGGTGCAGGCGAGTATCTTTTTCATGGGGTTGTCCTTTGTTTCGATACAGACTACGCCGCTTCCCGCGTAAAAACAAGCGGAACCGCCGAGAAAATGGTGAAATGGCTTGGGCGGTTAAGTTTGTAAGTTCCTTAGACTGACTAGGCTTACAACTTTGAACCAACTAATTTCCCCGTCGGGCCGCTTCGTTGTCGTCCGCTTCTTGATTGTTCGCATCGCTGTCTTCTTCGGGGATGTCCACCTTGGGAAATGGCGCTTGATCAGACTGCCAAAGTGAGGGCCCTGAGGAGGGGTGGTCAATGCTGGGAGGTGCGGGAAATGGCGCGTCGGCCGATTGCCAAAGATCTTCCGCGCTCCGGGTTTCTTCGACGGGAATAGGTTTCGCCGTAATAGGCGGTTCGGAAGCGATGGTCGGTGGCGTTATTGGCAATGGTGGGATCTGCACCTGCGCTTTATTCTCAGCGCTTTTTTCGGCCTTAATCGGCAGCGATACTGCGATGCCTGCCAAAATGACACCGAGGCCATAGAAACCGATATGACCGAGCCAACACAAATTGGAGATACTCCCAAGACTATCCGGCCAATCAAGATCTGGCAGAATGAAAATCTGCAGGAACCACTCCAGCACGCCACAAACCAGGCCGAACAGACCGAAAATTGCAGCAATAACGCCAAGAGTGGAACGAGTGGTCATAATGTGCGCTTAGCGCCTCAGGATTTTGCCCAGGAGTCTTCCTGACGCTTGAGATACTCAGAGTAAACGGCAAGCAAGGCGAGCAGCTTGACTGCGGTGGCGATAGCGCCCAGCACAATCAGCGGCCCGAGCAAGTTGTTGAACTCAAATGGTGGATACATAAGACTTAGTAAAAAGATTAACGCTCAAAGATTAAAGTAAAAAGAATCTGCTACGTGTGGATCAATTGGCCTTCATTATTCGACAAAATCAACGCCTTTGGCCGTGATTTTGCCCATTGAGTAACCACGGGGACAATCGGTGGTTACTCAGCGTAGGACGATACGATGGCTATGGCCGAACTTTCGTACCGCTCGGCACTACGCCGCTTTTCATGACCAAAATGATGCCGTCACGAACGTAGAGATCGCCTTCGCTCCAACCGTCGGGCTTACCTTCGGGAGATAGCTCAACATCATCGCCAATACGGGCGTTTTTATCAATAATGGCGCGGTTGATTTTGCAGTTTTTACCAACCCCTATGTTGGGTCGCTGGAGCTCGGCGTTTTCCTTGCGGTCTTCCGGCATTTCATATTCGTCGCCGCCCATCATCACCACATCCGTCAATTCCGAACCATCGCCGACAATACTGCGCACGCCGATGATGCAGTGCTTGATTTTTGCATGGGAGATAATGCTGCCGCCGCCGAAGAGGGCACGTTCGACTTGGGCACCGTTGACCTTGGTGGCCGGCAAATAGCGGGCGCGGGTGTAGATCGGTGCGCTGTCAAAGAAGTTGAATGGCGGTATGTCGTCGGTCAGGGCCAGATTTGCGTCGAAGAACGCCGCTACGGTTCCAATATCTTCCCAATAATCGTCAAAAATGTAGCTGTTGAGGCTGATTTTGCCGAGGAGACCGGGGATGATTTCCTTGCCGAAGTCGGTCTCGTCGCCGGAAAGGGCATCGATCATCACCTGAGCGGAGAAGACATAAATACCCATGGAGGCCAAAACGACGTCTTCCGGGTTGCCATCAAGAGTGGCGCGAAGCTTGTCGCCGATTACGAGACTGTCGATAACAGCTTGATCGGTCGGTTTTTCCACGAATTCTTGGATCGAATAGTCATCATCCACGCGCATCACGCCGAGGCCTTCGACTTCAGACTTGTGCATGGCCTTGGCTGCAATGGTCACATCGGAGCCAAGGGAGTTGTGGTGATCAATGATCTTCCGGAAGTCCATGCGGTAAAGCTGGTCACCAGAGAGAATCAGGAAGAGATCGTTCTTACCGAAATTAAAGTGGTGCAGGTTTTGCCGGACGGCATCCGCTGTGCCTTGATACCAGCCCTCGCCCTTATCGGTCTGCTCGGCCGACATGATGTCCACATAACCACCGCCAAAGGGGTCAAATTGATAGGTGGACTGAATGTGATTGTGCAGCGAAGCTGTGTTAAACTGCGAGAGCAGGTGAATACGGTTAATACCGGAATTGAGGCAATTACTGATCGGAATATCGACCAAGCGGTATTTGCCAGCCAGTGGCACTGCCGGCTTGCAACGTTCTTTAGTAAGCGGGTAAAGGCGCGTGCCGCGCCCGCCGCCCATGATGACACTGATAACGTTTTGATTCATGGCAGTAAGGGTAAGAGGTTTTACCCACGGTGGGCAATGCCCGTCGAAAAATCCAGACTCTTTTATGAGAAAGCGCCAGATTTGACGTGGTTGTCATTTTTGAAAACACGGACTTGCCCAAATTAAGGGAATACGGCACGCTTCGACTTCATGGAATTGAAAGTCATTCGTGCAGACGACGAAGTATCCCACATTGCGCTCATTGGCCGTATGGACCACAACGGTGTTTCAGTCGTTGAGCTCAAGTTTCTCGCCAGCACTGCCAGTCGGCATAAGCCCACAATCGTCGATATGAGCGAAGTGACCTTCGTGGTCTCGCTGGGCATTCGCATGCTTCTGGGCGCAGCCAAGAGCCTTCAGGCCCAAGGCTGTAAGATTGCCCTGGTCAAAACCCAGCCCCTCGTTGCGGAGACGCTTCGTTTGGCCAAGTTGGATCAGATCTTTGTCCTGGCTGACACCGAAGAAGAAGCGCTGGAAAAAATTTTGGCGAAGTAACCCCTTAGCGGGTGATTTAGGACAAGCTTTCCGGGAATAAATTAAGGGTACTATACTCCTATTCTGACGCATGACGTCTGCCACCCAGTAGACGGCTTATTAGCCACGAGCGACGTTGACTTTTAAACTGCTACGCGGACTGCATGCCAGTGCCCCGATTTTTCCCATTATAACCTATTGTAGAAAATTATGATGAAGCTTTTTTATCAAAAAACGGCCCGGACGTTTGCCGGATTATTTATCTTCCCGTTGCTTGCAGGCAGTCTGAGTGTCGCGCAAGCGGCAGAACTTGCTGGGACACTTGAATTAGGCGGTGCGACGAGCAGCCGTCTCATCTCAAACGTCAATGTAACGCTCTACGAAGCGACGGAGGCAGCCCCAATCAAGCGCGGGAGTGCGAAGACCAACGGCTCCGGGCAGTTTCTCATTGAGACGGACGTTGATGCGACCGACAGCATTTTCTTTGTGACGGCAGATCTGCGGCCACGTGTTAGATTCGTTACGGTTTTGGGCCCGGAATTACCCGCTGAAACGACCATCAACGAGCTGACCACCGTGGCTTCGTCTTATTCGATGGCTCAATTTTATCGGTCAGGCCAAATTTCCGGCGACCCCTTTGCCCTGACGATTGCCGCCATGATGAATGATAACATCGTGACGCCAGCAACGGGGGAATCTTCGCCCGTGCTGCTGAATTCTCCGAATGCCGATCAGACCAATTCGCTTCGCATGACGCGCTCCTTGGCGAGCCTGCTGCACCGTTGTGCGATCAATCCCTACATTGCTGCGTCGTTGATACGCTCGACTAAGGAATACGGCAAGCCTTCGCCCGCAAACACCGCGGTCGCCTTGGCCAATCTCGCCCGTGATCCCGGCAAGAATGTCTCTCATCTATATCGCTTATCCAAATTTCGTCCCGCCTTCACTCCAGCATTGGAAAAAATGCCTGACGCCTGGACGGTAACAGTGAAGGTTAACCACTCGGGTAATGACGACACTATGCAGTTCGGCGGCCCGGCTAATGTTGCCTTTGACGCCTGGGGTTACGCTTGGATTCCCAACAATGTGCCTCAGGGTTCGCCGAATTCCGGTGACTACCTCATCGTGCTGCAGCCCAATGGCCAACCGGCTGATGGGACCAACGGCAGCCCGGTCTCTCCGATTACTGGTGGTGGTATTTACGGCGGCGGCTGGGGCGTGGCGATTGATGCGCAAGACCAAGTATGGGTCGCTAATTTTGGCTGGGGCGGACCCGATTATTACCCGTCTCAAACCCCCGATAGCCCAATTGGCAACGGCACAGGGAGTGTTTCCCTCGTTAAGGCAGAGGACGGCGAAGTCCTTTCCAATCCAGATGGATTTTTCGGCGGCGTTTGGCGGGCACAGGCCATCGAGATAGACGCCGACGGCAATGTCTGGGTCTCCAGTTTCGAGAACGACAGTGTTGTGGTCTTTAAAGACGGCGATCCGGATAATGCCGTGAGCCTCAAGCAATACAATGGCAGCCGGCCCTTTGGCCTGTCGATTAACCCTGACGGCAGCGCATGGGTTGCCGATTCCGGCGGGTTGGACGGCCAGTTTACCAGCAGCTTGGCCAAAGTTAAACTGAATGCCTTTGGCGAACTGGAGCAAACGATTTTGTTACCAATTGGTGACACGCTGAAGGTTGTTGTCTCTGACTCTCAAGGTAACGCCTGGTTGGCCTCTCAAGGCAATGATACTGTTTATTGCATCAGCCCCGAAGGCGTTGTGCTAGGCGCTTTCTCGGGCGGCGGAATTAATGGCCCATGGGGATTGGCTATTGACGGCGAAGACAATGTCTGGATCTCGAATTTTGGCCCGCTCGAAAGCGGAAGCAACTTTACCGACGGTGGTATTAGCAAGATTTGTGGGGCCAATCCAGATTCTTGGCCACGCCGTAAAACGCTAGGTGATCCTTTGTCGCCTGACACCGGGTTCACCGTGCCTTCCGCGGGTGACCAAGTGTTACTAGCCAACAATGAACCACTTTATGGCCCCGATGGCCCACCCAGCTTCTCGCCGCTCATGCGCCAGACGAGCCTCCAGATTGACGCCGCGGGCAACATCTGGACGGTCAACAACTGGAAGCCCGACTTCGACATCGACAACGCAGGTGACAATCCAGGCGGAGATGGCATCGTGATTTTCGTTGGCCTAGCCCCCCCCCCTCCGGTGCTTTTCTAACGAAAAACGCCCAATTGCTTTATGCGTTTCTCCGCATCAGGCGATTGGCTCCAGCGAGGAGGAACACGAAGAACACCAAGGCGGCAAAAGCACCCAGGTTGGTCCAGAATTGGCCAAACTGTTGGCGATGCCCGGAAAAGCTGATCAGCAAATCGGCTTGATCGTCGACCTGCAAGGAGCGAAGAAAGCGAGCCGATTTACCTTGTTCGGGAATGGTGGTCAGTAGCGCCTGTGGTCGGATGAGGGCGGCTTCCTGCTGTTGCAGCAGTTCCTGAGCGACTTCGCGCAGAGCCGCGTTGTCATCAATGCTGTTGGCTTGGAGCAGTTGTTGGGCGTCTTTCTGGCGATAGTTCATGATGTCCACTTTGCTTTGTGCGGCGCTTTGCGACTCCATCTGACTGTCGGACCAGACATTGCGCCGTTGGGAAAGACCAACCACGGCCTGTTGCTCGCGCAGGGTTTGCAACTGGACGCGGGCGTCTTCGTTGAAGGCGGCGTCGTTGCTGGATAGCTTATAGGCACCCTCAAAGGCGCGGCGGGCGTCTTCTTGGCGACCCGATTCCAGCAACACGTTGCCGGCGGCGAGCATGGACTTGGCTTCCTCGGTTTTCTCGTCCGTGGATTTGCGGCTTCTTTCGGTGTAGGAGATCAGAGAAAATAGTTCGCTGCTGGGCGTCTCTGTTGCCTCTTGGGTCATGTTACCCGCCCATTCATTAACGCTCCAGGAGTCTGGATAATAGACTTCCCATTCGATGGCCTCCATCGGCAAGTCGACGCGCGGCCCGACGAGATTTTGGTTCAAGCGTCTCCCTGAAACTGGAAGCTTGCTGGAATAGAAAAACTCGACTTGCGAGGATTCGGGGTCCACGGCACTGGCCTCCAACTGCAAGATCAGGTCGTCGCCCTCACGCCAAGGCCAAGCGCTCTGATGATTCACAAATGCGTACCAGAATTCGCTTTGAGGCGGGAGCTTCAGCCGCAGCAAACGCTTGGAACCGGGGTCGAGATTGATCCGCATCCGTGTAAGCGCCGCGCCGCTGTCGCTGATCACGGTGAGCAGCTGTGCGCCATGGACTTGGGCGGGAAGGGTGTCGGCGGATTCGCGGCGAATGAGCTCTACTGGTAACGAAAAATCGGGACTGAGCACGCGGAAGACCTGTGCGACCCCTTGCTCGCTGACTGGGAACCGTAACTTGGCTGGAATCATCTGGCTCTCAGCATCTTGCAGGGACTCTGGAATCTGGGGGATTTTTAATTCCAGCCGCCCCTGGGCTGTGAGCGACAGGGCACCGGACTGTTGATCAATGCCCATCAGTTGGAAACCAGTGATGGTCTCATTCTCTGGTTGTTGAGGGGTGGAGCGTTGATACTCGACGTTGATCATGAATTTGCCGATTCGCTTGCGATCGAGATAGACGGCCCACTGCCCAGCCTGGCCTTCCACGGGCTCGAAGCGATCCACGGCTTCACCATTGAAGCGCACGCCGAGGCTGTCGGTGGGCATTTTAACGGTTAACTTACGGACGCCCGCGTTCTCCACGGAGAGCTCGATGCGCACATGATTCTCGATCATGCCCGAACGAAAAGACACAGCCTGATGTTGCGATGCCTCGATCCATGGCGGGATGACATCGACTTTAAATTGCAGCTCGGACTTCTCGCTCAAGTAGCGGAAAAACTGCGCCTGGGCGTCGCGGACGCCATAGTCCTTAGGGTCGAGTTGAGTCACCATGCTACGCACGGTGGGCGTCAGGCGATACCCTAGCTCAGTGGAAAACAGCACCGTGCCGGATTGGCGATTGGCCTCCCGCAATAGGATTCGTGGTGCAGTAACTTCGCTTTGGCCAGCCAAGCCGGGGCCGGAAAGCGTGATTGTGCATTGGGTGTTGCCGAGGAGTTTTTGTTTGAGCTGCATCGTGACGACTCGTCCGGCATCTTCGCTTGTGCTTTCGCTCCAGTGGCTAAGGAAGGGGCTGCTGATCGATTCGATATCAAAGTTTTCCGGCACATCAAAGCTGAGCTGGAACACGCCCGCACGATTCACTTCGATGTTGAGCACGGCGTTTAACAGCGTGCGGTCTTCGCCATAGGAGATGCGGCTCTCGCTCTTGACGCGGGTGTCGGGCTTAACCGCCAGTGCTTCAAATTTCAATTGCGATTCTGCCCCCCCCCCCCAGCGGTAGGCCCGGCGGATCACCGGCGTATTGCCGGGGTGCTTTAGCAGTTCCAAGGCGCTGAGCGGGAAGTCTTCCAGATTGATTGCGGAATTCTGCTTCAGGTTGATTTCTCCGATGTGGACTTCCGAGTCCGTGGCCAGTGCGACGAGTGAAATCTGACTGCTTGCCTCAGGCAAGGAAAGTGGTCGCACAGCTTGTTGGTAGGGTAGGGACTGGCTGGTGTACTGCGAGCGAATGGCGACATTGAAGTTAGACGAATGCCCGGGCTGAAAGAACAATTCCACCACTTGCTTTTCCGGGTCAAAGCGCCAGTTGTTGAGGTTCTTGCTGTCGACGGAGGTAATGGTTAGCGCATCGGGCGTGGCAATGGTCAACTGCTCGATCACACCTTGAGCGGGGCGCACTTCGATCTGGTGGGAGCCCTCGACGATCCCCGCCATGGGCTGATAAACTTCGTAGCTCTCGGCAAAGTAAACCCGCTCTTCCTTGCTCACATCCCGGGTTTCCGGCGACCAGCGCAGCGTAACTTTGGGCGATGGACGGAAAACCAGCTTGGTCTGCGTTTGGTCGCCCTGTGTGTCCGTAGTAAAGGAGACCGCCTCCTTGCATTCGACCACAACATTTTTTCCAGGAAAGGAGAAGGTGCCGCGACTCGTCAGCGCTGGGGTCAATGGCAGCTCGATGTATCGCTCGTTGCCTTGTTGGATGACGGGGACTCTGTATGACAAAATTAATGTGTAGCGCCCGGCCTTGTTGGCAAAAAGCTCCGCATTGTTTGCCTTATCGAGACGCAGCTCAATGTTTGCTGGCAGGTCGATATCTTGCAGGACAGCTGGGTGTGATAGCAGCGGAATCGTGGCATCGTCAGCGGCGTCCCATACAAGCGTGGCGCTGACGTTGGCTACATCGTTTTCCACTGCGATGCGCTGGCTTGCTTCCGCGACAACCGTTAGCTCGACGGGCGGCGCAATACTTTTGGCTTCAATCGTTTGTGGCGAGGCAAAGCCCAAAAGCGCGAGCGTAATGATAGTCACGGCAGCCGTCGCTCTGGACATGGAGCGCGCCGGAACATACAGGTAGCGAACCATGACGGCGAGGATGACCAGTCCAAAGAAAATCGGTGAGGCGCTTAGATGCAGCGCGCTCCAAAGCATGAGCAGCCAAGCCCCAATTTCGAGTAGCGGAATCGCCGACTCGGCGCGGTTGCGCCAAGTACAGAATCCGAGTGCGAGCACGCTGATTCCGAGGCCGATCCAGCCAATTGGATTACCACCGTGATCGTCTACGGGCCGATTGCTGATGCTGATCGTCATCGGAGTACTTGATTGCTCCAGCGGTGTTGTAAAGTCCAGCGTGGACACATGTGTAACCTCTCCCGAATACGTCATCAAGAGAATTACCCCCCCCACTATTGCCATCACAATCGCGAGTGTTGCGCAAAACTTGAGTAGCAGCGTTCGCTTATTGTGTTGCTTGAATCTGGTCAGGCAAATGACGCCCGTGATGAGGAACATGACACACGCTAGAGCGCCAATTTTGACCAGCCAAGAATCGCCGAACAGAATATCGCGAAACCATGACCACGCGCCGGTTGGCTGGATGACTTGGCTGGGTTGAAGATCGCCACCCTCAAAGCGCAAACTGAAACCAGGATCTACACTGACTGACCAGTTTACCATGAGAGCGGGAGTGGTTAGGTTGGGTGCCACGAGTTTTAGATACTGGGGATCGGCGGCGCGGGATGCCCATTGCAAGCGAACGGGAATCGGAGTGTCGGCTTCTCGCCCGGCTGGTAGTGGAATCAGAATCGCCTCGCCATCAGCGGCGGGGGTGACTTTTTGATCGGCCACGGTGACATTCCACAATTTTGAGTTGGCTGGTAGCGTCATTCGGAAATGCGGATGTCCCTTGGACTTTAGTTGATAAACCGCGGTGGTTAGCAGTTCGCCGTCGCCGGAAACTTGAGTGCTCAGCTCAGTGTAGTCGACGACTTGGTTGACCGTTTGGCCTTGTTGGAAAGGTGCCACTTCGAAGCTCAATGTAAAAGGCCGGCGGGTGTACTGATATGCGGCGAGGACTTGCGATTCGTAAAGCAGCCGGAACTCCGCCGGGATTTCGTTGGGTTCCAACATGAGCAAGCCGGTTGATTGTTCAATCGACGAGATGTCGAAGGGGAAATCGCTGGTAACCACCACATAGCCTTGTTCGGATTCTACGCCGAGCGGCTCTACGCCACCAAAACTCAACCGTGCGCCTTGCGGGGTGAACTTGGATTCGAAGGTGACGAGGAGCGTGTAGGGCCCGGTTTGGGCGCGTTGCAGGTCGATGAGATACTCGTTGTTTTCCAGCACTTTCCACGACCGGACATTTGGCCCAGAGAAATTTATGTTTTGATATTCGGCGGGAATACGGATGCGAAAGGACTCCACTGGGGCATCACCAATGGCGTAGTTGATAACCGTGCTGCCGTAGAGCGCGCCCTCTGCCAACGTGATCAAGTGCAGGGATTCTGCTTGCACGCTTTGGCTGAGTTTTTCGATGCCGAGTTGGCCGGACCAATCTGGCTGCCGCAAGCGTAAGGCGAGCCGCAGGTCGTTAATGCGTTGCGGGAAATAAGTGGTCACTTGTTCGGCAAGGCCCGTCAAGTTATCGACTGACAGGCGTAAGCCGGGTCCCGCCGCCACGCCGATGTGACCCCGCACACTCTTGACGCCCAAGGGTGCGAGATAGGGCAACGCCCAGCCTGTTTCCGGTAGTGGATCATTACGCTCAAGCTGTAGGCGGATGACACGTTTTCCCTCAAGCGGTTGACTGAAAACGAGGCGCAGTTCGCTCTGGCCTTGCACTTCGTCCGCCACGAAATAATCGGCTAAGGCTGGAGCGTCGACTTGCGCCAGCGAGTAGCCAGCTGGCAGTGAAATATGGAAATCGCGCACGGGTGCCCGGCGAATGTCGCACTCGAACTCGGCGCTGATGCTTTGGTCGTTTTCTTCCAGTCGATAAAGCAGTATTTCTGACACGGCGATTTCTGGAAGGATATTGTCCACGAGCAAACCCAAGCTGTATTGGTTACCGGCAAAACGATAGGCGAGGACCTGTTTGGCAGATTCTCGCTGGGGGGAGGGGGGGAGGAATTCCGGGGCGATCTGGGCGAGGTTCTGCACCGACTGAGGTGACAGCTCGACGGCACCAGCGTTGCGCAAACTCCAGAAACCGCCGGTGCGTATCGCTTCGTCGACGGTCAACCGGGCTGGGGCCACGGTAAATGGAAACTCGCCCAAGGCAGTTTGCAGGGCGACTTCAACTTGCGTTGTTTCGGTTTGCGGACGGTTGAAGCGAATGGTGATGGCGCGTTGCCCGGAATGCTGTGGCTCGGGCTGCCCGATCTCCCAGTTTAATACCGCTGGCCCGGTGACGCTGGTTATCTCGCCATCGCCATCGAGCCATAGCTTGAGGGACGACATCGCGCCCTGCAGGACGTTGATTTTAACCGTTTGCGATTGGCGTAGAAGCCCAACGCTCAAGACGGTGTCGATCACGTTTTCTGCGGTGAAAAATAACTTGGCCTGATCTGCTGGATCGTCCTGCCAGGCGGGGTCAGTCCATTGGAGATTGAATGCCCCCGTAGGTGGCAGATAGCCGAGGTAGGCATTGTCCTTGGCCTCAACGGGCGCGCTGCCGAGTTCGACGCGCTGAGGCGATGCGGGCATGTCAAGCAGTCGAACGGGCCGCAAGGCGCTGGATGCTAGGCCAAACTTCACGGATCGCTTGCCGGGTTGTTTGTTTACACTGGCCACGAAGTTGCTATCGATGGGGAAACGTCCAGCCTTCTTTGAGACGAATCGGTACGCGCCATTGCGATAAACAATTTCGGTGGCATCAATATTGGGTAACTTGGTAAAGGCGGCATCGCCGGATAGCAGCAGCAGATCGGCACCATCGGGATCGTCGACGACTATTTCTCCAGTCAGCTTGAACTCAATAGCGTTTGGCTGCCACTGTCCCGTGAGTTGAAAATCAATGAGGCGGCTTGGCGAATTCGTGGGCGGTGCCACGGTGAATGTTAGCGAATACGTTTGGCCATCAGTGATAAAGTCCCGCCCTTGCTCGGGCTTTTCCGAATTTGAATCGATAGTTTTGAGGCCAGAGCTTTGCCAGTCGCGGAGGCTGACGTTTGCACTGGGCTTCACGCTTAGTTGCCCATGCAGGAGACCAGGGTCGGCTAGGTTAAAGGCAATCGGTGACGCTGTAGCCGGAAGCTTTTCCCAGCGCTGCTCATGGGTGACCTTGAAGGGAATTCCGCCAGACTTCATTGGCTCCTTGAGCTTGATGACGAGTTGCCTGCTTGAGCTGTTGGCTAACTGGCGCTGGCTCCAGCTTTCGATTCCATCACCGGTCACATCGAGAAGCTCGGCGTTGCCCGCCACGTCGATGACGAGTTCTTCGAGCTTGCCGCTTTTTACGTCGGCGCGGAACTCCGTGATCTGCGTAAGCCGATCAGCTTCGACGGTGACGTTGGAGTCCATCGAAAAGGTGTAAATAATTGGCTGCTTATCTTCGCTACCGGGGGGGGGGAGTAAGCGTGCGATGAACTGCAAGACGCCTTGTCCGTCTTTGGCTTCACCATTGATTGCCATGGACTCGATGGGGAAGTCATTCGCCTGCGCGGCGTGAGCGATATTAACGTTAATTATTAAGTATATTAATGAAAATATACGATAAACGAGTGTGCGTGTTCTCATGGCAGGTCTTTGGCTCTAGTTGTTTATTCCGAAAGGATTTGACGGGCTTGGCGTATCATTGTGCGCAGCCGCTGGGTTACGTTGTTCTGACTGTAGCTGGGTGGCAGATTGGCAGTTAAGGCTTCGACTTCGCGTAGCTCGTAGGCTTCAGCGTTCGGCGTTTGGGCAAGTTTGTCCGCGAGCAGGGCACCCGCTGTGGCCAAACGATGTGAGGCCGATGCGGTTTCCAGCGCGGTGATATTTGCGGGGTATTCGAGCGGCCAGGCAAGCTCCTCATACTGGCCGGAATGCGGGTCCAAATAGCGAACGCGTAGCGTGCCAAGGCCGCCAATAGCGTCGGGTCGCAGCTGCACGACATAGAGCGCTTGGCCTGCTTCGGCGGCGGAAAGCTCAGCGGCGTCGACCGCATTATTGCGAAAATCTTCCGTCTTGAGCTGATGCTTTTCGTAGCCGAGTTGCCGATAGCTGATCACGCGGCTTGGGTTCCATTCGATCTGCACCTTGACGTCAGCGGCGGCAAGATTGAGCGCGCCGACGAGCTTGTTCGCAAATTCTTCCCCTGCGGATTCCGGGGAATTCAGAAACGCGTAACGCCCGTTGCTGTTGCGGGTGAGCGCTTCGAGTAGGGTGTCGTTGTAGCCATCCCAACCGATGCCAAAGGCGTCCAAGGCAATGTCGCGTTGGCGGTTGGTTGTGACGAGTTTGTTGAGGGCGTTGGCGTTGACTTCTCCTAGGTTGGCCGCGCCATCCGTTAGCAGCACCACGCGGTTGATCCCGCCAGCGACCTGATTCCGCTGAGCCAGTGCGTAAGCTTCTTGTAAGGCCAATTCCAGATTGGTGCCGCCTTCGGGGCGCTGCGTCAGGATGCGGTTAATGACATCGGCCACCGCCGCTCCATTGGTGCCATCTGCAACCACTCGAGCGGTGCTCGCAAAAACCACGGCGCTGAGCCGGTCCTGTGGCCCCAGTTTCTCCGCGAGTGCTGACAAGGAATCGCGCAATATCTCCTGTCGGTCAGTGCGCTGCATCGAGCCGGAGCAATCCACGACGAGCACGAGGTTTGCGGGCTGCGATGGCAGGCGCCCCGTGGAGGCCGCTTGCACCGCGAAGCGCAGCAACTGTCGGTTATGGGCAAAAGGATAGTCCGACAGTTCCCAGTCAAAGCGAACATCCTGAGCAGCAGCGGTGGTAGGCATCTCGGGAGGAAGCGCATTGATGAATTCCTCCGCACGAATTTCGCTGGCAGATGGCAAGGTGTGTCTTTCCAGCGCTGCTTCTGCGAGGCGGAAGGATACATCGCTGACGTTCAGCGAGAAGGTAGAGAAGGGGGCATCGACAGCAGTTTTCTCCGGCAGAGGTACCCCCGTTTGTACGCTGGTGCGGCTTGGAATGACTCTATTGCGCCGTTTAGTGTTTTCGAGAAGTTTCATTGCCTCACCAGCGACTAGTATCGATTGGTCAGCACCGATTTTTTGCTTCTTAGGTTCCGATTCTTCCAGAACGAGCGTTCCCGTGAGCACCGGCGCTGGTATTGTTCGTGGAGCTGCTGGCGCTGTGGTAACGGTTGGTGCGCTTGCCATATCGTTGAGCGTGGAAGCGGAACTGGAATCCTTAGGGGAATAATAGTCGTAACCATCGCGCTTTTTTTCGGTAGAATCTGCGTACAATCCATAGGTGGATTCTTTGGCTAATGCTAACCCGCTGGAGACATGTGCATCTTTTTCGGCCAATTTTTCGCCACTCCAACCCCGTGCGGGTTGTTCGGCAGGCTTGGCTTCAGAAATTAGGTAATCCTGATTGCCCGCTATTAAAGCATCACCATCAGTCCGGTCCCCGAAAAACACGCCGTTCAGCGATTTATCATCTGCTATGTAGCCTAACTCGATTTCCGCAGACGGTGAAAGCTTATCAGTAACGAGGCCTTTGCTACGATATACATATTCCGTTTCATAATCGAATCTACCAGATCTGTTAAGGTTACCGATAAAGCCATCGCGCACCTCAGAAGCACTGGACGCGACGGACTGACCTTGACCTTCAGGTTTGAAACCACCGATAGCTGAAGCTTCTGTTTCTTTGCCTGCCAACTGACGTGTAGGCCCCGACTGTGGCGTTACAATCTCATCGTTTTGGAATAGGGCGTTGTAGTCCTTGAATTGATTTAAGGCCCCGCCTGGCTTGTTATCCTCTCGAGGGGATGGCGGTGTTGAAGCCTTAGGCGGCATTCTCAAAGCCGGGGCAGACGGACGCTCAGTTTCGGAATCCATCGAAAAGTAAATTTGTTCCGCTTCTTCCGCAGCTCGATGGGCTGATTTACGGGCACCGCCAACAGTGGGAATGAGGATAGCCGCGAGAATCCCGATCAAGACGATCAAGACAGCGGCGTGAGTCAGCAAACGTCGCGCGTTCCATTCTTCTCGAACAATCGGTGAATGGAATCGAAGGCTGCGTCTCTTTTTGCTTTCTGCTGGTTCATTTTCCGAAATCAAAGCGTGTACATGCGCCCGGCGTTCTTTGCTTAGACGGCTCGGTGCATTAGCCTCATTTTCGTCTGACAGTTCAAAAAATTCCGCTTCCTCGCCAATGCTTCCAATCAGGCTGCGCATACGTTCGCGAAACTGTTGAAGTTCGGTATCGTGGGCGACAACTGCCTCCAGTTCCTCGCTTTCAGCGGAGGTAAGCTCACCGCTGAGCTGGGCGATGATCCGGCTTTCGAGTTCCTCGCGTAACGGTTTTTGGTCGCTCATGATGCGATGCCCTCCTGGCGCAGTTCGATTTCCAACGACTTCAGCGCGTGATGCAGCGAGTAACCGACATTACTCACGGTTATGCCCATTTGCTGAGCGATTTCCCGATAAGAACAATTTTGATGATACTTGAGCTGAATCAGCACCCGCTCGCGCTCTGGCAGGCGTTTCAGACAAACGCGGATCTGCCCCATGCGCTCACGTTGTTCGAGAACATCGATGGGAAGCAGTTGGGAGTCAGGGGTGGTGGTATCCTCGCCGCCAACAGTACTTTGCAGGGAGACGACCTTGCTTTGGCCCCTGAGTTGGTTCATTGCCAAATTGTGCACCGTTGTGTAAAGCCAGGCGCGGGGTTTCTTCACTTCGGTCTGGTGGGGAACCAAGCGAATAAAGGCTTCCTGGACCAGATCCTGTGCGTTTTCGGCATTCATCACGAGTTTATAGGCGAAGCGCAATAAAGGCGCTTCGAGTTGATCGAAGAGGTCCCCTAAGTTCAGCCTTGGCTCTGGCTCACTGGCGAGGTCGCGTTTCATTCAGGTGGGTAAAGCGTGGGCGTTAGAGGATCATATAAGATTGGTTTAAATTACTCCTTTTAAATTAAGACACTCTCGCGAAGACATCCTTAGAAATATCACCAAAAAAACTTTCGCGCCGGGCCGTTAACTTGGATTTTGGCGCGATTATACATTATACCACAGGAGGGATTGTCATGAACCTGTCAGGATATTGTCAGGCTTTGAGGCAATGCATGAAAAACAATGCTAGCCAACTTTCAGGCGTGATTCACGGTCTACTTTGAGCGTAACCAGACGCCTTCTTCAGCTTAAGACTGTGGTGGCAACGACGTCTGATTGGCTTTAAAAAAGAACCGTCACACGGAAGCTAAGGGCCCAGGCGTCGCTGTAGCTGGGGGAGGCACCGGGATCTTTAATGTAGGTGACGACCGGCTGGACGAATAAGTTGTCGAACACCTGCGCCTGATAATAGGTCTGGAGCATGAGTTCGTGGTCGCGCTGGAAGTTGTTTGGGTTGAGCCAACCGTAAGCTGCCCCGACGCCGATCGTGTCGTTCGGGCGGCTTGGAATGACGCCAAAGGCTGTGGCCCCTGCGCCCATAAAGCCGTTAAAAGGCATGGTTTCGGAGTCGTTAATACCCCACTGGAAAAAGCCGATAATGCCTTGGCCAGACTCATCGGCATGACCTGTCTCTTGCCAAATGGTCTGCGCGGCGAAGCCGTAAAATCCGTAAGTGCCGTCTTCAGTGATTGTGCCGTTCGTAAGGTTGCCTGTTTGCTGCCAGCCACCGAAGCCCGCGCGGCCTAGGAGTTCGTCCTCGCCCAATTTCCATGTGCCCCCCATTTCAGCAATCATGAAGTAGGTGCCATTGAAGTGCGGAAACGCGTGGTCACCCGTCGTGAAGCCCGACGCAAGCGAGCCGTCATATATGCCCCAGTTGACATAAAATTGTTCGATGGGCGTGATGTTTAAAGTGACGCCCCAAGCGCTGTCGTAGTAGCCCGGCATAGCACCTTCAGTGGTTGGGTTGACAAAGGCCGGGGTGTAAATCAGCCCGCTTAGCGAGGGCACGGGAAATGGTTCGTTTTCCACTGGGATCGGGGCCAGTACATTAGTGAAGTCGATCGTGGGCACACTCTTGCCCACGCGAATGGTAAGCCTGTCGTCCAGCAGCGCCTGTCGCCACCAGAGTTGGTAAAGCTCAGTGCGACCGAGGGGGGGGGAGGCCTCTAGGCTGTTATAACCGAGCACGGAGCCGGCCTGGCCATTTACATCGTAGCCCTTGTAGAGCAGAAACTGCGAACCGACCTCCGCGCCCGGAAGGCCGATGGTTTTATCCAAGTCGACATTACCACCAAGGATGAAGAGGAAATTCCAGCCAGTTTTGCCCGGCTCTTTGCCGCCCGTAACCAACCAATTGAAGTCCGCCAAGAGGACACCGCCGAGGCGAAAACCAGTGTCGGGCGTCAGGCCGATTAATTCACCGAGCTGCCCCGTGCCAGCGTCGATATTGACTGCCGCGGGGTTACCGCTAACGACATTGATCGCGGGCGTCTGCTCCGGTGTATCTTCGGTTTGGGCGAACGTCGGCCCAGCAGCCAGCATGAGTAAGGCGAGTAAGTGACGCATGGCGTTTATTTACCTCGGGGGTCGACCATAAGTTTGGCTGGAGAAAAGAGCGCTCGTAAGCGCCAGAATAAAGTAGAGTCTGAGAGAAAATCTTACTGCTGGGTAAGTCAGTCGCACGTTGACTATGATTACGGTTTCTTTTATACCTACAATTGCAAATTTGTCCGATGAAACATTTATCAAGCCTCACTTTTTTCCTGCTCCTGTTCATCAGTCCTATCGCAGTAAATGCGCAAAGCGGCTTTAACGGCTATTGGGTGACGAACACCTTTTCGCCGGTTACGATCAACGGGCGGACTCAGCATCAGAAGATGCTCATGTTCATCCAGCCTCTAGACGGGAGCAACACCACTTACCGCCTTTTCTACTACCTATGGAACAAGGATTTTAACCCCGTCGTTGGTCCGCAGTTTGAAAACGGTTTCTTGGACCGCGAAACGGGCTGGATCTACCTCGGATCTAGTGGCAGAGGCAAAGGCCGCGACGTGATCAAGCTAGAGAATGGCCGGCTGTTTTATTTTCTTTCTAACAACGCTGCGGCGGCTGGTGCCAAGACAACCATTCTGAATTTGACGAAAGTGGACGATCAGACGGGGCTGCAGCTACAGGCTATTCTTAAGAAAAAGCAGAAGCCGTAGAGTCTTGCTCAGCGCTTTTCATTTCACGAAGTCATTCAAGAACTGTTGCTCAGTTAACTTGTCTGCATACGCGCCCAGATTCAGCGCTCACGTTTAAGGATACTACTTCGGTTGTCCGATTTCGCGCAGTGGTTTGCCAGCATAGATGTTGGCCTCGATTTCTTCCAGCGGCACACCTTTGGTCTCTGGGAGAAATTTCACTGCGAGTGCTAACCCCAAGAGCGTAAAGCCCGCGTAGATAAGGCAGGTCGTGGGCATGCCCAAGCCGTCTTTCATGACGGGAAATAGTTGGCTGACGAAGTAGTCGACCAGCCAGTTTGCCGCCACGGCAATCGACATACCAATGCCGCGGAATTTAATCGGAAACACCTCGGATATCATGAGCCAGCAGAGTGGGCCGGCGCTGATCGCAAAGAATATAATGTAGAGCAGAATCGAGCCAAAGATGAGGTAGGTCGTTGTCGAAGTTCCATGAGTGACGGCTTGGCTCTGGTCGGTAGCCACATCACGTGCGTCAGCAATCGATTCGTGCGCCACGGAGACACCGGCATTAGGGAGCACATGGCGTTGGTTGGATGGATCACTGATGATATGGCTTGTCGATGATTGGGTGATGGCTGCTTTGGCCGCGACTTCGTTGTTGTAGCGATGGAATAGAAAGGACTGCACACCGAGCATGACGACGATGCCGGATACACCGATGAACATCAGCTTTCGGCGGCCAAGTTTATCGACCATGAAGATCGAAGCGATTGTCGCAATGAGGTTCGTCAGCCCCATACCGACTTGAGCCCACATGCTCGCGGTTTTGCTGAACCCGCCTTCACGAAATATTTCCGGCCCAAAATACATGTCGGCATTGATGCCGGTGGACTGCTGGAAAAACTGTAAAAAGAAACCCAGTGCAATGACCGGGAGGATTGTTTTCCCGAAAATCGCTGACAGCCCAACATCGGTTTTGCGAGATGCCGCGGTTTCGATTTCCTTCATCGTCTCATCGGCCTTTTTACTACCAACCATACGGTGGAGAATCTGTCGTGCTTCGTCGTGCCGGTTTTGCTCAACCAGCCAGCGTGGGCTGCGTGGCATGTTGAGCATGCCAATGAAAAACAGGGCCGCCGGTACTAGGCCGCATGCGATCATGACCCGCCAACTCATATCGGTATCCTTGATAAGCGCGTCCACCGTCACCCCGACAAGGAAGCTGACGAGGATGCCGATCACGATCGAAAGTTGGTAAAGAAAAAGAATGCGACCACGAGATTCCGGCGGTGCCACCTCAGCCATATACATGGGCGTAATCACGGCGCTATTACCAATAGCTAGCCCCATGAGCAGGCGGGAAAAGACATACACCGTAAAGCTTGGTGAAAGGAAGCTTAGGACAATTCCGACAATGAACAATGTGGCATTAAACAGTAAACCGTTGCGCCGGCCAAAGCGGCTGGAAACAAAACCACCGAACAATGCACCAAATAAGGCACCCAAGGGCACAGCTCCGACCCAGAGACCCTGCAGAAAAGGCTGTTCGGTGAGTCCGAAGTGCACGTTTACCGCACTACCGACTGATGCGGCAATGGATGCGTCGAAGCCAAAAAGAACGCCGGAGAGCGCAGCAACGCCGCCCACAAAAGCGGCATTCAATGGTTTCGCGGAAGTAGGAGGGGGGGAGGGGGTTTCACGACTCATAGTGGGGTTGTTTAACCATAAGAATGTCAGCGATTTGCCAATGTTCCAAGTAAATTTAGAGCGTCCGAAAATAAAGCTCAGTATCCTACCCCGTCATTGCTTGTCTTGCTCTAACGTGACGAATCGCTCCGGTGGGAGCACCGCACTTCGCCTTTCCCCCCCCTCTAGTCGCGGATGAGTTCTTTGCGGTTGAGTTCGGCGGCGTAGAAGGCGTGGCGGATTTCGTCGACCTCGTCGAATTGGATTAGCGCGGGCTCACCGTAAAGGTGGACTGTGCGGCCGTCTTTCCAGGCCCATTCGCCGCGTTTGCATTTCTCGGCCTTCACGAAGCCGTTGATGTACAGGCGGCGGTCGAGATATTTTGTCGTGTTGAAGCCGCCGCCGTGGACGGTGTAAGCGCTCCACAGACCAACGTCGCCGGGTTCGAGGACCATGTCTTTGATGCGGTTGTCGTTGGCGTATTGGGTGGCCTGCCAGGAGGACTTGTCGTCCGGGTCGTGTGGGATGTCTTTGTGGCTGCCAGGGACGAGCTGCATTGCGCCGTTGTCCTTCATGTGCGGGTCAATTCCGATACCGGTCTGTACCCAGGATTCGTAGAGGTCGAAAAAATCGCTGCTGGGTTGGCGCGAACGCACGTCGCGGTGGAGCGGCCAACTGGTGCGTGAGCCGGGGCGCTTCCAGTGTACTTGGTTGATGATCTGCTTGATGTTGTTGCCGATGAGTGGCTCGATGAGCATGAGCATGCGCGGATCGGTGCGGTATTTATCCATCACGGCATCGTGATAGGATGGCCATTGCATGCCGCGTACGGTGGTGCCGACATCTTGGTCTTCATCTACCCAGATGACGGTGTTTTGCTTACGCCAAGTGCGGCCCAGGAGGTCGCCCATGAATTTCCAGTGGTCACACGCGGTTCGCATTTGGTTGAGCTCGGCTTCGTTAAAGACGCCCTTCACAATGGTGTAACCTTCTTCCCAGTATTGGCGGATATGCGCCTCGGTCATCAGGTCGTTGGCTTTGGATTCAGTCGCGGTGATCATGGGTTTTCCTCTTTGATGGTGGATTCAATGCGTTGAACGGATTCGAGTAAAATGGGGGCCAGTTCGGCTATGCGTTTTAGGCTGAGTTCGTTGGCCTGAGCTGAAGCGCCGAGGGCGGCAAAGACTTTGCCATCTTGGTTGTGAATGGGGACGGCGAAGCTGTTCATATTCGCCCCGCTTTCCAGGTTGTTAATGCTGTAACCTCGCGCCCGGATCTGTGGTAATTCGGCTTTCAAGCTCTCAGCGTTGCGGTGGGCATTTGGTCCGCCGCCGCTGTAGTCCAATTGAGCGAGCACTTCGCCCACTTCGTCCTCGGGCAGATAAGCCAGGAAAAGTTTGCCGCTGGCTGAGGCATGTGCGCTGAGCACTGAGCCGAGTGATTCCATTGAGCCGCGCAGATTGCCGTCAGGCGTGATGTGGGCAATGGATATCGCTTCGTGTCCGAATGGCGCAGCAAGGGACAGGGCGGCTTTTACTTCACCGACGAGCTGCATCATTTCCGGTAGTGCCATCCGGCGGACTGGGATATTGCGCAAGAGCTCGCGTCCAAGGCGCAGCGCGCCTACGCTGATGCTGTAACGGCTCTGGTGATCCTTTTCCAGATAGCGTGCTTCAACCAACGACTGTAGCAGGCGGTGCACGTGGCTTTTGGGCAGTTCTGCCATATTTGCCAGCTCCGTCACCCCGTGGGCCCGTCCGGTGTTCGCCACCAGCGATAAGAGTCCCAAGCCATTGGTTAACGTGTTGTTCATGCCTCAATGTTCTAGCATGTAGAACGAATTGGTCAAGTGTTTATGTTCTATATACTAGAACATTGAGGCGATCCGTGTTGAAAGGCCTTGATTGGACAGCGCGAAAAAGCCCGGTCGCAATAACGGGGCCGGGCTAGGGCCTGTTCAGGTAAAATGGTGCAGCCATTGAGGCGATCTATAGGTATTGCTGTAATTGCTTCACTTCGTATGTGGCACAAATTAGCAGATTTCGGCGTCACCAGAAAGTAGCCCCAGGAATCGAAGAAAGCTGAAACGGTCCAGAATCTGAAACTCCGTAGCCTCGTCACTCAGACCGAACAAGCGTTGAAGCACCAGAACCTTGAACATCAAAACAGGGCACAAAGGAAGTCGAACACGGCAGTCGGTCTAGGCTCGTGGGACGAGAGGACGAGGCTTCCGCGTGAGATATGTTCTCTGATCACTGTCAGTCTTTACGTCACAGAAAGTGATCAGCACAGCAAGGTTAATCGAAGTCGCCTTATGTGATTGATTGTGCGAACTGAGCTGGGCTGAGCAAGCTCAGAGAACGGTGCGGTCTGATGTTGTTATAAAAGTTCATCCATTCCTTAAAGATGAACCGTGCCTCCGAGAGCGTGTAGATGAGTTCCCGGTTGAACGCCCTTGGGACGATAGTGATAAGTCGATCGGTGCATGCTCAGCCAACGGCAAACGGCTCTCCCGAAACACCGAAGCGCAGCAACCACCTTAGCGGCAGTGCTGCGCTGGCGATCCGGGCTCAGACGTTTTTTTCCAAAGCAATCTCCAAGGTCCTAGCCTTCAAAAGTTGATCTGCAAGCAGCTTCTTCAACTCGGCGTTCTCCTTCTCCAACTCACGCAGGCGTTGGGCTTCCTTCACGCTCATACCGCCAAACTGCTTCTTGTAGCGATTAAATGTTGCTTGGCTAATGCCGTGCTTGCGGCAAGCTTCATCAACGCTCAAGCCTTCGCTGTCGCGTAAAATACGGATGATGTCTTCGGTTTTTCGGCGTCCTCGTTTCATGATATCTGTCCTTTCATAAAGGCCAAATACAGTCAGTTCAAGTGGTCGCGTTCAAAGGGGCCCAAGCACGTCAGTCGGTTGTTACACTTAGCCGATAGAAACGTGTCTCGGTCCCCTGCGTGAGTGGGCTAATGGATACTTCAATTGGATCATCCCCGGATTCTTGGAGGTTGAACGGTGCCGAGTTGACGAGCTCGCTGGGCGCGCCGTCGACACTGCGTGTGATGACGACCCAGCTGTCTTCAGCCAGTGTCGTGCTCATTTCAATTTCGTAGGTCAGATCCACTCGGGATGGGTCGCGAGAAAAACTAAACATCAACTCGTCGTCGACATTTTGTATGTGTCCACCGCGTTGGCTTGGCGTATTGCCAAAGCCGTATTCCAACAAGTTTACCCAGCCATTGCCATCGGGGTCGGCGTCGTTGCCACTGATCGACAAATCAGCAAGCTCCTGCTGTGTGAACCGCGCCTCACGCCAGGTTTGGTATGTATTCTTGGGAGTGACCGGTATTTCGTCAAACGTATCGGAAATATTGATGTCATCGAAGCCATAAACCGCATCGAATGAGGTATCAACACGCACGCGAAAATCATTAATGACCAGCGCGTTTCCAGTCGTGCGCGGCGAGTCGTTGATTGCGAGCGTATTTCCAATCCACACGTCATTGGAGAGATTTGCGAGAGTTTGAGACTGGCCGTCCAGGCCGGTATAGCTAGTCGCTGATCCGCTGTTGTTTACATACCAAGTGATGGTCTGATACGAGCCGTCAGCGGGAAGGGGGGAGGAGGCTGCACCTCCGACATTGATGATCCAGCCACTTGATCCCGAGCCTTTCACCTGAAGGCGTTCGAAGAGGTTAGCGTAGCTGCCCCCATCGTTGTAATCACTGATGGAAGTCCACTTGCCTAATTCAATCGCATAGAGCGTTGACCACGTCGTCGACATTTCATCGATGGACAAATTCAAGGTGACTTTGACGAAGTCTGGGTCAGTGACGATGTCTGTGATTCTTGCAAAACCCGCTCCATTGTTGGCGCTTGAAGACCCGGTGCGGTCGAGTACCAGTGCGCCTGAAGTAATGCTCCACGTACCACCATCGGCTTCGGTACTGATGTCATCAAAGATATTGGCAGCGGGTGCTGCGTTGGCATAATCACTGACAAGGTCTGAGGATGAGAAATCCTGACTGAACAACGTGCCGCCTGATGGCGGTTCGATGACGCCGTTGACGGTGACATTCACCGTGGCGGTGTTTTCATCGGTTCCATCGCTGATGGTATAGGTGAAGGAGTCATTGCCAAAGTAGCCACTGCCCGGGGTGTAGAGGATTTCTCCGTTAAGGATCTGAGCGGTCCCGTTTGAAGGGGTGCTCACGCCTGTAATGGAAAGCGGTTGTGGGCTGGCATCTGCATCACTGTCATTTGCGAGCACGTCGATACTCACGTCAACGTCTTCATCGGTGATGGCGGTGTCGTTGATGGCTAGTGGCGGAATATTGCCACTACCCCCACTCGAAATTCTGGTGACTTCGATCATACCTAAGTGAGCTTGTGGAGATCCAGAATCAGGGACGACGCTGGTCGAAATGCTTATCTCGCCGTCGGAATTAGCGACGACGTTCGGAAACAAAGCCGTGCTGGACACGTTGTTTCTCGCATTGAGGTCCAGGCTAATGCCGTTGATCGAGTAGCGACTCCAGTAGCTGCTGGCACCATTTTCACGGGACGCAAACAGCTTAATCCGGTAATTCCCGTTAGGAGTTAGACCGGCTAATTTGACTACCGCGGTGCTGCCAGCGTTAACATACCATGTGTCGCGAGCGGCATCATTTGCGTATAAAGCGGTGGAATGAACGCCGGAAGCAGCTGCGTTCGTGAATCCTTGAGGTATACTCAATTCCATATCAATGCGCTCTCCATCCGTGGTTACAAAACCACCGGAAATTGAGAAGTCAGGCGTGCTGATAAATGTGTCCCGGAGTTCGGGGCTGTTGTAATAGCGTCCAGAGCTATCGGGAGTTGTGACCATTGTGTAGGTCTCCCCGAGGTCAATCAGGACGGTCTTGCCCAACGAAAGGGGCTGCTTATGCACCGGGCTGGCATTGTCATGTGCCCAGAGCCAGTCATAGAAGCCTGTAGTCGAATCGTAGGCGGGATCGCCACCTTCATAGAAGCCCGTATAAGCCGGCTCATCATTATAAATATGGTTCCAACCACCATGCCCCATGCCCGGGATCAGAGTAAGTCTTGGAGTTCCGCCAGCATCGACGATCTGGTTATAGAGTCCATCCGATATGCCCTTAAAACTGTCGCTGTTACCACACATCAACCAAGTTGGAGTTGAGACCATGGCGGCTGGATCGCTTGATCCGTTGGCACCGGACAGTGGTGCTGCTGCGGCATACAAACCGGGCGAATCGGTGATGCACTTAATGGCCTGGCCGCCTCCAGCGGAAAGCCCGGTGATATAGATTTTCGTCGGATCAATATGATAGCGGCGCATCATGGCGTAGATCATTGCTTCAATTACGTCTGCTTCAGCATCACCACCGTACCATTCCTGAGGGCAGAGGAGGTAGGCATTGTGTAGTGACGTATCTAGCTCACTGATGAGGTCCTGAATATGATATTTGACCTGCAGCGTATTGACCGTTCCATCTCGCTGAAGCTCTGTTCCCGTTCTCTCACCTTGACCGTGGAGAAAGATCACTAGCGGCTTGGGACTACTCGCTGTTGCCTCGCTTGCCTCAAAAATCCGGTAATACATGGATTTCACTTCCCCGTTCGCAGCAAATCCAGAAAAGAAACCCGGGACGGAATCCGCAACAGGGTCAGCTCTAAGTTTAGGGCAAGCCACCGAGAAAATGGAAAAAGCGATGAGCGAGGCAAACAGACAAGTTCGTCTTTGGAGCATTGAGCTGGGAATCACTATATTACGCATAGCTAGGGAGTTTTTGTGTGTTGTATTCAAGGGCGTATGTGGATGCAAATCAGGTGACCACCTGTTAAGGTGATCACCCAATTTGAATTTATCTTCTGGCTAGTCTCCAGGAGGGAGAAGTAGCCATCGATTCGTTACTGTGGATGGACTATTTTCCATAGAGTACTACTTCGGAAAAGTTTGCTTGGCCGTCGGCTCGCGTGAATCGCAAATAGCGTGTGTCGAGATCGACGACATGCATTTTCCAACTCTCGAAACGCTCGAGCTCGTCGACTTTCAAGACTGTCCAGCTGCCTGGTGTACCTGTGGATATTGTAAGATCTCCAATGCCATTCATGTCTCGTATGAAGATTCGGTCTAGTGACTTCACGGAACCCAGATCAATATAAGCGCTAGCAGTTCCGCTGCCTGGAGCCCAAATGGTCGTGGGAGAGCCAGCTCCACCCTCTTCTCGTGGGTCGCCGGCGAGAGTCTGCTCGTCCACAAGCATCTCCGCATCACCGTATCCAGACTCGTTGGTAACCATTGCTGTTGTAAGCGTCAGCTTTTCAGTTAGTTCGAAGTCTGGGTCTGTGTGATCCAGAAGCACAAACACCGGGCGCTCGCTAACATCTATAGACACTGTATCTCCGGTTATAGTAAGTCCGCTCTTTACTCCATCAGGATCTCCGTCGGTTAGTGTGACGAGTGAGGCGGTTGATATGCCACTTGGCACCGCTAGTGAGTAGCTGGAGACAGTCGTTTCGTCACTCGTAGGGCACCAGACTGCATACGCTTTCACCTCGTCTTGGTCGTCCTGGAAACGGTAGATTTTGACATCGGAGTTTCCGGATGCTTGCTCGGATTCAAATCGTAGCCCCTTCAACCGATTCTTAAGTGAATAGAGATACCACCAGCTTATTTTGGTCTCATAATTATCGGCCTTTCTCTTGAGCATGCCGGATGTGGTGTACAAACCCGAGCTAGATCCGAAGTCGACTAAATGATAGGCGAAAGCCCGATCAACGCCTGCTGCGGCTAGCTCCAGATAGCTACGTACCAGCCACTGAGCTTGTACTTCTTCTGCACTGAACGCTCCAATTATCGGGGCATGTTGTGATGAGCCTGGATTGGTATCATATCCAAATTCTGAAATCCATACTTCGACACCAGGGAGGTATTGATCGCGGTACTCGCGGATAAGCTCCATATGCTCGCGCAAATTACCCTCTTCTGGACTGATGCCCGATCCGCCACTGAATTGGCCGCCGCCATCGTTGCAGTAGTGATGGACATTGATCACATCCCAAGGGAAATCACCAGCGCGGTTATAGTCGCACCAAAATTTCATGGCCTTGATATAGTCGACGCTGGGACTCGTGATGCCAGCCATCACAAGTAATGCTCCAGGGTCTGCATTCCGAATACCCACGGTGCTGCCCATGGTACCCATGTGTCCATCAGCGTCTGCACTAGACATAGCTGCATACTCATAAGGGGTGAAATAGCCGTCTCTGCCTTTCCACCACTTGTCTGGTTCATTCCAGTTCTCGTAGTAGTCGAGTAGGCCCAAACCTGACAGCCGCTCATTGTCCGAGCGTAGCTTGAGAAGGGAATCACTAACAGAGACCATGCCGTATCGTGCTACATGCTGGAACAGGTGATCTGCGTGCTCAATGTAGGATGCAGGATCGACCGGGTCGCGGCCTGAACCAATCGGGATGGGCTTGTTGTTCAAGAGGGAACCATCGTTTCCAGTAAGCCAAAGCACGTTCCCTTGGATGTCTGGGCAAACGGTTAGACCCAAGAATGCGAGATCTGAGTAAAACTTGTCATTCTTATTACCTGTCCATGCAGGGTCGAAGCCGTTTTCATTGTCAGGATAGCCTGGGTAGGTTGTTTGAGTATGGCCTTCATCCCATGCCCAGTCGTGATATTCGCGGAGGCATCCGAAGGCTTCCTGACGGTGCAGGGGCTCTCCGTAAAACGTATTAACGCCCATGAACTTATCAATCTCGGGACGCACGTGTGACGTCGGCGTAGGTGCTGGATCTGGGTAATCGAGTGGATATCCGTAGATGACCAGCTCATTTGGAGCCGCGGCACTGGATGCGATGCTCACCTGTAAATAGCGAGTCACGACCGACACAGAGTGCAACTTCCATTGATTAAAGGAGGACTGTGGGTCCGTAAATAATACATCCCAATCGAAGGGTGTCCCTGCCGAAACAGTCACATCGGAAATGCCATTGCTGTCATGCAATGCAATATCGGTTATGACGTGTGGTGCCCCTAGATCAATGACGGTATTGAGCGGATACTTCCATGCGGCGGATGCACCGAGTGGCGGGGCGAATTTGGTTACCGGTAAACCGCCAGGAGGCGAGTTAAGCGGATCGCCGGCAAGGGTTTGTTCGTCAAATAGCAATCCAGCGTCCCCTGATGCTAGCTCGTTCAGAAGCATATCCGGTGTGATAACCAGTTTGGCAGACGTTGTTGGTAATGTCGGCGGTAAGGTATCTTTGATTACTAGGTTATCAAAGAACCAAGTTCCCGATTCACCGGTAGAAAAGCGAACTCGGAAATCGCTGAGTGTCGAATTGGCCCCATTGTTCGCAGTGAGGTTATCGTGCACGCAGGTAGTTCCCACCCAGAATGCATACTTACTATCGTCGAGAGTTTTTACTGTGCCGTCAGGCCCTGTATAGGTAGTAGAACTCCCGGATTTGTTGAGGAAAAACTCAAGATGATAGAGTGAACCATCGGATGCGTAGGTCGAACTACTGACGGAGTTTGACTCGAATCGCATCAAATCAGAACCAGCACCATCTACATTGAACTGTAGAAAAATGTCGTTCGATGTGGGCCAGTTATTGTAGTCGCTGAAAGCGGTGAATTTACCGATTTCGATAGAGAGAGAATTGTTCTGATAGCTGTCGAGCGTAGCGCCAAAGTCAACTGCGACATGCAGTTTGCTAGGTGCTCCGTCAAGATCTGTCCAACGCATGAATCCTGCGCCATTGGTGGACGCGTAGCTGCCAGCGCGATCGATCTTTAATTGTCCATAAGTGATGGACCAATTACCGCCGTCAGCCTCGGCGCTAATGTCGTTGAATTCACCGGAATTTGGGGCCGTAATGTGAACGTATGAGCCGACTGATGTAAAAGTACTGAAGTCTTGTTGTAAGACAATACTTGCGTGCATTGCATTCGTCCCGAGTAGGGCGAGTGCGCACGTGAATAGATGCTTATGCATGATACTCTTTTTGGGGTTGGGGTTGGACTTTCGGTAACAGAGGGTCAATGCGCCGAAACTAGAAGGCGTATGCCCCTCGCGGGACTTGAAATTGTTAGAATGGATCCGATGCCTTGTCAATGGGAATGTTCCCATTTAATTGTGGTCAAGTTCTTATCTGATCTAAGATATGGAGCTATGGTTGGTTGCGATGGATGTGGTTTTGTTTGTTCGATGAAGATGGAGTTTATTTGGATTTACAGAGTTTTTATAAGTCCTTGATGTGTATAAGTGTTTGATAATCAATAGATATATTGAATTGATGGAGGGCTGGATTGATTGAGGCTAGGCGTGGCTAAGTTTTTGATTGAAAGATTGTCGTGTATGACTAATTTGGAGGTATGTTGGAAATATTCCCATTTTTGTTAGGTCCAAATTTGTGCGTTGTGGCTTTATTGGCGCAATTGTGTGGTTTTAAGTTAGATAGGGCTGCTTCTGGCCGAGATGTAATGGCTTGCACAAACTTGAAAATATTTGCCCTGCTTCGGACTTTTTCAGCACAGTATTTTAATGCCTAGCGTTCTGGTCGTTTTATATGATTTTAGTGATGTTAAATGTTTAAATTCGGAATCTTCATACCAGTTAGAAAACGCTGGGTTTTGATAAGGTTTGCGCGGATAGGTATTTCAGATATTCTTTATGTTTAGTTTTTTTTATTAAACTTGCACTTTGCTTGCCCCAGATATGTTTCATAATAACAACCGTTGGTTTGATCGTGCCCCGAAAAAAAGGGGCTCGTCACATCAATTCCGTGAAGGCTTTGCGCTCGTTGTAGCATTGAGCTTGATGGCTCTGATCGTACTGTTGTTGCTGAGTTTATCTACAACAATCAAGTTGCAGCTATCAACGGTGAGTCATCAGCGGGACAAGGTTCAAGCTCGTCAAAATGCTCTGCTTGGTCTGTCTGTAGCTTTGGGCCAATTGCAAAAGCAAATGGGTCCTGATCAACGCGTTTCAGCCTCGGCGATTTTTATTCGCGAAAATGGTGATCCGCAGATTTCAGCAATAGCTGCTGATGATCCCCGTCGTTTTTGGCAGGGCGTATGGGACTCATCAAGTAAGGGATTGAATCCCGGAGAGGCCACGCCCAATCAGTCAGCTCTTGGCTGGGTGCGTGATCCGAATGTCGAGCATCTGGGTTGGCTAGTGTCTGGTGTTGAAACCATGCAGGGTGACTTGTCTGGTACCGATTTTACTCCAGAGCCAAATGGGGAAGCGCCCACAGGTTTTGTTCGCTTGGTTGCTGGGGATTCTGTGGGTGATACCAACATAACGGATTTCGTTTATGCTCCAAAAGTTGATGTTGAAAATGGGACATCTACGACGCTTGGTAAATACGCCTATTGGATTTCGGATGAGTCGCAAAAAGCGCCTGTTAATCTGGTCGATGGCCGTTATTTGGGGGCAGCAACGAGTCTACAAGAGCAGGAGTTCCGCAAAGAATATTCCAGTAGTCGCTACAGCTTAATGGCTCCAGAGAAGGTGGGGCTTCAGGTATTAAATGGTTTGGCGAGTTACGATCTGGAGCAAGAGTCACTCGCAAGCGCCTTGGAGCGTATTAGCCTTTTCTCAGATATTGTTCTTGCCGACCCTCAGGTCGATCAGTGGAAAACTATATTGCCTCAATACTATCACGATTTGGGCATTAAGACAAATATGCTTCAGGTAGACGTATCCAACGGCGGACTGAAGAAAGATTTAAGCCTGCTTTTTGAGCTTTCAGATGAAGACTTCAGCAATAGCCCATTTGCTGGAAATCCTAGGACCGATCGCTCGGATAACCCACCTTATGACGATGTTTCGGTTTATCGAGATGAGTTTACTGAGGGCCCTGTCAGTTATCTATATAAATACAACATACCGGAAATTAGCAATGAGGCCTATTTGCGAGGGCCGTCGTGGGATTACTTGCGGGATTACTATCAGCTTTATAAGCACTACTCGGTCGGTGAGTCCTATCGTGCAAGACCATATCGCCCCAATACTGTCGATCATAACAATACTGGTGATAGCAAGCTTCAAGGGATCAAGCGGACCTTCGTCAGCATGTTTGAGACAAAGGGCGGTAATGTGGGCATTAACAATAACACGGTTAGTACAAAATCAAAACTCGGGGATGAATACTTAAATGGTGGTCAGCAGGTTCAAATTCCTCGGCTGACTCGCCATCAGGTTGCTCCTGTAGTTGTCCGTTTTTACTACATCTTCAGCCTCGCTCAGGTCACCCCTTCAGAAGGATTGGGGAAAATTGCACGCGATGATTCGGGTGCCCCGATCAAGATTGAAGGTAATGACTGGAATTACGTAATTGAAAATTTTGGGCAAACGACAGCCATGACCATGATGGTTCAGCCAGTAGCTGTTTTATGGAATCCGTATAATGTTCCGATTGAATTTAGCGGGTACAAAATAGCCTTAGAAAAGCCAGAAATTACATTTGGTCTTTCTTGGAGTGAAATGTCAGGAGGGGTCGCTGTTGATCGAGGATACGAAGCAAGTCTGGGCAATTTATTGAATGACGCTAGTCCAGCAAAAGATTCGAATGGGAATACTCTTGGCTCCTTCAGAGATAATCTAGAATTTGTAATTGGCAATCCACCAGATGGTGATGAACCCATCGTTCTGAAGCCAGGAGAATTGCAGTTGTTCAGCATGCAGCAGGCAGATCCAATACAAGTCGGAGACATCATAATCCACGAGGAAACGCTTTTTCTAGAGCCGGGCTGGAGCACTACAGGCGGGTTGGTTTTTTATAGAGCACTGGACTCGGTGCATCGTTCAAATGTTAAGGTCAATGGTGTAAATGTGCCTATCGTAACGGATAACATCCCTATTGGTAGCGCTGTCACTATTCATGACATTTATTGGGGCAAGCCAAATGCCGCCGATAATAGCGGTGTCTTTAGTTTTAAGTGGTACGATTTTTTGCTGGATGACTCCTTGCTCGGTTTTGATAGCATTGAGCACGGAGGCGACATCAACACTGAGGATTTCCTGCTTAGAGGGCAAGCTGGCACTTATAAAAGACCATCCGGCCTTAGCCCTCAGGGTGAGTTTAATTCAATTCGAGGCCAAGTCATTAGCCCGATTCAGGTCACGGGTTCTTTTAGCAAAAAATATCCATTCATGGCGTTGGAAATTCGTCTTAACCCCGCCTACTCAACGCCATCAAGCAGCGTGGATGATGGCATCCCGCTGGAGATGCTGGGAAGTATGAATCCGTTTGGTCTTTTGGGCACAACCGAGCATAGTGGCAACACTGTCCCGGGCCGCTACCAACTATTTGTGCATCCCCTGAATGGAGAGCCTAGTCTCAATTTTCTGAAGCCGGAACTTTCAGTTGGGACTGATGCCAATACCTTGTTCGGGTATAGTTACTCCAATAGTTCTGTCGGAGGAAATCCAGGATCTAATACCGTTGTACTGCAGGAGGTGCCCACTGCGCCTTTGTGGTCGTTAGGCTCCCTTCAGCATGCCAATACTTCGTTGAGCAGCTATGAGCCAAGGAATGCGATTGCTAACTCCCAAGCATCTCTTTTTGTGGCCAATAATGATTTTGATCTTAGCGAGACATGGAGCGAAGGAAGTTGGTCGAACCATGCTACTATTGCAGATGTTTCCTTTTTGAGCAATCATGCGCTATTTGACACGTATTTCTTCTCCAGCTTGGCACCGGGTCCAAGTGAAACATCCGTTGGGGATCGCATTGATGGTCTGGCTGCTGCCGCGATAGTTGATGGAAAACCAAGCCTGCCAAACAAGCGCTTTGATTACATGGGTGATAGTGACATGAATGCATTGGCAGAGGAGCTCAAGGCGGAGGACGGCTACTTGAAGACGGCAGCGAACTGGTCAGTTGAAGGTGGTTTCAACGTTAATTCAACTTCAGTGGATGCTTGGAAGGCTTTTCTGGCTTCCAATCTTGGCCGTGACTTTCAATACATTGATGAAGAAGGTTTAGAGCAAGCGAGCACCAATGGTACGTTGTTCTCTCGGTTTGGCATTCCCAACTCGACAGTGCGTGATGAGAATAATCCTCGTGATGACTGGTATGCTCCCCATGCGTTGACTGTTAACCAGATTAGCCGTTTAGCTGAAGAGATTGTGGAGCAGGTCAAGGAACGTGGGCCTTTCCTGAGTTTAGCAGACTTTGTGAATCGCCGCCCGGGATCTCTTGAGGAAGATCATCGCAAGCAAGGTGCGCTTGCCGCAGCTATCGAAGCATCCGGTATAAACGATAGGATCCGCAGTCGTGGGACTGATGCGTATGGCGATTATGTAGACTCAGGATTGTACCAGGAGAATACCTTGGACACAACTTCAGCGGGTGCCCCGGGCTGGTTAACCCAAGCTGATGTGCTGACCCCGTTGGCCCCATACTTGTCTGCACGATCTGATACCTTTATTATTCGTGCCTATGGCGAATCCGGGGGAGGTTTTGATGGTGTCCCAAGTGCGGGAGTCTGGTGCGAGGCAATTGTTCAACGTCTACCTGATTATATCGGACCTGAGGATAATGACGCTTGGGACGAGATTAACGGCCTATCCAGTACTAACCAAAAATTTGGACGCCGCTTTGTTGTTGTTGGCTTTCATTGGCTTAGTGAGGATGAAATATAGTTCAAGTATGCTTCGTGTCTTCATTATTGCCCTGTGCCTGCAAGGAATCTTTGCAGCAAAATTATTTGCACAGCCAACACCTGAAACTATTCGTGTGACATTCAGCTGCATCAGTTGGAATAAGCCTATCGGAGGCAATCTCTACGTAAATGCTGGTGAAGGAATGGAGCCTGTTAGTATCCATACAATGCAACGCTCCAAGCCAATTGAATATGAGGGGCCAAATCCGATTGTTTTTTATCGAGAGCCCAGTGATAAGGCCGATGGAATGGCTTACGTGCCAGTCGCTCGGGTAACGGTGAAGCCAGGGATTCACGAACCACTTTTCCTGTTCTTCGGCTCAGGTGATGAGTATAAGATTTTCGAAATCGAAGATAGTTTTGATACGTTTCCCGTGGGCAGTTATCGTTTTCTTAATCTCACGAATAGGAATATGTTAGCCCAGTTAGGCTCAAATAAGCTTGAGCTGAATTCGCGAAGTTTGGAAAAACTGATGAATCCATTTGAAAGCACGCATGAGTATCAGGTCGCATTTATTGTGCGCGAGAAGGACGAGTTAACTCCAGCCTATTACAATCGCTGGATGCACTTCGACAACTATCGATATCTGATTCTAATTTCCGAGTCTAAGTCTCAGGATGCCGGACCGATGGAGTTTAGGATCTTATCTGACATGAATCTTAATCAGTAATGGCCGGAAAGCGAAGTCAACGCATACAAGACATTAAAGAAGAACTAGTTGAGCGCGTTAAAACTGGTCGTCGCCGCCCTGGTAATTGGTTTTTTTCCAATCGTGAGCTGGCGGGCCAATACCAAATTAGCTACCAGACAGCACATCGATTGATTACCGAGCTTTGTCAGGAGGGTTATATTCATCGGACTCCAGCTTCTGGAACTTACGTTGCATCGGAGCAACGACCACCAGAGGGCGTCACGCTATATTTGCATCCAGAGTCAACTGAGGAGAAAAGCTACGGCGGCATCCTCAAGCAAAGGATGATTGATCGGTTAGAACAGGAGAACATCTCCTATGATATTCGCATAAGCAGCAGCTTTACGGAATATATGCCGAATCGATTCGCCATAATCTGGGCCAATCGTTTTGATTTAAGAAAATTTTATTCTGACCTGCATTACAGCCTGCTAATTGACCAAGTAGCTGACTCGGGCTTATGCTCCGTTTTTACTGACAGTTTGAGACTCGATTTTGTATCGGCAGGCCGGACAGCCGGTGAGCTGATGAACTTACGTAAAGACATTAGCAAACCACTTATTCTATGCGGTCCATTGTCCTGCGATAGCATGCGTAGTATCCTAGAGGGGTTTCAGGGCGTCTGCCCGGAGTGTCAGGTTTTCCAGTTGGATTCGTGGGATCGCTTTGATCATGTTAAGGCTTTGGATGAAATTCGTAAGCTGGACTTTGACGGCATCTTTTCCACGCACAATACAGCTACCATCGTTATGGGAAGGGAATTAGGTGAGCACCTACCGCACATTGGTTTTTGTTATACAACAGAGTCCCTGGATTCGAATACGACTAATTTAGTTTATCCTTGGGATCATCTTATCGACGAAGCAATCCGCATATACCGTAAGCGTAGTATGGGTGACGCCTCAGTTGCCACACAGCATATGCTGAATGTTTATCTAACCGGAGTGCGTAGTTGGCTAAATGAATCACCTGCTTAGCTCTAATTGGGCATGGTTGTCTGCGACTCATGCTCATACCAGTTTGACCTTCGAACGGTTGGTGAGCCTTGATTTGTGTCGAGCTGACCATCTATAAATAATCTTTCGGCTAGCCGTCCGAGTGGACGCGTGTGCTGCCTAAATAAACCAAATGCAGATCATTCATGAGGTATATAAAACTACGGTTATTAGCATTTAATTTAATTTCGATTGCGTCGGTGTCTATTGGATATGGGTCTCAGGCTGTTTTTCTCAGTGGGCTTAATCAGAAAAACGACATCAAAATATCTGCCTGGCAGATTAACCATATACAGGCGATTACCTCGGCTGGGAGGTATCGGGATTATGAGGGTGACGTCTTGCAACTGACGGGGCAGGCGAATTGTAAGGGGGCGAAGGGTGATTTATCCGTACGTGCAGCTTTGCCTGAAAGCCTGATGGCTCTTAGCTTTTATGCCAATGCGCAGGAGAATGTTAATCGGATAGGCGTGCAGGTTGTGGACTCCGAGGGCGAGTCTTTGTCATCGACGATACCTTACACAGATAGTGGTTGGAAGGAACTGCGATTCGATTTTGCGGAAGCTGAGTTCATTCAGGCTTATAAACAGGGCGATAAAAATGGTGAAATGGATTTTCCGCTTAAGCGCGTCAATGTTGTGTGGTTTACCAATGGGCCAGGGGAGACTGCATTGCAGATCAATTCGCTCATCGGCTGGGTAGATCAAGCGCAGGTAACTAATCCATTGCAATTTAGTCTCGCTATTTCCCCGGCCATTGAATCCGGGGAGAGGTCACTGGGGAATGTTGTGGTGACTAATTATACGTCAGAACCGCAAAATCTCACCCTGAATTATCTACTACAACTCGACAGTCAATTAGTTGCGCCGCCTTCGCCAACCGCTCTCGGCACCGACGAAGCTAGGGACAAATTATCTTGGACAGAGCGAAACGGCGAGGAAGTAGGAGTCGGGACATTAACCGACGGAAATGACGCAACCTGCTACCGCTTCAATTGGGGGACCAATGTCGATGAGGCTAAGCAGTACATTGATTTTGGAGAAATCATTGAACTCAGGCTGCTTCGAGTAAAAGCGAGTGACGCCAATTGGGTGTACAAAGTAGATATTGAAGCATCACTTGACGGCTCAACATATGAGGCTGTGCCCGGACTGACCAATCTCGATTGGAATGGAAAATGGGGAGAGTTCTTTGTACCAGTAGAGATTCCTACTAAGGCGCGTCGGATACGTTTGCGCTATCACAACAATGGCGATTCAATGAAAGCATTAAAATTGCCGAATGAGATTTCGGTGTATGATGGTGCTTCTGACGAGCCACTTGAATTTCCCGTAACTGGGCAGAGTGTCGATGCTGGTTTGCTGAACGTAACGATACCGGCCAACAGTTATAAGGTCATCCCGTTTTCCACGAAGGAGGCGCTTGATACTGGTTGCTACCTCTTCTCGATCATGAACGAGAGCAAAAACCCTAATATGGGTTGGATTAGTTGGAGCACGTTGCTAGTTCTGCCGCCTCGAGATATTTCAATTTCACCGGATTCACACTTCGGTATGAACGCCTCATGGACGGAATTGGCGGCGATGAATGGCCTGTTGGGTGTTGGTTGGATTCGTTTTGAGAACCTCAAGTGGCCAATGATGTCTCCCAAGCCAGGCGAATTCAACTTCACGGGAGAAGTTGCTCCGTGGCGAGTGAATGTTGATGAATACGTGGAAACTTACCATGATCTTGGCATTTCGGTTTTACCCTATTTATTTGAGACGCCAGAGTTTGAGTCCATCGGACCAGAGGATGCGGGAAATATGATTTTTCATTACCCGCCCCGAAATTATGAAGACTATGCTGAGTTCGTTTTTCAAACAGTTGCCCGATATGGCAGCCAAACGCATCCGGCCGATGTTCTGATGACGGAAGACAAGGTTTCCGGGCTCAACTTGATGACGACCTACGAACTCTGGAATGAACCCAATTTGGATGCGCCGTCATGGGGGCATTGGATCGGTCCCTATGATGAGTATTTAAAAATGTTTAGGTTGGGTGCTATTGCCGTGAAGCGTGCTGATCCGACCGCGCAGGTTTCTAATGGAGGATTGGCCGGAACTGAACTTAGTCTTGTAGACCGCTTTCGCACCTACGTCTATGAGGATGGCACAACACCTTTGGACTACATTGATGTACTAAGCGTGCATCATTATACGGGGCCGATCGCACCGGAGATTGCTACTGTTAATACCAATATTGAGCGGAATGGTGGTTCAGCAGGTCAGATGTCTTTTGAAGATAACTTGACCGAACTGATTGAGTGGAAGCAGCGCTATAAGCCGGAGATGAAGGTATGGATGACGGAAACTGGCTTTGATACTGGCGGTCGCATGGCCGTAGGCTATCGTGAACATGCTGCCTATACTCCGCGCAATATCCTGACAATCTTGGGGCATGGAGTGGACAAGGTATTTGTTTACCGCGAAAAAGGATCGACGCCAACGCAGCATTCCTCAAGCGGAATGTTGGACAACGATTTGCAGCCTCGCCCGGCTTTCCTGACTTACGCGACCTTAATTCGAGTGATGGACGGTGTGGAGCACTTTTTCCAAGTGCCGCATGCTGACGAGAATGTGCGTGTCTATGGGGCTGTTAAGAATGGTCAACTAATTCTTGCGGCTTGGGCAATTGAAGATACTGCTCCATTGGGGATTAATTTGGGCGAGGGGCAAGTCACCGACTCATTTGGCCACACCGGTATGAAGCAAGTTGGTACAAGCTTTCCATTGAATATTTTCCCGACCTACTTCAGTGATTTCAATGGAGATGTAGCGTCAAAAATTCTTTCTGAGGCTCACGACGGAGCTGCGGAGTGAGCACGCGTAAGGATGGCCACCCAGTTAGAGATTTGCTGTGTCGGTCATCCTGATTCTTCAGGGCTAGGGAAGCGATAATGTCAGCTTTTGAGCGAATGGGGCGTTCTTACTGCCCGTAATTAGTGTCCATTACTGAGTCAGAATTCTCATTCATTTTGGGATTAATACCAAATTATTTCTTTGGGAAATTATTGTAGCGATTTTTCAGTATGTTGATGGGCGGAGTTGGCTTATTGTCGTAAGAAATCGGGCTATTCTGGCTGGAGATGATGAAGCATTAATGGTCATTCTAATATCTTGATTCGTTAAAAAATCTATTGACTTTGAGCATTAATTTGTAGATTTTTGGAACTGTTCTCATTTAGATGGAGCCACAGGCGGTAGACGCTCAAGGCAATAATTCAACCCCAAACTCATTCAACCTCATGACGGTAAAATTATTAATACTTAGTTCATCGCTTGCATTCGCAGCATCAGTCAGTGCGCAGCAGGTCTTTACGCCAGCTGATTATGGCACAGCAACCGGTGGTGCTGCATACAACTTTCTGGGTGCATTTGATGATCAACCAGTTATCGGCGACCTTGTTGCCCCCATTAGCACGGTTCCTGGAAGCGAACTAGGTGCGAATATCGACAGTTTTGCCGGTCCTCGCCAAGCCTATATCGATTTCGGCGCGGACTACAGCACAATACAGATTGAGGAACTTTGGACCGCGTATCGATTTTTCTCAAATATTTCGACTCCTACTCCTTTTGAGGAGCTATGGTGGTCAGATACTCCTAACAATCTCCGTGGCGGTGTTGGTACTTTTACGGATATCGATTCAAATGATTTTAATTTTGGAACGACAGCAGTCGCTAGCACCGGCTCTGTTTCGTGGCATCAGGACTTTGACTTTTCAACGTCTGTCACCCCTGCACATCGTTATTTGATTCTTACAATGGGCTCTAATGGCTTTGCTGCTGGACGTGCAACTGAATTGGCAATTGTTACCACTACGATTCCGGAGCCTTCAATTTATGCAATGGCTTTAGGGTCGCTGGCTCTCGGATTGCTTTGCCTGCGTCGTAAGCGAAATGCGTAATTGAACAGCATTTCTGCATAGTTTGGGCCGAGATGCATTCCCGTTCCTTGAAATTGACGGTCAACTAATTTGACGGCAAAGGTAGAGCTTTACCCAAGGGGCTCTACCTTTTATTTATGAGGATTTTATCACACTGAAACGCGATTCTTTGCTTGGAGTTGGGCTGACTCTTATTCATCTTCTTCTCAGTTTTAATGCCTAAATCTACAAAGTCCGAATTATCTAATGCTCGACATCTTGCCCCCCATGTCCAGCGGCCGACGATCACTGATTTGGAAAGCCTCACCGGCTTTTCCAGAAGCACTATATCTCGCGCATTCAATCCCAAAGCATCGGTCAAAAAGGGTACGCGTGATAAGATAATTAAGGCGGCCGGCGAAATCGGTTTTTCACCACACCCTGGCGCGCGTATGATACGCTCGCAAAGGAGCTTTCGATGGGGGCTCTTATTGCCTCACCTAGAAAATTCCGAGTACGCACAATTAGTTGAGACCCTTGACGCTGAAGCTCATCGGCAAGGTACTAATTTTGTATTGGGCCTGACGCACTACGATGCGAAGGTTGAATCTTCGTTTCTCCGCCATTGGGCTGCTGGAGAGGCTGATGGCGTTATTTGCGATGCTGTATCCTGGACTGAAAACGGAGATCTGTATCGACAGCTGGTCGATCGTGGCTATCCATTCATGGCCCTCTACTATGCACCTGATGGATATTCACAGGCCAGAAGAGATGACTACGAATCCTTTTGCATTGGACTTCGCAACTTGATCGGCATGGGACATCGACGCATTGCTTATGTGGGAGTGGATCATCCACAGGCCAAATTTACTAATTCATTTTGCGCCTATAAGGAGGTCCTGAAGTCGCATAAGATTGAGTATGATGAGTCCTTGGTGATCATGAATGCCAATAACCGTGAGTCGGGGGTTAAGGCTTGGCAGTTGATTAGGGAAATGTCCAATGCTCCTACAGCCGTCATGGCCTTTAATGACACTTTGGCCAGTGGTATTTGGATTGGTGTTCATGCTGATGGTCTTTCCGTGCCAAAAGATTTGTCCATTATCGGAAGTGACGATATTCCAGAGTCTCGACTCATGGGCCTGACAACTATTCGATATGATCGCGCAGAATTGGCGCGCCGGGTCCTGAATACCTTAGAAAAAATGCGCATTGAACCTATGGGGCCACAGATTGTTACGATGGACACATATGTGGTTATGGGCAACTCGGTATCCCCCCCCAGAAATCAGAGCAAGAACGGAAATCGCAAAAACCGAAACAATTAGCATATCAGTTTTGCTATGGTTGAGGAGTGGAGGCCTTAACTGGCATTGTGTGCGTCAAGAGGTTTCGCTTTAAAAGAATGCTCACGTAAAAACTCCCACTATTATTCTGCTCAAACTAAGGGATATATAATGCGCTTAGTCTTGATATGCAGATAGCGATTCTATTCAGAGCAACACTATATGAAGCCCCTCGAACTTGTTAATGTTCTTCAAGGAACGGATTCGACTTACGACTATTCGCGAGGTAACACATTGCCAATCGCATCAGTGCCTTGGGGCATGCATCATTGGACTCTACAGACTGCGCGTGGGCCTTGGTATTTCAACCCCAAGCACCCAAAATTGCAGGGCATACGATTAACGCATCAACCAAGCCCATGGATTGGAGACTATGCGAGTATGCTAATAACTCCATTTCACGGGAATTCATTGGGGAGTATTGAGCAACTTTCTTCCTGTTGGAGCGTGAGTCAATCAACGCTCAAGCCGAACCATATTAAAACGGAGCTTTTGCGCTATGGTATCGAGCTTGATGTTGTCCCATCGCGGCGCGGTGCTCGTTTTAAGGTAAAACGGAAGAGCGGGGAGCCTATTAAAATTCGATTTTGGCTCGATCGCGATCATGATCTCAGTTTGACGAAATCTTCGAGCGGGGGAACGCTTAACATGGAAATTAACGAATCCCACGAAACGTTGCCGCAGAATTATACCCTCTATATTCACGGGCAGTTTGACCCAAGCCCTGTGGAATTCAACCGTCTTGGTGATGGTGGTTATTTAGTCTTTGGCGGCGAGGTGGAGAGTGTGGAGTTTTCTCTAGCTGGTTCATTTATTGATCACAACCAGGCTGCGATTACCCATGAAAGAGAAGTGGCACATCGCTCCATGGATGCCTTGGCGCAGGAATGTGCGCAGGAGTGGAATAATCTACTGAGTCGAATTGAGATTGATCCGATTGACGAGCGTCAGGCAGTTACTTTCTACTCCTGTCTGTATCGTGCTTTGCTTTTTCCTCGTATGCTTGATGAATACGATAAGCATAATGCACGCGTGCATTTCAGCCCCTTCAGTGGCAACGTTGGCAACGGACCACTGTGCACTGATAGCGGATTTTGGGATGTCTTCCGTACCGTTTATCCGCTTCTAGCTCTTGTCTACCCGGATATACTGTCTGACATACTTGAAGGGTGGCTAACTATTTGCCGGGATACTAAATGGGCTCCACGGTGGCCAACATATCGGCTCCGGGATTGCATGATCGGGACGCATTTTGACGCCGTAGTTGCCGATGCGGTGTGCAAGGGCGTGACTAATTGGTCTGTCGAAGAAGCTTTCGACTACATATGGAAAGACGCTAGCACTGAGAGTGACTCAGGCCTTTATGGGCGGAAGGGATTGCGAGATTACGAACGGTTGGGGTACTTGCCAGCCGATAGATACCCTCACTCAGTCGCTAGCACATTAGATTTTTGCTATAATGATTTTTGCGTTTTGCAGGTTGCTAAGCATCTCAAACAGCAATCCATAGTTGAGAAACTGCTTCCGCGGACTCAATTTTATAAAAACGTCTTTGATTCCTCAGTCGGATTTATGCGAGGTCGCAATACTGATGGTTCGTGGGACCCAGCGTTTAATGAACGCCTTTGGGGGGGGGGCTATGTCGAGGGTGGACCGTGGCAATGGTCATTTCATGTGCCCCATGATCCATCGGGGTTGGCAGATTTATTTGGTGGACCGAAGGCACTTTGCGCGAAGTTGGATACTATGTTGAGCACAGATCCCGATTTCCTGGTTGGCACATATGAATCTGAAATTCACGAAATGACGGAAATGGCCATGGCGGGATTTGGCCAATATGCCCAATCGAACCAGCCGGTACACGCTTATCTCTATTTGTATGCGCTCATGGGCAGGCCAGAAAAATCTAGGTACTGGGTGCAGCGCGTTGCCACTGAGCTTTATGGCCCTGATTGCTTTCCGGGCGATGAGGATAACGGAGAGATGGCGTCTTGGTATATACTTTCCAGCCTAGGACTCTTTCCACATTGCCCGGGAAGGGCTGAATATATACAGATTAAGCCATTGGTAAAAAGCGCAAAGATTCATATTCCAAATGTTGAGAATTCAATACTTCTAGAGAATGATCATCAGTACGGCGATGAATGCATAATTCAGCATGAAGCATTGACCCGCTCCCAATCTTCATGCCATAGGCAGTGCTAGGATTTTCCGCTTCGATTGGGTTGTTGTTGTCTTGGCTACAGCTTGCTGGGCGTATTCGGCCGGAGGCCGATAGCCCAGCGAGCTGTGTGGTCTATAGGTATTATAATCGAGGCGGTATTCTTCAAGCTTTTCCCTGGCCTCCGGTATTCGGTGACTGATTCAGTTGTTGGCTCGAAGCCTCCCTCAAAATAAAGCGTCTCTCCTTGTTGGTTCTCTGAATATAGCAGGATCTGTCCCTCCGGCGAAAGGCCTAGCTGAAATTGGCGCTGTTCCCTATCGGCATAGTCAAAATGCGCCACCGTTTTTGCTTTCAAAAGTGTTCCTGACTGCGCCATTTGTACCACATCATCCTTCCATTCGACCGAAACTCGAAGTGAATGAGATTTCATTGCTTCAACCTCCGTAATCCACTGATTCAACTCGGTTTCAATGCTACTTAGAAAACTCTCTACCCGCTTGATTAATGCATCAAGATTTTCTGGCAATTGTGGTGAATCCATATCAACAATTGGCTTTCTCATATCACTCAGTGGAACTCCCGGAAAAATTAGCCTCGAATCTTCTTTTTGCTTTTGAGCTCTCTTTGAAAGTCTTTGCATTGACATTCCAGTTAAGGAGTAACCCCTCGATGCGCTCAAAACAGCGCCGAGCTCCAAGTCGGGATTTAATTCTCGGACACTTGCTAACTTGATCAGTCGCCAGTTGTCATTGGAAAGTTGCGCCATACGGCTTAATTCGATTGGGAGCGAATCACCACCATGAGTCGTTCGTTTGACGAGAGTGACCTTCAATGGATCTTTTAACTCAGACAATCCAGGATTCAAATCATTGCCTCTAACTAACTGCATCACTCGCCTGGCGGCTTCGATTCGACGAAGATCGACACTACGTGCATCTGCCAAAAAAAGTTCTGTTTTCGCCTCACAAAATAAATCTTCTTTAGCCGTTAGCGCGCCACGCAACTGATAGTTGAGAGTTGGGCGATTGCTCTCATCATACACAATCTTAGTGGTCACTGTCCCTTGAAACTCCATGTAGGATGGAATTACCTGCTGAATGATTTCCTCGTCAGAGGGAATTTCAAAATTCTGATTGGGATAAGCGGCAAGAATAATCAAAAGCACGATGATCCACACCAATACGATGTAAATTCGCTCTGAACGTGCGTATGGCTTGGATTCCATGAGCAGTGGGTGTGCCAGCTAAAAAAGTGCCAGAATGCCCATTCTTAAGAATTAAAATCATTACAATGTGAATAATGTGAAATAAGAATGTAATATCAATCGAGCGAATGGGATTATATGAATCCTCATTTCCTTTTTCATTAACAGATTGAATTTGTTCTTCGCCCCATAAACATTAGGTGCTTATAACTCTATGGCGCAGCGTTGGGGTGGTCGGAGAATCGTAACTTTCCACCGATACCTCTCTTTGAACTTTCTCTGTAGTTGGCGTTAATCAGGGCAACGTTTGGTCGCTGGCTACGGCTTCGGCGGTGTAGGGGTATCAAGTCGATCTAAATGACCGTAACAGTAAGCAGGTATCCGCCAGTTTACCTGCAATAATAGCTGGATTGGATTCCGAGGCGGCCTTTTTGGCCTGCATGAGCTATTAAAGGCTATCCAATCAATCAATATTATGCTAATTTTGAGTTATAGAATGAAAGGTTATAGCTCATGAAATGGAATTGGCAGCAGGTTGATTGGCCGAATTTCACCTACCGGACCAAGGTATTGGAGACACTGGAGAAACAGTTCCTCCAGGAATCCGGTGTTGTAATTGGCGCGTTCAAGCATTTGCGGGATGATGACAAAGATACGCTAAAAATCGATTTGCTCAGCACCGAGGCACTGAAAACCTCCGAGATTGAAGGGGAACTGCTCAACCGCGAAAGTGTGCAGTCCTCCATCCGTCGTCAATTTGGCCTGCAAGCGGACGGCAGGAAAGTGCCGGCAGCTGAGCAGGGGATTGCGGAGATGATGGTTCACTTATATCGCAGCTTCGATAAACACCTGTCACATGATATGCTGTTTGAGTGGCATCGGCAACTAACTAACGGACGACGCGACCTGAAGGAAATTGGCTGTTATCGCACTCATGCTGACCCAATGCAGGTAGTCTCCGGTTCTATGCATGATCCCAAGGTGCACTACGAAGCACCGCCCTCCAAGCAGATGCAGAAGGAAATGAACGCTTTCATCAAGTGGTTCAATGCGACTGCTCCCGGATCAAAGAACGCATTGCCCGCGCTCGTCCGCAGCGGAATTGCCCATTTGTATTTCGTGAGTATTCACCCTTTTGAGGATGGGAATGGGCGAATTGGGCGGGCAATTTCAGAAAAGGCGATTGCTCAAAGTATTGGGCAACCGTCGCTAACGGCGCTGGCCCATCAGATTGAGCGTGGTCGAAAGAATTATTATGACCAGCTCGCGTCGGCTAGTCGTGATAACGAGCTAACAGACTGGCTGACGTACTTTGCTAACTTAGTCTTATCGGCACAGAAGAGGACAGAGGTTCATATTCAATTTCTGATTGATAAAACGAAACTCTACGACAGGTTGCGTGATCAAATAAACGCGCGCCAGGAAAAGGCACTGGAACGGATGTTCCGTGAAGGCCCGGATGGGTTTATCGGAGGTCTCAGCGCCGAAAACTATATTGCCATTGCCAAGACATCGAGGGCTACCGCTACCCGTGACTTGGCTGAATTGGTGGAACTTAGTGCGCTCAAAAAAACCGGCAAACTACGCCACACCCGCTATTGGCTGCACCTGCCAGCATACGACTAAAGTGATGTTCACGCCAATGCGATTTAGATTTCCTCTGAACGCGTATTTGCCTTGGATTTCTTGTCCTTCTGGTTCCTGAAGTTATCCACAAGCGACAAAATCTTCGCTACACAGCCGTCACACGGCCTGCTACACTAAGATCAGTAATTCGGCTCATAGCTCTAGGCTAAGCTACTGATTTCACTGGATTTCCTTCAACGGCGTCGAATCCTCCCGGGTGCGCCATGATTGTCGAAATTCCCTTTGAAATCAACGGATTAGCCAGTTGGAGCCGGTAGCAACATAAAAGTTGCTACACATAACGGTTAATAATGCTACACAAGGGAGTTGCCTATGCGCTTGGCCAGCTATGTTCAAAAACGTTCATCCGGGTACTATTATAGACAGCGCGTGCCTGCTGCGCTAAAACCCCTACTCGGTCAAACCGAGCTCTGTCTTTCGCTGAAAACGAGACGGATCGCCAGCGCCAATCGACGTGCCGCATTGGTCATGGCATCCGTAAATCAAATGCTTGAGGATGTATATCGCTTAATGGATCAGTTTGGACACGCCGAAGCCAAAGCTCTGGCTGAAAATTGGAAACGACAGGCGCTTAATCAGGACTTTGAGAATCGCCTGGCAGGAACCGTTACTCCACCCGATGACTCTCCTGAAACCTTACGGCAATCACTTGCGCAAATGGACTTTCGCTCACGGAAAGATTTCATAAACTCAGTGACTCGGGAACGTGCGCCATTTTTAGAACCCGAGACTCAATCGTGGCGACGCGCTGGCTACTATCTTCTCCAAGCCCGATTGGAATACCTAGAAGAAATAATGCGACGATCATCAGGTGATAATCAGCACCTTGAGTATTTGGAAGAACCCGCCCACTCCATATCCAACGTTCACGCTTCGACATCTCCTAGCGTCAATCGAATCAGTGAGATGCTTATCAAGTGGGAGCGTGATGGACAGCGCCCTGACATAACCATTCAAGAATGGAGATTGGCTATACGGCGATTCATTGATCTCAAGGGTGACAAGACAGTCGAGACCATCACTCCTGCCGATATTAGGGAGTTTAAAGAAGCCCTTTTGCAAGTTCCCAAGCGCGTTGCGCGCAATGATCGTTCATTACCCATGCCTCAATTAATCGCAAAATATCGCAAGAATAATTGTGCGCGACTACACCCAGCCTCCATTAACAAAATCCTCGCTGCAGTCCGTTCTGTGCTTAGTTGGTGCATCAAAAATGGCTACATTGATCGGAACCCGGCCTTAGGCATCGCTGCTCCCTTGCCCAAAGTATCCGCGAAATCTCGATTGCCATTCGATAGTGAGGACCTAAAGGCTATATTCGAAAAGTCCCCAGTATATTTAGGACAAGCGCGACATCCAAAGTGTGGAATAGCAACCGCATATTGGCTTCCGCTAATGGCTCTATACACCGGTGCGAGACTCGAGGAATTGGGCCAACTACGGCTAACCGACGTTAAACAGCAGGATGACCTTTGGTATTTGGACATCAATGTTGATGGCGAAGGCAAATCATTGAAAACATCGGGTAGCATGCGCCAAATCCCCCTTCACCCAAAGTTGCTGGAATTGGGATTTATCAGCTACATCGCCTCAATCCAAAGACTAAAGCACACCCACTTGTTTCCTCATCTCAATCACCATCAGGAAAAGTGTACGCGTCAGTTCTCCAAGTGGATCAATAAATACATCTCACAGGACTGTGGGGTCGAAGACACCCGTAAAGTATTCCATAGCTTCCGGCATACATTCAAAGACGCTTGCCGTAACGCGGGAATACCCCGGGATAAGCATGATGCACTCACCGGGCACGCCGATTCAGCGGTGAGTTCACGCTACGGTGTTGGATTTCAAATTACAGTTCTCTACGAGGAGATCAAAAATATCGACTATCCAATATCGGTTACACCTTGGACGACACCTGCAAATTCAACGATAAGATTAGCTAAACAAAAGCTGCGATAAGAGCCCACTCACAAGAACCGAAAAACTGCCTAATTCTTGCAAAATAAATTTTGCTACGAGTTTATCATTCTTTCGTTGTCAAAATTCTCCGCGTATTCTCGCTCTTAAAAACCACCACGACCTTTTGCGAAGCCCGGGTAATTGCCACGAAGACACGCTTAGTATTCTTTCGCACGAGTTCTTCGCGATCTATTTCATCCATGCCGAGCGCTTTTTCCTGCTCGAACAATCGATCCAGGCCGATGATCACCACAATCGGTGATTCAATGCCCGTGCAAGCGTTGATCGTGCTGACGCGCATTTGGCTCCGGTTCTTAGCGTCAGCAGCCGAGACAATCTTATCGCCAAAGTGTATCCCCAGGTGATCCAGTTCGCTTTGCTCACTGTATCCTGACGCATCGATCAGTAGGACATTACCTGGGTTGAGCCCGCTATCGAAGAGCTGCTTCAATTGTTCCACCAAGACATTCTGCATCGATCGGCTGCCCGCGTTGACCAAGTTAGCTGCCTCGCCACTGGGCATCGATTCGATGTAGGCCTGATCTGGCAGATTCACTTCGTCCTCCTCGCTGCGGATACGGCTCACGTAGAATCGCTTAGCCAATGCCATGATCTCACGGGTATTCCGATAGGGTTTAGTTAGGCGCTGCGAACGCCCGCGCATGTCGCCACCCAAGACTTGCACCCAGGACTGTCCACTGCGTAAAAAGCCTTGGGTTGGGTCCGCCGCCATAAAGAGCCGACCATATTCGGGGTGAAGCGCAGCCTTCACGCACTCAAACCAGATCGGTGCAAAAAACTGGGCTTCATCGATGTAAATGGTGTGGTAAGTCTTTCCCGCAATTGCGCCATCGCGCAGCTTCTTGAGAAAAAGTCGGGGAGCCACTGGCCAATCAACTTGGTCCTGCGAATCGAGCATCTTCCGGTATAGGGAGTATAGCTGGTAGACGCCTTGGCGCTGCGTGGGTTGCAGGGCTCGCTTGCGGCCGGTCCGCGCGCTTTCCAGATACCAGTCGAGTGACGGGCTATCCAGAGCGTTATCCGAAATCCATTCAAACTCATCCAGCAGGAACTCGCGTGTGAACTGCCCTTCAAGCTCTTCGTCTTTCAATGCTTGGTTGATAAACGCATTGCGGGTCGCTGGCTCGATCATGTTAAACTTCATCATCGAATGTAGCCAACTGAAGAACGTTCGCCATTCCACGTTGCGCGACATACCCAGCTCCTTCGCCCGCGTCTGTAGATCCGCCCGCAGCGGTTTGTTGTGCATCAGCACGAGCACACGCTGATTATCATTCAGTGTGGCGGAGAGACGCGCGCGGAAAAGCAGGATCAACGTTTTGCCGCAGCCCGCCGTGCCCGTCACGAGGCGCACATGCCCCGAGCTGGCCGCCTTAAATGCTTCACTGGACAACTCCAAGTCACGCTTCATGGCCGCCTCCTGGTCATAATCCAGGAGGAAGTCCATTTGTTTGGGAGCTTCCTTAGTCGACAATCGCTCGGCGCGCGTCACCCAGCTTGCGGGAATCGCCGCCTCTGGCGCAAAACGCCCGACGATCAAGTTCAATACCTGTTGGTCCAGCTCAAGGTCCGCCGCCGCTTGAAAATGCCGCAGCAACGATTCCTCGCGACACTCCTGTTTGCCGAGGAACAATCGTGGCGCACCCTGCCAACTGCGCGCGAGTCGTTCCACCGATTCATCGGATGCCTTGGGAAAGAGCACCCAATGCTGCAAGCTCAGATCCGCGCCAGCACCCAGTTCTTCAAGCACCACTTGGGTGAAGGCACTTAGGCTATGCGCCTGCTTCAGGTCCTCAGGCGCTTCGCCATCGCCGTCCAGCAATTCGCATTGGAAATATCGATCCACAGCCTCCGTATCTGCGCTATTCACGGCCAGCAAGAACGCGGCGCGGTTGCGGTAGATCACCAGAAAATCTGGGTGATTTGGATTGGCGATCTGGTAACTGATACGGCAAACTAGATCATCGTCATCGATCGCACGCAGTTGCCGCCACACCTTCACCAAGTGGTCGGGCAGCTTTTGCGGCAAGCGATCTGGAAGCATGCGGGCCATGGCTATACGTCAACGACGTGACTTGCCTCCCTCAAGCTTCGCCAGTGCTCAATCGCTTCCCGCACTTCATCCATCGCGCTCACTGTTTGCAAAAAATTCTCCGCCGCTAGCACGATAACCTTCACTTTAGCGCGACTCACGATCACATTCAGGCGCGACGGAAAATATACAAATTCCTCGACGGCGCTGAGAAACCGCCGATCCGCCGCCGCCGTGCTCAGGATGATCACGCTGCGTTCCTGACCCTGCATACGCTCTACGGTGTCTACGACGACGCCCTGCAAATCCGCTCGATCCCAGGTGCGATTCTGGCGCAATCGTTGGCGGATCACTCGCGCTTGCCGACGAAAGGGGGTAATCACACCCACGTCGCTCAGGGGATGCCCCCGCCGATGCAACTCAGCTATTAGTTGGTTCACGAGGTCAGCTTCCTCCATCGAGTAGTGCCGGGTATTTTCAACCTGCGTGGGTATCCACACCAGACTATGCTCACTACTCAGGGCTTCGTTGAGCCAGGGTTGGCTCGCCTCGCCGCTCAGTGGCAGCACATTATCCCTGCACCCTTCATGCGGCTCCAGTTCACCCGAGTAAAATTCCGAGCTCACCCAGCGGCATATTTCATGATTCATGCGGTAGGTCGTCGTCAGCATTTCACGCTCCGCAACATGACGCAGACGTTGAAACAGCCCAAAATTTTTAGCCTCAAAGGCACACTTGGAAAGCAAGACTGGCGGCAACTGCTTTTCGTCGCCAATGACCACATAGCAATCTGCGCTGAGCATCGCCATGATCGCCAAGGGCAAGGTCATCTGGCTGGCCTCATCGATAATCACGCAGTCAAACTCTGCCCGATTCAACCGACTGCTGAACGCAGTGAAGGGCGTCGCGCCGATCACGTAGCCCTCGGTGCTCTCGTCGAAACCACACTCGGCATAGTTATCGTAAACCGGGACTTCCAAACTCTGATCAATGCTATAAACCCCTACTTTAGCCACGCGCTCCAGCTCCGGATTTAGTCCATGGATTTTATTCAGCGCTTCATGAATCGCCCGGTGCGTGCACGCCGTTACCAAAATGCGTTCGCCACAAGCCAAACGCTGCCGAACGATTTGCGCTAGCACTCGTGTTTTACCCGTTCCTGGAGGTCCTTGAATCAGGGCGCACCAGTCAGTCGTGCTGCCAATGGCGACCCCGTCTTGTTGCGAATCGTTAAAGTTGTTGGTTGCTGCTTCGGTCGCTGCGTTGTCGTATTCTTCAGGATCAACGCCATCCGTTTGCACTTTGCCTTCGATCAGCGGCAAGATACGCGACTGCCCACGCTTCGACGCTCCCATTTCGTCCAAAGCTCGATTGAGCTGCGGCGCTGGATCAAAGATGCCAGCGTCGATCATCAAGGAGTCACCACAGGCGGCAATCGCCTGGGTACCTACATCAGAGACGGCAATCTCGACAAACTCTCGTCCGCTGAAGGTTTCACCATCACGCACCCAGTTGCCATAGCTTACCGGCTCAAAGGGATTTCCTGTGTGCAGGACGATCGGGTCGCCTTCACGAAACTCGGATAGATTCTCATCACACTCAAAGCGCAGCACGTTGTTGTCCTGCTTCTGCCGATAGGTAACCCGCTCCAAACATTTCCCTTGAAACACCCGCTTGCCCACTGGCATGCGCAGCAGTTTCTCGTGGCTGGCTTGCAAGGCTCGGGACTCTTCGGCCACGAGCTGCTTGAGCTCCTGGTAGAGGGCTAGCTGGTTATTCGTCGGCATCGGAGCGCTTGACTTCCTTCAGCGTTTGGCCGGATTTGTTTTTCCATTCGATCCAGCCATTGGAATGTCTGGCGCGTACGATTGCTGCTGCGCCACTGGGCGACTTGAATGGGTAGTCTTCAGTGAATAGGTAGCCGCCATCTTTCTCGATCAGGATTCCATCTTGAATCATGCGCTCTCGCCGTTTGTCAAAGAAGCTGTTTTCCGCACTACGAGACATCTTTAATCTAGCAATCGATCCCTTGTGCACGACGATGCCATCAGTTGTAAAGGTTGCAGTCGCACTAACACCAGTCGCATTGATATGCCACAAGTCCTGCTCTTTTTGCCTCATTGAAAGCCGCTCGATCAGTGGGTCAAATAGTGGAAAACTCAAGCTTTCCAGCAGCAGTGACGCTGTCTCAAAGATCTCCTCCAAGTCCGCGCGAATAGGCTCCGTCACGAATGGCTCCGAACCGGCATTGCCATTATCCAGGCGAAAACGCTTTGCTTCATTTGCCAATCGAATAGAATGCCACTCCAGCCATCGGATGTGGGCTTGGGTGAAGGAGTGGGTTCGCGAAATGACAATGATTGCCAGATTCCAAAACTCCTTATTGCTGTCATGATTCTTTAGACGCTGTTTCAAGTCTTCCGTTTGCCCGATATAGGCGATCGGTTTGGTCGACTCGTCGTCACCACCAAATAAGTAATAAACGCCAATATGCCTGGATTCCGCTCGCTCAAAAAACTCTTTCAGGCGAGTGCGAGGAACCGCGACGGCTTGCACAATGCGTGTTGTCAACTCTGCCACACGTATGCCGGCTGCATCTCCTTCAGGTAGAAATATTTGGAGGGTTTTAGGGCTCGTTTTCATGGTTTCAAGAGGCTGACTTCAGCAGGATTTCTTTACGGTGGTAGTCGAGGAAATGTTTTTGGTCGGTGTTAAATTGGCCAACATGGATCACTTCATCGGTTGCGACACCCATCTGCTTCAGCGATGCTTTGTCGGCGATTGGAGAGGCGATCAGTTCTCCGTCATCAGCGAAGGAGATGAACCCACGATCAAACAGGTGGTCGATGGAAGGCGTGAGGAGTAGGCCATTGCCAGCAGAGAGACGCTCTTCGTCGTCCGACTCACGCCAGGGTTTAATGTGGCTGGCTATCAGGTGCGTTGGATTATCTACCTTGGTAATTCGGCAAGCACGTTCGAAGCGACCAACGCGTTGCTTGAAGAGCCCCTGGCCGATTCGAGATTGTATCAGTGCCTCACGGGTAGTTAGCGGTAGTTCATTCCTAGCAGCAATAATTTGCTGCTGTCGGTCTTCCCACTCTTGCAAAGAGGGTAGCGCAATCTCGATTAAATTCTCTCGTTCGCCCACGCTTGTTAATCCCATGGCCAGCATAGGGTCGGCTAGCTCAGCGACTTTCATTGCCATTGCTTCGGGGACCATCGCAAAATAAGCCACCTGGTTGCCGAAGCCATCGGCACGTATCGGCGAATACTTGTTGGGCAGCAATGGTGCAATTTCACTGGCGTAATCGGCCGTCCGCAGCGGATTGGAAAATGCTTGGAATTCGACATCCACTCGCCAGCCGCGCGTGTTCCAGACGTCGCCCACTTTGCCGAAGTCATCGGGCTTCGGACAAGAGTAGCAATGCGTCCGAGCAAAGCCAAATCCCTGCACCGCCGCATAGGCATATGAAAATAATAAATCGCCTGGCTGTACCTCGCGCATCGACTCATAGTAATGGCTTTGCTGTCCGTTCGACTTCAGCTTTGGGCACCAAACATACTTCCCGCTAAATTCTTGGCGAAATGTTTGCTTATGGTTTACCCACCAGTAGTTCATCGCGCCTGATACTTCTTAAAATTCTCCGCCTGCTCGAAGATCTCCTTGTAAACCTCATCCCTATCCACCGGTGGATAACCGTTCTCCGCCAGCAGGATGATCAGATCCACTTTCAGCTCGGCCTTGATGTCGGCGCGTTGGCTCCAGTCTGTGTATTTCGCTTTATCATCCACCACCGTCTTCACCTCCTTGGCCAGCTTGATCAGCTTGTCCTCGGGATACTCGAAATCGTACTTATGGGCGAGTGTCTTGAGGATGTCGTAAAATGACTTCTCCTCCAGATCGATCCCCATCTCGCCGAAGGATTCCTTCTCCTTCTGCAGCGCTTGGATCAGGGCGATCATTTCATCGGAGAATCCCTCCAGCACCTCGCTGCGCAGGATATCCTTCTCATCCCGCTCGTTGTATTTGTTCACCAGCGCCTGGAACTGCTTAGTGAAATCCACCCCCTTGACCTTGTTGACCTTCTTGAAGTCATCGATCGCCCGCTTGAGCAATTGCTGCAGCAGCTTGATCTTCGTATTCGGCAGTTTGATCTTCTCGATCTTGGCGAGGTAGTCGTCGCCGAAGATATCGATCTCCTTCGCTCCGTCTTCGCCCAGCTTGAAGATCTCCTCGATCCCGTCACTCTGCAGCGCATCTGAGATCATTTTCCGCACCTTCGCATTCATCTGCGCGCTGTCGGGTGCTTCGCCCTTGGTCAGCTTCGCCACGATAGCCCGCACCGCCAGATAGAAGTGGATGTGGTCGCGCTCAGTTTCCGTGAAGGCATCGCTCCCGCTGCAGATGTCGTAGGCGGCTTTCAACCGCTTCACCAGGAACATCACCCGCTTCTCGATCTTCTCCGTGAGCTGCACGAACTCCGCCGCCAGATTCAGGCAGTGCAGCTGCTCCATCGGCAATCCGCTGAAATAGGGCTTCGTATCGAACTGGTGGAAGATCCGTCCCAGCAGATCCAGATGATCCTTCACCACGGTGATCGATGCCGCGATCTCCTCGATGTTGCTGCTGTCCGCCTTGGAGTAATGCGCCAGCGCCAAGTTCATCTGCTTTTTGATGCCGATGTAGTCCACCACCAGCCCCTTCTGCTTGTTCTCGAATCTCCGGTTCACCCGCGAGATCGTCTGGATCAGGTTGTGGCGCTGCACCGGCTTGTCGATGTAGATGATATCGAGGAAAGGCACGTCGAATCCCGTCAGCCACATGTCCACCACGATGGCGATCTTGAAATTGGATTCCGCCTTCTTGAACTGGGTATCGAACTTCTTCCGCTCGTCCTTGTTGCCGAGCAGATCGTAGAGCGCCTTCTCATCATCCTGCCCCCGTGTCATCACCATCTTGATGTATTCCATCGGCAGAATCTCCTTCCTCTGCTTCTCGCTCAGCTCCACGCCTTCCGCACAGATCCGCACCTCACCCCACTGCGGGCGCAGCGCGATCACCTGCTTGTAGAAATCATAGGCAATCTGCCGGCTGCTGCTCACGAAGATCGCCTTCCCCGCCACCGTCGAGCCCTCGCTCACGCGCTTCTCGTAGTGCGCCACGAAATCCTCCGCCAGCGCCGCGATGCGTTTCGGATCGCCCAGGATCGCGCCCATGTTCGCCATCGTCTTCTTGCTATCCTCTATCGCGTAATCGCTCGCCCCCGCCTCGGCGCACTCGTCGTAGTATTTCTCGATCTCCTCCAGCTTGCTGTTGTCCAGGATCACCTTGGCCGCCCGGCCTTCGTAAACGATGGGCACCGTGATCTCGTCCGCCACCGATTCCGTCATCGTGTAGGCATCCACCACCTCGCCGAAGACATCCAGCGTCGCATCGATGGGCGTTCCGGTGAATCCCACATAGGTCGCGTTCGGCAGGGAGTCGTGCAGATACTTGGCGAAGCCATACGTCCGCTTCACCCCGTCTTCCGTGATCCTGAGCTTCTGGTCGAGGTTCACCTGGCTGCGGTGCGCCTCATCCGAGATGACAATCACGTTCGTGCGATCCGTCAGCAGCTCCGTATCCTCGGTGAACTTGTGGATCGTCGTGAGAAAGACTCCCCCGCTGTTCCGCCCTTTCAGTTGCCTGCGCAGGTCAGCGCGGCTCTCCACGCTGATCACAGCTTCATCGCCGATGTAGCCCTTGCCGTTGGTGAAAAGTCCCGAGAGCTGGTCATCCAGATCCGTGCGGTCGGTGATCAGGACAATGGTCGGGCTCGCGAGATCCACGCTCTTCATCAGCAGCCGCGCCAGGAAGAGCATCGTGTAGCTCTTGCCGCAACCCGTCGCGCCGAAGTAGGTGCCGCCCTTGCCATCGCCCGTGAAGCCGCCTTCACCGTCGGGACGCTTCATGTGCTCCAGGATGTTCCGGTAGAGCTTCGTCGCCGCGTAGTATTGCGGATAGCGGCAGAGGATCTTCTCTTCCTTGCGGGAAACGTCCGGCAGGTAAACGAAGTTCCGTATCACATCGATCAACCGCCTCTGCTGGAACATCCCCTTGATCATCGAGTAGAGCGAGTTGATCCCATCCACCTCTACCAACTCACTGCCATCCGTCTTCCGCCACGCGTAGTAGAACTCATAGGGCGCGAAGAACGAACCCGCCTTGTTGTTCACCCCGTCGCTGATCACGCAGAACGCATTGTATTTGAAAAGCTCCGGGATATCCCGCTTGTAGCGCACCGTCAGTTGTTCGTAGGCGTTGTGAATCCCGACCTCCTCGCGTATCGCGCTCTTGAACTCAAACACCACCAAGGGCAGCCCGTTGATGTAGAGAATCCCATCCGGGATGCGCTTCTCGTAGCCGATAATCTCCTGTTGGTTGACGATCTTGAAAATGTTCCCACCCGTTTGATAGACAGGCTCCTCCTCCGCCAGAATCGACGGCACCTCGCCCGCCTTCGGTTCGCGGAAAGCCACCAGCTCCGAGTAATCAATCAACTGGATATACAGATCCTTCTGGGATCGATCCTCCCGTTTCAGCAGAAAGCCATCCGAGACCAGCTTCATGATCTGCTTGTTGCTCTCGTAGAGATCCGCCGCGGAGTAGGCTTCGAGCTGCTTGATCACCGCCTCGATTTCCTGCGGCGTGATGAAATCCGCCGCATACTGAGTTGCCAGGAAATGCCGCAGATCTTCCTTGATCAGCACCTCCTGCGGAGACCGCAGTATCGTCTCCCCCAGCACATGCGGGTAGCCCTCCGCTGATAGGAGTTCAATGATCGCTGATTCGAGTTGGGCTTCGGTGAATTTCATTCGGTATCTTAAAACGGAATGTCGTCATCATCCGATGTGTCTGACTCGGCGCAGGCGCTTAGTTCAGCTACCTCAAGGCTAGCATTATACGCTTCCGTAATGTTCTTTATCGTCGCTAATACCAACGAGGTCTTTTCGTCACTTTCTTCAGCGGGCATCTCGAGGGTTAATGGTTCCCCCTTATCGATCAGTTTGGCCAAACTCAATACTAGTTCAGTGAAATCGATGTCGCTTTCGCATCCTATTGTCAGATCCTCTGACGAAAGACCTGATATCGAAATCTCCTCAGCAGTCGAATCAACAACTATTTTACAGGTTCTATTTTTCTCGCTCATGTTCTCTTAGGATTCTCTCAATGTTGTATTTCTTAGATCTCTTGTCGAAGATGTATTCGCCCCCATCGAGAATCTTGCAGATCACTTTTTGTGAAGACTTATCCTCGATGACCACTTGTGAGTATGTGACAATACCGTTTTCATTCGTAGCGATAATGATATTTTCGGCATCACCATGTACAACAATAGACGGGTTGTGGGTCACCAAAAATACCTGCTTCTGAAACTTAATCTCTCGAATCAGTTCAACCAAACGCTCGGCTATAAATGCATTTCCTAAATTGTCTTCCGGTTGATCGATGACGATCAACTCCGTCTCAGCACTTCTTAAGACGATTTCTAGATACTTCTCAGAATTGTAGCCGGGACTTTTGCTCTTAGATGTTTCGCCGTCCGCATAATTGAGATGATCGCTCGGGCTATTGAGATGATCGTATATTGGCTCTAACTGCGATAGAATCTTCTTTTCCAGCGATTCAGCACTATTGCCTCCGTGATGTTTGATCAGGCAGTTTCCCGCCAAAACATCCAGAAGAACAAGGAACAGGGATTTCGAGTTATCCGCATCCTTGATGCCATCTGTTATCAAACTTTGAACAGTAGTGCCGGGAATTGGCTCCACCTCAAGAACTAGATTTATACCGTTATTAAGGCCTATTTCCTCCGCTTTGCTGTAATTGAACGATGAAACTTCGCGAGAGGTAGAATTTAGATCACTAAGATTCTGAAAGCGTTCCGCAACTCTGCTCTTTAGCTCCCGAACCTCTATCCGTGCTTCGGCTTTCAATCTAGCTCCTTCGTCGAGCTCAGCGTTTCTAGAAGAAACAATTTGGTCGACACTTTGGAGAAACACCAAAGTGCTGGCATTATCACTCGACACCTTCTCCAGCCCAGTCTTCTTTCGCTCGACGAGCTCGATGAAGGATTGGATCAGATCTTCCTCTTGACTAGTGAAACCAAACAGCGGGTCATCTCTAAACGCTTCAGTCTGAATCAATAAATCAGAAATATTCTCTCCCGCATCATTAATGGGATCAGTAAAATCACATTTCTCCCGAACCTTCTCATCATCCCATGTGAATGTGAAGCTATCTCCAAATAGATGATCTAAAGTTGACTTGTGCAGGATGAACTTTTCACCAGAGAGCAAAGTACTCTTTTTGTATGCACTAAGCAGATCTTCAACCTTGGAGTCCAAGTCTTGCCTGTGTTCGGCAAACGCTTTTTTTGAAGTTTCATAATCGGAACTTGCTCCGGTCGAATTGGCAAGTCGACTGAGATTGCCATGCTCGAAATAATTGACGATCTCTCCCTGTCCAATGTATGTTAATCGTCTCGCTTCAATTGATGTCTGTAAAGTCAGCCCCCCGTCCTGGACTGCTCTAATTTTCACACGATCCGTTTTGATTGGGTAATTCGTGTTTGCCCTGTTCTGGATTGAATCAATCTTCTGGCCAAGCATGGAAAGGAAAAGGCTTTTTCCGCTCGATCTACCGCCAATGACAACATTTAGGTGAGGACTAAAGGTGACTGTTTGACCCGCTAAAATTCCATGGGGATCAATCTCTAGAGCTTGAAGATGCCGCTGTGAGGGGCGGATTGAACTAAACTGCTGACTAGACCTTATTCTGGATTGGGGATCAATGAACGCTTGCCTCAAGGTTTCAAAACTCTTTCTGCCCTTGAGATAGTAGAAGGAATGCTCTACCGCGTCTTCACCTAGACCCGTACAAGGATACGCTTCGATGCAGTGGTTGTCAGAAAACTCAATATAAGCGTGGTCATTTCGATTCTTGAACGCTTCAGTCAGAATATCGTTAAATCTTAGATTGTATTCGTGGCGTCGTTGCTCCTTAACCTTTTCCATAGCGCTCTGCATTAGAATAATCATTTGCTGAGCTGCCCGGATATTTTCTCGGTAAGGCGTAATGATACTCTTATTGCTTCCTGCGTGAGGGATAAAGAAGAAGTCATCATCTGGAAAGATTTCGATGACTTCGGTCATCGTCAGGACGCGTTCTGTGGCCTCTAATCCTCTTTCCGAGTATTTCTGCTCGAGTGCATCATGCACGCGTTGTGCTCCATCTGCTGAACACAAATTGAAGATTATCAGGGTGTGATACGTCACCGTAGAGCTGGATTCTAAGATGATGTCGAGTTCAACACCAACAAGAAGCAAAGGGTTTTGCTCCTCTGAGTACGCTGAGTAGTATTCTTTGTAAGCATCAATGTTTATGATGTTGTGGTCAGTAAGGGAGAATACCGCGACCTGATTTCCGGTAAGCTTTTCGTGTAACTTCGCAACAGTAAACGTCCCGTTGTAGTCGCCAATTTTGGTCTTCTTGCTCCAGTCAGTGTGAATATGTAGGTCGACGCGGAACCAGTTTGAATATGAAGTGCTCATGCTGTTAGTTCGTAGGCTTTGACTGCTGTATCGGAAAGGCGCAACTCTCCGGAGATAAGTTTCGGGAGGAGAGTGTCGCGTAGGTTGATGAGCGTTACATTTTCTTCGCTGAGCAGCTTGATGCGTTCATACAGTCGAGTGACCGCTTCGGAAAATTGTAAGTTGACCGAATCACGAGCTTTCAAGAATGGAATGCTGTTCATGTTTTTCTGGTTGATTTTCAGTTGAACAGCCCCAGTGACGTAACCCGCTAAATTCTGTGACTGCATGAATAACATCAGGTGCTCTGTCGATATCCCGTCCTTCCCTTGCAGAACATGTGCGTGGTTATTCACCCATGATTTCCCCCAGATGTATTGCACGAATGGCGTTCCGTCATCTTTAATGACAGATCCATCTTCACCGATCAGAAGATAGGTATCATCAAAGATCCACTCGTTCACGTAATCCATTATCGAGGTAGCTCCGTAGTAAGGAATCTTTCCGGGCTTTTTCACTTCGCGTTGCGGCTTTGAAAGAGGAATTCTTTTTCTGTCGAAACAGGTTGAGACTTCCCCGAAACAACTGATTTCCCACCCCTCCGGGATCCAGCCCATGGATTCGGTTTGTTGGAAGGCGGCGGGGAAGGGTTTGGCGGCTTCGCGGTTGGCGGTGCCGTTGGCGAGGGCTTGGCGGCGGACTTCGGCGCGGTCGGCGAGTTCGTCGGGGATGGGATTGCCGGCGGCGAGGGCATTGTCGATCACCGGGTCAAAGTCCACAAACCAGCTTTTGAAGAGCGCCTGCGCCATCCCTTCCAGCGTCGCATTCATCCGCCGATTTAACTCAATCTTGTCATCCAAACTACCCAAGATGTGAGAAATCGCTCTTTGTTCGGGGAGGGGCGGGTGGCAAATATGAAAGGCTTTTACCTCTGGAAAGTAAATCGTCTGGTGGGTTGTGCCGCTGGCGAAGCGAAGGAAACTCCGGTTCTCTGAAAGCAGGATGTATTTCAGAAACTGATGATCCAGTTCTTCGGAGCATACCCAGTTCACAAAATCCTGACTGGTCGCCATCTCCTTTCCCATGACGATCACGTAGCCAACCGAAGCAGTCCTGGAAAGGCAGACAGTGTTCTTCGGCAACAACCTTGCGGAGGAGTTTTTTATCCCCAGTTCTGAAGCGTGTTGGTTCGTGTCGTAGATGGTTTGGCCGTGATTTGCGGTCGCATCACGAATCCCGACCCAGCAAACCCCGCCGTCCCAGTATTCATGATACTTGCGACTTGGTGTGTGGCCGGATTCCAAACGAGCGAGATCAGTTAGCTTAGACCATTTCCAGCCTTTGGGTGGCGGCGTTGCTGGCATCCCGACTGCCAGTGAATAGTCGCCGGGAATAAAACCGGTTGATGCCTCACGCCCACCAGTTTTTGTTTCTGCTCTCTCACCCACCATACCCCAAGCCCTCTAAGTTTTTCCGGATCACCTCATCCAGCTTTGCCGACTCCTCCATCTGAGCGTAAAGCGTCTGGCTCATCTCGGACATCTTGGTTTCGAAGGGTATGCCGTCGTCTTCGATATCGGCCGCGCCGACGTAACGCCCAGGGGTGAGCACGTAGTCATGCTTGCGGATGTCTTCGAGGGTGGCGGATTTGCAGTAGCCGGGCGTATCCAAATAGATGGATGAACTATCGCGATCAACCAGCACGATGGAACCGTCTTCACGCATCCCTCCCCCATCATCCAAACGCCAGTTGTGATAGGTGGCGGCGATTTTTGCGATGTCCTCAGGTAGCAGCTCCTTTTGCGTGCGGCTGATCATGGAACCCATCTTGCGGGCATCGATGAAGAGGGTCTCGCCCTCGCGGTTGCGGTAGCCGCGTTCACTGTCGGCCTTTTTGTTTTTCGTCAGGAACCAGAGACAGACGGGGATCTGGGTGGTGTAGAAGAGTTGGCCGGGCAGGGCGATCATGCAGTCCACGAGGTCGTTCTCGACCATCTTCTGGCGGATCGCGCCTTCGCCGCTGGTGTTGGTGGACATGGAGCCGTTGGCGAGGACGAAGCCGGCTACGCCGTTTTCCGAAAGCTTGGAGACCATGTGGAGAATCCAGGCGTAGTTGGCATTTCCCGTGGGCGGGGTGTCGTAGCCGTTCCAGCGTCCGTCGTGGACGAGCTCGTCAGGGCCGCGCCAGTCCTTCAGGTTGAAGGGCGGATTGGCCATGATGTAGTCGGCCTTGAGGTCGGGGTGCTGGTCCTTGAAGAAGGTATCGGCGGGGACTTCGCCGAGGTTGGCCGAGAGCCCCCGCACGGCGAGGTTCATCTTGGCCAGCTTGTAGGTCGTGGCGGTCATTTCCTGCCCGTACACGGAGATGTCCTTGGTATTGCCATGGTGGCTTTCCACGAACTTGAGCGACTGGACGAACATGCCGCCCGAGCCGCAGCAGGGATCGTAGATCTTGCCCTTGTAAGGCTCGATCATCTCAGCGATGAGATTGACCACGCACTTGGGCGTGTAGAACTCGCCCCCCAGCTTGCCCTCGGAGGCGGCGAATTTCCCCAGGAAGTATTCATAGACACGCCCGACGGTGTCCTCCTCCTTGTCGCCGACAGTGTCGATGTTGTTGATGGCATCGATGAGTGCGGAGAGCTTGCTGCCATCCAGCCCGAGGCGGGAGAAGTAGTTGTCCGGCAAGGCGCCCTTGAGCGAGGCATTGCTCTTCTCGACGGCGGTGAGGGCGGAGTCGATCTTGATCGCGATGTCGCCCTGCTTGGCATGCTGCTGGATATAAGACCAGCGGGAGGTCTCCGGCAGGTAGAAGACATTCCGCATAGTGTAGAACTCCACCATATCCGCATAGTCCCCCTTCCCCTCCGCAACCAGCTCCGCCCGGCGCTCCTCGAACTTGTCCGAGACGAACTTGAGGAAGATCAGCGACAGCACGACGTGCTTGTATTCCGAGGACTCAACGCTCCCCCGCAGCTTGGTCGCGGTTTCCCAGAGGGATTCCTCGAAGGATTTCGTGGTCTTCGGGGCGGAGGGTAATTTCTTGGCGGGGCGTGAATTCGTTTTAGGCATACAGCTTAATGGACTGTAGGTATTATTGCCTACTTGAGAAGCCTCAATTCATATCAACTTAAAAATGCATTCTTCCCGTACTGTATATTCATGACAGCAGGTTGCTTAGGTTCGTGTAGAAGCAACGAGATCCTCAGGATCACGGCAAGTATCAGATCATCAAAAGTAGATAGATGAGCTTAACGGCTTGATTCCCTGAACCTCTATCGATAGGCCACTCTCATTATGGCAAAAAAGAAGACCGCTAAACGCGCCACTAAAAAGGGCGCAAAGAAAACATCACCAGCTCGCGCAACCGGGAAGACGCAAATATCCATAAGTCTTCCGGAGGATTTAGTGGAGAAGATTGATCGGATGGCTGCCTTGGAGAACCGCAATCGCTCGAACTATATTGCAACTGCTTTGGAAAATCTGGCGGAATAGAGTTACTGAGACATCTTGCGCTTGGTCTCTTCCAAAAACTCGCGAAAATCCCCGGAGTAATATTGCGACACCTCTTTCCAATTTGTTTGGAAGCGAGGTAGCGAGGTAAAATCGCCAATGTCCTTTTGCAGACTTGGCCATGAGGTTCTTGGCAGGAAACGGCTACGCCATCCCAAGTGTATCAATTTGATCTGATTAATCCATAGCTGAAAATATCGCTTCTCCTTGGAAGCGTCGGCGATTTGCTCTCCGTCCAATACTTTGCGAAGATCAGGGTCGTCCAGTGCCCGGCCAATGAGATCACGGTTAATGTCGTAAATGTGTAGGACGGCATTGAAGCGCAGTTGGCGCAGTAACATCCCAATTTGCCATAGCAGCACAAGCAATGTCGCTAAACTCGCGACTCCCTCAAGTGCCGAAAACCATTCCAATATCATAAAAAAACCTCCCGTAGGCATGTATAGCGCCATCGGGAGGATTTGTAAACGTGCGCAGACAATGATGTGCGCTAGAGGTGAGCAGTTAGCTTCTCGAATATCTCACGGGGAATGGATACGAAGTCCTCGTGGGCCGGAGCAGTGAGCTTGGCTTTCTCAGATTCTGACAATATCGCGCCTTGAATCAGCACACGGTTATCGTCCGTAAAGAGAAAGGCCGGACAGCCGCCGTTCGCGCAAAAACCGGTTTGAGGGCCTTGCTCGCCAATGATTTGTTGTATTTTCATGATCTCGAATATTTGAGTTTTCGGTGAATGAGGAAGAAGAACACCGCCCCGCCAAAGATGAGGGCGTAGGTGGACGGCTCTGGCACAATCGTAAATGATGTTGCCGAAAGATGGATGTCGGTGAATCCATCCCCCACATTGCCACTGTAGAGCGTGAGTTGCATTTGATCGACATCTCCCAAAATGGACGGCGAGAAATCTTCAAAATTCCAGTTGATGGCGGAAATGTTGGTATTTGCTATAGTCTTCACCGATTCCTCGTTAATGATCGGCCCTCCGGTGGGATATGACCAAAGGGTCAAACCAATACGGACCTCGCCCGTTACTGCGCCGGTGGCCGTAAACTCCCCTACGTCGAGATTGAAATAACCGGCACTGAGAGCCTGTCCGCCTAAGAAGGCTATGAGGTCAAGGTTGAGTCCAGTCGTAAAACCCGTCGAACCATAGCGAATGGCCGCCGAAGAATGATATGTATCATTGGCCAAGGTTTCCTTGGAAACACTGAGTTGGAGTCCAGGATTGGCTCCATAACCCAGCACCGCCGCACTACTGGCCATATCACCGAGATACCCACCTGACCCCGTTACTGTGCTGACTCGCAGATTGCGAATGCCCCCAATCGCCGCCGTTGTTGATTGATCAACCAGCTCTGCATTAGAAATGCCATTGGCGGAAATATTGTCAGACGCTGCATAAGGCATGAATGGCTCATTCAAATCGACAGCGGACGGAACGCCATCGACCAAGTAGTTATCAATTTGAATGAGGCCGAAGGTGGTAGGTGCGAGTGTGGCAGTTAAGGCAATGACCGAGAATTGGCCTGCCCGACGAATGCGTAAAAATTGCATATGAATGTATGTGTTGGTTAGTATGATTTTGAAGGAAGGCCCCAAAATTACCAATTCTGGGGCATGGAAAGCCCATGGATTATGCCCCTAATGCGATGTCCGTTGTCGATCGCTGCGGTCGGCGCAAGTATCTCACAGTCAATGAGCTCTTGCGTTTTACAAACGCAGCTCTGCAAGAGCCACCAGAGCGACGCATGTTTGCGCTCATGCTGGTTTTAACGGGTTGCCGTATCTCGGAGGCACTGGCGTTGACAACCGACAGCTTTGATCTGGAAGCGGGTTTTGTGATCTTCCGTACGCTGAAGCAGAGGCGACAAAATAAGGCTAATTTTGCCCCTACACTTCTACAAACACTTGGGAATTGGCTCAGCTTAACAAGGCCGCCTCCAAAAGTGGGCAAGCCGGTCTATCGATATCGTTCAGTTCGCCTGACCGATCACTTTATGGAGTCTCTGCATTTATACTTTAACCTCCTCCAATCAGGTGCTTCATCGGCTCCGCCTCGCCGATTGTGGCCCATCAACCGTAAAACAGCCTACCGCTGGATTAAGGAAATCATGGCAAATGCAAAAATACAAGGTCCCCATGCAACTCCCCATGGACTTCGCCATACCTTTGGGATGAACCATGCCGACGACCACACCCCAAATCCATTAGTTCAACGCCTGATGGGGCATGCAGACTCCAAAACCACTGAAATCTATCAGCAGTTTTATGGTGAGGAGGAACTGAAATACATGGAGACCATGTGGAAAAAACTAAAAATCGATAAGCAGCGAAATTTTCACTTGTGATAATGCCCCAGAATTGGTAATTTTGGGGCATATTGTGATTCTATCGAGATGAAGGGTGACGGCAATAAAAATCCGCACTCATTATGGGTGATAGAACTTCTGGCCAGGAGCAGAATTAATTTTTGATCCGAGACTATCGACGAAATCTCGTGAGTATGGTCTAATGCCTTAGAATGATAGCCCAGTCAGAAGATAAACACGCGTAGATCGCATAACAAACGGGGACGAAGACATGAACGAAACGATTGCTGCGCGCACTGGAAATGTAGACCAGCGGCTAGGTAGAAAATTGCGAACCTTGCGGCTATCGAAACATTACACGCAGGAGCAGATGGCTCAAATTTTGGGCGTAACTTTCCAGCAAATTCAAAAATATGAAAAGGGAGCTAATCGAATCTCCGCAGGAAGCCTTTTTCTGGTGTGCGAGCACTTCAAAATTTCATCCGCCTACTTCTTTGAAGATCCACCTTGGGCAAATGACATTTCACTAACTGATCGTGAACTTTCCGTTGTGATCGCCTTAGCCCAAATCTCACCCAACTTACGTTCGGCCATTGAGCAATGTATTAGCGCTGCCGCCAAGATAACCAAAGAGGCAGCATAATTTCAGAAAGCCGACCCAATCAGTTCAACTTTCTACGACTGGGAAATGTCGTTTGATCTCAATAATAAACTTATCAGCAATCTTCTCGAAGCCGCCCTTAGTAGGGTGAATTTCATCGCCCCATTCATTATCTGCCAAGGTTCCCGGCGTATCGATCAGGTGAAAATGGGGATATTCTCCGGCAATTTTTTTGAGGACTTCACGGTGCTGGCCAATTAACCACCGCGCAAAAGACCGCTGCCCCGCACTGTCGATCAATCCACGCGCTGCTAAAGCCGGATAAATCCACGGCCCCAATAGCCCCTGATTCAAACATTTAACTTTGCCGTTCACGTTGGGAATCGGGTAGTCATAGCAATGGGTAATGATGTCGCATTCAGGGCGTAGGTCGTCCCTAATCTGAATCAAATCTCGGTAATAAAATTCAATAAGGGTGAACGCAGCGTGCATTGCTTCTTTGTTGATGACCGCCTCCCAAGGATCATTGGAAGACACGGTGTTTAGCAGCGGAAAAAGCCGGTCCCCAACGATGTCATTTCCTCCTCCGCTAAATAGCAATAAATTGAAATCCCATTTGCCCAAATAGTACTGCAAGCGGCGACGTTGTTTTCCCGATAGCATCGCGCTGAGTTCGTCCCCATTGGTCTCCAATCGCATCAAAATCATATCCAGTTTCCGGTCCAGAATATCCATAGTGCTTGGACGTAATTCTTTGGGGAAAGCAAACCAAGAATCACCTTCGGACAGCACGAGAGGGCGGCCTTTTCCATCACGTTTTTCCCGGCGGAGTTTTTCCAAAAAACGCTGATAACGCGTTTTAGGCTTAGGTCTTTTTCGGGATGATGGCATGGCAGTGTTTTTTGAGATGTAAGCGTATCGCTAAGAACAGAGATTTATCTCAATCAAAGCCTCCAACGATTGTCAATATTCATCACATGTAATGTTCAAATATTTCAGATCAATGTCTTAGATAAATACCCTCACCAATAAGTCGTCCCAGTCCCCAATCGACTTGTCCCCATGCTGTTATCGGCCACCATCTTTCCCTAAGGAGAGACGTCTGCGGATAAATCTGATCGGGGTAATGGCAACACATCGGAGTTCAGTTGGGATACTGATGGGAACAAAATGGGGACATGGGTGCAGCAAGCTAATAACTGAATACGGGAATGCTGTGGGAACAAATCGGGGACAATGGTAATGCTAGATCATGGCTAGAACTTGGGAACCTTGCGCTTGCAAGAGCGATTCAAGGCGGGTGCATACTTCACTCTTTTACAGGTACATTGCGCGCGGGAGAACCACTCTCATCCGACGGTCAATCGGCAAAAAGAAACCCGGATCACTCCGGGCTTTTTGATGTGGAATTAAACTCTGCCAAAGTTTTTTTAAATTGTAGTTTAAGCTTCCGATCTGGCATACCCGCTTTCACCTACGGCTGACGATCGTTTCAATGAGGCCATATAAGCTCTTAATCACTACGATTCCTACCACCTACCGCCGCCCCAAAGTTCGCTACATATGACCGCAAAGAAATGGCGAGCGAGATAAGTCTTTATATCAACTGATCCTGGGATCACTAACTCTCCAGCGTATTCATGGTATTCAAGAATTTCCTCATAATGGTCGTCGAAAAAATGCTGCGCTGCATCGACTTCGGCTAATTGCTCAATAATGATAGTTCCGTCCTGATTAACGCCATTGTAAGTCACGCTCTTGCAGACTTTCATGGGATCAAATTGTTGAAGTAGTATTTCGGCAACTGCTCGACGCAGTTTTGATTCTTCTTCGTTCTCATAAATGGCACCACGCAGTCCATCGCAGAATTCTTTAAGATTCTGGCTGTATACAGCATGGCTTTCGGCGCGCTCGGCGGGGGCCTCATCATGCAGGTATTGTGACTCCGACTTATCCGATTGATTGTTCCAGATACGCTTGAGTTTTAGCTTGAACATAATTGTCATCCTTTCACTCGGTTGGGTTATCGATCCTCAGGTTACATCCTCAATAAGGGAAGAGGGTTCACCTGTGCGTGAACCCTTGCCCTTCGGCGAGAACGGGGTGGCAAGGCGCAATTAGCCTATGGGGGTATCTCCCGGCTTTGTCCCGCTATTCGACATCATTGAATGCCGCTTGAACACATTGAGCAAAGCGGGAGAAAGTTGGGGGAGGCTGGTTGCGCCGCGCCAGGGGCAGCGCCCCTTAGTTTTAAACATGGATTCCAACCGCAGCGACGGGGACAACTCTAGCGCCTAGAACTAAATTCCGCTAAAAGCATCGCCCCCCGGATAAACGGCTCAGCGCGACCGTATTTCTCAGTGAAAGGATAATGCAATGCTTAGAATTACTGTAAGCGACTCAGAGGCGGGCGCGAAAAAATACTTCCAAGAAGCCCTGACCCGGGGCGACTACTATCTGGACGGGCAGGAAGCCGCTGGCCAGTGGGGCGGCAAGGGCGCGGCGATGCTCGATCTTAAAGGCGGCGTAACCAAGGAAGCCTTCATGAGGCTACTGTCCAATCGCCAACCGGATGGTTCCCGGTTAACGCCACGCGACGCTCTTAATCGCCGCCCCGGTTACGACTTCACTTTCGACGTGCCTAAATCGGTATCCATTCTTCAAGCTTATTTCACGGATGAGGCGATCACAGCGGCCCTGCACCGGGCGGTTGACGAAACCATGATGGAAATCGAGCAAGACATGCATACGCGGGTGCGGCGAGACGGTGCTTTCGAAGACCGCCCGACTGGCAATATGATCTGGGGAACTTTCACTCACTACACCTCTCGTCCAGCCCCAGCTATGCATGGACTAGCCGAAGGATTACCGGACCCGCACCTGCACGTACACGCCTACTGCGTTAACGCCACCTATGACCCGGTCGAGAATCGATTCAAAGCGGGTGAATTCATGCGAATTAAACGAGATGCACACTACTATCAAGCCGCTTTCCACACGCGCTTAGCTGGCGAGCTCCAGAAACTTGGTTATGAGATCGCCCCCACGAAGCACGCCTTCGAAATAAAAGGTATTCCCGCTACATCGATAAAGCGCTTCTCGCGTCGCACAAAACAGATCGAAGATTTCGCGGAAGAGCACGATATTCACGACCCAGAACGACGGGGACAACTCGGAGCAAAACTGCGAAGCGGCAAAGATAAAGACCTAACCATGACTGAACTACGGACGGCATGGACTCAAGCCATGGAGGGAACCGAAATGCACGAATTAGAGGCCGCTCAGATCAGCGCACAGGAATCACCCGACAAAGACGTAGTCATTGACTCCCACGCCACGCAGGACGCCATGTCATTTAGTTTGCTCCATGAACTCGAGCGTGTGTCCGAAGTGGGCGAAAAGCGCTTACTCGGGACTGCACTGCAAAGCGCCATAGGACGCACGGACATCGCGACGATGGTTGGCTCATACAGCGCCCATCCCGATATCATTCGTGGCGCTTACGGCGATGAAACCCGCGTAACTACATTGGCGATTCTAGAAGAAGAGCAGCGAATGATAGACTTAGCGCTGGCAGGACGCGGCCAATTCCGTCCTCTGGTAGAAGAACCTTATCAGTTCAAGGAACCCCTCTTGCGTGATCCTCAGCGGGACACAGACGAGCAACAGCGGGCAGCTCGGCATATCCTCTATAGCTGCGACTGGATAACGGGCGTCGTCGGCAAAGCTGGCGCGGGCAAAACAACTCTGCTCAAGGAAATCCGTGCTGGTGCGCGAGAAACAGGTTATGACATGGTCGTTGTCGCCCCAACTGCCGAAGCTTCTCGCGAGGTCCTCAGAGCCGAAGGATTCCATCACGCTGATACGGTTAAGCGATTGCTCGCAGACGAGCAAATGCAAGCAGGCTTGCGTGATAAAGTCTTGCTCGTGGATGAAGCGGGCATGGTTGGTACCAAGGACATGCTAGCGCTTCTGGAAACGGCGCGTAAGCAGGGCGCGGTGAAAGTGGTCCTTTCGGGTGACCCCAAACAAATTCGCTCAGTGCCGCGCGGTGATGCCCTGCGAACTTTACAAGCGTTCGGGGGCGTGGACTTGGCTCATCTCGGCAAGATTCAGCGGCAGCGTGACCCCGCGCTCAAGCAGGCCGTGGAGGCCATTGCCGAAGGACGAGTCGCCAAAGGATTCCGCCTACTGGAGGATCACGGAGGGATCATTGCCAAAGATAGTGAAGACCGCATGCGAGCACTGGCGCAATCCTACGTCGAAACCGTCCAGGAAAAGCGTGGTCGCTTCCAGAAAACTGCTTTGGTCATTTCGCCGACACACCGCGAAGGCGAACAGGTCACCCGGCATATTCGCGAGCAGCTCAAGGAAGCCGGTCAAATCTCAGGTCAGGAGCGAACCTTTTCGCGGCTTGTTCCCTTGGCGACAACTGAAGCAGAACGTGCTGCACCAGAGACCTACCAGCCGGACATGTTGGTGCGATTTGGTCAACAGTGGGGTGACTTTAAGAAGGGACAGATCGCCGCAGTGGATATGAATGACCAAGGTAAGGCGCATTTGCGCTCCCCAGGTGGGTTTCTCTCGCCACTGCCGCTCAAGGCCGCCACTCACCTTGAACTCTACCGAAGAGATACAATTCGACTGGCCGCTGGCGATAAAGTCCGCGTCACCGCCGGGGCCAAGCTGGACCGGGGACCGGGGTTGCGGCCACTCGAAATGGCTCGTGGTGGGACCTACCAGATCGCTGATTTCGACTGGGCGGGTAATATTGTGCTCACCAACGGCGCGACCCTTTCACAGGATTTCGGGCATATCGCTCATGGTTACTGTATCACGGCGGATTCTGCTCAGGCCAAAACTGTCGACCGGGTATTCGCTTCTATCGGCGAAAACTCTCTCAGCGCAACGGATCTGCGCCGTTTTTATGTGGCAATCAGCCGAGCTAGAGAAGAAGCGCGCGTCTTCACCCATGATCGGCAAGAGCTGATGGAGGCGGTTATGCGCGATGCGCCACGGCGCAGCGCAATCGAATTGGCTGGAATCGACCGGCGTGAATCATTCACACGAGAGCAAGCCATTCGCCTCGCTCACGATCAATATCGTGATCGTGAGAATCATCGCACACGAGAACGCAATAACCGTAGCCGAGAAAGGGACATCGATGAATGATCGCCGCCATCTACTAGACCGAGACATTGAGCGCGAACGCCTGCGCAGGGCCGAATCCCGTGAATCTCGCAGCCCAGCGACCGGATGCTACGAAGAGGTCGGCGCAGACAGTCGCACGGTAATTCGCTTGGTCCTCAATCTTAAGAACGGGCTACAAGTCTCTTATCCCTATGCGAATATGAGCCTAGTCGAATTAATCAGTGCTGGTCGTCTGGCAATCCATGGAACTTGCCCTATCGTCGAGCGCATTGAGATTGAAGGTAAGAACCTCGAGCCGCTCGCCCGTCTGCTCGCACTCCAGCGTCTCTCTTCCGTATCTGTGCGCTCGCGGACCGCATTTTCCACGGATTATACGCAAATTACATGCATCCGCATTATTAAGGACTAAAGCGACTAACTTTTCCACAGCGGGGTCAAAATCGCCGGGTGCAACTATAGATTAGTAATCAAGGTTTGGCTACAACCCATGCCCATGGAATTAGCAACTTATCTCATCGAGAACCATCTCACCCCGGTTGAATTCGCTCGAGCTATCGGCGTCAAGAGCCGGTCCACTATTCCCCGTTACCTCTCAGGCGAACGCATGCCCACGGGCGCAATTGTGCGGCGTATTGAGACTGCTACCGGCGGCAAAGTCACTGCTCGCGACCTTCGTCACACCTATCTGGAAAGGCAGAATAGGCCACGCTTTACGCGGGAAATAGAAGATCCAACACCCTTTCCTTGGTCGCGGCACGAGTGGGAAGAGGACGAGGAGGCTGAAGCAGCACTGCGCACAATGATTGCCGAGGCGCGCGAGGGAGACTGCGCAAGTCCCCCGCTCCAACTAGCGATTGATGAGTTGGGAGATGCGGTGACCACCGACATTGAACAGCGTCACTTCCAATTGCATGGTCGACTCTCCGATGCCCAGAGTCTCGTTCAGTTCGCGAATGACGCACGCACAAAGCGCGGAGAACCGCCCATTGACTATCCAGGTGTCCGGCCAATTTACGTGAACAAGAAAAAGGACCGCCCGTATGGTTACGGGCGGCAAGTGGTTCAGGAGGATAGCTGATTAGACGGAGTCCGCTGTATCATGAACATTTTCGTCCTTAGGCTTTGGCGGTAGTAATACCAGACGGTCACCGAGTGGTTGCGCATCCAGCAAAACGGTAAAGCCTTTGCCTTCCTTGTTAGCGAACGCCACGCCCAGTCGGAACCAATTCGTCCGTCCCTGCTTCTCCGTCACTGAGTGCACTTCGAAGTCTGGGGCATTTTTGGTTTCAGTTGATTGAGTCATAAAAGAGTCTCCTTTTGTTGGTTCGGGCTCGCGACCATCGCGGCCTTCATGCCTGTCTTATCGGGCAGTAGGAATAGAGCCGACCTGTCAACCGAAACCCGGAAGGTTCACGCATGCGTGAAAGCCGGGTTGGCAGGTTGCGGGGTGGGTCGCCTCTGCCAGACAGGCGCATGACCAAGGCCGCAAGATCGCCGAGACTACCCATTAAAAGGGGCAAAGTTGACTCGAAAATGAAAACGCTCCGTTCTGTAAACTGGGGATGCACACATCGAGCCTATTGACCTGGATGGCCAAATGTTCTATAGTAAATGTAATGACATTTTGAGAAAGGGGATTGTCATGCTTCATCCTAATGAAGTTGTTACACTCAGTCATGAGGGACGGATCAAAGCTATCCTAGATATTTACGGAACTGAGCTTGATGGCATGATTCACGCCGCTCGCTTATGGGGGCTGCATCTGGATAGTCCTAAAATCGACAAGCACGGTATGTTCGTTAACGCCGAGACACTTCTGCATGTGGAGTGCGAAGGCGCAACGGCTTCCATCACCGTGGCCGAAGGCCAATTTCAACATTGGGCCATGAATTGGATGCTTACCTTTGACGGCGCTGAGCATACTGCAGTCGCACCGTCAATCTGGAATCCAGTGATGTATACCTCTCGCCCCAATGCGTACGCGATAGCACTGGGTGTCATTACAGAACGCCTGTACTTTCGCTACGGAGAACGTAAACAAGGAACCCTCAGTCAACAGGCTGCTGCTAGCGTGTTGTTGGATAAGCTTGGCGGATTGAACCCTGTAGCGCGAGACAATGCCCGCTATAACGCGAACGAACAACTCATTCAAGAGGAACCCCGGTTGGCCATTTATCGGCAGGTCGCTTAAATTTCCATTTCCGGTCCATCTCGATCACGCTCATCATCCCGATCTTGCTCAAAGGGTGGACGCAAATGTTCCCGGAGATGATCAGGACAATCCAAGTAACTGTAATCCCTTTCTTCTTGGCTAAGGGAGACGGTTTTTGCTTCACCCTCCCGCTTCAAGTGTGCGTGTCGCTCAGGTTTTGAAAAGCCTGACTCCCGTTCCTGGTCCGTCATCTTTAATTCGTGAATGGCGTCGGGATACTTTTCTGCATAGGCTTTCAGTCGGTCATCATCACGCAGCTTTTCACTCGCCAGAAAAACTTTGCCGAGCTTGTGGTCAGGCAGTTGGTCCGGCGTAATCGCGTAGGCGTAACTAAATTCCCCTCGGCCCAGCATTGCCTCTTTGGCTCCCATGTTCACGTCCGTGGTATCTGGAACCATACCATCCACCCTACTAATTTCATTTTGCCGAAACTCCACCCGGTCGAGACGATGATCTCTTCCTCCCGAAAGATAACTGTACGAGCTCGTGTTGCGCACATGCGTTGAATCCCGGTCAATACGCAACTGTTCGCCTTTGGCCACTGTAAGAGATTGTCGCTCGAATATTTCGAAAGAATCCGCACGATCCAGTGGCAACTCTCCGATAGTCTGATCTTCGCCCCGCAACAAGACGTCTTTTCCGTTACCCTCAACCTTAGGGGCGGGACCGATGATTTGCGCCCGTTCGCCTTCACGGAATTTATCAACATCCCGGGTGAACCGAACTTCCATACGCTTATCAACATCAGAGTACATTTCGGGATTGGATTTCTCGGCTGGGGTCCAAAGTTTCCGCTCATCCCAAGTTACCGTTTTTTCCTTGGTGTCCAAACCGCCGAGCATTTGCAGGTGCTCACGAACCTTCTCATTGATCTTCTTCGCCTCTTCGGCGTTTTCCACCACGATAGATCCTTTATTCGTTCGGCGGCCAATATCATTCTTCTGCTCTAAATACTCGGCCAATTCTCGAACCATTCGAGCCTCCGCCTTTTCCATAGCAGCTGGTTCCTCCGCATAATGACGGTAATCACGCTGCCCCCATCGTGACGCTGCCTCTTCGCCACGTTCCTCCTCTCGATCTTGATCACTTGCGCTCATCAAGCTTTCGATAATGGTTTTAGCCTGTCTCAGGCGGTTTTCCTGCTCAGGGTCATAATATGGATCATTCATATTATTAATTACGTGTAGTGAAAAGAAAATTTCCGGCCCAGACAAAAAAAGCCGGGATCCAACGATCCCGGCAGACATGAGAAGAAGTATAGTCTATCGTTCTCTGGCTGGAAAGGCGACCAATTGACCGTCGAATTTACGAATCGGAAGTGCATCGAGTTTAATACTCAACCCGTTCCCATTAACGTGATTCCAAGCAGCGCCTAGCTGAATTAAGCGGGTCTTATCCGGCGCGAGTTCTTCACTCTGATAAATATAATAGTCGGGTTGACGCCCATTGCCGTTTTTATCTGGGGCGGTGGTTTTGTCGGTCGTTTTAGGAGTGGATTTCTTGGCAGGCATAGTGCGTTCCTTTCGTTTCAAGTGAAACCTAGCCTATAGCCGGTTTTACTGGGGACAGAAACCTCTCCCATACTATCGTCATCCAATAAAAGCCCGGCCACCGAAGCGGGTGACCGGGCGTAGTGACTAATTTATGGATTCCGCACCGGTAATCATGGCGGCAGCCTTGCTGGCCTGTGCGGCGGCAATAACCACCAGACGGGAATCAGACTTAATCGCCCGCGTCCATCCCTCCAGATAAGCGGCTTGGTTCTCGATAACACTGTTATCGATTCCACACTCGGCGCAGAGAAACGCTGAGGCCATTTCAGCCACCAACTCCTCACGCCCATATGACTGTGAACCAAAGAAACCGGTCAAATCCCGATTAAGCCGCTTTTGAATGCCAGTCGCATGCCCCAGTTCATGGAACAAAGTGGAGTAATATTCCTCAGCACCATGAAAGGACTCCGGACGCGGCATGGTCACCCGGTCACTGGTTGGGCAATATGCAGCGGCTCGAAATCCATGTTCGATGGCCGGGCCGGTTCGCCATCCTTCAATAATGGCAGTCGCCTTTTCAATCGGCGAGAATTCCACTGACTCAGGAATTGCCTGTGCCGGAAATTCTATCCCGTCAATTTGTCGGGCATTAAAGACCGTGTAGGAACGCAAAAAGCGAATGCGCTTGGTCTCTGCATCGGGGTCATTTTCGTTCTCCATCTGCTTCTGTCCCCAATAGACAACTGGCAAGCCCTTTTCGCCTTTCTTGACGGTTCCCCCCAATTCCTTGGACTGTTTGAAGGTCAAGAAATACGGGCTTTCAAAGGCCATAGCCTCTAGTAGAAACAGATTGATGCCGCGATACTCGTTGCGACTCAGAAAATTCTGAGCCCTGAGGCAACTCCGGTTCCAGGGGCGTTTCCATGGGCAAACGCCCTCTTCCATTAGTTTAAGAATGCGTTCAGTCACTTTTTCATAAGGTGTCGATTTCATCATTTCTCGCTTGTTGGGTTTGGTTCTGCGGTCCTCCCCCCTCAGTTTGAGGAGGGTTCGCCGCTGCGAACCTTGCCCTTCGGCGAGAACGGGGAGGCAAGATGCCAGGGAGGGGGATCACCCGGCTTGCACAAGCGGGAGTGAAACGGAAGCGCGGAAAGTTGGGGACACCCTTGCATCGCGCTAGGGGCAGCGCCCCTTAGTCGAATCCCTTCTACTCGCTATAGTATTCACCCATTGCAGTCCCCGAATGATCCCGCTATAAATGGCGGGTGAAGCACCCGATCAATAAGCCACTGCTATCCCTACGTACCGAAGCCGCCTTTGAGCGGCTATTCCCTGATGTATCGACTAGGAATCCCCGAGTATGCCTCTACTGGGCCGCCGCCGCAATGCATGCGCTCCATGACGCTGGCCTAAATCCTACGCTTCAAGCCGGAACGCTGAATTGGCCCATCACGCCAACTCACCTTGACGATGGTATCAGCCCCACCCATTTTTCCTACGAATTTGAGCCCGAACACCCGCTGAGCTTATTAGCCATGGCAACGGGAAACCTCCCCGAAATGCATGTATGGGTAAAGCTCCAGGACACGGGCGAAACCATCGATTTCACTACTCGATTTCTGAAAGAGCAATTTTCCCAGATGACTTGTGGCCTCAAATGGCGCACTCCCGAGCCACCAAATACACTCTGGAGCAAGAAGCTACCTCTCAACGTATTTTACCGCCCTGATCCACGCGCCATTGAGATTGCTCATCAGGCACTTAAATTGATGAAGATTTCCTTACCCCAACATCCCAGAATCCAGACCAGTCGATCCCGGTAACCAATTACTCGAAATCCATTCGGATTATTCCAAGGCGACATACGTAGTTGATAGTGAAACAGATGCATTAAGTTGCTCACTTGAGCAATGCGGAATTGCATCACGGCCAACAAAACATCATCATCAATCCAAACGCTTAACTCACATGATTTCCCACGTTTACAAACCCAAACGCAAGAAGAACGGCAAAACAATTGTCAGCCGCAACTACCGGGGGCGCTACCGACTCGATGGCGACTTCGCCGTCACCGAAATCGCTCTCAGGACAACTGATAAGCAGGTCGCCGAAAAGAGGCTCGCCGAGATCATCAAAGAATTGGAACAAGAGCGCGTCGGCATCATTGCGCCCAAACTCCAGCGTGATTCAGCCGAGAAATCATTAGAATCCCACGTTAAAGATTTCCTAGCCGATTTGCGGGCCATTGGGCGAACCGATAAGCACATCGACTTACTTCGGCGGCGTTTTAAACGCTTAATCAGCGACGAAGGATGGACAAGGCTCAGCGATGTCACTGCTAATAACTTCACGCAATGGCGTAGCGCCCAAGCCGATTTAAAGCCCAAAACACTCAACGACTACCTGAGCGCCGCTCATTCGCTGATGAATTGGCTGAAGGATCAAGGCCGCATCACCGACAATCCCCTCGATACGATCAAGAAAGTCGATACACGGGGGAAACAGGCCAAGCGCCGCGCCTTTACCGACGATGAGTTACAGAAGCTTTTGGCCATAGCGGGCAGCAACCGTCTCCTCTACTTGACAGCCGCTTACACCGGACTCCGTTTAGGGGAACTGCGTCAAGTGTTACGCGCCGATGTGGTCTTTGATCGCGAGCGCCCCCACATCAAGGCCAGAGCGATCACGACCAAAAACCGCAAGGACGCCTTGGTCCCCCTCCATCCCTTACTCGTCGAGGAATTCAATAAAGTCTGGCCAAAAAATCCCCAGATGGATGAACCGGTCTTTACCATTATCAAGCAGCCAGACGCGCAATTTCGCCGTCATCTAGAGAGGGCCGGAATCGCCCGCATCGACGCGTTGGGACGTAAAGTTGATTTCCACGCTTTGCGCTACACCTTCGCCACCAAGCTCGCAAAAAGTCAGGTGTCTCAACGATTGGCTCAAGAACTCATGCGCCACAGTGACCCCAAGCTGACTGCCATGATCTATACAGATGCCACGCAACTGCCCACTTTTGATGCGGTTGCCTCGATTGGCTGGCACCAAAACGATTGCAAACCAACCGTGGAAGATGACCCACAAATAGACCCACAAAACACAGACTTTTGGGGTCTTTCTCTGTCACAGTTTGACAAAGAATACGAGGACATTTCAATTCCTGAAATCCTTGTTTATCATCCACTTAGTCCCGCTTTGGCACCTGTTGGCACGGGGGGACAAATGGTACTCAGGGCGGGAGTCGAACCCGCACACCCGAAGGCACTGCCACCTGAAGACAGCGTGTCTGCCAATTCCACCACCTGAGCAAGAGTGAAGAGATGTATTCAAAGCCACGAATGGGCCGTGTCAAGTGCGGTTTCGTAAATATCGTAGCCTTACAAGGGGGGGGGGGGCGAATTGGACTCAGGGAGAAATCTAGCAATGTCGACTAAATGCCGCTCGCGCTGACCACTGGGTAAACGAACAAACCAAGGGTCCAATGGGCGTGTCAAATCAATGGTTTCTTCAGGTAAATCATCTTCGTCAAAATCGATTAGGTCAACTGGGTCAATATCGTCATCAAAAGCCAGTGAAAGGCGGCGGGGCTGGGGCTCAAGGATCAAGGCTGGGTTGGCAACTCGGCCTTTTTTTACGAGTTCAAAAAGACAAGGAAAGCGTTCCTGTTCGTAGGCAAGGCGGAAGTCGCTGAGCCACTTATTGGGCACATCAAGCCGGCGATTGAGTAATACCGCATCGGAGAAATGAATGCATGCCCGATGCCAGAGTTCGAGCTTCGGGTTCGCGGAAACAAGCATACAATGGACCACCGTAACAATACGCGCCAGCGTGTGACCAGTGCGGCTCAACCACTCGCTAAAGTCCTCCACTGCATCAATTGGGTTACCGCGACCGGGGGCGATGAGAAAGGCCGTCTCCGCATCTTCAGGAATGCTGGACTGCGCAAGCGTGGCGTAGGCAAAGATCCGGTTGGTGGCGCGGGCAGCCAATTGTTCATCGGCGGGGGAATCCGGTTCCGTTTCACAGTGGCCCACGGCGACGATTTCGTCATCCGCGAACCCACCTTCAATTAAATCGCGTACGACTTCACGGCGACCAGCACCTTCCGCCCCGAGAATTAAATAAACGTCGGCCATGGAATTACTTTTAAGCGAGGTGCTGAATTTACCAAGAATTATTCGCGTGGTTCGCTGTAGAATTTCCTAAATTGAGCGGCCACATCCGTATTTATTTTATGCGAAGGAAAAAGTGCCACATTGCGCTTCCTGGCGCATCCAGTGATCGACGAGGACCAGCGCAGTCATGGACTCGACAATCGGCACTGCACGCGGGACAACGCAAGGATCATGTCGCCCGCGGCCCATTAGTTCGGTTTCTTGGCCTTGCAGATCAACCGTTGCCTGATTTTGGATAATCGTAGCGGTCGGCTTGAAGGCGATGCGGAAATAAAGTTCCTCGCCATTGCTGATGCCGCCTTGGACGCCACCAGAGCGATTAGTTTCCGTGTGAATCTCCCCTCCCCGATTGATAAATCGATCGTTGTGCTCACGGCCAGTCAAACCGACGCTGCCAAAGCCGCTACCAACCTCGAAGCCTTTCGTCGCTGGGAGCGAGAGCATTGCCTTAGCCAAATCTGCCTCCAGGCGGTCGAAAACCGGGACGCCCAGACCGGGGGGGAGTCCTCGCACGCGACAGCAAATAACGCCGCCAACACTGTCGCCTTCGTTACGTGCTTCCTTAATGCGTGCGATCATTTTTTCCGCCGTATCAGAGTCGGGGCAACGCACAGCAGTGGCCTCGACTTCTTCTAGTGTCGGAAATGCCAAATTAGGACCGTTGGGGCCGTCTTGGCCGGGAATGGTAATGTTGTGGACGCGCTCAATGTAAGCGCAAATCTCAACCGGGCTTTTCGATCCAAGCCGAAGGATTTTCTTGGCGATTGCTCCTGCAGCGACGCGACCAATGGTCTCTCGAGCAGAAGAGCGGCCACCGCCTTCGTGGTTACGAATGCCGTATTTTGACTGATAGGTGTAATCCGCGTGGGAGGGGCGGAACTTCGACTTCATCTCGGCGTAAGCCTCTGGGCGATGGTCGGCATTTGGCACGGTGATCGCAATTGGGGTGCCTAAGGTGAGGCCTTCGTAGACGCCAGACACGATGGTCGCGGTATCCGTTTCCTTACGTGGCGTGGTAATATCACTCTGGCCGGGGCGACGACGATCCAGTTCGAACTGGATATCTGCCTCACTAAGAGGCAGCCGGGGGGGGCATCCGTCGACAACGACGCCAATGCCGCCGCCGTGGCTTTCGCCCCAAGTCGCAATGCGGAAGAGAGAGCCGAAGACGCTTCCCATTAGTCTATCACTTTCGCTTGGTCCGCGTCGCCGGTTTCGGAGAAATCCATACCAAAGCCGTCGTTGACCGACGTCGTCGTGGATTCACACCCGACTAGCATGCTAGCGAGTAAAATAAGAAGAACTGCCAATGGCTTCATAGGCCAATTGGATTGCAGAATGTCCACGTAATCAAGCGCTTATTGCGTCTTGATGCTGCGTTGGAGCATCTTGTAGTCGATCGTTCCAGCGCCAGGCTCAGGCATGCTCTTAGGAACTGGTGCCGACTTAGTCGCGGGGACAGATGTCGATCCAGGCTTGGCGACTGGCTCTGGTGCGGTGTATTCTACCATGCTCTCAACCTTGGCTGGATCGGGCTCTGGATCGGCTACCGTCTTACAAGGCGGGTAGAACGGAACTTCGCCATTGGCCATTTCTTCCGTTGGGTACCAAGTTTCACCAGCATTCAGGCCCATGTCCTTCTGGACATGATCATGGAACTGGATGCCGTCGTTCACAAAGAACTGATTGGTGTTGTATAGAAAACGCTGCATCGCGTCCGTCTTGTTCACGTCACCATTCCATGTGGCATCAAGATGCTCATCTGGTCGGAGGATACCCCGATCATTCATGGCGCAACCTGATAAAAGCACAACGCCAGCTATGGCGCCGGCAACAATCTTATAGTTTCCCAGCATAGTGTGTAATATACAAAAGCGAGTCGCGACACGGCGCAAGCTAATATTCAGCCTGTCATCAGGTGAAGAAAAGTGTTGAAATTGGGGCGCTGCTACCGTGGTCTTGTCGATGGCCGGGTCCTGTGCAACGTCGAACCGGTGAATCCCCCCAGATCCGGAAGGAAGCAAGGGCAGCTAGGATTCACGTGTGCCGCAGGGTGCCTGGCCACTTTTTATTTTCCTCTTCCCACTGCTAGTGGGAAGAACCTCCCGTCCAATGAGTTTACAAATTGTCCTAGTCGGATCCGAATCCTGGCTTAGCAGCTTACGGCGTTGCGGGAATTTTTTTCGGGTCCGCATTGGTCGAAGAAAGCACAATCAAGCCCTGACAATAGAGATTAATTTGTTGCGAGGCGTGTTTTTCGCGGGGTTTGCATTTCTGGCTCTCTATTTTTTGGGCGGGCTGGGGCTGTATCTCTGGCGGTCGAAGATGCCTCATAATCAAATCACTTATGCGGATATCCTTCTGGCACCGGTCGACATGCGGGGTCTCGTCAAAAAGCAAGGAAAGACGCAAATCCTACAGGCCCGCGACAATTTGAAGAATGGTCAGGTCATGGATGCCTTCTATAAATACCGTTCAGGTATAAGGCGCCTGCCCGACGATCTCCAAGCACGCTTGGAGCTTTCGCAATTCTTCGTGGCCGCTGGTTTTATGGTCGAGGCCACTGACTTGCTGGTTGAAGGGCTGGATTACGGGTTCCCCAATGATCCGAATTACATCAACCAGTTACTAGCGTTAACCCAGCATACGGATAACAACCCAGCCTTGCTGAAGGCCATTCCCACAATTTTAAGGTACCCTGAAGTTGCTAGCAATAAAGCTTCACGGGTGGCTTTGATGAATTTGCTCCTCCGTGCTCAAATCGTCGAGCGAGACTACGCCGGGGTCATTGAAACGTCTGAGCGGCTCAACGAAGAAGAGCTCAGCCAGCAGTATCATGACTCGATCCTCTTCGCCTACTTGAGGATGGGTTCTTACGACGACGCCACTCAATATATGGAAAGCCTACCGGAAGAGGTAGCGGCAGCGCCCAATTTGGTCCTTATCAAAGGCTACTTACTACAAGCTCAAGATGATGATGCCGGTGCCCGACGTATCTTTCATCGCTTATTCCGCGACCACCCCAACGCCTGGCGCTCTCATTTGGACGCAGTTATGCTGCTCCTGAATCAAGGTGATGAAGCGGCAGCAGATTCCCTGATCGACCTTTACTTGGCAGTTCATCGACGCAACGGCTCGGCCCTCACAGGCCTAGCGGGCCAGCTGACGGATCTGCCGGACTCTACCCGAGTAATGCGGGTGATTGGTAGCGCCCGCACGGATGCGCCTGAGCTAGTAGGCTCCATCTGGTTCTATTACGTCCAGGCACTGATGACCGAAGGCAAATTTGCAAAGGCCAAAGCTGAGATGGATAAGCTAAGCCCTGCGGCACCGAAAGATCCTGCTGCCGCGAGCATCTTTAAAGCCTATGACCACATACTCAATGCAGCCATTGCGCGCAGCGCTGGTGAATACGCCACCTTGGTCAAATACCTTGAAACGAACCGATTGAATATGGAAATCTATTGGGAAGCTGGGGAAGCGATGCGTAAGATTGGTGCTTACGACACAGCGGAATTGGCCCTCAATGCGGGACTCACCGAATTTCCCTTCAGCCAATCACTCTCCGAGCTGCGTAAAACGGTCCTCAAGGAACAATCGGAATCCGACATGCATTCTCGCCAAACAATTGCATCAGTTAAATCTGACGGATACCAAAATCAGCGTATTCATAGCGATCCGCTGCAAAGTCGCCTAGTTGGCGACAAGCCTGAGACCAATGACCTCCAAAGTCTGATCGGTGACGAAAAACTTCAGGGCATCAAATTGACCGACGAAGATCTGCGTAAATCAGACCGCTAACGAACGGCTTTCAACGGTAGGGCGAGGAGTGCGCCATCGGTCAAATTGCACAAACTGAAAAGATGAGCCAATTGTGGTTTACACCACCACCCGGGGGGGGGGGGCGTTAGGTGCATAGAGTAGCTTACTGCTGGATTTAGATTCGCTTTGCACGGAGGCAAGATGATGCTTACACCAACCTATTTCAGTCTGATTGATTCACTGACATCACGTATATCGCCATGCTCCGCTATCTCATCGGCCATCTCCTACTGATCACGCTGACCGCCCCATGGATATTTCTCGCCGTTGGCCAGGAAACCATGGTTGCCGGGCTGCCGCTGTGGGTCATTTACAGCGTGGCTGCATCGGTGGTTTACGCAATCTTCGTCGCCATCAGCTACGGACGGTTATGGAATCGAGCGGGTGGCCAGGAGGGCGTTGAATGACGTACCTCGCCATAACCACTGAGGCTGACTCCCCCTTTGGCGCGGGCGGCATTATCGTGGTCGCAATTTACTTGGGCCTCATGATTGCCTTTGGTCTGGCCGGACGCTTTGCGCGCAAGGAAAATTCCCTCGGAGACTTCTTCCTCGGCGGGCGCAGCCTTGGTTTTTTCGTTTTGCTGATGACTCTCTATGCGACTCAATACAGCGGTAACACCCTAATCGGCTACGCAGGAAAAGCCTATCGATCCGGCTTCGAAGTCCTCGTGAGCCTGCCCTTCATGATGGCGGGCATCGGCTTCTACCTGCTCTATGCGCCCAAGCTGCAACGCCTTTCCCGTGAGGGGGATTTCATCACGCTGGGTGACTACATCCAGCGGCGCTACAATCACCGATGGCTGACCAGCCTGATCGCGCTTTCGGGAATCGTCGCGCTGGGCAATTTCATGATCACCAACCTCAAGGCCATGGGGGAAATGACGGCCGTCGTGGCGGGCGATTACCTGACGCCAACGCAAGGCATCCTAATTCTAGTGGTGATCATTCTGATTTACGAAACACTGGGCGGCTTACGCAGTGTCGCCTGGACGGATGTCTTGCAGGGGCTACTGTTGCTGATCGGTTGCACGATCATCTTCACCGCCACGTTATCAAACCTTGGTGGAGTGTCCGGCGCGGCGGATAAATTACACGACGTGCGACCTGATTTCTGGGAACCGCTTTCCACGATGAGCTGTGTTGGCTGGGTCTCGTCGGCGCTGATCATTTCTTTGGGATTCTCACTTTATCCGCAGGCGATCCAACGCATCTACGCGGCGAAAAGCCCCAAGGTACTGCGACGTTCCTTGCAGGTCATGGTCTTCATGCCGCTCGTCACCACGTTGCTTATGGTCACGATTGGCGTGCTGGGCAACATCGCCCACCCTGGCCTCGACACCCAATCCAGCGGGGGTATCACGATGCTGGTGCTCGGTGATTACGCAGCTTCTCACCCGGCGGCCAAATGGGTCGTGTTCGTATTCGTTGCCGCAGTGATTGCCGCCATAATGTCAACCGCCGACAGCATCCTCCTCGCAATTGCTTCATCGGCCACGCAGGATTTCTTCCGCCCACTGTTTAAAACCGACGATCAGAAAAAACTTACTTTGCTTGGCAAAGTAATCTCAACCGGGGTCATGATCATCTGCGTCTTGTTGGCCACCGAGCTGCCGCAAAGCATTTGGAAACTGATTGAGATCAAGACCGAGCTCCTCGCCCAAACCGCACCCGCGCTCATCTGCGGCCTGCATTTTAAAAAGCTACGCGCGGGCCCAGTGTTGGCGGGCTTTTTGGCGGGAACGATTTTTACGCTGATCTTCCAAGTTGGCAGCATTGTGACCGACAACGCCATCCCCGGAAAACCGTTTCACATCCATGCAGGCCTCTGGGGCGTGTTGCTAAACTTTGCGTTGGTCTGGATCGGCAATTGCTTAGCGGCGCGAAACAGCAACCCAGTAAAGCAAGTTAGCCAAGGTTAAAACGAAGGCGGCAACGTAGGTGAAGCCAGCAGCATTGAGCGTCTTGACGACGCCAGGCAACTCATCCTGCCCAACAATGCCTAAGTTCGCAAGTTGCACACGCGCACGCTTGCTGGCGTCAAACTCTACGGGCAGCGTGATGAATTGAAACAACGCGATTATCGCATAGCAAATGATGGCGACTTTGATGCCAACCATGTTCGCGGCGAGAAACGGTAGGAAGAGGCTGCCAAAAATCATGAAGGGCAACACTTTGGAGGCAATGCCAGTGATCCCGTTGAGGCTCATCCGCATTTCCAACGCCTTATAGCCAACTTTGTGCTGGATCGCGTGGCCAGCCTCGTGCGCGGCAACGCCCACTGCCGCAAGACTGTTGCCACGATAGTTCTCACTTGAGAGCGCCAAGCGCTTATGAGCGGGGTCATAGTGGTCAGTCAAGTGGCCACTGATCTCAACGATATCTACATCATAAATGCCGGCATTGCGCATGACGGCAGACGCGGCTTCCGCACCCGTAATACGACTGCGTGTCGGCACGCGCTTCCATTTGTTGTAAGTGCTACTGACGCGATGCTGTGCCCATAGGCCGAGGAGCATCGTCGGCACGATCAAAAGTATAAATAGTCCCATGGTATTGTCTGATTGGAAAATGATAAATTGTTTGGAAATGAATCAGCAGGTGCAGTTCCAATTCAAGCCGACCAAACCATTACCCTACCAGGCCAGATAGCAAGCGGACAGCGCGGTTTCTCGTCGAAGCGGCAGCGCGATTCATGCCCGGCCGTTCTGTCTCATTGAGACGTGCGAGTGGGACATTTTGTTCCAATCATAAGCTTAGTCTGCCAGCACAATTTTACCATCGTCCATGCTGAGAATGCTCGCCAACGACTCAACGGAGACCTCGGCAAAGCCGTTTGCGTGTAAATAGGCGCGGCCACCCTCGAAGGCTTTCTCCACCACGCAACCCAAGCCCACTGGCGTCGCGCCCGCCTCACGCACCAGATTCAATAGCGCGGCTGACGTTTGCCCACGGGCCAGAAAATCATCGATCACCAACACACGATCGCCTGCCAATAGAAACTCCGCTGACACGACTAGCTCATTAGTCCCCCCTTTGGTGCGACTCGCGGCTTCAGCCAAGTAAACAGGCCCCGACATGGTTACCGGGCGTTTCTTGCGCGCATAGACTACGGGCACATTCAGCGCCAGACCAGTCATCACTGCTGGTGCGATGCCGGAGATTTCTGCCGTGAGGATTCGGGTGACGCGTTGCGATGCAAAACGACGCGCGAATTCTTGACCGAAGGCCTGCATAACCTCGGGCAGGATCTGGTGGTTGAGCAAAGCGTCGACCTTCAAAATGCCATTACCGAGGTTGCGACCCTCGGCGGAAATGAAGTGGCGAATATATTCTACGGCGTTTATCATTAATGTTGTATATTGAACTCATTAGTAGCAGATTATTTTTATGCCTACTCACAAAAGTTCTTTATCTCGTTGGATGTGTCACGCATCTATTTTAGTACTAGCTGCATTGTCCGTTAGTGCCCAAACCCGTCGTGAAACCACCCTGACAAACATTGACGGTGCCGCTGCCCTCAAGCAGTTGATGGACGGCAATGAACGCTTTACCAAGGGTGAAGAAAAAAATCCCGACCGCGATAAAGCCGCCCGTGCCAAGACCGCAACCAGTCAACGCCCAATGGCGATTGTCTTGAGCTGCTCGGACTCCCGCGTTGCCCCAGAAATTTTGTTTGATGCGGGTGTGGGCGATTTGTTTGTTGTCCGCGTAGCGGGCAATACACTGACTCTCGAAGGTCAGGCCAGCATGGAATACGCCGTGGCAGTTCTCGGCTGTCCTTTAGTCATCGTACTCGGCCATGAAAGCTGTGGTGCGGTAGACGCAGGCATTCAGGCTTATAAAGACAACGCCACATTCCCAGGCCGTATCGACTCCCTGCTCGATAGCATTGAACCAGCCGTCGCCATTGCGAGCGCCAAAGGCCCAGTGACAATGGAACATGCCATTGACGAAAACGTCGCCTACGCCACTCAGTCGGTAAAGATGGCTGGCACAATTCTCTCCAAGGCTGTGGCTGAAGGTAAGTTGACCGTCGTTGGCGGCGTCTACCACCTAGACTCTGGCAAGGTCGAGATCCTCGACGCAAACTAAGCAGGCAACACTTAAGACTTTTACTAGGGCGTGTTCAGGTAAATGGGCGCATCGAAGATTAGCGCAACGAGAATAACACGGTGAACATGAGTGTCCAGTTTTTCGAAACGAGAGAAGATCCTGCGGAATCCTTTGAGTCTTCGGAAGAATCGCTCAACCTCGTTGCGTCGTTTGTATAGTTCACGATCATACTCCCATTTATTGAGCCGATTCATTTTGGGCGGCACGACTGACTCCAGTCTCAAATCGAAGACGAGTTGGCGAGTCTCGTCCCCCTTGTAAGCGCGATCCATGAATAATGGCTTTCAGAGATTGAGGACGCCCTGTGGCCCACTGTTTGAGCAGGTTTCGTCCTTCTGTTTTATCTCGGCGAGAGGCACAAGCCATCGGACAGCACTTTGATCGAAGTGCTGTCCAGCGAACCCACCGTGATCTTGAAATGGATAAGTTGCTTTTGTTGCAACGCCTCAAAAACACGTGCCAGAACACCGCTGTCAGCCCAGGCGCGCATCCGCGAATAGATCGTGTGCCAACCGACCAAAGCGCTCTGGAAGTCGACGCCACTTCGCTACGTTTTCGGCTATGTAAAGGATTGCGTTAATTACTTCCAAATTGCTGTAGCGCAAGCTCCCACGCGGCTTCGGAAATCAATCAGACATTAGTTCGTAGTGTTCTTCGCTTAATTCCACTACAGTAGTTATCATCTCAATGGCTAAACTAATTTAACTGAACAGGCCCTAGCTCAGTCCCAAAATAAAACAAGAATCGATGGGGAAACGTGTGGGTAACACCGAAATTAGCCAGTTTGTGCCAGATATGAAGTGAAGTAGTTACCGCGAAACCTATCGACTAGAAACACCCCGTTAATCGAAGTCACCTTATTATACATTTTAGCGAATGAGAGCATGCGCGAAGAACGTCTTCGCGCCCCCTCCTTTAGAGACTGCGCAGCGATACGGATCACCGCATGTGAGCCAGTCTCAAGTCCCAGAGGAGCAACCAACAGTTCACAACCGGAGGAATCTTCCGTCCTCACTAGCTCCACGGAGAAATCCTCGGAATCACACCGCACCACCTCAATGACCACTGAGTCATCTTCTGGATCGAGCTTGACCGTTTTAGTTGTCAGCCCGTCTTCCTGGTTCCAGACGAGCAAACTCGGTTTGATAGCAAGAAATTTGGGGATTTCAACTTCCAGCCCCAGCTTGATGTCCGGTTGCCCTGAATTGTCAGTATGTACCGTCACCCAAATGTTCTTTCGACGATCCAACGCTTGGGCAGTATCTCGAACCTGCCGGCGGTATCTGAGCGTTTGACGATGTGCAGATTTATTTTGCGGTGACGTTTTATTTGCGCGGCCCAATCAATGAGCTTTCCTGCATAGCCACCATCGGCCCAAATGATTTTGAGCCATCCAAAGCGCTTGGCCAAGAGACCGAGCAAAAGCTTTGCGCCATCACGGTCCTGAATGTTCGCTGGGTGGACGACCGCCAACAACACCAGCCCTAGCGTGTCCACGAG
>NZ_BMXG01000002.1:263137-285499 GCF_014651635.1 Cerasicoccus arenae | reverse complement strand
CAAACCGGAAGACCAACCTCAGCACAAAGCCCCAACACACCAAGGGATGAACACCCAAAATTGAAATTTTGAAACTTAAACTTGAAATGCCTTCTCATGGAAGTCGGGCTATTCAAAGAAATGAGAGAAGGGTTTACTGACCGAACGTAGAGGAATGTATCGACAATGCACCTACGTTTTTCATCCCTATACCTGCTTCCTAAAGCTGAGATCAGTCCAGAGTGAACGCATCGTGTCGGTGATTGCTTGGGCGGTACGGCAGCACTGTCGGATCATCTGACGCTTTTTTACCTTCGTCAAACCAGTGTGCTCGGCAAAGCAGCCGATGCAGGAAATCACCTTGCCAGAAGGCGACCAGATAGGTACTGCAAGACGATAATAGATGTCATTCTTAAAATCCGGCTGCGACCAGCCACGGCGACGCACACCAGCCAAGAAATGATCGAGTTCAAAACGTGATTTCCAAAATGCCTGTCCTTCTTCCCCAAACGAATGTTTGGCAAAAAAATGCTCATTTTCCTCTGGAGAGCTGTAGGCCAGAAACAACAGCGAACTAGCCTTTTCGTAGGAATGCACTTGGTAATCGCGCATGCGTTGTAATCGCCCGTAGTGTTCCGGATCAACACGCATACGCTGATAGGTGTCCCCCCCCTCGACCTGTAGCAGCACGAAGCTCGCGTCTGGTAATTCGCGCTGCGCGGCTAGCATAGCTTTACCCGCCTCGGTCAATAAGACGCGCTCGTCGTCGAGGTATTTCAACTCGTGGACCGAATGGCCCAGAGTGAAACGTAATGGAGGTCCCAGCCGCTGTAGGAACTTCTCCGCCTCCAGAGTACGGATCAATTTGTAGGCCGTGATTTCCTTGAGTCCAACACCTACTGCGATCTCGGCAACGCTGCAACCATCCCGGCGCCCTGCGACATGATAAAGAATTTTGAAAGCTCTTTGTAGAGACTGGACGGATGCAATGATTTACTATAGGTAAATCAAAACTACGTTCCAGACAACTATAAAGTTGAAGTGTATAGCTCAGAGGAACATTCATGAAAAACATGAAACATCCACTTATCTCGACCAAACTGGTGCTATCTTCTCTTGGGCTCGGACTGCTCCTCACCTCAGCAGCTCACTCCTTCGCCATTGACTATAGTGTCGCTGCTTCCACCTATTCCCAAGACTTCAATTCATTTGGAAGCACCAGTGGTGCATGGACTAACGGCGTCACTCTCGACGGCTGGCACTGGATTAATGCAAACGGCAACCTTAGCGCTAATTATAACCCGCAAGACGGTGATCCACAAGGAAGTTTACTGCTTACACTGGGCACCGACGGTTCGTCCGAACGCGCTTTCGGAGCACAAAATGGAAACGCGATTCAAACACTTTACTTTGGCGCTCAAATCCTCAACACGACTGGCAGCACACTAGATTCATTCACTCTGAGCTATATTGGCGAGCAGTGGCGCGCTGTCGGCAACGAAGGACAAGACAAGCTGACCTTTGAGTATCAGATATTCGCCTCCGGTGCCACCGACCCGATGTTGGCGGCGAGCGGTTGGACTAATGTGGCAGAACTCGATTTCAATGCGCCCATAACCACCACCGGCAGTAGCAAAAAACTCGATGGCAATCTGCCGGACAACCGTCTTTCCATCAGCTCCACCGCAACCGGCATTGCATGGGGCGAAGGGCAAGAGCTCTGGCTTCGCTGGTCGGATAATAATCCCGTCGACAACAACGCCGCCGGTGGCTCTCTTCGCGCCATGATGGGCGTCGATGACTTGTCCTTTAGCGCAACCGTAATAATTCCCGAGCCCACAAGCTATTGCGCACTACTCGGTGCCTTATCGCTCGGCTTAGCCTCTTGGCTACGCCGTCGCAGAGGTCCGGCATCAAACATGAAAAGCTAAAAAAATCCCATTATTAAACATATAATGATATGAGCTGTTTCACATTCAGATACCTTTTGACTCGCCGATATTGTGGCTACGCCAAAAGATTCGTCGTTGTTCAGCCGATGGATCAACCCATCCAGCCTTGCTCCAGTTATGTGCTAACCGAGCGCATAGCACCGGTCCAACAGTCATTTTATTACATCTACCCAAGCATTCCCGAAGACGGTCGCTTCTTCTAAGTCTTCACTTCGGACATTCGCCACAGGGTGGCATCCTCTCGTTTCAGGCACTTGGGGTGATTGATTTCAAAATGAGAAAAGTCCGTGAGTATTCTTAAACGCAATTCCCTGCAAAATCAGCGATGGCAGACTAGGTGAGTGACTGAATCAACGGCACTAGCATGCCTTGGAGTGACACATCTGTAACCTAACACCTCTGCACAAGGTGTCACTTGGACAATAGGGAGATGCTCAAAATCAATGAAAGGGCTAATCCTGCGACTAACGACGATTCCACCAATCTTTCAGCCGCCGCTGTGCAGGTGCCTCAACGGTTTGGTTTAAAAGCGTTGCAAGAGATATTGATAAGACGATTGCGAACAGCACGCCCAGCATTGAATTATCAAGATATAGCGATGTGAAATTGATAACGGCATAGCCGATAACTTGATGTATCAAATACAATGAATAGGAAATAGTCCCGAAAAACAGGAATATCCGATCACCTTTCATTGGATAAAAAACGGAAGCCATAACCAAAAGGCTTAATAACAATACTGGATTAAACAAACTCCAGCAAACAATCGTTTCTATAACAACGACAAGGACCAAAAGCCCGGAAGAAAAACCACGCGCCGCGCCGCGGAGCAGAAATGCGTTATTCATTAGAATCCCACACAAGAAGTATACCCCGTATCGCAATAAAAAAAGAAATTCCACGGAAGCAGGAATCCTCCAACCAAATTCCGTTGATGCCTTGTATATAATCAAAGGCGCACAATAGACGACAAACATCATAACGCCAACAATGCCCCACCACTTCTTGGAAAAGCTGAAATATGAAACTGCGATGATCAAATAAAACGCCAGCTCGTACTGCAACGTCCAATAAACTGAGTCAATATAAGGCACATTTAAGTATCCCTGAACCATCGTGAAGTTGATAAGAAAATCACTGATTCCAACCTCCGCATTCAGTGATGGATTTAATACAATACATATCGCCGTAAAAATTACGCATATCCAGTAGACCGGATATAGCCGAATGAATCGGCCATACACAAAATCTGGCATCGATTTTCTCCGCAGTGAAAGTGGAATAACAAATCCGCTAATGATAAAGAATAACTCGACGCCATATCCCCCTAATTCCGTCCAGCGAGCAATTGCAATATCGTGCCCCCAAATACAATCGTATAAATAGAGGTAGTGAAAAAGCACTACTGATAATGCTGCGATTCCTCGCAGGCGATCAATACCATCAAACCTGCCAACGGAACTTGTAGGCTTCGCTTGCAAGATTGCTACTGGTATATTTCGGCACCGGTCTCGGCAAACTCCTTGGCCTTTTCTTTCATGCCCTCAGCGAGTGCATCCTCCTCTGATACGCCCTTTTTCGCAGCGTAATCACGAACATCTTGCGTGATCTTCATTGAGCAGAAATTTGGTCCACACATGGAGCAGAAATGCGCGGTCTTAGCAGCATCCTGCGGGAGTGTGGCGTCGTGGAATTCCTTAGCCTTTTCCGGATCGAGAGAAAGATTGAACTGGTCTTCCCAGCGGAACTCAAAACGGGCCTTGGAAAGCGCATTGTCACGATACTGAGCCGATGGGTGGCCCTTGGCGAGGTCAGCAGCGTGAGCGGCGATTTTGTAGGTAATCACGCCTTCACGAACGTCATCTTTGTCCGGTAAACCGAGGTGTTCCTTCGGCGTCACGTAACAAAGCATCGCACAGCCGTACCAGCCAATCATCGCGGCACCAATGCCTGAAGTAATGTGGTCGTAGCCTGGCGCAACGTCAGTCGTTAGCGGCCCTAGGGTGTAGAACGGCGCTTCGTGGCACCACTCAAGCTGCTTCTCCATATTCTCCTTGATCATGTGCATCGGCACGTGACCTGGGCCTTCGTTCATGACTTGCACGCCATATTCCCAAGCGCGGGTCGTGAGCTCGCCTTGAGTCTCCAATTCCCCAAACTGCGCCGCGTCATTGGCATCGGCAATCGAACCAGGACGCAGACCATCCCCGATGGAGAAGGATACGTCATAGGCGGCACAAATTTCGCAAATCTCGTCCCAATGCGTATAGAGAAAATTTTCCTTATGATGCGAGAGGCACCACTTCGCCATGATCGAACCGCCGCGCGAAACAATGCCCGTCATACGGTGGGCCGTCAGTGGCACGTATTTCAGGAGCACGCCAGCGTGGATCGTAAAGTAATCAACGCCCTGCTCGGCCTGCTCAATGAGCGTGTCCTTGTAAATTTCCCAAGTCAGGTCTTCGGCCTTGCCGTTAACCTTTTCCAGTGCCTGATAGATCGGCACTGTGCCAACGGGGACTGGGCAATTGCGCAGAATCCATTCGCGGGTCTGGTGAATGTTTTTGCCTGTCGAAAGGTCCATGAGCGTATCGCCGCCCCACTTGACGGACCAACGCATCTTTTCAACTTCCTCTTCGATTGACGAAGCAACGGCACTATTGCCAATGTTGGTGTTGATCTTAACCAAGAAGTTGCGGCCAATGATCATCGGCTCCAACTCGGGGTGATTGATGTTGGCCGGGATGATGGCGCGGCCACGGGCGACTTCGCTACGGACAAATTCCGCCGTAATTTCTTCTGGAATCGCACAGCCAAAGCCTTCACCGGGGTGCTGCTTGCGCAGGTCGGTAGACGGCAGGCCTGCGCATTCAGCGGAAGAAAGCATCTCATCGTGCAGTTGCTGGCGCTTCATATTTTCCCGAATGGCGATGTATTCCATTTCCGGGGTAATGATGCCTTGACGCGCATAATGAAGCTGGCTGACGGACTTTGCTCCAGGCTTGGCGCGGAGGACCTGACGACTATCACGGGCAAAATATTCGATGCGGTTACGGGCACCTTCCGACTCGGCCTTGGAACGGTGGATTTCGGAGAGATAACCGTCGTCCATCGGTTTGAGTTCACGGCCATCGATTGACTCAACATCGCCACGCTCTTGAATCCACTTAGAGCGCACGGCTGGCAGGCCTTTGGTCACGTCGCCATGAAAATCGGGATCGCCCCAATAGCCTGACGTGTCGTAGATGCGGACAGGCTCGTTTTTCTCGATGGAGCCGTCGGGGCGATTCGTATCTGAGAGTGAGACTTCTCGCATGGGCACGCGCAAATCGGGCCGGGAGCCAGTTACATAAACACGCGTGGAATTCGGGAAGAGAGCTTGCCGTGAGGCACCGTTATTTTCGGTCATATCAGATTTGAGCGTTGCGGTTTTGGAGCGACGCACAACCCGCGACGCCGCCTTAGCGCCCTCAACTGCCGGGAATGTATTGTCGCAACTTTTTCCATAATTTCCCTTCGACGGCATTACCCGCATCAGGTTCCAAGGGTTCGGCGGGCGTCCGGCCTACCATCTCAGCCCGTCGCGACGGACTCCCCATTCAAGGAAAAAGTGAAAGACAATGATCGCGGCTAGGCAATGGAAAAATCAGGAAGGCATCAGCGACAACAGAATCGCCACGAAGACCACTAACAACGTCGCTTGAATAACACCGGGTGTTAAACGTTCACCTGCCTTTTGCGAATTGCTCATGAGACTATTAATCGGCAAAATCTAAAGCAAATTAACTGTTTTTCCGTTTGTGCCTATGAATTATTTTGACGAATCTGAGCAGATGGATGCGTTGTTTACCTACCGGAAGAAAGTCGAGTTCAGTGAAACCGACATGGCGGGAATCGTGCATTTTGCGAATTTCTTCCGCTGGATGGAAGTCGCTGAGGCTGAGCTATTTGATTCCCTCGGAGCAACATTGATCGAACACAAAGGTGGCATCACCGCCGGTTGGCCTCGCGTGCGCGTCAACTGCGAGTTCCATGCGCCACTGCATTTCCGCGATGAAGTGGAGATTCAATTAACGGTCAAAGCCGTAAAAATCCGTGCCGTCGAATATGCATTCCGCTTTTATCGGCTGGGCGGCGATGTACCAGTCCATGTGGCAACAGGTGCGATGACCACAGTTTTTGCCTGCCGCAAGGCTGAAACTGGCGTGATTGAATCCGCCGAGCTAGAACCAGAACTAGCTCAAGCTCTGGAAAAGCTGGTTCAATAGGCTGATTCTGGTGGCCGAACAACGATCCAGACCGTGCGAGCCATGATCTCGAGATCCAGCCAGACGGACCATTCCGTAATGTATTCCAAGTCGTATTGCACCCGGGCCCGGAGCAGCTCGGAGTCTGTAATTTCTCCCCGAAACCCATTACACTGCGCATAGCCAGTGATCCCCGGCTTTACAAAATGGCGCTGAGGGTAAATACGAACGCGCTTACCAAAGAGTATATCGTGCTCCGGCAAGTGCGGGCGCGGGCCGACAATGCTCATGTTCCCCTTGAAAACATTCCAAAACTGCGGCAGCTCATCGATACTCGTCCGTCGTATGAACTCGCCAAAGCGGAAAACGCGCGGGTCCGCCTTGGTCGCTTGCCGAGCCTCATCATCATTCTCCACGTGCATACTGCGAAACTTGTAGATCGTGAAGATCGCACGGTTGTAGCCACGGCGCTGCTGCTTAAAAAACACTGGTCCAGGGGATTCCTTACGCTGACGATAGCGGACCCAGAGAATGAGCGGCGGCAGGATAAACAGCAGGATCGGCAAAGAAACCAGCAAATCGACCCCTCGCTTGACCAAGCGGTTGAACGGGCTCTCCAAGGGCTCTTCCCGTGGGATAAAAAACGTGTGCGGCCCGTCCTTGATGGACGTCAACGGCTGCTCGAAGAACTCCGCCCAAGGGTTATAAATCATCACTTGGCAGCCCTGCTCCTCGGCCACGTGCATGATCTGGTTAACCCAGATCTTGGACTGGCGCGTTTCCAGCAAGATCAGTTGGTTCACGTAATGCCGTTTAACCAGTTCGGCGAGGTTACTTACATTGCCGATATAGACCTCACTATCAAGAGCTTCCGCGTTTGGCTCAGGATCGATTAGGCCAATAACTTCCACGCCTAGATTTTCCTTGGTCTCCAGCCAGTCCCGCATGCTTTCATAGGTGGACTTCCGACCAACCACCAAACAACGCCGCAAGTTCCCACCCTTAAACATAAACCCGGAAATCGCCTTGGGCAGCACGGTATTGAGCGTAAAGAGCAGAAAATAACTCAAAATCAGATACGTGCCCACGAAAATACGGGAAATTGCCTTATCCTTCGTCGCAAAAATGATGCCGAAAAGCATCACCAGCATGACCGCTGATTGAAGATTCGTCACCTGAAATACCCGGGCACCACTTCGCTGAAACATGCTTGGGGCCAGCATCGGGTAAAAATTGAAGAAAATCAGCCCGCAAGCTGTGATGCCCATCAGGTAGAGCGGGAAATTAATCAGGTTATAGGAATACCGGAACGTCAATTCGACGCCCACCACAGCCTGCAAAAAGAACAAAGCATTCAGCGCCAATATGACGATGCAGCCATGTAACATCAGCAGCCCCTGTGAACGTCGATCAAGCATAATGTAGCAACAACACGATACTCTAATAACTCATGCGACCGGCGCAATAGGGAATATTGAAGGTCTAAAAATAGGCTTATTACTCTAGGTTTCGTCTAGAAAACGACATCCCTTAGTAAATGAATAGCCACACCCCAGTATTGTTGGCCCTAACTGCGAAATCTACTGCCCGTGGTGGCACATTAACGCTTGGCGCTGTGGAGAGATTCGCGGGCTTCGAGACGCGTCTGCCACTTGCGTAATTGCTCTTCGCGCTGTGCCATCTCGTTTTCGGTTTCGTAGTGGGCCTGAGCAATTTCTGAAAGCTTGTTTTCACTTTCCTCGATGTAGGATTCGCGGGTGCGTAGTTCGGCTTCGCGCCTATCGAACTCGGCCTCTCTCTGGCGAATAATATCCCAAGCCTCATCCATGTCACGGGCGGCAATTGCGCTGCTACGAGCATGTTCGCTGGCCTCACGTTCGCGTTGATGCTCGCTTTGAATTTTCTGAGTGGCGGCGGCGACCATGCCTTCGCGGGCAGCATGTTCGAGGGCAAGGCACTTCACGTAGCCAATTGCCCGAAGTCCGTCGAGCACGAGATCCATGACATCATCCAGATGGGTGTAATCCAATTCGGGACCTACGGACAGGATAGCTTTTTCGCCCATCCGTTTTTTGCCAAAAACCACTAAGTAATGGACATTAGCGGTCCCCCAAAGCTCACGGATGCCTTCGTGGTGCTCCGGCTTGGATTCGCTCAACAGTTCATAAAGCGAATACTCTCGGAATCTCTCTCTGCGACCTAACATTTAAAGTGATTTAAATTATCAATTGGGTGAATCCCCAAGTTGAATTCGAGGTTGGTTTCTTTCCCTTCGTTGTCCATGTCAATAAGCGTCAGCCAGAGACATTTAACCCGCTTGAAACAAAACAACCCCGCAGTGAAACGATTCAGTTACAGTTCTAATAATCGGCTGTAACCAGCATATAACCTGAAACACATACGAACATTAAAAATCAATAAATTATACTATAAACCTAAAGACTGAGTCGGATGGGTTACGAATGTCAAAGTTAGGTGAAGTGCGCGCTTTGTATTGGACTACTAAAGTCTGAGGCGGTTTCGGTAGTGGCAAGCAATGGGTAAACTATCGGCCAACGAAAATACAAATCTGCGCAAATTAAGGTCTACGCCAGGCATGCGAAGCATGGTGGAACTACGGGAAGACGGCGTAATCGTGGCGCGACGCGGTGCCCCCAATGAAGACCTAGCCGCCGCAACGACGGACTTTCTCCGCATCGGCAAAATGCTGGGGCTCAGCCTAGGCTTAGAGGACATGCAGGAGATGCATGTGCTTCAGGCCAAGGAAGCGATCACCTTTGCCGAAAGCAGCGAACGCCGCATTGGTCTCATCCACCATGACGACCTGGAACGACTGCTCGATCTCAATCATGGAACTTAACATCGTCAGAGATCTATTGGGTAAAACCAAAGGCGTGGATGGCTATGTGGTAATGGACCTCAGTGGTGCTGTGCTCACCCAGAATCTAGGCACCTACGCTAACCACTTTAAGCGCACGGAATTCGCCACATGGATACTCAATTGTTTCTACGCCGTTGATAGCTACTACCCGCAAGCATTCTGCTTATTGCTTCGCTACGCCTCAGGCTGCCTCTACCTGACCCGCACTGACAACCAACTCATTACCGTCATGTGCCACCGCGGCGCAGACGTCCTCTCCATAGAAAACGCTTTCAGTAAATATCGACACGCCATGGCAAAATCAGACACTTCAGGAGTCGTCCGCGATAAATCAAAAAAGGGCGAAACGGTCTTTTTAAAAATTAGCGAAACTGGAGCTGGCGCCACTGCCAGTCCAATTCCTCAAAAGAAATCCGGCTCTCCCGCTGGCTTAATCATCGGCGGCATCGTGGCCCTTTGTGCCATCATTGGCGGCGTGGCGTTCCTGATGACAAAGCCCAAGGATGCCGCAGCCCCCCCCCCTTTCCCCTCCGTCACCCAAAAATCCACGAATTCCCAACCGCAGCCCCCCTCCCTCTCTCAAGCCATACAGCCCGCTGGCATCACGGAATCCACCGCCGCTATCGCACGTGACCACGCCGCCGCCTTGGCCAAAATCGCCAATCAACAAGAAGCTACCGACCTTGCCCCAATGGATATGGCCCGTGCTCTGGCTACCAACCAAAGCGCCATTCAGCTCTTTAACGCCTCCTCCTATCAGGAAGCCATCGACCTCTGGAATCAGTCCGCCGCCGCATACGGGCGCGCCGCTGTAACATCCAGCGAGAAAAAACTCAATACAGCTATCGACGAGGCTGGGCTGGCTGAAATTCGCAATTACCCAACCCCACTCTGGATTAGCGTCGAGGGAGCCATCAAGGAAGCCCGATCCGCCGCCGATCAAGGCAACTACACAAATGCAGTCCAGATGACCGTTGAGCAGACAAAGAAAATCCCGAACCTAAAGCAACAGTTGCTGGCTCAGCTCACCGGACTGGCCGTTAAGGCGGCCAACAGCAACAACACATCCGCCGCCTTGGGCTTCTACGAGAAGGTCATCGCGCTGGACTCCAACAATGCTGTCGCGAAAGCCTACATCTATCGCAACCGCTTCCAGCCTGGAGAAACATTGACCAATTCCGCCGGCATCACTCTAGTCTATATCCCCCCCGGCACATTCAACCGCGGGTCACCTGAAAACGAAGCCTATCGCGACAGTGACGAGACTCAGGCTACAATCACCATGACGGCGGGATTTTTCATGGCGGCCACGGAAGTGACTCAGGAGCAGTGGGAGAAAGTCATGGGCCAACGGATGCGTATGGAAGATTCCGATGCGGACTTCATTGGCCGTTCATTACCCGTGCATAGCATCACATGGGAGCAGGCTAATCAATTTTGTCGCCGCCTCAGCGAGTTGGAGGGCAAAACCTACCGTCTGCCAACCGAAGCAGAGTGGGAATATGCCGCCCGCGCAGGCACAGCAGGCCCCTACAACAACGGGAAGGATCGCCTGACCAGCCAAGACGCCAATATCTACGATCCATCCGGCGAAGGGCTCGATACCGTTGCTGCCGTTGCTTCCGTCGGGCAAGCCAATGATTGGGGTCTTTATGATATGCATGGCAATGTCTCCGAATGGACCGCTGACTGGAGCGCCGCCTATCCCGAAGGCCCACAAACAGATCCGCAGGGGCCCATTGACAGCGATGGGCGTGTGGACTTGGCCATGAAAATTGTCCGCGGAGGTTCTTTTATTGATGACGCCAATCTGGCCCGCAGCGCTAATCGCAGTGAGGCCTCGCCCGTCGTCGCTAACAGTTATACCGGCTTCCGACCCACGCTCGTTTTTTCCGATCTTTAATTTCCTGAACACAATCAACAGCACATAAGACGCTATGAAAACTGCACCGTTCTCTCGCCTAGCCCAACATACACTCCTCGGCACACTCGGAGTCCTGCTCATTGCAGGCTGCACCGAAAGCACGTCAACCAATACGACAAACACAAGCAAGGCTGCCGCCGAGCCCATGCTTTCAAGCGCCCCCAACCACCGCCAGGAATCACAATCCTACTTCACCGAAACGCTACCGCCGCCCGTCAGCACGGCGACAGTCAAAACGACTGTCGTAAAGCCAATTACCACGACCATGACACCGAGCTATGCCTCGTTGCCAAACTACGTTCCGAATCACGCGGTGCGCGGTCGCGTGCGTTCCATCGGTTCCGACACGATGGACCAAATCGTGGCGGCTTGGGAAAAGGATTTTAAGAACTATCACCAGGGGATTCGCGTCATCCACGAGGGCAAAGGCTCCTCAACCGCTATCCCAGCACTCGTCGAAGGTCGCTCCGACTTTGGCCCAATGAGCCGCAACGTGAAACCAGCCGAGGTGGAAAAATTCAAGGCCCAGTTTGGATATGAACCGACCTCCCTACCGGTCGCAATCGACGCCCTTGCTGTTTACGTGCACCCCGACAACCCAATCAAAGATCGTGGCCTTTCGATGTCTGAGCTGGATGCGATTTTTTCCTCCACCCGTCGCCGCGGTTACAGCAAAGATATAGTCACTTGGGGAGACCTCGGCCTCACGGGTGATTGGGCAAACAAGCCAATCAATGTTTATAGCCGCAACAGCGCATCGGGCACTTACGGATTCTTTAAGGATGAAGTTCTCAACAAGGGCAAATACAAGAGCACTAATCGTGAGCTATCCGGCTCAGAAGAAGTCGTCCGCTCCGTCGAAAATGATCCATATGGCATTGGCTACAGCGGATTCGGATACAAGACATCTGGTGTCTCCACCACGCCCATCATTGAGGGTAGTAATCCTATCCAAGCCAATGAGGAAAATGCCGTCAACGGCTCGTATCCACTCTCACGCAATCTTTACTTAACGTTTAACCAGCGCCCTGGCACCGAACCCAAGACACTACACGCAGAGTTCATCCGTTATGTCTACAGTTCCGAAGGCCAAGGCAAGGTTAGCGCGAACGGGTACTTTCCAGTCAGCCCTGCTACTGCAGACCAACAATTGACCACTCTCGGCCTGCACTAGACCATATTTTCTAACCACACTGCCAAAAAAAAAGCGGCCCCGGACTCTGAAAAGACCGGGGCCGTTTTGCTAAAATTGTCTAATCAATAATTTCGCTGAAGGAGCCAAAGGTCATGCTGCCGTATTTAATCTCCAGGTAACTCTGAATGCGGTTCACCGTGTCCTGGCCGTAGACTTCCTTAACGTCAGTAAACATCTGATCGCGCAACTTACGGCACTCAGCATCAACCTCCGCTGGAAATGAGCGTCCCTCAAAGCGGTCACCAGAAAGCTCTTGCACACGCACAGCGATCGGACGCAAATCAGCAGAAATCGTGCTCAGCTTTTGCATGTCCGGGTAGAAAGCTGCCAAGTAGCCGAGCGTTTCCACGACCGGCACACGATAATGAATATTCAGCGTGACGCGCTCAGGCTCCTGCCAACGCGTTTCGGCCTGTTCCAATCGATCCATCCGGCGACGTTCCTTGAACATCGAGGGCGCAGCAGCAAGCTCCAGAGAAAGCACTGCGAGAGAACTGATTACGGCAATATGGCGAATATTCATCATCCCCCGAATACACCCACTGCCACGCCCAGCGTCAAGCCTAGGCGTTCTTCTGCGTGTAGAAGGCGTTAATCTTCTCAGAGACATCGCGATAGCCGATATCGTTAGAATAGATGATCTTGTACTCCGCAATCGCCTTGTCTAGATCACCATTTTCTTCGTGTGCACGAGCGAGTTCGTAAATGACTTCTTTTTTGGTGTCGTCCATCCCGGGGATTTCTTTCTTGGCTTCTTCGAACTGCACCACAGCCATGTCGTAAATGCCCTTGGCGGCCATTGAGCGACCGAGCATCAAAATTGCTTTCACGCGGACCTTTGGATTACGTGTGGCCTTCTGGAATTCGCTCATCGCCTTATCGAAGTCGCCCTCTTCGTAGAGGAGGATACCGAGTTCGAAGCGAGCACCATAGTCGTTGGGATACTTGTCGACAATGCGCTTGGCGTTCTCCAGCCGGAATTTGTGCTCTTGCGCCTGAAGTTCTTCCACCTGAGCCTTGAGCTGCTCGTTATTCGAATCGCTTTCCAATTGCTCCTCAAGCACTTCGATTTCGGCGCGTTTCATGGAAATATTGAGGTCAATTTCCAAACGTTCCAAAGTCGGGTCACTGGCACCAGCTGGCGTCTTACGCGCAGCAACGGTATATTCCAAGGCCTGTGCAAAATTACCAATGGACCGGTATCCGTTGATGATTTCTCGGTAAAGTGTAAGATTGTCCGGTTCGGTACGGAGCAGTTCCTGATTCTTCCGGACAAGTTTTTCCACCGTATCTTCGTCATTGACCATGCGGTTAGACTGCTCCAACTCGGTAGCCGTTTTTTCATCGGCCAATTTATCGCGGAAGCCGCCTTCTTCTTCCCATTTACCCTGCTCCATTGACTGGGCCACCGATGCACGGCGAACGAGTTCCTGAGCGGCCTCATTGGCGGGGTTTGACGAAAGAATTTTATCGCAAAGCACAATGGCTTCCTTCGATCGTTTGGCTAGCACCAGCGCATTACCAAGCATGAGTCGATGCTCTTCAGTGTCATCAACTTCGATCAATGTTTCGTAAGCAAAGACAGCCGTTTCAAAAAGATGAAGCTTCTCCGCCGCCTGGCCAAGCAAGCGATGGCCGAGTGGAAGATTGGGATTATCAGTAATGTTTCTTTCCGCCTGAGACATGACGGATTCCGGGTCATTTTCCAGCCCTTTTTTGGCTTTCTGGGCAAAAGGTGCGCTGGTCACTTTGCCGAAAAGTTTGCTCATGCTGCTGGCTTTGCCGCCACTGGAGCGCATCTGAGCTTGGCGCAAAAGCCTACGAACTTCCAGACAGCCAGGATGGCGATCTAAAATGTTCGTGCAAACAGTAATCACGATTGACGGATTCTTCGTTAAATTCTTCCGCGCGCCTTCAATCTGCTTACGCAGGCGCGGGTCTAACTGATTGATTGATTCTTCTTCAAGGGTCTTGCTCATAAGGGAAAAAGGTAGAAACCTCTAACGTAAGCCTATCACATGTCCCGTCAACTTTCAATCACCCCCAAAGGGTCGCTTTTATTTTGTTAAACCAGTCGCATCAGGAGTTTCTGGTATATCAGTAGGCATAGGTCTCTGAGCTGGATCCAGACCAGCGGGCGATTCGCCCACACTGGTTCCTAAGTTTGAGATCACTTGCACTGCCCGATCATCCCAAAACTCCACCATGTGCAAGTCCTTCGCATGTGTGCATTCAAGATAACTCAAGTGATGAGTCTCCAACCAGATACGAACCTGATCGGCCCCTTCCTGAGTGCTTGCCCGTGGCGTTAAAACCCGGACCTTGATGCCCTTGTATTTCACCCAATCTTTAATGCGGGCGACCATGTCTGGAATTGGCGGACCGATTTCTCCCGTGTAGCGTTCTTCCAGTCGTTCAGCTAAAACGCCGTCTAATCCCACTCCAACCCAAGACTGCGTGTCACGCTCATCGCGAGCAAAAACACGCTCATCCGCTTCTTCAGCCGTTTCGGCTGAATTCTTCTCCGGCTCCTTTTCCGGGGTTACCGGTTTGGGCGAGCGACTGAAAAGCTGGGCAAGCTTGTTTAACATTTATGGGAAGCTAAACGAATCGTTCGTTTGCGTCAATCAGTAGAAATAAAAGCGGCGGACGCCAATCCTGACGTCCGCCGCAAAAAACAAATCAAAAAACGCGCTTACTTAGCCTTGCCTTGATTGGCGACAGCATCCATCGCAGCCTTCACGGCTTCAGGATCACCCAAGTAGTAGAATTTGGTCGTCTGGAAATCTTCATCCAGCTCGAAAACCAACGGCATGCCTGTTGGGATGTTGACGCCGATAATGTCGTCATCGGACACCTTCGCCAAGTGCTTGTAAAGGGCACGGAGGCTGTTGCCGTGTGCAGCGATGATCACTGACTTGCCAGCGGCGACCTGTGGCTTGATCTCGACTTCCCAATACGGCAAGAAGCGATCAACGGTGTCCTTGAGACATTCCGTGGCAGGCTTGTCGTCTTTAGGTAAATCGGCGTACTGCGGCTCATTGGCTGGGTGACGTGGGTCAGACTCTTCGAGCGGAGGGGGGGGGATGTCGTAGCTGCGGCGCCAGATTTTGACCTGCTCTTCACCATGCTTTTCTGCGGTCTCGGACTTATTGAGGCCCTGAAGTGCGCCATAATGGCGCTCATTGAGCCGCCAATGCTTGATGACGGGAATGTAGTTCAGGCTCATCTCTTCCAAGCAAAGATTGAGCGTGCGAATCGCGCGGGTGAGCACGGACGTGTAGGCCACGTCAAACTTGAAGCCCTCCTTCTTGAGCACTTGGCCCGCAGAGCGGCCTTGTGCTTCGCCTTCGGCGGTCAGATTGACGTCGGTCCAACCGGTGAAGCGGTTATCCAAGTTCCATTGGCTTTCGCCGTGTCGCAGCAATACGATTTTATACATGTCGTGATGATGTTGTTAAATGAAGCATTCCAGCCCAAAGCATTCCCTCTCCGAGTCAAGCGCGGAGGTGTAAAGTTGGCAAAGCGCCTTACGGTTTGGCCTTTGCTTCCGTGACCGACGGAGCCGTGGTCAACGGTTCCCAGTCGTGCGTGAACCAAAGAAAGCCAAAAGCAATGGCGGCGGAAATCCCAACGAAGCCCAACCAAAAACGCCGACGCCGTGTGCGACCATCTTCCGACAGGTATTCATAATGCACGCGCGTGGCCGTCTTCGGGAAACGCCCCACATGCGTCAGGTCTTGCGCCAGCTTGAGGTTGATCCGCATACGGCCATTAATCGCCCAGCCCGAAGCCTCCAGCATCATACCGATGTCTCGTGCACGAAGTTTGAAATACCCCAACAGCACCGACGGCCCCACGACAAAAAAGATAATCAGCAGCGCCGTGTAGATAAAGTAAACATCAGGCAACTCCTTGACCTGCTGGGCAATGTAAGCAAATGACGAAGACAAAGCCGCAATCGCAACGCCACCGCCGGCCAACATACCGCCCATGCCGCTCATACCGCCGCCTCCATTACTTTTACTTTCCACCACCGTCTCGGGCGGCTTTTGGGCAACTTGCTTATCTAGATTGGTAATCGAACCGGAAATCTGCTGCTCGATCGATTTTTGGCGTGACTGAGTAATTTTCTCGATCTGCCCAGTGATAATATCTCCAATGGCACGAAATGGTGCCCAAGCGGCCTCTCGTAAACTAATGGGATTGACGATCACCTTGGCCACCTTCGCATCCCAATCACGGCCTTTTCGATCGTAGAAAACGCCGTTTTTGCCCACCGACATGCGGCCCGCGCTTCGGCTAGTCACCGCCGCACACACGTAGATCGGCGCTGGCTGGTCCTTACGCTTAGCTTCTAAATAGATCAGATAGATGCCGGACTTCTGCGCAATGGCCGAATGAGCATTCAAGTCCAACACCTCCACGCACATATGCAACGCGCAGCCATCGATGATCAAATACCCCGTCTGGAAAATCGCTTGTTTGTCCGTGTCGTAAAACTCCGGAAAACTGATCACGTTGTTCAGCAGGCGGAAAAGGTCGCGATGAAAACGCAGGAGCTTTTCCACCTCTTCCACGGCCTTGATCTCTCCCGCTAAGGCGGCGTCGACTTGGATCAGCGCCTGAATGGCCTCCTTCTCTGGTCCTCTCAAAATGGCTCCCAAACGGCCCGCCCCCAGCTTTTCAACAGCTGTGCCTTTCTTGGCGTTAATCCATGCTTCGTAGGCTGCTAGTTTGCTCTGAAGTGCCGACCAATCCTCGGGCGTCAGCGTATCCTTGTCTCCCAGCAACGGCTTAACTGCGCGATCTTTAAGGGCTTGCAGAGCGGCAGCATAGGCCGGATTCACCCCTTGAGTGAGCGGTAAATCGGCGTCTGCCTTCACATGTGCCAGAGGCAACCCCAGCATGACTTCGCGTAAGCTGGCCTCATCACGCTTACCTGCCTCGATTAAATCAGTCTCCCGAAAATTCAGGAAGGTCACAGCACCAACGTCAAAGGCCGCAATCCGTCGTTGGGCAAAAAATTCCTCCACTTTACCGCGTAAAGCCTGCACCGCGCCAAAGGCTGCCGGAGTGTCGGCACCTAATGGAAAAATCGCAGCATCACGCTCCGGCAGATTAGGCGCTGGTTCGGGCGGAGGAGGCGTATCAGCCTCGACCGCGGCCTCAGCCTTATCTCCCGCCTCGATGGCGTCTTCGAGCGAGAGCGCAGTGGTTTCCAGCACCGGTGGCACATAACCCGGCTGATGAACTTGGTCTGCGGGGTAGCCTTTGACCCACCAATTAAGGTAGTCCTGCGCGGCCTGATAAAATGCATTTACTTTGTCTGCTGATACGCCGATATCACCACCGCGATCCTGCTCTCCGCCCATCGAGGCAATGATGTCGCGGATGACCTGCTTCGTCTCGTCCTTCTCGGCAGCAGCTTCGGGTATAATGCCATCGCCGTTGCTTTTAACATCCGCGAAGATGCCACCACGGTTCTGTGAATCGGCCAGCGCAATGCGTTCATCGTCACCACGGCCAAGGTTGGACAAGATGCGCTGGGCGGATTTGAGCAAACGAGCGCCGTCTTCGCTCTCCGAATTAATCTGCGACAAGTTCAGCCAGTCTCGCCCTTCGACGAGAGTATCGTAGTCTGTGAGGACATTGAGCACCCAGCGAATCGTTTCCTTCATTTCCGGCGGCCGAATGCGGCCATCCTGGTCGAAGTCAATGAGCTGGAGTGTCTTTTCGTCAATATCCAGTCCCTTGACCGGACAGCTCGAAGCCACCCAGAGCGTTTCGTCCAGATCCAACACCAAACGAATGTCTTCGGCCTTCTCCAGACAAAGTTGGTTAAAGCCACCTGCCTTAAAAAAGCGCAGCGCCGGTTGCGTCTCAATAGTCTCCACATTGGCAAGACTGCCAACCTCCGACCTTTTAACAAGTTTTTATGGTCCAAGCTTGGCGCGGTTATTGACAGCCACCCCAGTAGCACTGTTTACTTGTTTCGCACATGAAACGAAACCGCCAACAAACTGAAAAACGCATCGTCGAGGCAGCTATCCGATTGTTGGCGGATGAGGGCTTCCAAAGCTTCGGAGTCAATGCTGTTGCGGCACATGCAAGCGTGGACAAAGTGCTCATCTATCGATACTTTTCCGGGCTCGACGGACTATTAGACTTCATCGGCAACACAGAAGTCCTCTTCCCGTCGGCTGCCGCCATGCTCGACACCGACCTGACGGGCTTTTATCGCAATTTCTGCCGAGCACTCGACGAAAACCGTCTGGGGGCCTGCGTACAAAACTGGGAACGTGTCACGGACAACCCGCTCACCGAGGCCTACCGCCGCCAGCGCAGCCTCTTCTGGGATGATGCCAGTTCGCTGCTCCGCCCGCAAAGCGAAGCCGCTCACTCCCTGCTCAAGCTACTCGCCGCCGCCCCCCTACACAGTGTGACTGCCGACGCCCTCTCGCCCTTACTGTCCGTATCAGAATTCTCCCCGGTCGAAGCTCCTATTCGCAAGACCGATGGCGAACCAGCCGAGCGACTGGCGGACAACTTGTTGTAATAGACTCCTCGCCCCGAGGAAATCTAAAGTTTGCATTCTGCAGGAATTGCGCGAAAAACATTCGCGACTGTCATGCTGAATGCTATTAAAAAGAAAATTGAATACTACACCAGCCAAGCTGCCGTCTGGCCTGAGCAGGACTACGAACTGATTGAGCACCGCGACGCCGGTCTCTTTAAGGGCAAGGTTCTTAATGCTGGTTGCGGATGGCGCCAAATCAACCATCTCATTGATGGAGAGTTAACGAATCAGGACATTTCCTGGCCAGGAGACACGCGCACTCATGTCGACGTTTACAGTCCTATTCATGAGATACCAAATCCCGATGGGCATTATGATTGTATTATATGTATTGCTGTCCTTGAGCATGTCGAAAACCCAGAGGAAGTCGTCCCAGAGTTCTACCGAGTACTAAAGCCTGGTGGCATCGCCGTGGTTAGCGTTCCGTTCCTCCAGCCAGAGCATAAATGCCCGACCGACTTCCAACGATATACCAAAGATGGATTAAAGCGGCTATTCACGCATCACGGTTTTGAAGTCCTCAAAGCCAAGCCGTTGTTCAATGTCTTTCATACCTTCCACTGGCAGGCCCATATTTGGCTAAATATGCGCAATAGTTTTAAATACCGGCTCATGCGGCTGATTATACTGCCTACTCTGGTAATCCTAGCTCGACGGTCCAAGCTTCAGTCGGAAAAGCTCGCCTCCGTGATTCAAGTCGTCGTGCGTAAGCCGCTGTAATCGCTGCTGCCTCAGAGGCGTTTAAAATATTTTTGCTAGGAGAACTTGCACTATGTGAAAATCCACACATAGTGAACTTATATGCATTCTATTGACGCTCAATCCATTCGCCTGCGCGGTGCCCGACAGAACAATCTGCAGGGCATCGATCTCGACTTACCGTTGGGCAAATTGGTCGTCGTCACTGGGCTCAGCGGAGCTGGCAAGAGCTCACTCGTTTTCGACACCCTGCATGCCGAGGGGCAGCGGCGCTACGTTGAAACCTTCTCCCCCTATACGCGCCAGTTTCTCGAAATGCTTGATCGGCCCAAGGTCGACTCGATCGAAAACATTCGCCCGTCAATCGCCATTCGCCAGAGCAACACTGTGAAGACCTCGCGCTCCACCGTGGGCACGATGACCGAGCTTTGCGACTACTTCAAGGTCTGGTTCGGGCAAGTCAGCCAGCTCATCGACCCGGCCACGGGCAAGGTCATCGAAGACGATAACCCGCAGAGCATCTGGCGCAAGGCGCTGGCCCAACATCGCGACCAGGCCGCACTCGTCGCCTTCCACGTCACACGCCCGGGCAAGCTCGAATGGAAGCAGATCATTGACTCGATTTCCAGCCAAGGCTTCACCCGCGTCATCCACGACCGGCAAGTCCAGAAACTCGACGCAATCAAGGAAAAAATACTGCCCGCAGACACCTCGATTGCCGTCATTGTGGACAAGATTAAGCTAACCAACAGCGGACGGGCGCGCTTCATCGAAGCGGCAACGACCGCGCTGCACTTTGGCCAAGGCGAGCTGTATTTCTATCCACTCCAAGGTGATATGCCAGGCGACGCCGAAGTCTTTACCGAAGGCCTCCACTCCCCCACTTCCGGAACGATTTATTCGCCGTCCACGCCCAACCTGTTTTCTTTCAATTCGCCGGTTGGCGCGTGTCCACGTTGCCGGGGGTTTGGCCGCGTGATCGAAATCGATTACCGCCTCGTCACCCCTGACGAAACCCTCACGCTAGCCGAAGGTGCCATCAAGCCCTTCCAAGGTGAAGTCTACAGCGAAAGCCTCAAGGATCTCAAAAAAGCTGCCAAAAAATACGGTGTGCCGATGAATGTTCCTTGGTGCGATCTCAGTGACGAACATCGGACATTTGTCCTGCAAGGTGAACCCGGCTACGGCGAAAATGAACACGAATGGCCGAAGGCCTGGTATGGCGTCCGTCGCTTTTTTGATTGGCTCGAAGGCAATACCTACAAGATGCACGTGCGCGTATTTCTGTCGCGCTTCCGCTCCTACACGACGTGCCCCGACTGTCAAGGCGCGCGCCTCGTGCCGGATGCGCTCAACTGGCGTTGGCGCGGCCACACGCTGCCCGATCTCTATCAGTTACCGATCGGTGAACTCCACCAACTCATCCAAGCCGCGCCCGGTGTTGGTGAGGGAAACAAGCCCGCCAAACTCGCCCTGGATAACATCCTCACGCGACTCAATTACCTAACACATGTCGGCCTCGAATACCTGACGCTTGATCGCACCAGCCGCACGCTTTCCGGTGGTGAAGCACAGCGCGTCAGCCTCACCTCTTGCCTCGGCGCATCGCTCGTCGACACACTTTTCGTACTCGATGAGCCCAGCATCGGCCTACATGCACGCGACATCGACCGCCTCATCAGCATCTTGCGCAACCTGACCGAGCAGGGAAATACCGTGGTCGTCGTTGAACACGATGAATCCGTCATGCGTGCAGCGGATTGGCTCGTTGAAATCGGCCCCAAGCCCGGCAGCGGAGGCGGCAATGTTGTCTACGCAGGCCCGGCACTCGGCATCATCAAGGCAGAAGAAAGCGTCACCGGGCGTTATCTTTCTGGAGTTGACACCATCACACCGCCAACTTTGCGACGCAAAGTAAGTGCCAAGAAATATCTGGCACTCACCATCAAAGGCGCGTCCAAGCACAACCTAAAAAACGTCAATCTCGCCCTGCCGATGGGGCGCTTCGTCTGTGTAACGGGTGTCTCCGGTTCGGGTAAGTCCACGCTGCTCAACAACGTCATCCATCAGGGAATTTTAGCTTTGCGTGGCAAAGCAAGTGACGACCCTGCGACAATTAAGTCCATCATGGGCAGCGATCACTTTGGCGAAATCGTGCTCGTCGATCAGTCACCCATCAGTAAAACGCCGCGCTCCAATCCTGCACTTTTTGCCGACGCATGGGATGGTATCCGCAACCTATTTGCTGCCACTGAATCCGCGCGACAAGATGGCCTCACCGCGTCGCATTTTTCGTTCAACTCGGGCCAAGGCCGATGCGACCATTGCCAGGGCCTCGGTTATGAGCGCGTGGAAATGCAGTTCCTGTCCGACGTCTACGTCCCCTGCCCCATTTGCGATTCCAAGCGCTTCAAGCCGGAGATCCTTGCCATTCGTTGGACCGGTAAATCGGTGGACGAAGTCCTCGGACTCACCGTGTCCGATGCGCGCATCTTTTTCAAAACTCAGCGCAGGATTGAAACCAAGCTCGCGGCGTTGGAAGCCGTGGGCCTTGGCTACCTGCCGCTTGGACAGCCGCTCAACACGCTCTCCGGCGGCGAATCACAACGACTCAAGCTCGTAAAATACCTGAGCGCTTTTGACGCACAGAAAGAATTGCCTGCCCTGCTACTGCTGGACGAGCCCACCACCGGCCTGCACCGCGACGACGTCAAGCGACTCATCGCCGTGCTGCAAACGCTCGTCGAGCACGGCCACAGCCTCGTCGTGATTGAGCACCAGATTGACATGATTCTCGCGGCGGACTGGCTCATCGAAATGGGTCCCGGCGCAGGTGCCAGCGGCGGGCAAATTGTCTTTAACGGTCCGCCTGATAAAGCGGTCAAAGAAAAAACCGAAACCGCGC
>NZ_BMXG01000002.1:0-263094 GCF_014651635.1 Cerasicoccus arenae | reverse complement strand
CTAATTTTGCATCGAAAAGTGAAACGTTAAAAAATCCCCCCCCCCCCCCCCCCCCCGGTGAAAGCGCCGTCATTGTCACCGGAGCACGCGAACACAATTTGCGCAATCTGGACGTCCGCATTCCGCACGGACAATTCAATGTCGTAACGGGCGTCTCCGGCTCGGGTAAGTCGTCGCTGGCGTTCGATATTATTTTTGCCGAGGGGCAACGCCGCTTCCTGGAGTCGATGTCGTCCTACGCGCGGCAGTTCGTGGAGCAACTGCCAAGGCCGGACATTGATGACCTACGCGGCATCCCCCCCACAGTCGCCATCGAGCAACGCATCACCCGCGGCACGCGCAAATCAACCGTGGCTACGATCACCGAGGTTGCGCAATACCTTCGCCTGCTCTACGCCAAAGCCGGCGTGCAGCACAGCCCGACGACCGGCGAGCCCGTCGCCGCACAAAGCATGGCCTCGATCAAACGCCGTCTGTCCGATGCAATCGACTCCCCCTCCGCAAAACAGTCCTCTGCACTCTACCTCTGCGCCCCGCTGATCCGCGCGCGCAAAGGCCACCATCAACCGCTCGCCAATTGGGCTGAAGACCACGGTTATTCGCTCCTCCGTTGCGACGGCGAACTGGTCGAAGTCACGAATTTTGAAAAGCTCGATCGCTACCGAGAACACGACATCGAACTGGCCCTTGATCTAGGTAAACCCGCTGATCGAAAAGACCGGGCCAACGTGCTCCTCGACGAAGCGCTGAAGCTCGGCAAGGGCAGCAGCTTTCTCTTATTGGGCAGTGGCGAATTACTGGCGTGGTTTTCAACCAGCCGCACGGACCCCGTTACCGGCGAAGCGTTTCCCGAACTCGACCCCAAGCACTTCTCATGGAATTCGCCCAAGGGCTGGTGCCCCACCTGTCGCGGGCATGGCATGATCCATGAATGGATGCTCGAGCACGAGGATTACGAAGAGATTCCCGACGATGTTGCTGGTGGACAGACTTGCCCAGAATGCTCGGGCGAGCGATTGAATACAACCAGTCGCGCCGTGCGTCTCCCAGTGAAAAAAGCCGCGATCCGCAAGCTTCTGGCCAGCGAGGCGCAGACGATTTCCTTGCCGGAGTTACTAGCTCTACCGCCGGCTTCATTGCTCACAATTCTCGCGAATCTCAAGCTCGATGCCCGCGGCAAACAGATTTCGGAGGAGATCATTCCTGAGGTCGAGGAACGCCTGCGTTTCATGGACCGCGTGGGCCTGAGCTACCTCACCCTCGACCGCGCAACAGCGACCCTTTCCGGCGGTGAAGCGCAGCGTATCCGGCTGGCGGCGCAGCTTGGCTCGAATCTCTCGGGCGTGCTCTACGTGCTCGATGAGCCCAGCATTGGCCTGCATGCACGTGATAACGACGACCTGATCCACTCGCTCAAGCACCTGCGAGATCAGGGCAACACGCTCCTCGTTGTCGAACACGATGACGAAACCATGCGCGCGGCAGACCACATTATCGACCTTGGTCCCGGCGCTGGCGTGAACGGCGGCCAGCTCTTAGCCGAGGGTAATTACCAAACGATTATCAAGGCCGAAAAAAGCCTAACCGGGCGCTTGCTGCGTGACGGCATCCCTCACCCACTACGCGGCCAATATCGCAAACTGCCACCGAAATGGAATCCCAAGTCACGCGCCAAGGAACCCAGTTGGCTCGTGCTCCGCGAGCCGCGTTTGCGTAATCTAAAAGGCGGCGAGCTGCGGTTGCCGCTGGAACGGCTGATCATGGTGTCCGGCGTTTCCGGCGCAGGTAAGAGCACGCTACTGCGCGACCTGCTTCATCCAGCGGTGGATCAGGCCATCCAGCATGAAACGCGCAAGCTGACTCCGAAAATGATCGCTGCTCAGTCTCCGCTCGCGGCGACGCCCGATGCATTTCAGGAGCTATTCGATGGCAATGTTTTCCGCAAAGTCATCGAGGTGGATCAAGCGCCTATCGGCAAGACACCGCGCTCCACGCCAGCGACCTACATCGGCGCGTTCGACATCATCCGCAACGTCTTTGCGACGCTGCCTGAGGCGCGCATGCGCGGACTCACGGCGGGAGCATTTTCCTTCAACACCAAAGGCGGACGTTGCGAAACGTGCAAGGGCGCGGGCCGCATTAAGCTGGAGATGGCGTTCCTGCCCAACAGCTACCAACCCTGTGATGAATGCAACGGCGTGCGCTACGGTAAAGAGCTGCTCGACCTGCGATGGAAAGACAAAAACATCGCCGATGTCCTTGCGATGACCTTTGACGAGGCAGCGACGTTTTTTGATTTCCACTCCCGCCTCAGCGACCTGATGGGCCTCATGGTCGAGACCGGCCTAGGCTACCTGACGCTTGGGCAAAGCAGCCCCACGCTCTCGGGCGGCGAGGCGCAGCGGCTCAAGCTCGTCAGCGAACTCGCGGCGGGCTTGCCGAGCTTTAAAGAGAAATCGCGCAACATTCTGCGGCGCAATTTATACATCCTCGAAGAGCCCACCATCGGCCTGCATCTCAGCGATTGCCAGCGCCTCATTGAGCTGCTGCACCGGCTCGTCGACCAGCGGCACACGGTCATCGTGATCGAGCACAATCTAGACCTGATTGCCGAGGCTGACTACGCGGTGGAAATCGGCCCACAGGGCGGTGAGAACGGCGGCGAAATCCTTTATCAAGGCCCTGTCGCCAAGCTCGCCCAAGCAACGAACTGCCCGACAGCGAAATATTTAAAGACGCTCCTTAACGGATAATCACGAAGGCGTACGTGTCGCCGATGACTTTGCCATCCGTATCCACCACTTCGACCTTAAATTTGCTACGTGTGCGGTCTTTGAGCAGAGGCTGAACAGTCAGCGTGTAATCCGAGCTATCTTTTTTGGGCTCCAATGAACCTTTAAATCCCGCCGGTGCATCGCCAGCAAGACGCACGTTGCCTTCCACCTGTTCGCCAACGACGACAGTGAAATCCTTCGCCTCAAACTCGCTCTTATCCTTCAGATCCCAGAAAAGCACGCGAGGCTTGATTGAAATGACCTGCGGAATCGTCACCTGAAGCCGAAGTGTGGTCCGCTGCGGCGGCTTGCTGTCGGTGACAACGCTAATCGTTTTCTGCTGGAGTCCAGTGCGCTGGCCAAAGCTGAATGTGGCGACGATTTCTCCGGATTCACCCGGCGCATAAACCGTCTTCGCCAGCTTGGGCACCGTGCAGCCGCAAGAGGCTTTGGCGGACAGGATCGTTACTGTTTGGTCGCTCTTGTTGGTAAAGGGAAATTTGGCGACGAACTCCTTGTCCTTGAAATTTGCCTGTCCACCATCAATCGACAAGGTTTCAAAAGACAAGGCTCCCGCAGTATCGCTGACAACTACATCGTGGCTTATTTCAATTGCATCGGCGTCCGCTTCAACAACTCGCTCTGCGCGCAAACCAAGCGCAACCAAGCAAAATAATGAGAGAGTAACCCATTTCATAATATTTTCTTACGGGGACAGATGCTGATAAAATAGATTCCGACCAAGGCCGCAAGTAGGAAGCCATTCCGAGCCAGGGCAAAAGTCACACTGCTGCCACTACCGCCGAGGCATCCGCAGTCAATGTTTAGCCCACGTGCCAAAGCCGACACCAAGCTGGCCTCAAATACAAGCAGTAGCAGCGTAAGCCAAGCCAAGGCACCGGAGCGCGTCTGCGGGATGATCAGACCGATGCCGGCGAACACCTCCAGCCAAGGCAGGAACATTGCCGTCCACCAAGCCGCATCTTCGCCCACCAGTTGATAATGTAGAATCGACTGAAAAAATTCCGTAGGCCCAGTCAGCTTGACAATACCTGCCCAAACGAAAAAACCGCCCACAATCAGGCTCAATAAATGACCGATAAGTTTTTTCATGGCGCAAAATCCAACCAGGCCTCGTAGCCGCCTTCGAGCCAATAGACGTTTTCCTGGCCTAGGTCTTTGCGTAGGTGTTCGGCAGTTTCGCGGCTCAGCTCGCAGCCTTCACCATCGCAATAGACCACAATAGTGTCATCCGGCGACCAAACTGAAATCAACTCGCCGAAGCCGGTATCCCAGTCATCCAGCGAAACATTAACGGCATTTTCGAGGTGCCCCGCCTCAAATCGCTCGACGTTTCGAGCGTCAATCCAGAGCACATTACCAAGCTCAGCAACTTGTGCTGGCGTGCGCAGCCATTCATCTTGTGAAAGCGCGGGCAAGTCAGGTCGTTGGACCAGCAACGTGCTACCTATCGCGCCTCCGAGCGCGAACAGGAGGATCAAGATTGCCTGAAGCCACCAGCGCATGGCGTAAAACCTGTGCGATTTCGTCCTTCATGCAAGCATTCAGGTGATAAATCGCTTGCGCCGCCGAGAGTTTCCTTCAATGAATAACCGGTTTCCAATGCCCGAGCCTGAAGCCATACGTCTACAAAAATACTTGTCTGAACAAGGAGTGTGTTCGCGCCGTAAGGCCGAGACCCTCATTGAAGAGGGCGTTGTCACCATTAACGGTATCACAGCAAAGCTCGGCGACAAGGTCGTGTCCGGCAAAGACATCGTCAAGGTCGAGGGCCAACGCGTAACCGCGAAGGCGCATCGTCAATGGGTCATATTGATGAATAAGCCCAAGGGAGTGATCTGTAGCCACGGCGATCCGCACCACTCCCGCACAATTTACGACCTGCTCCCGCCCGAGCTAGCCAAGGAAAAGCTGATCTGCTGCGGCCGCCTCGATAAAGAGAGCGAAGGCATGCTGATCCTGACCAACGACGGCGAACTGGCGCAACGTATCACCCACCCCTCCGGCGGCGTTGTCAAACGCTACCGCATCAAGGTGAGCCGCCCATTCGACACCTCCCTGATTCCCAAAATGATCAAGGGCATTCATCGTGAGGGCGATTTTTTGCAGGCTAAAAAAATTATTGTCGCTCCAATGGGGCCAGACAAAGACCGCCGACTGGAAGTCCACCTCGGGCAAGGCCGTAAGCGTGAAATTCGCCGCCTGTTCGAGTCTTTCGGCTATTTCGTCGACAAGCTCGAGCGTTTCCAAATGGGCGGCTTGCAGATGAAACGCACCCCACGAGGCAGCGTGCGCGAAATCCCAAAACGCGAATTGGACTTTCTCTTTTCCAAATAGACGCTAAATTGACCCAATGATGTGCAAATTTCGTTTCATGCTCTGCCTTAGCGGCCTACTGATGGCCCTCGCCGCCAACGCTCAAGACAAGATAGTGTCGATCTATCTGGAGCCCGACGTCAACGGCACTGTGTATTTCCAAGAGTCAATGGATGATCTGGATGATCTGGAGCCGCGCCCCTTGCTGGATGGCAAAGGAGCAGGCCAAGGCTGGATGTTCGTCCAATATCCCGGTAAATACGTTGGCTATGTCCCATCGTCCAGCATCGGACCTGGCAATCAAGTGATTAATGGATCCAAAGCCATGTTACGTGCTGAATCCGACAGCCCCGTGCTCGCTGTCATCCTTGATGGCGAAGAAGCCGAAGTTGTCCGGGAGGAAAACGGTTGGGCAACGATTTACTTCACTGGCGAAGCCCCAGCCTATTTCCGCCTCAATGACAATTCGCCCGCCCGCGTAGCAGCAGTCGCTCCGCCGACCACGGTGGGAACCGCCCCCCAAGCCCCCCCCCCCCCCCCGTCACCACGACACCAGTGCTGGAAGAAGTCGTCATGCAGGAAGCCGTCCTCACCCCGCCAGCTCCCGCCTCTCTCAAGCCGCCCGGCCAAAACGTCGCCCGCTATCTGCAAGGCAAATTTGAACGAGTTTCCAGTTGGGATCGCCTTTTTGGCTCCGACTATAAATACCGTCTGGTTGACGAAAATGGCGACACCATCGCTTATGTGATCGTGGACAATAGCCTCTTTTTTGGCCCAGCCGAGACCTACTGGGGCCAGCAAGTTGAAATCCAAGGTGTCCTGCGCCGCATCACTGGCTCCGTCACATTGGAAATCCGCGCAGGCAACATCCGCGTGCTACACTAGGACTTTAGGCGAGATCAACGAGAATTCCCCTTTGCACATCCGTAATCGACGGCATTCATCCTGCTGGTCCTGCTTAGCCATCTCTTTTGCGTAATACGCAAAACGATCGACCCAACAGGACAATAAGGGGAAATTACGGGGGAAAAGCCGTTTTTGCTTTGCCATTGGCGGCGGGCGCTTCTGCAATCCACGGAATGGAATTGATCGACGGTAATGCTATTTCCGAGGAAATCTTGCAAGAACTCAAGGCTAAGCTCGCTGAGCTCAATGGCCCTCGCCCAGGCGTTGCCTTTGTGCGCGTTGGCGAAGACCCAGCCTCGGTTTTTTACGTCAATAAAAAGCAAAAGGTTGCCGCGGAAATCGGCGTGGAAAGCACGTTGCATGTTCAGCCCGAAAGCATCACCCAAGACGAACTCCTGACTCTGATCGACCAACTTAACGCAGACCCGGCTGTCCACGGTATTTTAGTCCAGTCCCCCCTCCCCCCCCACATTGAGGAACGGGTGATTTTCAACCGCGTCTCTCCCGATAAGGACGTAGACGGCTTTAACGTAATCAATATTGGCAAGCTCTGTCAGGAAGACCCGAGCGCTTTCGTCGCTTGCACGCCAGCTGGCGTCATTGAACTGCTCAAGCGCAGTGGTGTCTCCACCAGCGGCAAGCGCGTCGCTGTCGTAGGCCGCAGTTTGATCGTCGGCAAGCCCGCTGCTTTGCTCCTCATGATGAAAGCGGAATTTGGCAACGCCACGGTCACTGTCTGCCATTCACGCACGGCTAACCTCGCGGAAGTCGTCTCCGAGGCAGACATCATTATTGCCGCAATGGGCAAGGCCGCCTTCATCACCGCAGACATGGTCAAAGACGGCGCAGTCGTCATTGACGTGGGCATTAACCGCGTGGACGATGCCTCGAAAAAGCGCGGCTATCGAATCGTTGGCGACGTGGACTTTGATCAGGTGTCACCGAAATGCGCCCGCATTACCCCCGTACCGGGTGGTGTCGGCCCCATGACAGTGGCCATGCTGATGAAGAATACGGTGAATGCCTATCGCCGATCTCTCGCCGCAGACGCCTAATCATGGCGGACCTCCCCCCCCCTTCGCCGCCACCGCTGCCGCAACTCCCGGTAATTTACATTGCTGGGCGTGGCATGCGCGTTTTTTGCGCCTTACTGGATTTCACAATTATCCTCCTCCTGACTTCGTTTTTGGTCAGCAAGGTGTTCTGGCCCCAGATGTATCCTGATGCATGGCCAGCGCTGCTAGAGTGGAATGAAGAGGTCGCGGCCACATATCCCAACTACTCAGAGCCTCCTGAAGCAGCGAAAGAGGGGGTCGGCTTCGCTCAAGCTGTCTGTGCGATGGTCGCCTGGATCTACTTTTACGCCAGCGAAACCATCACCCGCGGAAGCTCATTGGGTAAATCCGTATTTGGTCTCAGAGTCATCAGCCTGAAACGAGGCACTTACCCCCATCCGCTCGAAATTGGGGTCCGTGCCAGCGTAAAATCGACCTGTTTCCTCCTCCCCTTTCCCTTACTGTTCATTAGCTTGTTCTTGCTGTTACTACATCGTCAGCGCCGCTCGGCGCATGATTTGCTCGCCCATACCATTGTCATCGCAGGCCCGCCGTTGCTCATAAAGCCGAAGTAAATGCTGGTAATGCTAAAATTAATTTAACTTGCGGGCCATTTCTGTCGCTGTATGTTCATGCATTCGTCGGTTCGTTCGCTGCGACCCACCAAACTAAGTTGTCTTAACACTGCGCCCGGTGCCTCCCAACTCCAAGAAACAACTCATACTGGTCGTTGACGACCAGCCCATCAACATCAAGCTGCTCCAGCGTAAACTAGAGCGCGAAGGCTACGATGTGCTTACCGCATATAATGGCCAAGAGTGCCTGAATATTGTGGAGGAAACGCCGCCGGACCTAATCCTGCTCGATGTCATGATGCCAGAGATGGACGGCATCGAAACCTGTGAACGGCTCAAGCAAAATGAGGCGACGGAAACAATACCCGTCATTTTCATCACTGCAAAGTCATCGAAAGAAGGTAAACTCGAAGGCCTTGGCGTTGGCGCAGTCGACTATATTACCAAGCCAATTGACTTGGAAGAAACCCTTGCACGCGTAAAAACTCAGCTACGCATTCAGGAAATTTATCGCGAGAACATCGAGCTCCAGAGACAGCTTGGAGAAATTCGCCGCAGCGCCGCAGTCGGTGCCATCACACAGGGCATTGCCCATAATTTAAATAACCTGCTGGGCGTGGTCGTGGGCTACCTCGATTTGTTGCGTAACGGCTATGATAGCCCCGACATGGTCAAGCGCAGCGTCTCCCTAATGGATCAGGCGATCCAGCGCATGGTGAACATTATCCGCCATCTCAGCTCTATTGCTACCAGCGAAAAAGTAGCAATTGCGCACTTGGAACTCAGAATCCTCATCGAGGGCGCGCTGGAGCGTTTCCGTGAAGAATATGACATTTCAGAACCCGTCCACCTCGAAAGCAGTGTGCCGGACACCTATAAATTTGAGGCCAACAGCGAAGTCTTTGAAGGCGTCCTAATCAAGCTCCTCGTGAATGCGTGGGAGGCCTACCCGAAGAATACCTCCGATGAAAACAAGAAGATTACCATCAAGACCCAGACTTCTGATGACGGGGAAAAGTTGCTGATTAAGGTTATCGACGAAGGTTCCGGAATGACAAATGACATCCGCGATCACATTTTCGATCCATTCATCACCTCCAAAACCTCCGTCGGCCGTGGGCTGGGCCTGACTATGGCACGTCACGCCATGCGCAATCTGCATGGCGACCTTACCCTCATCAATCGCGCGGAAAAAGGCTGTGTCGCCACAATGATCCATCCCATTAAGCAACCCGTGACTGAAGCGACCACTAACGCGGATCAGATTCGTCACTCGTCGCATGGTTCCGCGATCATTCCGTCCACGACTGGAAAATTCTCCAACAGCGTTACACGTCATGATTAAAGTAGCGTTTATTGGCGCGGGTCGCATGGCCTCCGCAATGGTTCGTGGACTCCTAAAAACAGGTCACTTCAGCCCACCGGAAGTCGGATGTACTTGCGGAGACGACCCAACCGGACCACAATTGGCAAGCAGTGCCGGCATCACTTATGAGCCCGAGCTGAAAAATCTGCTACAGGACTCCGATGTCATCGTTCTCGCCTGCAAGCCCCAGCAATTCAACAGTCTGAACGCTGAAATAGCAGCTCTCGCCAAGGGACAGCTCATCATTTCAATTTTAGCGGGCATCCCGCTGGCCCGTATCAGCTCACGCTTTCCTGAAGCCCGCAACTGTGTCCGCGCCATGCCAAATACACCCGGGCAAATTGGCGCTGGCATTTCAGCCTACGCCAGTGGTCACACTTTGGACAACCATGACGAAGAACTCGTCCAAGTCATTCTGGGCGCACTGGGCCAAGTAGTGGCCACACCAGAAGACCAGCTAGACGCCGTTACGGCCGTCAGCGGCAGTGGCCCAGCCTATGTTTTTGAATTCACCGCCGCACTCGCTGAAGCTGGCGTTGCCGCCGGATTGCCTCCCGAAATCGCTTCCCGCCTAGCACGGCAAACAGTAACCGGTGCCGGACTCCTGCTAGGGCAATCCGTCGATACCATCGAGGAACTACGCCGACAGGTCACGTCCCCTGGCGGCACGACACAAGCAGCGTTGGAGCAGTTCAACGAAGATCGGCTCCGCGACGTTGTCCGCCACGCCGTGCTCGCCGCTAAACAGCGCTCAATCGAACTCGCTCAGGGGTAAGCGTGAACCGGGCTTTTATCGGCCTGGGCGGCAACCTTGGCGACCGCCCCGCTAACCTTCGATTTGCGATTCAGCAGCTTAACGCGAGCTCTAGCATCCAATCGCTGCATAGCTCTTCGTTTTACGAAACCTCACCCATCGGGCCGGTAGCCCAAGAAGACTTCCTCAACGCGGTGGTAGAAGTTGAAACAACCTTACAGCCGCTAGCGTTGCTGGAATTAGGGCTAAAAATAGAGCGCACCACTGGGCGTGACAGATCCATTCGCTGGGGGCCACGCAGCTTGGATGTCGATTTACTGGCTTACGATCAGTGCACGCTCAAGACCGAAGCACTTACGCTACCCCATCCGGAAGCGACGAAACGCGCGTTCGTTCTTGTCCCATGGGCCGAGCTGACACCGGATTTCCTTCTTGCTGGACGATCAATCGCCGATTGGCTGGCGGAAGTTGGTGAACAAGGTGTGAGGAAGTTTGACTGTCGCTAACGGCGCGACAGGCTGTGGTCATGGCCCGTATTGAGCCCACGTCTCTCACTCCAGAACAAGCGTTTTCCCGGCTCCGTCGCGAACCAGGTTGTTGCTGGCTGGACAGCGGTATTGGCTCCAGCAATATCCAAAGAAAATCAATCCTAGCGGCACACCCGTACCTCACCATTCGCGCCTGGGGACAACGAATTGAGCGGATCACTCCTGATTGCTCCAGCTTCCACAGTGGCGATAGCCTCGAATATTTAGCCAACGAGCTGAAAACTCACACGGGCGGAAATTCCTTCGAGGGGGGGGGGGTAGGTCATTTCAGCTATGAATTCGGGCGACGCTTAGCAGGGCAACCCGATCACTCAGGCCGTGCGCAACGTTGGCCAGACTTTCATTTTCAGTTTTACCACGCGGTTTATGTTTTTGATCATGAAACAGGCCGCGCCAAGCTACACGCCACGGACGATCAAGCAGGCGCGGCGGCGCTTGACGAACTGCGCGACAAATTGTTCCATCCAGCTAGTGAGCCGATTCTTCGCGAAGGCGGCATCACCTCTAAGACCTTCACCGCCAACCGAAGTAAGGCCGATTACTGTACCTCAGTGGAGGCTATCCGTGAAGCTATCGCTGCGGGAGAAATCTACCAGGCTAATCTCGCGCAATTTTTCTCCACGCCGTTTCGAGGCGACCCCACGGCGCTGTTTAGCCTATTGCGCCAGCTAAATCCGGCACCCTTCAGCGCCTACCTTCAGCAGGGTGACCGGCAAATCCTTAGCAGCTCACCAGAGCTTTTTCTACGCGTAGAGGGCGACCAAATCGTCACTCGCCCCATCAAAGGCACCCGCCCACGCGGATCCACAGCAGAAGAAGACCAGGCCTGCCGTTCCGCTCTACTCGCTAGCGAAAAAGAACGTGCCGAGCTGCTCATGATTGTGGATATGGAGCGCAACGACCTCGGGCGAATTGCGCAATACGGCTCCGTGCGCGTCAATGAACTTTACCACTTGGAAAGCTACGCAACGGTCCACCACTTGATCGGAGAGGTCGAGGCGCGCTTGCGGCCCAACGTTTCCCTGGGAGACATCCTACGCGCAACATTTCCCGGCGGATCAATCACAGGTGCCCCCAAATTGCGTGCAATGGAAATCATTGCACAGCAAGAGCCCTCGCCGCGCGACGTCTTTTGCGGTGCTATTGGCTGGCTGGGCTTCAACGGCGACATCGCCCTAAATATAGCCATCCGCACCATCACTTGCCAGGAAGGACGGGCAGACTTCGGCGTCGGCGCTGGCATCGTCTGGGACTCCCAACCTGAGGCAGAATACGAAGAAACGCTGCACAAGGCCAAGGCTCTTTTTACTGCCTTGGAAACGCATAAATAACTTTTCGAGCAAGGCATTCACTAAAACCTAAAAATCATGCAAGTCGTTTTCAATGGAGAGTTTATGCCAGCCGAAGAGGCAACCATTGGCATTACCGAGCCGGGAGTCCTCTATGGCGAAGGCTGCTTTGAAACCCTCCGCCTGCATCAAGGTAAGCCGCGATTTTTCGCCGAGCATTGGCAGCGCTTTACTCAGGCAATACAGACGCTGGGCATCACCATTGACACCCACACAGAGATCGTCTGCGAACAAATCATCGGCCTCGCACAGCGGAACCAAATCGCCAATGGCGTAGCACGGTTTTCCTGTCACCAGACGCAAACAGGAGCAGATTTCGCCATTATAGTTTCGCCGCCACGCCGCCATCCGCAGCCCGCAAGCTTCCGTGTGACGATCAGCCAATGGCCACATCCTGGACCGAGCTCCTACTCGGGCATTAAACATAATAACTACGCCCTTTTCCGCGCCGCGCACCAGCAAGCCCGAGCGGACGGGTGGGACGAATGCCTGCTCATCAATGCGCAGCAAGAAATCGTCGAAGGCGCGATCAGCAACGTCTTCTGGGTCGATGAAGAGAACCACATGTGCACCCCGCCGTTGGGCTGCGGTGCCCTACCCGGCATAATTCGCGCACGGATAATTAAGCTATTCCCAAAGGTCGTTGAGCGTGCACCGCATCGAGACGAGCTGGCGCGCGCCAAGGAAGTATTTCTGACCAATTCTTCATTCGAAATCATGCCCGTAAGCGAGCTCGATGGCCGTCGCTTCACCAAATCGGCTGAACGCACGACTTGCGTCATGGCGCGTTTTCAGGAGGCATACCCCGATTGTTAATCGCTAATCTTATGTTAAATCTAAGCAACGCTTTTAAGCTGGCCCTTGGCACGACGTATGCATGAAATGCGCCCCCAAGGTGTCATCTACTACTAAAGAACATTGGAATTCGCGGCTCGGAGTGATTCTGGCCGTTGCGGGCAGCGCAGTCGGGCTCGGTAATTTTCTACGCTTTCCTGGACTCGTTGCTGAATATGGCGGCGGTGCATTCATGATCGCCTACTTCTTCTCGTTCCTGCTGATCGGACTGCCGATTTGCTGGGCGGAATGGACAATGGGGCGGCACGGTGGCTTAAAGGGTTTCAACTCCAGCCCCGGTATTTTCAACGCCATCTGGCGTCATCCTGCGGCAAAATACCTGGGCATCATCGGCGTCATCGTGCCTGTGGTCATTTACATGTATTACGTGTATATTGAAGCATGGTGCCTAGGCTATTCGGTGAATTTCCTGCTGGGCAACATGGATTTCGAAACGGTCAAACAATCCGGCGCGTTCTTCGATAATTTTGTTGGCAAAAATGCCGATGGTGCCGCAATCGGGTCCTTTAGTTTACAGCATGTTGGCATCTATCTGCTCATTGCATTTATCGTCAATTTCCTCCTAATTTTCCGTGGAATATCGGGCGGCATTGAATTCTTCTGCAAATACGCCGTGCCGACTTTAGTCGTGCTCGCCGTCGTGGTACTCATTCGCGTACTCACTCTGGGTGCGCCAGTTCCTTCGGAACCGAATGAGAACGTTAATAATGGTCTAGGATTTCTTTGGAACCCGACCAAGAACTACGTCGTAGAGACAGACGTTGTGACCGGTGATATTTCAAAACGTGAAATAGTCGACAAGAATCTGATTGCTGAGTTTATGGCCAAGGCCAATCAGGAAATCGATGGTGTCACATACCATATTGAGAAAGTTGGTGTCGTTGAACAATTGACCAATCCACAGCTCTGGCTAGCGGCAGCGGGGCAAATTTTCTTTTCACTCTCGGTCGGCTTCGGCGTCATCATTACCTATTCCAGCTATCTACGCAAAAAGGATGACATCGTGCTCAGCGGCTTGGCAGCGACCAGCGCCAATGAGTTTTGCGAAGTAGCTTTGGGCGGGCTAATCACGATTCCGTCAGCAGTGGCCTTTATTGGGGTCGCTGGTTTGTCCGGGTCTCTCGGCGGCTTCGCACTGGGCTTCAATGTCTTGCCCATGGTATTTTCTGAAATGCCCGGCAGCACACTGTTCGGCTTTCTATGGTTCTTCTTGCTCTTCCTGGCCGCAATGACGAGTTCCATATCCATGCTGCAACCCGGCATCGCATTTCTTGAAGAAACCATGAACATTGATCGTAAGCGATCAGTCGCCATACTCGGTTTGGTAACCGTGATTGGCTGTGGATTTGTGGTTTATTTCAGTAAAGACATCAAGGCTCTCGACACGCTGGATTTCTGGGTCGGCACCTTCCTGCTTTTCGTGCTGGCAACAATTGAGATTATCATTTTTGGCTGGGTATTAGGCATTGAAAAAGGTTTCAAGGAGGCGCATCAGGGAGCGGCAATACGCATTCCAAAATTCTTTAAACCCGTCATGAAATTTGTCTGCCCGATATTCCTCATCACTGTCTTCGTCTTTTGGGTACTGGAGAAGTTCTTTGGGATTAAGCCCGGTCATGCCGAAGCAGAACTCAGCGGATACGTCACTGACTTATTTGGAGACACTCCAAACACTGCCGCTCGCCTCAGCGTTCTACTCGTGATCGCATTGTTTATTTTCTTCGGCATCATTGTATCGAGCGTGCAGCGCTACCGCGACGTGCACACAAACTGGAAGGAAGACTCATGACTTCAGGTGGCTGGTTAATTATGTTTATTTCCGTGGGCACCGTGTGCTTGCTCTTTAGCTGGTGCATGTGGAAAGTGCTCTCCACTCCCGGTGAAACTGAGCATATGCATAGCTTCAGTGCTGATGAGAAAACGCCCGACACAAAACCGCCCTTTAAACAGCGGTAAGGATCACGTTGAAGCATCTGAGCATATGCGAACTTTAATCTTTTGCACATGGATAGCCCTCGTTCTTTCTGGCTGCGGCTCCACGCAGGAGCATCGGGCACGGCAGTATTCGGAGGCTTACGGCTTACTCTCAACTGAGACACAGCAACGCTTGTTGACCGGCGGTATTCAGCAAGGCGATTCGCGGCAAGCAGTCTACATCGCCTTAGGGCCACCCCAAGTGCAGAGCTGGATCGCAGATATTGAGATCTGGGAATACAATGCCCGGCCAGTTCCAGCCGAAACCCCTTTCCATGATGGAACCGTGGAGCAATTCGTAACCCCGAGCAGCGGGGCATGGTCACCCTCTTGGAGCAATAAATCCGGCTATCTCTCACTGGAGTTCGACGATGGCAAACTCTCCCTGTGGAACTACGAAGAGGATGGCTATCCACTGACGATGAAGCCCGGCCAATCCATTGTCCTGCCGAATAATTAGGCGACAACGTAAGTCATGCTCAGCGTCAATGGCATACATCGAGTCGGCGTTCAGAAATTCTGAACGCGCCCTCAGCCATCACTCATGGCCTTCGCATGCTCAGTCAGGTATACTGGGCAAATGAGAAAACGCATTGCCCGCCTGCTCGGGTTTTTACCGAAGATAACTATATTCAACAACTCGCAGTTGCCGACTGGACGGAAACTGTTTATTAATGGGAGAATCATTTCACGATGAGCCTGGATTTCCATCAATTGCGCACGTTCTGTGCGGTAGCCGAAGAAGAGAATGTGTCCCGAGCAGCGGTGCGCCTTTACCTGAGCCCACCCGCCGTCAGCGCCCACATCAAAGCCCTTGAAGACGAGTTGGGCGTGCGTTTGTTTACGCGCAGTTCACGTGGAATGGCCCTGACCGAGCCTGGACGCTCATTGTGGGAAGATGCCGAGAGCATCCTGAAGCAAGTCGCTACATTGCGACGCAAGGCCAATATGCTGGGCGACGATGTCTCCGGCACGCTGCGCATTGGCGTCAATAATCCGCCAGAAACCCTTTACACCGACGAAATCATCAGCCGGCTGAGTGCGCAATTTTCCACACTACGCTTTAACTGTACCTTTGGTCCAAGCCAGTTCATGCTCAATGGCCTGCGTCAGGACGAATTCGACATTGCCTTCTTCGAGGGCCAACAAACCAATCCCGACATCCAATCGATCTCGCTAGAAGAGCGCCGCGTGCTCTTGATTGCCCCCAAGGCTTGGGCACCCGCACTACGCAACGCAGCTCCCGCCCGACTACAAGAATATCCTTGGATATTCGCCAGCGAAGGCTGCTCGCTTTACAAGTTCACCCAAGACTGGCGCACTGCGCATCAGCTAAACATCGACGAACGCATTCGCGGGGCGAATGAGGAGCATTCCACCATGAATTTCGTGGCGCGTGAGCTTGGCCTGAGCGTCATCATTGAGGAGGTCATGAACCATTCGATCTACCGCGATCAGGTGGAGGTCATTCCGCAACTCAGTGGCATCATGCCCCTCTCGCTGGGCTTTCGCAAAAACCGACGTGATGAGGCATTAATCCAAGCCGCCATTCAGACAATTACGGCGATTTGGCAGGAAAAAACATTCCCCGCTCTTACGACCTGAGGCCGTTAAAAGCTAAAGAGGGTTCAATTTTCGCTGATTTCAAGTTGCGCTGTTTGGAATGCAGGATCAGCGTGATACTGTGAAAATTGGGATTTTGCAGGACTCGCCACGCCGCCCAGTCGGGAATATTCGCGAGGCTGCGGGTTAATGGATCGCGACCGGAAAAACTATCTGGCGCATTCCTTGGAAGGCGGCCTGTTCATGGGCGGCATGTCCTTTATCGCAGCCGATACAGTGCTGACCGTGATGGCCAAACAGCTCAATGCGCCTAATTGGGTAATTTCGCTTCTGCCCAGTTCCATGTTTATTGGACTGATCATGGCCCCCATTATCTCGGCGTCTTTTGTGGAGCGTAGCAAACACATGAAGCGCATCGCCATGATCACTGGCGTGCCTCAGCGGCTGGTATTTCTGATCGCGGGTCTGGTCATTATTTTCCTGGGCAAAGAGCATCCGGACTACGCTCTACTGGCGCTTGCCCTAGCCCCCATGCTCTCCGGTTTTATGGGCGGGATCGGCCACGGGGCTTGGACTCAGCTCGTCGCGCGAACGGTGCCAGCTAACCGCCGTTCATCGCTGACTGCGACTCGCAACTTGATTGGTGCCGGGATCGCAATCTTGGCCGGTTTTGTCATCAAATGGCTGCTGGATAAATATGACGGCATGCTAGGCTTCGGGCTGCTCCACCTGATCGCATTCGCCTTCCTGGCTTTGTCTTACCTGTTCTTCACGCAGGTCGAGGAAAACGTCGTCGAACCTCCCAAAGCGAAGAAGAAACTAACGCTGAGCCAGTATTGCGTCGAGCTGTTTGAAATTCTCCGCCAAGACCGCAATTTCCGTAATTTTGCTATTATGCGGCTCATGGGACCGATGAGCGTCTTTGTCATTCCCTACGTGGCGATTCACGCTATTGACGTGCTGGATGTATCGGAGGGCTTCGTGGGAGACGCCCTCGTCGCCGCAACGGTCGGGCAGTTTGTTGGCAATGCCTTTGCTGGGGTATTAGGTGACCGCGTGGGCGGCAAAGCACTATTGGTTATTTCGAGGCTGCTATTCCTCTGCTCATTCGTCATCGCAGCATTCGCAGAAAGTTATATGGCCTTTATGGCCTACTTCCTTGTCGCAAGCATGACAAGAAATGTGAACATGATCGGCAATGTAACCCTGATGCTGGAAATCGCCCCCGACCACCGACGTCCGACCTATGGCGCACTCGCTGGCCTGCTTAATGGCCCCAGCATGATTATCTTTTCGCTCATCGGGGCCTTTTTCTGGACTAAGTACGATTCGATGCAATTGCAGGCCCTGATCGCCTTTGTTGGCATGCTGGTCTCGCTATATTTTATAGCCCGGGTGCATGAACCTCGCCGGGATATGCCAGCCGTCTAATAATTTTGCCTTGCCGCATCTTCATGCACGTAGTGATCTTTTACGCTTCTCCTAATTTATCATGGAATACCCGATCCGCACCTCGAAAAACCTTTGGGAAATACCCGAACTTACGCATCTGAATCGCCTGGATATGCATTCCGGCCAAATTCCTTTTCCTACGGCAGAAGGTGCCATGAGCGGAGAGGACTCACCTTGGTTTGCATGCCTCAACGGGCAATGGAAATTTGAGCTTTTTAAAAAGCCTGCCGAAGTCTCGGAAAACATGCTGACCACTGGCTTCGATGATACAGCTTGGGGAGACATTGCCGTGCCAGCCGAGTGGACGCTACAAGGGCTCTGGGATCAACCCATCTACACCAACGTGAAGATGCCCTATGACAATACCCCACCGCTCGTTCCTGAGGAAAACCCGACGGGCGTTTATCGCCGCACTTTCGAGATCTCGGAAGAATGGGCCGAACGCCGAACAGTGCTCCATTTCGGCGGCGTGGAAAGCTATTTTGAGGTTTATGTAAACGACGTCTTCGTGGGCATGTCCAAAGACAATCGTCTGCCATCTGAGTTCGATATATCCTCCGTAATCAAAGCGGGCGAAAACTCCCTGGCAGTCAAGGTGCTCAAATGGTGTGACGCCAATTATGTTGAAGACCAAGACCAGTTCTGGCATGCCGGAATTTACCGCAATGTCTTCCTCTACTCGACCAACTCTGTCTGGCTGCATGACATTTTTGCCGAGACCGATTACGACTTGCTGACCAAAGAAGGTGTACTTGATCTGCAAATCAAGCTAGGCTTGGACATCGGTGCGCACCTACCAGCAGGCCCGATAAAAGGTTGGACCGTCGCCGCCGAGCTACGTGACCCTTCGGGCGAACTCGTCTACGCCGATAGTGAAGAAATCGACTGCCGCTACCGGATGGATAGCTATAAAGCCAGCCTGATCGCAATCATCCCCGAGTGCGCCGCGTGGTCCGCCGAGCTACCTCGCCTCTACACATTGTCAGTCAGTCTGTACGACGACGACGCAACTTTGCTCGAAGCCAAGAGCTGCCGTATCGGCTTTAAGAACGTTGTTGTCGAGGGTCGCGAGCTACTCATCAACGGCAAGGCGGTGATGATTCGTGGCGTCAATCGCCATGAATTCCATGAGATTACTGGCCGCGCATTGACCCGCGAAAACATGCTGCAAGACATTCTGATCTTGAAGCAGTTTAACTTCAACGCCGTCCGCACTGCCCACTATCCCAATGCCGAGCTCTGGTATGATCTTTGCGACGAATATGGTCTCTACATTATGGACGAGACCAATCTGGAGTCACACGCCAACTACGCAACGCTTAGTCGCGATCCCCGCTGGAAGAATCAGTTCATTGAGCGCGGAACCCGCATGATTCTACGCGACCGTAACCATGCCTGTATCTTCAGTTGGTCCCTTGGAAACGAATCCGGCCACGGAGCAAATCACGACGCCATGGGCGACGCAATGCGCGGTCTGGATGAAAGCCGTATTTTCCATTATGAAGGCGAACTACACGCGAAGTGGAATCAAGGCCTAAAGGACTGGGCTGAAACCCAATCAGCTCACAACGATCTTATCTGCCCGATGTACACGTCCGTGGACGAAATCAAGCAATGGGCCATCACCACCACTGACCACCGTCCCGTCGTCTATTGCGAATACTCACATGCGATGGGCAACAGCTGCGGTGGTCTCAAGGACTATTGGGAACTCTTCGAAAACTACCCGGGCCTCCAAGGCGGCTTCATCTGGGAATGGGTCGACCACGGCATCCAAAAAATCGACGAAAAAGGCCGTGCTTATCCCGGCTACGGTGGCGACTTTGGCGAGACAATCCACGACTCCAACTTCTGCACCGATGGTATGGTTGCGCCCGACCGCACCATTCGCCCGAGCGTCTGGGAGTTCAAGAAACTCGCTCAACCCATTGGCATCATCGCAATCGACCTGACCAAGGGTAAGATTCGTGTAACCAACAAGAATTATTTCACCACACTCGGTCTCTATGTGGGCACGTGGACAATCGAAACCGAAGGCCAAATTGTGGCCTCTGGCGAACTGCCAGACCTCCTGACAATGCCTGAAGCCTCACAAGTGGTCACGCTCGACCTGCCAACGATTGAGCGCCGTGAGGATCAGGAAAGCTTCCTCATGATTCGCTTCGCCATGCGTGAATCAACCAAGTGGTGTGAGGCCGGGCATGAAATTGCCTGGGAACAATTTGCGATGCCAGCGAACCGCATCACACCACCAGCACTCAAGCCTGCCGAGATGCCCGTCACAGTGTCCAGCGAGGGAGCCGTGACCACGATTACCTGCGGCGACCTTCAGCTCATTACCAATACTGAGACAGCGGACATCACGGCGGTTAACTTTGCCGGACAGTGCCTACTCGATGGTTTTGCCCAGCTCTGCATCTGGCGCGCCACGACCGACAACGACGGCATCCGACGCTGGACTGGTCAAGATCACAAGCCAATGATGCAGTGGCTCAGCGCCGGGCTTAACGCGCCCACGGTTAAATCGCGCACGCTATCCATCGACGGCAACAAGATCATTCAACGCACGGTGCTTGTTTGCACGGACGAAGCCAAAGAAATCGTCTATGAACAAACCGTGGAAGTCTTGTCGACCGGAGAACTGGCCATCAATAACGTTGCCGACTATCATGCGGAGCTCCCCACCCTGCCCCGCGTGGGCGTAGTCATGCAGACACCTGCCGGTTTCGAGAACTTAGCCTGGTACGGCAAGGGCCCATGGGAGAATCACATCGACCGCGACGCCGGCACGCCCGTTGGCCTTTATCAAGGCACAGTCGATGAACAATACGTTAAATATTCGCTCCCTCAGGAAAACGGGAGTAAGTCAGACGTCCGCTGGTTCACGCTCGATAACGGCTCGGTAGCCTTGAAATTCTCCGGTGAACCGACCTTCGAATTCTCCGTCCGTCACGTCACCGACGAGGATCTCTTCACCAGCTACCATACCAATGAGCTGGAGGACAAGCAGCGCCCGGAAACGATCATCCACATCGACCACATCCAACGCGGCTTGGGCACCGGAAGCTGCGGACCGCAGACGTTTGACCAATACACCGTTCCGCCGAAGCGTTACGAATTCAACTATCGCGTAACTCCCTCCCATACGTAGGTACCCTCGGTAGATGTCATTATTGTAGGCCCAAGGCAGAGCTTTCTCCGCCTTGGGCTAATGGCATGTTCAATGCCAGTTTAATAGATTAACCAAATAGACCTTTGAGCTAATTCTAAGGTAAACCCATCATAGTCCGATCATATTGATAATCCTATGAATCCATAGACATGTGGATTCCCATGGTGTCTCTCCAACCCCTAAGAAATTATGACATTACCTTCGCGCAAATTCCTCTTGCTCCTCAACAAGGCTGCCCTAGCCGGCATCCTTATGTATGGACTTTCTAGTATCAATGCTATCGGCCAAACGGCTGTTGGTTTTAACGTCGCAAGCTTCTCTAGCAGAGATTTCGACTTGGCTCCTACTGACTCAGTTGGCGTAGTTCCAACAGCCAACTGGAATAATCTTTACTGGGAATCAGGCTCTTCATCTCCCCTATTCACAGACTTGGTAGACAGTGATGGTAACACCATCGTAGGAATGAATGCCCAAGTTGGCGGGTCAGCATTTAATTATCCTAACAATACGCCCGTGGATGGAAGTGTCACCATGCCCGACGCCATAATGATGAAATTTGCTAAAGGCTCAAGTGGCACTGGCTCTCGCACGTTTCTAGTCGAGAATGCTCCTTTTGAACTGTATGATGTCTACGTCTATTTTGGTGGATCCGGAAGCAGCGCCTCGACTCCCTATAACATGAACGTCAGGCTCCAGGAAGATGTTGATGGCACTTGGACGGATGTCAGCCCGACTTACATCATGACAGATAGCGACCATCAGTGGAGCGGCACATACACACGCTCGACTTCGACTGTTGCCGGAACCGATTCAAACTACGTCGTCTTTGAAAATGTCGATTTGTCTACTTTTCGTATCGCATCAAGCAATGTTGGTCGTAGAGCGGGGCTATCTGGCTTCCAAATTGTCGCTATTCCCGAACCCGGCTACTATGCGCTTGGCTTTGCCCTCTTCACCGCAGGCGTCGTCTACATGCGTCGGAAACGAACAGCCTAGTAATAGCCGGTAGAAGCCTATTTCCCAAACGTCTTCCTTACCCACAAGGAGGGCGTTTTTTTATGCCCCGACTTGCAGCAAGCGTAACTCCATTATCCCCATAAGCAGCGCCTACTAAATAGGCCACGGTGCAAGCTTGCCATTGCCGTATCCGACGCCACCTTAACGACATGTCTTCGTTTGACGCCATCATCGTCGGTTCCGGGCACAATGGGATGATCTGTGCTGCCTATCTGGCGCAGGCCGGGCGCAAAGTAGCAGTTTTTGAGCGACGGGGCATTGTTGGCGGTGCCGTGTGCACGCAGACAGACATCTTCACTGGCTATCGAATCGATGTCGGCAGCTCAGCTCATGTGATGATTCACCAAACGCCAGTTCTCCGCGAATTGGAGTTGGAAAAACACGGCTTGGAATACATCGAAATGGACCCCTGGGCCTATTATCCGCTACCCGGCGAGACGGGTAAAGGCATTGCCTTTTACCGAGACATTGAAAAGACCTGCCAGAGCATCGCCGCCATTAGCCCCAAGGACGCCGAGGCCTACCGTGAGTTCGTCAATGCCTGGGGAAAACTCAATGAGGGGGTCTTCGCGGCGTTCCTTAAGGCACCCACGCCATGGAATCTTGTCAGCACGATGTTCGGGCGATCACTCAAAGGCAGCGACCGTATGAACATGATCCGCAAGCTCATGGGCCCTTACGGCCAGCTTGTTCTGGAAACCTTTGAACATGAAGCACTACGGACCGCAATCATCTGGCTCGCCGCGCAAAGTGGCCCCCCCCCCTCCGAAGCCGCCTCGGGTGATTTCGCTGGCTGGCATTCGATGTATCACCAATCTGGCATGAAGCGGGCAAAAGGCGGTAGTGGCGCACTCACCCAAGCACTCAAGCAACGCATTATCGCCGATGGCGGAGAGGTTTTTGAAGATGCTCCTGTGAAGCGTATAATGACCAATGGCGCTGGCCAAGCAACCGGTATTGAGCTGCAAAATGGCGACCGCCACGAGGCCAAAGCCGTCGTCGCCGCCTGCCATATTAAAACCACACTGGACACGCTCCTCGCCGACGCGCCGGACCTCCCTGCTGACATTAAAAAGCGTTCGGAATCGCTACGTATCGGCAACGGCTTCGGCATGATTGTTCGCTGCGCAATGGAAGGCCTGCCTGAATATCCCGGCTTTCCAGTGGAAAGCAACGGCGTGGGCGAAATGCATCGCGGGCTGCAGCTTCTTTGTCCCTCCCGCGAAGCCCTCGACGCTGCCTATGGAGACTACCTTGCAGGCCGTCCGCCGGAGAAACCGATTCCGCTCGTGATGACCTTTTCCAGCCTTGATGACACCCTCGCCCCCGAGGGCAAACACGTGATGTTTGTCTGGGGCCAGTATCATCCTTACGAGCTACGTAATGGCGAACACTGGGACGACATTGCCGACCGCGAGGCCGATAAACTCTTAGCCGCCGTCGATGAATATGCTCCGGGCACATCGGCCAAAGTCATTGACCGCTACATCCAGACGCCGCTCGAAATCGAACGCCTCCACGGTATGCACCGCGCCAATGTCATGCACTTGGAAATGTCGTTCGACCAAATGTTCTGCTTTCGCCCAATGCCGGAGTTATCGAGCTACAAAATCCCTGCCATCAAAGGGCTTTATTTAACGGGTGCCAGCACTCATCCGGGGGGGGGGGTCTGGGGTGCCTCCGGTCATAACACGGCCAAGCTCATGCTCAAAGAGCAAAAGCAATGGGCATCAACGTCCCGTTGAATAGGAGAATTTGCACATTGTGCAAATGATGGGGATTCGCTTGAAGCTCTATTTACGCAATGCACAGGACAAACGCTCCAACAGGATGATAGTAGCCTTGTAGGATATTGGATTTTTCCATTGATAAAACTTAGTATGGAACAACTCTATTCAAGGTGTTATCTGTAAAGGAGAACCATTAGAAATGCCGTCTGCTATCGATACAGAAAGAATTTGGAAACGCAACGCCCGGCGGACGGCGTGGGCGGCGAATTGCTTTTGGTGGCTACAGCGCTTCCTCCCATTCTTTTTGGGCCTTAACTTGGCATCCGCAGTTGCTGTCATCTATGCGCGACAGCAAGAGTGGCCACAGGATCGAATCGTGGCCATCTACGCCGCGGTGCTGGTCGTTCTAGCACTCATCGCGCTGGGGCTTGCATGGCGACGCTTCCTAAGCCAACGGGACGGCATGCTGAGGTTGGAGCAACACCTCGGCCTCAAGAGTGCACTCTCGGCCGCCAGCGAAGGTGCCATCGCCTGGCCGCCTTTGCCCGAGCAATTGAGTGTGCCGTATCAATTTCGTTGGGGCAACATCACGACGCCCATTGCCGTATCGGCGACCCTACTGCTCATTGGCTGTCTAATTCCGGTGGAGACAGTGCGTGCTGATGTCGTCATCGACAACCCCAAGCAGCCCATGGCCTGGGAAGAGCTCGAAGCTTGGGTAGAGGAACTCACGGAAGACGAAGTGGTCGAGGAAACCGCGCTCAAGGAACTCGAAAAGAAACTCGACGAACTGCGCCAACAACCCACAGAAACGTGGTTCACACAAAGCAGCCTCGAAGCAGGCGACAGCCTCAGAGATCAAACCCAGCAGGATCTACAAAAACTAGCCCAAGACATGATGAAGACTTCGGCCTTGCTGGACGCCATGCGTCAAGCTGGCGATGAACCCTTTTCTCAGGAAGCCATGGCTCTCGAAGGCGCATTGCAAAAAGCGCTTGAGGGCATGCAACTCGGCACGACGCCGCTTAGTTCCGAAATGATGGAGCAACTGAAGAAAATGGGCAATTCCCAGTCCTGCCAAAACATCGACCTTTCGAAATACAAGTTAGTCAAGGGCACGCTTGATGAAAATGCCCAAAAGCTTTGCAAACTGGCCAAGCTCAATCCCGACGCCTTGGAAGACATGATATTGATGGCCTGTCAAATGCCCGGTAATGGCGGCATTGACCGTGGCCCCGGCGCAGCCCCCTTAACGGCCTCTCCCTTTGAGTCACGTGTCACTCCGGCTTCGGTGGAAGGCGTGTCTAACGAAGACATGCGCAACGCCGCGCTCGGGCAGACCCTAGCCATCCAAGACCGCGCACCGGACGAAAATGAAGCAGGCGAAGCCTTTATAATTAAGACAAGCCAAGGCTCAGATTCCTTGGGCCAAGGCGGAGACGTCGTGTGGAAAAATCAACTTAGCCCGGAAGAACGCAAACTCCTCGAAAACTATTTTCAATGATCGAACCAACAACCCTGACCGAACAATCCGCAGCGGAAGCCGCACAAGCTCTCAAGGGCCTTAGTGCCGCCGTCAACGAAGTCCTGTTCGGACAGGAGACCTTGATCGAAACCGTTATACTGGCCCTGCTTTCGGGCGGACACCTCTTACTGGAGGGCTTGCCTGGACTCGGCAAAACCGAGCTCGTCCGCACCTTTTCCAGAACGCTCGATTTGGACACCAAGCGCGTGCAGTTCACACCTGACTTGCTCCCGGGGGACATCACAGGCAACCCAATGCTCCAGGAAAAAGATGGCCAGCGCACATTCGTTTTTCAGGAAGGCCCCGTATTTACGAACCTTATGCTAGCCGACGAAATCAACCGCGCCAGCCCGAAGACGCAGTCCGCACTCCTCGAAGCTATGCAGGAGCGTCGAGTAACAGTGATGGGCATCACCCATGACCTGCCCTACCCGTTCTTTGTCTTTGCCACTCAGAATCCGATCGAACTGGAAGGCACCTACCCGCTACCTGAGGCTCAACTCGACCGCTTCCTCTTCAAACTGACGGTCCTAAGCGCGACGCGTGAAACGCTGGAGAAAATCATCTCCGCCCGTATCCTCGGCCAAGAGCCTGTCGTCCGTAAATCGATGACCGGCGAGCAGCTACTCCGCATTTCTCAAATGACGAGCAAAGTTTACTTGCCGGATGTCGTTAAAAGCTACATCGCGCGGTTAGTCCACGGAACTTACCCCAACCCTGACACCGCAGCCAAAGTGATCAAATTCGGCGCGAGTCCACGCGCGGCAATTGGCTTGGCCTCAGCAGCCCGCGCCCGTGCGTTGCTGGAAGGTCGAGTGCACGCGAGCGTAGACGATGTTCGTGCCGCCGCACCATATGTGCTTGGGCATCGTATTATTGTTAACTACCAAGATCGCATGGAAGGCGTCACCCCGGAAAGCTTTGTCGCCAAACTCCTCACCGAGATCAACCCTGAAGAGGCCGAACTTCCCAAGACCCTTGCGGCAGCGAAAATACAATAAATGATGCGCCGTCCTCTCCTGCTCTCCCTTTTGGCGCTGTTGGCGCTATTGCCTGTTTTAAATGCCGCTACTGGTACCGTTAGTTATTCGATCTTTGCCAAACCAGCTGCGGGCATCGACATCGACGCCCATCTCGCATGGGAAGAGATCCCCTTTGATCGCGCTGGTTTTTATCCCATCCAAATTCGAATTACCAATAAATCACCCCGTGATGGGCGCTGGGAGGTGAATAGCCAGAGCACCTCGGGATACTACCAAAGCAGCACATCACTACGGCTCACCGAAACACTCGACGTGCCCGCTGGTGAAACCCGCACTTTTCGCCTCCTCTGTCCACTCGCAGATGACCAGTATAATAATGAACTACATTTGACCTTCACTGGAACTGGGATCGACGAATACGTCTATTTTTCACGCAGTGCGAGGAACCGCCACAGAGGCAGCCTGGTTCACTTTGGAGGCATGTCAGAAGAACTCTTCCTGGAGATCGGCCACCAACTCCAACGGAAAATTGATTCCTTGGGTGAAGAAATCCAGTATCTTTCAATCACCACGAGTATTGCGCCCGAAGACTGGCGCGCTTACATGGCGTTTGATTCGCTTTATTTCAGCCAGACGGAGTGGGAAGGCCTCACGCCTAGTTCTCGTCGTGCGGTCATGGACTATGTGATGGCGGGCGGCCAGCTCCGAGTTCTCGTCGGAGAGCGTTCGATGGATACCGCCCTTAGTGACATACCCGCTGGTAGTCGCACGCGCGCGGTTGGCTTGGGCAACGTCATTTTATTCAACGGAGACATCCACACATTAGAGTACGACATGGAGCGATCTGTAAGCGTTCCCCCAAAACGCTCAGGCTCGAAACCCACTGAGCGCATTGCTATTTACGACTCTAGTTTTGATTCATTTATCAATTTTCGCTTCTTGCCTGAAGGCGCATTTTACCGACGAACCAATAACATCAACGAGGCGTTTTCATCGACCGACAAGATGAGCCAACTGCTCAACAAGGCCACAAGTAATAAAGAGTTTTTTGAAGACTCGATCGTCATCGAAGGGGTAAACTTTATCTTGATCATTATCAGCGTGATCGCCTTTGGCGTCATTGTTGGCCCGGTAAACTTCTTCATATTGGCACGAGGTCGCAACCGCTGGCGTATATTCATTACGATTCCAGCTATCTCTCTGATCTTTTGCGCATTAATCGTAGTTAGCATTATTTTCAGTGACGGTTTTGGTGGTAACGGCACGGTAAGTCGGCTGGTCATTATTGACCCTGTCCGTAAAACCAAGGCCTACGTACAGGATGAGTTATCAGTAACGGGCATCCTCATGAGCGGGGGTTTCGACATCCCAGATTCGGCAACTATTCGTCTCCTCGGTGCGAAACTACCAGAATCCTCCATGGATGCCTCAGGGCATTTTCAACAAACAGGCGATCACTTCAGCGGCGATTATTTCGCGAGTCGTCGCCTGCAACACAATCGCTTGATTAATGTAACGCCTTCTCGCGAGGCCATTATCCTCCAAGGTTCAGCGGACGCACCCGAGCTAGTGTCAAACTTACAGGCCAGTTGCCAACAGATATTCTACATCGATGACCAAGGACAATTCTGGAAAGCCGGAGGCTTGGGTGTTGGACAAACGGCCAAGGCAATGAAATCAAGTGCTGCCGAGTTTAACCAATGGTGGCGGCAACGTGAATACATCGGCGGAGCACCGTGGATGTTCTCGGACTATCGCGGCTTCGCTGGGCGGACCGGCTGGTTCTACGCAATGGCGGAACCAATGCGCGACGCCTACCCGGAAACCTTGGACAGCATCAACTGGAAGGACCACCAAACCATCATTGCCGGTCCCCTCGTAAAAAAGGAGAGCATCTAATGTCCGACATGATGATCAAAGTGGAAAACATCCAGCGACGATTCCGCAATGTGCAGGCCGTTGCGGATCTAAGTTTTTCGGTCGAGCCTAATCGCGTCGTCGGTTTTATCGGGGCCAATGGTGCCGGCAAGACCACCACCATGCGCATGCTCGTGACGCTCGACAATCCCGACCACGGACGCATCGAAATGGCTGGCATGGACACGCTTGCCAACCCACGTGAAGTTCGCCAACTCGTCGGTTGGATGCCTGACCACTTCGGAACCTATCCAAATATGGACGTTCTGGAGTATCTGGATTTCTTTGCACGGGCCTATCATTTACATGGAGCCAAGCGTAAGTCGCGCATTGATGACGTCATGGATTTCACTGACTTGAATCGCCTGGCGGAGCGCCCTTGCGAAAAACTTTCCAAAGGAGAAAAGCAACGCCTTTGTCTGGGGCGCACGCTGCTATCTGACCCAGAAATACTCATCCTCGATGAACCCGCCGCCGGGCTTGACCCCAAGGCGCGCCAGGAGTTCAAACGACTTGTCCGCCAACTCAAGCAAATGGGCAAGACACTTTTCATCAGCTCTCATATTTTATCCGAACTTGGAGAAATGTGTGACTCACTATTATTCATCGATGCTGGACGTCTCGTCCACCATGGCGACGCAGACAGCCTGACGGAAAACTCGATCGAGGGCATGGTCGTCCGCATTCTCACCCATGGAGCACCAGAGCACCTCTTACAATGGATTGAGCAGCACCCGCATTTAACGCTCCGTGAAAAATTACCTAAAGGGGCCTCGGTCGCTTATCTAGTGGAGGACGGTCAGCCCATCGAGCATTACCTTAATGAACTGCTCCGTGCCATGATCAAACACGGTATTGAAGTCTACGATTTCCACCGTGAACCCAAGCGACTGGAGGACGCCTTTATCGACATGCTCCGCGACACCAACGTCAATTAGCCATGCTCAAGAAACTACTCGGAAAACGCGAAATCAGCGACTGGATCAACCCCGTAATCGTCAAAGAACTACGGCAGTCCGTGCGCTCCCGCCAATTCGTGAGCATGTTCGTGATCGTACAGATCATCATGATCCTCTTTGTGACATTCGGCTTGGCCACTGCCACAGGCACACGTGACATGGAGGGAATGAGCGCCCTCTTCTGGACAATCATCAGCATCTACCTGCTTATGATTCTGCCGCTAATGGGGCTCAACGCACTAGCTCGGGAGTTTGATGATGCACGACTGGATCTACTGCAACTTACCAGCTTGAACGCACGTGGTATTGTTTTCGGGAAATGGCTCTCCCTCAATATTCAAGGCTGGCTTGTGGTCTTGTCCCTCCTGCCTTACATTGCGTTGAGATACTTCGTGGGCGCGGTTAATCCGTTACACGACTTAGCCGCCTTGGGCTGGATTCTGTATGGCTCATTAATTTGTACAGGGGGCGCGATATGTGTATCGGTGGTCCATAGTAAGGTGCTGCGCATACTCATGATTATCGTCGGCATCATTGCATTTTTTGTTGCGGTAAACATCATGGCAGTTGCAGGGCTGAACCCGGACGACATCCTAAGCTATCTGGAGACTACCAACCTCTGGGTGTCCATCCCATTGATCCTACTGCTCAGTGTGCCCATTGGCGGGCTATTCTTAGAGTTTGCGAGTGCGCGCATTAGTCCCATGGCGGAAAACCATGAAACACCTAAGCGCTTTTACTTATTGGCAATTTTCGGTCTGTGGGGCATCGCCTACTATGTTGACATTGTGCAGGAGCTTTATCTGGCAGGTGTGTTTATGGCCATGATCGCAGTGACCATTAGTTGCGTGGTCAACGAACCCATTGCCCTACCCGGCATTTATCGTCCTTTCTTACGCTTCGGTGGTATTGGAAAATTTCTCGGTCGAATGTTTCTTTACCCCGGATGGCCCGCCGGTTCCAACTTCGTTGTCGCAGTGTGTGGGCTGACCATTGGCATCCTCCTATTGCTCGACAACGGCTTGAACGACATTGAATTGGTGCTGTTGCAAGTGATCTGCGCCCTTGGCTCATTGTTGCTTCCACGCGCAATCATCATCCTCTTCAAAATGCGTAACAACTCCGGCATGCGTCTGTTCATGCTGATCCAGCTCGTGGCCATCTGCCTGACGGTTCTCGCCATGCTGGTCGAGGAGACCAGAGACTGGCCGTACACCAACATCCTATTTTTCGTTCCCCAAGCTGGCCTGTTGTGTGCGATAGGCTCTATCGAGCCGGAAACGTCGAAATACATGCTGTTCCTGATTGGTAGCATTGTGACAACGGCGATCAGCTACATGGTCATCCTATTCGCGACCTGGCGGCTGCAAGAGCCACAAAAGATATTGGAAGATCAGGCCACCCAGATACTTGAAAAACAAAAGGCCGCCAAGGCTCAAGCGCTGGCTGCGCAGTCCTCGGCCCCCGCCGAAGCATGACTAGCGCCACGATTCAACTACCCGCGCATGAAGTCCACCGCCAAGCATTGAAAAGCGCCGAAAGCGCAGCGCGGATGATCCAACTTGCCTTCCGGCGGGACAACTGGCGCGGCCAGTCTGGGAACTGGGCGGGCATGGGCATTGGCAGTTCCATCGATTTTCAGGATCACCGCCAATACATCCCGGGCGACGACCCCCGTTATATTAATTGGCAAGCCTATGCACGCACGGGTAACTACAGCATGAAGCTCTATCGCGAGGAAGTCAGCCCGCAGGTCGATCTCGCCTTCGACGCTTCTGCCTCGATGTTTGTTACGCCTGAGAAGGCACTCCGCGCACTTGAGCTGCTTTACTTCGCCGCGCACTCCACCTTCCAAATCAACGCCCAGCTGAAGGCCTTTCAATTGATTGGTAGTCAGGTCAAACAGATCACCACGGATGCTCTCCGCAGTGGCCAAATCGATTTTTCTTCGACCGAAGCAACTCCGCTCACGCCCCACTTCGACCGCGTTCCTTGGCGGCAGCAGTCACTCCGCGTCATCATCAGCGACTTGCTTTTCCCCAGCGCGCCAGACGCCGTGGTCAACGTCCTCTCCAGTGGCCGCACACGCTGCATTGTCTTTGCTCCGTGGACCGAGCAGGAGGCGAACCCCGACTGGCTCGGCAACGTCGAGCTAATCGATTGCGAGCGCGACGCTCGCCAGACGCACAACCTCTCCGCCCATGAGCTTGAGAGCTATCGACAACGCTACCGCAGCCACTTTGCCGCTTGGAGTGACGCCTGTCGTCGGCGTTCGCTAGACTTTGCCCGCGTAAAATCCGAAGGCTCGCTCACGCAGGCCCTCACCCGTGAAGCCCTCGGCTCGCAGGCCGTGGAGGTGATTGGAAAATGAATATCTTCCTCGCCAACCAATGGGGTTTGCTGGGACTACTCGCGATTCCCGCGATCATCGCCATTCATTGCTTTCAGCGCCAAGCGCGACCGCTGCTTATTTCCACGCTATTCCTGATGCCCAAGCCACAGTCTGAGAGCCGCTCTGGCCGACGTTGGGAATTTTGGCGCAACTCCTGGGCCTTCTGGATGCAAATCCTCGCCGCGCTTCTGTTAACCATACTCCTCGCCCAGCCGCGCATTATAAAAGACGACTCCACCGCACAGGTCGCCATCGTGCTGGACGCCTCGGCCTCGATGAGTGCCTTTCGCGATTCCGCCACACAGACCGTCAACCACATCCTCGGCGATACCAGCCGCCTAGCCAGCAACACCACTTGGCTCGTGCGCGACTCTCTCGCGACCTCACAACGTCTCTATCATGGCGAGGATGCCAACCTCCTCCGCCAAAGTCTTGAAGCCTGGCAACCCACTCATGGCACGCATGACGCGGCCTCAGCCCTTCGCGCCGCCCAGACTGCCGTGGGCCGCGAAGGTCGCGTAATTTTCATCACCGACGAAGCCAATCCTGCTCTTGAATCACTCGCCGAGGTGGTCACCGTTGGCGAGCCGCTGGCCAATGTCGGTTTCACTGGCGTGCGCACCGATCAGCGTGACGGACAACCCATCTGGCAGGCCATAATCCGTAACTACAGCGACACCCCACAGCAGCGAAAATGGTGGATCGAAGGCACCTCGGGAACGCAGACCGAGCCGCAAAACCTTTCAATCCCCGCCAACGGTGTGCGCCGCGTCGGGGGAGCTTTTCCTGAGGAGGAATCCGCCATCAGCCTGCGCCTGGAAGGCGATGCTTTCACCTTTGACGACCACGCGCCCATCGTCCACCCGCGACCTCGGCCCGTGGCCTACATCATCCGCGGCGAACAATCCTTTGCGGAATGGATTCGCAAGGCCGTCGCCCGCATTCCAGGTATTCAATACGGAGCCGTCGACGGCCAGACCGACCTCGGCGTGCATTCGCTGACTAGCCCCGAACGACTAACCACCCTGCCCCAACCCTACGCAATCGCCTTTGCAAAACAGGGTGCCGATGTTGGCTCATTGTCGGCGCCGCAATCTTTCGTCGAGGCGCACCCGCTGGTCGAGGGACTCACTTTCAATGGCCTCGTCATCCAGCGCGAAGACGAGCTTCCGCTGCCGCCGAGTGACAATGCCGTTGTCCTTGTCTGGTCCGCCAACGAACCACTGATCTATCTGGAAAGCACTGCCCAAGGCCGCGTGCTGGTCTTCCGCTTCGATCCAGCGCAATCCAACCTCGACCGCCTTCCCGCCTACGTAATTTTGCTCAATCGATTCATCGCCACAGCACGACAGCAGCGGCGCTCGCCTTGGCGTGAAAACTTTGAAACACACCAAGCCTTGCCCTTGCCCAGCAACCCGATTCAGCCCTACACCATTCAGCATAATCAAACCGAGCCTCTACCGCTGAAAACCTGGAACGCGCCCACGAAGCCCACACTCTTCACCGTTATACACGGCGGCGATGATTTGCTTCAAGGCGCGGCCCGTTTTGCCGACATTCGCGAGGCGGATTTGCGCCAAGCCCGCACCGCCTACGACCTGACCACTGGCAACAACAAAGTCATCCGCCAAAATCTGGAAGACGACCTGCTCACGCCGTTGTGGGCGCTTCTCCTGATCGGCACCATGCTGGCCAATTACCACTTCACTGGAAGAAACACGTAATTACGAGCGCTCCAAAACAAGCAATTTCATTAACTAATGTTTCGCCAACCTGAATGGTTCTTCCTCCTGCCCGTCCTCGCTTTTCTGGGCTGGTATGCGCGCGGGCTTCAGCTCTGGCGACCACTCCGCGTCATCTGCCTGCTGCTGGCCACCATCTTTCTGGCTGATCCGCAATGGCGATTGCTCAAGCCCGGTCTCGATCTCTGGGTGCTGGTCGACCAATCCGACTCCGCAAAAGATGTCCTCGGCCCCCGCCTGACCGAATGGGAGGCCCTCATTAGCGACAGCCGCGGCCCCGACGACACCTTACACTTCGTGGACTTCGCGCGTGGTGCAACGGAGCGCAGTTCCGATATTCTACGCTTTGAGGATTCCTTAAATCAGACCAATCTCGCCACCGCGCTGCACATCGCCGAGGCCCGCCGGGCAAACAATCGCGCCGCCCGGGTGCTCATCTTGACCGACGGCTACAGTACCGAGCCCCTCGCCAATATCGCCAAGTCCCTCCAAAACGCAAAAACGCCCGTGGACTACAGGCTAGCCATTTTCGACGCCACAGCGGACTTTCAGGTCGAGCGACTGGATATGCCGAATCGCAATCAGACCGCCGAGCCTTTCCTCATCGAACTGCTTGTCACTGGCCCAGCGGGCGGCTCCACGGAATATCATATCAAACGCGACGACAAGACCGTGGCACAGGGAACCGTTTCCACGCCAGCGGGGCGCGGGCGAATTCGCCTGAAAGACCGTATTCTCACACCCGGTGCCTATCGCTATGAGGCCACACTGAGCAATGTCAATGACCCCCGTCCCGGCAACAATTCCGCCGAGCGATGGATCGAGATTTCAGGCGGGCCGCGCATCATTCTAGTCACGCGTTACCAGGACGACCCCGTGGCCACAACCTTACGGCGGCTAGGCTTCGAGCTGGAGGTCATCACCAACGCACGCCAATTTCACGAAGGCCGTTTGACCGGTGCGCAAGCCGTGATCTTCAATGATATTCCGGCGAACGAAATCCCCGCCGACACGCTGGAGGCCATCGATTTCTACGTCCGCGGTCAGGGCGGCGGTTTCGTGATGCTGGGTGGCAAGTTCAGCTTCGGGTCAGGTGGATATTTCGAATCGCCGGTAGAGAACATTCTGCCCGTCAGCTTGGAGCTCAAGGAGGAACACCGAAAACTGGCCGTGGCAATGGCTATCGTGGTTGACCGATCCGGCAGCATGGCCACAACCGTCCCAGGCGGCATGTCGAAGATGGATCTGGCGAACTCCGGCGTCGCCGAGGCCGCGCGCCTGCTCGGACCCAATGACTTACTGACCGTCTTTGCGGTCGACAGCGAGCCCCATATCATCGTGCCGCTCACTAGCGTCGGCCCGAACCTTCCCACAATCGAAAATCGAGTCCGCAGCATCCAAAGCATGGGCGGCGGCATCTATGTTTACACTGGCCTCAAGGCCGCATGGCAAGAATTGAAAAAATCACCCGTCGGTCAAAAGCACATCATCCTGTTCTCTGATGCGGCAGACTCCGAGGAGCCCGGCAACTACAAAAGCCTCATCGCAGAGATGGTCAAAGAAGGTGCCTCCGTCAGTGTCATTGGCCTCGGATCGTCCACCGACAGCGATGCGGCCTTCATCGAGGACATCGCCAAGCTCGGTAACGGCCGGATGTTTTTTAACGACAACCCCGCAAACCTCCCCGCCGTCTTCGCCCAGGAAACGGTCGCGGTCGCCCGATCAGCCTTTGTCGAAGAACAGACTGGCGTTGAGCCTACCGCAGGCTGGCTGCAAATCGCCGCAGGCGCACTCGACTGGCCAGCCTATTTCGACGGCTACAATCTGAGCTACCTCAAGGAAGGTGCGACCGCCGCCGCAAATACCCGCGACGAATACAACGCGCCACTAGTCGCCTTCTGGAACCGCGGCTCTGGCCGGGCCGCTGCGGTATCCTTTGCCGTCTCGGGAGACTATAGCGCGGCAACACGCACCTGGCCCGCCTATGGTGACTTCATGCAAACGCTGACCCGCTGGCTCATCGGGCAAGACATCCCTCGCGGCCTTGGCCTGTCGACCCATTTGCAAGGTAACGAGCTGACGCTGGATTTCTTTTACGACGACACCCAAGCCGACTTGCCCGAAGCTGGGCTACCCAAGCTCCTCTACACGACACAAAGTGCTAACGAGGCCCTGACTGGCGTCTGGGAACGTATCGAGCCGGGACTTTTTCGCGCTAAGCTCACACTTGATTTCGGCCAATCCTACCGCGGTGCCGTCCAAGTGGGTGACCATTCTCTGCCCTTCGGCCCCATCATCGCTGGAGAAAATGTCGAATGGCAAACCAGCCCGGTCGCACTCAATGACTTAATCCAACTGAGCAAGACTACCGGCGGCGAGGAACGTGTTAACTTGGCTGAATCCTGGCAGGCACCGGACACTGACATCAAGCAAAGCCTCCGCCTCTGGATTCTCTTTCTGCTTACTCCACTATTCCTACTGGAAATTTTGCAAACTCGCTTAGGGCTAGCGTCATCCAGCTTCCAAGACTTCTTTTCTCGTAAGCAAAGAATCTGACGACGCACTCACGTGGCTACCCGCCGTAACCAAACTTATCGGATTGAAGTCTAAGGGAATTCTGGCAGAATTAGAGCTGCTACGATAAAAGCGAAAGCGGGCATCTCATTTTTTTGCCGCAGACGTTTTCCAAACCCTGAACTATGCTGCGGGCACGCGCCTCGCAGGACCGAATGCTTTTTTTGCTGATTGAAAACGAGAGAGAGATTTCGGCGGAAGCCTTGTCAAAATGCTACGAGAAGTAGGGTACGTCGTCAGTTGGTATCTGGTGGCGAAAATTTTGTCCACTCTCTGCACATGAACGGTTATGAGACAGAAAACAGCGCCGATAACTAATTGTAACTTTTGAGCTATCCGATAACACAGTCATTCGTGGTCCCCAGCACGCTATTACAGCGGCTCCTTTGGCGACTATTAGTTGGCAATGTGGTGTTACGGCTGTGTTTTGCACTGTTTGGCTATTTAGGTGACCGACCAGGCATCCTGATGATGGCTGGGGTCGGCTTCATTATATATGGTGGCGTTTACCTGCTGCTCAAGTGCCACTGGTGGGGCTGGGGCATCGTGCTCGCCTCACTCGAATGGGTATTGCAGGTGCGCACATGGGTGCTCGAATGGGGTTGGGAGTCGGATTTTCAGCTTCTGCTGCTGTTGCTGTCACCGTTCATGTTGCTGCTCGACTTCGTGCCGCTCCGACGGCGAACTGGCCTAGCCGCCTTGCCAGTAGCAGCTTACCTATTTTTCTTTGCAACGCTACACAATGTCCAGCCCGTCCTTGCTTTCGATCATACCGTGCTCGGGTTCCTCAATCTCCTCAACTTGCTGATCCTTGTGGGAATGACTGCGTGGATGGTTTACTGCTTCGCGCAAAACTCGATCCAGGAAAAGGTACGCGCAGAGCAGCTTTCCGTATCTCGCGCGCAACTCGTTGCTAACCTCAGCCACGAACTCAAAACGCCAATTGCTGCAATCCTGACCACCGCGCAGTCGATGCTTCGTTATGAGCGCAGCAGTGATAAATACAAGCAGGCATTACGGCTGTGCGAGCGGAACTCCCGCAGTATGAGCCAGCTCATTCGCCGCATGCTAGACCTCTCTAAAGCTGGCTCAGACGCCTGGACTCCGGATCTTAAGCTGATCGATCCCCGCGATTTACTTTCGGCCTCGATTGATCTTCACACGCCACTGGCCAATGATGACGGCGTCGATCTTCTGCTCGTCTGCAAAGGCGAACAGTCGATTGAGACCGACACGGACCTGCTCTTGATTATGGTCAACAACCTGCTCGGCAACGCAATCCGCTACACGCCGCGCGACAAGGCAGTCATCATCCGTTTCATCCCGGCAACCACCAATCGGCCAGCCTCGATCTCTGTCTGTGATGAAGGCCCCGGTATCCGCCCCGAGATATTGCCCCATATCTTCGACGCCTTTTATCAGGACGACAAAATCCGTAGCCGTAAATCGTCTATCAATTCCAACTATGGCCTCGGTCTCGCGCTGACAGCAGAACTGGCTGAACGTTTAGGGATTAAAATTGACGTGGACTCCTCTCCTGGAGAAGGAGCACGATTCCATCTCATCTTGCCCGCCCCCCCCCTCACTTCGATACCTCCAAAGGCGAGTCAACCAATTGATAATTGATTACCACTTCAATTCATAAGATATTTTTTTCCGCTTCGTGTTGCATAAGTTCAAACGGATGTTTCATTCGGGTTTGTGTCTACCGGATCAACAACTGAACCAAAATCAAAGAACCCCCTAGCTGGGATCGTGTCCGTGCTGCTCGGAGTCGTCGCACTGGGCGCGGCAGCATATTTTCTCCTAGCCCCCCCCCCCCCTTCCGCCATCCCGGATAAGCCGCAAAGCGATCCGCCCGTATTCGTGCAGCCTGTCCAGGAAACCATTTGGCAGGAAACCGTCGAAGCGCTGGGAACTGTTCGTGCCAACGAGCAGGCAATGCTTTCTCCAAAGATCACTGAACGCGTCATCTCCGTTAATTTTGATTCTGGCCAGCACGTGACCAAGGGCGATTTGCTGATTGAGCTCAATGATGCCGAACAACAAGCATTGCTTGAGGAAATGCAGGCCAGCCTAGATGAACGTTCTCGGCAACTTGATCGCGTGAAGTCTGTCGAAGGCAGCGGTGCGTTGTCCAAGTCTGTCATCGATGAAGAAGTGTCGAAATTCACGGTCGCTAAAGCCCAGGTCGAGTTGGCTAAAGCCCGCTTGGCAGACCGCACGATTTACGCACCGTTCGACGGTGTGCTCGGGTTAAAAAACGTCAGCCCTGGCGAGTTGGTCGAAGCCGGCGACCCGCTCGTGAGCATTATTGACCTGACTCCGGTTAAGGTCGATTTCACCATCCCCGAGCGGCACTTTGCACAGGTCAAAACTGGTATGCCTATACGTGCTCGTGCTGAGGCCTATCCGGACCGTGTTTTTCTAGGGGAGGTACGCTCGATTTCGCCGCAGATCGATCCGATCAGCCGAGCTGCGCAAGTCCGTGCAATCACGCCCAACGAGGACTTTGCGCTCCGTCCTGGCATGTTGTTAATCGTCGAACTAAACCTTGGTGAAAAACATGCAATGACGATCCCCGAGAGCGCGTTGAGCCCCATTGGCGACCAGCAGTTCGTTTACAGGATCAACAACGAGGGCACCGCAGAACGAATTAAAGTTAAGATTGGCCGACGGCAAAAAGGCGTCGTGGAAATCTTGGAAGGCCTAGAAATCGACCAGCCAATCGTCACGCACGGCCATCGCGTCCGCGAGGGGCAAAAGGTGCAAGTGGTAACCGAGGAAGAGGTCTTCACGGACTCGACCAAATCCTAACTCCACCGCACTGTGCATATCTCTGAACTCTCGGTTAAACGCCCCGTCTTTGCGGCCGTCCTTAGCCTATTACTCATGGTTGTGGGCTACTTGTCGTTCCGACAGTTACCCGTCCGCGAATATCCGGACATCGATCCCCCCATCGTTTCCGTTGAAACGAATTACCCCGGTGCTTCGGCGGCCGTGGTCGACACCAAAATCACTCAACTACTCGAAGATCGTATCAGCGGCATTGAGGGCATCCGCTCAATTACTTCGACCAGCGAAGACGGCAAGTCCGAGATTACCATTGAATTTGAACTGAGCCGCGAAATCGACTCCGCCGCCAACGATGTGCGCGAGCGTGTGGGACGCGCAGTGGACAATCTCCCAGTCGAATCCGACCCGCCGGAAATTTTCAAAGTCGACTCCGGCGGAGACGTCATCATGTGGCTCAATTTGGCTAGCGACAACCTCAATGGCCTAGAATTGACCGACTACGCTGACCGTTACCTCGTCGACCGCCTCGCCACTGTCAGTGGTGTCGCACGCGTCCGTATTGGGGGTGCACGGGAGTATTCCCTGCGTGTCTGGCTAGACCGTGACGCCATGGCCGCACGTGGCATTACCGTGGCCGACATCGAGGGAGCTTTGCGATCGGAAAACGTTGAACTGCCAGCAGGTCGAGTTGACTCCGCCGACCGCTATTTCACCGTGCGAACCCAGCGCGGTTACGAGACAGAAGAAGACTTTGCCAAGCTCGTCGTGGGGCAAGGCAGCGATGGCCACCTAATCCGACTCGGCGAAGTGGCAGACGCCCAGATCGGCGCGGTTGAGCACCGTCAGGAATTGCGCGGCAATGGTCAAGACATGGTCGGCCTCGGTATTATCCCGCAGTCCACCGCGAACACGTTGGAAGTCGCCCAGGCTGTGATGGTCGAAGTCACTTCCATTCAAGAATCATTGCCCGAAGGCACCCGCATATTCAACAGCTTCGACAGCACGGTGTTCATCGACCAGTCGATCAACGAAATTTACAATTCACTCATTATCGCGCTGATCCTGGTCGTACTAGTCATCTTCGCCTTCTTGGGCAGCGTGCGTGCCGTGCTTGTACCCGCTGTTACAGTACCAATCTCGCTCATCGGCGCGCTGATTTTCCTCCGTGTAATGGGCTATTCGCTCAACCTCCTTACTCTGCTCGCGCTCTTGCTCGCCATCGGTCTGGTGGTCGACGACGCCATCGTGGTGCTGGAAAATATTTATCGTCGCATTCACCTCGGCGAATCGCCAGCGCTGGCTTCTGTCCGCGGAGCCAAACAAGTGAGTTTTGCTGTCATCGCAACGACACTAGTGCTAATCGCTGTCTTCGTGCCGATTGGTTTTTTATCAGGCAACACCGGGCGTTTGTTCAGCGAATTCGCCTTTGCCTTGGCGGCGGCAGTTGGCGTCTCCAGCTTGATCGCACTGACGCTCTCGCCGATGATGTGCTCGTTCCTGCTCTCATCAGGCCAAACCGAGGGACGCTTCGCCAAGCTAGTAGACACCGTGCTCGACGGCGCAGCGAGTCGTTATCGTCGCATGTTGGATGTCGCCTTGGGTCACCCGTTTCTGGTCGGGAGTATCATAGTGCTCGCAGCTGGATTAATGCTCTTTTGCTTCCGTCGATTGCCCGCAGAATTCGCCCCCAAGGAAGACCGCGGAGTATTCTTTATCATGATGAATGCTCCCGAAGGCTCTAGCTACGAATATGCCCAGAAATACATGCGAGAGATCGAAACCGAGCTACTCCCTCTGGTTGATAACGGCGAGGCCATGCGTGTGCTGACCCGCACCCCGCGCAGCTTCGGCAATCCCAATTCCTTTAACGGCGGCATGTCTATCGTAGTCTTGGAAGACTTCGAACAGCGACGTCCCATTGGAGAAATCATTGGCGAGACCGTTCCCAAAATCAGCAATCTGCCAGGTATTCGCGCATTCCCCGTCCAACGCAGCGGACTGACTCGCAATCTCGGCGAACCAGTGCAGTTCGTGATCGGCGGAAACACTTACTCTGAGCTAAAAGAGTGGCAGGATATCGTTATGGAGGCAGCCCGCGAAAACCCCCGCCTCCTCAATGTCGACACCGACTTTAAGGAAACCAAACCGCAGTTCCGAGTCCGAGTGGACAAGGAGCGTGCAGCGGACCTCGGTGTCTCTCTACGACAAATCGGACAGACGCTAGAGACCTTCTTTGGCTCTCGACGCGTGACTACGTTTCTGGAGCGAGGCGAGGAATACGACGTCATCCTCCAAGGCCGTGATACAGATCGTCAGACCGCCACCGACCTGACCAATATTTACGTTCGCTCTGAAAAAACCAGCACCCTGATCCCGCTGAGTAACTTGATCAAGCTGGAAGAAACTGCCGAAGCTTCGACCCTTAATCGCTTTAACCGCCTCCGCGCAGTAACGATCACTGCAAGCCTCGCCGAGGGCTACACGCTTGGAGAAGCACTGGAATACCTACGCGAAATCGTCCGCGAAAAGCTCCCACCACGCGCCCAAGTTGACTACAAGGGCGAGTCCCGTGAATTCATTGATTCACAAGGAGCCATCTACTTCGTGTTCTCGCTTTCACTCGTGATGGTGTTCCTCGTGTTAGCAGCGCAATTCGAAAGCTGGGTCCACCCATTCACCATTTTGCTGACAGTTCCCCTCGCCATTGCCGGCGGACTCTGGGGGCTGATTATGTACGCGGGCACACTCAATATCTTTTCGCAGATCGGTATTGTGATGCTGGTCGGACTCGCCGCAAAAAATGGTATTCTTATCGTGGAATTCGCCAACCAACTGCGTGACGAAGAGGGCATGAGCGTGCGCGAGGCCGTGCTGCGCGCATCACAACTACGCCTACGGCCGATTGCAATGACTGCGATCTCGACTGTGTTCGGCGCGATCCCGCTAGTCATCGCAACCGGAGCAGGTTCAGAAAACCGAATTACGATTGGCGTGGTCATCTTCTTCGGCGTATCAATTGCATCTGTGTTGACTTTGTTTTCCGTGCCATGGGCCTACAATCTTTTCGGTCGCTTCACCACTGGTCCAAACGCCCGCGCTCAACGCATTGAGGCCGAAGCCGCCCAGAAATCCTTCCAAGAATGACCTGTACACAATTTCTCAGGCCCGCCCTAGCCACGCTGATAGCGCTGGGATTCAGCGGCTGCATGGTCGGGCCAGACTACGTTTCCCCCGCTCCTGAAGTCCCCACCGAGCTGAAGTACGAGAACCGTACCGCGGCCACTTCCCTTGTCGGTTGGTGGACAGCCTACCGCGATCCACAGTTGGCCGCGCTCATCCAAACCGCAACAGTCGCCAATCCGGACCTTGCCGCTGCACTAGCCCGCGTAGACCGCGCAGCTGCCTCTGTCGGTGTTGCCCGCAGTGAGCTTTTTCCGCAAGTTGACTTCTTCACGGAAGCCGTTCGCCAACGCTCCTCCGGCAACCTTACCAATCCAGGTACCAACGCCTCTACACGCAACAACTTTGACTCTGCACTCGGGCTAACTTGGGAGCTGGATGTATGGGGGCGTGTGCGGCGGCTAACGGCATCCGCGCTAGCTGAAGCTCAGGCAGAAGCCGACGCTTTCGGCTACGCCATGGTCTTGGTGCAGACGCTCGTCGCCGAACAGTATTTCCAAATCCGCACGCTCGACGAGCGCATTGGCATTCTGGAACAAACCGTGGTCGGGCGCAAAAAGTCCCTCGATCTGGTCGAAGTGCGGCGCGACAGTGGCTTGGCCGACGACCTCGAATACTACCAGGCGCGAACCGAGTGGTCGATCGCCCGCTCAGGCTTGGAAGGTTTCCGCCGCCGCCGTGCTCTGGCCGAGAACGCACTAGCTATCTTATTGGGTGAGTATCCTTCTGCCTTCACTTTGCCACAGCAACTTGATTGGCATCCGCTACTCCCCCCCTCCCCCATTGCCGTATCTTCAACTCTCCTCGAGCGCCGTCCAGACATTGCGCAAGCCGAGAGCCTTGTTAAAGCGGCGAGTGAACTCATCGGCGCGCGCATTGCTGAGTATTTTCCTCGCATCCAAATTACCGGTGACGTCGGCTTTGCCGCGGCAGACGCGGGTAACTGGTTCACCCGTTCGAGCCTATTCGGGTCGCTTGGACCCAGTGTTAGCGTGCCAGTCTTTACGGCAGGGCGTGTTGCTAGCCGGATTGACGAGGCTAAAGCCGACTACGCTGAACTTCTTCAGCTTTATCGCAGTCAGGTATTTACGGCCTTTCAGGAGGTCGAGGATTCACTTGCAGCACTACAATTTCTACAGGTCCAAGTGACCGCCCAGCAGGACGCCGCCTACTCGGCGCGGGCGGCCGCAGACCTTGCTCAACAGCGTTACGAAAACGGCTTGGTCAACTATTTGGAAGTCGTCGACACTGAGCGTACTGCACTGAATAATGCGTTGGCGTTGGTTGAGCTGGAGAACGAACAATATGTCCAACAATTGGCTCTAATTCGCGCCCTCGGCGGCGGTTGGCAGCCTCCAATATTACCCGACCAGAACGATAATAATGCCCTATTGGACAGTGCGCTAAACACAGCACCACCAAAACCGTCTGCGAACGAAATGCGCTGAGGAAAACAGCTCGCTAATGCGCTAGACTAACGAAGTCTATGAACTTGTTTGCGTAATTCAATCAACCTTTCCTTTCAGCTCCCCAATAAAAGCGACCGCCAGAACAACCAAGCGGTAAGACAGCACCATTCAGTATGCTCAATCGGATTTTGGCGTGATGAGATTGTCGCAATTTCGATTCTTAATGACTTTCGCGGGGATGCCTACTGCGATGGAGCCGGCAGGAATGTCTTTCGTGACTACCGAGCCCGCACCAATCACTGAACCGCTGCCGATGGTCACTCCAGCGGTGAGGTTGACCCGACCGCCAATCCATACATCATCCTCCACGATGATGGGCATTTGTTGAAGGCCTTGTCCGTGGATGGGCTTCCCGGGATCATCGAAGATATGATTCGCGGCGATCATCATCCCATGAGATGCGACACGGACACCCTGCCCAAACGTTATTTGGCCGTCAGGCTTATCCAGCGACCCATAGCCAGTAATGATTGTGTAAGCTTGGACGGAGCAATTTGCCCCGAAACTTACGTTACCTTGAATAATAGCTCCTTCGGCCACGTTGCAGTTTTCACCAAAGACAATTTTTCCGTTTCGCGGATTAATTTTTGCCCCAGGATGAAACAGGCAAGATTTCGGGGCATAAACATTCGGATGCCGCAGGGCCAATCGACGCCCGATCCAGTACAGGAGACGTTGTCTCCAAGTTCGAGGTTTTTGTGGTAGGCTAAGCCCGCCATCAAGGAAATTCCAGAGGCTCATTGAGGCGGCTCCATTTCAAATAACTGCGCGAAACGACCTGGTAGGCTATTGCAGAGCACTCGTGAACCGTCTTGCGAAAATACCGGGTGGTGGCAAATTCGATTGGCGTTCCGCCCGGGCAATTCTCTTTCTCCCACAAACTTTGGTAGCGCAACGCGAGTGATTTCTTTGCCGCTTTGGCGAGAAATGAAGAGCACCGCTCCGCCCTCCGGAGTCCCTTCGTCCGTAACAATCAGGTCATCGTTGACGGGGCTAACCGTCGGGTGCCCGCCACTTGCATGATCACTGAGAATTCGGTAGCCCGTACCATCATAACGAACTTCGGCGAGGGCAATTTTACCAGGGACATCCAGGCGCGGGCCATAGCCGATGAGACGCTCACCATCAGGCTGCCAAGCCCAGTGGACGCCTGGCCGACCGAAACTTAAGTCGAGAGCGAGGTGGATGTCTTGCAAATTTCGATCAGCGGTGAAGACATAGGTTATCTTTGGCTCCCCTCGACGTTTGTCCACGCAGTGGTTCCCAAAATAAAATAGGCAGCGCGTTCCTTGGCGGTTCCAACGCACGCAGTAAGTCATCAACGTCAGTCCCTCATCCGGGCCGAGACGCTCACGTATGATGTGATCCTCACGATGGAGTCGATCACGGTCTGGGTGTATTTCCAAAATTCCATTCGTCGAAAGTAACAGCGACGTTGTTGCTTTTTTAAAATCCAGTGAGGAAATCCCATGCTTGTCACGCGCCTGAAATGGCACCGTGGCAAGCTCGGGACGATAAAGCCGCTCAGGATGGCCATAACCTGCGGCATACAACAGCCCGTGCAGGCAAGATAAGCCGGGCTCACCCGATGGGGGGATGCCTTCCAAATCTCCAGAAACCTGAACTTCGATTCCGGTAGAAAGCTCGCGACGAATGACCTGCGGATTCATTTCGTCGCCAGACTGAAAGTAAACAAAGCGCGCGTCGGGCGACCAGCTTTGCCAAAATCCAGTATGCCAAAAGCTCGGCGTCACATCATTACGGCCAAAACGATCAAGCACCTTGGCATCAGGCGATAAAATCATCACTTCGCCTTGCCCGTTTTCTAGATCCACACCAGCAATGAGAATACGCCCGGAACCATCCGGCGCATACGGGCACAAGCTGTAGTAACTGTGTAGACACCAACGTCCTTCCACCGACAAAGTGCGCGCTCCTAATAAGTCTCGAGATACTGCCATGACTTCAAAATTAGACCGCCACCATTTTCAGTCGATTGTAAAATAACTACGGGCTTCCTGCCACCGCCGAGCTAACGCTTACAGGCGCGCCAGAAGAGAATTCCTCCCAAGGCTTGGAAGAGAAAGTTAGGCACCCAAATCATCAAATCGGGCCGCATCGCAGGCATTTTTTCCAACCAAGAGCAGAGGATAAAAACCATGAAATAGCCCAGCGCCAAGGCGAGGGCCAAGGCGAAATTCGCGTAGGTTTCCGTCCGGCTGGCCTTGATACCGAGCGGGATCGCGACCAGCGCCAAAGAGAGCACTGCAAAGGAGAATGAAAACTTTTTCTGGATAGCAGTCTGGAGCTCGATACGACGCTCGAAGGCCCCTTCTCCCTTATCGGCAATAGCCTCCGCGCGGCGCTGGAGAAGCTCATCGAGGGTCATAAAAGCGAGCTTCGTTTGCTTCTTGTTTCCGCCCAAAAGGTCGTCCAGCGGCAGCCTGAACTCCGAGCGTTTAAACTCACCGATATAAGTTGAATCGAGGTCGCTCGGTGGCAGGTCTGGGTTAATGACTTGGCCATGAGCATCGTGTACAGTGAGTACAATTGCGGGGTTAGCCTCGTCAAAAGACAGCTCGGCACGTTGACCCTGGAGATGACGAATGGCGCGACTTTGGTCATCCAATTCCCAGACGTGTAATTGACGCAGTTCGTTGCCTTCCCGCCGGTCGGCGAAGATAACGTAGCCAGGGAAATTCTTAACGAAAGTACGCGGGGAAAAGAAGCGCAGCGGATCAGCCCGCGCGGCGCTTTGTAACGTCGAGCGAAATGCGGTGTCAGCAATCGGCGCGTAGTAGATATTGATCACGGCAGACAGCCCGACGCCCAGCAGGGCCAACAAGAAAACCGGGGCAGTAATCCGCCATAGGCTCAGGCCTGCAGCCTTCATCGCCACAATTTCGTTTTGCGCTGAGAGCCGCCCGAGCACCAGCAAAATAGCGGTCAGCAGCCCCAACGGCAAAGCGTAGGGCAGCACACCAGGTATCGTGATTGCGATCAGGTAGACGAACATCCCCTCCGTGATTTGCCCGGACGCAAACGGACCCGCGACTTCCTTGATCACATTGAAGACGACGAGCACGAACACGAAGACAGCGATCGCCATCGTGGCCGCCAGCAGCAGCTGGCCAAATATGTAACGGTGCAAGCGGATAATCAACAGCTTGCGACAGCCATCAGCCTGAGTAAAGCAATCTCATACGCCTTTCGGCAGTTGGTTTAAAACTGCACGGAGGACTGGAAACCCAGCACCAGGGCATCGCCAAACTTGCCTGCTGCGCCAGGATTAATGATATACTGAATGTCGGGTTGAAACGTTAGCCATTGGTTAACCTGAATCATATAGGTTAGCTCGACAACTGACTCGAAATTCTGCGGTGACAAGCCCGCGATTACTTGAGACTTTCGGAAATCGTCACTGAACTTGCCATAGACATAGCCCAGTGCGAGGAAGTCATCCTTACGACTTGGTAAAACCGCATCAAAGCGGATACCACCATAAAATGATAAAGGCATCTTGTTGACCCGCTCGTCTGGAGCGAGACTGACTGTAAACCATGGCGTAATACCGGTCTTATTGCCGCTCGAATTTACGCCGTTCGAGTAGACCATTTGGTCGACCATCCAGTACATGCCCCAGAGTCCATCAGCCTTACGAACCGTTTTCGGAAGTCCTGCAATGGTCGGCGGTTGTAGGAATGTAGGGTGATCATCGATTACATGATAACCGCCCATCGAGTAATTGCCTGGCAGCCCTTCTTGATTCCCAATCGTAAGCTCCGGCGTCCACCCAGCCTGCCCAATGATAAAGATGTTTTCGTAATCAAAACTCCAGTCCAGACCGTGGGCGCTGTTACGGTTTTGGGCTGGCTTTTTGGCACCGCCATAGACGCCAACCTGTGCGTAAACAGGTGCCTGTTTCGGGGTATACTTAAAAAACGCGCCCCAAGTCGCATTCGGATAGGCATACATTGGAGAATTCAGAAAGATCGACACCGGATTGCCGTCGAACGCGTTCTGAACGTAGCTCCAGTAAATCGGCCGAGAGAGAAAATCGTCCCCTTGAGCAATGCGGCCCAGCTTGACCTCTAACTGGTCCTCGAAGAGTTCTTGTCGCCAGTAAAACGCGTAGAGTCGGAGATTTTGCCCACCGTACACCTGCTGGGTCTGGAAGACGTTGTGGATATAGCGATTGGATAAACTAACCCCCGAGCGCCAGACCGCCGAGACGTAAAAGTCCGCCCCCGGAATCCCCACCAAACGCTCTAAATCGGCATCCATGTCGAAGCCCATGGAACCAGTATAAGTGAAGCCCTGCCGAGCACCACCTGACACATTCCCCATGCTATCTGTCACGAACTTCAGGGACAACGTAATGCCTTCTTTGGCGAGATCATCCCGATAGTAGCCATCTCCCAGCATGTACTTATAGCTCCACCATGTATCGAGAGAATCGGGGATGGTCGGCTCGATGTGATCGTCAAAATACGTCATCATCTCATCGTGCCGTTCTTCCGCAGTCGCTGCATATTGAGTATAGGCGGCAAAGGCGGGGCTAACCGCCGAAATCAGACATAGCAGACTCACACGTCTTAGGGGACGCCAAGCGATAAAATTTTTCATGGATCGTGTTGTGTAGGGGTTTCTTGACGACCACAAAAATAGCACCGTCACTATGTCTCTACTGGGTAATCGGCATCGGGCATTTTTATGGTAACAAGCAGGTTGAGAAAATCTAAAGGTCGCGGCTGGCATTGCGCTCAATCAACGGCAGCATCTGGCCGCGGCGAAACAATGTCACCTGGCCAGTGCTGGCGGACACCACCAGCGCAATGCAATCTGTGGCCATAGAGATCGAAGCAGCGGCGGCGTGACGCGTGCCCAGCCCACTGGGTAGTTGCTGGGGAAGTTCGTTAGCGTGGATGAGCGTACCGGCAGCTTCCAGCACACCATCGCCTCGGATAATGAAAGCACCATCCAACAGGGAAAACTCCTTCACCGTCTCGTCCATGAAGGGGTTCAGAATATTGCGTTCTTCCTCTTCGTAGCCAAAAAATGGGTTTAGCACGAGCTGCTTCGTATGCGGGCGGACTTGCTGGGAATCACCGAGCACAAAAAGCGCGCCGACGGGTTTACCCTCACGACCTTCCACCGACAACTCGGTCGCAATTCCGAGCACACGCTCCAAAACCTCTGGTTTTACTGCGGCGGGCAGCATATCAGTCTGGCGCGTCAGCACGCTTTGAAATTCGCGCTCCACATCCACAACCACAAGCGTGTCGAACTGGTTGCTCTGCGGCAGTCCACCAACACAGCAAAGGCGCTCATTGTGCTTGATAATACCACGCGTCAGCCCGATCAACATCGCGCTCCGCAACTGCGATAAGCGGTTGTGCCCAAAAGAACGTGCGGGGATGATAGCCGTCACCGTTTTACTGTCAAAGGAGGCCTCCGTAGCCGACTGAGTGACAAGGATCGTCTTCATCCCGTCAAAGGACTCGGTCAAATCAACACCACCGATGAAAGTGTCACCAAAGACCATGATAGCCGAACTCTGTGAGCCCTTGGCCACCTTGACCGCCTCCTTGAGGATTAAACGGTTAAATTTGTTGTCCTTGGTCCCCTGTTTCGCGCCACTACCGCCAAAGGTCGCGGTGACGGACTCTCGCAGGGCAATAATGTCCTTGGAGTGCGTCATTTTCTCGACCACACCGGGCTCTTGGAATGTGCGCGCTAATGAGGCCAGGACATTCAGGTAGGACTTCTCCTTCTCCGAGGCCAAAAGCAGAAAAACCAGCCGTAGGTCACGATATTCGTCATGCCCATCAAACTCAAGCCCACGCGGACAACGCCCAATCGCAAATTGATAGGGTCGCTTCATCGGTATGCGCACATGCGGCAGACCGATACCACTACCCAAGTAGGTGGTCATCGTCTGCTCGCGCTCAATGAGCACTCCGAGCAGTTGCTTTTTAGTCATACCAACTTCCTCAGGAAGCTTGCAAACTTCGAGCAATTCTTTGAGCGCTCCCTCCAGGTCCCCGCTCACAATATCGATGATACGGGACTTGGAAATATACCGGTCGAGTCGCATAAAGGAGTTTTATACACAATGGGGCAGAATGGCCCAGCTGACAACCCTTTTGTTTGGTATTCAGCAAGTTATTAACTTCGGAACCACCCGAAAACTGGGGAAAAATGCACCGCATCGTAATTTCCATTGCCAGCACTGGCCACACCCTAATGATCATCTCCCGCACACCACAATGAATCATCAACCTGGCAAAACTCTCGCCCTCATCGGAGCTTGGCTGCAGATCGGGCCAGTTTTCGGCCTCTTGGGAACTGTCTACGGCATGGTGTGCGCGTTTCAGGATATTGAAGCGTCTGGCATGGGAAACCCCGAGGCATTAGCCAACAATATCAGTATTGCCATTACAACGACCGCCATGGGATTAATCATGGGATTGATTGGCCTCATTTTCCTCGCCATCGCATTTTTTCACTCAAGCTACCGAGCCCCATGGTTCTTTAAATTCCTGATCGTGTTCGCCATTTTTTGGCTCATTCATTTCCCCATTGGCACCATCATCGGAGTCTTGCTGCTGGTCTATATAATAAGCAAAAAAGCAGAGTTTCATTCTCAGCCTCCGGAATTCCGCACATGACCCCCCCCCCCTTTCCAAACTGGATCGCCATCGCCGCCATGGCAGAAAACCGTGTCATCGGCAACGGCAACACCATCCCGTGGCGCTTGTCGGAGGACTTCAAATTCTTCAAGCGTACAACCATGGGGCATGTCCTCGTCATGGGGCGCAAGACTTGGGACTCCATTGGCCGCCCCCTCCCCGGCCGCGAAACCATCGTCATCTCCCGCACCGCCCAGCCTGACGACCTCCCCGGTGCCACCCTCATTCGCTCCCTCGATGCATTGGAAGCCTTTGACCCGGGCGACCGTCAAATCTTCATTGCTGGTGGCGGAGAAATCTATCGCCAGACCCTCCCCCGCTGCGCCGAGTTACTCCTAACCCGCGTCAAGCTCACCCCCCCCGGTGACGCCTGGATGCCTGTCTTCGAGGACTTGTTCGAGCCGACCGAACGCCTGCTGGACTACCCCGAGTTTGAGACCATCCGGCTTCGCCGAATGGAGGTTAAAGCTTGAAGTTTAAAGGTTAAAGTTGAGGTACATTTACAACTTAGGGGCGTAAAATCAGCCAATGACGATGTATGAGCCCCCCCCTCAGAGACGGCGATCAACCAATAATTAGCGCGCCATCAGTTGTCGCGCGTGCTCGCGGGCTGAGTTAGAATCGCGGTCACCGAGCATGCGAGCGAGCTCGCTTTCACGCAGTTGTTTGTCCTGGTCAATACGGCGAATCGAAACCGTCGTTTCTTTCTCGTCCTGCCCTTTCTCAACGAGAAAATGCTGTCGCGCTAATGCGGCCACTTGCGGCAAGTGCGTCACGCAAAAGACTTGGTGATCACCCGCCAGCGCCGCGAGTTCCCTGCCCACGGCAGCGCCAATTTCACCACCCACATTGGCGTCCACTTCGTCGAAGACGAGGAGCGCAGTCGAATCCGCTTTAGCAAGCACGGCCTTGAGCGCCAGCATCACGCGGGCGGTTTCACCACTGGAGGCAATTTTGTTGAGCTGCATCAGCGGCTGCCCAACGTTCGGGGAAAATAGGAACCGGCAATTGCTGTGCCCATGACGGCTCAGTTTCTCCTCGGTCTCCACCTCGATCGAAAAATCCGCTTTTTTAAAGCCCAGCTTAGTCAATAGCTCACGTGCTTGTGCCGAAAGTTCCTTGGCCCCCTTTAAACGACGACGACGTAGCTCATCAGCCTGCTGACGTAGCCCTTTCTCCATTTCCTTAGCTCGGTGCTCAAGCTTGATAATCTGCCCTTCGACATTCGTCTGGGAACCAATCCGACGGACGAGTTCGTCGCGTTTGGCGCGAACCGCTTCCGTGGTCGGCCCGTATTTCCGGCGAATCTGAAGCCAAGTCTGCATACGGCGCTGAATTTGCTCTGCCTCATTGGGGTCGAAATCACCACCGCTGGCCAATGTGTCGTATTCGTCCGCCAAGTCCTCAGCCTCGAGGATTAATGCGTCAAGGCGGCCTGCCAACACATCGGCGGCGGAGTCAATTTCTGCCAACTCACGCGCAGCCCGTAACACAGCGGAGCCTGCACGAGCTGCTTGGCGGGCACCATTTCTGGTCTGTTCAGATAGCTGGCTTAGCTCGCGGGCGTTGTCCAAACGCTTAAAATCGCGCTCCAAGGCCTCGATGGAGTCCTCGTTCGGGTTGACTTCATTGATCGCGTCGATCTGGCTTTGCAGAAACTCCGCCTCCTCCGGCGAAATGCGCTCGGCCGTGCGTAGGTTCTCCATCTCCTTCCAAATCCCGCGCCAGACGTCAAAATCGGTCTGATAGGCCTCTAGTGGCTTGCCGTTCCGGGCAAATATATCGAGCAGCGAGAGTTGGTTTTTCTCGTGAAAAAGCTTCTGAGGCTCGCCTGGGCCATGGAAATCGATCCACACCTCACCGAGTTGCTGAAGGGCGGTAACCGTGGCCAAAACGCCATTAATCATCACTTTTCCGCCACGTTGGCGGTGCAAGCTCCGGCGTAGAATAAGCGTATTGTCCTCGCAGGGGGGGAGGTCCAGCTCAGCCAATAATGGGCCCAAACCAGATGTTTCGCCGACGTGTAATGCTGCCTCGACTACGCATTCCTCCGCTCCGGAGCGGATAATCGATTTCTCCGCGCGATTGCCCGCCAGAAGAGACAGTGCGCCGAGTAGCACACTCTTGCCAGCGCCGGTCTCGCCAGTGACCGCAGTGAAGCCAGGCTCGAAGTCCAACGAGATTTCATCGAGCAATGCGAGGTTACAAATGTGCAGGTATTGAAGCACGGTTCTGCATTTCAACGGGTCCACGATCAGGAGCAATAAAAACCGCAATACAATCTGCGAGAAGTATCATTCTGAAAAAAAATCTAGAAAAACGCGAAAATTAACCTTGCTCAATGTGCCAGTAGTCTCTTTTTTCTGCCCTTTCCCAAGACCGGGGGTATAGCTCAGTTGGCTAGAGCGCATCGTTGACATCGATGAGGTCACTGGTTCGAGCCCAGTTACTCCCACCATTTTCAACAGTATTTTTCATCATGGAACCTACCTATCGTCCACATAAAGTTAAGCGCCTTCGCAAGTGCGGCTTCCGTGCGCGCACTAAGACTAAAGGCGGACGTCAAGTCATCGCTTCCCGCCGCGCCAAAGGCCGCAAGCGCCTCGCGCTGATCAAGACCACGCGTCGACTCTGTCGCTAGCGTAGCCATCAGCTAGTCACACAGCTTTTGAAAGCGGTCCCAACAGGGCCGCTTTTTTTAATGCCCCGGTTTTTATGGCTCCCGAGACACACCAGCATATGTCAGCGGATGTCATCGTAGAACTTTGCCTGAGCGACCATCATATAAGGGACCAAGAATATATAACCGATAAAGAACGTAAAGATGGCTAAAAAAGCCCAGCCAATGAACGATAAGTACAAGAAGAATAACTTCAATAGCTGACCTTTCATCATTTGACTGCTGGTGCTCAGCACTTCAATCACGCCCATGTCCCGATGATCCGCCATGATGTAGTAGACTTGCGAAAACTTGAGCTGAATGTAAAACCCTGAAGCAACACATAGAGCTACTGCGATAAAAATAATGGCTAGCAGTACGCCATCCGCTTCTTGAAAACGAGCTTCAGAGATTCCGCCAGTGACCCCCATCGCGGCGACAACTACGAATGCGCCGATAAATATGACGACAAATGCCATCAAAAGAATTAGGAAATATACACCTAATGCCCGGCCAAAATCCTGGAACCCACTGAACAGGTTAGCGAAATCCGTTTCGCCGCCTCGTGAGACATTCAGGTAGTTGGTCATCATACCCAGCGTAAAAGGCCCGGCCAAAACTATGGGGACGAAAACCCCCACTATGGGCAATATGCCCGAAGCCATATTCACCCCAAAGTGTATGAGCCAAAGAACCACAATGAAGCCAACAGCTGGCCCCCAACCTCCACTCAGGGCTTGCCGCGCCATGGCGCGCAGCTCGGAATTCGGCGTCTGCCCACCCGTACCACTTGACTCTCGTGGCATATATTGATCCATCCGCGAAGGTATTTCTGCGTAAGCTCCTGCTACGGGACTTGCCGGAGCGCCGCCCACTACCTGCCCATATGGCTGCCAGTCCGCCATACCTTGTCGCCAGACTAGCGTATCCGGCTGAATAACGCCTGCCTGCGCCATGCCTCTTAGGTCAGCTTCACTGACAGGTCCTTGTTGCTGGTTATTGAGGGCGTAATACCATTCCATGAAGGCTCATTAATGCCCACAGAGCCGATCAGCGTAAAGCTAATTTCCATCGCCACTAACGCGGGCCCGTGAGCGCGTGGCAAATGGCTGTCGCGGCGGCGTCTGCTTCGTCCAATGGCAAATCCGCCAACAATCCCAGCTGTTGACGCACCATCGCTGCGACCTGCTCCTTACTCGCCCGACCGTAGCCGACAACAGCCTGCTTAATACGCAACGGAGCATACTCATGGATAGGCAAACCACGCATCGCAGCGACGGCGATCGCCGCACCACGCGCCATCCCGAGTATCTGTGCCGTCTGAAAATTTTGCACGTAAATCGTCTGCTCCAGCGCGACACAAGTGATCGGCTCTGCGTCAAGTATCTCCGTGACCGCCCGGGCAATCTCGCCCAGGCACTCGGTCTTGCTGATCGCAGGTTTAAACTTGAGTGTACGACTGCCTACGAGTTTTGCTTGCTGACCAGGAGTGAAGCTTACCACAGCCAATCCAGTACCGCGAAGACTTGGGTCCACTCCCAACACCAAGCCATCAAAAGGTTCACGCCGTGCGGCAAAGTGCTGCTCAACAGCGGCATCACTGGATTCCGGTGATGCCACGCCCTGCCCCGCCAGCTTGGCGCTCCAGAGTGACCGTGCAGATTTGCGTCCCATACGCCCTAATCTAGAGGATAGATGTGCAGCTCAGCGACACCTAAGCTGATTCGTGGGCATTTATTTTTGGTTTAATAAGTAGAAATATGAAAGAGAGCATCTGAAAAAATACGATTGCTCCAAACACAGATATGCCGGTCTTGAAGAATCGCTTAACACTACTGATGAATTCCTCATCTCCCCTGTAGATAGAATACCATCGGTCTAAAGTTGTATTTTTTTGTTCTTCCGTAAAGGTCTGGCCAACCCAAGAGCTCATTTCAACATTCCAGGATTCAATAGCCGTAGCGCCTCGTACTTCATTGAAAGTGCCACTGACCATTTCGCCAATGATGATGCAAAATACCAGCATACAGGTACATACTGCAAATGCCATCAGTTGAAAAATCACGAAAACTGTTTTCATTCTCGGCTAACTAGAAGATTAATCGCGCACCGCGCAACGCTGGTTTTTAAAAGAGACAGGCCAAGAAGCACGGAGAATATTTCCCCGGACTCCTCGGCCTGAAAACTTTGAGTAAAAAGTCGTAAACTAAACGCTGGCCGGCACTGGTGCCGGCGAAAGGTCCACGAGGTGCGCTTGAGTCATATCCTCCCAGACTTTCTTACCACCGCTGATCGAGGAACGACCGCCCGAGTGCGCGTCGCCCAAGGCCATCAGGTTGACTGAGCAATCGAAGAAGAATGGCCCCTGCCCGATCTTCAACAAGCTTGTCGGCACAGTGATTATCGCCTCGTAGTACATCTTGCTCTGCGAGTATTCCACGTTCGCTTCAGCAATGACATCCTGCCCGTCATTGACAAACTGAGCATTGCCTTCGCCATCTGGCAACAGAATGAAATGGGCGACATCATCGGCCTTGGAGTCAGAGAAATAAAACTCGGCACAGGAACTAAGCGAAAACTTCCGCTTTGATTTCTGTACGTCGGAGTCCTCGACACGAACCTGAATGATGAATTGCTCGCCGTCTTGGCGAAGTGAACCGGTCGCACATTGGAACCCTGAAAGGTCGATTTCGAACGAGGCGGCACCTTCGGCGTTCGTGGACAACACCGGGTAAGGCCGTAGCTTCGTGCTGATCGCAAGCACGTTGCTCGCGTCGGTAGTCAGCTCGATAGAAATTTCCTTCGCTCCAGATTCCAGCACACGGGCCGGAATGCTAACCTTGGTTGTTTGGCCCGCCGGCGCATTGACCGAAACGCTAGTTGAATCCAACTCAATTGCAGTGGTTTCGTAGGCCAGATTGGCCGTAAACGCTGCCCCGGCATTGCTTGGGTTATCGATTTCAAGCTCCAACTCAAACACGCTATTGGGTTGATCCAAACGCAATCCGCGCGGCTTGGCACGTGCAATTAGTTGATCGCCGACGCCAGCATAGCCACGACCAGTGTTCTTGATAACTGGAGAAAATTCGCCTAGGAAGCCATCGCTCTGGTGCGCCTCAATCAGCTCGTCACACATTGCCCAAATCTGATCGAGGGTGAGCGTCGATGAGGCATGCGGATCGAACATGATCGAGTGGTAGATGTGTTCACGCTTCCCTGTCAATGCGGCCTTCACGGCGAGCTGTTGCACATTCACATTGGTCATGCAGATTGCTGCGAGCTGCTCAGGCAAACGACCAATGTGCACTGGCTGCAAACCGACCGCATCGACCAAACATGGAACTTCGACATTGCAGTCGTCAGGCAAGTTTTCGATCAAGCCCTTGTTGGGCACATTGCCGTAAACCGTGCGCTGCTGGTTCGTCTCGCGCGAATGAATAATGTAGGAGCCATACTCATGTGACTGAGCATTGACAGTCATCTTCTCGTCGCCCTCACCAAGTAGCTTGGCCTCGGTTTCCTTCCAAGTAGACATGATCCCTTCGCAACGGCGCGGATACTCGTCCAGAGGGATCTTGAACTTGTCGATAACCTCTTGGCCATGATGGATAAAATACGGGACATACTCGCTCTGGTGCTCGCTCGATTCCGTGACAAAATATCCGGTGCGACGCATCATTTCGTAGCGAACCAACTCGAAATTCCGGCTGGGATCTTCCAATACCTTGTAAAGTAAAGGATATGCGTCTTGGCCCTTGTACTGGAACTTGAGAAAAAAGGCCATGTGGTTGATGCCAGCCACGAGGTAGCTCACATCTTCAAATGGCAAGTGCGCGTGGTTGGCGAGCATACGCGCGGTGCCAAACACTGAGTGGCAGAGGCCAACGTGTGGAATGCCCACCGCCTGTTCGACCGCCATGCAATTCATCACCATCGGGTTCGTGTAATTCAGGAACAGGCAGTCTGGATGCCCAACATCGGCAATGTCGCGGGCAATGCTGTTGATGACCGGAATCGTCCGCAATGCGCGGAAAACGCCGCCGACGCCGAGCGTGTCTGCGATGGTTTGTTCTAGCCCGTATTTCTTCGGAATATCGAAATCGCGCATCGTCGATGGACGGTAGCCGCCCACCTGAATTGTACAGATTACATACTTAGCACCACGGATTGCTTCTTTCTGATTTTGGGTAGAAGTGATGCGCGCCTTTACACCAAGTGTCGCCGCCACACGTTTCATCATCACGTCTGCCACCTTAAGCCGATCCGGATCGATGTCCATCAGACAGATGTCCGCGTCAGACAATTCAGGAAATTGAAGAATATCGCCGATCAGGGTCTTCGCAAAGACCACGGAACCAGCGCCGATGAGGGTGATTTTACAAGCCATATAAGAATTATTAGAACACATTTCTAACGCAAAAAACAAGTAGTCGATATTGACAATATTCCGGCAATTTGTGATCTTTCCTTATGTCTGAATTATACCGCGTCAGTTGGGCCGACCGTGAAATACGCAACTCGCGCCGGTATTTTTATGACAATACGACCAGAGGCGGCCAACCGATGTATGTCATCCAACGAACCGTCCGGGGATGCGGATTTCTTGAGCGAAACGGTGTTCGCGCACTCGTACCCAAAAACCACGTAATGCTCTTCTGGCATGGTGACCAATCCCGCTACGGATTCGCCGATGAAAGCGATGGCCCCTATGTGCTCGATTTTCTCGCGCAAACCGGTCCACAGTGCGCAGATATTTTTACTGAGTTGCAGCGCCTGACTGGCGGCGTGGCACCAATGCCTCAGCAATCCGAGGCCGCACGACTGTTCGATGAAATATCCCGGCGCTTCAAAGAGCACCAATTCAAGGACCCCTTCCACGAATCGCTATTGCTCTACGAATTCCTCACGTCACTCTGGCGAGACGCGACCAGGATTCCGGCGGAACGAGACCCCGTTGCTTTCGCTTCAGAATACATTGAACGACGCTATCATCTGCCAATTACCATGGACGAAGTTGCCCAGGCAGCGGGTATCAGTCGTGAGCATTTGACGCGGCGTCTCACTCGTAAATGGGGGCAGTCGCCCGGCAAACGTATTCAGGAACTTCGACTTAAAGCCGGCAAGGACTTGGTCTGCAACACCACGGCCCCGATCGAGGCCATCTGCCAACACTGTGGCTATCTAGACCCCGACGCCTTTGCCCGCGCATTTTCCCGCAAGTTCAAAATCTCGCCAAGCCGCATGCGCCAGCAGTTTTTGGAACACGCATCGATTTCAAAAAATAATCGAATAGTGTTATAAACAGGGGACTGGCTTATAATGGTGCTTACGCCAAAAACGAGTATGATTGGATTAAACCAAATCCAATTACATGAACTCTTACGCCCTTCGCCACGCATTATAAATCCACCAGCACACCCTGTTCGCTGGGCGGCATCAAGGATACTAAGCAGAGGCCTTCCTGTCACACACCACCTACTGAAGATTAGTTGACGCCGGGATTCGCGCGCCCATGACGCCGTCAACTAGCGGGCCTTCGTAGCCATACGAGGGCCCGCATCACTTTACAGATACGTGCATCCCAACACACTCACTCAGCGGAATAATCTCGCGCCGGAAGCCTATTGGCTTCAGTGAAATTGAAGAGATGAACAACTGGTATTTGTACATGGTGGAAACCGCGACTGGGCAGTTGTATACTGGTATCAGCACGGATACCGTGCGCCGTCTGCGTCAGCACAACGGCGAGCTTACAGGCGGTGCCAAAGCATTACGCGGGAAAGGTCCGCTCAAGCTGGTCTATCAGCAACCGATGCCAGACCGCGACAGCGCCAGCAAAGCCGAGTATCAACTGAAGCAATTGACGAAAGCCGCTAAACTCCAGCTCATCGCCAGTTACCAAGCCAACGGACTGACCACTTTTAAACGGTCGTCTTCGGTGTAACGAGCTTGTCGGCAACGAGGAGTTCGGCGATTTGCACGGCATTGAGCGCGGCCCCCTTCCAAAGTTGGTCACCCACAATCCACAGCGCCAAACCATTGTCCAAAGCACTGTCGATCCGCATACGACCGACGCCGCATTTTTCCTTGCCCGAGAAATCCAATGGCATCGGATAACGCTTGCTCGCTGTATCGTCCACCAGCTCAGCACCTTCAAACAGGCTAACAACTTCGCGGGCACGCGCCAGATCTACTGGGCGCTCAAACTCGGCATTGACTGCGATGGAGTGCGCGCGGAGCACGGGCACACGGACGCAGGTCGTCGAGGCGCGCAGCTCTGGATGGCCAAGAATTTTGCGGCTCTCATTGAGCATCTTGTGCTCTTCCTTGGTGTAGCCATCGTCATAGAAGACGTCTACGTGAGGAATCAAATTGAAGGCAATCTGATAAGGAAACTCACTGCTGGTCATTGGCTCGCCTTTAGCCCAAGCGCGAAGTTGGTCTTCCAGCTCAGCCATGGCAGCGGCACCAGCGCCCGAAACCGCTTGATAGGTCGCGGCAGTAAAGCGCTTGAGTCCGAACTCGCGGTGCAGCGGATACAGGCCCATCAACGCGACAGCGGTCGAGCAATTTGGGTTGGCAATGATGCCCTGATGGCTACGCGCGGCGGCAGGATTAATCTCCGGCACGACGAGTGGCACGGTAGGGTCCATCCGGAAGGCCGAGGAATTGTCCACAGCGACGCAACCCCGTTTGGCGGCCTCCGGGCATAGATCGGTAGAGGTCGATCCGCCCGCGCTGAAAATGGCGATATCAAGATCGTCAAAGGCTTCCGGAGTCGCTTCCTGCACGGTCCAAGATTTGTCCTGCCAAGTGATCGTTTTGCCAGCCGAACGACTGGATGCCAAAAGGACCAACTCCGCCATCGGAAAATTCCGACGGTGAAGCAGATCGATCAATTCTTGACCAACGGCACCTGTTGCGCCGACTATGCCTACACGATAGCTCATGGATGTTACCTCATATTATCAGCGCATTCTTGCAGTTTGCAAACAGCGCCAAGTGAAACCCACCGAACATGCGTTTTACGTCTCGATTGGCGAGCAAAAACTTTACGCCTACATCGATGAAAAGCATCGCAAAACCTACACCGTTTCAACATCCCGCCAGCCGCCGAGCTGCGTCGAAAACTCCCTCGGCACCCCGACTGGACTCCACCAGATAGACGAGAAAATCGGCGATAATCTCCCCACTGGCACCGTCCTCAAAGGTCGCGTTCCCACTGGAAAAAACTGCTATCAGCAGGACGCCTCAGAGAACGAGGAAAACCTGATTACCACGCGTATCCTTTGGCTGCGCGGGCTGGAAAACAGTGTCAATGTCGGCTCAGGAATCGACACCCACGACCGCTACATTTACCTGCACGGCACAAATCAGGAGGACCGTCTGGGCACGCCCAACAGCCATGGCTGCATCCTCCTCAGCAACGTTGACGCCATCGAACTATTCGACACCACTCCCTGTGGAACTCTCGTGCTAATCGAAAACGTCTAGACAATGTGGTTTAAGTAACCGCATCCGACCCTGCTATTCCGCAGTAAACAGTTGCAGCGAGCGAAAGAAACGAACATTTCCAGCTACAGGCACTATTATAGGTGATTCGACCTCAGTAGAAACACCCGTCCAATCACTCAACTCCGATGCTACACCTTGGCCGCGCGGAGCTTTTCCATCAGGGCAATAGCGGCACCAGAACGATTCATAATGTAGAGGTGGACGCCTGGTGCGCCGCGGTCGAGCAGACCTCGAATTTGCTGCAAAGCCCATTCCACGCCCACCGCTTCCGAGGCCTCCGGGTCGTCTTTGACGCATTCCAACTTGGCGGCTAATTCGCGTGGCACCCTGGCACCGCAAAAGCCGCAAAAGCGGTTCACCTGGTCAAAGGACATCGCAGGCATGACACCCGGCAGGATAGGCACTTCGATGCCCAAACCGCGACACCGCTCCACAAACGTGAAGTAATCGGCATTGTTGAAAAACAGCTGCGTCGTGATGAAGTCCGCCCCCGCATTGACCTTGGTTTGCAGGTTGGCCAAGTCCGTGTCCATGTCCATCGCCTCAGGATGTTTCTCTGGGTATCCGCCCACGCCGAGGCAGAAATTGGGGAAACGCTCTTTGATAAACGCCACCAAATCGGATGCGTAACGCAAGCCGTCGGGATGCGGCTCAAAGCTCGTTTGCCCCTTAGGAGGATCGCCACGCAGGGTCATGATATTATGAAAATCACTTTCCTGAAAACGCTCCAAAATACTGGTCAGCTCGTCGCGCGAATGCCCAACGCAAGTCAGGTGAGGCATCACCTCGAAGCCGAACAGATCGCGAAGCAGCTCACCGTATTCAATGGTGCGCTCACGGCTGGAGCCTCCAGCACCGTAGGTAATCGACACGAAATCCGGCTCGTGGGCCTTCAGAGCATGAGCGGTACGCAGAATCTGCCGCGCCCCCTCCTCGGTCTTGGGTGGGAAAAACTCGACGGAGAACACTTTGTGCCCGTCAGCGAACTTGGAAAGGATATCACGAGACATACGCATCAAATTATTCCGATATGTTGATATGTTATTTAGCGGCGTCAATGCTTATCGTGCGGAAATGCAATTAAACCAGGCAATTATAGACCTCCCAACAGCTCTGCTCTGAATAAGGACGCAACCGATGCTCCAGATCTTGGGCAACTTGGTCAAATGCGGCTTCCAACCCTTGTGAATAGGCACACACCGGCTGACCTATTTGCACCTCGAAGCGCCAGGGTGCGGTCTCCACAACGATGCATGCTGCGACCAGCGACCGGGTGGAAACTGCCATCCGCACGGCACCAGTTGACAGTCGAATTGCCCTCCCCCCCCATGAGGCCTCTCGCATGGCTTCCGACGGCATGTCCATCGCAACAATCAAACAATTGCCATCCCGTAAATGGCGCTGCGAGGCCTTTAGTTGCTCTCGGGGGAAAACTGTCGGCCCCTGCCCTGGGCTCAATTGATCCTTCGCCAGCTTCACGGCTGATCGCACTCTGATGGGTTTATTGATCAGCATTGCCGCCGGGATGCCTTTCGCTCGCAAGGCGTAATGCAGCATATGCATTCGGCCAGCATGAAGCGTCGCCAGCACGACGGGTGTCCCTGCTTGCCGCGCCGTCTCCAATGCATCCAAGCCCGTAAACTGAATCCGCACTGACCAATGTCGCTCGGTCAGCCGATCTGGCCAGAAATTTATGAACCTCGATAAATTAAAGCGAACCCGCTCACGGAAAATAACCCGCTCAACATCCCCCCCCCCTCGACAGGATTCCGACAAACGCCCCCACCCCGCCGCGAGTTCCCGGCGCAGATTCTTTTCCCGTAGCGTTGCCGCCCAAGCCAACGGCCAAAGCGCCGCTCGGAGCACTTGCAAAGGCAAGGCTCGCTCCACCGCACGCACCGCATGAAATATCGCCAGCTTCATACTTTTCTCATGCTGGCTCAGATTTGCTTAACGCAGCCGCACCAGCAAGTCTTTCGAGTCGACTTGGTCGCCGGCCTTGACCGTAACCTCGTCGATAACGCCATCGCAAGGCGCATAGACAGTGCTCTGCATCTTCATGGCTTCGAGGACCACGAGCTTGTCGCCCTTCTTTACCTTGTGGCCAACCGTTGCAGAAACGCTGCTGATCATGGCCGGAATTGGCGCACCGACCTGTTTTTCATCGGCGGGATCTGCCTGAGCTCGTTGCTTGCCTTCGGAGACGATTGACTTGTCGCGGACAACCGTTTCACGCGGGCGACCGTTCATCTCAAAGGTAATTGTTCGGAAACCATCCGCATTCGGGTCACCCACATAGATAAGCTTCACGAAAAGCGTCTTACCTTCTTCGATCTCGACCGAAATTTCTTCACCGGGCTCAAGTCCGTAGAAGTATGCCGGGGTCGGCAACACACGAGCATGGCCGTATTCCTCGACGTATTCGACGAGTTGCTTGTAGACGTCGGGATACATCAGGTAGGTGTAAAGATCGTCTTCGTTGGCTTCGCGTCCGCGCATCTTGGCAACCTTCTTCATCGTCGCGTCGAGATCGATTTTCTCCGCGTAGCTACCAGGGCGGCCCGTGCGGGCTTTGCGGTCGCCAAGGACGACCTTTTGCACCTTCTTGGGCCAGCCGCCCTTGGGCTGCCCAAGGCCACCGGAAAGCATGTCGATGACCGATGCCGGGAAGGGCTGGCTGCCAGGTTCTAGGTTAACTAGATTTTTCGGCTCGATACCGCGGGTCAGCAGATAGATCGCCATGTCGCCAACAACTTTCGAGCTCGGCGTGACCTTAACGATGTCGCCAAAGAGCTCGTTGACCTCCTCGTAGTAGCGGACCACTTCCGGCCAGCGAGCGCCAAGACCGAGAGCCGACGCCTGCTCACGCAGGTTGGTGTATTGGCCACCGGGCATTTCGTGGGCGTAAACTTCGGCGCTACCAAACTTGGGCGACGTGTCGAACGGTCCGTAGTACTGGCGAACGGCTTCCCAATAGATCGAAAGCTCGTCGAGGAACGTCTGGTTGAGCCCGGTGTCGCGTGGCGATCCCGCCAGCGCGTAAACAATCGAGTTCAAATTCGGCTGTGCGGTCAGGCCGGACAACGAAGAAATCGCGAGGTCCACCACGTCGACGCCTGCCTCGGCGGCCTTAAGCACGGACGCGCTCGCGATGCCGCTGGAGTCGTGCGTGTGGAAGTGCACGGGGATGCCAATCTCTTGCTTGAGTGTCTTGACCAGCTTTTCCGCTGCGAAAGGATGACACAGACCGGACATGTCCTTGATCGCCAAAATGTGTGCGCCCATCTTCTCCAACTCCTTGGCCAGCTCCACATAATACTTGAGGTCGTATTTGTCGCGCTTGGCGTCAAGAATGTTGCCCGTATAACAAAGCGTGCCTTCGCAAACGCCGTGCGTGTGGCCAGCAACGGTCTCCATTGCGACCTTCAGGTTCGGCAGGTAATTGAGCGAATCGAAGATGCGGAAAATATCCATCCCAGCCTCGGCCGAGTGCTTGATGAAGCCCTTGATGACACTGTCTGGATACGTTGAGTAACCGACTGCATTCGAACCACGGAACAGCATCTGGAAACAGATGTTCGGGATGCGCTCGCGGAGCTTGCGCAGGCGCTTGAACGGGCCTTCCTTGAGGAAGCGCATCGAGGTGTCGAAGGTCGCCCCACCCCACATTTCCATGGAGTAAAGTTGCGGTGCACGGTGGGCCATTGCGTCGGCGACCTGGAGCATGTCGTAGGTGCGCACGCGGGCAGCGAGCAGGCTCTGGTGGGCGTCGCGGAAGGTGGTGTCGGTGATCAGCAGTTGCTTCTGCTTGCTGGTCCACTCGGCAAATTTCGTCGCACCGTGCTCCAGCAGGTAGTCGCGCGTGCCCTTGGGGATCGCCTCCTTGTGGTCGTAGTCGGGCACAATGACGGGCAAGTTCATGAGCGGTTTTTCCCGGCCCTTCACCTGATCATTACCGTTAACAATGGTATCGCCGAGGAGCTTGAGCAACTTCGTGGCGCGGTCGCGGCGACGCTTAAACTGGAATAGCTCGGGTGAGCGATCAATCATGGTCGTCGTCGCCATGCCCGAAACGAATTCCGGGTGGCTGATGACGTTTTCAATGAACGGAATATTCGTCTTCACACCACGAATGCGCATCTCCTGCAAAGCGCGGTGCATACGGCGGCAGGCGATGGGGAAGCTCGAAGCTGACGCCGTCAGCTTAACCAGCAACGAGTCGTAAAACGGCGTGATGACCGATCCGGTGTCGCCCATAGCACCGTCAAGGCGAATACCAAAACCAGCCGCCGAGCGGTAGTTCACGATCTTGCCGTAATCCGGCGCAAAATTCTTTTCCGGGTCCTCGGTTGTAATGCGGGCCTGCATCGCAAAGCCGTTGCGAGGAACATTTTCCTGACTCGGCAGCGCAAGCTCGGGATCGGTCAGTTTTTTGCCCTGCGCGATGAGAATCTGCGAGCGGACGATGTCGATGCCGGTGATGACCTCCGTGACGGTGTGCTCGACCTGAATGCGCGGGTTCATCTCGATGAAGAACCACTCGTTCGTGTCGAGGTCGTAGAGGAATTCCACCGTGCCAGCGTTTTCGTAATTGACCGTCTTGGCAACGCGAACGGCAGCCTCACAAAGCGCGATGCGGGTATCGTCCGGCAAATCGATGGACGGCGCGACTTCGACTACCTTCTGGTGACGACGCTGGACCGAGCAATCTCGCTCATGCAGATGCATGACGTTGCCATGCTTGTCACCGAGTATCTGCACTTCGAGGTGCTTCGCTCGACCAACGTAGCGCTCAAGAAATACTGCGGAATTGCCAAAAGCAGTCTGCGCTTCGTTCTGCGCTTCCTGAAGCATTGGCAGAAGATCTTCCTCCTTCTTGACGACGCGCATTCCACGGCCACCGCCGCCAAAAGCTGCTTTGACGATCAACGGGAAGCCGACTTTTTTCGCTGCCGCCATCGCCTTTTTCGGGTCTTTGATTGGCTCCTTCGTGCCGGGCAACGTCGGGACGCCTGCCTCATCGGCAATCTTGCGCGCCTCGACTTTGTCGCCCATACGCTCAAGCATGTCGGGCTGAGGCCCCACAAAAATCAACCCTGCCTCTTGAACAGCACGAGCAAAACTGGCGTTCTCCGAAAGGAAGCCATAACCGGGGTGAATGTATTTCGCGCCCTTTTCCTTGGCTAGGGCGACGATGCTCTCAATATCGAGGTAGGCCGCGACGGGGCCTTTACCCGCACCCACCTTGTAGGATTCATCCGCCTTAAAACGGTGGACCCCGAAACGGTCCTCGTCGGCGTAAATGGCGACCGTGCGCAAATCCAGCTCGGTGGCGCTACGGAAAATACGGACGGCGATTTCACTACGGTTGGCAACAAGAAGCTTATCCATGTGTTAGAAAGACTAATACGAGGCTGTTTCTGTCAAGGCTTACCGGCATTTTCGCTGGCCAAACAGGTGTTATTTTGGGAATCAAACCTTATGCGCATGCTTCGCCTAGCCTTGATTCTCTTTGCTGCCATCGCAGCCCTTCACGCCCAGGAAATCCCGGAGGGCTTCCGCGTGCAGAAGCTTCCCATGGGCGGCAAAGCACTAATGCCCAAGGATTGGCATTACGAGGGTGGTGGGCTGGATAACGGCTTCATGTATGTCTTCTCCAAAGAAGAAATGACGGGGGAAGGCTACGAAACGGGCTTCCGCATTCAGGGTTTCTTCAAAGTCAGTGAAGCTGGCTTCAAGCCAAGCGAAGCAGCAGCGCAGAATCTGGAAAAATTTAAATCCAACGCCAAATCCGTCATTAAGGTCTGCGATGAGTATGATCAAGGTCCATTCCGAGTCCGCTGTCTGGAAGCCATCCAGCCCAACCCCCACAACGCCGCAGACGATTACCATGTGATTTATTCCTTTTTCTGGAACGACGACGCCGACATGGTCGTGGTCAGTATGTTCGGTGCTCCAGAAAGCACTTGGCCTGAAGCCGAGCTTATCTACAAGGAAATGCAGGGCTTCGTCCTGTTCGATCCTAGTAAAGCCAAGGAGTGATTAACCAGAGGCACCCTGACCTGAGAGCGGAAACGATTGGCAAAAATTGCAAAATCTACAAGTTTTTGCATCATGTATCCAAGACTATCCCCTTTAACTCATCGCGGCGAACTGTCTTCATAGAGACTGATGATTTCTCGTAAGCTAACCCTATCAATTCTTTCTTTGGCAATCAGTGGCTCCGCCTATGGCGCTGCTGACACCCCCAATCCAGGACTCCAATACTATTACCCAGCCCCGGATGCCCCAATAGTTGATGTCGAAGCCGACATCATTGTCTACGGTGGAACCTCAGGCGGCGTCACGGCGGCAGTTCAAGCTGCCCGGCAAGGCAACTCCGTGGCTCTAGTGGTATTTGGGCGCCATGTCGGCGGGCTAACCTCTGGCGGACTGACGGCGACCGATGGCGTGGACGCCAACGTTCAAGGCGGCATCACTCGGGAGTATTTTGATAAAACAGGCAATACCGGTTTTAAGCCCTCCAAAGCCGAAGCTGCATTTGAGGAATTACTCGCAGACCCGGTCCCCGGCGCAGACTGGGACACGCCGATTCCAACTTATTACGAACAACGCCTCGCTGAAGTCGAAAAAGATGGCCCGCGAATCATTTCACTCCGTATGGAGAACGGCAGCGTCTTTCGCGGCCGGATGTTCATTGATTGCACATACGAAGGCGATCTGATGGCCATGGCGGATGTACCCTACACATTTGGCCGAGAAGCTAAGACACAGTATGGAGAATCTCTGGCCGGCCGCGAAGCGTCGGTCTCGCTACCAGGAGTGGACCCGTATGTCGTCCCCGGCGACTCAGCCAGCGGCCTGATTGCCAACATTCTGCCAAATGAAACTGAGGACACACATGGCCAAGCCGACGAACATATACAGGCCTATAATTTCCGTATGTACACTGTGCAGAATACGGACCCGACCAAGCTTCAACCGTTCTGGCAACCCCCGACCTACAACGCCGACGATTTTGAGATTCTCTACCGTTATCACCGTAACGGCGGCAGCACGTCAATGCAGGTTGGCAACGACATCAACAACCATGAGATGTTTAACCGTGGCGTCTCGACAGACCATATTGGCGGTAATCGCTGGACAGAAGATGGCCTCAACTACACCCCTTGGTGTGAGGCCAGCTACGCCATTCGTGAACTAATTTACCAGAGCCATGTTGGCTGGCAACTCGGCATGCTGTGGTACATCCAGAACGATCCACGATACGCCGCATTAGCCACCGACAACTCGTTACCAGCCGCAACACAGACCAATATTGCCAATTTAATTAGCAAGTCCCAGCAGCTCGGCTTGCCTCTTGGCGAATATCCCGAAACGGATGGTTGGCCACACGAACTCTACGTCCGTGAAGCCCGACGTATGGTCTCCGATTTCGTCGTCACCCAACAATACTACAACCGTGAATTGCCGGTCGTCGACAGCGTGGGCATGGCCAATTATCGGGCGGACGCCCACCATAACCGACGCTTTGTCTCAACCACTGGAACCGTGCGTGTGGAAGGCGACACCGGCGGTAATATCACAACGCCTTGGCAGATCCCCTACCGGGCACTCGTTCCGCCTGAGAAAACAGCATCGAACTTGCTTGTACCGTGGTGTCTCTCTGCATCGCATGTCGCCTTTTGCTCCATCCGGATGGAGCCTTGCTTAATGGCGTTGTCTCAATCCGCAACCATCGCCGCCGGTCTCGCCATCGCCAAAAAACAAAGTGTCCAACAAGTGGACTACGAAGAACTACGGCCGCGTTTGCTGGCTGCCGGCCAAATACTCGGCGATCGGCCAACGTCTGAAAATCCGCTAATCATTGATAATCTAGACTCGGACTACGTGGAAATCGATGGCGACTGGCTATCCAGCCAAAGCACACCGGGCTACAGCGGTACTGACTATTTGCACAACGATAACGCTGCAAAGGAAAAGAGTGTGATATTCCGACCAGACGTTCCTAAATCCGATAGTTATCAAGTCTTCCTGCGTTGGACCTCTCATTCCAATCGGGCGACCAACGTACCCATTGAAGTCACCGATGCCAACGGCGTGGATCAGATAACGGTAAACCAACAGGTCAACGGCGGATCCTGGTATGCGATAGGCGAATGGTATTTCGACGCTGGCTCCACAGGCACAATCAAGGTCTCTACCACTGGAGCAAACGGCTACGTGATTGTTGATGCAGTGAAGCTTGCCTCAACCGCCTCCACTACTCCCCCCATCATTAGTCTCGTCGCAGCTAATCCAATTGCTCGCGAACAAAATGGCAAACCAGCCCGCATTCAGATCGTACGTGACAACATATCCAACCAAGCCGCAATCGACGTGAACCTGTCTATAGCAGGTGACGCCGTCGCAGACGTGGATTACAGGGCCTTTCCCAGTATAGTCACCATTCCCACAGGGAAATCGAGCGCCGAAATCTGGATATACCCCATCGTTGATGACGTGCCCCAAGGAACTCGCCAACTGACCATTTCTATCGAGCCCGTCATCGGTTACGAATTGGGCACGAGCAACAGCCTCGACATTGCCATCGAGGATAAGCCCGCTGATCAATGGCGCTACCAGCACTTTTCACCAACTGGCGAAGAAAACTCCAGCCTCAGCGCACCAAACGCCGACCCCGATGGCGATTCTTGGAATAACCGACTGGAGCGCTACTTTGGCACAGACCCCAACAACGGTATGAGGCAACCAAACCAGGAACCACGAATTGTGTGGAACATTGAGGGCACCCAAAGCTCGATCGGGCTGCTCTGGCACAGCCCAGGTGCGGCCCGTGATATGGCATTTCAGGTTTATTATTCGAACGACCTAACCTTCGATTCCTGGCAGCCACTGCTCACCCCTATAGAAACCATTAGCTGGTCACCCGACAACGGTGATCGCTCCATGATCCAAATGATGAATTTGCCGATCGCCAGAGTAGTCTTCTTCAAATTCGTCGTAGATTCAACTGGCGACATTTGAACAGCGGACAAAACGTCTCCCCCCCCATTTAAAAGCAACGACTAGGTGCCATTGCGGCGGCAAATACCCATACGTAAATCTACCGTGACATTTCGTATATGGGGTTGCGACTTCTGTCGAAATTCGCCCCAATAGGTCGCACTGATGCACCTTTACTTCATGGGAATTTGCGGAACCGCGATGGGCAATGTTGCTCTGATGCTGCGGGAGAGCGGTCATCGCGTGAGCGGGTCCGATACCGGAATTTATCCGCCAATGAGCGACTTGCTGATCGATGCAGGCGTTGAAATCTTGGACGGCTGGGATGCTGAGCGTCTCGCTGAACTCCAGCCTGACCGTGTCGTCGTCGGCAATGCGATCAGTCGAGGCAATCCTGAGATTGAATGGCTGCTGACCACACGCGCCTTACCAATCGTTTCCCTGCCCGCTCTGCTCTCCGAAACGCTGCTCTCAACGCGCCAGCCAATCGTGATCACTGGCACGCACGGCAAGACCACCACATCCGCGCTGACTGCCTATCTGCTGCGTGAGCATCGGGCTGACCCAGGTTGGCTAATTGGCGGTGTGCCACGCGATTTGCCAACCGGCGCGCATGTTGGCGCAGTTGGTCGCCCCTTCGTGATTGAAGGCGACGAATACGACTCCGCCTTTTTCGACAAGCGCAGCAAATTCATCCATTACCAGCCGCGCATTCTAGCAGTTAACAATCTGGAGTTTGATCACGGTGACATCTTTCGTGACCTGCAAGACATCCAGCGCAGCTTCAGTCACGTAATCCGCCTAGTGCCGCAGAACGGCTTTATCCTCTACAATGGAGACGACGAAAATCTCGCCCCACTGCTACCCGTTAACTGGTGTTCATGCTTTTCGGTGGGCGTGGGCGAGCGCTGTGATTTGCGGATCGAAGGCTTTACTGAAAGCCCGACGGGCGCACGATTCCGCCTGCGTTGGCGCGGGGCATTGTGGGAAGAAATTGCTTGGCCAATGCACGGTCTCTACAATGCGCGCAATGTGGCAATCGCTCTGCTCGCTGCAGGTTTGGCGATCAAGCCTGAAGACCCATTCTGCGCACTCAGCCCTGGTGTCTTAGCCAATTATCAAGGCGTGAAGCGCCGGCAAGAGAACCTCTGCAACGAGACGGAACTCGTTATTCTGGAAGACTTTGGGCATCACCCAACTGCGGTCGCGCAGGTGCTGGAATCCCTCCGCCGACGCTATCCTGAACACCAGCTAACTGCATGCTTCGAACCACGGAGTAACACCGGCGCAACAAACATTTTCCAGGATCGTTTTACTGATGCACTGGCGCTCGCCGACGCAGTTTATCTCGGGCCAGTGTTTCGCGGAGAACGCTATGCCGAAGACAAACGCCTGAATACCAGTGAGATGGCCTCCCGACTCAATGAAAAAGGGATCTGCAGTGCTGCCTTTTCAGATTTTGACTCCCTGCTCGCAGAATTACTCGAAGCCACTCATTCAAAAACAGATAAACCGCGCTGCGTAGTCTTTTTTAGCAACGGCGGGTTCGGTGGAATCCAGCACACTTACGCTAAAAGCGCAAAAAGTAACACCAGCGTAACATAGGCGGCACATTCGAGCTTGAATTGTTACGATTGTAACAAAAGCCTTTCGTCTTCTTCAAAACCCGATGAAACTCCTCCCAACTCTTTTCCTCTCCTCCTTTTTAATAGGTGGCGTTCTCCTGGCCCAGGACGCAGCCCCAACTCCGATGCCCGACCTGAGCAACGAGTTTACTGGTGTCGTACCGCTCTCTGAGTTGGTGCGCCAAGGCGTCATCACGCAGGAACAGGCAAATAAGATCAAGGGTGGTGCCATTGGCATAGAACCACAGGTTAAGAGCAAATCCTTCGTCAAGAGTCTGACGATTTCCGGCTTTTCACAATTTTCCTACGCTTACATTGCACCGCACGACGAAGCGTTGCCAAACCCAGCCAGCACCAGCACCTTTTATGTACCAAATCTGGCGTTTGGCGTCGCCGCTGATTTAGGCTCTGGTTGGAGCACCAACATTACGGCAAATTTTGGCTCAGGCTTTTCGTCGCGTAACTACTTGGACAAAGCCTTCATCGAAAAGAAATTTGATGACATCGGTGCCGTTAGCATTGGCTACAACAAGGCGCACTTTGGGCTGGAGCAATATACCTCCTCGCGCTACATCCCAGCGACCGACCGCTCCATTGCTACGAGTTACTTTACCAGCAGCTATAGCCGCATTGGCGCGGGCATGTTTCCGCTGAGCACTGGTGGCCTCGGCACCACACGCCTCGGGTTGGGTGCACGCCGTCTTGGTGTTTTCTGGGAGGGCGAAATCCCTGGTGTTGATGGGTTGGAGTATTTTGCAGAAATCACGCAGGGCTTCCAAAACTTCTCTGCCCCCGCAACCACCGGCACGCAAAATCAGCTGGGCTACTCCGGCGGCGTGCAATACAGCACCAAGTGGGACGACGGCAAGGTGACCGTCGGCGTCAATGGCACCTACATGCCCGAGGGCAACAGCCTGGCAGTCCGCAACGCAGTTACCTTCTTGAACAAGTCCAACGCCATTGCTGCCATCGACCCCTTTGTGCAATTGAAGGTTGGCGATTTCCAAGCCATCGGTGAATTTCTGGGTGCCTATGTAGAAAACGGACGCGCAACTGGCACCAGTGGCCCCCTCTCAGTCAGTGGCTACAACTCCGGTAGCGCGACCCCTCTGGGCGCGAACGTCTTCCTGATGTATCTCTTCAACGACACCATCGAGCCAGTCTTCCGCTTCTCCATGATTGACTCTGACCAAGCGGGTGTAAACCCAAGTGTGGTCAGCCAAGGCCCAGCCTTCGGTGGTGCGGTTCCTGGCGTGGCCCCTGGCACGGCATCTCCGGTCTTGTCCCCGTTGGGCATTGGCTTCTTCAATGCCGCTCAGTCCTATTACTTTGGCCTCAATTGGTATATCCTCGGCAACAACGCCAAGATCAGCGCTGGCTACGAGCGCGTGCAGTTTGGTGGTCGCTGGGACGGCGCTGGCTTCGATGGCCCAGACGCCAGTGAAGACGTGATCCGCATCCGCGCCCAAATCGTGTTCTAAGCGCACCGCTGACCCACCAATGAATCTCTCAGGCCCCTAGCCAAGCAGCGTATTGAGGAGCGGCAGCGATATAATTCGGGCCAATGAAATCTTCCTGATGGAAACCGTATGGACTGAAATCAACATGGTCACGGCAGAGCTTACCAATCCGGTATCCCCTCCCCTCAAAGTAGGCATAGAAATCCCGCAGCAAGAACTTGCTAACGATATTCACGTAACCGTATTCAAACTGGATAACTGGAACCAGCTCAGGCCGGATCAATTCACCAAAGCCTTCCAAAACTAGATTTTCGGCACCCTCAACGTCAATTTTGAGAAAATCAATCTTCTCAATCTTATGCCCCATGCAATAATCGAGACCACGCATGACACGGCCCGTCATCTCCTCAGTATTCTTAGAGCTCACGACCTCGATCATGGATGTCAGCCCATCGCCATCGTGACAGTGCTTAAAGGTCACCGTTTCAGCCTGGTTCGACAAGCCATGCGCATTAAGAACCACTTGAGGATTGTTGCCGAAGCGCTTGGCCAGAAACTCATACGTCGGTGACGAAAGCTCAAAACAATGCACCCGCGTTTCTGGAGCGACCGATAAAATCATCTGAACCCATCCACCGCGATTAGCGCCGACATCGAAGCAAAGGCCCATTGGTGTCTGTTTTTGAATCGTCTCCAGTAACCAGCGCTCGCCATTGATGTCCGAATCGTAGTTGGGTGCCTGGTGAATGGCCAGATAGTGCGAAGCAAGTGTGCCCAGTTTCCGATTAACGAATGGGACGCCGTTGATGGCTCGTAGAATCGGATCGGTAAATTTCTTGAGCGTCCCCATGGCTAAACCAGCTTGCGCACCAGCACCTTGGAACCGCGTTTCGTTTTCTCGTATTTCTCGCGACGGGTCTTGGGTAAATCCTTCGGGGAACCCTCCTCGAAGCCAGCAACGTCTTGGAAGAAACGCGCGCTTTGAGTGCTCAGGGCAATGACCTTCTTATAGCCCAACCGTTGAGCTTCCTGAACGGCAAATTCGGCTAATTTTTTGCCGACGCCTTTGCCCTGATAAAATGGCTGCACAAGTACCGCGGCGAGTTCCACGGACTGCGTACCAGCAAGCTTCTGCAAGCAGCAACAGCCGATAATACTCTCGTCCACGACGTAAACATAATAGGTGTCGATGTGCTGCTCTATCTCCTGCCGTGTGCGCTGAACGACAGCCTCGGTCCGGTTGGCTGCGTTGCGCAGAATCTGGTAAATGCCTTGGGCGTCTTTTTTGCGGGCAACGCGGATTTGCTGATAGTCATTGGCGTGGATCATCGTGCCCAGGCCGACCTTATCAAAGATTTCCGTGAGCAGGCCACTGAAGACGCGTCCGTCGAGAATGTGTGCCCGCGGCACCCCACCCTCCAATGCAATGCAAGCTTCCTTGGCCTTGCTGAGCAGCCGCGTATCCACATCTTGCGGATGCTTTTTCAAGGTATTCTGGAGCTCGCCGAGGGGAAGATTGACCAGCGTTTCGCCCTTAATCATCAGACCCGCATGAGGCGTCAAAAAGATGAGTTTCGAGGCCTGAAGTCCCGTCGCCAACTCCGTGGCCAAAAGGTCGGAATTGACCCGTAGCGGGTCGCCGTCGCGATCGAAGCAAATCGGGCTGAAAACGGGCACAATGTCGCGCTCCAGCAGGCTTTTGATGACGTCGAAGTCGATCTTGTCAACCTTGCCCGTGTGCTGGTGGTTAACGCCACCAAGAACGCCGACCTCGGTCGCGCGGATGGAGTTGGTCAACGCGCACTTCAGATTGTGCCGGGTGAGCTGCCGCACGAGGCTTTGGCCGACCTCAGCCGAGGCCTTCGTCGCGAGCTTTAAGGTGGCATCGTCGGTTGGCGCACTGCCATAGGCGTCACTAATGGGAATACCACGCTCCTCGGATAAGGTCTTGAGCTGTCGCCCAATACCGTGCACCAGCACAATGCGAATGTGCAGGCTCTTCATCACGGCCAAATCAGTGATCACGTTGCCGAAATTATCGTCGTCTACCACCGAGCCATCGATCGCCACCACGAAAACCTGTCCACGAAACATCGGGACATATTCCAGAATGCCACGGAGGTCCGAGGGTTTCAGTGGGGTGATAGGCGGCAGTGGCAAGTCACTCATTATGAACTAACTACTATCGCGCCACACACTCCGGTAAACGATAAAAATCGTGGTGAAAGCGAACAACGCCTCCAAGTCCGGAGCTATCCGCATTGTCTGAATCGGCTCACTGCCCCTCTTTCGGCTTGGTCATCAAGTAAAGCTGGAGGGGAACGCTGAACGCCAAACTCCCTAGGATCGACATTACAATGAAGAAAAACCAGCCCGGCTTCCGACAGCCACTTTTGGCAATGATGTAGGCGAAAAACAGCATCAAGAGGAATGCCTCACCAATGAAAAGTAACGCCATGCCGTTCCCCATCGCCACCGCATAAGTTTCTTTGTCAATGAGCGCGAAGTAGAGAAACGGACAATTGATTGCCAGGAATCCGAATATCGCAGCGATCAGGAACAATGGCCTCATGGGAGTTAGTTTTTCGATAATCATAGCTCTAGTAATCGAGAGTTTCTCTGTGACGAGAACAGGACGGCACGGATAATTTAGTCAAACACGCCCAAGCGTAGACCTTGGCAATCAACAAAACGATAATAATTGTTGCAGGAAAATATTAATATACAAAATAGCACTATTTTTTCTTGTGAGACGCCGGACATTTGCTACATTTATCTGAACTGATGTCAATCTGCGCCTCCGGGTATTACCAGAGCCATGATTTGTTATCCGTAATACAGACGTTGCCCCTGACCTGCGCCATGCCATTGACGAACGGGCAACCATCTTGTTCTTTGACATATGAAATTTCCCCGATTCAGTGCCCCCCCCCCCCCCGGCGCGGAAGGACGCACATAAATTTCGCGCAATAAGGGTGCCCAAAAAGGCATCAAAAAGGCCGACGAAGAAAACTCCGCCGCCCTGCTAAAAATCAGATAGGCCATGAAGGCCCTGACCCGTTATTTCCCCTTACTCAGGAGCTTATCGAAATAGGGAATCGTCTTCTTGAGACCTGCCTCAAGGGCGATGGCTGGCTCCCAATCAAGGAGTTCCTTAGCAAGCGAGATGTCCGGGCGACGCTGTCTGGGGTCATCCGACGGCAACGGTTTGTTGACGATCTTGGACTTCCCACCAACCAACTCGATGACCTTCTCTGCGAGCTGAAGAATGGTAAATTCGCCTGGGTTTCCAATGTTAACCGGGCCGGTAATCCCGTCTTTGTTCATCAAGCGCATCATGCCCTCGATGTTGTCATCAACGTAGCAGAAAGAGCGCGTCTGCGAGCCATCGCCGTAGATGGTGATATCCTCATCGCGCAAGGCTTGGCAAATGAAGTTCGAGACAACGCGGCCGTCCTGCGGGTCCATCCGTGGACCGTAGGTGTTGAAGATTCGCATCACGCGAATGTCGACCCGGTTCTGACGATGGTAGTCGAAGAAAAGCGTCTCGGCGCAGCGTTTACCCTCGTCATAGCACGAACGAATACCGATCGGGTTCACGTTCCCCCAATAGGACTCCGGCTGAGGGTGAACCGACGGATCACCGTAGATTTCCGAAGTCGATGCTTGAAGCACACGAGCCCCCACACGTTTCGCCAGGCCTAGGCAATTGATCGCGCCCATGACCGAAGTCTTAATCGTCTTGATCGCGTTATATTGGTAGTGCACAGGCGAAGCCGGGCAGGCGAGATTATAGATCTGGTCTACCTCAGCCTTGAAAGGGTCCACTACGTCATGGCGCATGAACTCGAACCGCTTATTGCCCAGCAGATGGTCGATGTTCTTCTTCCGGCCAGTGAAGCAGTTGTCCATACAGATGACATCGTGGTCCGCATTAATCAGTCGTTCGCAGAGATGACTGCCGAGGAATCCGGCACCTCCAGTTACAAGTACTCGCATAGTCGTGGTAGTAATAGTGAAATAAAATTCGGCTTAGTCGCCGTAACCATTGGGGTGAGAGGAATGCCAACGCCAAGCGCTTTCAACAATCTTATCGATGGTGTCGAATTCCACCGTCCAGCCAAGCTCTGTCTTTGCCTTCGTGGAATCAGCAAAAAGCGCAGGCGGATCGCCAGGTCGGCGTTCATCTTCGATGACTGGCACCGTTTTGCCGGTAATACGCTCCACCGCTGAAATCACTTCGCGGACAGAGTTCGGCGTGCCGGTCCCCAAGTTGTAGAAGAACGACTGACCGGGCTTATCCAGCTTGTCGAATACGGCGATATGAGCGCGTGAAAGGTCGTCCACATGAACGTAATCACGTAGGCAAGTGCCATCAGGCGTATCGTAGTCCGTGCCGAAAATCTTAATATTCGCACGCTTGCCAACGGCGGCGTCAACAATGAGCGGGATCAGGTGCGTTTCCGGCTTGTGGTCCTCGCCAATAACACCATCCACCGAAGCGCCTGCCGCATTGAAGTAGCGGAAGGCCGCAAATGACAGCCCATGGGCGTGGCTCAAGGCCTTGAGGATGTTTTCAACATCGAGCTTGGTTTGGCCGTAGGGATTGATCGGAGCTTGCGGCAGGTCTTCAGTCATCGGCAAACTCTCAGGCACACCATAAGTTGCGCAGGTCGAGGAGAAGACGAACTTGCTGACGCCGGCCTCGTGCATTGTCTCCAGCAAACGCAGGGTCGCGACAACGTTGTTCTCGTAATATTTGAACGGTGCCGTAACGGACTCGCCCACGTAACAGTAGGCAGCAAAGTGCATAACAAGCTCGATCGACTCGCCGTCGAGCACCGAACGGACGAAGGTCTTGTCGCCCAGATCACCCTCATAGAAGGGAACTTCGGGCGTCAGCGCGCCCCGATGGCCATAGACCAAATTATCCAAAACGACCGGCTCATGTCCCGCAGCGATCAACTGACGAACACAATGACTACCAATATAACCGGCACCTCCAACGACCAATACTTTCATAAGCTGCGAGTGAATGCCAAAGCCCGCCCTCAAGGCAACCCCAAAGCAGCGCCTCGCACTGGGATCAGCTTTTTAAACGGCGCTAAATACGGGGGCCAGACCGCCTGTTACGTAATTGTTGCCTCTTGCTGTCATTGATAAGCGCACATGCTAGCTCATCGACGAATTTTGCTCAATTTGATGACCGCTTGGGAAAAATGAGCAAGAACTTCGCACCGCCCAAGCTGGAATCCTCACAACGAACCTCCCCCTGGTGCATACGCATAATTGCGCGGACAGACGACAAGCCCAAGCCAGAGCCTTCGTCATGCCGTGAAAAGTAAGGCTCGAAAATACGCTCGCGAATTTCCTTCGGCACGCCGGGCCCGCTATCTTCGACACTCACCTCCACCTTGTTCTCGAAATCCTCAATATGAACGCAAACTTTAGCACATTCCCCTGCGTGGCGAACGACATTGGTCAGCAAATTAAGTAACACCTGAAAATAAAGGTGTCGGTTAAGCAAGGTCTCCGCTCGGTCATCACCAGTAAAAGACAGATCAAGGCGTGAAACCGGATGGCTTTCGTCGAGAAATACCATGATCCGCTCGGACTCACTTTTGAGGCATAGTACCTTTAATTCACCGGGTTGATCAGCTCGTCCACCTTCGACCAAGCGCCGATTCAAGACCATTAGCTCGTCCACAATCTTGCTCAGAGATTGGGTCATCTCTACTCGCCTCTCATTCGTAATATTGAGCTTAAGCATATCAACCGACATACGAATCGCAGTCAGCAAATTATTGGCGTCATGGCCAATTGCGCTGGCAAGCAAACCGCTCGCCGCTCGCCGATCAAGTTCTTCAATCGATCGACGTTGCTCTTCGATTTTCCGATCTTTCTTAACAATGTGCGCCAACAGAAAACGCGCACCAAAATAAAGCGCAATACCAGTGATCAACACGAAAAGCAGCCCCTTCGCTAATTCGAGCTGAACAAGGGCGGTTTCATCTTCCACCGCCTTGCCCGCCATCATTGTGGATAAAATGATGTAAGTTCCCGATAGCCCAACATACGAGCTGGCGAGGATCAGTCCAAGAAATGATGGGCTGTGTGTCAGCTTTGGTGTTGTTTCCGCTTTAATAATATCGATACGCAATTATTAAAAAGCTTTGGAGACAATCGTATTTACGCAAAAAACATAAAAACTCCCCATCACGCTCCCCCCCCCCTAAAAAGTGAGCACCCGTTTCTTTTAGCTAGGCCTTGGGAGCTGGTTTGGAAAAGTTGGGTGCACGCTTCTCGGTAAAAGCTTGGATCCCTTCCAAATAGTCGCTGCCAAAGTAGGCGTTGCGGCGAAGGCTTTGAATGTACTCGTATTGAATCGGGCTAATCGAGCTGGCCTCACTCAACGCGTGCAGCGCCTCTTTGGCCACCGAAATCGATGTTGCGGAGCGGGAAACAATGGTTTGCGCCATTTTATTCACCTCAGCTTCCAACTCTGCCGCTGGCACGATTTTGTTGACCAAGCTCAAGTTCTCGGCCCGCTCAGCGCCAATCAGATCAGCCGTGAAGAACATTTCCTTAACCACCACCAAAGGCAGACGGTTCATGAAATTCAACAAGCCAGAAACGTTGTATGGCAGTCCAAGCTTAGCCGGAGTGATCGCGAACGCCGCCGTTTCGTCGCCAATGATAATATCGCAGTTGATCACCAAATCACAGGCACCGCCCCAGACAGACCCTTGGATCATAGCGATCACTGGAGCCGGGAAAGTTCGCACCGCCTGCAATAAACGCTCCAACGGATCGTCGTAAGGCAGGGGGTCGATATCCGCCCGAGGCAGTTCATCGACGCTGTGGCCCGCAGACCAAACCTTTTCAGCGCTGGCTGACCGAAGGATAACCGTCCGCGCCCCCTGAGATTTAAATTTGTCCAGAGAAGCGATGATTTCGTTGACCATCGACTCGCTCAGGGCATTCCGTTTTTCATAGTGGTCTAATGAAATCGAGCCAACGGAGTCAGCAAAAGTTGTCTGGATAAGCGCCATTGTATAAATTCTTTAGTGGTTTCTGAATCAAGCTAGATGAGAGTCACCTTACGCGCGGCAGCTATCAATTCCTCACGGAAACTTGGATGTGCAATGCTGATTAGCGCCAGCGCGCGTTCCTTAGTTGATTTACCGCGTAGGTTAACGAGGCCATATTCCGTGCAGACGTATTCCACGTCCATCCGCAGATCTGTCACCATGCTCACACGCGGGACGATTGTCGAAGTAGCCCCCTTCATCGCGGTGGACTGAAGCGCAAGAATCGACTTACCGCCCTTGGACAAAGATGAACCTTTTACGAAATCATATTGCCCACCTGAACCACTATATTCGTGGTTGCCGATAAACTCCGAGTTTACCTGGCCGTAGAGATCGATTTCGATCGCCGTATTAATCGAGATAAAATTGTCGTGTTGAGCGATCACCCGAATGTCGTTGACGTATGAAGATGCATAGCTCTCGAACGCGCTATTTTCATTCATAAACCCATAGGTGTCGGTGGAGCCAATCGCGATCGTGAAAACGTGCTTTTCCGGGTGAAGGCTTTTCTTACGACCGGTGATAACGCCCTTGCGAATCAGCTCCACCATGTTGGGTGAAAACAGCTCCGTATGGATTCCCAAATCCTGGTGGTTCACAAGGGACTCCGCGATGCCAGATGGCACCCGGCCAATGCCGAGCTGGATCGTGGCACCATTTGGCACAAGCGGAGCGACCAAACTACCAATTGTTTTCCCTTCCTCATTGGACGCAGCCGCTGGAACATCCATCAATGGGACGTCATTCTGGATGATCGTGTCCACCTGACTCACATGGATCTGGGACTGGCCAAAGACACGCGGCATGTTCGGGTTGACCTCTACAATCAGACGCTTGCAGTGGCGAGCAGCCGTCGATGCAAAATCATTGTTGGTCCCCAGAGAAAAATAGCCTCCGTTGTCCATCGGCGATACCGTGACCAAAAACGTGTCGAGCGGAATGACCTCTGAAACAAGACGTGGCAATTGACTGAAGTGAACGGGGCAAAAGCTCAAAACTTTCTTTCCCGTCGCAACTTGTTCTTTGATCATCGCATGGTCGGCACCAGCAACGAAAAAAGTATGCGCATCAACCTTCTCAATTACATCCGGTGCCAACAGCGTCTCAGCAAGAGGCTGCATCGCAATCTTGTAATAGAGCTTGATGAATTTCAAGTCATCGCTGCGTAAGCGATCTGCCAGCGCGGCGAGCAAGGCCGGTGGCTGGCCAATCGCCATAGCAACCGCTATCGTTTCCCCATTTGCAATGGGGGCAACCGCTTGATCCGCGGCTTTAAGTTTAGAATCAAAGTCCGCAGAATAAGGGTTACCACTCATTAGAAATAAAGAAAACAACCTAGATCCTTAGTCAATGTAAAATAGTATGGAAATCGGTCTCACTGGCGACAACGTAACAGGAAGGCAACACCAGCTGCCATAGCTGCCAACAACGTAAAATCCCCGGCTTCAGCACGACAGTCACGGACAAATAAAGCGCGGCGTCTCCCATTCAACTCACCTTAAAAACAAGAAAACCCGCATAACGATGCGGGTTGTAGGAAATGGAGGTGCGGGGCGGAATCGAACCGCCGAATACAGGTTTTGCAGACCCGGGCCTTACCACTTGGCTACCGCACCATTAATCGAAGATTGCAAGGGAACGTAATTTGGCCGCGCTTTCAAGCGCATTTTGCGTTTTTATGTTTATCGCAGTAATTCGCCCCCTATTGACACTTTCTACTTTCTCCGCAGGCCAATCTACTCTAAACCCATTCTAATGCCGACCAAGGTATTTTCTATCGCCAATCAAAAAGGCGGCGTGGGCAAGACCACGACCGCAATTAATTTGTCTGTGGGCCTCGCCCGCCGCAAAGTTCCCACGCTGCTCATTGACCTTGATCCGCAGGCCAACGCCACGAGCGGTCTCGGCTTCGAGAAGGTCCCGGGAGGGAGCCTCTACGACCCTCTGCATGGCGAAGGAGTTGCGATGGACAAAATCCAAAGCACCCGGGAAAAATATCTCTCGGTCATCCCCTCGGAAGTCGACTTAGCTGCGATCGAGATGGAACTCGGCCAGAAGGAGGACTATCTCGTCCAGCTCAAGCAGGTGCTCCAGCCAGTAATCGACAGTGGCAAATTTTCGGCAATCATCCTTGATTGCCCTCCGGCTCTTGGCATGATCTCCATGAACAGCCTCGCGTTGGCGGACTACTTACTGGTCGCGCTCCAATGCGAATACCTCGCCCTGGAAGGCCTCGGCCAGATCCTCAGCGTCGTCGAGCAGCTCAAAGAAGCGGAGGTTAACCCAAACCTCGCAGTTGGTGGCATCCTAATGACCATGTATGACTCGCGCACGAAACTCTCCAAGGAAGTCGTCGACGAGGTCCGTAACTATCGGCCTGACTTGATTTTCAAGACGATCATCCCGCGCACAGTCCGCCTGAGTGAGGCACCGAGCTTCGGCAAGTCGATCTTCGAGCACGCCCGCCTGAACCCCGGTGCCTTCGCTTACGGCAAGTTCGCCAAGGAAGTCATCGAGCGTTTCAAGCTGGAAAAAGCGTCCTAGCGCATTACGTAAGTCCACTTACCCGATTCCAACCTTATTCGAACTGCTGCTGGAATGCAGTAAAGCGGGCCTCCAACTCGGCAACACGGGCCGTAAGCGCCTCGACCTCGGATCGCAATGAAGCAGCCTCCGTCGCACTAGACACGCGCGGAGACGGCTCAAGGGCAATGGCATCCACTTCATATTCAGATGGCTCCGTGGCGGGCATCAGAGCGTGCTCAATGCGCTTCTCTTTTTGGCCGGGACGCCGGGGCTGGATGCGGGCCAAACCGTCGCCCTCGTATTCGATCAGCCGCTGAACGGTCTGCTCGACTTCTTCGATAGACTCAAAAGCATACATACGGTCGCTACGGTTGCGAAGTTCGCCCAATGTTTGCGCTCCGCGCAAGAGCAATAGGCCAAACACCGTCAGCTCGTCTGGCTGAAGCTGGAGCGTCACCGTAACATCGTGCCGATACTTCGTAACGCGTGCACCCGCCTGACGCACATAATAGACCAGTTTACGCTCACGCAGAGACTCCAGCGCGGCGGTCACTTGCTCCTCCTCAAAATCAACAACTGGCTCACGACTTGTCTTCTGGTTACAGGCCAGGCGCAAGCTATTCAGCGAAAGAGGATAATGCTCCGGCGTGGTGCGCTCTTTCTCGATGAGGCAGCCAAGCACGCGGATTTCTTCAGGACTAAAATCGAGTTCCATGCCTTAATTGGATGCGATCCATTGGCAAGTGACAAGCCGCAACAGAACGAGGCCCCTGCAATTACGCAAAGGGCCTCGTAGAGGGGGAGGATAGGAAATTTTCCTTAGTCAGCGGCGCGCGTCTTGCGCAGACCGATTACTCGGTCGCCTTCTTTCCACTCACCGCGTTCACGGAGTACATCAACGCGTTCAAAACGCTTGAGGACGCTACGCTTCTTGAGCGCTGCAGAAGCGCCTTTCTTAAAACTTGGATGCTGAGACATGTTTCTCTTGGTTGTAGGAATTTGAAAAAGCGCTTGATAATCCTGCTTCTAGGCTAGCTGGCAAGGAAAAAATGCACCTTGCCAGAAGCCAAATAACGTGAGCGTAGCCCGATTATTTTGGATCGAGAACGCTGTTTTACTTGCCCAACAAATACTCGGGATTGAGCTTATGTAAGGACTTCGGGATGAAAATGCCGTCCTCACGAATGACTTTGTTGTCAAAGTGGATCTCTCCCCCCCCCCAATCCGGGCGCTGAATATTGACGAGATCCCAGTGCACTTGCGAACGATTCCCATTGTCAGCCTGCTCATAAGCCTGCCCTGGCGTGAAGTGGAACGAACCGGCAATTTTCTCGTCGAAGAGAATGTCACGCATCGGCTCGAGGACATGCGGGTTGAAGCCGATGGCGAACTCGCCGATGTAGCGAGCACCGGCGTCACTGTCAAAAATGGCGTTGAGCTTGTCGACATTTCCACTGGCCGTAGCCTCGACGATCCGCCCTTTCTTGAACTTCAGGTGAACATTGTCGAACGATGTGCCTTGGTAAACAGTCGGCGCGTTGTAGGTGATCTCGCCCTCGACAGAGTCCTTGACTGGCGCAGTGAAGACCTCGCCATCAGGTATGTTATACTGACCGCCGCAAGTGACCGCCGGGATGTCCTTGATCGAGAAACGCAGGTCTACATTGGGGCCCTTGAGGTGGACCTTATCCGTCCGATCCATCAAGCGCTTGAGCGCGTTCATACCGGGCTTCATCCGGGCGTAGTCGAGTGTGCACACCCGGAAGAAAAAGTCTTCGAACGCCTCGGTGGGCATCAGCGCCTGCTGGGCCATGGATGCCGTTGGCCAGCGCAGCACAACCCACTTGGTATTGTTGACGCGGTGGTTGAGCACCGGACGCATGGCCTTCATGTAGGCCTTCATTTGCTCGGGCGGCACATCGGAGCTTTCAAAAATATTGTCACTACCGCGCACTGCGATGTAGGCCGAGACCTGCTTCATGCGATGCATTTCGAAGTCAGCGATGGCCTCAAATTGCTCGGGCGTGCCATCTATAATTAGCTCACGCACGATGCGCGCATCGCGCAGGGCAACGAAAGGCTCGGCCTTACGCGCACGCACCTGGCGGCACAGCGCGAGCACGAACTCGTCCGGGATATCGTAGGCGTCAATAAGAACACGTTCGCCCGGCTTAAGCCGGGTCGAAAAGGAAGCGAGCACCTTAGCCAGATCAATGTAACGGGGATCCATGTTTCCAGAAAACTACAATCGACTGACTGGGAAAAGGAAAATCGTCCTAGTGCTGTTAGCCTTTTCTCCTCCAGTCTCCTTCTCCTAAAGGAACAGACTATAAATTATGCTTATCGAGCAAAGGACACTGCTCAATCTTGGCGATCAGTTCAGCATCAGAGGCGAGCACAATATATCCACGTCGCGCACCTGTCTCTTCGGACGCCTTTTTATTCGGGAAAAATGCCGAGAGACCATATTTCTTCATTTCATCTCGGATGTGATCCACATTGAGAACCTTGTCTGGTCCGTAGTCGTCATAACCATAGTCCGGATCACTTGGGACAGCAAAATCGTCTACGAGCACGACCGATTTGGGCCAATTCTGACACACCAACGCAAGTTCTTCCCGCAAGGGAAGGTCTTTCAGCCAATGAGCATCCAAGTAGATAAAGATTGGGAAATTAATATCCTGATTTCCAATCAAGGAGCGCAAAAACAAACGAGAATCAGTATTGAAAAAATGTATATTGGGAAATTTCCTCAATCGACTTTTCGACACGTTATGGAAATTCAGATTCACCTCCGCCGTATAAATAGGCGCACCGGTAACTTCTGCAAGATAACCAGACGTATTACCAGTAAAAGTCCCAGTTTCGAGCACGGTTTGAAACGAAATCATTTCGTGAAGGGACTCTAAAACCTGCTTACGAATCACCTGTCCATTAAAGCCAGTATCTAGGCCACTAACATATTCCGGATTGCCTGTAATAGCATTAATACAGTGACTCAGCTGTCCGACACGAGCAGTAAGCTCCTCGTTTGACCTCTGTAAATTAGCGACGTTCTCGTGTAGTTTGCGCCAGCGCGCACGAAAGATGGCAATGAAATTCGACATGGTTTTTAAGTCAGTTAGAGCAGCACAGAATAAGTGGCGTCTTTAAAAGCTAATCTTTTCGAGTATGCAATAATCGAATGCCGCCCACGAGCTAACGACTAGCCATCGTCGCCTTGCCGGAATCAAAGGCAGCCGTGGCAATTGCCGTCTGTGGCTCCAGACCGGGGTCGCTGACCAAATAATACACCCCCTCCATCGACACCGTGACGTAGGCGTAGGTATTACCGTTGTAGCGGATAAAGACCACTTCGCGGCCATTTAGCACCAGCATTCCGAGCAACTCGACATGCTCCAAATTGGAGAAGATTTCCTTGGTCGATGCCATGACGGCTGGCTGGCTCAGTTGCTGGCGTTTACTGTCCTGCAAGGCTGGGTGCCAATAGGTAACAATCTCGTCGACACCCTGCGTTCGCAGGCTGCGGTGGTAGTTGATCGCCGCGCGAAAGGCGGTGTCGTTCTTGTCGGTGGGCGCAGCGTCGATGCTCTTATCCGTGCCACGTGGGAAAAGAAACCCCTGTGCTTGGAGCACTACTTCGCTGCCTTTGAAATAGGGCTTAAGCTGCGCGGACGACAGCTTGACGGCACTGGCAGGTGCCTGAAGCGTGCACTCGCGCAACGGGATGTCGGCATGAGAAAGGGTGAGTCCAAGAAAAATAAAAAAAAGCGCCAGTAACTTCATCCGGTCATCAAGACACCAAATACAACGACAGGCCAGCGCCGATCGTTAAAAATCCAATCAAGAAACTCACCGCGCAGATCGGATGGTAAAATACAACCGACGGCTCCTGGCGCTTGCGCTCGGAGGGGTGGCTTATCGTAAGGCCCATTGGTACGATCACATTGTTGGGGTCACGCATGATCGGAGTATTGAAAGCAGGAGTTTAGCCGCGCCGGATCTCCGAACCAGGGTAACGAACGTGGACGCGGACGACGCGCTTCAATTTGGTTTCAATCTTAAAGGTCTTGGGGTCGATCTTGTAAGGAATTTCATCGCGCTGGATGTCCACCGTGGCGTGATAACCCCGCTCCGAAAAGATGTCCAACAGCATAGCCGAGGCGAGCGGATGGGCGAAGACGTCGCTTTCGCTATTGACGATTGCGTAGCCCGAAATCGAATGCCGCTCAATAATCGGCATGAATTTTTCGGCGACCAGTTTTACCACTTCACAGAACAGCTCGCTCTCCTGCTGCTGATAGCCATCAAGCCGCTTGACCAGCTCTTGCCGCGCATGCGTGATGATCTCACTGGCCAGCGGCAGATGCGAAAGGATGTCGAACGTCTTTTGCTCAAGCTCCAGCGTGCTCTGGTATTTAAGCTCGTTAATGACACGTTCACGGACTTCGCGGATCGTGCCATACGCATTCACATAATGGTAGTGGAAGACTTCACGCAGGGACTTCAGTGCCTCGTAAGTGACGTCCTTAAAGGTTCGGTAACGGCGACGGGCAGCGTCGTCGTTAAGGTCTGTTTTGCGGATTTCCTTGAGCTCGCCCATGCCCGAAGCATCAACCTCGCGGTTGTGCTCCGCAGCCTGAACTCCACGCAAAAGCTGACGCTTGACGCTCTCTTCCTCATCAATGAACAGCACAATAATGTGAAACTGCGGCTTGCGGAAGCGCGTGCCGATCAACGTGTCGCGATACTCAGCGCGCAGTTCATTGAGGCGGCGGTAAAGCAGTTTAAGACACTCTACCTGCACTTTGGAACGCGGGAAACCGTCGACGACGACGCCGCTTTGGTAACGCGGTTCAAGCAGACGATGGAAAACCAACGAGGTCACTTCCTTGTCGCCCACCAGCATGCCAGCGTCGATGCGTTTCCTCGCCTCGGGGCTATTGAGCAATTCGCTGACGACAATAGGACGCTCCGTCAAATCCCGATACTCCATGAGGGTGCGCGTGTGCGTGCCCTTACCAGCGCCGGGAGCACCGTTGAGCCAATGGATTTCGCGCGGGAAAATTAAATTCTCCTGGCCATGCTCTTCGACAAGTTCTTGCCATACCGCATTAAAAATAATGGGGGCGTCTTTAATTTCGAGGTCTTGCGGGCGTTTGACCTCTTTCTGAGGAGGCGACTCCCCGCTAGCAGCGGGAACCGATTCCTGGGCGGTGTCAGCGGAAGGCATGTCTAAATGGGGGGGTAAGTTAGTGTGGTTGTAACAGATGGGCAGCTCCATGCCAGCTTAAAGCGGAGAAAAAGGTTTTGGTCAACCTTGAGATTGGTGCCGGAAAATCCGTCGCGGAATCAGCTTCCCATACGAGGCAGTTCGTTCATGGTAATAATTGCGCACTCCTCATGGACCTCTCATTTAAAGAACGCTGGAAACATCGCCTTGAGCGGCTCGAAGAATTCACCATCGACGTGGCCTTCGACCGCCGACATGGGCGCATTGAGAAGTTATACGGGGGCTTCCTCCGGGCCTTGTCCATGATTTTCAGCGCCATCGTCCAAACCCGATACTTCCTCTACAACAAACGCGTTATGCGTGACCAGCCCCTTGGCTGCCTCGTCGTCGTCGTGGGTAACCTGACCGTCGGCGGCACTGGTAAGACGCCCGTAGTGGAAAAATTTGCCCGCTCCCTGCAAGAGCGTGGGCGCAAGGTGGCCATCCTCAGCCGGGGTTATGGCAGTAAAAAAGAACCGCTGCACCGTCGCTTCATGCGCTGGATCACCCATCGGCAAGCCCCGCCCCCAAAAATCGTCAGCGACGGCGAAAATATCCTCCTCGACTCCCATGTCGCCGGGGATGAGCCTTACATGCTCGCCCGAAATCTGCCCGGCGTCGTCGTGCTGGTAGACAAGAATCGCGTCAAGGCCGGCGAGTACGCCATCCGCCATTTCGGGGCCGACACACTTCTGCTCGATGACGGCTTCCAATACCTCCCGCTGCGCGGCCAGCTCAACCTGCTGATGGTCGACAAAAACAACCCTTTCGGCAACCAGAACCTGCTTCCGCGCGGCATCCTCCGCGAGCCCGTCAAGCACCTCCAGCGCGCCTCCTACGTCTTCCTGACCAAGAGTGACGGCGTGCCCGACCCGGAGCTCGAAGACCTGATCCACCAATACAAGCCCGACGCCGAAATCATCGAATGCACCCACCGGCCCAAGTATATTCAGCCAGTCTTTGGCGACGAACAACACCCGCTGGAGTGGCTGCGCGGCAAGCGCGTGGCGGCCTTTAGCGGCATTGCCACGCCCGAGAGCTTCGAGGCTTTCCTGACCCGTCTAGGTGCCACGATCGTCTATAACCGCCGCTTCCTCGACCATCACCGTTTCACCTATTGGGAGATCGAGCAATATTTCGACCAAGCCAACGAAGCCCAAGTCGACCTCGTCATCACCACCGAGAAGGACGCCGTCCGCATCAAGCAAGATTGGGTCCCCGAGCAGGCACCCTTTTACTTCCTACGGCTGGAGGTGGAAATCCTCCGCGGCGTAAAGGACTTTGACGAAGCCGTCTCCCGCATCTGCTTCCCCAAGGTATCCGTCCACACCGGCACCCGCTCGCCGTTCACGGGCAGAAAAGCGGGATAACCAACCCCGGAACTCAACGCGCCACATCTCAACGCCCTCCAAAAACATGAAATCAATTGCCCTACTCCTATGCCTTCTCTTTACTGGTTGTGACCAAACGTCGGACGAAGCAGCCAACAATACCTCTACGATCGAAACGACTAAGCTTGCTGAAAAAGGTGCAGCGAACGTTCGTCAATATGAGGCTGAGATGGATATTACGACCGTTGAGGACACCTCAGTTACGTTCACAATCTGGCTCTCAACATTAACTGAGGGGGCTACAAAAAGCTTCACCAATGGAGAGAGAGCAGAAGTTACGCCTATGTTCCTACGCCATGTGGAGGGGGACGACGTGTATCGTATCGAATGCAAATATCCACTAGATTCCGATTCACCATCCAAGACGATTAAAGAAATCCGTTTCAACGGAACAGAACCAGTAAGCACCAATTTCCTCAAAGAAAATCTGGTTATCACTGTTCGTCCAAAGTAAGAAAGCGAACCAGGCGGACGATGACAAACTCCGCGCATCCCCTCCACGCTAAATGTCTACTACTACCAAACCATTCTACCGCACTGAGCTGAGCCTGATCATCGGACTCGTCACCGCTGGGCTGTTCATGGCCTTTGGCAAGGGCTGGCTCGATGACCTCACGAACATGCCCAAGACGATCGCGCTGTTCGCGTGGTTGTTCGGGATCATGCTCTGGTCGAGCTTTGGCGTCGTGCGCCATGCGGACTGCCTCGCGATCAAGCTGGGGGAGCCTTATGGCACGCTGATCCTGACCCTGTCCGTGATCACCATCGAGGTCATCATGGTCTCCGCGGTCATGCTCACCGGCTCGGAGAACCCGACTCTTGGGCGGGACATGATGTTCGCCGTGGTCATGATTGTGCTGAACTGCCTCGTTGGTCTGTCGCTGTTTATCGGCGGCATCAAGCACCACCAGCAGGAGTTTAACCTGCAAGGAGCGAACACCTTCCTCACGGTGCTAATCCCGCTTTCGGTGCTCGGGCTGATACTACCCAACTTCACCCAGGCAACCGCTCCGGGAACATTCTCCCCCGCTCAGGCCATCTTCATCATCGTGGCGATCATCGCACTCTACGGCGCGTTTCTAGCAATTCAAACGATGCGGCATCAGCCGTTTTTCATGTCTCCGGCCGCCATTCGCGGCGACGAAGACGACGATGATCACCACGGCGATCTCGACATCCGCAGCGTGCCTTACCACATCGTCCTGCTCGTGCTCTCGATGCTGCCGATTATTCTGCTGTCCAAGAAAATCGCCGTCATCATCGACTACGGCATCGCCACCGCAGGTGCCCCGGCGCCCTTGGGGGGCTTCCTCGTGGCAATCTTGGTCTTGGCACCCGAGGGCATGGCCGCACTCCAGTCCGCCTATTTCAATAAGCTCCAGCGCTCCATGAACATCTGCCTTGGTTCGGCCTTGGCGACCATCGGGCTGACGGTGCCCGCCGTGCTGATCATCGGCATGGTGACTGCCAAGACGGTCGTTCTGGGCCTCACGCCCGCTGAGGAGGTCCTACTCGTGCTGACGCTGGCGGTATCCGCGGTCAACTTCAACAGCAGCCGGACAAACGTCGTCCAAGGCCTCGTGCACATCATCCTGTTCGCAACATACTGCCTGCTGATCTTCGATTAAGAAACTTCGTTGGACAAAATAAACAAAACAAGCCATAACATGTCTGAAAATGACAATCTGGAGTAGCGCTACGCGCAACTCTCCGCACATCCCCTCCACGTTCTAAGGGTTAAATGAAACGCGAATCCACAGATGATAAACCTTGGGTATCAATACATGATAAGCATGGAGATCCAGAAGGTCATATCATGGGAAACGAAAAGGGCTTAAAGGAACTCAGAGATAGAATTGATGAAGCTTTGGAATCTGGGGTTGGTCTTTGCCGAAATCTCGATTGTGACTTCAACAGCGTGAAGCTCATGGAAGAAGATCCACGGGTAACATCAGAACCTATGACGATTAAAGGTAAAGCAATGAGTTATGGTTTCCTCGCCATAATTGCTATATGCTTATTGATATTTGGTTTTGGGCTACTAAAGCTATGCGAAGCTTTAAACCAATGAAATTTGGACCAGTCAGAGTTGGACAATCCCATTTTCGCCGCTGGGTATTCGATAACTACTAAATCTACAGTCTGGCATTCCAGTCTTCTACCTCAGCCAAAAAAATGAAAAAAGGCCTTAAAACGCTCATTGTCGGCATCCTGCTCTTCGCAGTAGGAACTTTCGTCGTTCCGATTGCCTTCATTTTGCCTATCATCCTAGATGGGGCAGATGAGCGACAGTTCATCATTCCAGGAACCACAGAAGTTGAGATTTCCGAACCCGGACGCTACTATCTGTGGAACGATTTTCAGACCGTCTATAGCGGGAAGAGTTACAGCCGCTCAAATAGCATTCCTGACGGTCTTGAAATCACCATAACGAAACAGGATGGAGAGGGCCTCGCTTTCAGCAGTGATACTTCCATCTCCTCAAGCAGTGGTAGCAGTTCGAAGAATAGCATTGGCTATGTCGAGGTTAGCAGTCCATGTAAACTTACCGTTTCAGTATTAGGAAATTCAGATAAGCGTGTGTTTTCCTTTTCTCAGTCCGGTTTAATGAAAATGTTCGGATTAATTTTCGGCGGATTCGGCCTTTCGATGCTTTTAGCCATTTCAGGCGCAGGCATCTCGATCTGGGGAATAGTCAAGCTCGTGAAAAACGATAAAAAGAGCGAACCAGACGGCGTAGTCAACGAGCCTGGCGCTCCGTGACTATCCTCGAATATCCTGCCGAAAACCAATATCATGAATTCATTGATCGCTTTTATTTCACTCACAGGCTTCATTTTTGCAGTCATAATTTTCAGCATGTTCATATTCGCCAAAGCCAATGCTGAAAAATCCAAACCAAGTAGAGAGGAAAAAGAACGGTTAGAGCGCTACTCATCTGGAAGCTCCTCCAACCAACACGACTGAACATGAAAATCGCTGCGCATTTTTCGCACACACCCTCTAATGTTGTGCAAAATCTCGCTGGGCGTATCGGGCCATTAAAAAATACTCTAATAAGCACAGTATGAACAATCTCTGAGCTTCCGCTCGGAATATTAGGGCGCTAGGGTTGTTCGCATGACACTTACGGAACGCCTCGATTACCACTTGGGTAAGACGCCCGAAATCCACCCCGACGCCTATGTCTCGCCGCAGGCTACCCTGATTGGCGACGTCACGCTCAAGGCGTTTTCCAGCATCTGGCCCGGTGCCGTTTTACGCGGGGACATCAACTCCATCGCCATTGGTGAAGGCTCCAATGTGCAGGACGGCAGCATCGTCCACCTCGCCGACGATTACGGCGTCGAAGTCGGCGATTATGTGACCATTGGCCATCTGGCGATGATCCACGCCTGCGCCATTGGCGACGAAGCGCTGATCGGCATGCACAGCACGATACTTGACGGCGCTGTCATTGGCCCACGTTCCATTGTCGGGGCCAAGGCGCTCGTTACCAAGAATTTCCAGGCCCCCGAAGGCTCCGTCATTATGGGTGTCCCGGGCAAAATCGTCAAAACCCTGACCGTCGCCGAACAATCCAAGCTCCGCGCCTGGGCCGAAAAATACGTGGAGGTCAGCGCCGCCTTCAAACAACGCAAAATCTAGGCGTAACAAGCAGTTTTTTGAGAACGGATTCTCATCTAACTTTGCTCTAGTTTCCATTTTCCAGCCTCATATAGCCCAAAAATGTAATAAAAGTATCAGTCTGAATTTACTGAAAAACGTCCAAAAACGCTCGAATCGAGCATGTTTATTGGCCTGGGGGCGATTGGTGACATTTTACCCCCCCCTCAAACTTTCCCATCTTTCCGCCAGCGATAGAGCGTCGTCGGATGGATGCCCAATTGAGACGCCGTCCAGGTCAAATCCCCCCCACTCTCTTCCAATAAACGCCGGGCATATTCCAGCTTCTCCATCCGGTTGAGCGTCCGTGGTGGAAAGGGATTGCGGGACATTTCGCGGAACGGATCAGCCGAATTTTTCTGCTCACGATGCTGTGGCACAAAGGGATGCTTGGTCACTTGCTTTTCGGGCGGGAGCGGCGGTGTCCACCACGTGCTGCGCATCACAGGGCCATCGTAGTAAATCGCCATACGCTCAATGTTTTGCCGGAGTTCACGAACGTTCCCAGGCCAGCTGTACTGCTGCATGCGAGAGATTAGCTCCGGTTCCATTGAATCGAAATTCTTCCCTAATCGCACCGCTGCCCCCACTAGAAAAACGCGCGATAAATCCGGAATATCCTCAGGCCGCGAACGCAGCGGAGCCGTGTTTTGAATCACCTCAGAGAGACGGTAAAATAGATCCAGGCGGAACTCCCCTTTCTGCGATTCGGCACGCAAATCACGGTTGGTAGCAGATATCACGCGGACTTCCGAAACATACTCCTTGGTGCTGCCAACCCGGCGGGCACGACGTGTTTCCAAGAAACGGAGCAGCTTCGGTTGGAGATTAAGCGCGAGTTCCCCGATTTCATCAAGAAACAGCGTACCTCCTGCAGCCTCCTCCACCAAACCGGGCTTGTTGCGGACCGCCCCCGTAAAAGCGCCCTTTTCAGCCCCAAAGAGTTCGCTTTCCATTAATTCAGCAGGGATCGCAGCACAGTTAACCGTGACAAAAGGCGCACGCCCAGACGTGTCGTGGATTGATTCCGCTACGAGTTCTTTACCCGTGCCAGACTCCCCCATAATCAGCACCGTCGCGTCCGTCGGCCCGATCCGCTGGATGGAATCTCGGAGCGCCTGCATCGCTTGGGATCGCCCAACGAGCTTACGTTCATCCATTTCTCCCTGGGCACCATAAAGCTGCCACCAGAGCGCCTGAGCTTGAGCAGCCGACTCTAAAGCTTGCTGCCAACGCTCACGATTTTCCGACAGATCAACGACATCATGTGCGCCGTCGCGGACCGCATCCACGATCTGACGGGAGCTCAACCCTTTGCCATACACCAGATAAAACCGGCTGGCGCGGGCTAGGCGAACTCGATTTTCCGCCCAATCCATCGTATCAAACTCCTTTGATGACACCAAATGGACGATGTCTAACGAGCTACTATCCAGCGACCGTATCCGATCAAAATCCTCCACCTGCAAATGATGCTCCAGAGCTTTCAAATGCTGTAGTAGAGAAGTTGGAATCTCGTCGGATGATAGAACAGACAGTCGCATGGATCATGCATGGAAGCACCTCCGGTTCAGACCGAAAGCAGCAACCGATTTACTTGGGAGGGGGCGGTTTTATAGGTTTGCGAGGCGCTGGGCCTTTCGACTTTGGCGGCTCTTCGTCATCAGTTGGTGCACTGGGAGGGACTGGGTCTGCCTTGGTCTCGGCAGAGGTCGGCTTCGAAGCCGGCTTGATCGGCGCAGACTTCGGTTTTGATGGGCCATCTTTGCTTGGCTTTAAAACAAACAGGTAGAACGCGACACCGCCTGCGAAAAACCCAATAATGCCCAGCCCGATGAGCACCAGCACGATTGGAGATGATTTCTCTGCCTCAACAATCGACTCGCCAGAATCCGTTTCGGGCATTGTGTCAGCAGAGCCTGCTGATGTGTCAGCTGTCTCCGACTTTGCCACAACATCCGATTTAGGGGCAACGGCGACCGAAGCCCAATTGGACCCAATTCGGAGTTCGTCGATCATCACCCCGCCAGCATCCCCTCCGTAGAGCGAGATGGCGACATCAGTAACAAGGAAATCAGTCCAATCACCCACTTCTACGAGCCAACTAATGCGGGAATCGGAACCTGGGACCTTTTCTCCCGGACCATAGGCAACCATTCGGACCATGTCCTTACCTCTGGATGAGGTCGAAATTTTCGCGACGATGAAATAGGTCGTGTCGTAGAGAAACTCTCGTTTGCTATATTCGCGATTCGGCTGTGGGCTCGCGGCACAAGCGAAGAAGCGCGCGGAACCAGTATTACTGGAGTCATCGACGCCCACCTGTAGGCGGTGGCTACTGCCATTGCTGAAGGCCACCGTGATCTGCCGTAATGAGTTGGCACTCTTATTCGCGCGAATGATGAAGCTCAGGTAAATCGCTGAATTATCACTGGACGTGTCGAATTGGAAATTTGGATCAATCGTGCCATAGGCGTCCATCCATTCGCGGACCCAACTGAGCGAATTCCCTTCAGCCTTGAATGGAAATGCCGAACCTTTTGTCGGTATGCTCCCGTTGAGTATCTGCATGGTGTAGTCATGCGGCGCGCGGGACGCATGAGTATCCAGCTCACTAAAATACTTAAGCGGCTGACCATCGGGTGCCTTGTTCGTGACCGGCCACAATGAAGGTGTCTGCCTAGTAACAGGGTATTGGAAACCTTCATAGGCAACCAACTGCCCACGAAGAGAAGGCAGCACCGTTAACGATAGTAGGATGGAGAGTAGAGAAAGACGACTCAGCATGAATCGATAAATACAGGTTCAGGTGAAAGATAAATACTTGGTTAAAGTCGGCGTAAGCTCAATACCGGATTCCGTTTGATGCAAACTTGTTCTTAATCTGAATGAACACAATCAATTCGCCGGTTGTCTGACTCCACCCCTTGCATTTTATCAGGTTAACATCTATACACCCTGCATCGGCATGATTTCCGCTCGCTATCGCCACCTTATGAAACCAACTGCTCGTATCGCTGGAATAGCGACATTGCTGCTTACGATTGGAGTGACCAGCACACTGGCCCAGGAGAAAATTGAACTTAGTCACCGAATTGATCCTGTGGATCTGGCCCCCGTTCGCATTTTACCGGAAACAGCAGAACAGCCAGCCATTAGCCCCGCCGCATTGGATAACATTGGGCGATATTGGCAGGAACTAATCAGCGACTACCAATTACCAGGTGCTGCCATTGGCGTCGTTCAGGGTGACGGGCTCGTTTACGAGCTTTGTGTAGGTAAGCGCAACGTGAGAGAAAACGAACCGATTGACGCAGATACGCTTTTTAACTTTGGTGAAGCGACTCTGGCATTTACCACCTTGCTCGCTGCCACTGCGGATTTACCAGCGAACCCCATTTATGACCGCCGAGCCACCACTGTCAGCCAGCTATTTCGCATGACGGACGCACGTGCTCAGCAAAATTGCCGTATTCGCGACCTGTTAACGATGACGGCAGGCGCACCACCCTACACCGACGAAATTCTGGATCCGCTCTGGGCACAACCCGAGGATGTCTTTGCTCTGTTGGGCCAAGCGCCAGTCATGTCACCACCCGGCGAGCGTTACCGCGCCAGCCAGATCAGCGCCACGATCGGCGGCTATTTAGTTGCGATGGCCATTGGCAACCAGAGGCGCAATATCTACAGCAACTACATTGACGTAGCCCAAGAGCATTTGATGACGCCCCTCGGCATGACTCGCGCGACTTTTTCCAGTCGCACAGCCAAGGAAAAAGGCAATGTTGCCGTTGGGCACAGCCCAGCAGATTTTGGCTACAACCCCGCATACGTGGAAGAGCCTGAGCGCAACCCGCTCGCGCCACTGCTAGGCCTTAAAATGTCACTGCGCGAAGCAACATGCTGGCTCCAGACTGAGCTAAACCAAGGTATCGCCCCCAGCGGCAAACGCATCGCACCCAACGTTAGTGTTCGTGAGCGCTGGCAGCCCGCCGCCGCCCAAAACACCGACCATCGCGGACTGGGCTGGACCCGGATCTACCACGCGGAAACCGAAGTCATACTAGCCAGTGGCCAGTATGGGGAGCAATCTGCCACCATTGGATTTTACCCAGCCTATCGCACTGGTTTTATCGTTCTGACCAATGCGGGGGGGGGGGATGCCGAGCGTTTGATTCAAGCCGTGGCCCTTGGATTGGCTGAAACCCTCAAAGATTCCCGCCAACGCTCACCAGCACCGTCTGTGGCGAGCGAATCCGTGACCAAATAACTTTTCTTGTCACCAGCATTTTTTTGATCTGGCTTGAATTCTGCTCGTGCTGTAGTTTATCAATAGAGATGGAGATTCACTTCATAAACAGCCAGCTTTTCACTTATTTGTCACTAGAAACACACGTAGCTCCTGTATAATTTGGCGGGATCAAATGAATATTTTATTCCTTGAGGACGAAGTTGAACTGAGCGCAATTGGGGCGGAGCAATTGCGCAAATTGGGTCATACCATTTACCCAGCCCTCGACCTCTCGGAAGCCCGGGATATTGTCGATGAACTCTGGCAGACGCTCCACTTGATTATTGCGGACCATCGATTGCCTGATGGGCGGGGGATTGACTACCTGCTTGAGGTCAAGCAACTCTACCCGAGCATCAAGCTAGCGGTCGTTTCCGGATGCCTCTCTCCCGATGACGAAAATACGCTTCGTAACGCGAAAATCCCCTTTTTCACCAAACCGTTGCTCTACCGACAGGTCATGCAAAAGCTACGCGAGCATTACATGATCACGGCACAGCCACCGTTTAAGCGCCAGGGCTCACCGCCTACGCCACCACAACGCGCGACACAGCCTCCCATGCCCCCATCGGCCAGTACCCAAGATACTGAAAACGCCGATCCTGAGCCACCAGCTCCTCCACCTAAAAAACAACCGGTGGATGCTGGGCAGCTCTCTGCTGCAAGCAGCGATAGCTCGCCTCCAGTGAAGCGCAAGGGCCTGACCTCCGTCATTTTCAGTAAGTTGACGGGCAAGGATTAGCTACAGCACCGCAGGTTTAACCTCCTGCCGAAAAAGCTTACGACATTCTGACAAATCCCTGACAACTCGGCCCGCCGCACATGCTATGCTTACGGCATGAATCAGCCACTCATACTCGGCGCGCTCGCGCTTCTCCTCCATGCCACTCCAGGCATTGCCCAAATCACAATTCTGAATGAATTCCTGTTGGCCTCGGCCAATCCAACGCAGCCCATTCCCAATGAGCTAATTGACGCCCAGGGCTTCGTCGAAATCGTCACCTCCTCCCAAGATGTCCGCGAAAAGAACCGCTTAACCGAGGAAGAGTTCCTCCAAGCCATTAACAGTGGTGAATACATCCTACTGGACGCTCGTAGCGCGGCCAATTACGAGCTTCGTCACATTCAAGGCGCAGTCAATTTGCCCTTCACCGAGTTTACCGCCGAGACCCTTATGGCCATCATTCCCGACTCGGATACAAAGGTTCTCATCTACTGTAACAACAACTTCCTCAACAGCCCACGGTCCTTCGCATCCAAGTCAGTACTCGCATCGCTGAACCTCAACACCCAAGCCTCGCTACGCGCCTATGGCTACGAGAATATTTACGAGCTTGGGCCACTACTCGACGTAAACAATACCCGCCTGCCCTTCTCAGGCACTGAAGTCGAATAGAGGTGCGAAAATGTCTCGTCTGCTAATGACGATTGTATCAACATTGTGGAAAATACATTATCCGAATCCGCAATACAGATACATCACCACATGGCCATTCGCTACACACGCAAAATCATCCCTGATCGCCTTGATGAAGCCCAGTTAGAAGAAGATTCAAGTGCGCTGTACAGCCTCCTGCATCAAGGGCTCATCGATCATCTACTCCCCGAGCATGGTTGGCAGTTTGTTCAAACTGGGCCGTGCGCCGTCCAAGCCAAAAACGCCACGCTCTCGTGCAACGCTCAGTTTAGACAAGACGTCGATGTCCTCTCCAGTGGAGAACGCTTTCGCTACATACAGATTAGCCTCAGTTCGATGAATCATCGGAGAATGGAGGCAGATATTGCCGAAGTGTCGGTCACCAAGGGGTTTGAAAAGACTTTTGGCCTGATTGGGGCCGCTGTAATCGGCGTGCTTGGGTTCATCGGGCAAGCCCTGCTGATCCAGCGCGTAAACCTCTTGCTAACAGCCGGGCTCTTCATCATCGGTTGGCTTGGAGGCGGGCTGGTAGGCTATATGCTCGGCAGTGGATTAGGCTCTCAGGTGAAAAAACAGAAAGGCAACATGAGCTTTGATGACGAAGTCGACCTAGGCGTCGCCAAGGCCGACTGGGAGCAATACGTGGACGCCATGATTGCGCCAATTGACACATTCTGCCGAAAGCACGAGAGCCGTCCCTCGCAAGCGACCATCGTTTAATCCTCAGTGCCCAGTGGGCGCGTCGAGGTAATGGCCTTCGATCAAAACATTGTAGGCGGCATACTTATAGAGTTCGTGCAGGGTCGGCATGTTGTAAACCCGGTTGATCACAGTCTCAATGGTCGCCTTGCTATCAACCAACGCCATCCCATAATGAACGAGCTCGGTGGCGATTTTGCCAATAATGTGGACACCTAGCACGCGCTCAGTCTTCTTGTCGACGACCATCTTGAGCATACCGCGTTTGACACCCATGATCTTACCACGTGGCATATCAACATAGCGCGCGCGCCCGACAACACACTCGTAGCCCTGCTGCTTGGCCTCTTCCTCAGTCAGACCATAAACACTCACTTCGGGGATCGTATAAATACCGTAAGGAAAATGCTCAGTCAGTTGAACTTGGTCACCAAAACCAAACATATGGGAAACCGCAACGCGGCCCTGATCCATGCCTGTACTAGCGAGTGCAGGGAAGCCAATGACGTCGCCCACGGCAAAAATACTTGGGACTGCGGAGCGATACTCCTTATCAACCACGATATTGCCGCGGCTACCGATTTCCACCCCGACTTCCGCCAAACCTAAGCCTGCAGACTGGCCTGAACGACCCGCTGCATACAAAAACATGTCCGCCTGAATCGGATCGCCGTCTGACAGCTTGGCGTGCACGTTAAATTCATGATCTTCAGGTAAAATCTCCACCTTCTCAATACGCTGATTAAGAACGAATTCGATGTTGTCGTGCTCCATGCTATCGACCAGTTGATCACGAATTTCCGGGTCGAGGAAGGTCAGGATGTCGCCATGACCATTGACCAGTTTCACCTTGGTGCCCATGACCGCAAAAATTGTGGCGTATTCGCAGCCAATGACGCCCGCGCCAACGATGACCATCGACTTCGGGATACCTTTGATGCTTAAAATCGTGTCTGAATCGTGGACGAATTTTCCGTCAAAGGGGATGCCCTCTGGCTGGAAGGGATACGAACCCGTGGCGATCAAAATGAAGTCCGCTTCGAGCAACGCATCGTCAACGCCAACCACCTGCACACGATTCGGGTTGATGACTGTGCCCTTGCCCTTGTAAACGTCGATATTGTGCAGGACGAAATTTTTCTCGATCCCGAGCTCCTGCCAATCCTGCACTTCATTTTTGCGGAAGAAAAAATCTTCCGCGTCAGCAGCTCTCTTGAGTTCCTTATCAACGCCGAACAAGCCGGATTCGTTGATACCAGAGTAGTAGAGTGCTGTTTCCTTGAGGGTTTTCGAGGGTAGCGTACCCGTGTTGGTGCCAGCGCCGCCTAGCATGGACTCCTTCTCCACAACGGCCACGCTTTTACCGTGATAGGCGGCCTTAACCGCTGCTTTTTCCCCTGCGGGTCCGGACCCGATGACAATTAAATCATAGTGCTTCATGGCGCGGTCACGGTAAAGCGAATCTCCCGCACATGGGAAGCTCGAAAAGGCCTGCTTTCGGGAATTATCGCGCTATTGTATCAATCTAGGCGCATTGCCACCCGCTAATCCTGCGACACAAGCAGGTGAATATCACGAGCTATAGGTCGCTCACGCCCCAAAAAACGCTCATCCACCGCGGTGTTGATATTGGAGTGTAACTCCTTCATATCAACCCCCTGAGTGTAGATACTTTCAGTGTGGCAAGTTGCGACGAGACCGCCGCCCTTGTGTGGCTTGACTTCAAAAATAAGGCCCATGATTTAAAACAACACTTATATGCGTTAAAACGTGTAATTACAATAAAGACTTCCTTCCCTAGTAAAAGTTTCTTCTTTTTTTACGGGCATAATAAATATTTCTTATAAAACAGGAAAAATAAGCAATTAATGAACAATCTGAGCCAGGGACACCCCCCAAAAAACCGTCTAACGCGGACAACCGTCATACGCGTGCTGACGGCGATTGCGGTCATCCTGGCGGTTATTCTGCTACTGGACAAAATTGCGCCGCACCTGCCAGCTGCGGAGAATTGGATCCGCGATCAGGGAATCTGGGCACCCGTATTCTACATTCTGCTGGTTTGCCTGCTCACCCTGATCTGCTTTCCGATGGATGTATTATTCATCGCGGCGGGAATGATTTTTGGGCTCTGGTGGGGCACACTTTACCTGATCATTGCCACAATGACCAGCCAGTCTATCATCTTCCTCGTGTCTCGCCACTTACTGCGTAGTCGAGTCGAGAAATGGATGATGCACCGACCCAAAATGCGTATTTTAAACAAAGCCATTGAGCTTCGTGGAGCTCAGTTGCTCTTTCTAATCCGCATGGCACCGATCCCGGCCTCCCCCGTGACCTACCTGATGGGCGTCAGCTCCATGCGTTTTAGCCGATTTCTCGCTGCGACGACTGGCATCTTGCCGGTGGCCTTTGCGTCCATGTATCTAGGTTATGCCGCAGTCCACTGGGCCAACACGACCAATAAACCCAAGCACCACTTTGGCTTGCAAGACATCGAGATTTACGTGGGCTTAATCGCCGCCATTGCTGGCTCAGCCTACATCGGGCATACTGCCCGCAAAGCCCTCATCGAAGCCGAAAAGGAAATCAACGGAGCCGAAAAGATCGATGAGGCCTAAGTCAAGGCGATCAAAGGGGGAACCCGCCCACTCATCGCTTGTCAGCAGGCTCTCCTTGCCCGATCCGTCTTTTGAGCAAATAAAATAACGTGTTGATGGACAGTGGCTCTAAGCTTGCGCCGAAGGCCAAGCGTTGTCTCACTGCTAACTTTTCCGCGATGCCCTGGTATCTGTATCTAGCGTTCAAACAACTATTTCCGACCGGAAGGGCGGCATCTTTCTTCGCGTGGATTTCTATCATTGGCGTGGCGCTAGGCGTGGCGATCCTGATTGTATTTGCCAGCGTAATGAATGGCCTCGGCGACCGCATTCGTAGCAAAGTCTCGGAGACATTCGGCCACGCCCATGTCTTCACGGGCAGCATTATTTACGATTACGAGGAGCTCCTAACGACCCTGCGGGGGCACCCTGAAGTAATCGCCGCAACGCCTTACACCACGGGTATGCTCATGATGCAGTATGGGAATCGCCCAGCCTTCCCGAAGATCATGGGCTTAAATCCTTGGGAGGAAAATCAAGTCGTCCCGCTGGAGGATTACATTATCCAAGGCGGCCTGGAGGAATTTGACGATCAGCGTGTCGTCGTCAGCATGGGAGTGGCGCAGCAGCTTAAGGTCAGTATCGGCGACCTCATTAATCTCTATTCCCCACTCATGTTGGAGCAGCTCAAGCGCGACGAGGTGCCCCTGCCAATGGAGCTCACGGTATGCGGAATTTTTGAGTCAGGCTTTAACGACGTGGACAACAACACGATCATCGTTACCCGGCGCACCATGCAAGAGCTTTACGGGCTCGAAGACGGCATCCACGGCATCATGTTGCTAATCGACGACCCAGACAATGTCTTCCAATTTGCTCGTGGCTTGGAGCAAGAATTGGGCGGAAATTTCCAAACGCTAACTTGGATGGAGGCCAACGAAAACCTGTTGTTCCTGCTCCAATTTGAAAAGACGATCATGCTGTTCCTGCTGTTCGTTATCCTAATCATCGCCGGGTTCTGTATCAGCGCGATTCTGATCGTGACAGCACTCCAAAAAACGCGGGAAATCGGCCTCCTGCACGCCATGGGTGGACGCACCCGACAGCTCGCCGCGATTTTCTGTCTGGACGGCATGCTCGTCAGCATGGGGGGGTGCGTGGTCGGCACCGTACTGGCCTTTGCGCTGATTGGCTCACGCGGAGCGCTCATCAAGGGCATGCTCTACGCCACTGGCCAAGGGGATGCTTTTACGGAGCATTATCCGCTGCCCATCACCGACTTGCCTGTGTCCTACGAAGCAGGCGATTTCGCCCTAATTTTCCTCTTCTGCCTGTTTATTGGTGGAGTCGCCGGACTGTATCCTGCCTGGCGTGCCGCCCGTATGAAACCCTCGGACGCCATCCGCGCAGAATGACGCCATGACCGAAAACAACGCCATTCTAGAAGCCCGCGGGCTCTCCAAAACCTTCGCCACGCCAACGAAGCCCGTGCAAGTGCTTGATGAGGCCAACGTCGCCCTAGCCTACGGAGAAAGCCTCTCCATCCGAGGTGAGTCCGGTGCGGGCAAGACCACCCTGCTCTACCTGCTCTCCGTGCTCGAAAACCCCGATAGCGGGGAGCTGTTCTGGGCCGGTGAAAACGCCTTAATGAAGCCCGCAGACTGGCGCGCCCGCCAACGTGCCACCTTCATGGGCTTTGTCTTTCAGGCTTACTATTTAATGCCTGAGCTAAGCGCTGTGGAAAACGTGCTGCTCGCGCGACGGCTCGTCGGCAAGGTCCGCAAAGAAGATCGCTTGCGCGCTGAAGCCCTATTGGAACGCGTCGGCTTGGCCGATCGCGCCAAGCAAATCCCCAGCAAGCTATCTGGCGGTGAAAAGCAACGCGTGGCCGTCGCCCGCGCCCTGATGAACCAGCCTCCGCTAATCTTGGCCGACGAACCCACGGGCAACCTCGACGAGCGCACGGGTGAACACATCATGGAGCTCTTACTGACCCTTTGCCGCGAAGAGGACATGAGCCTCATCCTCGTGACGCACAATCCCGTCTTCGCCCGCCAGACCGACCGCTGCCTAATGCTCCACAACGGGCGGTTTGAGAACGCTTGAGCAGAAGCTTAATATTTTGCCGTAATCGCGCGCAGGCGATCCCATTCGGCTATGTAGCGCAGCAGGTGATCTTTGCCCCCGGCGATTTCTTTATCAAGTAGTTCGCGGACTAGCTTCTGCTCGCGCTCGTAATCGGGCGTGGACAGGAGCCCGCTGAAGTGGGCCATGCGCGCCCAGAGCAAATGCGTGGTGAAGGCGTCAAATTCGTTGTAGTCCACGACCTGCTTGACCTTGCCCAGCTCAATGAGCGCCCAGACGTTGTCGCCGGAGACATCCACCTTGCCCGGAATCCCACAGATTGTTGCAGCCTCGTGCAGGCGGGGGGTGTTCTGGCCACGACCTAGCGTCTGTTGGAGGTCGACGTGGAAATCACTCGCGGTGGAGAAGTAGTCCGCGCCTTCCCAAGGCTTATCCGGCCGCTCGCCGAAACCAAAGCCCGGAAGACCATTAACCACCGCACGCTGCGCGAGGATCGGCACGTCGGCATTGCCAGAATTAAAGCCTACGAGCTGTGGTTTACTCCGACCAATGCCTTTTAAGAATGCCTCCAAAATAACGCGTTCCCGGCATTTTTCAGGGTCGTGCGGGTCACTGGGCAGAGAAACGAGCTTGAGCGACGGGACGCCGTCAGTCCCGACTTCACGGAAAATGCCTGCGATCGTGACAATGCGGCAAAGCATGGTCTTGACCCAAGGGCGCGGGTATTCCGGCGTGGCACCAGCTTCCTTCCACATGCGGCGATAGGCATCTGGAATGCTGTATGGCGGATTGTCCTCTACCCCGTAAAGGGCCTCAGCGGCCATGGGATCAGGCGTCCATTCGATGTCGAAGGACAGTAGGCGGGGCTGGATGGTCTTAATCACAACTCAAAAACGAAGCGAACCGATACAAAACGCAACTCAGAATAGAAGGTCGCGAAAATCACGGGGAGAACCAATTCAAAACTTCTTGTTCTTTACGAATGACAACCCAGCCCTCAGATTATTTAATATTAAGATAGATTATAATTAGCAAAACTTCTTGACGTCTTTTTGCTCGCCAGTTAAATTTTGAAGCCTTTAATTCCCTTACCTTTTCCAACCGACAACCACTAAATACTGACAACATGATCGACAAGATTCAGGAATACCTCGGCGACGAGGCCGACGCACTGCTCTCTCACGAGTGTAAAACGATCTCCAAGGATCGCCTGCACCTTCCCGGTGGTGACTTCGTGGACCGCATTTTCGCGCAAACGGATCGCAATCAGCGCGTCCTTAACAACCTGAACTGGATTCTCAATACTGGCCGCCTCGCAGGCACAGGCTACGTGAGCATCCTCCCGGTTGACCAAGGCATCGAACACAGCGCTGGCGCATCCTTTGCGAAGAATCCCGACTACTTCGACAGCGAAAACATCATTAAGCTCGCTATCGAAGGCGGTTGCAATGCCGTCGCATCGACTTATGGCGTGCTCGGTAGCTGCTCACGCAAGTATGCCCACAAGATTCCCTTTATCGTAAAGGTGAACCACAACCAGTTGATGTCCTATCCAAACCATCCGGACCAGATCATGTTCGGCTCGGTTGATCAGGCTTTCGACATGGGCGCAGCCGCTATTGGCGCGACAATCTACTTCGGCTCACAAGAAGCGAATCGCCAAATCATCGAAGTTGCCGAAGCATTCTACCGCGCACACGAACTCGGCATGGCAACCATCCTCTGGTGCTATACCCGTAACGATGCGTTCAAAAAGGACGGCGTTGATTACCACGTATCAGCTGACCTCACCGGCCAGGCCAACCACTTGGGCGTCACCATCGAAGCCGACATCATCAAGCAGAAGCTTCCTGAGAACAACGGCGGTTACAAGGCGCTCAACATGGGCTCCTCCAGCTACGGCAAGATCGACGAACGCGTTTACACGGAACTAACCAGCGAGAATCCAATCGACCTAACCCGTTATCAGATCGCGAATTGCTACATGGGCCGCCAGCCTCTGATCAATTCCGGTGGCGCTTCGGGTGCAAACGACTTCGGTGACGCCGTCAAGACTGCCGTTATCAACAAGCGCGCAGGCGGTGCAGGACTCATCTCCGGTCGTAAGGCATTCCAACGTCCAATCGACGAAGGTGCCAAGCTCCTCCGCACGATTCAAGACGTCTATCTCTGTAAGGACGTTACCATCGCCTAACTGCGATTCAGACATCATTTCACGTTTCGATCAAACGAGACGTTTGCCGCCGGCTCCACAAGAGTCGGCGGTTTTTTTGCTCCTCCCCGAAAAGACGTCCCGATCAAACGGGGAGGCCAAATGCAATTAACTCACTGGACGCGGCCCACCCGAGGGTGAGTAGGCCTCTGCAGGGGTCACGACCCAATCCGGCAAATCAAGCTGCCCTTTCAGCAGTGGATCATCGGTCTCAAGCATCCAAGTATCCAGCTTTGCTCGGAGTTCATCCAGCACGGCAGCGCATTCAGTCTGGCTGGCTAAATTGCATGCCTCCGTGGGATCGAAAAGTAGATCATAGAGTTCCTCGGTAGCCGGTGGCCGACTCGCCCAATCATGGTCACAGAGATAGCCCTTGCTAAGTCCGTTGTCCACATTCGGCAAAATAACGTGGTCCATTGGATGTAGATGACGGATATATTTCCAACGCTTCGTGCGTACGGCGCGCATCGGCTCATAGGCCGCGTGGACATTGACCTCGGCAAATACGCAATCATGCAAAGAGTCATGCGGGTTCTCTGCCAAGACCTTCAGAGATTGTCCTTCCAACCGGTCAGGCATGGGCAAGCCAAGCACATCGCAAATCGTGGGAAAAATATCCAAGTGAGAAACCATCTCGTCGGTGATTTTCCCGCCCTCAAATCCACCAGGGCCACGTAGCATTAGCATCACATTCAGGCCATGATCGGTCAGGCGACATTTCATCCCAGGGAACGCGATACCATGGTCTGTCGTGGCAATGACCAAAGTATTTTCCGCCAAACCGTTGCGATCAATCGCTTCGAGTACACGCCCAGCATATGAATCGAACGTTTTAACGCTCGCCATATAGTTGGCAAAGTCCTGACGCGTCTCTTCAGTATCAGGAAGATGAGCTGGCGGACGAACATAAGCCGGGTTGGGCACATCAAAATCCGAAGGGAAATCGCCCTCACCAATACGATGCGGAGGGAAGTATCCCACATCAAGAAAGAAGGGCTTATCATGATTTCGCGCCAAGAAATCCTCAGCTGCAGCTGTAACGCCTTCAGAGCCTTCCACGTAGCGACGCCGTGTTCCGCCGGCATCATCCGCCACCGCTTGGTCTAAAATCTCGTCGTAACCGATGATCTCTACAGGCGCGTAGGGTTCGTGTGCAATGTGTTGGATACCGCTTAGCGCAGTATGCAGTCCATGTCCTTTCAAGAAATGAATCAATGTGTCCTCGTAATTGTTCAGACGCCCACCACGATGCGCCAACCCAAGCATGCCATTGTTGTGTGCCGCCTGTCCGGTCAACAGACAAGCACGACTGGGAGAGCAAGTTGGGTTAACACTAAACGCCTTCCTGAATAGCATCCCTTGTTCGGCGAACTGCTGCATGTGCGGCGTTTCAACAGCATAGCCGTATGGCTGGATATACGTTCCGGCATCATGTGCGTGCAAGTAAACAATGTTCAAAGGTTTCATGATTATTATCCGATTATCAGACCAAGATATTAACTTCGAAAGGAAAAAACCGCCAAACAATTTTACCCGTGCACACTGTATTTTTTATGGCCCGCCCAACACGAGGCAAAACAGCAGCTAGAGCGCGCTAACGCCCCATCCATCCACCATCAACCAAGAGCACTGTTCCGTCGACATAGTTGGAAGCATCGGAAGCAAGGAACACAACTGGACCTTTAAAGTCCTCTGGGCTTCCCCATCGACCAGAAGGAATCCGGGCTAGGATTTGAGCACTGCGCTCTGGGTCATCCTGCAATGCTTGCGTGTTATCCGTGGCAATGTATCCGGGAGCGATCGCATTGACGTTTACACCCTTGCCTGACCATTCGTTGGCGAGTGCTTTGGTCAATTGTCCTACCCCGCCCTTACTTGCGGCGTATCCAGGCACAGTAATACCGCCCTGAAACGTGAGCAACGAAGCCGTAAAAATGATTTTTCCTGAACCACGTTCGATCATGTCTCGCCCGAATTCACGACTGAGAATAAACTGTGCACTCAAGTTCGTTTCGATAACTTTGTCCCAATATTCGTCAGTGTGATCGGCAGCAGGCTTACGCAAAATCGTGCCTGCATTATTTACTAAGATATCGATTTTCGGATGCTTAGCCTTCACTGCGTTGACGAACGCGTAAAGCGATCCGCGATTGGAAAAGTCTGCGGTATAGGCATTAAACGCTCGGCCGAGCGCAGTGACTTCCTTTTCGATCGCACTGTCCTCCGGTTCGAGCGTTGCGCTTACGCCAATGATGTCGGCACCAGCTTCGGCCAGCGCAAGGGCCATTGCCTTGCCAATGCCACGCTTACAGCCAGTGACCAGTGCAATTTTCCCAGTTAAGTCAAAGAGGTTTCTTGTGTTCATTATGTCATCGATAAAGTTAACCGCGGCAATCAATCAGAACCTTGACCGCATTGCCTGCATGTTCGAGTTGGTCGAACGCTTGCTGTATATTTTCCAGCGTTTCTACGTGCGTGATCATCCTGTCGAGTGGCAGCGCTCCTGAAGCAACAAGCTGGACCGCTTTCTCGTAATCTTCGGGTTCATAAACGCGAGCACCCTTCATCTGCAATTCCTTCCAGAAGAATTGAAACAGATTGATTTCAGTCGGTTGAGGATAAATAGCCACAACCACGATGCGGCCACGAATCGCAAGCAGATCAGTCATCGAAAGCGCCGCTGGCTTCGCACCGGAAACTTCGAAAACGATATCCGCACCACTACCGCCGCTACGTTCCTGACAAAGCTTGACGAGATCAACCTCGCGCGGGTCAACGGTTTCAATGCCCAGGCTACGAGCAAATTCCAAACGAAAAGGATTGAGTTCGGACAATATGACACGAGCACCTACAGCCTGCGAAACTAATGCAACCAGTAAGCCTATTGGCCCCCCTCCCAACACAACCGCTAGCTCGTCTTGCTTGACTTCGCCCAGACGCACATCGTGGCAAGCCACGGCCAGTGGTTCCGCTAAGGCAGCCGTTTTCATATCCGTGTTGGCTGGCAATTTATGCAAAGTAAACGCTGGCACAGTCCAAGAGTTTTGAAAGGCTCCCGGCGCATCGATTCCGATGAACTTTAGATCCTTGCAAATATGACTAATTCCACGGTCAGCAGTAGTTTCACCACGGTTATCAAGTGGGCGCACGACAACAGAGTCACCGATCGCTAGCCCAGTCACGCCTTCTCCGATTTCAGCCACGGTAGCTGAAGCTTCGTGTCCGATCGTCTGAGGCATATCAACGCGTTTATCCATTGCGCCGTGAAAGATATGAATGTCGGTGCCGCAAATGCCGCAGTAGGCAACGTCAAGGCGAACCTCACCCGGTCCTGGTGCCACTTGTATAGCTGATTTAACGCTAAACGTTTTATTTCCCTCGTAATAGGATGCGATCATAAGTAATTATTGGTTCGTTTTAAAGTGATTTGCGCACGGTTGTGAGCTGCCAATCATCGTTTATTTTTTCACAAATGAATGCGCGTTCGGAAACCGTTTCCTCGAACTCAAAGCGGTCACACGATGCAATGTTTAGCTTCCAAACTTCGCGAGCTTTTGGCCCCTCAATAACAGCATCGACGTCGGACTCTATGCGAATGTGCCATCCACCGATGGAGCCATAATGATCCAGAGCGATTGCGTGGACACTCGTGCGTTTTTCTGCGAATTCCGTTTCAGAAAAATGCATCAGCACGCCACTGTTTGATGCACCTTCACCAAGTTGATTCGGCAACGGATGATAAGCGTCATGAACATGTGCATGAAAAGGCCCCTGCATGACGCCACCGCTCAAGTTAAAAAGCTTCATGCCTGCCGTGCCACGTCGAACAACCAAACGGTTGGGCGGAAATGGTTTATACGAAAGCTTTTCATCTCGATTGTTGAGCAACCAATTCCATTTTGTCTTCACCGGCTCGTTGGCTTCAATCACATCGACAATAAAAAGCGCATGCGTACCACACGAGATCCAGAACCGGCTGTAAGTGAGAATCGGGCCGCCATAAGCAGCGGCAACATCGGCAGCCATCACGCTCACGTCACCCTGCCGAGCCAGTAATAAACGCTTTCCTCTCCGATCTATCGGATCATCGATTTCGCCTGTCTCATGGTTAATGCGTCGGCGTGCATGAAATTTTTGCTCAATATGCTTTCCACTGGATGCCAATTCAAACTGACAAGTGTTATGCGTATTCGTGCGCATTTCCACCTGCGTATGGAGAAGTGTGCGATAGCACGAATGCCCCGGATCAACGAGCATGCGTTCTCGGTTATGAACCAAGATAAAGCTATTCAAATCCTGATGCGTATGGCCAAGGCCATTCAGCAGATCACCGGCCGAATGCGCTGCAAGAATCGTGCGCCCGTCCCAAGCATCGCGCGTAATCATATCGCCACAACTAAATCCCTCTGTAAGCTGTAAGCCGACATCCTCCGGGCTACGCGCTTCTGCCGCGCTAGCGATTAGGGAGAGGGAAAGAAAACCGAAATCATTGACAAAACCAAAGCTAGCCCGGTCGTGATGTCCGTCATCGACTACGGGTGTATAGGTCTTGTCGAAGAGCCAACGGGCCAAGCCCGCATCCTCAGGATAGTCTTCTTTTCCACGGGCTGACCAGTGAAGAAGCAAGTCAGCCGATGGGCGAAAGATAGCCCCGCTGTCATTGAAATTAGCGGAACGCGCCATAGGCATAGCGCCCCAACCGGATAGTGGCTTCATGTAAAAGAGACTCGTCGCCTGCCAACACGGCATATGCACCATAGGAGCAAGCGGCAACTCTGAAGCCAATGCGGGCCTTGCGCGAACGAGCGCTTCCCAAGTCAACATCAGTGGATAAGCCGCGTAGTTTCCATACTGCAACGACTCGCCATGGCTACCGTCACCTTGGAACATTTGCACGCACTGCTTATAGTTGGTGATTCCTTGCTCAATCCCAGACTCATCGCCCAACACCGCAGCCGCCACCGCCACACCGCCCGTGAGAACACAGCGCCAATTCATAAACTGAGAGTTTCGCTCAAGCCAGCGAGAGCAAAGTCCAATGCCTTTTTCCCTGAGCGCTTCACGAATCTCAACCTGTTCCTCTTCGGAGAAAATGTTCGCTTGCAAATCAAGCACCACCGCAACGGCCCATGAAAGGTGGGCTGTTTCCAAATGCCCTTGCCTTGGTTCCGAAGAATGATCCCGAAACCACGGACCCACCCACTCGTCAAGAGAACAACGCACCACCGCCAAGGTCGCAGAACGCAACCAAGCCTTCACCGATGTGTCGCCCTTGAGTGCAAGCGACATTGCTGCATCAGTTAAATACTCCGAGCAATGATGCCACCACTCCGTTGTCGTTCCGGGCGTATGGCCAAAGGGTGCAGCCGCACGTTCGGAAACCCGTTCATGCAAAGCCCAGAATAAACCTCCAGACACAGGATCATGTATTCGAAGCTCGGTGAGAGCTTCATGTTCGCCAATGGAAAGGAATAGACTCATAGATGAGAAAGCTGCTGGCTGATGCCTTGCAGGGCTAAGCATCAGCCCAAAAAATTCATGATTACCGCTGTGCTGTCAGATCAATGTCTTTGATCAGGACGCCGTCCGGTTGAGAAACAACGAAGAGAATTGCGGCGGCAACTTCTTCAGCCTTTAAGAACTTGCTACGATCGACCTCACGCCCATCCCAGTAAGCAGTATCAACTGCCGATGGAGACACGGCAGACACGAGCACACCGTCCTTAGCCACTTGCTGTTGAAGGCCAGAATTATAACCGTTGAGGCCGTGCTTACTGGCACAATAAAGCGGAGCGCCTGGATTGGCGACCTTGCCAACCACCGAGGACACATTGACGATGTGGCCTCGCTTCTGAGCCTTCATACCAGGCAAAACAGCACGGGCACAGAGAAAGACACCGGTGATGTTCGTGTCCATGATCGTGCGAAAATCTTCGAGCGAACAGGTCGAAAGGTCCGTTGCAAAACCAACGCCGGCGTTGTTAACCAAGATATCAATCTGGCCAAATTCTTTAAGAATCTCGGCGAATCCATTTTTGACCGAGGCCTCATCCGTCACGTCAGTCGGGATGCAAAGTATTTCCGCATCGGTATTTTTTAACGAATCTGCTACTGCGCTCAATTTCTCTACGCCACGCGAGAGAAGGGCAACCTTGCAACCACGCTCAGCGAATTGCAGAGCGGCAGCACTACCAATGCCACTGGAAGCACCAGTGATAACAACGACTTTGTTTTTTAGATCTTTCATAAATATGGTTAATTTTAAATTTTAATAATCAGAAATTTTCGGTGTGGCTTAGAAGTAGCCGCCTTTGGCGACGATGTCTTCTGTCGACATACCAGACTTCACCCACTCAATCAGTTCATTTTCGCTGGCGACAATTTCCTCGGCCCGAATAAGCACATCGTAGGCAATTGCGCGTGGAATAATAATCGCCCCATCAATATCGCCGAAGACAACATCGCCAGGAAAAACATCAACCTCTCCAATACGAACTGGAACCTGCCAACCGGATATGCGGAAACGACCGAGCATCCCATTAGAAGAACGATATTTAACAAAGACCGGAAACTCCTGAGGAAGAACGCGGTCGGTGTCCCGCACACCTCCATCCACAATTGCACCACGACAACCGCGACGCTTAGATGCCATCGTCATCACCTCCCCCCACTGGGCCGACTCGTCATCCCCGCTGGTGTCCCAGACCACAACATGGTTCCGCGGAATTGATTCCAGCATCTTGGCCCGCTCCTTCATCTCGTCTTTTACCAACAAGCTCTTGGCTCCCTTAATCGTAAAAATCGGACCAGCTACTTTCATCTCATCCTTCAAAGGGAGGATGTTGTTGGGTAATGTCTGATGCGTCAGTTGCATCTCACGCAATACATCGTTAACCGCAGCAGTAAAGAGTGCCTCGTAGCGTTCGCAGAGTTCTTGAACGGGTATAGGAAATTCGCAAAGCTTTCGATCCTCAGAGCGAGATGCTTTGAAAGCGTCGAGATTCATCCCGACTTTCTTGGGTTGTTCTGACATAGTATTTAAAGGTCTTGGGTTGAGGTATATCCGAGTTGTGCGGCTTGTCCAAAAGCCAACACGTAAGGGCCAAATGCATGGTGATCATTCTTAACGGGGGCCACCGCCATATAGTCTAATTTTGTTCCCTTGCGGGGAGATAGACAGCCCGCGCACGTGTGGAAAATATCGAGATCGGGCGTGATGTATTCGAGTAGTCCGCGTAACCCTAGCTGAAACTTTTCTCGCCAAACCTCTTCACTGATTCCCGCAACTAAGCCGCGCCCCATTGCATACAAAATCAAGGCCGATCCAGAAGTCTCCAAATATGCGGCGTAGCGAGAGCGTGCAGTCATCTCTTGGCGCCAGAGACCAGAATCCTCCTGAAAACTTAACACACTGTTGATCAGGTCACGGAACATCGCAACGGCCTCGGCCTTCCGTGGATGAGCATCAGGTAACTCCACTGCCAATTCACAAAGCGCATAGGCACCCCAGCCATTACCACGACTCCAGTGATCCTCCGAGAGCTTATCAGGGCCACAGAATCCACGCGACTGGTGCAAGAGCCCTGTCTCATCATTGCGGAATGCTTTTACCATCATCGCGGTTTGCTGGAAGCCTTCTTCGACATAATCCTCATTATCCAAAGCAAGTCCGGCAAAAACCATAAACGGCGTCACCGCGAAAGCTACATCGATCCAAATGCGACCACGATCACCGTGGATCATTTCCAAAATGCCTTCAGGATTCCGCGGGGCATCATTCATTATTTGTTCGGCGTAGAAGCGAACCGTATCCGCAGCTTCGGGTGCCATGCTCTTGTGCAGCATCCAAGCCGTTGCATTTCCCCCACAGAAATAATTTGGGAAATTTCCATTCCAATGACGTTCGCCTGCGATGTAGGGCTTCAAGGTCGCCTTTGCTGCTTCGACAGTTTCTGGTGAACGGCTTTCCGTCGCTAGACGTGCCATGCCATGCATCGTCACGATGCCGGTGTAGTGATCAAAATTTTGGTAGATCGCTTCGTGCCTGCGGGCAATCGCCAAAGCAAGGTCTAAGGGAGGGCAATTCTTGGGATTCATACTGAATGCCGAGTTCAACAGAATCTCAGCTTGCGAACAAGCAGCCTGTAGTTTTATCTGTAATACAACATGGCCCAAGTCTCCCAACGAGATATAGCAAAAGCACTTCAGATTAGCCCGATGACGGTTTCCCTAGCCCTCCGGAACTCGCCGCGACTGTCGGACGCAACACGCCTAAGAGTACAAGAAGCGGCGGAATCAATGGGATATCAGGCAGATCCAGGTCTGTCTGCACTCAACAACTGGCGACGAAATCGCGTGATCCGTGAGCGAAACACAACCATCGCTTTTTTGACGAACTGGAACACTGCTAATCGTTGGCGGAAGAGTTATGTAAATGACTTTTTTGGGGGCGCAAAAGAATCTGCCGCCAAGCGCGGTTACCATCTGGAACCACTCTGGCTCGGCGAATACCCAACATCAAAAAGAGCAACAGAAGTATTACGCGCGCGCGGTATTCGTGGACTACTCATCGCGCCGCTGCAAAACGAAGTCGGCTCTATCGAATTAGACTGGAATCACTTTGCTACGGTTGCCGTCGGGCCAAGCCTCAGCTCGCCACGTGTTCATCGCGCGATTCATGATTACGCTTCGGGCATGCGAGATGTCATGAAAAACCTGATGCAGCTCGGTTATCGAAAAATCGCCCTTGGCCTCCCCGCCCGTATTGATGAAATCACCGAGCACACGATCAGCGATACCTTTTTGGCCACCATACAACGGTATCCCGAACTATCCGAAAGCCAGCTTGCTGGTCAGGGCGAAGAGTCTTCCAGTGCAGCCAATGCCTGGTTGCGCAAACATCGTCCTGAAGTCATTATAACGATGGGTAGCATGTTCCCCATCGCACTTAATACCTACGGTTGGAAAATCCCGGAAGAGATCGCCCACGTCGCGCTACGGCTACCAATTCGTGGTAATGGGCGAACGGCAGGCATCACCTACGCCTCACACGAAATTGGCGCGGTCGCGATTGCCAAGCTCGACTCACTTCTGCAAGTCAACGAACTCGGTCTTCCAGAGCACCCCGTCAATCTAACAGTGCGTGGCCAATGGCGCGATGGCGATTCGGTCCGCTAGCAAGTTTATCCAATGGACGAACGGCCAAAATAAACCAGTAAAGACCCAGCACATTGCTTGGGTCTCAACTGATGCCCGACTAGATAGATCTCGTTACTGAGCTGAAACTTCAATCGCAGGTTCTTCTACTGGCGGCTGATAATTCTCTGGGAATGCTGGCCAGAGTTTTGGCTTAGCAGCCTTGCTGTCTCTCTCAACGGCACCAATGTCCGGCGCTTTTCCAGTGTAGTCGTCATTAAAGTTTGGAATACGCGCACCAGCATCATACCCAAGGCTATCTGGAGCCAACCACAAGCGTCCATCCGGTGCTCTTTCATAAACAGGGGCACCGACAATGCCGTTTGTTTGTGAGCCTTCACGCGCCATCATACGACCGTTATATAAATCGTAATCATAATCGCCGCTAGCCGTCAGTTGCACATCTCTAATTGCCCAATCTTTATCCTTACGCATCTGGAGGATGTTATTGCGGCTGGTGATGTTCTCCTGATGGTTCCGTTTGTCTGTGAATACGATACCGGACTGTCCTCCGCTTGAAGGATCTCGAAAGCCTTCAAATGCAGGGGGCTGCAAAATGGTGTTGTGGAAAACGTATGTTTTCCCCTGCGTATAGGTTTGGTTTTTGTTGCCGATTTTCAAAAGATAATGACCACGGTAGTCATTGGACTCTGTCCCTTCGTGTTTACGCGAAACCGCATAGACATTACGGAAAAAGTATACCGGCCCCAACGAGGTGGATGCTCCACCGAGCGCGCCATAAGTCATGTCCAAGTAATTATTCCATACGCGAACATTCATATTGGCACCTTCAATTTCTAATCCGTCATCCCAGCAATGTGAGACAAAATTGTCATAAATATCGGTGTCGCGGTTGGGAAATCCTGCAAAGCTGAAATTCGCAAATTCACCCATGGAATCATTGAACATGTGATCCATGTCCGAATAGATGTTGTTGTAGCGGATCACATAGTGCCCCTTGCCCTTTCTAAAGGTAATGGCCTGCGGCCCTTCGGGGTGCTTGCTTTTTGTTCCAGGGCGCTGTTGATTCCAGGAATTACTGTCGCTACGTGGGTCGTGTAGTTCGCAATTTTGAACAACGATATGCTCCAAGCTCGTTGAGCCGCTATAAATTGCCGAGTTAAGATTTTTAGCCTGGCCGCTATCTCTGGTTTCACCCCACCCGCTGATATCGCAGTGTTCGATCACGATGTGGTTAACCGCACCTAAGACGATGCCATGTGTTTTGGCCCCCTTCAGTGTCAAACCGCGAACAATGACCCACGAAGCGTTAATTTGTATATTGCTTGGAGCAACGTCATTGGCATCCCAAACGGAGCCTTCCTCTGCCTCATAGAGTACGTATCCATCGGCTTCATTACCGCCTTCTTCAATGACGTATGTCTCACTATACTCTTTGGGGAGTTTAACCGTCCGGGCTATTTTGAAATTTTCGTCCCAAGTGTTCACATCAAAGATGCGAGTGGGGCCATTTTCCAACTGAAGCTTAACTTCATAGGTCGTTCCTGCATCAAGATACACAATACTGCCTCGGTATTCGGCAGTATGTGAAGCCGCTGCTGCTGGGTGATCCGCGGCATCAAACCACAGAGGCATCGCTTCGTTCCATTTTTCCGTACCTTTTTTACGATACTCTGCCGTAACGCTGCGACTAGCAGTCCCACCGTTTGGTTTCCAATAGAGGCCAATGGAATTAAAAGTCGGAACTGCACGGGGGGGAACTTCTTCTCCATTGTAAGTTAGCGGAGGAACGGTCTCTAGGCTGAGATTTCTAAAGCTGATTGTGGATCCCATGTTTTCGCTCTTCTGTTTCCAGCGTAACAAGACTTCGATATAGTCGACGCCTTCAGTTTTGAATATTTTCTCAACGGGAGTCCAACCCTCGCCCTTTACATTCCCAGTATTGATACGGTCTATTTCTTTCCCACCAGCATAGCGCTTTACTTGAATAAACCCGAGTCCAGGAGTGCTGCACTCAACCTCTCCGGCAATGCGATACCGCTTACCCGGCTCAACCGGAATTTTCTGAAGAACTTCACCAGATGAGTTTTTCTCGCGAACAATCTTAACCTGCATACCGCCAGCATTTGGCAACGGGCTATAATCTTGCTTAGAGCGATCCGTCCAAGAGGCAGGTTTTCCATCTACCCACCCGGTGAAATTATTATTTTTAATAAGATTATCGCCGTGGAGCAAACCAGCTAGGGCCATGAAGATGGAAAAGCATTTTAGTATTTTCATAAACAGGGAATGAGGCATCTATCGATTAAGTGTGTTGCACGGGTATCATACGTAAAGGGCAGAACCATAATGCGGCTAGCCAATCGGGGTATTGATACCTTTGGGTGTCTTTACGCTGAATTAAGCAAAAGACAAAGACCACAGGCGCATTGGTTAAGCTATTAACATCGATGGCCGCATTCTAAATCCGACGTTTTCTACATCAACGTAATCCACCGTGCTCAAGCGAACCAAGACACAGACCAACGAGAAGTGACGGAAGCCATAATGGCTTGCGCCATTACTTCGCCCACTCGGGCAACTCGCCCAATACGATGCCGAAGACCGGGATCAGGATTAGATACGTGAGTAAGGTGACTAGAAAGATACCCATCACATTGAGCGCAAAACCGCTCCTTACCATCTCCGGGATCGTCACCTTCCCAGAACCAAAGACGATGGCGTTCGGGGGCGTAGCCACCGGTAGCATAAAAGCGCATGAGGCCGAAATTGCAGCTGGTGCCAGTAGCAGCAGCGGGCTCTGCCCCATTCCAATCGCTAACCCCGCCAGCACCGGCATTAGCAGCGTAGTTGTGGCGGTGTTGGAGGTCATTTCGGTGAGGAATGTCACCAGCGCAGTCAGCCCCAGGATGATGATAATGATGGGCATGCTTGATAAGAACTGTAATTGATCCACTGTCCAAGCTGCTAGGCCCGAAACGTCGAACCCTTGCGCCAAGGCCAGACCACCGCCAAAGAGTACCAATACGCCCCAAGGCAGTTTGTTCGCCCATTCCCAGTTGAGCACAAACTCGCGCTTACCAAAATTGGTTGGGATCAGGAACAGCGCAATGGCACCCGCCATCGCAATGGAGGCGTCGTTGATCATATTGAGTACAGGGAACCAATTGACCACCCAAGCTCGCGTAATCCAAGCCAGCGCCGTGCTTAAGAATATAATCAAGGTCCAGCGCTCACCTTTGCCCATTGGGCCGAGCTTAGACAATTCATCGCGGATAATACCGTCGCTATTCGGTAGCTCCAGCCCCTTCATGGGGTTCGCAATGCGCGTCAACCATAGCCACGTCAAGGGAATGAAAATCACCGCCAGCGGGACGCCCACGATCATCCACTTCACGAACGAAATTTCATAATGGTAGGTGTTCGCAAGATAGGCGGCCAGCACCGTATTGGGAGGCGTGCCGATCAAGGTCGCAATCCCCCCAATGGATGCCGCATAAGCGATGCCCAACATCATGTTGACCCCAAATGCGTCCAACGCCTTCACTGGCACATTTAAATGCATCGAATCGATCTCGTCCTTCGCTTGGGTAATGATGGCCAACGCAATGGGCATCATCATCACAGCGGTCGCAGTATTGGAGACAAAGGCCGAAAGAGCTCCCGTCGCTACCATAAACCCCAGCACCAACCGCCCAGGCGAAAAACCAATATAGCGAATAATGAATAAAGCGATGCGCCGATGCAGGTTCCAACGCTGCATGGCCAGCGCAATCATGAAACCGCCCATGAAAAGGAAGATCAGGTGGTAAGCATAGTTCGCAGTCGTTTGCGGTGCCGACAGCACCCGTAGCGCTGGAAACAGCACGATCGGCAAAAGACTCGTCGCCGGAATCGGGATCGCCTCACTGATCCACCATACCGCCATAAGCACAGCGACCGCAGCCACGCGCTGCCCGTCCACACTCATGCCTCCCGGAGTCGGGATCAACAGGATTAACAAAAACAAAGCCGGCCCCAGAATAAGGCCGATGCGCTGGCGCAAACCAGCAGATTCAGTAGTAGAGGAAGAAGCAGATTGGCTCATAGATCGCGGATTTGTCCTAGGGGAGTAACTTGGCTGACTTCATCAAGACTGTCTGTCCAGCCGTTTTATTAATCGGTCGATTGATTTCCCTTTCCTGCCCGCAGAAAGTTCAATTCAGCATTCACTCACAATCATCTATTACTGCCGCCCGCAACCTTATCGCCAAATTCTTTGCCAGTGAATGGCTACAAGGAGGAGGCCAGTATTTCGCGGGCGTGCTCCAAGTCTTCCTGCGTATCAACACCGATCGGCCGATAGGCTGTCTCCACCACCGAAATGGCCAACCCATGCTCCAGAAAACGAAGCTGCTCCAGCTTTTCCGCCGTCTCCAGCTCTGTCGCCTCCAAGGCGGGATAGCGTGTAAGCGCCTCACGGGAAAAACCGTAAACACCAATGTGCGCCCAATATCGTTGTCGTGACAACCAATCACTCGGCGGACAATCACGCACAAAAGGAATTGCAGCGCGGGAGAATAGCAATGCTTGCCCATCGCGCCCTCGGGCGACCTTGACGAGGTTAGGGTTAAAAAGATCGGCCTCGCTATCGATTGGCCGAACTGCCGTGACCACGTCTCCCCCGCCAGTGCGCCACGCCTCGACCAGCGAGTCAAGTAGCTCTGGCTTCATGAACGGCTCATCGCCTTGTAGATTGATAATGAAATCGCCAACCAGATCTGGAAGTAAACAGGCGGCGCGAGACGTCCCGTTAGGGCATTCACGAGGTGTCATCACTGCTTGGGCACCCCAGGCGGTTGCACGCTCCAGCACCTCAGGCGAATCGGTGGCGATCACGACTTCATCGGCACAGCTCATCTCTTGGGCACGTTCCCAGACATGTTGCAGCAATGGCTTACCACTCAAATCGAGCAGAACTTTACCCGGTAGACGGCTGGACTCCAGTCTCGCTGGAATAACAACGCTAACTTTGGCTACTCGCATATATAATTACATTCGATAGATCACTCGTTTTTGGGGCGAAAGGATTAAACCGCTCTTGATAATAGATTCTAAATTCCTTGACTTAGACACAAGCCTAAGACGTTTTAAACGCCTTTTATAATCTTCGATGAACCAGATCATCCCAATCATCCTTTGGTCCCTCAAAGTTGCCGTCCCAACTATAATATTTATATTGGGTGCCCAACTTCTGATCATTAGCCACAGCAAGTGGGAAAGCTTGATCGGGCGCATTGTGGGCATTAATGATTTAGAGATATCAAAAACCGGATTTATCGTCCTCAAGCTTGTCGCAACAATTTTCGTAATCAGTTCACTGGCAATTGCTTACGTTCTCTTCATTAAGAAATAAAGCGCAGCTCTATCAGGCTTCCCATTTTCAGTAAGAGGCACCTGCTCTAGGCAAAACCAAGCCTTCGGTCGCATTTCCGGCATCAGCCGATCTTTCGCTAGTGCCTTAAGTTCCGGCTCTGACTTCGTCGAGACAACAAACGCAACGACCTCCTCCCCCCATGTCCGATGCGGACACCCCATAACCAGCGCATCGCTGATTTCAGCCCATTCCAGCAATCGGCTTTCCAGCAAAGCCGCATCCACCTTTTTACCACCAGTGATAATGTAACGCCCCATCCGCCCCAACACCCGCAGCTTTCCATTCTCCAATTGCCCACGATCACCGGTTTTCCAAGCCCCCTCAGGACTCCCCCCCCCCCAATAGCCACGAAACAGCGCTTCCCCCGACAAACAAATTTCTTCACCATCAACCGATAGCTTCCAATGAGGCAACACGTCTGCGGCGGGAATTCCGCCGTTGGGAGAAGCCTTGGCCAGAGCAACAGTCGCCGCTGCCTCTGTCAGCCCATAAGCGATGTATAAAGGGATACCAGCCGCCAAAGACTCTTCAATCAGGCCCTTATCGGTTGGCCCCCCCCCCACAAGCACGGCCTCGCACTCACGCAGCCAAGCCACGTCGTTGTCCAATGCCCATCGTAGTTGAGCGCCCACCAGCGACAGGTGCGCATTGGCCACATCAAAGTCCGGCGGCGGTAATTTCTCCAGCTTAGGGTCCGCCACCCAGAGTTGGCCACCAGTCATAAACGTCCGCAAAGCCAACATGAGGCCCCCAATGTGGCACACGGGCAACGGGCAAATAGCGTGTAGCTCCCCCCCCCCCCAATAGGCTGCGTAACCGCGCACAGAGGCCATAAGAGTTTCCCAGTCGTGCACAGCAAACTTGATTTTTCCGCCGGTGCCGCCGGTCGGGATCATGATGCGTCCGTCCTTGCCTCCCCCATCCCAGAGTGCGATTAGCGCATTGACCTGCCCCCACTCATATTCGCCCCAAGAGGCATTGCCAAGAAACACATCGCGCCGCTGCATCAGTGCCGAAAAAAGCTGCGCCAAATAAAGAATTCGGTTCGCTGTGGAAAGGACAACCGGGCCGTCAGATGATGATGGGATCAATGCGACCTTGGCAAACTCCTCTGCCTGCTTCTCATCGGCCAGCCAAGGACGACTCAACCGTTTGGTAAAGATGTCTAGAGACGCTTCCATACCTCTTCATCGACCGATTGAGGCCAGTCCGTATGACAGATTTCCCAGCCAATGCGCATCGGGCACAGGCCGTCATCTTCCATAATGCTGGCCGCATCCAGACCAGCGGGCGACAGCGGTGGCCAATCCAGCGCTGCCAGCTCCCAAACCGCCTTCAGGCCGATTGCCGTTTCAAATGACGTCGAATAAACCACACGATGCTGGTAGTTCGCCGACCGCCAGCGCAAATACGCCGACCGACTCCCCAGCAACGACGGCTTAATGATCAGCACCGCCGTCGGAAAGCGTTTCGCGAGCAAGATAACCATGTCCACGCGAGCAATGGATTCATCCAACGCAATGGGCACACCGGTGCCTTCAGCTAGAGCAAACATTGCCGCCTCCTCCCCAATGGGCAAAGGCTGCTCGAGATAATCAATCACATCGCGGCGCTCCTGACACCACGTCAACCACGCAGCGTAGTCGGCTTTGGTCAGCCCGCCGTTGGCATCTAACCGCAAACGCACTCCGCGCGGTAAGGACTGAGCAATGTGATCCGCCAAGGCAATTTCTTCAGAGCATCGGAGGACGCCGATTTTCCACTTTAACGCACGCCGTGCGCTGGCCAGTTGCCCAGGTAATGCTGCCAGTGCCGCCATACCGGCTGGTAGCAGGCCTGCAATGGGTACTCTTACCCCTGGTAAGGTCGGGTCATTAAGCTGCGCTAAGGCACACTCAAGCGCCCAGTGAAGGTCTGGATCTTCCACGCCATTAATCGTCAAAGGTCGGAACGTGCTCCCAAACGCGGGTAAACACATTTGCTCAGAAAGTGGCGCGCCTGTTGTCGGTTTCGTCCGAATTTCTGGGCAAAACCAAGCAATCGGAGCCGCTTCCCCATAGCCCACACGCCCGTCTGGGGCCTCCAGTCGCACGATCACTCCATCCCGCTCCTGCCACTCCCCGTGGGCCGTTACGAGCGGTGAGCGGAAACGCCGGTGGTAGTCCCGGTAGTCCAGTCGGAGTTCCAGATTTGATGGCAAGAGGGTCATGGGAGAATTACAGAAGCTTTTCACTTGCCGAGGGGGGCGCCCAGCGCATAATTCCCAACGGCAATACACATTGCCATGAGCGAAACAATCGACCAAGCATTTTACAAGACCGCCGATGAGTTTTTTCGGCTTCACGCCGACACTGCGCTGACCTACGACGACGTCACGTTGGCCACCCGTCATTCGGCTGTCTTGCCTCGCAACACAATCACGGAAACGGAGCTATCTCCCAACCTCCATTTATCTTTGCCGATCATCTCGGCAGACATGGATACCGTGACTGAAGCCCCCATGGCCATTGCCATGGCGACCAACGGTGGCCTGGGACTCATCCACTACAACATGACCGAACGCGAGCAGATCAAGCAAGTCGCTCGCGTGAAAAATAACATTCACGGCCTCATTCAGGACCCAATTAAAATCGGCCCCGACGCCTACATTGCCGACGTCCTCGAGATCATCGAGGAGAAGGGCTATAAGTTTAGCACGTTTCCCGTAGTCGACGATCAGGGTAAGCTCCTTGGCCTCCTGCCAGGCCGAGTCGTCAAACAACGCTACCGCGACCGCCGCGTCATTGAGGCCATGACGCCCCGTGCTGACGTCTATACGATCTCCACGGCAGATATCGAAGGTGACCCCATCGCCGCCGCTGACAAGTTCTTCAACGAACACCTAGGTATCCACAAGCTGCTCGTGGTCGATCCCAATGATCGCCTGCATGGCCTATTCACCCTGAGTGACATCGAGCGCATCAACGACGAGCAGCGCACCAATGTGAAGCCTGCTCGTGATCGCGAATTCCGGCTAGTTTGTGGTGCCGCCGTCAGTGCCTCCCGCACCAACGATGGTGAACTCGACCGCGATCGCTTTATCGGACACATTGGCGCACTCGTCGACGAAGGCCTCGACGCTGTCGCGATTTCCACTGCCCATGGACACAGCGAAGGCGTTGGCCAAGCGATCCGTATGGTCCGCGAAGCCTTTGCCGATTTAACCATCATCGCGGGTAATGTAACCAGCGCCGAGGGTGTGGCTTTCCTTGCTGAGGCAGGCGCTAACACGATCAAAGTCGGGCAAGGACCAGGCTCAATTTGCACCACACGTATTGTCGCAGGCGTCGGCATTCCGCAGCTCACCGCGCTATACGTAACCACCCGCGCTGCTACCAAATACGGGGTTAAAATCCTCGCTGACGGCGGCATCACCAAAAGCGGTGACATCGTCAAGGCCCTAACCTTAGCGGACGCCGTCATGTGTGGCGGCTTACTCGCGGGTTGCCGTGAAGCGCCCGGCCAAATCCTTGAAATCGATGGCAAGCTCTACAAGCAATACCGCGGCATGGGTAGTCTCGAGGCCATGAAGGCTGGCAGTGCAGCCCGCTACGGCCACTCCAAGCAGGACAAGAATCGCAAGATTGCCGCGGAAGGCATTGAGGCACTCAAGGAAGTTTCCGGGTCGCTCGACTCCGTACTCAATCAGCTCGCAGGCGGTCTGCAAAGCGGTATGGGCTACCTCGGTGCTAGTAACCTCGCAGAGCACAAGGAGCGTGCCCGATACATCCGCGTCTCCCCTGCCGGTCAACGCGAGAGCTCTCCACACGACGTTATCGAGGTCAAGACCAACAAGGACTAAGTAGTCTTCTACCTGCAAAGGCAGTTAAATTAAACCATGGCCAAATTACTTGAAACCGAATCTTTCGTCGCAATTGACGCCGCATGGCATCAATCACTGACCGTTGACCAAGCGTTGACCTTGCAGGTCGTTGTCCAAACACGTGGCTCTGACCCAATCTTTGGCTTTTATCTAAAGGAGGCCGACTTCAGGCGGTTGATGAAGACTGGCGAAGTCGATGACCACTTGGCCTCAAAAATCCATGGCCAAACGCTCTTTGCGAATGCCAATGGGCGCATTAAAACCTCCCTCACGCTCCCCGTTGGTAAATGGTTCGTCTGCATTGAACTCGACTGCGAAGCTGCACCAAACGCAAAAAAAGTACCCTTCACATTCACGCTGCTCGAAAATTGAAAACGCCTAAATTCAATCCGATCCTCTCGTTAAATAATTGAATTCCATGCTCCACAGCGAGTAAGTCAGCAATTAGCGATGGCCGGGTATTTCTTATTAAAGATGGACCAATGCGTGGAACTCAACCAGAGCCCCACGCATTAGCCAGTGCCTTAATCAGATTAAAAAGATATTTCGAATTACCATGGTGTGAAAGTCGTTCCGGTAACACCAAACTCGCCATCATTCGCAGCACCATTCCACCAATCGACAATATAGCCCAAGTCACCTGTCGCATAGCCATATTGAATACCATGCTCTGTACCACTGACACCCTCTAGAGAATTTACGGTATCATTCGTAAAATCAACTGTCGCCAACAATACATCCGCTGGGTCAGGCGTAAACGCAACTTGGCCAAAGTTTTTATCAGCATACCACTGGCCTGAGCTGTAGAGGACTGCAATGACATGATCCGCATTTCCCATATATGCGCCAAAGCGGGATATAACGTTACTGGCACTATACATGAGGTAACCAGTTCCAGACCGGGAATCATCAGCAGCAATCCCATTGTTGAGCGAGCCGATAGCAATTGGCGTCCCACCTGCTGGGCCTTCTGTAATTTTCACGTTGCGGAATTGGCCATAGATACCGGAGTTGGAGTCGTCGTCCGAAACGATGACTAGGTGCGTCATTGCTCCCGTGTAGAATGCGCCAACATTGATGGAATAGGTCACCGGCCCGGATTCAACTACATAGTCATTGGAGTCCTGCCATGCGTTCGCCCACGTTTGAGAGCCTGCGAGCTGGAATACGCGTTTGTCATTACTATTGGTATCGTCCTCTTCGAAACCAATGCCAATAATTTCTCCGGCGGCAGATGAATCAAATGTGAACTCCAGCCACGTGTCTGATGTTACGGTGTAACTAAGCGGAAACTTAATCCAACCGTTTTTCGAAATAGACATTCCCACGCCGTCATCTTCAACAGTGACCACGGCTCCGGAGTTACCCGCTCCACCATAAACAGCATGATCGTTTCCAAAAGAGACCGTGCCGTCAACATTGCGAATGGTCGCTAAAGGAACAGTTCCTGATTTGGTTCCCTCCCAGACTCGAACGTAATCAAACTCCACACTTTGATTGTTGATAGCAGGCGTTGGATTATTCCCAACAAATGATCCGCCAACTTGTAGCGTCAGAAGAATGTAAGCAGGCACATCAATCACTCGAGCATCTTGACGACTTCCGGTTTTAACTCCGTCCACATAAAATTCCAAGAGCCCTTCTTCCCAATATAGGCCATAGGTGTGATACTCACCAACATCCATAACTGGAACGGGACCCCATCCACTAACCTTGTGACCGGCTCCATAGCCATCCCAATGAGTGGCGTGCCCCATTTGATATGCACCCAAAACACCATAAGCTTCCATGATATCGATCTCCATCCCTTTACCCAAATCCACCGGAACTCCATCTATTACAGGTTCGGGAATACCGGTGCTGTCGGTAGGGTCATAATACATCGATCGGGCGCTTAATTCATTCGAAGCTCCAAACTCAACTTCCGCCTGATTTCCCCAGACAACCGTTGCGTCATCGGTCGGATAGTAAGTTACACCGTTCACAATCAGCTGTGGCCAATGCGCGGAATTCGACGCCTCCTTACTATGGTACCACTGTCCGCGCGCACGGCGAAATTCATCCGCCAAAGCTAAGGAGATTACGCCATCACTACCGACCTCGACTGTCACGTAATCCGTAACGTCGAAATCAACATAACTGCCAGCGGGTGCGTCGTAGTCGAACTTCTGTTCAATGTAGAGCGGGTCCCAAACTGGCTGATTATTCCAGTTAATCGTTCCCTCATCCCAGGAATCGGATGCCACGCGGAACAGCTGTAAATTATTAGGATCACTCCCAGCGGTATTGCCTACATTTTTAGCACAAAGGCGAAGCGTGGCATCTGTCACCGTGCCAATGCCAGCCGAGCTTAGGTCGAACTTAAGAAAGATATTATTCTTCCATTCCTTCGTGCCGTATTGATCGCGCTCGGGCATCAACCAAAATGCTGGCCACATGCCGGAAACGCTATCCCATTTGGCGCGTGTTTCAAAATAACCATACTTTTGCTTGAAACGTAGAAAAGAAGTCAGTTCGCCAGAGGAATAGTCATAAGTAGTCCAGCAGTAATCAACGGGATCCGTCGTTGCCTTTATCGAAAGGGCACCTCCAGTGACGTTGAAATTATCAACATTACAGCCTCCAGAACCTTCAATAAATGCATCTGCTGGCCCGACCTTCCATTTCGATCCGTCAATAATTGGGTTACTGAAATCCTCTTCGAATGTCAGGGTAAAGCTTCCCGGCGGAGGAGCGGCATTAACTAGAGAGGTCAAAGCAAACGAAAACAGCAGGGGTAGTATTTTTTCCTTCATATTATTATCTTTGATTATTGAGGTTAAGCTTTTACAAGAGGTAGAAGCATCTTCCATAAGATGCTAAAGCTAATTAACATACCACAGAACCCATTACTTCAGGGAGCGATTTACTGACATAGGTTTTGCTATTTCCTGACCACACAAAGCGAACCAATCCAACATGCGAAGGCTTGGTCAGGATCATTGAAATCACCCAGATTTATAGTCAGAATGCGCTATAGGAGAGAGCCAGACGGACATCCGCGGGCTTGATTACGCCTTCGAAACGGGCAATGAGATAATGAAAAAGCACCGTCCAAAACGTCATCAATATCTTGGCGAAGGATGCCCTAACAACTGCACTGAAGTTCGCGATGAGATAACCGTGATTTGATGAACGAAAGCTCATGGCTGCGCTCTCAAGGAATGGACAATCGTTAACAACAACGACGGAATCCAGTGCCTTTAATAGATGATCAAATGCGCGAAAAGCTGAAGATGTATATCAACTGATTACTTCACCAACTCAATATTCCGGAAGCGGATAGGACTGCCATCGCTCTGTAATGCAATTGCCCCCTGCTGTGGGTTGACCTTAGTGATATGATTCACCAGCTGGCCATTGACTTTTACGGTTAACTCATCGCCGGAAGCGATGATCTCCATGGTATTCCATTCTCCTATCGGTTTCTCTCCGTCAGCCTTGCGGTCCAGCCGAACCACCGCCACACCTGGTGCCACAAACATCGGGCCTTCACCAACAAACCCCGGTAGTTGACCGATGGCGTAGATGTCCCCTGCCATACCGCTTTGCAGTTGTATTTCAATACAACTGGGCCAAGTGCGAAAGCCACTCGTGGCTGGCAAGGCGTGGATCAAAATACCGCCGTTCCCTCCCTTTTCAGACTCCCACTTCCATTCAAATGTTAGCGTATAATCGCTTTCATTTTCCGCCAACACCAAGTATCCGCGTGGTTCCCCATCGCAGCTCAGTTCACCTTCTTCCAGCGTCCAAGCATCTGCCGCTTTTAGCGGTGTCTCACCGTCGTAAAAGGCATGTGTGTGAACAGGATGATGTGGCAGCGTAGTTGACGCAGCTGTCAAAGGCGACGAAATCGAAACCAGCAGTACAAGGGATGAAATGCAGAAAAAGTTATTCATAAAGCTCCCCAGTATGAACCGTAAGCGATACGGTTAGAAGCCAAATCCAGCTTTAAGCTCCGGCTTTGCGACGGCGGTAGAAATCGTAGCCCCCAAGCAGAATCAACAGTCCGCCAATGGCATACGTTGATGGCTCTGGGATCACACCCGGAACAATTTCCCCCGTGCTCAAGATATAGGCGTCGTAGAGGCCAGGCGCTAAGCCAACAGGATTCAAGAACTTGATTTTGCTGAGCTGATCCGACGTCAGACCCATTTCGTTAGAGCCGATATAAAACTGGTCGGTGCCGCCACCGCCCGTACCAGAGCCAGTGCCCGTTCCCAAATTAAGCGGAATGCCTGCCCAATCCGTCACTTGGAGTATTTCCGAGCCCGACCAGTCAATGCCCGAACTATCGCTAAAGGCGATGATAGATTCCGTGCCCGCGCCAGTAAAATCGATGGTCGAAGTCGTACTGAGGGTAAGGCTTAACGTGCCGAGTGAATCATTGGCCTCACCGATAACAATGCTACCGCTGGAATAATTTACGTCGGTCGTAGAGCCAAACTGCACGTCACTGGCCTTAGTCACAGCATTCTCCGAGACAAATAGTGTGCCGCCTTCGATGCTAACGACCGTCTGGCCACCACTATTGAAGCCCAAACGGGGATTCGTGCCGGTACCAGACATTTGCAGGGTTCCGCTCTGGAGTGTCAGCGTGCCATCAATCTCTCCAGTCTGTGAACCAGCGAGCACCAACGTGCCGCCACCGGTCAGGTTGACATCCTGTGAGCTGGAAATTGCCGTCTCAATAGTCGCCGTGTGACCAGCATGTACATTCACAAAGGCAGTGTCTACGAGCCCGTCAAAGCCCTGCCCATCGGCAAAGGCAATCGACTGGCCGCTAGTGTCAAAGACAATGCCACCGCCAGACCCGTGACCAATCGTCACTGTGCCATCTTGGAAATCTAAGCCAAAAACGCTGGTACTACCCGCCTTGGTCACGGTGAAATCTCCGTCAGCTTCACCGGAGCCGCTATCGTTTGCCGAGAAGGTCGCGACTTTGTATTGGGTAAAGGCACCCGTAGTGACATTACCCGTGGGGTCAATGCTCCAGTTGGCATTACTGCTGTTCCATGTGCCCGCTGCATCGCCACCTCCATCGTTTGTCGCACCTGCGGTTGAGCCATTAATATCCCAGTAAACACCTGCCGTAAAGCCTGCCGTTTGCACGTGATAAGAACCAGGCGTACTGATGATGTTACCGCCGCCAACATCCGAACCACTGTCTACCCCTCCCCATACGGCAGTATCCGCCGAAGTGACATACCAGGATTGCGTTGTCGTGGAGCTACTCGCGTCAGGCATTTGCCAAGCCTTATCGATCGGGCTAGAGCCGTCGATGAGCTGGGTGTAGAGCGCCCATTCCGTCGAGGTGTTGATCTGCGTCGGATCGTTTTCATTATAGATCCAAACATACGCCTGCTGCCCGACCGCAAAGTCATAGCTCGGATCAACGGCAGGATAGGTCGAGTTCGAATTCTGGCTCGAGTCTAGCGTCGCACTATCCACATAGAGTCCAACGTTAGATGCGCCGATTGAATAGAAAAATGGATCTCCATCAAACGCATGCCAGTTCGCTGACCACTCGCTGTAATTACTCGCCGTTGGCACAAAGCTGCCGAAGGTTCCCAATTCATAAGAGAAGCCACTACTGGGCGACGGCAGTGTCGTACCATCGCTTTCAACAATGCGATTGAACGCAACACCACTGCCCCAGTTAATTGTAATCTGGGCAGTCAGCGCTCCTGGAAGGAGCAAAAATATTATGTAAAATTGTCTAATTCTCACGATAGCTTGTCAGTCCTCGTTAGGGAGCAGGCTCGGGAACGATCAGTATTGTCTGATCGCCCTCGGGCAATTTAATCAAGCTCGCTCGATCACTGCGGAACTGCAGTGAGTTAGGCGAGTCATTCTGGTTAGTAAACGGTGGGCCTCCGAATTCAGCATAATTGACCCAGCCGTCTTCAGTATCGTCCAGAAGGAAGAAGACTGTAGTACGACCTTCTACTTCCGGGTCGGTGGGCCATAAGATAATTTCCGCAGCATTGTCTGGATCATTACCTGCTTGGAAGACTGAAGAGGTCATGCCGCGACCATTCTGTCCATCATCTGGGCCATCAACTGGCACTTGAGCTACGGGATACATCGCGCCGATCAGATTGAAACCAGCAATGGATGGGTCATCTCCATTGTCATTGAGGACAACTGCAGCGTCGTTGTTGCGGACCTTTCCGTAGGCATATAGCTTGGAAGCTTCCTGGCGCGAAATAATCACAAAGCCAGTTGCCGGATCGATAACAAGATCACCTTGATCAGTGGCGGTAAACAAGTCATCTTCTCTCACCCAACGCGAGCCTTCAGGAATACCGAGGAAGCCTGCGAGGGGCTCCGCATAATATGCGAGCATGTAGGCCTCATATTCAGGAATGGAACGACGGTTATTGTAGATATAGATGTGAGTCGCTAAGTTCGGGTCGCCGCTATCCTGACCTTCGAAGGTTGAGTCCTTCTTAAACAGTTCACCGAAGGTTGCATGGCGACGAATCTTGATATCAGCCCCAGTCAGAGCGGGCGCGCCATTGGCGGTGTTGAGCGAGTCGCCGCCAGTGGGTGAGAAAATATCCGAGTCATTGACCAAGGTCACCTCATCCACATCACCGCTGGCGATCTGGAAACGATGGCCTTCGAGCACGCCACTGGAAACCTCGACGTAATAATCACCATCAGAGATAAGGGAACTGAAGTCCGCCCCATTGGCCGAAGAATTGAGATCGAGTAGGCTGCCGATAACACCGTCTACCGTACCGCAGAAAATCTCCTGCTGGATAAACGGCGTGCTCCAAGAATTGGCCTCGGCAAGCTCCATCGCAGTGGCCTGCCAGCCATAGACGTCGGTGTAGATCGTAGTCGATCCGGTCGTAATTGCGAGGCGCACCAAACCGAAGTCAGCAGAGCCAAAACCGGGCGCTGTCTGCACGTTACCGTAGGTGATAGTTTCTGTGCCGCCATTGTCCACCGAAGTAAAGGGCGCGGAAACAGCGGAATTCGTCGAAATCGTGGCAATGTCGAACCAAGTGCCAATTAGATCGTTCGAGCCCTGCAACGTGTAGCTCACGTTGAGCAGGCCGTCCGGACGGGTAAAGACCACATCAAAGCGACCAGTGGCTTCATTAACCAACACCAGATTCAGCAAGCTGCTAGGAAAGACTCCACTCGCAGTGTTACCTGACAAGGCAATTTCCACAAAGTCCACGATACAGTCACCGTCGCTATTACCAGCAACGCTGGCGTCGTAAAACGATGTGCTAGTCGTGACAGATCCGCCGCTGGTCACCACAATCCCGCTGATGATGCGATTGTCGTTAACACCGTCGTCGTCGCCAGTACTGTAGTATCCCGTGGGGTCGGTCTCACGAATGATGTAGACACCGACCGGCACACTGTTGAAGGAATAATCACCGTTGACGTCAGAAGTTGCCGGGAAGTTGTAGATGATATCGCTTCCATCGATGACGCCATTTGCATTCGTATCAAGGATCAGGTCGATAATCGCGTTTTCTAAACCAAGTTCGCCGCCATCAAAGCCGCCATCGAGGTCAAGGTCTTCATAGACCGTCCCGGAGATCGAACCGAACTGCGCTTCGATGAAAAGATTTCCGCTTAGGGAATCGCCATAACTCGCCAAGCTCAGCGCGGCCTGATCACCAATGATATTGTTGACGGTGTTGTTGGAGCCATTGGTGTCACTGATGCTGATATATCCCGCAGGCTGCGTCAATTGAACGACCTGATAATCACCAAGCGGAATGTTTTCAAAATCGTATTCACCAAGGGAATCAGTGGTAGCGGTTGGCTCCTGAACACCCGCAGTAACGGTGTCGATGTCAATCGGCGTGCCATCCGATTCGCGCAGGGTAATAATAATGCCGGAGAGCCCGACGTCCCCTACTCCATCGCCATTGGTATCAGCCAGCACCTTGCCAGAGATCGAACCGGTATCGACCAAGTTGAACTCGGTTGCCGATATTGGGTCTGGCTGCTGATCGCTGGATAGGCTGGCTACGTTCTGAATGATCGAGAGATTCGGGAATGGCGCTGCGACTGTGACTTGATACGTGATGATAAGCGAATCACCAGGATCAAGCCCGTAGTTCGACGCGATCGTAGAAGGACCACTCGAAGATGGTGCCGCCACCGAACCGGTTTGCGCAACTACGGTGTTGATAGTCGCGGTAAAGACCAGATTATCAAAATAGATATAGTCGTTATTATCCAAGGAACCGCTGGGCTGGATATCGATCCGCTCAATACCGCCAAAGAATGACGTAGCGATACTCGTTGAAACGTTCTGGAACGATCCAGAGTTTTGCCCATTGCCAACGGTCGCTAAGGTGACATCTCCAATTTGTAAATACGCGTCGTCACTGCCATTATTAAGACTAAAGCCACGCCAATCAAAAGAGACTGTCAATGTATCGGTTGCTGGATTCAAACCGCTCAAGTCGATATTACGGGAAAGGCGTTCATTACCATTACCATCACCTTCCACGCGCACCGCGTTGCCATTAACGTCGGACACGAGAACGATCTCTCCATTGTAGCTTTGGTTGGCACCATCATTCGCTTCTGACCATGACCCATCATCCCAAGTAACGACTGAGCCATTCGTTCCGCTCGAATAGCCACTGCTCCAATTAACCGTTAGTGTTTCCGTCGTTGTACCGCCACTGTAGGTGGGCGGCGCGCTCACCTCTGTGATCGAGCTACCGACATAAGTCGTCCCAGTTGGCAGAATGTCATTAATATCGATGCCTGTGTGGGTAACCGAGTCCGTGTTGGTAACCGTAACGGTGTAAGTAATGACTTCGCCCGGATCAACATTGCCGCCATCCACCAGAGACGCATTCGCGCCAAGCTTGGTAATCGTCAAAGCGCCAACTTGCGGCTCATAGCCAAAGTCGTGGCCTGTCTCATCCTCGTTGTTCGTATTTAGCACCACATCGTGGTAGGTAAGCACCGGGAATGTATTGGAGTAGCTTGTGCCATTCGGCAGCGTGCTTTCATCGACCCGCACGCGATAGGTCCCAGCCGAGAGATTATCGATTGTGTAGTCACCGCTTGGATCAACAGTGTCCTGCGGCTCATTGGAATCGCGGAAGCCATTCAAGTTCAAATCAGCGTAAACAATCACACTGCCGTTGAATCCGTTTTCACCGCCATTCAGAGCACCGTTGCCATCATCGTCTTCCCATACGTTGCCACTGATGCTGGCCGTCTCAGAAGTCAAGAGGATGTCATCGTCACTGCCGCTGACCAGCGTAGTAAACTCGTCAACCGCATCAGTGACAGTCGCCGTGTTGGTAACCGGACTCGATTCTCCAATAACCGTGAAGTTAACGGTAACGGTGTGAGTGGCACCGATGGCCAACGAACCAAGGTCATTCCAGGTCAATAGGCCTGACGATGCCGAATCGGGCAGCGGTGAAGCTGAAACATACTCAAGCACATCGGACAAAAATGTATCTTCCAACGGCACGCTGTCGAAGTTCGTGTTCCCGTCGTTGGTAATGGTGATCGTGTAGGTAACCGCAGCACCATAGTTGACCGTCGCCGCACCACCATCGAGCGTTTTACTTACCGTCAGATTCGGACCTTGGTTGGTGTCCAAGAATAGATTGTCGCTATAGGCGACGTTCGGTAAAACGCTCAGAGCAATTTGGTTGTCCGTGAGCGGTGCATCAGAATCCCCCGTACTCAAGTAGTTGGACGGATCAGTTTCCAGAATCACATAGTCACCTGCTGGAACCGAGAAAGAGTAATTCCCGTCACCCGAAGTGATGACCGTATCAATGAGGTTCTCATTGAAGTCCACCAGGCCGTTACTATTGAGGTCTTCGTATATTTCCACAGTAACGCCATTAAGACCAGTCTCGCCCGACGCTTCAGCTAGATCAGCGTCAGCATCGTCATCATCCACCACACGACCACTTACTGTTGCGGGCAAACCGTCAATAAAGTCGATACCAGTCTCATCTTCGCCGGCACCCAAATTGACAGTGGTGATGCTAGCGTTACCGCCGTCGGAGTCGCTCACAGAAACATATCCAAGTGCATCTTCCGCAACGATCGAGTAAACGCCAGGTCGCAAGTTCGAGAACGTGAAGCCCCCCCCCCCTGTTGTGGTCGCCTCAATGTCCACACCGTCGAAAATCCCATTGCCGTTGCGATCGATAAATACGCGCACACCGTCAATGCCAACATCACCGTTGCGGTCGCCATCGATGTCGTCGTAGACCACACCAGAGATGCTTCCGGGCAGGAGTTCTTCAATGAAATAGTTTCCTGGATTCTGACCAATAACAACTGTGATCGGCGTAATGTCGCCAATGCGATTAGCATTGCCCCCGTCCGAGTCACTAACGCTAGCATAGCCTGCTGGCTGAACTTGACGCACTTGGTAAGTCACACCTGGAATCAGGTTGGTGAAGAAGTACTGGCCGGTTACATTGGTCGTGGTTGTGGTCGCTTGGGTCCCCGGTGTAACGAGATCGCTGTCAATACTCGCACCTGATGCATCAAGCAATTCAAGTGTTACACTGGCGATACCGATGTCACCGTCTCCGTCACTATCAAAGTCTTCATAGACAAAACCTGAGATCGTGGCAGGTCGTTGCTCAATAAAGGTGTTGCCAGTTGTGGTGACCCCGTCGGTTACGACAATCAGGCTAACATCGCCGAGAATATCCACGTCACCGCCATCATCCGGACCAACCACGCTGAGGTAGCCGCTGGGCTGAGTCTGCCGCACCTGATAGTTACCTGGAGTTACGCCTTCAAAGCTGTAAAAACCGTCACTATCGGTTGTGTCCACGGTGATTTGCAAACCGGGCAAGTCAGGGTCGCTGTCGATAGAGTTACCACTCGAATCGAGCAGCTCAATGTAGACATTTTCAATGCCTAAATTACCGTTACCATCGCCATCAGTATCTTCCAGCACATAACCGCTGAGGATGCCCTCGACCGGAACACTGATGTTATTGCTCACCATAGAATCCGCCGGGGTAACTTGCTGGTCACTGACCACAGATGCAGTATTGCTGATTGATGAACCAACTGGACTGTCGATTACCTTGACCTTGTAAGTGATCGTCATCGATTGGCCATCAGCGAGTTGATAATTATTGGCTAGCTCATCATTGGATGGAAAATTGCCCACTACGCCCGTCTGCGTTGCACTATCGCCCCAATCAACACTGATCACAATGTTGTCGAAGTGAATCCAGTCATTATCTTCCAACGTGGACGCAGAGAAGAAGCGAATCACTGTATTTTCAGTAAAGAACTCCGGATCAATGGTTATCGGGCTACCTTGATCCTGATAAGCAGCATCAACACCATTGCCACCTTCGGTGCTCAGGGTTGTCCAAGGATCGCCGCCAGTGGCGGAGATTTGTAAGTCAACAGTGTCATCACCAAAATTCAACGAGACACGGCGGAAGTCGTAATCGATTGTCGCCGAATTCGCCGCCGACAAATCGACTCCACGACTGGCACCCTTGCTGGCGTTTTCAATCGTGAGTGACCAGCTCGCCACAGTCGCGTCTGTGTCATTGGAGATTTCAATGTCATCGACAGTAAAGCCATTCGCTTCGTTAACTTCAGTCCAGTTGCCGACCCAACCAGGTGCTCCGCCAGAAGCTATAGGTGTGCCACCAGACTCGTTATTGGACTCGAAGTTATCAGTCATGTTTGTGGTCGCCGTCACGTCATAGCCAGTCGGCGCGTTGATGCCTAAGCTACTTGCAACATAACTAACATCGGCTGGTAACACATCTGTGATATCAATGCCAGTGTGCGTGACACCAGAGTTGTTCGATACTAGAATCGAATAAGTAATCGTGTCGCCGGGTTCGACATCATCCGTGGTGTTCGCGGTCTTCAGTATCCCAAGACCCGTGAAGGCAAAACCAGTGTCCGCAGCGTCTGTGGTAGCGCTGGCGTTAACTGTCACGCTTTGCGGATCGTTGGCAGTAGTCGGCGTCGTATCCATACCCGATGGCAATGTAGACGTATCAACTTTGATCGAAACTGATCCCGTTGCGGAAATTGCCAGAACGTAGTCGCCCGAGCTGTCAGTGACTGCGCTGACTTCGTCGTCCAGATTACCCGGAATATTATCAAGACCATCGGAGTCGAGTATGCCGTCTGAGTTAGCATCGTAGAAGACTGTGACGCCGGACAAGTTGGGTTCGCCAGCGTCCTGCACCCCACTTTCATCTAGGTCGATAAATAGGTGACCAGACACGCCCTGTGGCTGCTGATAACCAATACCGTCAAAGGTGTTAACACCAGCTACTGCGGTCAGCGACTGCGGTTCGTTGTCGATGCCCATGTCTGTCGTCAGCGTGTAACCTCCTGGCAATGTTGATTCGTCTACATTCACCCAAACTTCTCCGGGCGCGACTTCTGCCGTATAGCTACCATCGGCCAGCGTGCGGATAACTTGCACATTGCCGAGTGAATCCGTAATTATGACGTTTACACCACCGATACCGTTTTCACCGATGCCAGGCGTCGTGTTGCCATCACCATCCACGTCATTGAAAATAATCCCAGTGACTGTTGTGCGCTCCAGACCAAAGTCCGCCGTGGCGTCTTCACCTGGATCAAGCGTCACACTAAAAAAGCCGGAAACTGGCGTAGTAATGGTCAATGAATCGTCGAGGAAATTATCGTCAATGCGGACCGTATATATCCCATCGGCCAGATTACCAATGCGGTAATCACCATTGGAATCTGTAATATCGAAAGGCTCGTTGGCGTCACGGACGCCGTCACCGTCAAAGTCCAGATAGACACGGATGCCTGACAGGCCTCCCTCAGCCCCATTCTGTAAACCGCTGCCATCGTCGTCCTGCCAGACGGTACCGCTAACGCTTGCTGCGTCCGTTATAAGGTCTTCGGTTTCGTCTTCGGCAGGTGGAACAGCAGCACCGTTGATATCGATTGCAAAACGCGATTCAGCAACGTTGAGCGCGGGATCACACTCGCCGGCAACAAAGAAAGTAATGGTCACGCTCGTGCTGGCTCCAACGCCCAAGGTGGTTGCGCCGGGCAGCAAGTCATTCCATTGTGCTACGCCACCGCTACTGGAATCCGCAGTGGGGGTGGATGTCAAAAACTCTAAGCAAGAACTATAATTATCGGTAAGCGGCAGGCTTTCGATATCTGTGTTGCCAGTGTTTTGAATGTTAATCGTGAACTCCACAACACCGCCGTAATAGGCAGTTTGGGCACCGCCCGTTAACGATTTCGTAATGGTTATCGCGGGATTCGTAACCGGAAGATTTTCAGTATCGCTATCTGAAGGATCATTGAAAGCAGAAGTCGTGTCAGCTGTTGCAGTGCTACTAAGCGTTCCGGAATCTGTCGCGGTGTATGTCACCGTAACGGTGACGCTTTCGCCAACGGCAAGTGATCCGAGATCGTTCCATGTCAACGTACGTGTTCCCACACTCAAGCCGTTGGAATCCGGCGAGATGGAAGCTGAAACAAAAGCTAACTCGGCATCTGTAAAGACATCTGTTAATTGTACGGTATCCAACCCAACGCTACCCACATTGGTCACTGTGATATTATAAATAACCTGATCACCTACGATTGCGCTGTCTGTGGGCTCAACGAGGGCTTTGTCCACCACTACAGCAGCAGTGTTGGGAGTTGTCAGTGGCACAGCAGCTTGGTCTTCAGCCGTATCCGATGGGTCATCGTTATCAACATAGCTCACGGTTAAGCCAGAGCCCGCGGCGGCATTAATATCTCCATCGTCTGCATTTGTGGAGTCAGTGGCAGAAGGAAAAATAGCTGTGAAAATGCCGGTGTTAGAACCGGTCTCAGTCAGGGTGACCACATCTGAATCACCGCCACTGGTAGTAATCGTTACCTCGATTGTATCAACGGCCAATGGATTTTCGTTTTCATCGTAATCGACTACCCGCACGCCGATGGATTCTGCGCTCGTAAAGACATCCGTGTCAGGTCCGTCATCTCCCGTGGTGAAGGAAACATTTGCTGGTGTGCCGCCATCAATCCCAGCCAATGTGATAGCCGTTTGAAGCGTATCGGACACTGTACCCTCAGTCCCTTCATCCGCTGAGATGGTAATGGTGTAAGTTCCATCTGTCGCTGGGGTCTGCCACTCGTATTCGTAGGTCACGGAATCGCTGTCACTCGTCGCCAAAGTCGCAACGAGAGTCAGATCACTTGGATCAGGTGAGAGCAAATTATTGCTGTCTGGATCGGTAATTTGAATGGACGGATTACTGATATCCGACGTTCCAAAGGGGTCGCTGATCGTGGTACGGATATAGAATTTTTGGCCAACATAGCCAGTGGCCGCAATGCTACCGTTCGGATAGGATGCATCGTAAACCGCTACGGATTCAACATCGATAACCGTCGTAGCGGGCAATGAAAGTGCACTCGGATAAGTTCCACTGTCGTATAAGACATCAATAGACACGCCTGAGTTGTTAACTACGGTAATTTCTACGGCTTCACCTGGATCGACAGTAACATCAGCCCCGAGCACTCCAGACCAGTCGAGCTGGTAAATATTCGTAGCCCCAGATGAAATCAAAGTCGTTGTCGCGGTGGTATCTTGAAAAAAGCTAACTCCATCCACAGCAAGGTCTACTTGAACATCAATTGTACCTCCCAACACAGCTGTCGTTTCGATATAGAAAGTTGCCCCCACAGCACCTGAGGTAGGCATGGAAAACGTCTGTGCCATAGTCGGTGACTGCGTGAAAGTAGTGCTGGTCTGAACGGAACCATTGATCGCGAAGGCAACGATGGCAAAGGCATCGCTGCCGCCAAAAGTCCATGAAAAATCCGCTGAGCTTTCCGAAGAGCCAATGACCTTTGAGGAAATCTCCCCTTCTGAGCCGTCTCCCGTAACGCCTTCGGCCTTGATCGGTCCAAAGACATTGTCCTGACCTACGCCTGCCGTTATTGTACGTGCGTCGTCGAGAGCAACCAGACCATAAACAATGTCACCAGGATCACCGGGCACACCAGTGATAGATGCACTGGTGCTGTAGCCACTGGTGCTCTGAGGCGTATCGAAAGCAGAATAGGTCTGTGTGCCAGAATTGAAAACACTTAGATCGACATTGTTGTAGGTCGTGGCAACCACAATGACGGAGTCTTCCGAGCCACCGTTCACTCTACCTTCGACTAGGTCAACAGCGACATTATCTGTTCCCACCGTAGGATTGTAAATGAACCAAATTTCGACAAAGGCCTCCTCTGATGAACCCTGATCGATCAGCTTCGTCGCGTTTTGGGCACCGTAGCGCACCGCATCCACATCAAAACCATCGTAGTTTTCATCTTCTTCACCAAAGATACTGATGATTAGGATACGATCAGGACCAGAGCCAACCGTGTGCGACATGGTGACTGTGTCAAAATACGGCGTGCCTGCGGGAAAATCCGTCCCGGCAATAAACGTATCCCAACTCGAAGCGCCAGACTGCTCAACTCCATTATCCAAGGTAAGCGAGGCTCCCGAGCGCCCAGCGTCACCAGGCTCAATTCGGCTCAAGCCATTGCCACCATCGTCACGCAGATAAAGGAGTTTTTCATTGGTCGGTACTGGAACCGCAGCTGTAGCAGTATCGCTGTTGGGCAAGCCAATTGGATCACCTGGGTCGGTCGCGGTGACACTGAGTGAGTCGCCCACATTGATTTTCAATACACCATCTTGCGCAATCGCTGAACCACCAGAAGAGGTGTTCAAAGGGCCGCCTCGGAAAATCCCAGTGCCTGTGCCCGTTTCCGTCAGCTCAAGCAATTCAAAGTCGCCGTTGGTCGAATTCCTCACGACAACGGTAAAAGTATCCGCCACAACCGCGTTCACGTTCAAGTCTGCGTCAGTCAATTGCACGTAGATATCATCGCCCTCATTATAAATAGAGACCGTACTGTATCCGCTATCAGTAAACGCAACGTCCGGCGAAACACGGTTGTTCACCACGTCGATTCGGCTGGAAGAGGACAACGAATCGGCAACCAAAATTTCCGGACCAATGTCGAGGATTGCCGTGTTGACCAAGCTACCCGCAGCGGAAGGATTAAGCGTCACATTGAAAGTAACGAGCAGTTCTGCGCGAACGCCAATAGTCGGCAATACAATACCCAGTCCATCAAGTGGAAACGCCGAGCCAGAAGCGTCGTCGGCCTGAAGGACACCTCCAACAAAAAGCGTCCCAGGGACATAGGATACATTTGCCGGAAGTTCATCAGAAAGTTTCAAATCCGCCAATGGCACCGCACCAAGATTAGTGACACTGATTGTGTAGCCAACCGTGTCGCCTGGCTCATAGATGCCATCGCCATCGGAGACTTCTTGCGCAGTCTTCACTAACTGTGGGAATGGGAATGGCGGCACTGTCGTGCCTAAATCAAGGAAGGGATTACCAGCGCCAGCAATGCTCGGGTCCTGCCCCCAAGCAGCGGTTATCAATGTACCGTCGACTGTGTAAAGCTTCATGCCCGTCTGGTCATTATCGGAATTGTCGTAGACCTTCGTCTGCTGAAGCCGGTTGAGATTGAAAGCGACGTCGTATTTGTTGCCGTTCGGGTCAGTGCTCAGGCCAGTGGAGGCGTCCCCATCATAGTCCACATAAACGACCGTGCTCTCGGTGACAGCGACCCAAACAGGGCTACCCTGCGCATCCGGCACGCCGTTATGGTCACGGTCGTCTGCACCCGGGCCCCAACCGACAACAATCTGTGGAGTCAAAATCTCGCGCGGCACAAGGCTGAAGCCCCAGTCCCATGTATCGTTATCCACTCCTGAGGAGCCACCATTAGTCGGGCCTGCGGCCACGCAAGCCACACCGAAGAAATCTTCCCCGCCTTGGCTCGCAAAAACTGCGCCCGAACTGGAAGGCATCGTGAATTCCGCCACTGTGCCCGACGCAATGTTGATTGTGCCCGAACTCACGAAGGTTTCGTAATCCACATTGATCGCCGAGCCGTTCGGATTATATAAATAGATTTCAGTAGGCTGATTTGCCCCCGAGCTACCAACTGGATTATAATATTCGTTGCTCCAAGTATCGACTGGCAGCAGCGTAAACCAACGTGCTTCGAGTTGACCGCCACTGTTATTCAAATTACCAGTGATCAGGTGGACCTGCACCTTTTCGGTCGCAGAGATGGTGCCACCGGTCTGCACGCCACTGGAAAAGTAATTTTCACCCTCGTTCAGTGTGCGCGTCACGTCGACAACACTGTCACCATCCAAGTCAATCTGGACTGTCGTGCCGTCTTTCACCGCCATGATGTAAACCGATACGTATTGGAACATCTGATTAGATGCTCCGGACAGATCCTGACCAATCGGGAATTCATAAATTTTTCCGAGAAATGCTGTTGAGTAAACCTCGACCGCGCCTGCAAGCACCGTGCCGGGGTTAGTCGCCCATTCCGCGCGAGTCATTGCCACGGCCTTCGTCGAGGCCAATTTATCACGCGCGTCAAAAAGAATCACGGATGCATTACGCGGCGTGGGTACTTCGTTGCTCAGCGCAATTACAGCGTCAGCGTCAATAACATCACTGATAAAACCGGGCGGTATACCGTTAGCCGGGTCCCCATCTCCCCAAATTTGAGTGCCCCCTGGATTTGACGCACTATAAACATTCACCGGATTAGCTATATCAACCTCGTAACCGTTTTCCCATTGGTCGTAGTAGATAACAGTGTTGTCGCGCGTGGTCGTCAGCGACGTGACACTATTCATAGTCTGTCCGATCGTACGGCCAGGCTGTAATTCGACTAATGTACGCTGGATTGAGGCTTCTGGCAGCGGCAAGTAAAAATACTGCACTGGCTCTGGGCCCGCCCAGAGCATTGCACTAAGGCAAAGCGTTAAAGAGACGATAAGGCTGCGTAGAGTAGCTGACACTGTTGGAATTTGGCGATTCAATGGAATAAATACTGGGGATTATACTCTAAAAAAATATAGAGCTTCTTGCTGAAGCATTCTTGGCTGATGAAGGGAACACCTTGATATCATTGACAAGAACAACGTCATTTGCATGAAATACATTATAAAAAAAATGAGACTACATTCAATAGAGCTAAGAAATGGGTTATTATTCCTAAGAAAAATACACAATGCCAAAGTGTTTTCTGCGCTCTTTTTGGGGTCTTTAGTCCTCTTTTCCGTTAAAATGCTTGATGCAAGGCCATTGGACTGGGGTGGATCTATCAATGCTGTCAACTTGCAAAGCGACCTGACAACGCCCCTGGACTCAACTTATGTCTTTTACCTAGGCTCATTTGGACCTTTTGACCCTACTTCAGAAAATGTTGATGAGTGGGCTGAACACTGGACCACGGTCGACGCCGTCAGCTACAATCCATCCTATGGAGTTTTCAACGCTCGCCACGATGTTACCAGTAGCGACCCAACCGGTGAACAAGGGTATATATGGGGAGTACGACGTACTCGCCAAAACATGGAATGGATTCTCATTTCCGACCCTAATTGGACTTGGCCTGCAGATGGAGCGCTAGAGCAAAAAGTAAACTGGATGGTTAGCTCCGCGACCGAAACGATTGTTGGGTACATTAATGGCAGTGGCTACCAGATGGTTACCTCCCCCGTGAACGACAACACCCCCATCCCGGTTATCAGCTACGATCTTTGGGTCAAACGATTCTTCCCCGATGGCGACGTTAATGCCGATCCCGAGGCCGATCCCAACGGCAACAACTTGGATAACCTGGCTGAATTCGCCCTAGACGCCAATCCCGTCCAATCCAACACAGGCGACCGTTTTTCACCCAGTGTTTATCATTCTCCCAGCGAATCCGGCCTACCGGAAATTGAGCAGGGCAACTATCTCGGCGTCATCGTCCAGCCTTCCCTCGATGCTGATGTCCAAGTCCTCGGCTGGCTCTCACCCGACATCACCTTTTCAGAAAATGTCTCCGCTGCCGTCATTGAAACACTTTCCGATGGCTCTCTTTTAATCCGCGACCCCGTCGCCTTTGGGCCGACAAACGCCCGCAAATTCATCCGCATCGAATTCCGCGAGCCCAGCTAATTTCTAGGGAGACGACACCGCTCCTAGTTGTCGTTGAATGACATCGAAAGTCTGCCGCCAAGCAGGGAGATTGCTCATCCCCGGCGCACCTCGCAGTGCAGCGTCTGCCTCCCCCCATTGACCAATCTTGCTATAAGCAAGGGCTAGATTAAACCAAGCCCGTTCAAATCCGGGTTCCAGAGCCGTCACGTCACGCAGCAGCGCAATGGCTTCAGGATAATTCTGCTGTTCCGCCCGAAGCAAAGCGAACAAGTAGATCGATTGGACATTCTGGGGCTCGAGTTGAAGTGCCCTGAGCAAAGCTTCTTCCGCAGCATTTGTATCACCAATTCGACTGTAAAATACCGCGCCCTGCTGCTGCGCTGGCGCTGACAGTGCATCAAGCGCTACCGCCCGATCGACTAATATCCGCACCGCCTCTTCACTTCTCTGAAGATTGATTAGGTAATTCGCCAAAACAAAAGCATGCTGCGGGCGATCGCTGTTATATTGCTGGTATTCAAACCATTCCGCTATCATTTGCTCGGGTAGTTGCGTGCGATTGATCAATGCGTCAGCCACCGCAAGCCTCACAGCGCGTGAGTCATCCTTGTGGAGAGGAAATATATCGGCTGGTGACTCCGCCAGAGACCGAACTGCGCGACTGCGCACGAGCGGGCTGTTAGCCGAAAGCTGTTCCCGCAAGTATCTATAAACGGCAGGGTCCTCGCCCCAAGGTGCCAGTAATCCCGCGTAAACCGCATGCCAAGCGGGAATGTCTTCCATCGTCGCAAGCTCCATGAGAGCCGACGGTGCCGTTGATTCTCCAGCATAAGCCGCGGCGACAGCCCGAGCCCTCGCTCGTTGAGGCTTCGAGGCCAACTGTTCGCCATACCATTTTTCCGCCCATTCGACTGCCCACTCCGTCGATTCGGTATTATGGCAGCTATTGCAGGCGTTGGGGATGCCGAGTTCCTGCGTCATCAGTGGATCGGGCGAAGTAAAGCCGTGATCTCGGCGCGGATCGCGCTGCATGTAGGTCGTATGTGGCATATGGCACTCCACACAACGATTACCAGTACTGCCCGCCGGATGATGGCTATGCGCCTCAGCCTTGATAATGGGGGCATTGTCTAAGCCTACCTCGTGGCAACGCATGCAGAGCAGGTTGTTCTCCACTGGCAAAATAGTCTGGAGCGAATGCGGGTTATGGCAATCTAAGCAGCTCACCCCCGCATGACCCATGCGACTCATCATAAAGGATCCGTAGACAAAATCTTCGTCGAGCACCTGCCCATCCGGATAATAGAGATTAGGCTGATCGGGCAAACTCAGCTCATAATGGTCATGATAGCGTTCGCCTGGCCGAAAACGGTCATTGGTCAGTTGTCCACGACGAGAATGGCAACTAGCGCAATTATCCATAACAGCTGCTTTGCTCAATTTTAAGGACTCCGGGACGGTATAACCCGATTTGCCTGCATCGCGCATGTGTGCCTCCAGACCTGTGTGACACTGAGCACAAGCAATGCCCTGCTGAAGCCAGGTCGAGGCATATTTTCCGGTTTGCCAATCATAGTTTTTCTTAAATTCCGTCATGTGACAAGCTGCACAGTTGGCGTTCCAGTTCATCCCCTGCCCGGTCCAGTGCCCCCATTCACCCGGTAAACGATCTTCTCCAGTAAACACGTCAAACCATTCGTTTTTCGCTGGGTCGTAGGCCGAGCTAGTCGTTTGCCATTGGCCGTTGGCGAACGGCGCAAGGTATTGCCGAAGCGGGTCAACCGCGATCACGCCAGCGAGGATGTGATTGCTCTGGCTCCCGTCAGCCTCGTCCACTGAGATCGAAAATTCGCCATTCTGTTCACTTAGTCTCGTTGTCACCCCTGCATCGGTAAATGTCCACGCTGGATTAAACGCCGTGTGATCTAGCGTAAGATCGACGGGACGATTGGCCAATGCATGGTGAGTGCCTTCCCAATCATGGACGGCATCCAGATGGCACGCCGCACAGGCCTGCGGGCCAATCATCGCCAAGCGCTCTGGAAAATGCGTCTCCGGCATCAAATGTGAAGAGGCACCGCCACGATCATTCAGCGCAGGCTTTGCGGGCACCTTGCGATTCGGAGAAGGCTTACACGATCCCAAAAACAGCGCCACAATCAGGGACACCGCAATTAAGGAAAACAATCGCCACGGATGCATCATCGCCAAGCATTGCCGCTCAGTGCTCAGCGTCAATGTTTCTGCAAACCTCGTTTATATGCGAACCGACGACGCAGCTTACTCGCCCAGTGAGGTTTTCAATGCATCAAGTTCTTCCCAGCGCTCGTATTTTTTTAAGAGCTTGGCATCGAGGTCATCTAAGTGGTTTTGGGCTTTGATTAACTTCTCTGTATCCTGATATGTCGCGGGATCGCCAAGTAGCTCAGCGACTTCGGCCTGCTCCGTTTCAAGTTTCTCAATCTCAGCGGGGAGAGCTTCCCATTCCCAGCGCTCACGATTGAGGAGCTTGCGTGGTTTTGCAGTTTTGCCCTTCGTCGGTGTGGAGGGGGGGGAGGCAGGGGCTGCGGGCGCAGCGGCAATCTGTTTTTTACGCGTGGCCAGATAATCAGTATACCCGCCGACGATCTGCTGCACGCTGCCACTGCCATCCAACACGAAAAGCTCCGTGACCACGTTGTCCAGAAATGCACGGTCATGGCTGACGAGCAACAGCGTGCCGCTATATTCGAGCAAACGCTCTTCAAGCAGTTCCAAAGTTTCCAGGTCGAGGTCGTTCGTCGGCTCGTCCATAACGAGTAAATTGAACGGCTTGGTAAAGAGTCGTGCCAGCAACAAGCGATTACGCTCACCGCCGGAGAGTACCTTTACCTGACTGCGCGCACGGTCGGGGGAGAACAGAAAGTCGCCGAGGTAGCCCATCACATGACGCCGGGCACCATTGATCGAAACTTCATCGCGACCGCCAGCAATTGCGTCCACCACCCGCATTTCGGGGTCCAACGCCTCACGAAGCTGGTCAAAATACGCAACTTCCAGATTCGAGCCGAGCTTCACCGAGCCACTCTTTGGTGTCAGCTTGCCTAAAAGCAAACGCACCAACGTGGACTTGCCCGCGCCGTTACTGCCCACAATGCCCACCTTGTCACCGCGTCGGATAAGCGTGGAAAAATCTTCGATAATCGGTTCATCGCCATAGCGGAACGACACGTTTTCAGTCGAAATCACTTTCAGGCCGGACCGCTCCGCTTCTTCCAAGGCAAGGTTCACAGAGCCTTGGCGATCACGACGACCACGGTGCTCATCGCGCAATTTAAAAAGTGCACGAACGCGACCTTCGTTGCGCGTGCGGCGTGCCTCAACACCCCGACGAATCCAGACTTCTTCCTTGGCGAGCTTCTTGTCAAACTCAGCCCGTTGCCGTGCCTCCGCTTTTAGCCAGGCCTCTTTACGCTCCAAATAGGTGTGGTAATCGCAGTCCCAACTGATCAGCACCCCGCGCTCAAGGTCGAGAATTCGCGTGGCGACATTTTGTAAAAATGCACGGTCGTGCGTGATAAAGAGCAAGGCACCCCGAAAGCGCGGGAGAAAGGTTTCCATCCAAGCAATGGCCTCGACATCCAAGTGATTCGTCGGCTCATCGAGTAGCAGCACACCCGGCTCCGTTGCCAGGCAGCGCCCCAACAGCACGCGACGCTTCATCCCCGCCGAGAGCGAATCGAAGTCCACTTCGCCATCAAGCTGCATGTCACCCAGCAGACGATCAACACGCGCCTCACACTCCCATTGTTCAAGTTTATCGGTGTCCAATGCACTGTCCATTACCTCGCGTACGGTGCCCGTCAGCTCAATGGTGGCCTCCTGCTCAAGCATCGCGACATGTGTTCCGGCGGGAACGTAAACCTCGCCTTTATCTGGCTCGATCGCACCCGCAAGTACTTTTAATAAAGACGACTTGCCCGCGCCATTACGGCCAACGAGACATACACGTTCACCGGGGCGCACCTCAAACGAAGCGCCGTCGAACAGCGATGGACCGCCAAAGGCCAAGGAAAGATTTCGGACGTGTAGCATAAAAAAAGACGTATGGTGGTTGAAGAAAGGGCGGCTTGGCAAGACTTGCCGTTCACACGCTCGGATAAGGCGGGTTATCTAGCACTGTCGCGTTTGATCGGTATTACAACGACAACGCAAACTGGACCAAATAAGCGGATTAATAGTCACCACTTGCAATGGCTACCTTGCCACGGACAACCTCGCCTTTGCCAATTCCTAGCCCCCAACTCATTCAATTTCCGATCACGACAAATCAACCATATGATTAAATCCAGTTCCAATTGTACGTTTAGAGATAATGAAATCCCCCCTTCTGCCGCACAAGTTTAGGAAACTACGGAATTGACCCCAGCGACGCGTTGATGAGCATCATAAAAGCTATGTCCCAAGAAGAACCCGAGGAAATCCAAGCTCTCCGACAAGCGCTCTCATTTTCACCCGAGAATGTGACGCTGCGTCAGCATTTGGGGTCGCGTCTGCTGAAACTCGGGCGCTTCGCCGCCGCAGAGGTGGAATTCCGCGAGGCGCTCAAATGGGAATCAAATAACAGCGAACTCAATGTGTTGCTCGCAGAGGCCTATTTCCAGCAGCGTAAGCACTCGGAATCTCTCGTAGTGCTCGAGTCCCTTGAACGGGCGGGCAAGCTCCCCCCCCCCGGCCGTCTTTTATTTGCCCGCGTGCTCTCCCAGACCACCGAACTCATGCAGGCAGCCAAGGTTTACCGTGATCTGCTCGACGACCATCCCGACTTCCGTGACGAGGCCCTCGACGAAGAACTCGCGCCATTTCTGATGGATGACCCCGACGACGAAGACGAGCCCATGCGCTTGCCCGCAGGCGAAATCCCCGGTGCTGGCTATTTAGAGACGGAAGCGCCCGACATGACCTTTAAGGACGTCGGCGGAATGGACGATGTGAAAGAGCAAATCCGGATGAAAGTCATTCACCCAATGGCCAACGCCGAGCTTTTCAAAGCCTACGGCAAAAGTGTTGGCGGCGGCATCCTGCTCTACGGCCCACCCGGCTGCGGTAAAACCCTCCTTGCCAGAGCGACCGCTGGTGAAGTCAAGGCGAGCTTCATGGCCGTCGGCCTCCACGACGTGCTCGATATGTGGATTGGCCAGAGCGAAAAGAACCTCCACGAGGTATTTTCTCAGGCGCGTATGCATGCCCCCAGTGTGCTGTTTTTTGACGAAGTCGACGCACTCGGTGCCAGCCGTTCTGATCTCAAGCAGAGCGCTGGCCGCAACACGATCAACCAGTTCCTCTCGGAGCTGGACGGCATTGACTCTGACAACAACGGGCTACTCATCCTAGCCGCCACCAATGCACCGTGGCACTTGGACTCCGCATTCCGCCGCCCCGGCCGCTTCGACCGCATCATCTTCGTCCCCCCCCCCGACCTGCCCGCCCGTGCCGCAATCCTCGAGGTCATGGTGCGGAACAAACCGGCAGATCGCATCGACTTCGAAGCCGTAGCCAAGAAAACGGATGGCTTTTCCGGTGCCGATCTCAAGGGCCTAATTGATGACGCAATCGAAGCCAAACTCGAAGAGGCTATGAAAAAGGGCGACCTCGTCCCCCTCACCACCAAGGATCTACTCAAGGCCGCTAAACGCATTAAGCCAAGCACGCGTGAGTGGTTCTCCACGGCAAAAAACTACGCACTCTACGCCAATCAGAGTGGTCTCTATGACGACATCCTCGAACATCTGAAGATGAAACGTTAATGTCGGATTCACTTAACCGCGCTTGGGCACTGCTAAATATCCGCCGCTTCAAAGAAGCCCAACAAGCGGCGCAAGAGGCACTGGCAACCAACCCGGACTCCGTCGGCGCACATCTGATCATTGCCCAAGCGGCCCTGAATCAAGACCAGCCTCGCGAAGCATTGGAGGCCGTTAATCGCGCTATTAGCCTAGAGCCCAACTCACCCTTATGTTACATCGCTCGGGCCCGTATTTACCTGACCCTGAACAAGCACAAGCTCGCGCGAACAGACTGTGAACAGGCGCTGGAGTTGGACCCGCACGATGCCGATATTTTTGGCGTCCTTGCCTGGACTTACGCCGCCGAGGGACGCTGGCGGGAAACGCTAGAACAGGCAGAGCATGGCCTCGCCCTTGATCCCGATGAAAGCAATTGCATCAACGCTCGCACACGCGCACTGATGTTTCTTAAGCAAAACGAGCGTGCCTTTCAGAGCATTGACTCCGCCTTAGCCCGCGACCCCGAAGACGCCTATACTCACGCAAACGCCGGTTGGGCAAAATTGCAGGCTGGGCAACGAGAAGCCGCACTGGATCACTTCACCGAAGCACTCCGCCGTGAGCCCCATTTTGAATACGCCCGCCAAGGCCTCATCAGCGCCATGAAGGCGAAAAGCCCGATTTACGGGGCGCTGCTTTCTTATTCATTTTTCATGACGAGTCTGCCTCAAGGCAAGCGAATCGCGATCATCCTCGGCGGCTTCATTGGCTATCAGATCATCGTCCGGTCACTGGAAGCCAGCGGCCACTTCCTGCTAGCTGGCATTGTGATGGCGATATGGGTTGCCCTTGTATTACTGACTTGGGCTGGCGACGCAATTTTCAATCTTCTTCTCCTGCTCAATAAACGAGGCCGGATGATCCTTTCGACCCAACAGAAATGGATTTCCACTGGAGTCGGTGCTGTGCTCACGATTGGTTTTACTGGACTGGGGCTATCCTTCAGTTCACCGGACCTTAGCCCACTCTTTATGACCGCTATCGGCTTCCTGCTACTTTGCCTACCCCTAGCCTATGCTGGGCAGCTTCGCGGCCGCAACTTTAAGCTAACATTGGGCTTGGCAGCTGGTTGCACAGTGGCGCTCGTTGCATCAGCCATTTTATTCTTCACTGGCGCAGAGCCCGAAAAAACAGGAAACCTCCGCGACTTGGCAATATATGCATTGGTGATCTTTAGCTGGGTCGGGCCGTCGGCGCTAAAACGATAGTCAGAACGATTCCGATAAAGCTGCGCAAAATGTGACCATTCGTTCGATGTCTTCGCGGGATTCATCCTCATACGGCAGGCCAGAACGTAGATGCGTAATAATGCCGTCCTGCAAGGTTAGGAAACTATCCAGCTTCGGCCACTCTGCCGAAAGCTTCGCGCGCCATTGATCATTGAAAACTTTTACCGCCTGCGCTGGGTCGTTACTACGCAGTGAGAATACTTCATCAAATGAAGTATCGCCGGTCTTGCATTCTTTCAAGCGGCCAATCTGCCCCATCTTACCAGTTAAGTTTCGGCGGGCGATTGTCAGGTGAAGTTTGGAATCGGCCATCGTAGTAATACGCACTGCCGTATCTGTTTGGCGGGTATTGTCCAATCCATAGCCCTTGGGGTAAATCGACATTTCGTGACCGAGATAACGGCCGTAAAGTGTGGGATTACGGCGATAAAGCCCGCCCAAGGTCGCCTTGGGAATCGTCAGCTCCAAATCGAATTTCTCTCCCAGTCTGCGGAACTGCTCCACCAGTTTGCTATGCTGACGCAAGTTGAAGCTGATCGCGACGATCGCGACACCCAACAACAGCAAAACCATGACGACAAGCATCATCCAGACACCGGCGGAGACTTGATCTGTTTCCATATCAAATAAAATCTACGACCACCGAGCTGGACATCCAAGCGAATTATGCATTATCGCGCCTCTAGGATCATGCCCTTCAAATAATAGCTCTCCGGCATATTCAACAGCGCCGGATGATCCACAGGTTGCCCCGTGATCTCGATCAATCGGACATCCCGCCTCGCATCACTGGCGGCATGCTGCGCTACCGCCATAAAATCTGCCAAAGTCACATTTTGCGAACAAGAATAAGTCGCCAAAACACCGCCCGGCGCTAGAAGCCGAAGGGCGCGCAGATTCAGCTCTTTATAGCCGCGTAAGGCACCATCAACTGCCCGCTTGTTACGAGCAAAACTCGGCGGATCGAGAATGATTAAATCAAAGGTTTCTTTGCGATTCTCCGTGAACCAATCAAACATATTTGCCTGATGAGCCTCCACTGTAAGGTGGTTTCTACCGGCATTCGTTTTGGTCGCTTTCACACAGTCCTGAGAGATGTCGACTGCCAGCACCGAAGCGGCACCCGCACGCGCGCATTGCAGCCCGAAAGCTCCTTGATTACAAAACGCATCAAGCACTCGGCGACCCTGCGCCATAGCAGCAACTCGCAAATGCTCTGACCGTTGATCCAGGTAGAACCCTGTCTTCTGACCTTCGTAAAGATCCAGGAAATACTCTACACCATCGATCGTAAACCACTGGGCTGGGAATGACTCTCCTGATCGTGAGGACACTTTCATGATAAGCCCCTCATGCTGCCGCGTCGGCGCGTCATTACGATAGATTATTTCCCGTGGAGACAGGCATTCCTCGAGCACACTTTCAATATCTTCTCGACGAGCGTCCATCCCAAGGGTCAGTAATTGAACGACCAGCACATCGTCAAACTGGTCAATCACGAGGCCAGGCAATGCATCTGCCTCCGACCATACCAAGCGACGAAAGGCCCTTGGTTCACGACGAGCAATGGCTGCCGGGATGGCATGAGAAATGAAGGCATGGTCAAACGGCTTGGCTTCGCGACTAAACCGGCGCCACACAATCTGTGACTGCCCATTGTAGAGCCCAGCGCCAAGGCTACGACCACGTGTGTCCTTCAGTTCGACGGCTTGACCGTTTATTTTAGCGGGGAGCAGTTCGCGCACGTCACTAGCGTAAGCCCAAGGGTGTCCTTGCAAAGAGCGTGGCCCAGTGCCCGGTTTTAATTGTAGTGCCGGAAGCATATGATGATAAATTTGTTGATTGTGTGCGGTTCGATCGAACAGCGGAAGCTAACTAGCTACCCCTCCTTGGCCAGCCCAAAGGAAAAATCATTCCACGCGATTCTACAGCGAAGGCCGCTGCTTACCCCAATCATGCTGCTGCTCGTAGGCGTGCGCAATGGCCAACATCTCCGCTTCCTCGAAGGCTTTCCCAATGATCTGCAAGCCAATCGGCAACCCCGTCGAGGTAAAGCCGCAGGGCACACTGACACCCGGTAGGCCCGCTAGATTCACATTGATCGTGAAGATGTCCGAGAGATACATCGAAAGTGGATCGTTGGTCTTCTCACCTGCCTTAAAGGCCGCAGTCGGCGCAGTTGGCGTCAATAACGCATCACACTGCTCAAAGGCGGAATTGAAGTCGTTGCGAATGATCGTGCGTGCCTTTTGCGCTTTCAAATAATAGGCGTCGTAATAGCCACTCGAAAGCACATAGGAGCCCAAAATAATCCGGCGTTTTACCTCTGGGCCAAAACCCTCCGCCCGGCTCTTATAGTAAACGTCGATCGCGTCCGCCGCGTTGGAACTACGGTGCCCGTAGCGGATGCCGTCGTAGCGGGAGAGGTTCGACGAGGCCTCAGCAGGCGCAAGAATGTAATACACCGGCACCGCAAGGTCAGTCGTCGGCAGGCTGACTTCTACGATCTCGTGACCAAGGCCTTCATAGGTCTTAATCGCTGCTTCCACTGCGGCACGGACCTCTGCATCGAGACCTTCGCCAAAGTATTCCTTGGGCACGCCAAGACGCCATTTCTTGTCAGTCTTCAATGCCGCACGGTAATCCGGAACCGCCATTTTGATCGAAGTCGAGTCACGCCGGTCATGGCCAACAATGCCCTGCAATAAAATTGCGGCGTCTTCCACCGTTTGAGCAAACGGCCCGATCTGATCAAGCGACGAGGCAAAGGCAATCAAGCCATAACGCGACACCAAGCCGTAAGTCGGCTTCATTCCCACCACTCCACACAATGCCGCCGGTTGGCGAATCGAGCCGCCTGTATCACTACCCAAGGTCAATGGCGCTTCACATGCAGCAATTGCGGCAGCGCTACCACCAGAGCTGCCACCCGGAATCCGCTCTAGGTCCCATGGATTGCAGGTGCGTTGGAAACCGCTATTTTCGGTCGACGAACCCATCGCAAACTCGTCCAGGTTCAACCGTCCGAATAACACCGCTCCCTGACGTTTGAGCAGCTCAGTAACGTGCGAATCGTAGGGCGAGACAAAGTCCTTCAGCATCTTGCTGGACGCCGTAAGCGGCTGATCTTTAACCGCGATGACATCTTTCAACGCGACCGGTATGCCATCAAGCGGCCCCATTGCTCGTTCTTCACGACGGCGGGTATCTGAGGCATCCGCCTGTCGAAGCGCATCGTCGTGGTCATAAGAATTGAAGGCCCGGACATTTCCATCTACCTGCTCAATACGCGACAAATAGGCAGCCATGATTTCCTTGGCGCTCGTTTGTCCACTGGCCAGTAGGGTACTCAATTCGGCGGCGGTTGATTCGTAAAGTTCGGGCATTGTTAGAAAAACTAATGAAACGTGTTTTGAATAGAAAATCGAAGAGCAGCAAAAGCTTACTCAACGACCTTTGGCACAACGACTTGGTTATCACGGGCTTTAGGCGCGTTGCGTAACGCTTCCTCCACCGTAAAACCTGGCTGCTCCTCGTCTTCGTCGAGTACATTGCTCAAGGGAAAGGAGTGTGCGGTCGGTTCTACGCCGTCCAGATCAAGCGCATTGAGCTTATCCATGTGCTCCAGCACTTGGCCAAGCTGCGCCGAATAGGTGCGCTTTTCTTCGTCGGAAAGATCCAAGCGCGCGAGGCGCGCGACTTTGTCGATGTCAATTTCGGTATGGGCCATGATGAATGCTTAATAAGAAAGTTGGCGAGGCGATGCTGTCGAGGGTGTATTTTAACGAACCGATGCCTTGATCCGGAGCGCACCGGCTAACTATTGCATAAAAAATCCCCGGCAATATAGCCGGGGACTCGAGAAATGTGACTGACTGTGACCTACTGTTTCAGCAAATTAAGGTCGCCGATAGAGACACTTACGTGCTGCTTCAGGTCAAGGAGGACGGAGGTGGTTTCGGGGTCAGCCTTGGAGTTCAACGCTTCATCGACTTCATCACGTAGCCCCTCTTCGCCGCGGATGCATTCATTGATGACGGCGCTTACATCGTCGCTCGTAAATGCCTCCTTCAGCTTAAGAATGCCTCGGTGGATCGCGCCACTAAGTGAGCCACCATCCTCGCGGTCTTCACCGATGCATAGCAGACGCTCCGATAAACGCTCGGAAAAGACGCGTCGTTCATTAGCCCGGACCTTGAAGTTGGCGGCCAGTCGAGCATTGGTATCTTGGATTGAATCTGCTGCCTCTTCGAAGCCTTTCACTGAATCATTACAGTATTCATTGATGCTTGAGAGATTGTTCGCTAGTTTGGATTTTAAGTTACTCATGGTATTATTGTGGTTGGATGGTTATTTTGCGGCGGCAGCGTGTAGGCCCTGCGAGAATATCCCGCCACCAGCCATTTTTTCGAGGTCATTGCTTGCGGCCTTTTCCTGCTTCAGACTTTCCTTCAGCAATTCGACGTCAGCCTTATAGTCGAGCGACGTCGCGATGGAGATTGCGGTTGTGTAAGCGGCTATTTCGTAGTGCTCAATTCGGCTCGCATTGGCGACGAGATGTGCATCAATGATTTCGCTTTTGCCGTGGGTGTCCAAAGCTTCTTTACCTTCACGCACCAAGCCTTTCATCGCTTGGCAAGTATGGCCATCAGGATTGGCACCGGAGTGGTTGGCAAACACTTGTTTGAGCCGGTCAACTTGTCCCTTGGTCTCATCCAAGTGATTACCCAAAGCTTGCTTGAGCCCCGTGCTGCGCGCTTTCCACGATAGTTGATGTAGAAAATCCACCAACTGGGTTTCGGCACTGTAGATGTCTTGAAGTTGCTCGATGTATAGTTCTCTGAGGTTCATGTGGGTTCTTGGTTTAGGTTTATATTCCGTGTAAACAGAATATATTACGCAACCTAGGTGCCAATCCGCCCATCGATCACACAAGTCATTGATATTCAGTGAGCAAAAATTCCAGCCGAATTTCTGAGTCTCTCAATAAGTTGCAAAATGCCATCGACTTTCGTCCATAATATGGCAATATGCACGTATTTACAAAGGGGGCATTAGCCCCCTGTTTCGATAGAGAGATGAAGCACTGACCAAATAAGTAGCCCGACCAAAAAACGGCTACTAAATCGAACCCAAAACAAGCGCGTTAACTACGCACCTGATAGCCAACTGCGGTCATTGCCTTCTGAACTGCGTCGAAGGCTGAGTTCACTTCCTTGTCCTTGAGCGTGCGCTCAGGGCTGCGGTAGCGAATGCTGAAGGCTAGGCTCTTTTTGCCTTCGGGAAGTCCCTCACCGGCGTAAACATCGAACACATCGACCGAGTCGACGTCAAAGGCACCAGCGGTTGATTCCTTCGCGGCCTTCGCAAGCGTGGAGCGCACGCTTTCGGCAGCCAGCCCAGAGTCGACCACCAATGCGATATCTTTTTCGCTGCCGGGGAAATCACTGAACCCCGCAAATCGAGTCGCCTTGTCGTTCTTGGGCAAACGATCAGCGCGGAAGAGGATTTCGCCCCCCAACCAGAGACCATCGACTTCCATTTCTTTAAGCATCGCCATCGAGAGAAGGCCTGCACGAACCATGACTGCGCCGGTGAACCAGCAACCCGCCCCCCCGGACTGACCTTCCTGCCAAGCTGGGTGATTCGTGGTATCCCAGTCCTGCGGTGCGAAGCCGCCTAGGCCAAGCAGGTTTTCCGCCATCGCCTTAGCCGAATAAAAATCCGGAGCACCGCGTTCGCGCCATTGACGGCCTGCCGCATCCGCGCGCCAGACAAAAGCCAGCGAAGCTATTTCGAAGATATCGCCTTCGCCGTAGCGGAATACCCGACCGGTCTCAAAGAGCTGCGTCGGTGCGTTGCCACGGCTCTGGTTAAGCTGCACCGCACGCACAAGCCCAGGAATCAACGAGGCACGCAAGTGCCCCATCTCGGATGTGAGCGGATTGGCCAGTTTCAGATTTGCATACTGGTCTTCGTATTCGAAAGCCGTCAGTTGATCGCCATCAACCAAGGTGTAGTGCGAGCACTCCGCAAAGCCATTTGCCGAAAGGAGGTTCGCAGCAGCGCGATTATATTTTGCCAACGGAGCGTCGTCACGAGTCAAGCCCGTAGCCTTAACGGCAGAAGTTGGAATTCTCGCAGTGCCGTAAAGACGGATAAACTCTTCGACAAGGTCGATTGGGCGGTCAACTTCTGGACGGAAACTCGGTACCGTGACTTGCCATGCACCATCAGCTTGAACAGAAGTATCATTTTCCAACGCAAAGCCAAGGCTCACAAATGCAGATGAGATTTCGCTGTCCTTGACGTCGAATCCGCAAACTTTGCGCACATAGTCGCCAGTGATCAAGATCGTGCGGTCACCGCGAGGAGCTTGGCCAACAACAATCGGCGCACCAATAATTTCGCCACCAGCAATTTCGAGTATCAAATCAATGGCGCGCTTGGCGGCATAATCCACACCCGCAGGATCGACGTCACGCGTGAAGCGATGCGAGCTATCGGAAAAGAGATTTAGCCGACGACTACTCCAGCGAACCGAACCCGGCTCGAACCACGCGCTTTCCAGCACGATGTCCGTCGTCGCCCCATCCACTTCTGCATCTAGGCTGCCCATGACGCCAGCGACGACTAGTGGACGCTCAGCATCGGCGATGACCATCATCTTGGCCGAAAGCTTGCGCTGCTTCTCGTCCAGGGTCGTGATCGGCTCGCCATCAGTGGCTTGGCGGACCAGCAGCTTACCGCCGCGAATCTTACCCGCATCAAAGGCATGCAGCGGCTGGCCAGTTTCCATCAGCACATAATTGGTAACATCGACCACGTTGTTGATTGGCCGTTGCCCAATTGCAGTGAGCGCCTTCTTGAGCCACTCCGGGCTTTCGGCAATTTTGACGCCCTTAATGCTCCAAGCAGTGTAGTAAGGGCAGGTAGCACTGGTAACCTCAACGGAATCGATCAGCCCCCTCCCCTGTCCTGCCATTGTTTTCACGACGGGCGTTTTCAATTTCTTACCGAAATATGCGGCCAGCTCACGAGCTACGCCAATGTGGCTCAGGCAGTCGCCGCGGTTGGCGGTCAGCTCGAGTTCGATGACGGTGTCGCTGTCCTTGAAAAGATCGTTCATCGACGTGCCGATCTCTGGCCGGTCGGTCAGGATCATTAGGCCGCTATGGTCATCTCCCATCCCAAGTTCCTTGGCCGAGCACATCATGCCATTGCTTTCAACGCCACGCAGTTTGCTCTTCTTGATCTTGAAATCACCAGGGAGCTTTGCGCCCACCAACGCTACCGGCACACGGTCGCCGACCTTGTAATTCGTCGCTCCACAAACAATCTGCGTAGGCTCTTCCGTCGGAGAATACTTGACCATGCACACGCCTAAACGATCTGCGTCCGGATGCTGCTCGCGACTCAGGACTTCGCCTACGACGAGATTATCAATCGGCGGCAGTCCTTTGGTTTCGACAGCCTCCACTTCTAGGCCGATCATCGGCAGGGCCTCGCAGATTGCATCAACAGAGGCGTCGAGATCGACATAATTATTCAGCCAGTTTAAAGATACTTTCATGGGAAATTTCTATTTAAGCGCGTCTTCGATATATTGGATAACCTGCCGAGACAGCAGCTCGGAGCCTTCGTCCGTATAGTGGACATCAGCCACCTTGCCGCCTTTGTTGCCACGATCTTCAGCCATGACTGCATACAAGTCACTGATGGCAACTCCAGTCTCTTCCATCACCTTGCGGGCAACAGCATTGTAGGCAATTTCGTCTCCCGGAATGCGGCCACTTACCCCCTCTGGGATAGGCGTCGTCATTGCCCAAATTAGTTTGGCACCGGTCTTTTGTAAACGGGCAACGAGCACACGGAGATTCTTTTCGTAATCATCCAACGAGAGCAACTGACGGCCTTCGGAAACGGAAACCATCGTCAAATCCTCGTCGACGAACTTCAGGTCGTGTAACCCCCAGTTGAAGTGGATCACATCCCAGTGAGTATCGCCCAGCCAAGCATCGATATGCTCTAGCGTATAAATAGTCGAGGATGCATTACCCTCGTTCCGGGAAACGTTGGCGCGCCCAAGAAAGGCTTTTTCAACAAACGGCGTGTAACCGATTGAAATGGAATCGCCAATAATCAGGACTTCAGGAAAATGGGACATGGATTTTTGTTTTCGGTGAGGCAGTGTTTTTGAACAGAAGGCAGCGAAGAAAGCAGAGTATGGATCTTATGAATTGGAACCTAGGAGCATGGGGCGATGAATATCGTCAACTAGTTTTATGGAATTAAAATTCATGAGTAAGCCAAGCGGTATATCCAGTATCTTCATATAACTCATGAGTTGTGCTTTATGGATCGCGGTGGACTTCGATCCCTGCGCCAATGGCTTGACGGCTTAAACCGTTCACCTTCTCAAACTTCGGATGCATGGCTTTGTTATCTTTGCTTCCTTCTGTTCAAAATCCTTTACGCGAACTGCCGCAGGAAGCGTAGGTCGTTGTTGTAGAAGTGACGGATATCGTCAATGCCGTGGAGAATCATGGCAATGCGTTCCACGCCCATACCGAAGGCAAAACCCGTCCATTTCCCTGAATTGATGCCGACCGCGTCGAAGACCTTCGGGTCAACCATGCCGCAACCGCCCAGTTCGATCCATTGGTTCGAGAGTTTGCCAAGGTTGGGCGTCATCATATCCAGCTCGAATGACGGCTCGGTGAACGGGAAAAAGCTCGGGCGCAAACGGACCTTGGAGCCCTTGCCAAAGATTTCTGCCACAAAGTAATCAAGCACAGCCTTAAGGTCCTTGATCGTCACCTCGCGGTCGATGTAAAGGCCTTCGCATTGGTGGAAATTTGCGCTATGCGTAGCGTCGGAGGTGTCGCGGCGGAACACACGACCGGGCGAAATAATCCGCAGTGGCGGCTTCTCGGCGAGCATCGTGCGGATCTGCACCGTAGAGGTGTGCGAGCGGAGAATATAGCGCTCTTCCCCGCGTTTCGATACATTGCCCATCTTGGCGTCTTCCGGCATGAACAGCGTATCTTGCTCGTCACGTGCCGGGTGGTCTTCTGGCGTATTAAGCGCATCGAAGCAGAACCATTCCGTTTCAACCTCCGGGCCTTCGGCAACGGTGAACCCGATCTTGCGGAACACGTCGTCCATCCGACGACGAGTCTGGGTGAGTGGGTGCAGGAGGCCGGGCGCGGGGTCCGGGCTGGGCAACGATGGATCGATCGGCGGGCCGATGAGAGCCGCCAGCTCCAACGCGTCGAGGTTTTCCAAGGCCTGTGTATAAAACGCTTCGATCTGCGTTTTATACTCATTGATCAGCTTGCCCATGGCAGGACGGTCTTCCTTAGGCACATTTTTCATGCCTTTGAGAATGTCCGTTAGCTTGCCCTTAGGGCCGGAAATGGTCGCCTTAAACGCCTCGAAATCCGAGCGTTTAACGATGCCCGGGATAGCGTTTTCGACTTCGGTGAGAATTGCCTGGAGTTGTTCCTTCATGAGGGATGCGAATTGTGCGCAATAAAAAAGGCGGCCATCGTGGGCCGCCTCCGTGAATTCGTCAAGCAGGACGTTGCGTTACTCGGCTTTAGCAGCTTTTGCTTTTTCAACCAGTGCGTTTTTGGCTTTTTCAACCAAAGACTGGAACGCGGCTTCGTCGTGGATAGCCATTTCGCTAATTGCCTTACGGTCAAGACCGATTTCGGCTTGCTTGAGACCTTCCATCAAACGGCTGTAAGAGATGTCCAGAGGACGGCAGGCAGCGTTGATACGGATGATCCAGAGTTGACGAAACTCAGACTTTTTCTTACGACGGTCGCGGTAAGCGAACTTACCGGAACGCGAGACGGCGTCCTTCGCGTAACGATAGAGACGCGATTTATTGCCGAAATAACCCTTGGCCTGCTTTAGCTTGTTCTTGCGGCGGGCCCGGGTAGCGGGTGCATTGGTTGCGCGTGGCATGTTGTTGTATGTTCCTTCGTTTCGTGGGCGGCGAGGTCGCCTATGAATTCACCTCGAACGCGCCCGGATTAATCAGTATGGTTAAGGCCTAAGCTTAGTGCGAGTGTGGCAGAGCACGGAGAACCTGGCGGGATTGACCCTCACCTAGGCTGTGACTCTGACGCATCGAGCGCTTTTGCTTTTGGCTCTTATTACGCAGGAGGTGCCGGTGATTCGCTTTGAAGCGACGCACCTTGCCCGTGCCGGTAATTTTGAACCGCTTGGCCATTGCTTTGCGTGTTTTCTGTGACATAAGAATTGTGGAAAAGCTGAGGAAAACACAGCATTTCCGGGTCGGTGTAAAGGCTTTTTTAGTTCAGAACGTCCTGATTTCAGGTAATATCGGCTTACACAGCCTCCCCTTCATCGAACCAGTTAGCTACTCCGGCTTGTCTTTTTTGGAAAAACGATTTTCGGTTCCGGCGATGAGACGCTGAATATTGCTCCGGTGGCGCAAAACAATCAACGCGGCCAACAGGACCAAGAAACCGATCAATAGTCCCGGCGAACCAGTCATCAGGGCAATTAGCGGCAAGCTCACGCCAAAGACGATTGAAGCCAGGGAAACGTAGCGCGAAGTGTAAAATGTCGCCACCCAGATCAGCAGGCCACAGAGCAGCACCAGCGGCGCGAGCGCCAGCAGGCCGCCCATGGTCACGGCGACACCTTTACCACCCTTGAAACCAATGAAAACCGAGAAGCTGTGCCCGAGAATGGCTCCAACGAGCCCGAGAATGGCAAAGGCCAGTGCGGACTCATCTGCAATCAAAAGCCGAGGCAAAATCGTGGCAATGAAGCCCTTGAGCACATCCAACGCAAAACAGGCATTCCCTGCCGTCTTGCCAAGCACGCGCTTGACGTTGGTGGCACCGGGATTGCCGCTGCCAGCCTTCAGAATGTCGACTCCATGACGACGCGCAATAATCACCGCAAACGGGATCGCGCCGAGCAAATACCCGACCAGCATAACGCCAATGAGAGTGAACAAGTTCATGAAGTAATCTATTCGTCAGTTTCTCTCGCTCAAAGGCTCGTGAGAAAAACCCCACGAACCTTCAAACGGACAAGCAATCGAACTTATAATTCGATCACTTTAAACTTCTCAATGTGCTCATGGCCAGAGATTTCGGCCTGTGTCGCGGCGGAAGGAGCGCTATCGAGCTCAACCACGCTAATGGCGAAACCTTCGCCCTGATCGCGGGCCAGCGACAGATTGGCGATATTCACGCCGTCCTTACCGAGCACGGTACCGAGGTAGCCGACCATGCCGGGAACATCCTTGTTTTTAACGACGAGTAGCGTACCGGAGGTGTTGACCTCCACGCCGTGGCCGTCGATCGAAACGATGCGCGGGCTCTGCGACTTGCCAAACAATGTGCCAGCAACCGTGCGCGTCTTACCGCTACTTTCGATGGCCTGCACCTCGATTAACTCAGTATAATTTGCGTCCGTGCTACTCCTCGTCGTCTCTACGTCGACGCCGAGCTGCTCCAGCTTGCTGGGAGCGTTCACGTCATTGACATTCGGCGAAATGCGGGCGAGATAGCCACGCTGGATCGCGCGGGACAGCGGAGTCGTGTCGAGGTTGATAATCTTGCCAAAATAGCTGATCTTGATCTTCTCCACCCCGTCATTGGAAAGCTGTTGGATGAAGCTGCCGAGCTTTTCGCCGAGATTCAGGTAAGGCTTGAGCTTTTCCAGATCCTTTGGGTCGATCGACGGCATGTTAATCGCGTTGCGGACCATACCGCCATTGAGCGCGTCGACCATCTGTTCGGCGATTTCGATACCCACGCTTTCTTGTGCTTCGGAAGTCGAGGCACCAAGGTGCGGGGTGAGAACCACATTGTCCATCGAGCGAAACGGGCAGTCCTTGGCAAGTGGCTCGTCTTCGTAAACGTCTAAGCCAGCCGCAGCGACCTTACCGCTCTGCAAACCTTCGATCAGGGCAGATTCCTTGATAATTCCACCGCGAGCGCAGTTAAAGAGGCGTACCCCCTTCTTCATCTTGGCGATGGCGGCCTCGTCGATCATGTATTTGGTCTCAGGCGTCAATGGCATGTGAACCGTGATGTAATCGCTCTGCTTGACCAGAGTGTCGAGGTCGACCTTCTTCAGGCCCAGCGTTTCCGCACGGCTTTCAGTCAAGTAGGGATCGTAGGCCAGCACGGTCATGCCAAAGCCTTGCGCACGCTTGGCGACTTCTGCACCGATGCGGCCAAGACCGCAAACACCGAGTACCTTTTGGTAAAGTTCCGCACCCTTCGGGAGCGTCTTGCGCGGCCAGCCGCCAGCTTTCATCTCCGCATCGGCGCGCGCAATTGGGCGGCTCCCGCAAAGCATATGCGTGAACGTCAATTCTGCGGTAGCAATGGTGTTGCCGCCGGGAGTGTTCATGACGATCACCCCGCGCTCAGTGGCCGCAGGGATGTTGACATTGTCCACACCGACCCCGGCGCGGCCAACAACCTTGAGCTTCGGCGCGGCGGCGATGACTTCCTCGCTAACGGTCGTTTCAGAGCGCACCGCAATGCCGTCCACATCACCGATCAAGGAAATAACCTGTTCGGGGGATGCGGACCAGTCGGCAATGACTTCCCATGCAACGACGACCTCGTAGCCGGGTTGCTGCTTGAAATATTCGATGCCCGTAGGCGAGATCTTATCGGCGACCAGGATTTTCATAATGGAAGCAGGTGATTGAACGCTGCCGTCGCTGAAATGCAACCGTAGAAAATCCGATCTCTCCTAATGTCAAATTGAGAGGAAAAACTAATAACCTCCATTAGGCGACATACTCGCCAAGGCACCCCACCAACCCAACGCAATTAATTCATGGGCCCAAGCTTTCGCAGCTTCAGCTCATTGAGCCGATATGGCCCCAATCCCAGCTTTGATGCATATTCAAAGAGTGGTGGCTCGCCGTTAGGCACATCGAAATTGGCGGCGCGGCGGCCCTTGATCAGCTTGCGCCACATCAGGTAGTCCAAGGCGACAGGATTAGCACTGAGCCAAAGTTTTTGCTCTCTGCCGGTATATAAAGCATTGAAACGCGGCCCACCGAGGAACTGATAACGCTCCAGCGAGAGGATCGTGAAGACCCATTTGTCGTTGAGTTCAGGAATGGCGGCCATTTCCGCTGTAGCCACGGGCGCATTCGCCGGGCTGAGGAAAAAGCGCTGGTTGTTGGTCACATTCCAAAGAGTGGCGTTGGCCAGTGCACCGCTAATCCCGAGCGCCTCGTTATCGGACGCCATTGGCAGATTGATCCAAAAATCAGTGTCCAGAAAAAGCGTTGAGGCCAAGTAGCTCTTGCGGTCGTTCGGATCTTCTTCAAAAGAAAAGCCCCGCCCAGCTGAAATCGCGCGGGCCATGCGCTCACGCGATGGCAAATTACTGTCGTAGAACCACAAATCGTTGGTAATTCCCGAGGTGGTATCCAGCGAATAAACCGGCACGTCGTTGAAAGTTTCGTCGCCCAACCCCTTACGGCTGGGCAGGTAGCCGCACTCCCGCAGTCGCTGTTCACTACCGTCGATGATAAATAACATAGAGCGCGAATAGCCGCGCTTTTCCAGAGAATCGATCACGGCCTTAGTCAAGGCCAATGGAGTCATAAGACCTGGTCCTGATTGGGTAAAAACCTTAATCCCAACCCTGCCATTAGACCCCGGCTTCAAGGTTTTACCGGACACAGATTCCCAATGAGAAATCAGCGATTCCACCCCCGCATCGTAATCCACCTCAGTGAAGCCGTTCAAGGGATACTCCCAGACATAATCCTTTTCCGCCGTCGTCGGGCGATAGGACTGGCCCCAGACAGGGGAGGCCAGTAGCATGACTGCAATAAATTTCGTAAATTGACGTATTCCCAACATTATCAGCGCTTGACTCAATTTCGGCATAGCCGAAGGTTATAACTGCCTCTGAATGAAACAGCAATACAGCACCCAGCTTGCCTGCCTTTTGGTTTTGCTGGCAACACTTTTTCTAGCCGCATGCGGTGGGAAAGAGCGTATGCCGGATGAAGCCGCTATCCAACAAGCCCTCGACGCGGCCAATGAACTGGTTTACGAGAACCAGGTCGATCTGGCCATCACCCGCCTGGAGGAGCTTGAAAAGCAAGCCCCCGGCAACCCACTGGTCATTGAAGCCATGGCCTTTGCCTACGCTAAACAGCCAGATCCCGCCATGGCCGCGATTTATTTTGATCAGGCCTACCGAATGAACCCCGCCAACGCAGACCTCGCGCTTTATGCGGCGCAGTCTCATCTTGAAAACGGCGACCCCAAATCCGCAGCAAGCGCCTACGGCACTTATCTTAAAACAAATCCAGATGACGCCGTTGCCTGGAAAGCGCTTGCCAGCGCAGAGTATGAATTAAAACGCAACCAAGCGGCACTGGACGCCTATTTGGAGGCCTTCCGTCGCAGCCGACAGACACCCACCCACGAGGAAGCGGCCATGGTCGGGCATCTCTACCACGCCGTTGGTAACTCCGCCCAAGCCACCAAATGGTATATGCAGGCCCTGCGCCCCGGTGGTGCCCCCACAGACCGCCTCACCGCACAGCTTGGCCTGTTTGAACTTGCCCTGCGTGCCCACGAGTGGCCCCGCGCCAACGAACTAATGATCCAGATCGAATCAGAGTTCCCGGGCGAACTGGCAGCCGGCCCTTATGCCTCATCCCGCACAGAATTGATTAAATGGCGCACAGCACAAAATGCCCTTCAAGAGGCCGCATTATCCCAAGCAGTTGACACCCCTCCCCCCTCCAGCATCCCCGTCAGCGGGGCCTCAACAGCCACCAGCAGCGCCCCACAGGTGTCAACGAACGCCAGTAATATGCTTTCAACTGAAGATTTGCTCGCCGCCAGCGCCGACATGCCAGTGGTGGTTTCAAGCAGCAACGTCGCAGTCCCCCCCCCCCCTCTTTCTACCGAACAAGCAGCAACGACACCAAAGCCAACAACGACACCCGCAACTTCTACGTCGACCGCAACCAGCACGACAACGAGTGCTATCGCCTCAGCCACAACGCTTGGTAACCTCACTGATCCCAATGACCCTGCGCTAGCCAAGGCCTTTCCAACAGAAACAATGGTCGACATTACCGCCGAATTGCAAACACACACCCCCGTTGTCACCACCGATGCTGGCGCATTAACCGCTACGGATGTCGAAATCACAGAGACTACATTGAGCGACACAGCCGCTGAAATGACCGAAGTAGCCATCACGGAAACAGAAACCATTGAAACCACAGACGGCGGCGAACTCACCGTCGCTGAAATCACTGAAACGACCAGCGCAGCAGGAGAAACGGTTACAGAGACAATCGGAATTATTGAAATTGATCCTCCAGATCGCAACATGACCCCAGCCCAGCGCGCCACCTTGGCTTACGAGGCGGAGGATTACGTCACGGCAATCCGTTTTTACCGACAGGCTCTGGCCACAGAGAGTAATAACGCCGAGTTGTCCTACGACCTTTCCCGCGCATATTTTAATAACGGGCAATACCGCGAGGCAGAAATCTACGCTTCCGAGGCGACACGGCTCAGCCCCAATGACGTCCGCTTCACCCTCAACTATCTACGCGCCATCCAACGCACGATGAGCCGTGAAGCGCTCATGCGTGAGCTTGTCCGCGCTAAGGAACGTTTTCCGAACAGCCCAGACATCACGCTGGCACTTGGCCGCGCCTACGAAGTCATTATGGGCAATACACGCAATGCCCGCTTCCTCTATGAGGAGTTCGTCACCATGGCCCCTAATCACCCTCGGACCGACGAAATCAGGAAAAAACTCGAAAAGCTGCCGCGCTACTAGATTATTCTAGATAGCATCAGTAAGACGGGAACAAGAAACCGCCAAACCGTTTGCATCGCCAACAGTTGCCCCCCCCCCTCTTTATCCGGTGTATTTCACCTCGTGGTAGGTTAGGAAGCTTTCGAGTCCTTTCGGAGTGAGGTAGTTCTTAAGCAAACGCTGATCAGACTTGGTCAAGTCGACAACGATTAGACCGTCGAGGCAGTGCCCAAAGTCCGCATCAACGTTAAAAGAAAGCAAGGTACCGTTGAGCTTCAGATAGTGGCGCAGAAGAACAGGAACGCCTTTTTGGTCCTGCTCAATCTCTGAGATCAACGCTGAAACGTCGTCAATGCTGCGCACGGAAGCGAGCATGGCTTCTTTTTCGCTGGCCCCCATTTTGGTGCCCCCCCGCGGGGGGTGCTTGGCCTTGACGAGGCTTGCGAGTTCATGGTGGAGCTTATTCTTCTTGAGAAATTTCACCATCAGGTCCTTCGAGACCGCGTTGTATTCCTGACTAATACTAACCGGACCGAATAACGTGCGATACTGTGGGTGGCGGACCACGAACAGACCGATTCCGCGCCAAATCAACGACAGTGAGGCATGCTTTTTCTGGTAGTCAACAGCGATGAACGAACGACCAACCTCCAGTGCGGGGCCGAGACGTTCGAAGAACTCGGGTTTAAACTTGAATAGCGAGGCGGTGTAGAGCCCTTGGCGGCCTTTGGTGAGTAAGATTTCATCAGTCAGCCCAATGCGGTAGGAGCCGACAATCGCGTTGGCACCAGCGTCCCACATAAAGAGGTGGCGATAGTAGAGATCGAAGCGGTCGAGGTCCGTCGATTCGCCTGTGCCCTCCCCCACTACGCGGAACGTCCGCTCACGCAAGCGGCCAAGTTCTTCGAGCACTTCAGGAATTTCAGAGGCGTGCGCCCAATAGACCTTAAAGTCCCCATGTTCCGTCAACAGACGATCTTCGGGCAATCCGACAATTTCTTTGGCTAAGACTTCGGGGGGGGCTGATTCAGCCACAGGCGTCATCGGCACCTCACGCTTAGGTAGACGAGGAAAAGCGAACCGGCGGCGGGGTTTTTCATCCCCCTCTCGTTTGGCCAAAATATAGGTTTTCACCCGTAAAAAGTCAGTCAGCGCCTGACTCGTGGGAAAGTCTTTCAATTGGCGATAGGCTAAAGGCTGACCAATGCGTAGGCGGACAACTCCGTCGACCTGCTTGGACATTTCCCGAGTCAACGAGGCCGTGCGAAGCATCGGGCTAATCATGCCAGCAATCTGATAAGCGAGGCTGTTGTGGCCTTCAATGAAGACTGGCACCACCGTGGCCTGCGACTTCTGCACCAAGCGTGCAGTATTGTCGAGCCAGGGTGGATCGGTGATCTGGCGGGTTTTCCAATGCCAATGCGACACCGTTCCCGAGGGAAACGTGCCAATACAGCCACCGTCGCGCAAAAAGCGGATAGTCTCCTTCATTGCTGCGAAATTGCTGCGGGCTGCTTCCGGGCCACCAAATGGGTCCACCGCGATGAGCCACGGCTGAATTTCGGGCATCTTGGTCAGCAAATAATTGGCGAGCAGCTTAGCGTCATCCCGCAAACCAGTCACCAGAGCACCAAAGACCACGCCATCCACGATGCCAAAGGGGTGATTACTCACAATCAGCACCGGACCGTCCTTGGGCACCTTGGCCAAGTCTTCTTCACTCACTTCGTAGGCGACATTGAGCGACCTTAACGAACGCTCGAAAAAGTTGATTGTCGAATGATCCTCAGTCACCCGACGATAAATATCATTGAGCGCCGATATACCGATGAAGTCCTCCAATGGCTTTCCACCCATGGAATAAAGCGCACGCTTCCAGCCCGTGAGGGAATCCTTCACGTTAATGAGTGGCTTTGAAGACGAGGTGCTTGACATAAAAACAGGAACTCTAGGACTCGGGCAAACTGTCACAAGCACGAAAGTTCAGTTAACGACAATGCCTCAACCGACGAATTACAGGGAAAATTTAATCTTTTTCCCGGAATCATTTTACTATTAGCTCCTTCCATGAAATTCGGTATTCTCAATGGTCCCAACTTGAACCGACTTGGCCAACGCGAGCCTGCGATCTACGGATCACAGACACTGGCGGACCTGGAGCAGTCGATTATAGACAAGGCCAAGGAATTGGGCGTTACCGTCGAGTGCTTCCAATCCAACCATGAAGGCGATCTCATTGAGAAGATCCATCATTGGGCCGAATGCCAATTCAACGGATTTGTGCTCAACGGCGCGGCATTCACTCATACTTCAATTGCTCTGCGCGACGCCATCGCGAGCAGTGACTTGGCCTTTGTCGAGGTGCACATTTCCAATGTCTATGCCCGCGAGGAATTCCGCCATAAATCTTACACGGCTCCTTTGGCCAAAGGCATCATCGCTGGGCTCGGACTCGACGGCTATCTCCACGCGCTCGAATGGCTAGTCAGGCACCCCAGTTCACCAGACCTCATTTAACCAACAATCTCGTTGGATCGAGGTATTTGCGCAACAACGCAAGCGAGCGAGCTATAATAGGGCTCCCCTCAGAGGTGCTTCTGGAATTCGTTGAACTGATTCTGAATCCGTTGATTCTGTTCTTTTGCTTCCTGCTGCCTCATTTGCTGCCGTTGATACTCATCGTAATAGTCCTTGTCGACGATAGCCTCGTCCGCTCCGGGCTCCGGACAGTCCAATGATGAACATCCCGAGGATAGAACGAGTAATACAGAAAAAAGGATCAGGCTAAAAACATTCATGGCGCTCAGACTATATATGGAGCCGCAAAATAGACCGCGAAATGGAGGCAAATGCAAGTTGCTACGCCAGCGGCAAGGTCGTCAACAACCACCCCAAGGCCGCCCGGCAAGTCTTGCAGTTTCTTGATTCCGAAGGGTTTGAGGATGTCGAAAAGCCGAAAAAGCCCAAAGCCCAGCAGCAGAATTGTCCACGCCCAAGCACCAAATGCCGCAATGGCACCTTGTAAGCCAATGAAGCACACCGGCATCGCGACGACCTCGTCGAGGATGACTTCGCCGGGATCACGCTTAAACAGGCGGTTCTCCGCCTCACCGCAAAAGGCTATCGCTAGGTAGATCCAAGCCGCCAAAATCAGGAAATAGAAGAACGGCTCAAGCGGGTAAAACATTACCGTGTACAACAACACACCAGCCACAGAACCATTGGTCCCGGGTGCCTTCCCCAAATAGCCGAGCTTGCCCAGCGTAGCGACATTAGTGATGATTGGACTCGGTAATAACACGGTCCATGGATGCCATTTCTCAGGGGTCATTTTTGCGAATTTTCATTCTCCACCGGCTTGAACAAAAACCAGTATTTAGTCAAGTAAGTCGCCCCGGATTGTAATGTGAGTCCAGTCGCGAATACAAAGAGCCCCATGCCAGTCCAAAAAAGTGTTTTTAACACCACACCATCCATGCCGAAATCGCGCGCCAATGAGAGGGCCAGCAATAACACAGAAGCCGCTAAGATTTGGAACACAGTCTTGATCTTACCACCCTTCTCGGCTGCTAACACTACGCCTCGGCTCGCCGCCACCAAGCGTAAGCCAGTGATTAGAAACTCTCGGCCAATGATTATTAGGACCAGAAACAGGCTCCAACGTGGTAAAAAACCGGGTATCGATACCAAGATAACAAACATGCCAACCATCAATACCTTGTCGGCCAGTGCATCCATCAGCTTACCAAAATCGGTAATCAGCTTGAAGCGGCGTGCCACGTAGCCGTCCGCCCAATCCGTCAGCGCAGCAATAATAAAACACACTAGCGCCGCCATGACCGCCCCTTTTACGTTCAAAAACAGGAGCGCCGCGATCAGGAACAAGAACGCGATGCGGGACAGACTGAGGAGATTTGGCAGGTTCAAGAAAATGCAGGTTCGAAGTTTATCTACGTCATCCGAATAGATGTAGATTGCTCGTAAGACTAGACTCTCTTTGCGGACACCCAAGCACAAAAAAATCCAGAAGGGGGGGGGCTCAAGTGATAATTGAATATCAATTAGAGAACCGAATGGCTAAATGACCGTGCAAATTACAGATTTCCGCCATTCACAGAAAATGTGGCGAAATTAAACATTGCTTGCGCGCAAGTGAGGCCCAATCTCCATTGCCCATGAATGGTATTCTGGAAGGCGCGGGTTGGTTTGTAATTCCGCTAGGGCTGTGTTCGATCTTAATGGTGTTTATTTTGGCCGAACGCCTATTTGCGCTGCGTAATTCCAAGATACTGCCCAAGGCAATCGTGGACAGCTTTGTTACGGGCGAAGTGCTTGAACTAGAAGGAGATCATGAGTCCGTCGCTGGCCGCATTCTCTTCTTCTATCAGCTAAATCGACCTGACCCAGATGCGCTCAAGGCTTTCGCCTCTTTGGAAACCGCCCGTCTGGAACGAGGGATGTTTATCCTCGATATCGTGGTTGGCGCGGCACCGTTACTCGGCCTACTTGGCACAGTGACGGGCCTCATCGACGTTTTTAGTGGCATCGACCCTGAAAGCGGCCTGCCAGACCCCACTCAGTTCATGCAAGGCATCGCCATGGCGCTGACCACTACTATGCTCGGGCTGTCCATTGCCATCCCTGCCCTCGTCGGCGCCAGTTACTTAAGTCGCCGGGTGGACATGCTGACGGCGCAAATCTACGTCGGCGTCGAGCGTATGGTCGATTTGGCGAAAAGTAATAAAGCTAAAGCTTAAAGGGCCCTCACCTTTAATCTTCCCACTTAAACCTTTCCCAACATGTATCGCCGCCGCCAACGCCGCAAAGCTGAGATCAACATTGTTCCGTTGATCGACGTGCTGATTGTGCTGATTTTCTTCTTCTTGATGACGATGCAGTTCCGGAACTTGAACGTGCTCAACATCACGCCGCCCAAAATGGAAACGGCGGGCAAATCTGGGCAACTCGACCAGATCGTAATCGGCATCAATGCCGAAGGCGAATACTACCTCAACAACGAGGTTGTCACTGAAGACGAAATTATCTCCGCATTCTCAGAGGCTTCCAAGCTGGATGACAAGCCTAGCATTTTAGTCCAGGCTGACCAAGATGCTCCCTTTAAATACGTCTCCTTCGTGATGGATCAAACGCGCAAGGTCGACTTGGGCAAAGTCCGCCTCATGGGCCGCTAATACGGGCGTTTGTCCTGAAAGTGCGGATTCCAGTAACCGTTGAAATCTTCGGGGCCAAACCAGCCAATCTGCGCTTTTTCGTTATCTGCGCCCCAGTGATTATGCTTTGAGTCGCCGCTCGGTGACTCAAAGGACACACGACCATCGGCCCAAGCCACCAGCGCCTCGCCGTTGAATCGAAAATGCACGGACGGCGTGGCGCGCCCAGCCAGTTTTCCCCCGCTCAGGTTAAACGGTGGCTCACTGAAGCCGTATTCCACAATGCCTTCCCCGTTCGTGATCGCCGTCGAGGTAAACATCACGGTCTTGCTTGGATCAGGGACATTTGCTGGCACATTCGGGGTTGTCCACCAAGTAGATACTCCCCTCTCAGATAGCTGCGGACTGGATCCTAAATAGAGCGAATTATAACCGTATCCACCAGCACCCGCATTGAATTGTGCGTCTTCGTTCACACTGTCGCCCAGAATCTGATCAAAGACTGGGCAACGGGTTACTGCACCGCTTTGGAGATAAGGAATTAAATAGCCGCCCTCCGGTAAATATTCTTTGCCTTTTTTTTTGCCATACCAGTGTGTCCGATTGTTGCCACTCATACTCTGTACAAAATGCCCCGTATCCGCCAAGCATGCGAGATTGGCCATCGACAGCTGACGAATATTATTTACGGACTGGCTCGTGAGCGCCGATTGCCGAACTCGGCCAACGGCGGGGATCATGATCGCCGTGAGTATTCCCACAATCGTACCAACCGTCAGTATCTCGACCAATGTAAATGCGTTTCGGGCTTTCATGCGTTATTCAATCGGCTCCACAGTAAGGCGGAAGAAAACTTGCGTTTCCGGCAATGCAAAATCGAGGCGGAAGTCCCGCAAGACGCCAAGACTCGCCTGAGTGTGGCGGGAAGTGCTTCCGATCCCCAACACGGATTCCGTCAGAGAAATTTCATTGAGCGGCCCAAGCGTTGCGACGGTTTCCCAGTTATCTAAATCGAGCGACGTCTCCACCAAAATACGACAATCTGAGGTCCTCATTTCACGAGGAAAACAGTAAACTAAGCGATCCTCTAAAACCTCCAGGCGGACAGCTTCTTCACTTTCGTGTAGCTCGGGATCGTATCCAAATGCGTATTCAACTAGGTTCGGCCAGAGATCTCCGTCATCATTATCTCCAGGAACAAGATTACGCTCCGCATCCCACTCATCATAACTGAGTGCATTGCTCACAACGCCAATACCGTCAATATCCGCCCCGCCGCTACCAAACGTATACCAGGCATCATAAATGGGATTGCCCAACGAATCCAGGAAATCGCCTCTTCCTGGAATATCGATAATCCGAATATAGAATATGTTGTCCAAATCCACTGCCCCAGAAATCACGAGCGGATCAACCAACAGCTGTGATAAATCAAAAGGCGTCCCCCAGGATTCACCATCAGCATTCACGTGCTTTCCAGCCAAATTGAAGACGAGCGTTGGATCGATGGAACCGTAGGGCGACACGATGTCCTCCGTTAAGGACACACTTGGAAAACGAGCAAAATTCTCGCCATCCGTTGAAACTTCGACGTAAGCCAATTCAGCCCAGATACCACCGACCCCAAAACCGCCTTGGTCATCTGTAGTAATATAACCGTTTTCAAATACCGCGAAATCCGCGCCAGGGGCATTGTAGATACGCTCATTAAAAGCCAAGACGATCTCGCCCGGATTGACGCCATTGTCGATCTCCTCGGGTAATAAGTCGCCCAATGAAACCACCACTTGTTGCTCGCCGATTGCCGATCCTACTGCGTTGGCTTTAAACTGCCAATCATCGGCTACCGTAGATGTTGGCGAGTAGCTTTCAACCGAATCTGCCCAGTTCAAGAAAATCGGGTTAAGGTAGGCCAAGTCAGGAGATTCGCCATTGGGCGATCCACTATCAGGCTTATAAATCACAGCCCCATCCCCATCTGGGCCAATGAAGCCGGGAATGGGTGCATCAAAAGCATTCTCACTATCAAAATAACCATGTGAATACTGCCCATGCAGGCTTACCACCAGCAAGGGAGACAACAGACAAAACATCCCCAAACGCTTCATTTCCAGCAAGAGGAACAGATTAGCAGTGAAATGCCAAGCCTCTTATTGGCAGTAAATTGCCGTTTTAATATAGAAACAACCAGACATTAGATAGATTAATCAACCTACTAAAATCTGTGCGGCGATTATTCGAATTGCGCCATTTTTTTCTTTAAAAATAAAAAATATCTGTTTTTTTATTCCACAACGACATTTACCTCATGGCTTCAAACGAAACTACCCTGGATTTCTCCATTGTCCGCGATATGCGCAAGCGGGCGGGCATGACACTTGAAGACGTTTCCAAGCTCTGCGGCATCACGATCGCGGGCCTGTCGAAGCTTGAGCGCAATCAGAACATGATCGAGCTGGACACCCTCTACCGCCTCGCGCGGGTGTTTGGCCTCTCAGCAACGGATCTGCTCAACCTTGCGGAATCTTGCTCCGCGACGAAGAAAGACAAAGACAGCTATTCCTCGGGCCCTTTCCACTTCGACCACATTGGTTTCAAGGGCATCGACTGCTTTACCGCCACGGCCAAAGTCGGTGCCAAGCTTTCCAAGCCAGAAGCCCACGGCGACGAGTTTGAAATTTGCTGGCTCAAGAGCGGCAAGCTCCAGATCAATCTCCCGCGCGAAAAACACCTGTTGGAGCCTGGGCAAGCCCTTAAATTTGACGCTGCGCTCGAGCACACCTACGAGATCCTCGAAGACAGCGAAATCACCATCATACACCTCGAAAAATCCCACCGATTCTAAAATCCTATGATCGACCTAAAATCCGCCCCTGAGCTCAAAGCCCTTGAGCCGAAGCTCAACCAATTCTTCGACTTGGCCAAGACCAAGATCACGGCCATTGACGCTGAGTATGACAACAGCAAGGGATCACCCGTGTTTACCGTGGAAGGCAAATACACCACGCGCGGTTGGACTGAGTGGACCGAGGGTTTCCGCTACGGCATTTCCGTGTTGCACTTCGACGCCACGGGCGATGAATCCAGCCTGAAGTCGGGCCGCGACCAAACCGTTTCCAAGATGGCAACGCACGTCAGCCATATCGGCGTGCACGACCACGGTTTCAACAACCTCTCGACCTACGGCAACCTCCGCCGCCTCATGCTCGAAGGTCGTATCCCAGACAACGAGTGGGAAAAGAATTTCTACGAGCTCGCCATCAAGGTTTCCGGTGCCGTCCAAGCAGCACGTTGGACCGAGCGTCAGGGCGGCGGCTTCATCCACTCTTTCAACGGCCCGCACTCGCTCTTCGTCGACACCATCCGCAGTTGCCGCATCCTGATGGTTGCACACCGCCTCGGCCACGTGCTCATGGGCGAAGGCGACAAGCCCATCAACTTGCTTGAGCGCGCCTTGCAGCACATCGAGTCGACCGCGAAATATTCCGTCTTCTATGGTGAAGGCCGCGATAGCTACGACGAACGTGGACGCACCACGCACGAAGCAATTTTCAACACCAAGGACGGTGCCTATCGTTGCCCGAACAGCCAGCAGGGTTACACGGGCTTCAGTACCTGGACCCGCGGACAGGCCTGGGCCATCGTTGGTTTCGCCGAAGAGCTTGAGCTGCTGAAAGAATTCTCCGACGAAGAACTCGCGCCTTTCGGTGGCCGTTCCGAGATCGAAGCAATGATGCTGAAGGCCGCCACTGCAACCGCTGACCATTGCATCGAAAACACACCCGTCTGTGGCATTCCGTACTGGGACACTGGCGCGCCGAAGCTCCACTTGCTCGGTGACTACATGGACCGCCCAGCCGATCCTTACAATGCCTACGAGCCAGTCGACAGCTCCGCCGCCGCAATCAGCGCGCAGGGAATGCTCCGCCTCGGTCATTACTTGATGGCCAAGGGAGACTCCGCCGTTGCTGAGAAATACATTGACGCTGGTCTCAAGATGTCGGACTCGCTTTTCGCCGAGCCTTATCTTTCCACCGATCCTAAGCACCACGGCCTCATCCTCCACTCCATTTACCACGAGCCAAATGGCTGGGATCATAAACCCGAGTCTGGCAAGGCCGCTTATGGCGAGTCCTCCATGTGGGGCGATTACCACGCGATGGAACTCGCTGTCTATCTGCAACGCCTCATCAAGAAGGCTCCGTATTACACGTTCTTCGCGTAAAGGGATCCGTCATGCTAAAAACTGGCCTCACCTCTATCACCTTTCGCCCACTTTCCGTCGACGAGATCATCGCACTCACCAAGGAGTGCGGTATCGACGGGATTGAGTGGGGCGGTGATGTTCACGCCAAGCCTGGTGAACTTGCCCTCGCAAAGGAAATCAAAGCAAAGACCAAAGCGGCGGGCTTAGCAATTCCATCCTACGGCTCATATTACCGATGCAATGCAGAGTCAGGCACCTTCGAGGACACGCTAGCCACTGCGCAAGCACTTGGTGCACCGGTGATCCGCGTTTGGGCTGGTGAGAAAGGCTCTGCCGACGCCTTCATGGAAGAACGCGCCGAGGTGGTTATTTCCCTGCAAAAAGCAGTTGATGCGGCCAAGGCAGTTGGCGTCACAGTTGCACTGGAATACCACGGCGGTACATTGACGGACACGCAGGAATCCGCGCATCAATTACTCGCCGAAGTTGGTCGACCAGAGCTTAAACTCTACTGGCAACCACGGACAGGTGGCACGTTCGAAGGCGACATTCCTGAGCTAAAGGCTGCCCTCCCCCACATGGCGCACGTGCATTGCTTTCATTGGGGCCCCGCTGGCTGGAAGGATCGTCACCCACTGGCAGATGGCGTCGAGCCTTGGACCGAATATTTGAAAATCATCCGCGAAGCCGATGGCGACCGCTACATCATCTTTGAGTTTGTTAAAGGTGACCAGCCAGACCAACTCCGCGACGACGCCAAGACATTACACGCCCTAATCAATTCATAGTCATGGAAAACCTCGACCGACTCGCGATTCACACGATGACCACCAAGCCTTGGGACCTCCCCACGGCTTGCGCCAAGTATTCCGCTGCTGGCGTGCCCGGCGTCGGCCTCTGGCGCCAATGGCTCGACAGCCGGCCGCTCGCGGAGTCCAAAAAGATGCTCGATGACCATGGCCTCAAAGCAGTGTCGCTCGTGCGCAGTGGTTTTTATCCGCATCTCAATGCCGCCGAAAGGCAAGCCGCGTTCGATGACAACATCAAGGCGCTCGACGAAGCTGCCGCCGTTGGCGCGCCACAAGTCGTGCTTGTCTGTGGAGCCAAGCCTGAGTTGAGCATTACCGAGAACCGCAAGCAGATCACCGAAGGCATTAGTTCACTGATTGAGCACGCAAGCAAGGTCGGCGTCATGCTTTCCATCGAACCACTGCACCCGATGTATGCCGACTGCCGCAGTGCGGTAAATACCATTGGCCAATGCAACGACATGATCGACCAGCTCGGCGACGAGTGGGTTGGCATCGCTGCCGATGTTTACCACATCTGGTGGGACCCACAGCTTGAGCAGGAAATCAAGCGCGCAGGCAAACGCATCATTGGCTTTCATGTCTGCGATTGGATGACCCCCACTGCCGACATGCTCAACGACCGTGGCTTGATGGGCGAAGGCTGCATCGATAACCGCGGCATTCGCCAGCTTGTCGAGTCCACCGGCTTCAACGGCTGGATCGAAGTCGAAGTTTTCTCCGCCCGTCACTGGGCGACTGATCAAGATGAGTATCTCGAAAAGATTATCTCCGCTTATAAAACCCACGTCTAACCTCTCCTCCAACAATTTACCAAATATCGATATGAAAACACATAGAATCGGCATCATCATGAACGGCGTCACGGGACGCATGGGCACCAACCAGCATCTGCTTCGTTCCATCGACGCGATCATCAAGCAAGGCGGCGTCAAGGTAAGCCCAACCGAGGTCATCATGCCTGACCCCATCCTCGTTGGCCGTAATGAAATCAAGCTCAAGGAACTCATCGCTAAGACTTCAGTCGAGAAATACACGACCGATCTCGACAGCGTGATGAATGATCCGGCATATCCAATTTACTTCGACGCGCAAACCACACTGCGCCGCTTCGACGCCGTCAAGAAAGCCGCCGCTGCTGGCAAGCACGTCTACTGCGAAAAGCCGACTGCGATCACGACTGAGGATGCACACAAGCTTTATGAAATCTGCCGTGATGCTGGTGTGAAGAACGGTGTTGTTCAGGACAAGCTCTGGCTGCCCGGTCTCGTCAAGGCCAAGCGCCTCATGGAAAACGGTTTCTTCGGCGAAATCATGTCGGTCCGCGGTGAGTTCGGTTATTGGGTATTTGAAGGCCACACTGTGCCACCTCAACGCCCATCCTGGAACTATCGCAAGGAAGACGGCGGCGGCATGATCATCGACATGCTCTGCCACTGGCGCTACGTGATCGACAATCTCTTTGGTCCGGTCAAGAGCGTGTCATGTCTCGCAGCGACACACATTCCGGAGCGAATCGACGAAGAAGGTAAGCCCTACAAGTGCACCGCTGACGACTCTGCCTACTCAACCTTCGAGTTGGAAAACGGCGTCATCTGCCACTTCAATTCGTCTTGGAATGTCCGTGTCCGCCGTGACGACCTACTAACCATGCAGATCGACGGTACAAAGGGCAGCGCCATTGTCGGCTTGCGTGACGTTTGGACCCAGCACTACGGCAACACGCCGCGCCCAGTCTGGAACCCTGACATCAAGAACCCAATCGACTTCTTTGACGGCTGGCAGAAGGTTCCAGAACAGGAAACTTACGACAATGCGTTTAAGATCCAGTGGGAAATGTTCCTTCGCCACGTCGTGCTTGACGAACCATTCCGCTGGAACCTCCTCGAAGGTGCCAAGGGCGTTCAGCTCGCAGAATACGGCCTCAAGAGCTCGGAAGAGCGCCGCTGGCTCGACCTTCCTGAACTACAGGCATAATCATGAGCAAACCAGTTGCATTTGTTACGGGCGGCAGTCGAGGCATTGGCTTCGGCTGCGCCGCTCGGCTGGCAGAATTGGGCTTCAACGTCGCCATCAACGGGATGCGCGACGAGTCTCAAGTCAGCGAGCCGATTGAAAAACTCAAGGCACTCGGCGCAGAAGTGCTTTACTGTCAGGGTGACATCGGTTCCGCCGATGCCCGTGCTTCCATGCTCGGCTCCATCAAGGAGCGTTTCGGCAAACTCAACGTCCTCGTGAACAACGCGGGCGTCGCACCGAAAGAGCGTAAGGATATACTGGAAGCCACCGAGGAAAGCTTCGATTACGTCGTGGGCACCAACGTCAAGGGCCCTTATTTTCTATCGCAAAGTGCGGCCAACTGGATGATCGAGCAGAAGGAAGCCAACCCTGATGAGTTCTTTACGATTATCAATGTCGGCTCGATCTCGGCAACAGTCGTCTCCGTAAATCGCGGTGAATACTGCGTATCCAAGGCTGGCATAGCAATGATGTCTCAGCTCTTCGCGGCGCGGCTTGGTGAGTATAACATTCCGGTCTATGAGATTCGCCCAGGCGTCATCAAAACCGATATGACCAGCGGCGTAACCGACAAATATGATAAGCTCATCAGTGACGGACTTTGCGTTACAAAGCGTTGGGGCTTACCTGAGGATATCGGCAAGGCTGTTGGCGCATTATCACGCGGAGACTTCCCCTACTCCACCGGCCAAGTGATTATGATCGATGGCGCATTGACTATGCCTCGGCTTTAATTAAACAACCAACAACATTATGGCAGACTTAGATCAATTTCCGGTCATACCGGTCATCGTCATCGATAACGCGAACGACGCCGTGCCTTTGGCCGAAGCACTTATCGCGGGTGGGCTTAATATCATTGAAGTCACATTCCGCACCGCCGCCGCCGCCGAGGCTATCGAGCGCATCGCGAACAAGTTTCCTGATATGCTCGTGGGCGCTGGCACCGTCGTTACTGCTGAGCAGGCGCAACGCGCAATCGACGCTGGCAGTAAGTTTGGCTTGGCACCGGGCACAGACCCCGAAACCATCGCCTACTTCAAGAGCAAGAATGTCCCATTCATTCCCGGCGTGATGACTCCCACTGATATCCAGATGGCCTACAAGGCAGGTTGCAAACGCTTGAAATTCTTCCCCGCCGGCGCTGCTGGCGGCACGAAGATGCTCAAGGCGATGTGCGCGCCCTACAGCAATCTTGGCGTAAAGTTCTGCCCCACTGGCGGCGTATCGCTCGACAACATGCTGGAGTATCTGGCCATGCCGGAAGTATTCGCCATCGGTGGTTCCTGGTTGGCGACGAAGGCGCAGATTGCTTCAGGTGACTGGGCTGGCATTACGCAACAGGTCAAAGACGCTCTCGCAAAAGCAGCCGAAGTTTAAACTCTACCTTTTCAATCGTTAATAATAAAGCGCCCGGACGAATAGTCCGGGCGCTTTACTTTAGATAATTTGTTTATGCAGTGGGTTGCGACTCCACCACACCATGTTTCTTGGCAAGACGATCCGCGGCTTCACCACGCCCCGTTTCACGCAGACGCTTCAGATATTTTACTCCATCTTCCTTGCTGTGCAGTGAGCCACCTTCGGCGAGCACGGTATTCATCGGATCAATGTCAAAACGCGAAGACACCATCATTTCTTCTTTCCACTTTGCAATGATACCCTGTCCCTTCTGCAGGAGTTCGGGTTTTGATTCGGCAAGGTTATTTTGCTCGTGCGGGTCATTCGCCAAATCGAAAAGCATTAAGTCCGGGTAGTCATGCCAGGAATCGTGATAGGTCTCGATAAATATGTAGTCATCCCAACGGGCGGCGCGTTGACAGCACCAAGCTGCCTGCGAAATGACCAGAGTGTCGCGATGGGCTTTATTCGGCTCATTCAGTTGCGACGCAAAGCCTATGCCATCCCAGCAATCCGGCACTGCCCTGCCCGATAGCTCAAGCGATGTTGCCGCCATATCGAGTGAATACATCAAGCGATCATCGGATTGACCGGCACGATCATCAGTAACGCCGGGCCAACGTACGATCATGGGAATATTGCAGGTGAATTGGTCAGCCGTCTGGTGGTCGCCATAGACATTCAGCTCGCCCAGATTTTCACCGTGGTCGGCAGAAATGATGATAGCCGTGTTTTCATAGAGCCCTTGATCCTTCAGTGACTGGATAATCTGGCCAACGTAGTAGTCCGCATAAGCCACGCCACAGTCATAGCCATCAAACATTGCGCGCGCCTCCTTCATGCTATCGATGGAGACCGGCTGTCGAGCTTCTACATCTGGCCGCGAGCCATTAAACATCCACTCTGGGCGGGGCGAGTAACCGTTAACCTCTTGTGCAGAGTGCGGCCCCGCTTGCTTCCAATGCTCCTGACGAACCTCCTCGGAGTACCATTCGGGAATCGGTTCGTCAGCGAAGGGGTTTCCGTAGTCCAATGGGGTGCGATACGGCGTGTGTGGGTCCCAAACATTCACCCACATGAAGAACGGTTTTTCGTCACTGCCTTTTCGCTCGAACCAATCGGTCACCTGAGGCGCAATCATATCCGCAGTTTCTTGGCCGTTACCACCAGTATTGTGGATTTCCATAAAACCAGCGTACCAATGCCAGGCACCATGCCGTTGTGCAAACGGACTAAAGGCTACGGTGTGGTAACCCTTTTTCTGAAATTGGTTGGCCCAATTGGGCTGAGTCATGTCGCAGAAGAAATGCCGATCTTCTCCCCATATAAACGGTTGAGATGCCACACCGCCATGATTGATAACTCCCGTGTGGATGCCGCAGCGACCTGTCGTCATCGCAGTGCGACTTGGGAGGCATGGGGCATCCGGCGCATAGCAGTTAGTGAAGCGCAAGCCTTCGGCGGCAATCGCGTCAAGATTAGGGCTAGTCTCACGATGGTAGCCATAGCAGCCAAGATGGTCAGGCCGTAACGAATCGATATCGATGTAGAGGATATTCATGGGTTAAGGTTGGTTCGGATGGTTTCTATCAATAGCAGCTTGTCCCGCTCAGCACGTGGCGTCTGCCTTTGCGCAATGGCGATCACACCAACGAGCTGATCGCCATCGAGTATCGGGCAAGCAAAGCGGCGGATGCCAAATTCATTAAAATCATTGTCCTGCGCCCAATTGAAAGTGCGGGCTTCATTAATACGCATTGCGGCAGCAGATGGATCGACCTTGCGCTTCCGCCCCTCATCCCATACCCATGTATTGGCTTCGGGTAGCACCATATTCTGGAAAGCGAAATAAATTAAGACCGTGGCCTCCAACTCCTCTAGATCGCGCTGAAAACCAATCCGCGCACGTATCGATACAATTTCGTCTTCTGGTTCGGCTCTATCAATTAGCACCAAAGAGGCAACGCCCACGCGATAAAGCTCTACGCAGCATTTCACTTCCTTCGCCCAAACGGGCAAAATCCGGCGCGCCTCTTCGAGCGCCAGACTCTCTAGGCTAGCGACCGATCTTAATGCCTGCCGCGCTTCCCAAAGCTTTGATCCATCGTCTTGATGCACAGCCCCCAAAGACTCTAGGGCCTGTAAATAGCGCCATACAGACGACTTTGGCCAACCAGTCTTCCGCACCAACGCTTCCAGTGAGCTCTGCCCATCACGCCCCAAAATAGCAAGCAGCGCCAAACCACGCGTCAGAGCGGGAGCAGGATCAATCTTTGCGTCACTTGAATGGTCGGCTTTTACACTCATTATTTCATATATAGAACATTTATTCCACCAAAGGAACATCCAGCTACCAAGTCAACAATGAACAGTGAAAACATCACGATGGTACTCCGCATGGTTTTGTTTTGCGCGAATTGGCGAGACAGCCTTATCTTTAAACGCATGAGCTAAATCTCCCCCCCCCCCCGAACTCGCCGCCTACCACCAACCGAACTTCCCTAAAAGCGAAATGCTGCGCCTCTCCACCAAAGTCATCATTCCAGACACTGAAATCCAGTGGCAGATGGTGCGTGCGCAAGGTCCCGGCGGACAACACGTCAACAAGACCTCTTGCGCCGCACAGCTCTTCTTCGATATCCGAGCCTCCTCTCTACCGACTTTTTATCGGGAACGCCTACTCGGCCATCAGGACCACCGTATCACCGATAGTGGCGTCATCATCATCAAGGCGCAGGATTCGCGTTCGCTGGAGATGAACCGTGAACTCGCACTCAAACGCCTCAGGGAAATCATTCTAGCGGCGACCAAAATCGAAAAGAAGCGCCGCCCCACCCGACCGACTCGCAATTCCCAAAAGCGCCGTGTCGAATCAAAGAAAAAGCAGGGCGAGAAAAAGGCCATGCGCCGCCGCCCAGAATAAGCCCGCCAAGAAGCATTTTTTTCATGTAACACGTGCCGAATTCAAGGTTTACCTCTCGGCAAATCCCTCCTAATAAAACACCCTTATGAGCCACCAAAAGCCCGGAACTGGAACCCTTTCTCTTCACGCAGGCCATACGCCCGACTCCGACACACTAAGCCGCGCGGTGCCAATCTATCAGACCACGAGCTACGTGTTTCGCGACACTGAACACGCAGCGAATCTTTTCGGCCTCAAAGAGCTAGGTAATATCTACACCCGCATCATGAATCCCACCACCGACGTGCTCGAAAAACGGGTTGCGGCGCTCGAAGGTGGCACAGCAGGCTTGGCCTACGCAAGTGGTTCGGCGGCAATTTCCAACTGCATTCTTAATCTGGCTGGGGCAGGTGACCACATCGTCTCTGTGGCTCAGCTCTACGGCGGCACTTACAACCTTTTCCACCACACTCTACCCAAGCTCGGCATCGAGGTCAGCTTTGTTGACGCAGAGGACCCAGCTAGTTTCGCCGCTGCGATCAAGCCCAACACCAAGGCCTTCTTTGGCGAAAGTCTTGGCAACCCACGCCTGAACATTTTCCCGTTTGAAGAAGTCGGCGCAATTGCCGCCGCCAACGGAATCCCGCTGATCATTGATAACACTGCCCTTTCACCGGCCATTTGCCGCCCGCTTGAGCACGGTGCCAATATTGTCGTCCATTCGACAACAAAGTTCCTCGGCGGCCACGGCGTCGCGATCGGCGGTATGATCGTTGACGGAGGTAATTTTGACTGGGGACAGGGCCGACACCCAGGCTTTACCACAGCGGACCCGAGCTACCACGGACTTGTCCACTGGGACGCCTTCAAGTCCTTTGAACCGGCAGGCGGCGCAAACATCGCCTTTGCCATGAAAATGCGATTGCAACTCTTGCGCGACCTGGGAGCGTGCCAATCCCCGCACAACAGTTTCCTAACGCTACTCGGCATTGAGACGCTACACCTGCGCATGCGCCAACATTGCAGCAATGCGATGAAGGTCGCCGAATTCCTCCGGGATCATGATAAAACCAGCTGGGTCAACTACCCAGGCATGCCCGACCACCCAAGTCACGAGCTAGCCGAGAAATACCTGATCGGCGGCGCGGGTGCGTTACTCGGCTTCGGAGTCAAGGGCGGCATGGCCGAGGGTCGTAAGTTCATCGAATCGCTCAAGCTCTTCAGCCATTTGGCGAACATCGGCGACGCCAAGAGCCTCGCGATCCATCCTGCCAGCACGACCCACAGCCAGCTCTCGTCCGACGAACAAGTTACAGCAGGGGTCACCGAGGACTACGTTCGCCTCTCCATTGGTATCGAAGACCCGGAAGACATCATAGCCGACCTCGACCAAGCGCTCGCGCAGGTCTAAAGTCAGCAACGTTCATTGGTATGGTTTAGCGCGTAAGATGAGGCGCGACACCTACCATTTGCGTTCATTAAATGAATGCATCCGACACAAATCGTATAGCTAGAGATTCATGCAGTTATTTCCTATGGAATTTATGTCTTTTTTAATCAGGGACTTATAATTCCCCAGGCGTAGTTGGCACGAGACACGCGATGACGCGGACATGAAAAAATCCAGTTCGTATCTTCTCATCGCTATCCTGTTAATCAATTCACTTGGCCTCTCGGGCTGTGCTACGGCATATGTCACCTCGGGAGGAGGTTGGGGAGCAGCCAACCCAGAGCCAGAAGGCGTGGCGCTTGCCGCAGCCTTCGACGTAGTCACTTTACCTGTCCAGATCTTAGTGCTCGCTCCCGAGGCTTTTGGCCTAACACTCAAAGCAATCAAGGACGCTATCGATCCACCTTTGGAAGACGAAACAAGTGCAACTCAGCCGAATACCATGTGCCTCGAACAACAGACATCCACAGAAAGTTGATTGGCAAATCGGTCGACTTCCGATTTAATCAAAAAACAGCCGATAAGAGCAACCTTTTCACTAATCGATTCTGTTAGAATGCACTATCATGAAGAACGGTGCCCCTAGCTACACGCAACGCGAAGTCATCACGACGCAAATCTATCCATCGGCGGACCAAGCCTGCACCTATGTCGCCGATGCCATCACCGACCTCGTTAGCGAACGTAATGCCGCTGGACAACCGACCGTGCTTGGTCTGGCAACCGGTTCCACCCCCGTGCGACTTTACCGCGAACTCATCCGCCGCTGTCAGGCGGGTCTGTCTTTTCAGCGTGTAATCACTTTCAATCTCGACGAATATTACGGCCTTTCCGGCGACCACCCCGAGAGCTACCGCCGGTTCATGCAGGACCAGCTTTTTGACCATATAGACATCCTTCCGGAGAACACACACGTGCCCGATGGCCTCGCAGCAAAGGACGAAGTCTTCGAGTCCTGTTCAGACTATGAAGCCGCCATGCGTGAGGCAGGCGGCTTGGACATTCAGATTCTGGGCATCGGCCGCACAGGACATATTGGCTTTAACGAACCCGGCTCAGGACCTGAATCCCGCACCCGCCTTGTGACACTCGACAGTCTGACGCGCCGTGACGCCGCACGCGACTTTCTGGGTGAAGAAAATGTTCCCCGGCACGCCATCACGATGGGGGTTGGCACGATTCTCGACGCACGGCAGATTTTCCTACTCGCTTGGGGGGAGGCCAAAGCCCGCGTCATCGCGGAGTCCGTCGAAGCCCCCCCCTCTGAGTCCATCCCTGCAAGCTTTTTGCAAGGCCACCCCAATTGTGTGTTTTGTGTCGACGAGGCCGCTGCCAGCCACCTCACCCGTTTGCGCTACCCTTGGCTAGTTGGACCAGTAGATTGGACAGAAACCATGACACGAAAGGCCGTTGTCTGGCTTGCCCAGAAGTCTAACAAGCCCTTGCTCCGCCTCACCGACGAGGATTATACAGAAAACGCCATGGCCGACCTGTTGACCGAGAAAGGTTCAGCCTACGACCTGAACATCCGGATTTTTAACACGACCCAACACACGATTACGGGCTGGCCCGGCGGCAAGCCAGACGCCGATGACTCCTATCGGCCCGAACGCCGCATCCCCTTCCCGAAACGTTCCCTCGTGCTCAGTTCCGAGCCGACCGACGATGTCTTCTGCATGGGCGGCGTCCTCCACCGCTTGGCCAACCAAAAACACCAACTGACTGTCGCCTACCTGACTTCGGGTAACCTCGCGGTGCCCGACACCGACGTCCGACGCTCCATTGAACTAATCATCGAACTTGGCGAACGCCTCGACGACGTGGCCGAGGTGCACTTTGCGCGCAAGGTGGAGCAGCAACTCGACGCCAAAGGCCAGTTTGGCGAAGACTCATCTGATTTACGTCGTCTCAAGGGCCTCATCCGCCGCGGCGAAGCACGCTCCTCTGCCCGGTTGCTCGGTATCGATCCGGCCCAGTTACGCTTCTTAGACCTGCCTTTTTACGAAACAGGACGCTACCGGCGTTTCCAGATCACCAAGGCTGACGTCGCGGCGATGGTTACGTTACTCAATGAGATTCGACCGCACCAAATTTTTGCCACTGGCCACGGGCACGACCCACTCTCAGTCCCCGCACTGAGCTTCGAAGTCCTACAAATCGCTTTGCGTGCGTGCGCCGGAGCGGACTGGCTAAAAGACTGCTGGATCTGGCTCTATCGCGGCCCGGGAGTCGAATGGGAAATCCATGAAATGGACATGGCCGTGCCCCTCTCCCCTGATGAGCTCGACTTTAAAATCAAAGGTATTTACCAACATCAGACCCAGCGCAGTCAGTCGCCCGGTGGCAGTAAACAGGACGCCAATTCCTGGAACCTCGCCAGCGCCCTTAACCGCGCCACCGCGCAAGCATACGACGCCCTTGGCCTTGCTGAATACGAAGCCATCGAAGGCTTCAAACGATTCCGCTCATGAAATTTCGACTGAATAATCAAGACCTCTTCATTCCAGACCACGAAGCCGAAGCAAACGCGCTGGAGCGTACGACGCATCTGGGCGTAGGTGCCCACCAAGACGACCTTGAGTTCATGGCCCTACACGGCATCCTTGAGTGCTTTCAACGCGCGGATCAGTGGTTCGGTGGCGTCACCTGCACTGATGGGGGGGGGAGTGCACGCAGCGGTCCTTATGCTAACTACACAGACTCCGAGATGAAGCGCGTCCGCGTGCATGAGCAAAAAGTCGCCGCCACTATTGGCCAATACAGTTTTATGGCGCAACTTGGTCACCCGAGCACTACTGCCAAGGCACCCACCCAGCGCCAACCACTGGTGGACGATCTGGAAACGCTCTTGCTCTTTACACGCCCTCAGGCTGTCTACACGCATCAGCCCTTTGACAAACATGCCACCCACATCGGCGTCCTGATCGCGCTGCTTGAGGCTATCCGACGATTGCCCCAAAACGAACGCCCGCAACAATTGTTCGGCTGTGAAGTCTGGCGCGGGCTGGACTGGCTGCCCGATCACCTAAAGGTCATTCAGCCAGTCGACGCCCACCCCAACCTTGCTGCGGCTCTGGCCGGGGTATTCGATTCCCAAATTGCGGGCGGCAAGCGTTACGATCTCGCCGTAGAAGGGCGACACTGCGCCAATGCCACCTATTTCGACTCTCACTCAGTCGACGCCTGCCAGCGTGCCGCCTACGCGATTGATCTCACACCATTGATTCAAGACGACACACTAACCGTTGAGGTATTCATCAGCGAAATTCTGGAGCAATTCACAGACGAAGTGACTTCGTTACTCGGCCAGATTACCCACTAATAAGCAGCGACAAGCTGAGGAGGCTGGCGGGGGAAAATTTGACCGCTTCCCTCTCAAAGGGGGGGGATCAGATTGGCAGTAAAACCAACAAAATTGACGCCCAATAGCTGATTATTACGGGCGATGCATTAGCGAGGGGGGGGTATTTGCCGTTGACAGAACTTTTTGTTCAATAGATATTGAATCTTTTGATGGTATTGCCCGCCATTACCTCAACATACGCTACTATTATTGATTGGTTTTCCGATATCGACGGTTCCGACCAAAGGCGGCAGCGTGTTTGAATGTTGATATCCATTAGGTCATGCAAGAAACGATAATCACGCCGGAAGACGGAATTCTTTCGATCCGTCATAGCATACGGAACATGCGGAAGAATGCCAGTCTGACGTGGGAGCTAGCTACGCGCATGTTTATCCGAGATATGCGTGCGATGTATCGGCAGAGCATTCTCGGCTATATTTGGATATTTTTGCCTCCAATCGCCAATACTTTGATCTGGGTGTATTTAAACAGCCAGGACGTCATCAAGGTCGACACTGGTGGCATCTCCTACCCTGCCTTTGTGCTGACAGGCAATCTCCTGTGGACGGCCTTTAACGCGACCCTCACCAGCATGTTGAATACGGTGAATGAATCCCGTGCCCTCCTGTCGAAGATTAACTTTCCACACGAAGCCCTGCTCCTCACAGCCCTTGGGAAGTCGGCGGTAAATGCCATGCTCCCATTGGTCATACTTATCCCGGTGCTCCCTTTTTATGTGAACGAGTTTCATGCCACGATGTTACTTTTTCCACTCGGGGTCATCGTAATGATTTTGTTTGGCGCAACGATCGCCATACTCCTATTGCCAATTGCCACACTTTACGGCGACGTCAGCAGAGGTGTTCAGTTGATTCTAAAGTTCGGTTTTTTCGTCACCCCAGTCGTTTACCCATTGCCGGCTGCTGGACTCGCAAAGTTTATCAGTGACGTCAATCCCGTCACCCCTCTTTTGGTGACGAGCCGCAGTTGGCTACTTGGCGAAGGGCCAATCATGCTACAGCCATTTATTCTGCTGAGCATAATAACGCTGATCGCATTGTGCTTCGCGATTTTGGCCTATAAAATCGCCGTTCCTTATCTCATCGAACGACTATCTTCCTGATATGGGTTCTCATTTGCCAAACGATAGCGATGTCCTGATCGACGTACACCAGGTCGGGAAGAAATTCTGCCGCTCGCTCAAGCGTTCCCTCATGTACGGAGCCAAAGACATCGTGCGGGCCATGAACCCTCTGCTCAAAACGGGTATTTCTGACAGTAGAAATAAAATCCCTGAGCTTAGAAAAGATGAATTTTGGGCAATTCAAAACATCAGTTTCCAACTTCGGCGAGGTGAGTGCGTTGGCCTAATCGGGCACAATGGCGCAGGCAAGAGCACGCTCCTCAAAGTACTCAATGGCTTGATCAAACCAGACACTGGCCACATACGCATGCGTGGCCGAGTATGTGCATTGATTGAGCTCGGTGCCGGATTCAATCCTATTCTCACTGGCCGAGAAAACATCTATAATTCCGGCGCACTGCTCGGCATTCGCAAGAAGGAAATCGACGAGAAACTGGACGAAATTGTAGCCTTCTCTGAGCTGGATCAGTTCATTGATATGCCCGTTCAAAACTATAGCTCCGGGATGAAAGTTCGCTTGGGATTCGCCGTCGCGATTCAAATGGAGCCAGATATTCTATTGCTCGATGAAGTGCTCGCCGTAGGCGATATCGCGTTCCGCCATAAATGTGTCAACGCAATGGCTGGAATATTAAGCAAATCAGCCGTGATTTTTGTGTCTCACTCCATGCCTCAAGTCGCACGTGTCTGCAGCCAAATCCTGCTGATGGATCACGGAAAAAGCACATACAACGGTGGCAACGTCGGGCTTGGAATTGAAAAGTATTACTCAATGTGCGGCGGCGGAGAAGCCATGATCAGCGGCACGCGGGACATTCAATTTAACCTGATTAAGGCTGGCACGAGCATTGAATCAGCGAGCAGCACATCCAGTGAACTACAGATTTCACACGCTCAAGGACTGTATATCGAGCTGAGGGTGAAGGCCACTGAACAGGTGCAAAGTGCACGCTTTCAGATCACCATCTGGAACATGGATATGCTGCCAGTCGTTAATATCATAAATGCCGACTACCAAGGGCGCGTTGTCAATTTTAAGGAAACCGGAAAACAAGAAGTTGTTCTAAAAATTGAATGCCCTCCCCTGCACCTGAATTGTGGCCGTTACTTCCTGAGTGCGGTCGCGACATCCGTCGACCAATCAATGGTTTATTGCCGTCATGATAATATCGTTTCACTGCAAGTAGAGGGCATATCCACAACCGCGGCAGCCATTCTTCAACCAGCTAATTGGAACTAACCATCATCCCCCCACAGCACTATGTCCAAACCAATTCGCAACGCCGTAATCCTGACTGCAAAAGGCGGCAACCATAGCGTAGGTAACAAAAACGTCATACCGGTACAGAACGTGCCAGTCATGTCTTACCCACTCCGAGCAGCCAAACATTCACGCCACTGTGAAGCCATTTATGTAACGACAGAAGATCCTTACATTTCGCACATTGCTCGGATGGAAGGAGCGGAAATTATCGATCGTCCCGCTGAACTGAGCCAATCATCGTCACTGCACAAAGACGTTATTAAGCATGCCGTGGAAGCCGTGACCCTGCTGCACCCCGAGTTGGAGAATGTCATTATCCTACTCGGCAATACGGTAATGGTGACTCCAGGGATTATTGACCGCGCATTTGAACTACTCGACGATGGCAGTTGTGATTCAGTCCTCACTGCCTGGAAGGCTCAGGATGATCACCCCTACCGCGCAATGAAGTGCAACGAAGACGGCTTCATGGAATCGTTCCTTAACGTTGAAGCAGGATCAAACCGACAGGCGTATCCCGATGTTTTCTTTTACGATCAAGGTATTTGGGGGTTCAAAAAAGAGTGTGCGATCGAGCAAAAAGGGCCAACGCCTTGGGTGTGGCTCGGTGAGCGTTGCAGGATGATCGAACGGCCTTGGGTGACCGGTCGCGATATACACACGTGGATTGATATCGCCGCTAGCGTCTGGTATCTCAACTCGATCCAGCCAAACGATTTCTATCATTACTCCGACCTGAAAGGTTAATGAGATACGTTGCCATTGATGGTTGGTGGGGGTCCGGCAAAGGCATGGCCGCGTACACCTTGGACAATACGCCCGGGCACTATGTCGATTTCTTCCAGCTCAATGCATTTTCTGGCATCAATAAAGCCGCGTTGACTGAGCAAACTTGGCTTCGCGAACGAGAAACCTTTGCCCTGAGATCCAGCATTTGCGCCAACGGCTATTACCGCTTGGAAACATTTTCCCACCTGGGGCATTTTCCTTTCTATTTCTCAAGAGAGAATGTCCATCTCGAACCTTTCAAATTCTCATTTCAGGATTTCGATTTAGAGCTATTCAATAAACTACGCCAAGGCTCTGACTGGAACTTCAATTTCATTTTCGACACCCTTTATGAGACTCTGATCAAGCATCATCTAGGAAAACAAGCCGTAGAAGATATTCATACGATTGTAGCACTAGAGGGTAATGACGGAACGATATTCAGGCACTTGGAATCAAACGATTTCGATTTTTCGCTCATCTATATGTTGCGCTCAGCACAAGGCATTATGGCGTCGATCAGCCAGCGCAAGCCAGTCGAGGGAATACGCTCAATGATGGGCGACTTAGGAATCGATCGTAAGATGGTCTTTGAAATTTTTGAACGCCAGAAAGTGGCCAAAGAATATGCTGCGCGTTTTCCTGAAAAGGTATTGCTAATCAATTTTGAGGATGTCGTGAACAACCCTCAATTGCTGCATAGTAAACTACAAAAATTCCTCAACCTACCGGAAGACAACCCCAATTGGGAGCCGTCTCTGAATGGTAAATCTCTGGCCCAGGAATATGGAGTTGAGATGTTTAATCAGGAAATTGATTCGGCTGAGAAAAAATTAACACCCGAAGGCATCGCAATGATCAAAAGTTGGGAAGAAGAATTCTACGCCCCTCAAAAAAACACAGCCACGCCGAGCAAAACTGCTTCACAACGAGTGATTCATTCATTCAAGTCACGAGTTAAGCAATTGTTAGGAATTTGAGATGACGGCCTCTTTAGATAATCAAACAAATCAGTGTCGGTATCTAATCGTTCTTGGCAATTTCCATCACATGGGTGGGGCCGAGCGACAGGCGTTTCATTTCATTGAATACCTCCGCACAACACTCAACGTACCCGTTGCGGTGCTCGGCTGGTTTGGCGAAGGGCCATTAACAATGCCACTACGAGAGTTGGGCTGCGAAATTTTTCATTTCCCTTACAATGAGAAAAAGACTGGACGGCGAAAATTCTTAATGCTGTATCAGCTTGCCCAATTCATTCGGCATCAGATCAAACCCGATGTCATTCTCCCTTTTGTTTCTGTCCACAGCAAGCCAGTCTGCCTTATTTGGAAATGGACGGGCGCGCACTACATCTGGTGGAATCAACAGGACGAAGGGAGAGGATTATTTAAATCCAAGATGGAACAACGAGCACTGAATAATGCCGTCCACATAACTTCTAATTCACGTGCAGGCGCTGAATTTATCAGCGAAAATTACGACATCCCGTATGAAAACATCGTTGTTTACAACAACGGCACACCGATTCCCGAAGCACACAAGCTAAAGCCAATCTGGCGGGATAAAATTGGCGTCAAACAAAACCAGTTATTGGTTTCAATGGTCGCAAACATTATCCCGTTTAAAGACCATGATACGCTTTTTCGGGCCTGGAGCCTAGTCATCAAATCGGCGCGCACGACATCCCTCCCTCTTCCGATATTGGCTTTAGCTGGGCATCTGCTAGACGCAAAGCACGTTTTAGGATTAAAAGCCTTGGCATTCGACCTTGGCCTGGGAGATTCTGTCCGCTTTCTGGGCCCAATCGATACGACCAACGAACTGCTTTATGAGTCCGACATAGTCGTTCATAGCTCGATAAAAGAAGGTTGCCCGAATGCAGTTTGCGAAGCAATGGCGCTAGGCCGCGCGGTTGTTGGAACCGACATATCTGGTATTCGTCAGGCCTTGGGCGACGATCACGTTGAACTGGTCTACGCCAAGCCTCATGACCCGGTTGACCTCGCTGATAAGATAAATACGCTCCTGCATGACGAGGCATTACGAAAGGAACTTGGAGCGGCCAATCTACAGCGAATCAAAACAAGCTTCTCGATCCAAGGCATGAACGAATTCCTTTTCCGCCTCATCCAGAAAGCTAGCTAACCTCCAAGAAAGAATTCCTCATTAGCTACTTGTCAGAGAAGTTCGCGGGCTACCGGAAATTTGCGCAGCACAAGCTAGCAATGCGCAAGTTTCATCATAAACGTGCCCATGAACAAAAGCTATACGCGGCTTGGATGGCTCGACTTGCTCAAACTCATCCACAGGTATTTGCCGGAGTCAATCTGAGCTTCGGCGGAATCCGCCATCACCTGATGGCCATTCAAAAGCACTCAAAGCTGCGTGTGGAATTAACGCCGAACGAGCAAGCCTTTCCGGGCTTCGATAATATCCCCCCACACCTACGGGAGGAGCTGATCCAGTATGTCCCGAATCAGTGTCTGGCGATTCACTCTCACGTCTTTCCTTGGATGATTCACTGGGGCCATAATGCTCAGAAAAATGGGATACGCTGGATACACACTTACCACCTCAATTACTTCCCGGAGCATGGCAAAGTTGGCTTAGAGCCATGGCAGGAGCAAATCAATGAAGCTTTGCTGCATGAAGCGCCGCAGGCCGACATCAGGCTCTCCGTCGCAAAGTGGCAACGGGATGATTTACGTAATCAAAATGGTATTGAAACCTATTACTTGCCCAATGGCGTCGATGTAGAAAACTGCGATCTAGGTTGCGCGGAACGCTTCGTAAAGAAAACACAGCAGAACGATTTCGTTCTCTATGTCGGGCGCAACGACCCAGTCAAGAACCCAGCCGCATTTGTGCAATTGGCCCAACAAATGCCAGAGCGTTCATTTGTTATGCTTGGTCAAGGGCTCAGCGCAGAAACGATGCTGAGCGAGTTTAATCAGGAAACGCCCAGCAACGTATCCATCTACGGAGCCACAGACCATCGAGGCGTTCAGGACGCTATCGCCGCGAGTGCGGCAGTCGTTGTCACGAGCAAGCGAGAAGGATTGCCAACGCTAGTCCTTGAAGCAATGACACACGGGAAACCAATTGTCGTCCCAGAGGAAGCAGGATGCTTGGAGGCAATTGATAATGGCCGCTACGGCTTTGTCTACGAGCCAGATAACATCTTAGACCTTGCTCAGAAAACGCGTGATGCTCTCGTCGACACCAATCGCTGTACTGAATCCCGGAACCGCGTTTTAAAAGAATACGACTGGCGACAAGTCGCAAAAACGTTGGACATCGTTTACGCCGAACCTAGCTTGTCGAAAGTCCGAGAAATACTGGCTGAGGCCCAAGACAATTGATAATGGCAATCGATTCCAGCAAGCCTCTCATCACCATTTGCGCATTTGATAAGCCAGGCATTATCGGTGGCCCCGTGTCATGGTTACTATGGTTGATGCCTGCACTCATTGAGCGTGGTTTCCGTATTCGCTGCTTGGTCTACATGCATTTGGGCGAAGGCCCCCTCATCAATTTCCTCGATGAGAATGGCATCGAATACTCCAAGACCATTAATCCACTAACTACTGAAGACAGCATCCGGTGGACGCTCGAACAGCTTAAAGCAAAGCCGACAGACATCTTCTTTCCCAATGTCGTTACATCCGCCTATTACGCTTGCCGTTGGATACGCAAAGCAGGCATTGCAACGGTGGGAATTCTACATTCCGATCACGCATACTGCGACGGCCTGCAGGAAGAATTTGTCGCCGGAAAAAAGTCCCACCGACTTACTGGAATGGTCGGCGTCTCGCGCGAACTGGAACAGCAGTTAACTAACTGTAAAACGCGCGACACCTCAGTCTATCGTATCCCCTATGGTGCGCCTGTCGTTGATCAGTTTGTCGCTCCTCCACACGGCAAATTCCGCATCGCGTTTTTCGGACGCCTCGTGACCGAGCAGAAACGCATCCAAGATCTTGCTCGGGCATTTTGCCGCACTGTCAAACAGTTGCCGAGTGTCGAAGCGATTATCTATGGTGATGGCCCGGAAAAGGCAGAAGTTGCGGCAATTCTAGCCAAAGAAGGGAGCGGCCTCTCAGTTTATCTTGGGGGGGCCGTACCAAGCCAGCAAGTTCAGGATAAGATGCGGGAATCCCATGTTATTGTCCTGCTGTCTGACTATGAAGGGCTACCCATCGCGATCATGGAAGCAATGGCGTGCGGATGCGTTCCAGTTTGTCGTTACAATAAGAGCGGTATCCCTGAATTGATTGAAGATGGCGTTAACGGATTCATTCTCGATGACGCTCCGGATGCACTCCCGAAGGCGATTCAACAACTGGTCAACGATCCCGTGCTCTGGCAAAAATTTTCCAATGAAAGCCGAGATAAAATACGCCGTGAATACACCAAAGACATTGGTGCGGATCTATGGGCTGAGACGTTTCGCGATCAGATTAAGCATTGGCGACGACCAGGCAATATCAGCATTCCATGTTGGATATCCCTGCCCGCAGAGAACGATAAGCTAAATAATGCGGGGCAGCGTGAAAAGCTTATCGCTACATTCCTCAAGCGCCGCATTGTTCGCAGCCGTATGTTCGCTGGAAAAATTAAACGCATGTTTCTGCATCAATCGAAACAGGAGAGCTAAAGGATGGGAACAACCTGCATTGTTGGATTTGACGACAATAAAGTCATTAAGGACTTTATTCGAATCCACGTAGAGTCCCTCAGCGGAGAAAAAGTCTGCGTCAGTCGCGCGTATCCAGACTATGCCTATCAGGGAAAGACCATTCGCTATTTTTATAGCCAAAAACCATTCCTGAAAAAAGCCGCGAGACTCCTGCCACAAGCACTCTATCATCGTCTGATTACAGCCAAGGAATTATCCCCCCCCGCAGTCCTTGATGCATTGGGAGGCTTTTTTGCCAGTCATAATGTCGATGTAATCTTGGCTGAGTTTGGGGCAACCGGAGCCGCGATCACACCGATTGCGAAGCAGCTTGGCATCCCCCTAATCGTGCATTTCCACGGGCATGATGCACATCGCCAGCCAGAGTTGACTCCGGAGCGGCTTGCGAAATATTGCGCAATGTTCGACTATGCGCATAGCGTACTCGGCGTCTCTCGGTTCATGATCGATGCCCTTGCCGGACTTGGATGCAATGAAAAGAAGCTGGTTTACAATCCCTACGGGCCACGGGATTCATTTTATGAAATCCAATCCAGCTATCAGCCAATCGTTTTATCAGTCGGCCGGTTTACGAACATCAAAGCGAATCATCTGACGCTATTGGCCTTTAGCAAAGCGCTTAAAGAGGTGCCAAATGCTCAGCTAGTCCAGATCGGTGACGGCGAGCTTCTCGAAACATGTATTACTCTGGCCAAAGTTTTGGGCATTGAGAAAAACGTCATTTTCAAGGGTGCCATTCCACATCAGGAGATCGCTCAATATTTTGCCAATGCCTGCTGCTTCGCCCAGCATTCCGTGATCCCATCTTACGGAGACGCCGAGGGCACGCCCAATACCATACTTGAAGCAGCCGCGGCTGGGCTCCCGATAGTCAGTACTCGACACGCTGGTATAAAAGATGTCGTGATAGAAGGCAAAACAGGCATGCTCGTTGACGAACTGGATGTCGACACCATGGGCGCTCACATGAGTCACCTACTCCGTAATCCTGAACTCTGCCGACAAATGGGTTCAGCAGCACGCAAGCATACTAAAAATAATTTCAACAGCCAACAGCATATACATCGATTACAGTCAGTCATTGATGATGCTCGAAAAAAGTCACACCACTAGGATGAAGATTCTTGTCGCCAATATTCCGCTTCCTGGAAATCGATTCCTCGTCGACCTACACGAGGCCATGGAAAAAAACGATGTCACAATCGTGCATTCGCACGAGACATTCTGGAATCAGGAAGGCGACTTCAATGTCGTCCACCTGCACTTCCCAGAATACGTTACCCATGAAATCGAGAAAGCCTATCAAGAAGGGCTCACCGAAGAACTCGTCGAGCAAGTGGCAGTGCGACTAAAGCATTGGGCTGACCGCTCACACATCGTCATTACCAGACACGTCCTTCTGCCCCACGACGCAGTCAAAAACCCAGTTTGGGAGCGAATGTATGAACTTTTTTACCGCTACGCAGACGCGGTTGTTCATTTCGCCCAAGCAAGCATTGATGAGTTCAAAAGCCGCTACGCGAACACTGTTTTTTACCGTGGTGTTGAGCCCAAACATGTCATCATCCCTCATGCCAACTACGCCTCGCTGCCAAATAACATTTCCCGGCAAGCGGCTAGGAAGCAGCTCGGAATCTCCGAAAAAGCGAAAGTCATGTTAGTCTTTGGTGCCATTCGCAGCATGGAAGAACGCGATTTGATCATGAACACATTTCAAGGTGCCCAAGTCGGCGATAAAATCCTGCTGGTGTCACGCTGGCGCGAGAAGCTCGCCAAAGTCTCATGGATCCGGCTAAAGTATTGGCTGCGGGATCTCACTCGACTCTATTATCGGCTACATCCGAGCTATAACTTCAACTATAGCTTCGTGCAGGAAGAGGACGCTCAGCTCTACTTGAACGCCGCGGATGTGTTGTTCATCCCCCGCCTCAAAGTGCTTAATTCGGGCAATATCACCCTTGGCCTGACTTTCGGTAAGATCGTTGTTGGACCAGATTCCTGGGACGTCGGCGAGCTTCTTCGCGAAACCGGTAATCCCGTGTTTGACCCTGGGCATCCATCCACTGCTAAGCAAGCGCTTGAAAAAGCATTTGAATTGGCAAAAACAAATCTCGGGGAAAAAAATCGTCAACGGGCCTTGAATGAATGGACGCCCGCTCAATGCGCCCGTATGTATTGCGATATTTACGAATCAGTTCAAGTAAACCAAAACACTACACGCTAAATGCAAAAAGTATTGATCACTGGTGGCGCCGGATTTGTCGGTCGCCGATTCTGCAAACGTTTTCTGGATCAGGGAGCCGAGGTTCACTGCGTAGACCCAGTTGCCGAATTCACTGGTGGTATCGACCCGGACAACAGTTGGCCACTGTTTTCTCCCCGCGATTTCCCAAATTTCAATTTCTATCGCCAAGATTGCCGCGAATGGTTCAAACAACGGGCGGATGACGATTTTGATTACGTCTTTCACCTCGCCGCAATGGTCGGCGGAAGAGCGATGATTGAAAACCATCCACTCGCAGTCGCCGACGACCTTTCAATCGACGCGGAATACTGGCAGTGGGCCGAAAAAGCGCGCCCAGCCAAAACCGCCTGCTTCAGTTCCAGCGCAGCATACCCAATTGCTCGTCAACGAGAGGAGAACTACGAGCTGCTTAGCGAGGATATGATCGCCTTCGATAATGACATCGGCATGCCTGATATGTCTTATGGCTGGGCCAAGCTTACTTGTGAATATCTCGCCCGTCTTGCTTACCAAAAGCACGGGCTAAAATCCACCTGCTACCGCCCTTTCTCTGGCTATGGTGAGGATCAGGACGATAGTTATCCGTTCCCTAGCATCTGCAAACGCGCGATGGCGCACATCGGCGAAGAGACCCTTACGGTTTGGGGCACAGGCGACCAGATGCGCGACTTTATATACATCGAAGATTGCGTCGATGGCGTGATGGCCACCATTGATAAAATCGATGATGGCGATGCCGTTAATCTTTCGACTGGCATTTACACGAGCTTCAAACAATTTGCACGAATCGCCGCTGAAGAGTGTGGTTATGAGCCGGAAGTCGTGGGCCTGTCCGACAAACCTGCTGGCGTATTCGCTCGTGGCGGTGACACCACCAAACAGAAACAGTTCGGCTTCGAGTATAAGGTTCCTTTCCGCGAAGGCATTCGCAAAGCCCTGAAATCCTACGGCCAGCCCGTGGCTTGAGGTGAGTCGCGATTTCCTTCAACCGGCGCATGATGTCAGACTCTTCACAGCTAGCGCCAGTCGTCCTGTTTGTTTATGCGCGGCCCGACCATACTCGCCAAACCCTAGAAGCTCTTGCTAAAAATCGGCTGGCCGATCAGACACAGCTTTATGTGTACTCTGACGCCAGCAAGAATGAATCTACCGCGAGTGCTGTTGCACAAGTTCGCCAGTTGATTCGTTCTCAGCAATGGTGTGGGCAGGTCGAAATCATTGAGGCCGGGATAAACCTCGGCTTAGCAGAATCGATCAAGCGAGGCGTTTCAGAAGTCGTTAATCGGCATGGTCGCGTCATTGTTTTAGAAGATGACTTGGTGACTTCACCGGGATTCCTCGAATATATGAACACGGCACTTTTTGCCTATGAATCAACGCCAGCCGTTCGCCATATTAATGCGTATTGTCACGCGACGCCTTACGAGTCCCTACTTCCAGAAACCTTCTTTACGCGCTACATGCAGTGCTGGGGTTGGGGCACATGGGAAGACTCATGGGAGCGTGCGCGATGGGATGTCGATAAGCTAATCGCTGACATCAATGCTTCCGAGAAAATGCACAAGCAATTTAATCTCGGCGGCTGTAATGGGTTTTCCAATCAGCTACTCGAAAACCAATGTTGCCGCATAAAAACGTGGGCAATTTTCTGGGCGGCATCAATTTTCCTCCAAGATGGACTCTGCCTTAGCCCGCGTCGTTCGTTGGTTAGAAATATAGGAGTCGATGGGACTGGCGAAAACTTTACGCAAGATGTCAGCTCAAGTATGGCGATTAATCTCACGGATTCCATTTGCGTTCGTAAGCGAAAAGCAAAAATTTCTCGCTTGGGCGAATTCAGCTTACAGCAATCGCTTCGCTGGGGCTCAACATCCACTTGGGCCAATCATTTGAAAGGCAATCTGGGCCGCTGGAAGCATCGCCTCTGGAAGAAAATGGGCCTCCTACAATGAAAGTTGTCCACATAACGAAGTTCCGCAATGGAGGTGCAGGCGTCGCTGCATACCGCACGCATCAGGCGCTCCGTCAGCTCGGTGTCGATTCCACATTTGCGGCACTCGACTGTGGGACCAACGTCGCGGAGGGGATCAAGCAACTGCCCAAACGTTACCTTCGTTTTCACGAACGTGCGTTGTTTAAATTCAATATTGCTGCAACTAAAGATGCAAGCCACCAGCAGTTCATGCGCCGCCAGAATACGGACGTTTTTTACTCGTCCATTGAAGCCGATTACGACCTTCTCAGCGTGCCCTTTATTGCACAGGCAGACATCATAAATCTTCATTGGACGTCTGGCATTTTAGACTGGCCAACGTTTTTTAAAAACGCCCCCTGCCCGATCGTCTGGACGTTCCACGACATGCATACCTTTCTCGGCGGCTTTCATTACAGTATCGATCTGGAACGTGCTCCGCAGTCGCTTCAAAAGCAAAACGAATCGGTCATCACCCAGCAGCGCAATTTGCTGCGCACGCCATCGAATTTGACCTGCGTGTCTCCTTCGGAATGGTTGAATACTGAAGCAGCCGCTTCGACTGGGCTCCAGCCGACGCAGCATAAAGTCATCGCCAACGGGTTAAACACAGATGTCTTTCGCCCACTCCAACAGACCTTCGCCCGCGAGGCACTTGGATTACCAACTGAAGGGAAAATCTTAGCTTTTGTGGCGGAAAACATCGACGACTACCGAAAAGGTGGCGACCTGCTGCACACGGCGCTCACCAGCAAGCCTTTGCCAGAAGATTGGTCCATCGCAGTGGCCGGAAAAGGCGCACTCCCTGATGGCCTAGGCAAGGTCCACCGTTTGGGTTCAATACAAGATGAACGACTGATGGCAATCCTCTACAACGCAGCCGATCTTTTCGTGCTGCCCAGCCGACAAGATAACTTGCCCAATGTTATCAGCGAAGCGCTTTGCTGTGGTTTGCCGGTCATCAGTTTTGCAGTAGGTGGCATTCCTGAAATGATCAACAATGACGAAGACGGAATTCTCGTTTCCGAAATCGACGCCAATGCCTTGGTCAACGCGTTGCATCAAGCCATGTCACAAAAATTTGATCGCGAAGCCATCTCGCACCGAGCCAGAATTCGCTACGCTAGCGCAGTAGCTGCCCAACAATACGCATCGCTTTATCAACAAATTTGAAGCCGCGCATCTCCATCATCATCCCCCACTTTGAGCGGGTTGAGTTGCTGCAACAAACGCTGCAGACGATACGTTCTCAGTCCTACTCAAATTGGGAGGCATGGATCGTCGATGATGGCTCGAGCGATGAAACTTGGGCGACAGTATCCCAATTGGCCGAAGCCGACCGGATACATATTTTGCAACGCAACGAAGGCCTAAAGGGGCCATCGACCTGCCGTAATATCGGTGCCCAACATGCGCATGGGGAGTGGTTGCTCTTCCTCGATTCAGATGATCTCATGGCACCATGGTGCCTGGAAAATCGAACCGCTAAAATTAAAGAGAACGCAGCGGATTTCTTAGTATTTCCTGTCGCCCTATTTCACGAAAAAATCGGCGACTTGGATTGCCTTTGGAATCAACTGAGTAACGACGCGCCCGATCTCAATCGCTTTCTCACAGCTGATTCCGTCTGGCAAACATCCTCTCCTCTCTGGTGCCGAAAATCCTTTCTAAAGATTGGGGGGTTCAATGAACGAGTTTTCTATGGCGACGATTCCGATGTGCATACACGTGCAATACTGGCTGGGCTGACTTACAGAAAATTTGACCAGTCATTGCCCGATGTATTCATCCGCCGCAGCGAACAAGCTCGCATCACCAACAGTGCCATCGAAAAACTGGTCGCTTCGCGCGCCATTCGATTGAACGAGGGAGCGGATTCATTGCGAAAAAGCAATGCTTCCCCAGTGCTTCAATTGCTGTGGGAAGGTCAGTATTTCATCGAAGCAGAATTTCTCTTGTTCAACATGAACCATGCAGATATGGCAATCGCTGATACGCTTCAATCGATGCAGGCCAACTACAATCTAAGCCTTGCTCGGCGATTAATCATTCGGACGTATTTTCGAATCGCTTTGCGTTGCAAAGCTAAAGCCTATATCATCCTTCGGCTGGCCCGGCGTGTAGCCGTCCAGCTGTTGCCGCCCAGCTATTTTGCCACACCAGCTAGCGACTCCGCGCGCCGTATGAGCAACGGCATCCGTCAAGCCATCCAAGAGCAACTTGAGCAATATCAAGCTGCCGCAGCAGCACAGGATAAGCGCGAAAGATGATACGGCTCTTCACTACATGGTATCCCTGTGCCGATCCAAACCGCCACGGTGAAATGTCACTGGCTTTGGAGAACAATCTGAAAAACCCGGCATTGGGCCAAGTGTGCATACTGCGTGAAGGTCAGGCTGACTTGCCTTCTTCGGAGAAACTCCAAGTGCGCGATATCGCATCTCGACCGAATTTTACTGATTTCTTTGTCTGGATTAAGGAACGACAAGGGCCGGATGACATTGCGCTGATTGCCAATACCGATATTTGGTTTGATCAATCAATCGTGCTAGCTGAGCAATTCCTGAAGTCAAATCAATGCTGGGCCTTGGCGCGTTGGGATTGTCGCAAATCAGGCTCGGTCCTTTTTGATCGGAACGACAGTCAGGATGCTTGGGCGTTTCGCGGAGAACTGCGTGACATCTCAGGAGACTTTCTTTTGGGTGCCCCTCGTTGCGATAATCGACTCCTGTATGAGCTACAAGCGGCCAACTATGAAACGCTCAATCCCGCCTTTAGCGTGACGTGCCACCATCAACACAACGAGGAGCCGCGGGAATACGCCGAGACGAATCAGCAAGGATTTGTTGATGCGCCGTACCGGTATCTTTGGCCACATAATTTACTGCCTGCTTGGCAAACACCTTGGCATAATTTGCGATCATCCCACAAGGTACGCTGGCAAATCGATCCACGAAAAATCAGCCACAGCTTACCAGTTCGCGCATGGCGTCGCTTGACGAATGCCCAATAGCCAGATGGACTTTCGCTGATGAGTAGCCCGCCAACAGTTTCCGTTCTCGTAACGGTCTATAACCGTGAAGCCTACCTTGAGGCCTGTGTAGAGAGCATTCTTCAATCCACCTTCGAAGACCTTGAGGTCATCATGGTGGACGATTGCTCGACGGACAGTTCGGCGGCATTAATGAAGGACATCGCGGCCAAGGACTCCCGCGTTCAGGCATATTTCAACGCCAAGAATCTACGTGATTATCCAAATCGTAATCGCGCCGCATCGCTGGCCCAAGGCAAATACATCAAGTATGTCGATGCCGACGATCTGATCTACCCGCACAGCCTCGCGATCATGGTCGAAGCAATGGAAGCCCATCCCGATGCCGCACTAGGCCTGTCTCATTCAGATCTCCAAGCCGAGAAACCATATCCCTGGCTCATTTCGCCCAAGGAAGCCTACCACAAACATTTTCTAGAGCGAGGCTGCCTATCCTGCGGCCCATCCGGCGCAATCATGCGTCGAAATGCTTTTAATGACGTCGGCTGCTTTCAGGCCTTCGGCGTTGCCAGTGATAACGACATGTGGCTACGCCTAGCCGCCCGCTGGCCAGTCATTCTGTTCCCACCCTCTTTGGTTTGGTGGCGAGTACATGAGGGGCAAGAATTTCGCAGTGCGCCGGCACAAAAAGAATACCTCGTGCTCGGCCATCAAGCGGTAATCAACGCACTGCAAAGCCCCGAATGCCCGCTCAGCTCAACAGATTCTGAAATGGCAAAGCGACGCGTGCAACAGCACCACGCACGACGTATCCTCGCCTTAGCCTTAAAAAGCCGAAATCTCTCGTTAGCCCGAAGCGCATACCGAGACTCCAAACTAACGTTCAGCGAAATGCTGACTGGCCTCAAAGCCTACTACTAGGCCATTATGAGTCTGATATCGGTCATCATTGCCGCCTATAACGCCGAAGAATGGATTAAGACTTCGCTGACGTCCGTTTGTGAACAGTCCTACTCTGAACTCGAAATCATCGTCGTAGATGACGGCTCCCGCGACGCCACTGCGGAGATCATTACCAATTTCGGCGATCCACGTATTCGGCTCATCCGACAAGCCAATGCTGGACAGTCAGCAGCGTTGAATCGCGGCCTTCAGGAAGCAACGGGGAGCTATATTAAATTTGTGGACGCGGATGACGCCCTCATGCCCGGACACCTGGAGGCACAAATTGATGCGCTACGCGACTCCCCGCGCTGCTTGGCAGATTGCCATTGGGGCTACTTTGTTGAAGACAAAAACCTCGCCAAAGCCAGAATCGAGACGACCAATCGTAACTACGATGACCCGCTGGAGTGGCTCTACGATTCACTCGCACACAACGAGGGAATGATGGGTGGCTGGAAATGGCTAATCCCCAAGGCAATCATCGCCCAAGCAGGCGGCTGGAATTCGCAACTCAGTCTCAATAATGATTTCGAGTTCAGCATTCGCCTGCTTCTGCATTCGGAAGGCGTTCGTTGGGCAGATAAGGCGCTCTACGCCTACCGTAAAAATCTGACACCAACCCTCAGTGGCACCCGCGGTCAAAAAGCAATGGCGTCCGCCTATCTGACCACATCGCTCGGCTGCGACCTCCTGCTAGCTCGCGAAAACAGCGAACGTATCCGTCGCATCTGCGCTGATCGCTATCAGATGTGGCTCTATCAATTTTTCCCCGATTTCCCTGAAATTGCCATACAGGCCGAAAAAGCTGTCCACCAACTAGGAGGCAGCAAGCTACGCATTCAGGGAGGGCGGGCGTTGCAAGTGCTCTTGCCGATACTTGGCTGGAAGAACATTCGCCGCCTTCAGTCATTTATCTACCAATATGGCTGGTCAGCGATTCTCGCCCGCAAGGAGAGACAGCGGGTCCAGCGAATCGAAACGGCTTGAATGATGACCGTTGAGCGTCGATGTTGTGCGGGAAATGTGCGCAAAACTTGCATTCATCACCGATTTAGATCTCCAGCCCTCTGGTGGTGGTAGCTATGCGGTGAGCTGGCATGCTTATCAGCAACTCAAAGCGCATTTTGACGAAATTGAACCCTTGGTCTATAAACCATCGGTTCCTTGGGGCGAGCAACTCTGGTCCCGGCTCCAGCGCAAAATCCTGCGCCAGCCAGGCCGCTTTGCCTATTTTTCCCCCAATACGCTGAACAGGAATGCCGAACAAGTGCGGCAACTGGATGCAAACTGCCTAGATGCCGTGTTTTTCCGATCTGCCGCACGGTGGAGCCGATGTCGCCCACAACGCCCGTATTTTGTCTATCTTGACGTCGTTTTTCACACGTTTTTCCATAACGGATTGTCTATCAACGACTTTAATCAAAAAGACCTCAGACGGATTTGGGCCGAAGAAGCGCAATTCCTCGAAGGTGCCGAAACGGTGTTTTTTGAGTCTCAATGGGGTCTGGATCGAGCCCGCGAGGCCTATCAACTATCAGGCGAGCACTATGTCGCTCTCGGGCGAGGCGGTGTCCTCCCCCCCCCCCCCTCGGACGTCTGGGATGGCCATTCCCTGAATTTGGTGACCATCGCCATGAACTTCGAACAGAAAGGCGGCGATATTTTATTGAACGCCTTCGAGCAGTTAGTAACGCAGTATCCCGAACTTCACTGGACGATAGTTGGCGGCCCCCCCCCAAATGACCGCTGGCGAGCCTTTCCGCAAATTGAGTATGTGGGTAAACTGAGCCCCGATGTTCCGGAGGAGTTAGCTCGTTTCGAGAGCATTTACGCCAACGCGTTCCTCATTATTCACCCGACCCGAGAAGATACCAACCCACTCGTGCTGACTGAAGCAGCCACCTTTGGATGCCCGGCTATCAGCGTGCGGAAATTTGGTATCCCGGAACTGGTAATGGATGGCGAAACAGGACTCCTCCTAGACCCTCCAATCACTCCCAAGGACTTGGTGCAAAAAATCTCATACCTCATTGAACAACCTGAGATTTACCGCGCAATGCGCCAACAAGCACGAGATACCGCGATGCAAAAATCCACGTGGAAAGTCATCGGCGCGCAAATGGCCGACCGGATCAAGATGTGCCTTGCCTAGCATGAAAGCAACTTACATTGGCATCCTGACGCCAGGTACGACTTCACGTATGCGCGCCGACGTCCTCCGATCACTGACCCCTGGCTGGGAATGGTCTTGGATCGATACCCACCCACCCTACTTAACCGCTCCGCGATGGGCAAAAACACTGTCTTTCCGCGCAAAACTAGGGCCTGTCATCAGCCAAACGAACAAGCTGGTGAAACAAAAGCTCACCGAAAAGCAGGATCTCATCTGGGTAGATAAAGCCGCCTACCTGTCCTTCAATACGACCAAAATAATGCGTCAGCATGCAGAAACGCTGATACATTACACGCCAGACACCGCTTACCACACCAACCGTTCCCAAGCATTCAATCGGTCACTTCAATTCTACGACTGGGCGATATCTACGAAGTCATTTGAGGCAAACGAATATCTAAAGTGGTTGCCAGCTGATCGCTTGATCATGACAACTCAAGGCTACGATAACACCCTCCATTCTCCACGGACGCCCGCATCCGAAAAGCGCCTCGAAGCTGTGTTTGTAGGCCTTTGCGAGCCAGATCGAGAAACGTGCGTCGAAGAGCTATTGAAAGCAGGTATTCCTGTGCGTATCGCAGGCTTCGGATGGGATGGATTCCAGCAACGCCATCCCAACAATCCTGATTTCCATTACATCGGCAATGCAGTATTCGGTGAAGATTACGCCCAGCTTCTCTCGCAATCTTGGATTAGCCTGGGCCTGGTATCCAAACGCTTTCCTGAGCTGCACACCACTCGAACATTCGAAATCCCAGCTTGCGGTACAATTCTGGCAACCGAAAAAAACAGCGAAACTCAGTCGTTTTTTTCAGACCAAGAGGCACTTTTCTTTCAGGATTATAACGAGCTGGCTGGGTTGTTAAAGGCCCTCCTTCAGGATAGCTCACGAATGGAAAAAATGGCCGCCGCTGGCGAGGCCCGAGTCAAAAGGGATCAACGTGATTACCGCAGCATCCTACAATCCTTGCTTGAGCAAACGGGGGTTCTAGCGACGAACTGATCATGAATATCGCTTACGTCCACATTCTGCCGATCGAATATTATCCGCCGGCCACCAATACCATTCGAATACTTGCCAGCAAGCAAGACGTTCAACTGACGGTGTGGACCAGTAAGAATCTGAAAAACCGACAGCCGTTTGAGTGCCGTGGTGTCGCGATTGAAAGGCCGCAGTTTGTAGTTAAAACGGACAATATTTTTAAGCGAGTGGCTCAGAGCTATACATGGCACTGGTATTGCGCGCGCGCCATAAAGCGATCAAAAGCGGATGCGATCATTTCAGTTGAACCTCACTCGGCCCTCGCCGTTTGGTTCTATTATTACCTACTGGGTGGACGCGCTAAGTTATTCATCCACCACCATGAATACTATGCGCCCGTTGATTATCAACGAAAGGGCATGCGAAATGTGCAGTTGGCCAGTAAACTAGAAAAAAAACATTTGTTTCCAAGAGCTCTGTGGATTTCTCAAACAAACGAGAATCGGCTGCAATTTCTGCAAAGAGATAATCCCAAACTAGCAACGGCCAAACTCAAGGTTTGGCCTAACTATCCTCCTCGGTCTTGGCACCCGGAGTCCACGGCCACTAAGAAAACCAAGCCAGTTCGGATGCTGTTTGTGGGTTCGGCTTCATTTCGTGACACATACATTAAGGAGATCGTCGAATGGGTAGCACGCCATCCCGACGATGTCACTCTGATGATCAGCGGCTATAACATCGAACCCGCAATATGGGAATGGCTCAATAAAATGGCCTATCCCAACGTAGCAACTAATCCAAAAGGATGGAGCTACGATGAGCTTCCGCAACAGCTTGGTAAATATGATGTCGGTCTTATACTTTACCGCGGAAATACAATTAATTTCATCTACAACGCACCTAATAAATTGTTCGAATATTGGGCAGCTGGCCTTGAGACATGGTATCCTCAGGAAATGAAGCAGATCAGTGAATTTGCGGAACGCCAGCCAACACCACCATTACGGAAAATGGATTTTTCGTCGCTGGACGACTTTCAGCCTCCTGTATTAATACCGCCTGAAGCAAAAACCACCGGGTCAGACTATAGTTGCGAGGCAGCTATCGCTCCTCTATTGGATCAACTTTCATTATGAATTTCCGCGGTACATTAATCGGATCACTGTTGTTTGCTGGCTTTCTGGGTAGTTTCCAGATTGCGCCCAACGACATTCTCGCATTGGCAGTCTTTGGTCTAATGTTTCTGGCTTTCTATCGGGCACTGGAAACGCACATTCCGATTATTGAGATCACGGCCTGTATCGCCACACTTCAGTGGTTGGTAGGCCCCGTGATTGGTTACCGATATGGTTCGACAGACTTGCGTTATGAAATGTATGTCGATGCCGCACGATATTTCTCCTATGCAATTCCAGGCACGTGTTTCTACTTAGCCGCATTGTTCATGTGGCCTATGGATCAGTGGCAGGCGCTAAAGCTTTCAACACTTAAGGAAGAAATCTATTTTCGACGAGGCATCGCCTTATTGATAATCAGCTTGGTCGCCCAGCTAATTGCAGGTCGCGTCCCAGGCAGTTTAGCATTTTTCTTCTTTCTGCTTACTCAGTTACGCTATGTTGGGGCAATATACTTCCTCTTCTCCGGACACCGGATGCGGTATCTGCTGATCATTTTCTCAATCGGAACATTGGTCGTGCGGAGTGCGGAATCGGCGATGTTTCATGACCTCATCATTTGGGTCAGCTTAATCGCATGCTTTTGGTATCAAACCATAAAATGGTCGGCATCCAAAAAAGCTGTATTTTTCACTGCCGGATTCATTTGTGTATTCACAATCCAGTTGGTCAAGGCAGACTATCGCGCCCAAGTATGGTCAGGGCGCGACGCTTCTCTTTTTGCAGTCGCCTACGACAAAATCGTCCGCAACCAGGCGTTCTTTAATGAGCAATCACTGAAAGCAGCTGGACAGCGTATCAACCAAGGTTGGATTATTTCAGCAATCATGCTAAATGTCCCAATGGTTGAACCGTATGCCAACGGAGATACAATCAAAGAAGCTGTAATTAGCTCAATTTTTCCTCGTGCCATCATGAAGAACAAGGCACTCGCAGGGGGAAAAATAAACTTTGAACATTTTACTGGGCTCAGATTAGAGAGCAACACTTCCATGGGCATTAGTATCTTGGGTGAAGCTTATGGCAACTATGGCTCGTTTGGGGGAGCCATATTCATGTTCATCTGGGGGCTAGCTTACGCCACGATTTACCGTATTGTTACTCGATTTACGCACCGAGACATCGCATTCCTGTTCTGGATACCACTGGTTTTCTACCAAGCCATTAAAGCAGAAACGGAGCTACTCGTAGTGTTAAATCAGCTAATCAAAGGATCGATCGTGGCTTATTTGGTATATACCTGCCTGCACCATTTCTTGGTTCCTGATCAAATCAATCAAGAAATTGAGACTGATGATGAAGACGAAGACGATAATGAAGACGATGCTACCGATCAAATCAGCGCGGTAAATTAACAGAAAATTCAAGACTCGCCAAGCCTACCCAAATTAGCTAGTTGTAAAAATAATGAGTAAAAAACTGCGGCATACTGCACACCACTTGGAGGCTCTAGAAAGGTTCTCTTCTGGTATAGTATGTGCTGAAGGCATCAATATGGACAGGGTATCTCAACATACAGATAAACTCAGACCTATTGGAGGCATGGTGACTCAGCTGCGGAACGAAATCACCCACCATGCGTATTATGTAAAGCTGCTCTGCGAGGTCCTACAGATCTCGCCACTACTTAAACTGGCTAACGAACGCGCTAATGACTACACTACTAAAAAACACGGCTCCCGTTTTCGCCAAACATTCCACTGCTGGATTAATCCAAGACAGCCTTGCTACGGGCACAAAGTCTACGGATCGCTCGACTAATCGGTCCGCGAAATGGCCAAGGCATCCTGGAAATAACACTTCACCGCTAAGTGTATATCACTTCGTCAAAGATTTGGACGCCAGCTCAGGTGGTCTTTCTCGTTCAGTTCCGCAGGTTTGCTGCGAATTAGCGTCGCAAGGCATTGATGTCTCTATCATTTCGCGCAATAGCGCGGCCCCCATCACCATGGACGGGCCAGAATGCTTTCTGCTCAGTGCTAATGCGCGCAACGCAGACGAATATCTTCAAACACGAATTGCCGTAAAGAGTCGTTCCATCATCCATGTGAACGGGCTTTGGCTTCCGTTTCTCAATGCAGGTCCACGCTTCGCTCAAAACGCAAATGTGCCATATGTTGTCTCACCAAGAGGGATGGCTGCTCCTTGGGCAATGCGGCATAAGCAAATCAAAAAAGCTATGGCTTGGCGGCTTTACCAAAAGCGGATCCTCCAAAATGCCAATTGCTTGCACGCAACTGCAGATATTGAGATGCAGCATCTCCGCAACTTAGGCATTAAAGCGCCCATCGCTGTAATCCCCAATGGCGTAGAGATCATTTCAAACGAACGCCTTGAACAGCTCAATGTAGAAAGAAAGCATCGCGCACACCCAGAAATACGCACTCTGTTATTCTTGGGGCGAATTCAAAAAGTAAAAGGGCTAACCAACTTGGTTAAGGCATGGGCAAAAGTACGCCAACCCGGTTGGCGCATTCAAATAGTTGGCCCCGAGGAAGACAATCATCAGTCAGAGATTGAGCGTTTAGCGCGCCGCTTAGGCGTATTGCAAGACATCAGCTTTACCGGCCCCCAAAGCAACGAAGCGAAATGGAAAACATACCATGACGCGGATATTTTTGTGCTTCCAACCTATACCGAAAACTTTGGCCTAACCGTCGCTGAGGCACTTGGTTGCGAGACTCCAGTCATTACAACAAAGGGTGCGCCTTGGAAGGAAATATCCACAAACTCATGTGGCTGGTGGGTCGACATTGGCGTCGATCCCCTCGCCTCTGCAATGCTTGAGGCAATGAACCTAACCGACCATCAGCGAAAAGAAATGGGACGGCGCGGTCGACAAATGGTCCTCGAAAAATATGGATGGACAGGAATCGCACGCCAAATCAATGAAGTATATTCATGGTTAAGCGGACAATCAACAATGCCGACTTGTGTTAAACGCGCCGCTTGATGTATTAACGGCTGATATGGATGAGTCCAATCCGATCCATCAAGATCTAGCCGCACACCGCCTAAACCAGAATTACCCAAGATCCATTCTAATCAAAAGAGTGATCTGGGGGGCTCTAAAGGTATTATTTCGATTCAGCCCTCGACCGCTGTACGAGTTTAGGAATTGGCTATTGCGTAAGATGGGAGCCGAAATTGGCGAAAAAGTCGTCATCTACCCACAGGCCGAAATCTTCTTCCCATGGAACTTGAAGGTGGGCGATCATTCCATTATCTCTTGGGATGTGAAGGTGTACAACTTGGGCCCAATTGAGATTGGCTCACACACCCTAGTCTCCCAAGGAGTACAACTATGCGCAGGCACACACGAATTCCGAAAGCCCAATTTACCTCTGATCACCCCCCCCATCGCGGTCGGCAGCGGAGTCTGGATTTGCGCAGGTGCCTTCATCGGACCAGGAGTCACGATCGCAAATAACGCAGTCGTCGGCGCACGGGCAATTGTCATTAAGGATATCACCGAACCGGGAGTTATTGTTGCTGGTAACCCTGCCCGTGTGATTGGTAAACGTTGAGATCAGTCTGAGGATTGAGAACAAAAACAAAACTAGTGATTGCTGCACCTGCTTTGGTCGCAATCAGCATTCTGATCGTTTTGTTGAGTCTACGACGACCCGAGTTCCCCGTAAGAATCGATGAGCGACCAGACAAAACAGATGAACGACCACTAGTCTGGTGGAGTGAAATTTCTCGCAGTGGCTTTGGCGAATTTACGGCCGTTCGATTAGATTTACATGCGGTCGACTACGCATTGAATTTATTAGTAAATCCAAGCAACAACAGCACAAATAAAGACGCGAATGCGAGATTAGAATCCCCACTCGCCATGGCGCAAGTCGGTGGATATCTTGTCGCTGTTAACGCAACATCATATACCTTACCGGGAAAGTCACCTGAGCAAACAGAGTCATGGAGAACGTTTCTCCCCGGAACAAACGTGACCTTGCGCGGCGTAGCGAAACCGCGAAACCAGGAACAAATTGGTCTTGGCCCAGCAGCCCCCAGCTATCCCGTTCTGTGGCAAGACAGTAATGGCAAAGTAGGATTAACGACCCTACGGCCTCCTGAAAATGCCGTATGGTTCCTGAGCGCCTATCATTGGTTAATCAAGGAGCATCAAGTCTTCCACGCGGCCCTCCCTTACATCAAGAGAACCAATCGCTCAGCCGCTGGGATCTCCGAGGATGGAAGGTGGCTTTTTCTCGTCGCCTGCGGCCCAAGTAATCAAAAGAGCTCAAAAGATTCCGGCGCGTCATTACCCGAGCTAGCAGAATTCATGTTGTCCCTCGGCGTAGCCAATGCCCTCAATTTTGATGGCGGAAGCAGTACTAGCATGATCATCAAGCAACAAAAGAGCTATCTGCTAACGCCTCCTCCTGAGAAATACATTTCGCGGCCGGTTCCTGTCATCCTAGGAATTACGCCCAATCACTGAAATGATAATACGCGCCACAATAATCCTTACGCTAATCCTATGCGGTATGACGCTCAGGGCGGCTCCATTATCAGTTCAAGATATACTTGAGATATTTCGGCAAGAAGCCGCTACACAAGAGGCGATACCCTCTCCTCCAGCCGGCCCGATTCTGCTTTGGTCCGGAGTTGGCTTTGAGCCGCTGCCCCCAGAGGATATCCAACTTCTCCTCAATGCTGGCTTTAATCAGCATCTGCCGCTGCTTGGAGACCATTTCGAAACAGCAAAAGCACTAAGCAAGCGGGGGGCACCTATCCAACTGATGCAAGGCCTCAAAACATTTCCGATTAAAGACTCTGATGGCCATATAAATCAATTTCCAGCTCAGGTAGAAGATTCAACCGATTTATCTCGCTGGCATGCGGTGGGAAACCTTGTACGAGACAGGATGACGAGCTACAAGGAACGGGGCATCACCGTTAATGCACTCTGGCTCGACTATGAGGGATTTCCATTCATGGCACCTACTAGTAAGCTCCTAACGGATGCCCCACATGGCTTGAATCTGCACGAATGGTCACAATGGAGACGACAATTCGCCCTTAACATTGCGTCGGCCTATTTAGCTGCTCCTGCTCGCGAAAGTTTTCCTAATATATCGACCTTAAACTGGGTAGGAAACCTATCATACCCAGCATCACCGATAATTGATGCAACCGGACAACAGACAGCAGCTAGCGGGGCACTCTTCTTTACCCATAGTAATCCATATGCATACGGTAACACCTTAGCCTATGAGCTAGCCGGTCTTTCGCCAGAACTTGCAGCAGACCAAGTTGATCAGTTTTACCAAAGGCTGCTCCTACAACACGTCTCAGTAGACGCCCGGAATCGAGCCGTATCCGCCCCATACATAGGCTCAGTCGCATGGGTGGCACGAATCGTGCGCGACGCCCAAAAGCAAGACCTTCCCGTTATGAGCCGCGAAGCGTACAGAGAGAGTCTTCGACACCTGTGGTTGCGTGGCATACAGGGCATGATGATATTCAATGCACCAACACTTAGTCAGGACGAACAGATAGCCGAAATCCAAGACATCAGCCAAATTTGGCGCGAACTTAGCGAATACAACTCATTAATCAAAACCGGCAAGGTGTGTAACTTTGATATCCCGAAAGAAGGAGATAATGAAGTCGTTTGGTCAGCTTTATCAAATCTCAGCTACGCAGTTGCTCGTGTAACTCCCGTGGGTTCCACTCCACCTTCGTCAATTATCATTAATATCTGGGATCTCCCCATCGAAATATCGACCCCAGACCCGCCAGGGAAAACATACCAGATCTGGCGCCACATTGGCACTAGCATACCTCCAACTATAACCGCCATAACAGCTCCAGTTTTGAGAATTAAGTAAAAATTAGCCTTGCGACTATCTGAATTCACGCTATCTCTAATCCAAACTGCAACTAACTGCATTACACTAGCTATGCACAAACGAAATATTCTGCTATCCGCTACAGCATGCATTGCTTTAGCATCACAAGTAAACGCGCTGTTCCCAGTCATGGGTGGAGAGGTCGGCGTCTCTCTTAACACTAAATATGGATACTCATCCAATATCAATGCTAACAGTGGCGAAGAAGGAGATGACATCCTCACAATTACACCTGCTGTTCAATTTATAAGACGACAAGGAATCGTCACGTTGGACGTCGGCGCTGGTGTGAGCATCATTCGATACGACAAAACCGGTAATTCAAGAAGTGTGGTCACACCGACAATACTTTCTCCTTTTGGTTTCGTCATCACTCCACAGAAGGGAAATAATTCAGTTGATCCATTCTTCTACTTGAAGCTAGCGGGGCCAAATGGAGTTACATCGCCTCTAACTGCTCAGCTTTTGTTCGATTTCCGCCGCGTGACAGAAGCCAACGACTTAGTTGGCGAATTAACGAGCAGCTACAATTATAATGTAGTCGCAGACCTTAATTACAAACTGTCGGACAGGTTCTCTATCGGCGTATCACCGTCGTTCCAATACCAAGATTATCGCACTAGTGGATTCTCTGACGTGCTATCCGCCAGCTTAGCGACGGATTTACAATATAACTATTCAGAACTCCTCTCATTTGATGCAGGGTACCGGTTCAGATACGAGTACACCCCAAGCAGCAGAAACGGCCCGACCTATGAATCCATGGACCACACGCTGTTTGCTGGTGCCTTTGGTGTCATTGCCCCCAAAGTAACCGGTAACGCACAGGTCGGTTTGACATATCGCGACTGGATAGACCCCAATACTGAATCAAATTTCGTATATCCTTACGTTAACATCGGGTTGGAGTGGGCATATGATGACAAGACTACCTTTGGCTTAAACGCTGGCGTTGATCTCGGACAATCCCCTGGCAATCAAGGATTGGAAACAGCCGGCGCGGGCATCACTGCCTCACATGAATTCACCGATCAATGGAGCGCCAATGCAGCGTTTGATTACACGCACACCTTTTTCACTGGAGTAACGAATCGCCGTGATGACTCCTTCATTTTTGGTGGAGGGCTTTTATACAAGATCAATGAATGGGCCAATGCCGGGCTTAACGGATCCTACCAATTTAATGATTCAGACGTGAACACATTCCATTACAATAGCTGGCAGGTCTTCGGAAATGTAGGCGTGCATTTTTAAATCGCTTCTACTAGACTGCTAAATTCAAGACTATCAATCCAATGAAAACTATTACTCACTTTCTTCTATGGCTGGCCCTAGCCAGCGCCTTATCAGCGGGCACCGTTGAAAAGGCCATTGTTCAAGTCTATCTGGTTAAGGGTGACGTCACACTAATTGAATTAGCCACCGGAGAGACTCAACCACTGCAACGTGGCGATCTAATTGGCGAGGGCTATGCGATTGAGACACAAGTAAACTCTTCCGCATTATTGCTCTTTTCCAACGGCAGTTCAATCAATGTAACTCCTGAAACCTACTTGAACATCGCTGAGTTCTCTCAGCAACCGTATGAGATGTCCGTGCGCAACTATGCTCTTTTAGGCCAGGACCCCTCCCCTTCTAATACTACATTAGAGCTTCACTACGGCAAAGTCGTTGGCAATGTGCGTAAGTTGACCCCTCAGTCAAAATACGTTATCAACTCACCAACCGGCAGCGCTGGGATCCGAGGCACGACGTTTGTCTATGCGACTATCACCAAAAGTGAAGCAGTACAAGCGTCTCAGGGCAACCTTCAGTCAACCGTTACTTCGCTCTCTGTTGGAGAGGGTGTGGTGGAGTTGGTCGTGGATGGTGTTACATATACTGTCCCCGCTGGAGAATCTAAAGTTATCGAAATCAGTTTTGAAGACGGCACTGTTGGTGAATTGAGGATTCGAGTCGCTGAAGAACTGCCTGAAACTGACCTGTTGGAGGCAGACGCAATCCTCTTGCGTAAACTCGACGATGAATTGCTCGAGGCCCAGAACAATCAATTTCTGATTTCACCCGGCGGTGATCAAGGTGATCTCGTTTTGACTCCCCTGCGGACTCAGGACGACCCAACGAACCTTGATAATGTGGGTCAAAGCACCAACTTCACGAATTCTCCGTTCTAAGTTGATTGGCAAAAAATTTAAATTGCTGGAGCGCAAAATGCGCTCCAGCTTTTTTTATGCACCAGCACTCACCTTCACCATCTGGCATTACGGTAAAGCTGGCAACCGGGCAAGCCGTCGCCCTGATCGTGTTTTCCAGTTGGGCTCTGGGAGGGCGCTACCCAGGTAGCTCTTTTTATATTGGATCGATCGCGTGGCTAGGCCTGATACCGCTCATACGTTACTGGTATGAACGAGAGGGTCACGGCTTCAAAAAATGGGCGCTATGTCTCTCACCATGGCTATTGCTGATCACCCAACTCGTAGTTGGCTACCTAAACCCAATGAGGAAGCCACAAAACAACACCGAATCGGCATTCGTTGTATGGGATAGCATTGAACCAATCGCTGGCATTCCCGTGTGCTTCAACCCAATCAGAACACAGGAATACATCTGGATTTTCATTGGAGCGCTTATCACCGCCACGAGCGTATTCACAATCATCCAACAGAAGAAGCAAGTGATAACGCTACTAAGCCTGATTGGGATAAATGGGGTCATCCTTGCCGTAATTGGCGCTTGGTTCAAGATAACGCACAACCCAGAAGTGCTGGGTATGTTTGAAGCCGTAAACCCAAGATTTTATTCGAGCTTTAGATATTACAATCACTGGGTTGCATTCGCCCTTCTGTCATTAGGCAGCGCAGTTACAGTAGCCGACAACTACATCCAACACTACAACCGCACCGGATGGAATGTGCGGGGACGACAGCGGTGGGATATCGTATGGGTCACAATTGCAGCCATCATTTGGGTGAGTATCCCTCTATCGGGATCACGTTCGGGAATGATTTTCTCTGCCTTGTTTATCTTTGGCAGCGGAGCTTATTTGGTGTTCGCCTATCGACGGCGCACATCAATTTTTTCCCATTTAGAACGACAGACAAGAAAAGCTTTAGGCATTTCTCTCCTGGCTTTCCTCGCCATTTTTAGTTTCGTTGGTTTCGCCCTAGTATGGGATAATCTGAATTACCGCCTAGAAAAAACCAAAGAAGAAATTGGACAAGGGCGCATAGATCAGCGCTTTTACGCCTCGCCTCGGGACTGCTGGAAAATGGTAAAAGACCGTCCAGTGTGGGGCTGGGGCTTAGGTTCCTATGCCTATGTTTTTTACCAATATGCAGGCCCTGAATACCGCCATCCGCTTGGAAAAATCGTTAAACGAAACGAGTATGCTCACAATGACTGGATGCAATATTGGGTCGAGTTAGGCACTGTCGGCTACGTTCTGTTTCTCTCAGTGCCAGTCGGGATAATCGTACTAACTTTTCGACGCCCACGGAAAAGCCCTGAATCGTACTGGCTTGCTTTTTCGATCGGGCTGTTCCTGAGTTTTGCCTCATTTGATTTTCCATTTGGCCCTTCCGCAGGCATTGCGCTCTTTGCAGTCTGCTTTGGGGCATGTGCCCGCCTCAGCTTGGGTCCCAGTAAGGAAAAAACAAGTTACTACGACTAATTGACCTCATGGCTAAGCGATCTTCGAAGAAAAAACCGCCCAAATGGCTCGGAATAATATTGTTAGTCCTCATGGGAACATGCGTCTCCTATTTCGGTTGGGCCAATTGGCTAAACTATGAGCTAGAGCAAGTACAACTGAACATCCGAAAAGGCAGATGGGACGCCGCGCTCTCAAATATTCGATTCCTCCGCATTCTTCAGCCTGGTTCTCCAGTGAATGATTATTTATTCGCAGCCGCTATTCGAGAACAGGACCCTGAATCGGCGATCCAAGCTCTGGAGAAGCTCATAAAAGACCCAAATGGCGAGGCCTTCCAAGAAAGTGCTCTGATTTACTTAGATCTATGTATCAAACTTGGCCGAGGAGACCAAGCTGACGCCATCATTAAACTCATGGCACCGAGTATGGGTGAAAACATCAATTACATGATGCTCCATGCCCGGAGATTAGCGCAACAAGGTAATCTGGCGCAAGCCATGGAAGAACTCACCTATCTACTAAAGATATCGCCAAACAATTCTGAAGCCCAATGGATTCGGGCGCAGATACTCCTTAGTCAACCTCGAGTGACCAATTGGATCGAAGCTAAGGCGGCCCTAAAAGAAGCGGCCCAAATGCCTGACAAATACGGACTAGATTCAATTATTGCACTGGGTTCACGGCCAGAAATTAAGCTTTTTCCAGACGAACGACTCTGGCTTGTCCAAAAGATAGAAAATCACCCATATGCCAATGTTGAGGCACATCTTATGGCTGCGACCCAGAAGATCATGCTTGATGAGGCTCGCAAAAAAGAAATCGTCACCCAAACAATTTCCCAGCACGGCAACCAAACGCCTTTAGTCGTAGGGCGGTGGCTCTTAGCGGTAGATGAACCGGAAATAGCGCGTGAGTTTCTAGATCGTGTAGATATTTCTGCGAGCCCTGAATTGTGGGTTTTGCAGTACCGACTCGCTCTGCAAGACCAAGACCTTGAGCGAATCAAGGAGCTACTAGACGTTGATTACTCCGCCGCTAATGACATCCAGCGCAAAACACTTCAGGCCCTGATTGGGCTAAATTCGATTGGCGCGAATTCCGCTCAAGCTTGGGACGAAGCCTTTTCGATGGCCGAAAAAAGCCAAGAACAGGCCTCCATGCTTGCTCTAGCGCGTGCTGCTGGAAGCAAAGAATGGTGGGAAAAAGCAGAAAAAGCCTATCTGATCACGATTGACCTGTCCACAGATCAGCTGATGAAAGCGAATGCCAAACGGGAATACTTAAGCGTGCTCTTAGCCCGAGGAAAAACTGCCGAAGCACTCAAAGTATCCACTGAATTGCGCGAGCTTTTCCCATTTAACCCTGTCTTCCAAAATAATTACTTTTATTTCCGAGCTCTCTTAGGGCTGGAGAACGAAAACCAAACCCAACAGTTTGCAAAACTGATTGAGGAGAATCAGGTAAAATCTCTCAACGCGACTTATGCTTTCCTGCTTTATCTCGATGGCGACTATGCCTTAGCCCAGCAGAAAATCGAAGACTTGCCAGATTGGCTTAAGGTGCAAGCCGACGTAAAGCTCCTCAAGGGGCTTATCACGGGGAAACTTGGCAACCAAGAACAAGCGATTGAAATTATCAGCCAAATCAATCCAGAAAACTTACTTCCTGAAGAAAAATCACTCAGGGAAGAGGCTCTAAAATCGCTAAATCCAAGTAAATAATTGCTGAGAATATACTTTACAGAATTTTAGAAATATCTATGTTTACTGGCACTATGAGCTACTCGGCAACCAAGCTACTATCAATACTGACAATTTCTGCTGCAAGCGCGGCATCCCTTAATGCGGCCACTTTGGCTGAATTCACATTCTTTAACAGTGGTGCTGACATTGATGAGACTGCCGGATGGCAGCCAGCAGGCGGCGCAAGCCTTGACCCAAAGGTCATCATTGATAACAACACTGCCACTTTCAACAATACGCTTGGCTTGACCATTGCACCGCTGATTACCTTCCCAATTCAAATTGGTATGCAGCCACTTGCCGGTGCCAACTCATATGGCGGAACAGTCAATCCAGCTGGATCGAATCCAACAAACCCAGGTCAAGCAACTGGACAGCTCGCAGCAATTGGTCAATTTACAATTCTGAACGACTTGACTCCTACTTTTGATGCACCGATTGGTTACCAAATCTTGCCTGAAAGCATTGTCATCCAAGGTGTTGGAACGAATCTCTCAGGTATTTTGCTCCAAGACAACAAAGGTGATGTCTCCTTTCAACCAACTCCAGGAGCAAATGGTGCCTTTACTTTGACCTTCGATCTTGTTGGCCGTTTGCCAATCAGCTTTTTTGGTCCTGAGCACTACACGCTTTATCTCGTAGGTAGCAACTCTGGAGGAGCAGCTACTGGAGCAACCTTCTCCAGCATAAACAACGACTTCGTTCAGTTTAATGGCATTGTGGAAGCAATCCCTGAACCATCTACTTACATGGCTGGCGCAACAGCGATTATGCTCGGTGCATTCGTCTGCTATCGTCGGAAGAAGGCCAAGAAAAATGCTTAATCGCTTAAGCAAAGTAAAATTTCTTTAATTTCAAACATAAAAGCCTGCGGCGAATAGTCGCAGGCTCTTTTATTGGATTGTCACTTGTAACCAAGGAACATTCAGCCATGCTTACGGGTTTACAGTACACATGTCTAATCCGATGAAGACTCACCGGAAAAAAAAGTCTCAGTCTTGGATAAAAAAGCGCTTAGACGATTTATATTATTTCCGGACGCAGGTGCTGCCTCAGCGTCGACGAAAGCTCATAAAGTCTTGGCGTAAACTAGGAGATACTTACCGTCGCTGGCGAGAAAGTCAGCCAGTAAGAAAGATGTATCGAGAGCAGGATCGTAAAAAGGCGAACCAAAAGCTCAACCGTTCAATAGCCAAGGCACCACAAAAGATCCGTGATCGGATTAGCAATAGCATTGCTTTCCTCGTAAAAATACCGGGGCAGTGCATTAAGTCGCTACGCTCGACATACAAAAAACTGCGTAAGCTAACGTTCCGTGAATTCTTACTGGAATCTTGGCGGCTTTACTTAGCGATACTTGGCTACATTGCACGCCTACCACAAAAGTTCATTAAATGGTGGAAGAAACAAAAGGTGTGGCTACGCGTCCTTTCTGGGGCATTTCTAGTGGCGGCTTCCGTGGGCCTCGTTGCCAGTCCATATCTATTTCATGAGGCAAAATTATGGCGTGCCTCCAAGCTCCATGATCAGGCAAAATCACTCATGGAGACAGAACAGGTAAAGCTAGCATACGAGAAATCTCGCGTCGCCGCAATGCTTGCACCAGACGTGCATGAAAATCTAGAGCAAACCATGAATCTCGCCAATAAGCTCCGGCACCCTCATACTGTTTGGTGGTCCGAGAGAGTGGCTCGCAGTAAGCACTACGACTCGGATTCCCTAGTCAATATTGTCGAACAGTCGATGAGCTATGGGCAATTGGGCACTGGCGCACGTTATTTATCAGTCATGCGCTCACGCTTCCCAGAAAGCACGACACTTGCCGATGTGGAAATCGAACTACTGCTCCGACAGGAACTTCGAGAACAAGCCCTACTCAAGGCTGCTAAACTTGTAAAAGAAGGAAGCGATAGCCCACTAGCCAATCGGGTATTTGTAGAACTCTCACTTCGCACGAGTGATGAACGCCTCAAGCAAGATGCGCGAAAACAATTAAGCGATGGCTTGGAACAACAAAACGACATCGGTTTAGAGTTTTGCAAACTGGCTCAACGCCTACCACCAGAAGAGCGTGAAAAAATCGATCTGGGCGATCGGTCTATACGTAAACTCATTTTGGCTCATCCTTCAGCCACACGAATGGACCGAATAGAAGCCAATGGATTTGCGTCCTTTACTGGACAAATATCAGAAGAAGAGGCATTCAAGGCAATCATTGCTGAGTACGACCTAAACAATGACGATGAAGTGCTAAACGCATTGAACACACTAAGCAGATTCGAAATTTACTGGGGCCGAGATCAATTGATCTCAGAAACTAAAATTTACTCAAACCCTGATTATGCACTCGCCTACTTGGAATGGTTAATTCTTTCCGAACAGGCTGATCTCGATGCGGCCACGCTCTTACTTTCGGGCGAGCAGGAACACCCACTACCTATCAGCGAAGCCAACCGACGATTCTGGCAGGCAATGATCGCCAACGCGCGACAGCAGGAAAAGGAATTCTCTGTTCGCCTTTTACAGTCCGTAGAAAATTCGGCCACCAGTGATTGGGACTACATGCACAGCATCTTGGTAAAACACACCAGCACCGAGCAGCAATTGGCATTTTATCGCGAATTGTTTGGGCGCCCGGAAAGCCCTGTTATCGCGGCCGAACGATATCTGACGCTGGCATATGCACTGGGCAAAGACCAAGAATTGAAAATACTTCTAAAGCAACTTCAGCCCGAGCGCTTTGAGAATAAACCGGATGCCCTAAATTTCCTCCTCTATTTGCATGCGGTTCAAGGGCGTAACTTGCCAGAAACTCGAACGCGGCTGGAAAAATTGATTGGTCAGTATCCAAAGGCGGCTTTGTTTTATCGTAACCTAGCCTTCGTTTACGCTATGTCCGATGAATTTTCACTTGCCCGATCCATCGACAGTGAAATACCTCCGCCTCCTCAGAATGCGCAGCCATGTATTAGACTAATGCATGCCTATGTCAGCGGTGATTTAAGCAACCTCCCCACCATTGACCAATTGCCAACTCAAGGCGAGAAATCGCTCTTGCAGTCAATGACCATTGATAAGCCTGCCCTGTAGTGTTATGTTGTTATTTCCAGAACGCTTAGGGAAGCTCAAGTTCCTTCCAGTTTTCTTATTGCTAGCACTCGTACTTGGCGGCGGCATCTTATCGTGGTATCTTTGGCAGGAAAAGCAAATTGAGGCACTGCGGAAAAACGTTTCTGAGGGCAGTACCAGTGAAGCAACAGAGCGCTCCGCAACCCTCGAGAAACTCAGCTTGCGCAAACGTGAAGTCCAACAGCTAAAAGCACTGAATCTAAAAGCGAAAGATCCGCAGGAAGCCCTTAAAATCCTCGATTCATTGATGGAGGATGCAAACGCAGAGGACTACCAAGAGAACACTGTCTCATACTTAAGCATCGCGATCGAATCGAAGCTATATGAACAGGCAGACCAAGCGATTAAGAAGCACTACCATAATTTGAATCACGTGCCAGACTACCTTTACTGGTGGGCACGATACGAATACGAGATGGACCAAACCGCGGAGTCCTTAATCGTGCTTGATCGATTGCTCGCGATTGATTCCGATCATTCATCAGCTCGCCTCTTGCGGGCAAAGTTATTGCTCGGGCTAGACTCTTTTGCCAACTACGTGCAGGCCAAGGTGAATTTGCGTGAGGCCGCCCGCGATAATAGTTCCGTTGGCACGGAAGCGTTAATCCTTTTAGCCACACGACCTGAGATACCACTGTTCAATAATGACCGAACATGGCTAATTCGAGAACTTCGCGACAGTTCTAAAAATAATGCCAGCACTGGATTGCTCGCCTCAAACCAAGAGCTTATTCTAAAGCCAGAAGAGCGTGAGCGCATTATCCAGGATGGGATCAAGCAATACGGAAAATCAGCCCCGGACTATGTCGCTCCATGGCTGCTTAGCATTCGGGCCATTCCAGAACTTCAGCAGTTCTTACTGAGTAAAGACGCGCGTGGGCTAAATCCTGACCAAAAATTCGAATTAAATCTAAAAGTCGCGCTGGATCAGGGGAATTTTCAGGAAGCTCAAAAGCTACTCACTAATGTGCATTCCGACAGTCGAGTTAATAAATTACAACGAGCGACGCTCTTGGCACTGATCGAGAATGATCAACTAACTGAAACGCCTCCCGAGCCGACCCAATACTGGTATAGTGCACAAAGCTTGGCAATGGAGTCTGGAGACGCCAACGCGCTGACCACACTGGCCCGATTAGCCGCAAGGTCACGCTGGTGGAAAGACTCACTTGCAAGTTTTTCCGCAGCATTAGAATCCACAGAGTCACCAGTCGCACGTGCTCAACTTTTACAAGAGAAGTTCAACGCTGAACTGCAGATTGGGCGTACCCAGCAAGCATTAGAAGACGTTCGGCTCTTTCTCGACGTCTATCCCAAACACAGCGTTATGCTCAACAATCGATTCTATCTGGAGGCACTGCTGGATGTCCAAGAGGGTCCCATCCCATATCCGTCTGAAAAGATCATCAAGGAACTGGATGGCTTCATCTGGTCAACTTATGCCTTAGCCTTATGGCGTGATGGCGATTTCCAGGCTGCCCAAGAGGCTCTTGATCAACTACCTGATAAATACCGTCCTCTGCCCTCATGCCAATTGATTACTCTGTTAGTCGCCTTAGGAAATAACCAATTAGGCGAAGCCCGGGCAATCTCGCTAAGCATATCAGAAAGCGCCTTGTTACCAGAAGAGCGTGCATTATTATTGGAAGCCAAGCAAAGGCTCAATTCCTAGACATGAGTACTGCGACCCTTAAGATCTGGCTGCTACCTTTGTTGCTTCAATTCGCGTTCTATTACCAGATATGTGGTTTCTGGGACCCAGATTCGCACTATTTCTTCGGCTGGGGAGTGCCAGTCCTGAGCCTCTTTCTTTTTTGGACGCGAGCAGAAGACGAACCTCCGCGTAGCCTGCCTACGTTTGGTTGGCTGATTCCAGCTATGTTTTTCCTCGGGCTATTCGCGATAATTCGAGTGCTGTGGGAAACGATGAGCACTTGGCACATGCTCAGTTGGTCAGAGGGTCTTTGCCTCGCCGCTTTTGGGATATTCTGGGGAATGGCTTGGGGCGGAGTACGTTGGTCCCGGCATTATCTGTTCCCTTTAGTTTTCTTTCTAACATCAATTCCATGGCCTGGGCGCATCGAAATGGCAGTCAGCGATTGGCTGACCGGCCACATTGCTAACTTTGTTACTGTTTCCCTTCAAATGCTCGGCATCCCCGCCATGCTTCAGGGCATCCAAATATCCATTGGCGATGCAGTTGTGGAGGTCGCCGAGGCATGTAGTGGGATTCGATCCCTCCAATTCTTACTCGTTACAACGCTCTTTCTGGGCGAATACGGTCAGCTTTCAATGCCCCGTCGTATCGCCTTGTTGATCGCTGGCATGTGTGCCTCTTTCGTACAAAATGCAATCCGTGCTCTGGCCCTTGGTTGGATCACTGGCATCGAAGGCTCCGAAGCCTATGATCGCTGGCATGACAACACTGGCGCGATCACCTTTGTCTTCGGACTAGGCGTGGTCTTTATCGCATTTCTAATTATCGAGCCCAAGAATAACAAGTCCGCCAAACCAGCAGCTAAACCAAGTACCTTCCCTGTCTCACGCTGGTGCTCGATACTCTCTATGCTCGCTCTGCTAGCCTACGGAGGAGTCGAGTTCTTTCGCTGGCAATGGTATAACATGCCAGAGCTGAATAATGGCGACCACTGGGAAATCGATCCTACGCAGTTAAGCAAATTACCAGCCCATCGCACCCTGAAAGTCGATCCACTGGTGAAGACACTTTACGAAACGGAAGATGTCTATTCGGGCCAATTTCTCGTGGGTGAAAGCTTGGTGAATTATTTCTTCATCACTTGGACGGATGGCTACCCTGTCATGCGGGCCAATGCACATACGCCTGAGGTTTGCATGGGGACAGTGGAAGGCATGTTGACCACCAAACCACGTGAGGTACACATGCTCCAGCAGCCATGGGATGACACCGAGTATGAGAGCTACGAATTCCAGCATCCAATCAGCTCGGAGCGCATCGCCGTCTACCGTAGCCTCATGTTGCCAGTAAGCACGCAGAAATATAACCAGTTCTACCTGCAAGCATCGAGTGGATGGTTTGATAAGTTAAAAATGTCATATCGAAATTTCTGGGATCGTATTGACGAAAACAGCATGGTGACCCGACAGCTCCTGTTAATCGGAGTCACCTCCCCTTCATCAACCAATGAAGAGGACACTCTTTATCGATTCATCCATGAGGCATTAAATAAGGATGAAGCCAGGTAACTCCACTAGCGGCTCAGTATGAATTTCTTCCAAGAATTATTCTTTCGAATAAAAGACACACTTGCTGACATTGGAGCCTATCTCCGCTTTGGCCTGAAAAATCAGATCAAGTCAGTCTTTGCATGGATTGATGATCAGTTCTATATGCTCAAGTTGTGGAAAGAGGCACTGCCAAACGCGCGCCGCACACGACAACATGAGAGGAAAGAGGCGCTTAACAAGCTGAAGGATCAATTACTGGAGATACCACAAAAGTTACTCCATTTCCTTTGGGACCTCATAACCTCACCCAAACGTGCCTTCCGGCAAATGAAAGGGGCATGGACATACGTCAGTTCCATGTCACTGAAGAGCATCCTCGCCGGAATTTGGGGGTCCTATATTGCTATCTTGTTAGCGATAATTGACATCTTCGAGGGCCTGTTCAACCGATGGCTGGCGATGCGGATGCTTACCCGTATTCTAACGATACTAGTCCTGCTCGTTGGCATCGGTTTTTTGATCAGTAGTAGGTGGGTGATAGACGAGGCAAAGCAATGGCGCTCTGATCAATTGGTGCAGGAGGCACAAACTCTTGAAGATCAGGACTACGAAGTAAAAGCCTACGAAAAACTACGTAGCGCGGCCTTACTCAATCCAACCAATACATCAGTGCTCGAACGCACCATGGAGACTGCTCGTTCATTGGAAACCGCAGAAGCCGTCTGGTGGAGCGAGCAAATGACCAAACAAAAGCAATTTGATGCTCCGAGCATGGCTAAGGTCATTGATTATGCAGTAGATTATCATCAAGTGCCGACTGGTGCCAAGTATTTGGCACGCCTACAAGCCCAGCATCCAGATTCACAGCAAGTCATCGACACCGAACTCAAGTTACTCCTTGCGCAAGGACATCGTAATCGCGCACTCACACGTGCTCGCGAAATGTACGCAAAAGGGATGGAAACGCCCCTCGTTCACGACATCATTATTGGCCTCGCGAATAATGACGATCCAGCTATCGCAGAACAAAGCAAACAGCACCATCGCGATAATTTGATGCGCATGGACGATATTGGCCTCTATCTTTGCGAAATCGCACTCTCTCAAAGTATCGCCGAAAACCAAGGGGACAATGCCTTTGACTACCTGGCCATTCTAGAGCACCTACGCAAACATCCAGACTCCAATCGCGAGCATATCACTCTAGCCGTTGGACGCGCTTATGAAGCTGGACAATTAGGCCGCGAAGAAGCCCTGCGGTCCATTCTGGAAGAGTATGACCTGAAGGACTCTGATGAGCGAAAGTCGGTATTTGGTGTCCTTAATTTTTTCCACATTGGGGATGTCAGCGATATACTGATCACTGAAAATGATCTTCGACGGGACCGTGATCTCTGCCGTCATTTACTTTACTCACTGATCATGTCGGATAGCCCAGATATCGAGCGCGCCAAGGAATTAGTGGATATTAATACTAAGAACAGCGCGCTCAACGAGTCGGACAAACACTTTTGGAAAAGTTTCATCCACTTATATGAGGGCAACAATGAAGGCTACACCCTGGAAATGCTCCAAGCCATCGATGAATCCGATGTGAGTGATTGGGGCGAAATCGAGTTCCTTGTCAAAACCTACACCTCACCACATCAGCAGCTGGTATTTTATCGAGAGTTATATGGCCTGACCAATAGCAACCCCTACACCATACGCAAATACGTCGAACTGCTATATGCTCTCGGCCTTAGCGATGAACTCAAGACGATCCTGAAGCATGTTAATCTGGATCAATTCAAAGGTGACCCAGACTCAATGAGCCTAATCATTTATCTGAAGTTACAGTTTGGCCTGGATCTAGAAAAATGTCGCTACTACAGCGAACAGTTCATCGAGGAGTTCCCTGAAATATACTACTGTTACATCACATTAGCCTTTGCTTACTTCCAGTCAGGTCATGAAAAAATGGCGCAGGCAGTCCTGAAATCATTGCCGATGCAATACCAACCAGAAGTTCTATCTAGCCATCATCGCCTAGCATATGCCGCTGTCACTGGTGATCTTAGCTATTTGCCAGACATTTCAACGGCCATCCTTCCCAATGAAAAGGCACTCTTTCTAGAGGGAAAAAAATAACGCCCAGCCTCGAACCCCAAAAACACTTCTAAAGCACTGATTTAAAATAGTTTAGCTCAAATCATACTGGATCACTGAATACTAAAACAAGGTAATTATAGAGCAAAATTAAATTCCACAAAATCAATCGTGTAAGGCCTTGACTTCACATGAGGAAAATCTCAATGTGAATAAATTATAAATCTGCAACAGGTACTACTACTATGAACAATTATACGAAGATCATTGGAATTTGTGCACTTTCCGCTACCGCATCATCCGCTTTTGCTGGCATAATCGTCGGTGGCGATTTCAATTCACCAGCCTATCGTACAGGCGGTGGACTCGTGCATGTTGAAAGCAGCGACTTAAACGGTGGCTGGATTGGATCAGATAATCCAAATCGTATCTTCAATGGTCTTTCAAACACGACTGTTCCGAGCCAATACGGCAGCTATCTAACAGATTCGACTTCTGGCAATGGAGGCGGCGGCTTCTTCCTCGCTACCAACGGTACAGCTTCAGCAGCAGGCCGCACAACTGCATGGAATCTTTTTTCGATGGATGCAATCGGTGAAAGTGGTTTCGTAACGGACATTTCTTTCGACGCTGCAGTATTCAGTGATTACAACACAGCTGACGCTGGCGTTGTTACCACTACGGGTGCAAACATCAACAATACGGCAAACGTTCAATTTGCACTTTACGGATTTACCGGCGATGCCACGGCTTTGGCAACGGCCTTATCGAGTAATTCCATCCTCGGACAAGGTTATCATATTAATGACCCTGCAGGCTTCGGCTTCACCAGCATTATCAATACGAATCTTAGTGCCGTTTCAAGTCTAAGCACCGATGCTGCACCAGCATGGGAAACGCAGAATTTCTCAATTGCTGGCGCAACAACGTATGATTACTACCTACTCGGTGTGGTCAGCACTGGTAACGCAGTTCAAGGTGTAGGCCTCGATAATATCAGCATCGCTGCAGTTCCTGAGCCTTCTACCTACATTGCTGGACTCGGTTTCGTAGCCCTCGGCTACTTCATCTATCGCCGCCGCGCCAAGAAGGCCATCGCAACAACAGAAGAAGTAGCCAGCTAAATTGCAGAGCAAATCTTTCATAAAGCGTGCTTGGTTAAATCCAAGCACGCTTTTTTTATGTGTCATGCGTCGTTCGCTACACTTTTTCCTATTCTGGCTTTTCTCAACTACTGTAGCCCTCTCTACACCACTCGCTGAATATACAGTCACTGAGGTACTCGGCCGTAACTACGGTCCGGAGCTTATCCACTTTCCGCTGAATGCCAATCCTTCAAGCACCAGCAGCCTGATTGGTCCACAAGGCCCGATCCCCTATCAGATATCAGGCGAAGATATTTGGTTCGTCACAGCCCCACTTTCCGCAAGTGAATCCTCCACATACAATCTCGTTGATAAACCCGCTGCCAAGCCCACGACTCCTCAACTTTCCGTTAATCGCACCACCAGTTCCATTGAAATCTCCACTGGCTTGATCAGCGCGCGCCTTCCTCTTGGTCAAGGCAATGCCACCCCTCCCCCCCCTCTCCTCGGCCTCCGCCTAGGAACTGGTGAATGGTCCCCCCCTAGCGAGTGGCAAAATCCCCAACTCATCAAGCAATGGTCATCAAGCATCCTTGAGGAAGGGCCCGTTTATATTAAAACAAGGATCAGCTACGAACTCACTGACCAGACCTTGGCATCGTTTACGGCCACAATAATCGCAGGAGATTCTGCCATTCGATGGCGAATGGCTGTCAGTGGCAACAACCCCGACACCAAGCTGGTATTCGCATTGCCCAACGTATTCAATGTCCAGCGTGTGACATTGCCAAAGGGCTACGGACAATGGGCAAAACAGGATCGCCAATTGCAAACAACATCGGCGGCCAATGGATTTCTGCAACTAAGCCCAAATACCAGCCTGCTAGGGCTATTCCCTGACCACCCCTCCCATGTTGTGTTCACCAACGGGCAGACAACCTTGGAATTATCCTCCAGTAAGCCAGGAGATTGGGTCTCGCCGCCATCCCCCCAAACCTATTTTGGCCAACAGCAGTGGAGCCTACCCATGATTGAGCAAATGTGGGTCGGTTGGCGTGAGCGCGGAATGCCCGTCGTTTATGGGAAAAATGGAGCAATCAGCCTCATTGCCGACTTTGCACGTGGTGCCCGTGAGTGGCGCATAAGCAATGCCCCTCCCCTAATAGGTGACCAACTCGCACATATTCAGTCCCTCAATCTAGACTGGGCCGAAACTGCGCAACACCCATTACTTTTCCTAAACGCAGCAGAAATCACACTAGCCAATCAAAACCAGCCTTCAAGCCAACTGGGTAACCAATGGGCATCCGCAGCAGTCGCGATTGGTCAACCGAAAGGGATAACCGACCGCGCAGGCAAGGCCATCGCTCAACTAAGTAAACAGCTCTCACTTCTGGGTAATTTTGACGTCATGCGCCAAGGTATCGCCACGGCCGGGCTTTATGATACGCTCATCGATTCAGGCTCACTAAGCGCGAAGCAGCGTAACCTATTCCGGGCTCAAATGGCCTACTTAGGCTATGTATTGGCCGATCCCATGTGCTGGTCATCAGAACGAGGATATGGCTCCGGAAACCCCAATATGCATTGCTCCTATATTCTCACGCTTGGGGTCGTCGCCTGCGTATTACGGGACCATCCTATGGCAGATACTTGGGCAAATTACGCGGGCGACTGGCTGGATCATTGGCTGACTGCGGAAGTCGGTTCCGCCGGCGAGTGGATTCCCGAAGGCTCACATTATGGTAATGTCAGCCTAGAAGTCATTATCAGCTTCGCCATTGCATCACAACGCGCTGGCTACCGTGATTTCACGAACGATTCACGCTTGAAAAAGTTGATCAGTTTCTTTGCCCGTATGCACACGCCGCCGGACCCCAAACGAGGCGACAAACGGGCTACAGCAGCTTACGGTCGAGGCATTGCCGCCGAGCAACTTGCAACGATTGGCATCGCAGCTCGTATGACAGCCAAAAGTGATCCTGACTTTTCCGCCGAAATGCAGTGGTCATGGGCTCAGTCTGGGTACCCCGCACAAATCGGTGACTTCCGCTTAAGTGGGCTCGCTGGCTACTATCTCGACCGAAATTTGCCACAGTCTCCTCCCAAGTGGGGTTCCGAAAACTTTCCTCAATTCGGCACCGTTTTCCGAGCAGCATTCAATACGCCACAGGAAAGCTTCGTCAACATACTGACCGGCGTTGGCTCCGAACGGAATTTGGACATCTGGACACCCAGCGTAACGGACATTGCCCAATGGTATGCCTTGGGCAAGCCTCTCAGCACCAGCTTCACCATTCTAGCGGGCACTAAAGACCGGCATGAACTCTTGAGTGAAGGCGTTCAGTTAGCCCGCAATTACCAACCCGGAAACAATGGCCTACCCTTTGGTTATTACTCGACAACGCATTTTTCTGCTTTCGCCTCACTCCCCGGCCTCGACTATACCCGCACAAGTCGCACCAACACTAAACGCGACGATCGCAATTGGCTACCGCCCGACCTGCCAGCATATCCACAAATAAATGAGGCTCAAAGCGGCCAACTGACCGTCGATCGACAATTCCTCTTTATGCGCGAGGAAAACCCTGAGGCACCAGCTTACCTTGTGGTACGGGACACCACCTCTGGGGGAGAACCCACGGTTTGGCAGTTCTGGACGCTTTCCAACGGGCTCTTCACTAGTAACGAAGCAAGCCTCGGCAAACAACTTGGAGACTCCACCCAGCCTGCACATCAATTGCCATCAGGGGATCACTACACCGCCCTCGGGCAATATGGAGTTGATCTAGAATACTTTATCGCCTCCCCCCAAGGCACACCACGTCATACCTTACGCTATGGCGGCGATGTGCAGCATGAAAAAAACCACAAACAGTTCCAAGACCTCATGCACCTTCAGCTACCCCATGATGGCTCGTATTTCCTCGCCCTGTTTCCCCGCTTTAATGACCATCCAGCGCCAACTTTTTCAACAGACGAGAGTCGGCGAATCATCCGAGTGGATCTGCCCCAAGGGCGAGATTATGCGTTTTTAAGCGATCAAAATGAAAAGGCCAGTATGGATGAAGTAACCTTTGGAGGTACCGCTGGAGCTGCCAAAGAAAGGGGCGCTGAGCGCGAGCTAATCCTCGGTGCACCAGGGCAAGTCCAGCTAGGAAAATTGAAGCTCGAGGGCGACTTCCCCACAGTATTAAAAGTGACCCAAGGCCGACTAATGGTGAGCACGACAGACGACTGCCCAGGCGGTTCGGTAAAAATCGTCGCGCCCGGTCAATGGTCACGTATCAAAGCACGTAAAGGACCGGCAGCCTTCAAGAATTCAATTGAGCTACAGCTACCAGCAGGCGAAAGCCAATATATCTACGAGGCTCGCTAGCCCCCCCCCCCCCTCTACTCGGGGCATCTCTAAGTAGTCGGAAAAGACAAGCTAAGACGGGCGCAATTGGGTGCATCGCGCGTCAACATCAACTCCCCAAAATGGCGGCTCATTATCAGGCGAGACAGGCGCAAAGGAAGCTCCGCCTCATCACTATTTCCCATCCGTAAATCCACATCCAGTATATCAGGCAGGGAATCCAGTCGCTCTGGCATTGATTCCCATGAGAATTGCACCGTAACCATGTCACTAGTCGCCAGAAGCTGAATGGTGATAGCAGTCTTTGGCACAGCCATCGCAGTCATCCAAGGCAACAGCTGGCTAAACATCAAATTGACCATGCGGACATCGGCGTAAATCTCCGCACCAGTTTCGCAGATAATTTGGCGATCTAAATTCCGATCAGCAAAGAACCCTTCCCACGCTGGCCAGGATATCTCATCGCGAAAATTCACCATTGATCGGATGATCGTCTCGTTGCCGGAAAGTAGATCGCCCCACTGCCGCACATTCTGGAAGAATCGCTTTAGGCCAACGAGTTTTCTGTCCATATCCAGCGTCGCCCAATCCATTCCACCGGCGTCTTGATACACAGACTCCCAATCCGTCGCTTGACGCCTAAGCTCCTCATTAAGCGCCTGATTGAACAGCTGCTGCTCATGCATAATGCGCTGAAGACGTTTCTGGTTTGAATAGGCCTGAAGGTGATGGCGAACTCGTAGCACCAGCTCCTCCCGATCAAAAGGTTTGATCAGGTAATCTGAACCTCCGACCTCTAAACCACGAATAATTTCTTCTTTTCGAGCGAGGCCCGTAAGAAAAATAACCGGAATATCTCGTGTACGCGGATTCGCGCGCATGTGACGACAAACTTCGTATCCGCCCATTTCGGGCATCATAATATCGAGCAAAACCAAATCGATCGACTGCTGCTCTAGTATTTCGATTGCTTTGGCACCGTTCTCGGCCGGAAAAAGACGGCAGCGATCACCTTCCAAAAAGCTTTTCAAGATGATTAAAATGCTCGGAGCATCATCCACAACCAGAAGATTTCCAGCAAAGGTGGGCAAAGATTTCGCAGTAGTTTTCAACATATCAATCAAAGCAGAACAGCCCCTTGGAAGTAAATTGAATATTCATAGGCTCATTACCCGTTATATTCGGTTTAAATGAGTCGATTTTGCGAATAAACCAATCAAAATCGGTTCCTCTTAACAGTGCTTGTACTAATCCAAGAATAAGCCCCCAGCGGTGAAGCTGAGGGCTTAGATAAATAATTGCCTTGGAATCGTAATCGCTTAGCGACGGCGGCGGCGGAACTTGTTTTCGAACTTCTCCACACGACCAGCGGTGTCGACAAAGCGCTTTTCACCAGTGTATGCAGGATGCGAGTCCATAGTCACGTCACAGACGAGCACGTTGTATTCGACGCCGTCAATAGTTTCCTTCTGCTTGCCTTTGAGAGTCGAGCGGGTCAGAAATTTCTTACCACTGGAGACGTCTACGAAGCAGACCGGATTGTAATTGGGATGAATTTCGGTTTTCACGTTAAAGGAATCCGTTGAGGATCAACCCTGACGCGCCTTGAAGCGCGGGTTGGTCTTGTTAATGACGTAGATGCGACCGCGACGACGGACTACTTGACAGTCCGGGTGGCGGTGTTTCAGCGACTTGATGGAAGATACGACTTTCATGATTGTGAAATTTGGAAAAAGGGAGAAAAAAGCCTTTCGCCAGCGAAGTGTCAATGGATTTTTGGAAGAGGTGTCATTTTTTTAAAAAATGGTCTTGCCAATAGCTAGGCCGACACCCAGTTTCATCCGCTTTTCCTAAGACAAATCTCAACCATTTGACAACATGTCACGAATTTGCACCGTAACCGGCAAGCGCCCAGTAAAAGGCCGTAAAATCCACCGTAGTGGTCTGACCAAAAAGAGCGGCGGCATTGGCACGCACGTTACTAAGTGCGTGAAGCGTACCTTCCGTCCAAACCTTCAGCGCATACGCGTCAAGCTGCCTAGCGGTCAAGTCAAGCGCATGTGGGTTTCTGTTAAGGCCATCAAGGCTGGCATGATCGAAAAGGCCTAGCTTCAAGCAAGATTTTTACTCTTTCACCAAACCGTCGCATTCGCGGCGGTTTTTTTATGTCGTCGCCACTCGATGACTTCGCATGATGACAAAGGGTTCAGTCTTGCCATAAAATAAGAAATCCTGAATCTCTGAACTGGTTCCGCCCTATGCCTGCGAAAAGCCTGCACCGACACTACGCAATACCGTACCTGGACTTTACAGACTTCTGGGATATTTGCGGCTATTTACTTCGCGTACAACCCCAGTTCCCTAAAGTCCGCTACAGCATCTATGCGGACCACGGCCCCATAGTAGAAGACGAACATGACATTTCGTTGATTCTCAAGGTTCTCCATGACAAGGCCACCTCGATTTACCGGTTCCACGCCACCCTTTATAACGGTAAGGTTGATTCCTCTCTTTGCGCCCAACTCGACTACATCACCGAAGCCGGGGATTCAGTCAACTCACCAATGGGCCTTACGGTACAGACTCCATCCATCTCCAGACTGAACACTTTTGAATTTGAGGGAGTATTGCTGGAAAAATACCAGCTCGACCACGATTCCGAGCCACGTATTGAATTCGGCATCCCCTGTGAAGTCCTGACCACCATCATCGACATGCGCGGCTTCTCCGCCTTTTGCGAGCAACCTCAAATTGAAAGCCCTTATACTTGCGGCCTCATGTACGCCTTTTATCAGGTGGTGGAGCAGCGCTTTAACAAATTCCGCCCCGATCTCATCAAATACTTGGGCGACGGCGTGCTTACCCTTTGGGAAACGACTTATGAAGACCGCGCCGCAGCGCTTGACGTGTGCCTCACCGGGCTTCGCGAGCTGCAAGAACGCTGGGACATCGTTCGCCGTGCACCGCAATTCAGCCATGGTGCCCCTTCAGAGGTCGCAGTCGGGCTGTCTTTCGGCTTGGCCAGCCAAATCCCTGGTGCAGATGACTATATTGGCCGCCCCATCAACGTCGCCAGCCGCCTCTGTAGCGTCTGTAACGGCTCAGAAATACTCATCGACCGATCAGTCCCTGGCCTCGACGAGAGCATCCCCAAAGACGACATCTCCGTCCACATTAAGTCCTTCGGTCGCTACAACGTGTGGCGCATGAAGACCCGGTAAACGGGGTAAATTAAAATCGCGGAAGTTAAGCGCCCCCCCCCCCCGACAGATAAATCGATCGGCAAGTGAAGTTTTCAATATTACCAGCCATTGCAGCTGTTGTTCTCCTTACCGCTTGCGGCAAAAAAGAGAATCAAGTTGCGCGTATAGACGACGATCAGCCCTCTGAGAGTTCGTCCGCGCCAGTTGGCTCTGAAATGATGACCCAAGACGCCAAGCGCCTTCATCAGGAAGCGAGATTGAAGGGGCAGGCTGGCGAGTATGACGCCGCGATTGCCCTACTCAATCAAGCTATCCAGATCGCCCCCGATTGGGCATATCCACGCTATGATTTGGCCTTTACGCATCTCCTGATCAATGACCCCGCAAAGGCATTGGCGATCTATCGGCAAGTCGACGAGCTAGAGCCTCAGGGATTCTTCGCGACCAAAACAGCCGTCTGGAGCCTAGAGCGCGAAGCAAAGGAAGAGTTTCCGCGAGGATTATTCCTTTCCTACACCATGCTCGAATGGGAGCAGAGCAATGAGTCGAAACTCCAAAAAGTGAATACACTGATCAAAAACGCGCCGAATTTTGCTCCCGCATGGAAGGAAAAGGCTATTTTGACCGAAAACCTTGATGACCGCATTAATTACCTCAATCGAGGCTTATCCTATAATCCGGACGCCGAAACCAAGGGCATGCTGATCATGAATAAAGCGATGGCGCTGCAACTCTTGGGACGCCAAAAAGAAGCAAATCAATTGCTGCAAGGGCTAATCACCGACCCGCAATCCACCCGAGCAACAGTCTCTCTATCGCAGCAGATTCTCAAGAGCATGCAGCCATAAGGCTTCGTGACTAAAGACCCGCCAAATGCTCTACTGAGCGCTTGGAAACCACGCCTGAAAAGACGCAGTCTGCTTCTTTTGCCAAGAAGGCTCCTCGATACCGAAGATTTCTTTAAAAATACCGGGGAAATCGTCGTCAATGCGCGACAGCGTCTGCTCTTCGCCCTTGCCTTCCAGATACTCCACCTTGCAAATCCAGTGGCTTTTTTGAAATGCATCCGCCCAAAGGGTAAAAGATACATCCGGCATCTCCTTGGAGAGCTTTTTAAGCGCCTTGAAAGGGGGTTCCCACTCACAGTGAAAAAGGACACGGTCCTCGCCAACCTGCACCTTGTCGCCGAATTCGGCAGCGATCTGCTTCACCGCCTCAAAGGCGGCTTGGCGCTGTTCGGCGTTAGTGGACGCCACGGCAATTACGTTATTAATATCGATCTTCGGAGTCATCTTTGGTGGGACAAAGCCGCGCACTAAAGTGCCCGCTGCCCGAATTGGCCAGCCCAAATTCACCCATCAGGCGGATTCCCCGCTCAATCATTGTGCGATTGGGCATCTGGAAACAACGACTCAGCATTCGATTCTGCTTTTTATTTGCCAAACGAAAGTACGGGGCATGATGAAAAAATGCGATTTGCAGTTGAACTGCCTTACGAAAACCGTTGAAACATAGTCGGCTTAATCATTACCACATAAAACCTTAAATCCCTGCTGCAATGTCCCGACCTGTCACCTTGTTCACCGGCCAGTGGGCCGACCTCTCCCTAGAAACGCTCGCCCCTCGCATCAAGGAGATGGGCTACGATGGCGTAGAACTCGCCTGCTGGGGCGACCACTTCGACGTCTCCCAGGCCGGTAAAAAATCATACCTCACTGAAAAGTGGGAGCTGCTTGCTGACCACGGTCTCAATTGCTACGCAATTTCCAATCACCTCGTCGGCCAGGCCGTCTGCGACCTCATTGACGAGCGTCACAAGTCCATCATCCCCGATTATGTCTGGGGAGACGGCAAGCCGGAAGGCGTCCGCAAACGTGCCGCCAAGGAAATGATCGCTACCGCCAAGGCCTGTCGCAAATTCATGGATGCCAAACCCAAGAGCTTGGGCAAAAGTTCGTTCCCCGCTGTCGTGAACGGCTTCACTGGCTCCAGTATCTGGCACCTCATATACTCTTTCCCACCCGTCACCCCCAAGATGATCGAAGACGGCTTCAAGGACTTTGCCGCCCGTTGGAAACCCATCATGGACGCCTTTGACAAGGTTGACATCAACTTCGCCCTCGAAGTGCACCCGACTGAAATCGCCTTCGACATCGCCAGCGCTCAACGCGCCCTGAAGGCCATTGGTGGCCACAAACGCTTTGGATTCAATTACGACCCATCCCATCTCGGCTATCAGGGCGTCGACTACGTGAAGTTCATCCGCACCTTCTCTGACCGCATCCACCACGTCCACATGAAGGACGTCTGGTGGGACCATGGCGACGGCTCGGTGGGCGTCTTCGGCGGCCACACCGACTTCGGCGATCACCGCCGTTACTGGGATTTCCGTTCGCTCGGCCATGGTGACATCATGTTCGAAGACATTATTGTCGCGCTGAACGATGTTGGCTATGCTGGCCCACTCTCCGTCGAATGGGAAGACATCCGCATGGACCGTTTTCACGGCGCTGCGGAAGCCGCAGAATTCGTGCGTAGCGTCGATTTCCCAACCAGTGATGTCGCCTTTGACGCAGCGTTCGACAAGGATAAGTAAGCTGGCTATACAACTGCATTAAATTTCCTGATTGTACAGCATTGCGCCCCGGTGCGCATTTCATTTCTATTCCCAGCATGACTGAGAGGGTAAAGTTTGGGCGTGGTTTGATCGCGTGCCCCAGCTGTGACGCATTACATCGTCGGCCAGATGAGTCTCTGACCGGAGATGGCCACTGCGTCGCCTGCGGCCACAAGCTGTTTACTCGAATCCCGAACTCCATTCAGCGCACTCTCGCCTTATCACTGAGCGGATTGGTATTCTTTTTGCCGGCTAATATCTTTCCGCTCGTCACGCTCTCATCTTACGGAGTACACAATCAGAATGAATTAGCTTCTGGCCCCATCGAGCTACTGTCCAGCCGCATGCCCGCCGTGTCTTTACTGGTGTTTCTAACGAGCATCGTGTTCCCAATCCTCCTCCTACTGTGCCTTGGCTACGTCTCGGCCTGCGGCCAGCTGGATCGCTTTCCAGACCGCTCGTTCACCCAGGTAATGCGACTGCTCAAGAAGCTTTACCGTTGGGCAATGATCGACGTTTACATCCTCGCCTGCCTCGTCGCCTTTGTGAAGCTCGCCGACCTCGCTAAAGTCGATCCCGGAACAGGACTTTATTGCTTGGCAGGCGTTCTGGCCTGCACCGTACTCGCAAGCCTAAGTTACGACCCGGACCTACTCTGGTCCCGTTATGTCACCGCCAGTGAAAGGCGACGCGCATGACCCCTCCCCCCCCCCGCCCAACCGCCAAAGCCCATCAACTCGTAGCCTGTGAAAGCTGCGGACAACTATCACGCCTGCCTAAAAACACCAAGGAATCCCTTACCTGCCCGACATGTGGCGAGCGTGTCGAAAGCCGCATTGATCGCATGGTTTCACGCACCTGGGCACTGGTATTGACGGGCATGATGCTCTACATCCCGGCAAACTTGTTTCCCATCATGACACTCGATATGATGGGAAATGCACAGGCCGATACCATCCTCTCGGGCGTCATCCAACTTTTTCAAAGCGGTATGTGGGCCATCGGACTGCTTGTCTTCTGCGCCAGCATTGTCGTCCCATTGATGAAGCTCATTGGCTTGGCTTACCTGCTAATTTCCGTCCAACGAGCCAAGCCAAATCGCAAACGCGACCGCACCCGACTCTACCGCGCCATTGAAAGCATCGGCCGATGGTCCATGCTGGACGTCTTCTTACTTTCAATTTTGGTCGCTGTCGTGAACCTTGGCCAAATCGCCACCATTAGCCCCGAAATTGGCGCTGTCTTTTTCGCCGCAGTCGTCATCGTCACGATGTTCGCGGCCAACACTTTTGACCCGCGCGTGCTCTGGGATAGCGCGGAAACAGCTACGCATCATGGATAATCAAAATAAAGACTCTCTGCCCGAAGTAGTGGTGACCAAACACAGCGGCTTCTCAATCATCTGGGTCGTGCCAATCATTGCACTGCTAGTTGCTGGCTGGCTAATTTACAATAGCTACTCCAAACGTGGCCCTGATATCACCATCACTTTTCAGGATGGGTCGGGCCTAGTTGCTGGCAAAACCGAAATCCAATACCGTGGCGTCAAAGTAGGCATGGTCGAGAAAGTCCATCTCGACGAAAAATTATCACAAGTTGTGCTAAGCGCACGGCTCGATAAAAGCGCTGCCGGACTCGCAACGAACGGCTCATCCTATTGGGTCGTACGTCCGCAAATTGGCCTCGGCGGGGTACGTGGCCTCGATACTCTTCTTAGCGGCCCATATATCGGAGTTTCGCCGGGTAAGGAATCAACACCGGCAAAATCATTTATCGGCCTGCCTGAGCAACCACCAGCAGGCCCTAACGAACCCGGCCTGAACATCATCCTGCAAGCTGAAAAGCTCGGCTCACTCACTGACGGTGATCCGGTTTATTATCGCGAATTCCAAATTGGTGAAGTGGATCAGGTTTACCTCTCCAGTGACTCCCGCTCCGTCCATGCGCATATCCACATCAAAGCTGAATATGAACCGCTTATCCGCGAAAACACGCGCTTCTGGAACGCATCAGGCATCGGTATGAGCCTTGGCCTCTTCGGTGCCAAGATAAACACTGAGTCCCTGTCCTCCATTCTCAGCGGTGGCGTCGCCCTTGCCACTCCAAACAATGATAACATGGGTCCGCCCGCCACTGATGGCACTGTTTTCAAGCTATATGACGACCCTGAAGATGATTGGGCCGATTGGTCTCCCGACATTCCACTTACCATACCAGATGTCGAACTCCCGATCACTGCCAACGCTTCTCCAGCCGCCATTAGCATTTCCTCTCAAAAGGATAGCAATACAGTCTCCCAGCCCGCTGGAACTGATAAAATAAGCGACGAATCCACCAATTCGCCACCAAAAACACTGCCTGTTGGCCCGCCCGGAAGGCATCAGTAATATCTCAGCAGGCCCATTGATTTGATCGAGTATCGACCTTATCGATGCTGCGCATTTTCAGATCACCTTGGATGAGAGCCATCTTCTTGGCCCGCGACCATTTCTTGAGCTGACGCTCGCGTTTGATCGCAGCAGTAGATTCCATGGACCTTCGACGAATACCAGAAGGAAATCTTTCAGCTGATTTGTCTGTCGTGCACCTGTTCCATCAATATGACGCTGAATACGTTTCGCAACATTATGAGTCTGACCGACATATAACATTCCGTTGCACATCAACAAAATGTACACCCAGCAAAGCCCTTCGACAGGCTCAGGGCATTCGACGCACACTATCCCTTCTGGGAGTTCCATTCTGTTTGTCTCCAATATATCATTTCGACCTGCCATGAGCAAGCGGAGCGCACCGAATGGCGGATGGGGAGGGATTCGAACCCCCGGAGGCTTGCGCCTCAATAGTTTTCAAGACTACCGCGTTCGGCCACTCTGCCACCCATCCAGAATCAAGAAGCGAACTATTCCCATGTCTGCGGAGAAAGCGCAAGGCGATTTTACACATTGCTCAACACTTGCGCTTGTCGACGTTTTGATTGTATTAGTTGGCTAATGGGCTCCCAACCAAAAACAGACCACGACCATGACCATGGTCATGACCACCAACACGGCCACCAACACGGCCACCAACAGCATTGCCACAAGGAACAAGCAGGCCACGAGAAGCATAACCACGCCAAAGACAAAAAAGAGGGCGACTGCTGTGGACATAATAAAAATGACTGCTGCCACGAAGAAGAAAGCCACGTACAGCCTATTCACGACCAACACGATCACAGCTCATGCTGTCATGGACACAGCCCGAAAAAGCAAACTGGCTCAGCCGATCCCAACGCGGTTTACACCTGCCCCATGCATCCGGAAGTTGAGCAAGTCGGACCGGGCGAATGTCCCATTTGCGGCATGGCTCTTGAGCCAAAGGAGCCAACTGGCGCTATTGACGACTCCGAATACCGCACCATGCGGAAGTATTTCTATGGCTCACTGATCTTCTCCATCCCGGTCTTCTTGCTGGCAATGCTCCCAATGATTCCGGGGCTTGGCGAAGCGGATTTTTTCCATTCGGCAGCTAACGGTTGGCTCCAGTTTGCACTTACATTGCCAGTCCTGATTTGGGCAGGCGGCTTCATTTTTGTGCGCGGTTACAAATCAATCATCAGTTGGAACCTTAATATGTTCTCGCTGATTACGATTGGCGTCGGCGCAGCATTTGCCTTCAGCGCCCTCGCGGTCATTGCGCCAGACATCCTACCTGATGCGTTTAAGATGGGGGGGCAGGCCCATTTGTATTTTGAGTCAGCAGCGGTTATCGTGTCCCTCGTCTTGCTTGGCCAAATGCTCGAAGCGCGCGCCCGTGGCAAAACTGGCGAGGCGCTCCAGCTTTTGATGAGTCAGACGCCGGACACCGCAATCGTGATCGATGAGAGCGGCGAGGAAAAGGAAGTCAGCCTCGACGAGGTTAAAGTCGGTCAACGCCTTCGAGTCAAACCGGGTGCCAAAGTCCCAGTCGACGGCCAGGTGGTCGACGGCAGCGGCGCGGTTGATGAGTCCATGATTACCGGCGAACCCGATCCGGTGAAAAAAGCACAGGGCGATGCCGTCACTGCGGGCACACTCAACCAGCGCGGCTCGTTCATCATGACTGCGGAAAAGGTTGGCGGCGACACCTTGCTGGCTGGCATCGTTAGCCTAGTTGCTTCGGCGCAACGCAGCCGCGCGCCCATCCAGGCAGCAGCGGACCGTGTGGCCGGCATTTTCGTGCCAGCAGTGATCGGTATCGCAGTGCTATCGTTCATTTGCTGGGCGATTTTTGGGCCACCACCGCAGTTCGCCAACGCGCTGGTGAATGCCGTCGCGGTGCTAATCATTGCCTGCCCCTGCGCCCTCGGATTGGCGACTCCGATCTCGATCATGGTTGGCGTCGGACGCGCCGCCCGGGAAGGTATTCTGGTGAAAAACGCCGAGGCCATTGAGACCCTCGAAAAAGTCACTACCCTTGTCATCGACAAGACTGGCACGCTGACCGAAGGCCAACCCAAAGTGACCGATGTCGCCGTCATCGATGGCTCCAACGAAGGAGCCGTGCTGCGCTTGGCTGCGAGTATTGAAAAACAGAGTGAACACCCACTCGCGCTGGCTGTTATCCGTAGCGCGGAGGAGCGCGATCTCAAGCTGGCCAAAGTGACGGATTTTGATTCGGAAACCGGCGACGGCGTTATGGGCCAAATTGATGGTGCCGAGATCCGTGTGGGACGTTTGGAATTTGTCACCCAAGGCAAGGTGCCACAGAATGATTTAACCCAGAAAGGCGACACGCTTGCCAAGCAGGCCCGCACAGTTATCTGGGTCTCGAAGGATGGCCAACTGACTGGACTGATCGCAATTGCGGACCCCATTAAGTCCACGACCAAGGAAGCCATCCGCCAGCTTCATGCGCAGGGCCTGAAAATCGTCATGATGACTGGTGATAATCAAGAGACCGCCAAGGCCGTCGCAGAAGAAGTCGGGATCGACAAATACTATGCTGGCGTGAAACCCGCCGCCAAGCATGACGAAGTCCAGCGCCTCAAGCAAAGTGGGGAGAAGGTCGCGATGGCCGGTGACGGTCTCAACGACGCCCCTGCCCTCGCTGCCGCCGACGTGGGCATCGCAATGGGCGCAGGGACCGATGTCGCAATGGAGAGCGCGGGCATCACACTGGTACACAGCGACCTGCTAGGCATTGTGAAAGCACGTGCGCTGAGCCAAGGCGTGATGAAAAACATCCGCCAAAACCTATTCTTTGCCTTCGTCTACAATGGCGTTGGCGTCCCCGTCGCAGCGGGCATTCTTTACCCGTTTCTGGGTATCCTGCTCAGCCCCATGATTGCCGCCGCTGCAATGAGCCTTAGCTCGGTCTCCGTGATTGGCAACGCACTGCGGCTGAAGCGATTGAAAATTAAGAATTAAAGCCTCACTCAGCCGAAGGCTCCAGCCCCAACAGTCCCTTCACGTAACCCTTGATCATGCTCAGGAATTCGTGAATGCCATCCCAGCCGTATTCCTGGAAGAACTTCACGCAAAAGAAGATTGCAGCGGCGTAAACGCATATCGCTAAAAGACCAGCCGCTAGAGCAAAGAAAGCCAGCAGACCATCCTCTTCACTTAGGCAAACACCGACTAAAAAAATAACAAAGGCCGGAAACGTATTCGTGCCCGGAATGGGCAAACACATCAGCGCAGCCATTATAATGACCAAAATGGCAAGCGCCCGACGCCCAATCGGCTGGGTGACCCAGCGCATACGCGGACGGATCAAATGTTCGATCACACCCAGAAATTTCGTCGCCGCACTGATCATTTTCTGAAAAAAACCGTGCGGTAGGGTCATTTTTTTAACCTTATCTGGCAACCACGGCATCGCCTTACCTCGTAGCATTTGGACCCCGAGCGACAGGATCACGATGCCAAACGGAGTGCTATAGCCAGTAGCTGGCATGGGAAGCGCACCAGGCAAACTAAGAAGAATCAACAAAATCGCAAAGCCCTTTTCATCAACTACTTGCAGGATTTCTTCAAAGGTATAATTACGCTTTTCCTTAAAATCGCGGAACCGGCATAAGGCTTCAGATAAGCTTGTTCGATGGTCGTGCGACATATAAAATTTGGGATGTTCCAGAAAAATGCGTGATAAGCATTACTGAGGTGATATGTTCAGATGTTCTACTTAATTACTTGAGACTACATTTCAGTATGGCAATGCGAACAATTCTCGATGCATAATAAATTCAGAAAGGCAACGCCTTCTTTAGTTAGAAGTTGATTCAAAACCCAAAACCACCTCGGCGAACGTGCTGCTCGCCGAATAAATCCACACCCCTTATAATTTCCATGAGCGCCGAAGACAGGTCTGTTCGCCCTTACTTGATGACGGGACTCGGGCGCGTCGAGACTAAGGACGATCAGGTTAGCGAGCGGCTCTGCCGCAAGACAATTTCACGTCACCGTATTCAGGTGGACTACCTTCTTCATGTGCCCGAGTGGGAGAACCTCTACCAACCCGGTTTGGAAGAGCTGTCCTTACCCCTGCCTCGCCGTGGTATCAACTTACGCGCGCTGCTCGACAGCCTCATGGTTGAATACAAGCAACTCCTCGCCCAATGGGTAATCACCCAGTACCGAGGCCGCTTTCCCGCCGCTCACGCACGCCGAATTGCCCGTATCTGGGCACTCGATGGCGTTGATCAGCCAATGGGTGAAACCCTCTCCTTTAGTGAGTGGCTCGAGTTCAAGGAACGCCTCCTGTATCGCATGCGCCTTGAGCACAGCCGCTACAAGAAAGCACAGACAATTCTTTTCCGCCGCTATCAGTCCCTTCTTTACCGACTCGTCAATCGCCAGGTCTTCGATCCCGGGCAACGCCCCGACGCCTACCAAGAAGCAGCTCTAGGCCTTGTGCATGCCATTGATAAGGTGGAGGACTCCCGCGCATCGTTCGGCAGCTATGCACGCACTTGGATTACTCGGCAAATCCGTAATTACCTGATGGGCGAACGCTTCCCCGTCCATGTGCCAATCAATCTCGCCTCTCGCTTATTGCGTGAGGGTAATGAAGCCCAACGTCGTGAAGAAAACGAGGCCAAGACCGAGCGGCCCGGCGATCCATCTCCGACCAACCACGAGTTCAATCAGTTTCATGAATTACTTCACCCCGGCGTTCCGCTCGACGCACCAGCGACCGATGATGAGGCCCCGCGCCAACTGGCTGACGAATTTGCCCAAGACCCCCACGAACGACTTTCCCGCAAGGATCTGCACACAGCATTGCGTGGCCTGATGAGCGAGCTGACCGACAAGCAGCGCGAAGTCCTCGCCCTACGCTTCGGCCTCAATGAAGGCAATAGACAGTGGACCCTCTCCGAAATTGCCCAAGAAGTCGGCATCAGCCACCAGCAAGTTTCCCAACGAGAGAAACGCGCCCTCGAAAAGCTGGAAAGCGTACTGCGCCCGCTCTACGAGGAAATGAACGCGCTATAAGCCGTTTGGCTATACGACTCAGGTCACACGCGCCATTTCAGCTCGTTCAAGAATCAGGCAAGCTCGCTCCGAAACGGAATTGAATTGGCTGCGCCAGACCGAGTAACGCAGATTCCTGCCGCCCGACTGCCCAACGCCAATGCCTCTTGAGGCTTGGCCCCCGCAATCAGCGAGGCTAGAAAAAAGCCCGTAAACGTGTCCCCCGCCGCAGTCGTATCCACCGCCTCAACGGGTTCCGCCGCCTGATGGACCTCGTCTTGAGCATCCAGATAGCATGCCCCCTTGGCCCCCAGTGTCAGCACAACAACAGCCTGCGGATAACGCGCCCGCAGCGCTTCGCCAGCCTGATCAGTCTCACCGCCGGAAAGCGCCTCGGCCTCTGTTTCATTGAGGATGAAGCAGTCGACCAGCTCCAGCGGAAAATCCTGCACAGCGTCTGTCATCGGCGCGGGATTGAAAGCGATGCGCAGTCCTTTAGCCTTAGCCAGGCGCATGGCGTTTGCCACCGAACTGGTTTCGTTCTGCGTTAGCAGCCAATCGCCAGGGCCATAGCTCGCCAACGCTAGTTTTAGCGCTGCTTCGTCGATAACGTGGTTCGCGCCTGCATGCAGGACGATGGCGTTCTCCCCCGAGCTAGAAACTTGGATAATCGCGTGGCCAGTGGCGGAGTCACTTTCAGCAATCAGGTCAGCGCCCACACCATCCTTGGTCAGGCGATCAACTAGCCAGCGACCGTCCTCGCCGATGCAGCCCAGATGGCTGACAGTGGCCCCAGCACGGGCCAAAGCGATGGACTGGTTGTAGCCCTTGCCTCCCGCAAATACCTGGTAGCCCAAGCTGGCAAGTGTTTCACCGGGGCGGACGAAATGATCAACCGCATAAACGTGGTCTATGTTGATCGAACCTAAATTGAGAATACGCACCATGATTAAGAAGATAGGCAATTTAACTTAACGCGTTCAATTGAAATGTCGGAGTTGAACTTTACTAAACCAATTTTTTCTAGGAATTTGTAGCTATACAATGAATCCCAAACTTGCCCTAGAAAAACATTCCGTTGATGTATGCGTAGTAGGCGGCGGCGTCGCCGGCCTAATCGCTGCTGTATCTGCTGCCCGACGAGGCAGCTCCGTCATTCTCGTTCATGATCGGCCCGTTCTTGGCGGTAACGCCTCATCGGAGATCCGTATGTGGATTTGTGGTGCCCACGGCCAAAACATGAAGGAAACCGGCTTGCTGGAAGAGATCCAGCTCCGCAACCTGCACCGCAACCCCCAAGGCATGTATTCGGTCTGGGATTCCGTCTTGTTCGAATTTGCCAAGATGACGCCCGGCTTGACGACCTTCCTGAATTGCACCTGTAACAACGGACAACTCAAGGACGGACGGCTCAACTCTATCGATGCTTGGGAAATGACCAGCCAGACTTGGCGGCGCATTGAGGCAAAGTATTTCATCGATTGCTCCGGCGACTCCATCCTTGCCCCGCTTTCCGGCGCAGAGACACGCCAAGGTCGCGAAGCTCAGGAAGAGTTTAACGAATCCCTGGCCCCCCGTGCCGCGGACATGAAAACCATGGGCAACACGGTGCTCCTCCAGCTCGAAGAGACCCCCGAACCGCAACCCTTTACCCCCCCCCCTTGGGCCAATTATTTCGACGAAAACTCAACCCTCCCCTCCCGCCTTGGCAGTGGCTTGGGCAATAACTTCTGGTGGCTTGAGCTGGGCGGCCTGACCAACACCATTTCCAATGCAGAAAACATCCGCGATGACCTTGTTAAGGCCGCCTGGGGCGTATGGGACTACATGAAAAACCGCGGTCCACAGGCCGAAAAGCTCATTAATTGGCGCTTGCGTTGGCTTGGCGCACTTCCTGGGAAACGTGAGAATCGCCGCTATCTAGGGGATCATATTTTGACCCAAAACGACGTCACCGCTGAAGGCAAATTCGAGGACATTATCGCCTACGGCGGTTGGAGCATGGACGATCATCACCCTGCAGGGCTTCTCTACCCCGGCAAACCCACGATGTTTCACCAGGCCCCCTCCCCCTACGGCATTCCGCTACGCACACTTTACTCCCGTAATGTCCCCAACTTGCTCTGTGCAGGTCGGAACATTTCCGCGACGCACTGTGCACTGTCCTCGACGCGTGTCATGGGCACCTGCGCGCTACTCGGGCAAGCAGTCGGCACGGCAGCGTCTCTGTGTGCAAAGCTCGGTATTGAACCACGTGACATCGTCGGCGACACCCTCCACGAACTACAACGTCAACTCATGGAAGACGACTGCTGGCTCCCAGGTCTAGCCAAGCCCGCGCTTCCTTTGATGGCTGAGGCCACGGTTAATGCATCCAATGACGCCGACGCCTCCATCCTGCTCAACGGGCACGAACGCATTATTAATCAGGTAGACAATGCTTGGGAAGGCCCGGCAGGCGCATCCGTCACCCTCAATTTGGGGACTCCGGCTCAGGTTGATTGCCTACGCTTGGTCTTTGATAGCGATCTGAACGACAGCAAGCGCATGCCCGTCCTTTACCCGCATAACCGAAAGCCGGTTACTATGCCCAAACAGCTTGTCCGCGCCTTCCAAATCGAGGCACAGCATGCTGATGGCCGATGGGAAACAATCCACGAAGAGGACGACAACAAGCGCCGCCTAGTCGTGCTACCCGTCAAAGACGAGATCGTCGGCCTCCGATTTACAGGAAAGAGCGCGTGGGGCGATTCGCCAATCCGTCTATTCAGTATTGAAGCGTCAACCACGCCGATTCCACTGAGCGAAGACCCACCAAATGGGCAGTCATGGACAGATGTTGTCAACAGCTTGAACCCGGATGACCTGAAAGAGCCTGACCACGGTTTGGAGAACTCATCACGTGGACAAAGTCGCGTGGGGGCGTGATTGATTTAGCAGTGACAGGTGGTTTGCAGGCGCAATAATCCCTGCTTGTGACTAAGCAATTCCCCCGCCTGCTTACCCTCTTGTTAATCATAAATTCGCCTCTTCCTGCATCCTTCGTTTGGCTAGAGGGAGAGGACGCTAATCCTGCTGTCGTAACCGAACATTCGTGGTACGGCAGCATACACACGAATAACCTCTCCAACGGCGCATTGGCGCATCATTGGGACGATAAAGAGCCCGGTAAGCTCACCTATCGCTTTGAAGCCCCAGAGGGGGGCAACTATGTTTTATGGTTACGGGCGAATGCGACCCGAACAAAGATTCAGTATGAGATCAACGGCGGCGCACCCCAAACAGTCCCTCCTGACGCCGCCCAAACGGGGCATCTAAATGTAGCGAGAGACGATAAAATCGACCTGCGTTTCATTGCGTGGATCCGAGTCGGCGAAGTAACTCTTAAGACAGGCAACAACACCTTGGTCCTCACTCTTGACAGTGCAAACCACCACCACGGCATGGTCGATGCCATCGTATTTACCAATGAACCGTTCCGGCCATCTGGCGTGCAACGACCGGACGAAAAGCCCAAGGCGAAACCCGGTTGGTCCGTTTGGCAACCCAATGAAGATTCCTTTAAAGAAAGCCCACTCGACATGCGTTGGCTCAATCAGGAACGCTCGGGCCTAGATGGCCGAGTGATCGCCCGAGACGGCCAATTTTTCTTTGAAAAAACCGATGAGCCTGTTCGATTTTGGGCAGTTAACGGCCCAGGCATTCACATGCGCGGCGAAGAGCTGGCGAAGTCTTGTCGCCTACTGGCCAAGCGTGGCGTCAACCTGCTACGTATTCATGGGGCGGTATTCGACGGAAGCACGGGGGCCTTTAAGCCCACTGCGCGGGAGGGCATTCAAGCCTTGGCCGACGAGGCCGAGAAAAACGGCATTTACCTGCACCTCTCGATCTATTTTCCGCTTTGGTTCCGCCCAGAACCGGGCCTGGATTTCCTGAAGGGCTACGATGGAAAACAACGCAGCTTTTCCGTACTCTTTTTTAATAAGGCGTTTCAAGAGCTTTATCATAATTGGTGGCGTGAGCTGTTGCTGGTCCCAGGGCCAGACGGGCGAAAGCTCATCGACCATCCCGCATTGATGAGCGTGGAAATCCAAAACGAAGACTCCAACCTGTTCTGGACATTCAACTATGACAATATCCCGGCGGAACAAATGCACATCTACGAAAACGTTTTCGGCAACTGGGTGAAGCAAAAATACGGTTCCTTCGATGAAGCCTACAAGGCATGGGACGGCTTGCGCATGAAACGTGATCGTCCACAGGAAGGTCGCCTCGCTTTCCGTCCGATCGGCGAAACCTTTACGAAAAAGACAAAGCGAGACCAGGACACCATCACTTTCCTCTACGAAGACCAGCGCCGTTTCTATCAAGAACAGGTCGAATTCCTACGTAACGAACTTGGTTTCAAAGGACTCATCACCGCAAGTAACTGGCAAACAGCAAGCCCAGCTATCCTTGGACCACTGGAATACCTAAGCTACTACCCAGGTGACTTCATCGACCGGCATGGTGCCTACTTTGGCAGCTATCGCGAAGGTACGGGGGCCTCGTGGTCCATCCGCACAAACCACGTTACAGGAAATCGCAATGCCCTCAAATTCGATCCACAAAAACCGGGAGAAACGCGTTCCTTCAGCCATCCGGTCATGGACATTCAGTACGGCGATTACCCGAGCACTATTTCGGAAACATCATGGACGCGGCCCAATCGCTATCGCGGCGAATCACAGCTCTATTATGCTATTTTTGGTGCTCTACAGGACGTCGATTCCATCATGCATTTCGCGCTGCATGGCACCGAATGGCAGACGCAACAACATCACCACGTCGATCCATGGACGATCATGACGCCAACCCAAATGGGGCAATACTCTGTCGCCGCACTGATCTACCGTAAAGGCTTGGTGAAGACTGCGCCACGGATAGCGGATATCCAACTAAAAATCAGCGACCTCCTAGCGCTGAAGGGCACCCCGCTCTCCCCCCGGTCGAACCTCGATATGCTACGAGCCAAGGACTTGAAAGCTCCTCTCGATGATGAAGGCCAGATTACTTCACTGATTCATTACGTCGGCCAAACTCATGTAGACATGACTGAGGATGGCGGCGAAACCCGGGTCGATGACCTCAGCCCGTATATCGATTTGGATCAGGAAATCATTCGCAGCGCCACAGGGGAAATCCAGTGGGACTACGGCGATGGCGTGCTGGCGGTTAATGCGCCACAAGCCCAGATAATCATGGGCGACTTAAGCAAGCGCAGTCAAGCCGTCGTAGCGGGGCAATACGCACTGTCATCAGATATGGACGCCATCTACACCGCGCTGGTGTCTCTCGATGACCAACCGGTCGAGACCTCCCGCAAGCTGCTTTTCCAAGTAATGACCGAGGAAGAGCCCACCGACTATGAAACTGAATCAGCTGGCAACGGATTAGAGCGAATTCTTAATCTTGGGCGCGATCCTTGGCTCTTTAAGTCACCGCACGGCACTGCCTTTCTCGCCCGTCCAGATGCCCAAGAAATGACGGTCACGCCGCTCGACCTTAATGGCTATCCGCAGAAGAACTCTTTCACTGGCGCTAAGCGTTTTGAACTGTTGCCAGACACTGTTTATTATCTGATTGAGAAATAGCAATGCATCGTAATCACGACAATTCATCAAATTGCCATGGCACTTTTCTTGCTATGCCACCCATTAAAATCCATCAGTGAACACTCACTCGGCCGCCGACCTATCCGGCTTCTACGAAATACTCCAGCAGCTTGTCCGCGAACCTTCTGTCGTCGGCGCCGAGGACTCCTTTTTCCGCGTGCTTCGGCGTGAACTGGAGGAGGTCAATGTCCGCATTGAACGTCATCTGGGCGTATTGGTGGCCCAGGGAACCGAGCCGGAAAGCCTGATCCTCTCGGCGCACATTGACCGACATGGCCTGCTCTGCACCGGGCCCAATGAGTTTCAATACGCAGCCTTCATTGCGGGAAACCGTGGTGAGCTGACGGGAGATTCTGTTTCCGAGCAGATGATGGCCTCCATCGCGGATCGATTCACTGGACAGCGGGTCCAGGCCCACCTGCCATACACTGGCACGTATCTGGGCCAAGGAGTCATTTCCAATAGCTACCTTTGTCCCAAACGGAATAATCTCATCTTTGAAATCAAGGGCTTGGAGTATCTTCAACCGGGTGCTCCGGTTTCCTTTCTGGATCGACTCCAACTCACCGACACACACCTTTCCGCGCAGCTCGATAATGTCTTGAGTGTCGCGATGATCATCCACCTCTTCCGCAATGGCTTCACCGGCACCGCGTTGTTGACTGCTCAGGAAGAGGCGGGTCGCAGTTGGCGCTATGCGCTGTCGTGGTTCCAGCGGGAGTCCATTACAACGTCCCGGCTGCTGGTCGTCGACACTAGCCCCTATCCGACGCCCGAAGCCGCCGCAGAGCAAGAGCTCGTGCTGCGCAATAAGGACGCGACGTATCCGTTCGACCCAGGCTTCACCAGAGAAATCGCTTCCCTTTGCGATCGACTGAAAATCACTTACACGTTTAAGGACGCTTGGATTGACGAGCAAAATTTAAATCGGCCCAAACCCATGTCCCTCGGACGCACCGAACTGGGGCGACTTGCGGCGGCCACCGGTGGTGCGATCAATGGCACAACCTTGCAGATCCCCACAACGGGCTATCATACGGCCAGCGAAACGGCGTCCATTGCATCTGTGGAGGCTGCCCTACGGCTATTGAGTTCCTACGTGTAGCCGCAACTCAACGAGTCCTCTAAGAGGCATTTGGGTTAATCCCTACAATGGTGGGAAAGCCGGGACTCGAACCCGGGGCCTCATGCGTGTGAAGCATGCGCTCTAACCAACTGAGCTACTCCCCCATTCCTCTTAAAAAGGTTAATCAGATCCGGAAGCTCGTCCTTATTATCCGCCAGAGTTACTGTTCACGCGGCGGGGAATCACCCGACGACGGCGGTTTGTATTGGGCTCGCTTGAAGTACGATTGAGAATCGCTGGCGTCGTTCGATCAACACCGATTGTTTGCGGACTCGTGGGCCGTGCTGGCTGCGCGGTAGCAGTTGGAATCGACACGCCGTCACTCGAGGCTAAGTAAATGGTTTCTTTCTGGCCGTTACCAGCCTGAAGAACGATGGAGCGGTCTCCTTCGCTATTGTATGATACCACTTTAAAACGAGCTGAATCCTTACTTTCATTAAGCCCCAGCAGAACGCTCCTGTTTTCAACCTTGTCGAAAAGATTGATAAAGGTTTCGTCCTCAATTTTCAGAATGCCCTTAAAATCCACTTCTCGGCTTAAATTACCAACTGGCGCAACAGCTGGCGGTGCCTTGATCTCTTGACGTGGCGGTTGCCACTGGACGAAGGGTGAATTTCGCAGCAAACTCTCACGCGCCTCATCCAAGGCAGCATGCGACAAGCTCGGAGCCAAGGCGATCAATGGGGCGAGTATAAGCACTCGTGAGCTGAAAATTCGAGGAGCAATCATCAATAATTTATTAACCACATTCTCCCGAAAAAGTTCCTTGCGTAAAGTATAAATAGCGCGCGCACTATTTCCGGCTTGAAGAAACGGCCCTCTCAGGATTGTTATAAAAGGCTTCGCCACCACGAACTCTAATTATGCCCAGTCCACTCTTCAATTGGCTCGATAAGCGCTCATCAGGCGTACTGTTACACCCAACTTCCCTCCCCTCCTGCCATGGCATTGGCAACTTGGGCCGCACAGCCTACCAGTTTGTCGATTTTTTGGCCAACGCAGGCTTTGCTTACTGGCAGATTTGCCCACTCGGCCCCACCGGGTTTGGCGATTCTCCCTATCAGTGTTTTTCTGCATTCGCTGGTAACCCTTACCTGATTGACCTAGACCCCGTCGTCGGCTTTGGCTTATTAAAAGAGGAAGAAATCGCCCCCCTACGCGATTTACCCAACGACCACGTAGATTACGGTGCCCTTTACGAAACCTTCTGGCCACTCATGGCCAAAGCCGCGAAACGCTTCGCCAAAGACGGTGAACCCAGCCTCGATGGCTACGGCAACTACAAGGCCTTCCTCAAAAAACAATCACATTGGTTGGACGCTTATGCGGCCTATCGAGCGACCAAAGCCCATTTCAAGGGCAAAGCATGGTTCCAGTGGCCCAAGAAATACCGCTCCTTCGATGAGTGGTCGAAATCGGATTTGCCCAAAGCTCTAGCGACCGACATTGCGGCGGAAAAATTCTACCAGTACCTCTTCTTCGGCCAATGGACCCAACTCCGGAACTATGCCAATCAAAAAGGCGTGGGCATTATTGGCGATGTCCCCATTTTCGTTGCTCTGGACAGCGCAGACGCCTGGTCCCAGCTCGAAATCTTTCAGATGACCAAGGATGGCAAACCCAAGGCCGTCGCTGGAGTCCCACCAGATTATTTTTCGCCGCTCGGCCAACTATGGGGTAATCCCCTATTTGACTGGGATGCCCTAAAAGCCCGCCAATATGATTGGTGGATCGACCGCCTAAAGGCCAATTTCGCCCTTTATGATGTGGTGCGCATCGATCATTTCCGCGCTTTCCACGACTACTGGGCCATCCCTGCAAACGCCAAGGACGCCACCAGCGGAGAATGGAAGCCTGGCCCAGGGATCGATTTCTTCGAGACGATTAAAAAGGCCATCCCTGACGCGCATTTGATAGCCGAAGATTTGGGAGACCTCTCACCAGGTGTCCACGAGCTTCGCGTCAAAACTGGCCTACCTGGCATGGTCATCCTCCAGTTCGCATTCGGCGGAAACGCCGAAAACGACTATCTGCCGCACAATCACGAGCAAAATAGCGTCGCCTACGCCGGCACCCACGACAACGACACCACCCTCGGCTGGTATTGGACCGAGGGAGACCATGTTCGCGAGCACGTGCGACGCTATTTGAGTGTGGGCGATGAGGCCCCTCAGTGGGATTTTATTCGGGCCTGCTTCCGCTCGCCCGCAAAATTATCGGTCATCACGCTACAAGACCTCCTGAATCTGGGTAGTGACGCACGGATGAATGCCCCAGGCACTGCTCAAGGCAATTGGCAATGGCGTTATCAGCCAGAAAATCTCGATTTCCTCAACCGTGAAGTAGCCGGTTACCTGAAGGATTTAGGCCATATTTTTGGTCGATGCCGCGACTAATGGAAAATCGTCAGACAATTTTACGCTTGAAATCAGCGCTTTCATTCGGCACGTCTTTTGCTATCCGTTGAGGATACATTTATGGGTCAAAACGGTGACAACGATGAAGAACTTTCATTCGAGCATGCTTTAGAGCGGCTTGAGGTTCTTGTCGACTCCCTCGAAAGTGGAGATATTGCCCTTGCCCAACTCGTTGAAAAATACGAAGAAGGTAGTAACCTTTTTAAACTTTGTAATCGCAAACTAACTAACGCTGAACTGAAAATCGAACAATTGCGGATGGAAGGCGAAGCCGAGCCGAAGGATATTCCTACGGACGCTTCTAAACCCTGAAGCCGCATATGGTGACTGCTTAACATGGAATTACTCCCTCGCATCAAGGGCCCGGATGACGTCAAGGCGCTCAGCCCGGAACAATTGCCAATTTTGGCCAACGAAATTCGCCAGGAAATTATCCAGGTGACTTCCGATAATGGCGGCCATATTGGACCGAACCTAGGTGTCGTGGAGCTCTCCATCGCACTGCATCGGCACTTTTCCACCCCGAAAGATCGATTTGTTTTCGACGTCGCGCATCAGGGCTACGTGCACAAGCTGCTCACCGGCCGCTACGGCGACAAGTTCAAGAAAATTCGCTCTACGGGAGGCCTTTCAGGGTTCTTGACCCGTGATGAGAGCGAGCATGACTGTTATGGCGCTGGCCATGCTGGCACCGCGCTTTCTGCCGCTCTGGGTATGGCGACCGCTCGTGATTTGAAGGGCTCTGACGAACACGTCGTCGCCGTCATTGGTGACGCCGCCCTGACCTGCGGGATTACAATGGAGGCTCTGAACAACATCAAAGCTTCCACCAAACGCCTGATCGTCATCCTTAATGACAACAAGTGGTCCATCGCTCCCAATGTTGGCGCGATCCCCGGCTATCTCAACGAACTGATCACCAATCCAGTTTACAACCGCCTCCATAACGATCTAGAGAGCTTCCTGGAGTCCGTTCCCGGCGGCAATGCGATCCGCAAATTTGGCAAAAAGGTTAAGGCTGAAACCAAGGACTTCTTCAGTGATCAGGAATCCTCACTCTTTGAAAAATATGGCCTGCGCTACATCGGCCCGATTGACGGACACGATCAAGAGCTGCTCGACCAGTACATGACCTTTGCCAAGAAGTGCGAAGAACCAGTCATCCTGCACGTCCTCACGACCAAGGGTAAAGGCTTCGAAGCCGCCCTGAACAATCCTGAGAAATTTCACGGCACCAGCCCTTTCTGCCCCGAAACTGGCCAATCCAAGCCCTCCAAGCCCGGTAAACCACCCGTTTATCAGGATGTCTTTGGACGCGCATTGGTAGACTTCGCCAAGAAGGACAAGCGCATTGTCGGCATCACTGGTGCCATGCCATCAGGCACTGGCATGAAGCATCTCCACGACGAGCTTCCAGGACAATATTTCGACGTTGGTATCGCCGAGGAACACGCCGTCCTGTTTGCCGCTGGTCTCGCTACCAGTGACATCAAGCCGGTTGTCGCGATCTACTCAACCTTCCTCCAGCGCGCTTACGACTGCATCATCCACGACGTCTGCCTCCAAGACCTCGATGTAATGTTCTGCATGGACCGCGCTGGCCTGTCACCGAATGACGGCCCAACACACCACGGCCTGTTCGACATTTCCTACCTGCGCTGCGTCCCCCGTGCCATCATCATGGCTCCCAAGGATGAAGACGAACTGGTCGACATGATGAAGACCGGCATCGACCACAAGGGTGCGACCTTCATTCGCTACCCACGTGGAAACGGCGTCGGCGTCAAGATGAAGGACGAGCCGGAAGCGATCGAAATCGGTAAGGCTGAACTGCTCCGAGAAGGCGACGACGTCATGATCTGGGCTCTCGGCCCGATGGTTAACGATGCCCTCAAGCTCGCCAGCAAGATTTCCGCTGAGCAAGGCCTGCACGTTGGTGTGGTCAACGCTCGTTTCGCCAAGCCAATCGACACCGAGCTACTTTTGGAGCATGCTAAGAGCTGCCGCCTGATCGCTACGATCGAAGAAAACGTCCTCAAGGGCGGTTTCGGCAGCGCGGTCCTCGAAGAACTTCAGGATGCTGGCCTTGACACCCCAGTGGTGCGCATTGGCTGGCCGGACAAATTTGTCACCCACGGCAACACAGTCGAAGAACTTCGCGGCGACAACGGCATGTCCCCTCAGCAAATGGAGGACGACATCCTCAACCGATTCCGCGCAATCCCGCAAGAATCAGTCACCGCCGACGCTATCCGCTTCCCCAGCGGAAAATAAGGCCCGGCCTAAGGCCGTAGATTAAAGTTAAAAGTTTAAAGAAGGGTCGCCAAAATGGCGACCTTTTCTTTTTATAAGTCCCTTGGACGCTTTTCCAACGTTTCGACTTTAATCTTTAACCTTTAACCTTTTACCTCTTCTGCATGCCAGATGTTCTCCAAGGCGTGCTTGACCGCATTGTTTTCCACAACGAGGAAAACCATTATACGATTGGCGAGCTGAAGACGGACGGACATCGAGGGCCGATCACCGTTTTGGGCAACTTGCCAGGCGTGCAGTGCGGCGAGACCCTCAAGCTCTCCGGCGAGTGGTCCAACCACGCGATGCACGGGAAGCAGTTTAAGGTCAAAGAATTCACCTCGCAACTTCCCGCCTCAGTCTACGGAATCGAGAAATATCTGGGCAGCGGCCAAATCCCCAAAGTCGGCCCTAAGTTCGCCAAGAAAATCGTCGCCAAGTTTGGCGAGGACACTCTTCGCGTCATTTCTGAGGAATCCGGCCGTCTGCGCGAAATCCCCGGCGTTGGCCCAAAACGAGCCAAAGAAATCAAAAAGGCTTGGGACGAGCAACACGCCCTGCGCGACGTGATGACCTTCCTGCAAACCTATGGCGTTGGCACCAATCTTTGCCTGCGCCTCATCCGCCAATACGGCAACGCCGCCAAGACCATCCTGCAAAACGATCCCTACCGCGTTGCGCGCGAGGTGCCCGGCATCGGCTTTAAGACAGCGGATAAAATCGCGGTCAACCTTGGCTACTCCAACGAAAGCGCGCAGCGTATCGACGCCGGGCTGCTGTTCGCCCTCCAAGAGCTCGAAGTCGATGGCCACACGGGCTACCCGATTTCAGACCTGGTGAAAAAATCCGCGGTACTGCTCGACGTAGTGGAAGACCTCGTTTCACCCCGCGTAAACGCTCTGGTCGAGGGCTCGCATTTGGTCCAGCAAGCCGGAGCCGATGGCGAAGCCTTCATCCAGCTCCCCGCATTGCGCCGAGCCGAAGTCTCCATCGCCCAAGCTATCGCCGACCTAGCCAAAGCTCAAAGCGCCCTGCCCGACATCAAGATCGACAAGGCCGTGGAATGGGCACAGGAACGCGCAGGCTTCAATTTCGCCCCCGAGCAGGCCGACGCCGTGCGCCATGCCTTGCGTTGCAAAGTAAGCATCCTCACTGGCGGCCCCGGCACGGGTAAGACAACCATCCTCCGTGCTCTGGTGGATATTTTGAAGGCCAAAAAAGTCCGCCTGACTTTGGCCGCACCGACGGGACGCGCCGCCCAGCGCATGGCCGAAAGCACGGGAGCCTACGCGCAGACCATCCACCGTTTGCTCAAGTTTGACGCCCAAGCTGGCGGCTTCCTTCACACCGATGACAACCGACTCAAGACGGAGTTCATGATCGTCGACGAAAGTTCGATGCTTGATTCCCGCCTCGCCTCCTCGCTGCTGCGCGCCCTACCCGACTCAGCGCACCTACTGCTGGTTGGCGATATCTATCAGCTGCCCTCAGTCGGTGCCGGTGCCGTGCTCAGCGACATCATTTCCTTTATCGAGGAAAAGCCCCGCCCGCAAATGTCCGTCACGCGGCTGGAGAAAATTTTCCGCCAAGGCTCACGCTCGGCCATCGTTGCAACCGCCCACGCGATCCTCAACAACCGCGCTCAAGCCCCCTTCGTCGTCAATCAAATCCAAGATGTCGATCCTGCACAGGATCTGCACTTCCTCGCTGCCGAAGACCCCGAAGACGCCCTCAAGCTGCTCACTTCGCTCGTCCACGAACACCTGCCTCGCTGGTTTAAATGGGCGGATCCGTTCATGGACATCCAAGTTCTCGCGCCTATGCACAAGGGTGCGGGCGGCGTCATGCGCCTCAACGAAACCCTACCCGAAGTCCTCAATGCGCAAAGCCGCGGCATCACCTATGGGCAGAACAAATTCCGCATCGGTGACAAAGTCATTCAGACCCGTAACAACTACGAAAAAGGCGTTTTCAATGGCGACTTAGGCCGCGTCAGCGCGGTCAACGCTGAAGCTGGCACAGTGGCCGTTCGCTTCGACGGCGACCCGATCGATTACGAGCGCCCGGAACTACTCGACCTCTCCCTCGCCTACGCCATAACGATTCACAAGAGCCAAGGCAGCGAGTTCCCCATCGTAGTGATACCGCTGCTCAAGCAGCACTTCGTGATGCTCCAACGCAACTTGCTCTACACGGCGATCACGCGCGGCCGCAAAAAAGTCTTCCTCGTTGGCGACCCCGCCGCCTACGCGATGGCTGTTCGCAACGTCGACTCCCTCCGCCGCCTCACCGGCCTCGGCACCCGCCTTGGCGATGTATTCATATGACAACAATTACCACAACAATCTAAGAAGATAAGAAATCGTCCAGCGAATACATTTATAATAGACTACTCCATTGTGAACTCCAACGCAGGTTTTCCATCGTCTTTTATCTCTTTAATCATCACAACTTTCCAATTTGCTTCTTTCCAACTTTTAATAAAATCACGGAATTTGTTCATTACCTCATCATCATCCGCAATTAGATCAAATGTAGCTTCTTTAATAACTTCTATTCTCATAGCATTTATTTATTAATAGTTGATATTTCCGGTTAGTTTATCTGCCTCAACAATTTGTTCTGGAGTGAGGGTTGCCAGCGCGTTTTTAAGTGAAGTCCCATCGGTAATACTAGTACCATACTTTGCATTAAATGCACTGCAAAATTTTTGCTGATCAACATTCGTCGTCAGCGCCTTAAAGCGATTTTGGATTTTAGCCTCTAATTTTGCCCGATCAATACTTTTAGTAAACGCATCAATCACCTCTGCATTTGAAGCCGACTCAGCAGCTGGTTCACTTCCACTATTAACCAACGCAGCCCCGCCCTTCTCAGCCATTATTTGAGCGGCAATACCAGTCGCAAAATACTGGGCAATCCCACCGCTTACACCAGTTTCGCCACTAGCATCGGTTCCGAAGGATGGCGCATTAGGACCTCGATTGTTATTGGCCTTAAAGCTGGTTTTAGACTTTGCATTCATATCGCCAGAAAACGTTCCTAATACAGAATATGCATCTGTTCGATTTTTTTCACTAACCGTGCCTGTATATTTTGCTTCGGGATTGAATGCAATGATAGCAATAGGAAGATCAAGCTCCACTTGTATAAGGCGAATTGCCTTCTCGATATTCAACCCGGCAGCCGGAGTGTCACTGTTATTGATTCCAGTAATAGCACCGTCAATATACTGAATAATTGTCTCATTGGTTATCGGCTTCGCTTTAAAATTAGCCACATAGTTCTTACTGTTCGCTAATAATTGGCTTACAGCTCCCTTTTGATTCGGGTCTTCAAAAATATTTTTCGCATCTTGAAGATCCACTAAGGCGAGCCCCAAATACTGCTGCTCTTTGCTCCAATCCTTACCGACATCATCCTTCAATTGACCGGCAACCAGCTCTTTTGATGTCTCATCATTAACATAGAGTGGAACAAAGGCACCTTCTTGTCTGGTGTAACCCACTTGGATTTCAGGAATCTGCTGCGAATTAGTGCCCACCTTTACACCGACCACTGTGTTTGTAGCAAAAACAATCGCATCCTTATGCTGGGGAACGCATCCCCCAACCAGCAGTAATGCAAGAGTCATTGGGAGTAATGCCTTCATTGATTTGTTTCTTTCTCCAGTAGCCATAGCGTATTTTTTGTTTCAGTTTCTCTTATTATTGATGCAAAAATATCAATTTGTTGATCAGACAAATTCTCTACATAAAATGCGTTATCCGACGGCAATAGCACGGTTTTCTGCTTCGAATACCCGAACTGAATGCCATCCGTCAGAGCGATACCAAAATTTTCAACATCCTTAACTTCCAAACGATCATCATTGGACTCCGTAGCAGGATAACTCACGCTCGTGTAGCCAAAATAGTGCTCTACCCTAGCCCCGTCTGCATACTCAGACGTGTGCATGTGACACCCAACCGTGAATAAACTCAAAAACACAAAAAAATAAATCTTAAGTACAAAAAACATATGTAAATCAACCGAATCAGGATTACTTATCATGAATTAAAGATACAGTAAAGCATAATCAAGAACATTTCCTACTATTTTAATTAGTTATATGCAGATGAAACGCGCATCCTGGAAACAATCCAATGACTCGGTCAGCAAAGTAAGACTTAATCCACGCATCATGAGATGCCGAAGAAACGAAATTTCTTAAAACGACAAACAAATCACTCGACAAACCCGCACCCAAACATATACTTACGTTCATATAAATAGAATAGCCCCGATTTCCCCACGACTCCCCGCTCTCTCCAGTTCAATGAGGCGCTGCACCCCACCCCAAAGCAGCGCATTGACTTGCACGATGTGGGTCTGCATTGTTTCGCTTTTTCAAGCATTCACTGTCCCCCTCCCACGCTGGTGTGATGTTAAAACTCGGGCGCAAACGCCCATCTCGAATAATTAATCTTAGAACTGAAATCCAGAAAAACATTTTATCATGAAACTGAAACGAAAACTCCGCTATGGAATGATTGGTGGTGGCCGCGACGCCTTTATTGGCGCGGTGCACCGTATGGCTGCGAACCTAGACGGGCAGATCGAGCTCGTCGCCGGCTGCTTCTCCAGCGACCCCGGCCGCTCCCGCCTCTCCGGGCTGGATCTTTTTATAGCCCCAGAACGCACCTACTCCTCCTACGAGGAAATGGCCAAGGCCGAAGCCGCACTGCCCGAAGACCAGCGGCTTGATTTCGTCTCCATTGTCACGCCGAATTTCCTGCATTTCCCGGTCTCCAAGTGCTTCCTCGAAGCCGGTTTCAACGTGATCTGCGACAAGCCCATGACCTTCGACCTCAAGGAGGCCAAGGCGCTCAAAAAAATCGTCGAAAAGTCCGGCAAAGTCTTTGCCCTGACCCACAACTACACCGGCTACCCAATGGTCAAGGAAGCCCGCGAGTGGGTGAAAAAAGGCAAGCTCGGCAACATCCTGAAGATCGTTGCTGAGTATCCGCAGGACTGGCTGCTGTCAGCCCTTGAAGCCGACGACCAGAAGCAAGCCGCTTGGCGCACTGACCCCAAGCGCGCTGGGGCCAGCTGCTGCGTGGGCGACATTGGCACGCATGCTGAAAACTTGGCCCGTTACATTACCGACCTCGAAATTGATGAGATTTGCGCCGAGTTCACCTCCTTTGTGCCAGGCCGCACACTCGAAGACGACGGCAACATGCTTGTCCGCTACAAGGGCGGTGCCAAGGGCATCGTCTATGCGTCCCAGATTTCCAGCGGCGAGGAAAACAACCTCAGCATCCGCGTTTATGGTTCCAAAGCCTCGCTGGAATGGCATCAGGAAAACCCAACCGATCTGGTCGTCAAGTACCCAGACAAGCCACGCGAAACGCTCAAGCGCGGACAGGGATATCTAACCCCCGTCGCCCAGGCCGCGTGCCGCATCCCGCCCGGCCATCCCGAAGCCTTCCTCGAAGCCTTTGCCAACACCTACACGAACGCCGCCGAAGCCATTGCCGACGAGATTCAGGGCAAGTATCCACGCAAAAAAGGCTACGACTTTCCGAACGTCGATGACGGCGTTTACGGCATGGCCTTCATCGAAACCTGCGTCAAAAGCGCCAAGGCCAAGAAGTGGACCAAGTTCCCGAAGCTCTAATCGAATACAACGAGGATTTTCGCACGGAGACACCAAGGCAGAGCGTTTTTCATCCAAAAAACAATTTTGAATGATATCTTCGCCTCTGTGTCTTCGTGAGAGAACCCTTTCTTATCCTACCTGTCTCTAATCAATATGCGTCCCCAAATCATCGTTTGTCTGCTCTGCCTGAGCCTGCTTGCGCCCATTCTGCGCGCACAGCAGGCCGGGACCGCTGCGTCGGCGAATGTCAACACGACGCCTGCGTTCGTTTTCGAGGGCGAGATTGATCATGTCGACCCCGTGCTCCGCGATGAGATTGGCCCGCCCAGAGTGCTGGCCGGGACGATGGAGCTGGGCGAATTATCAAAACTTAACTCAGATCCGAATAATTTTGGAAAATACTCATCGACCGTGTCCCTCCCAACCAAGATAGCGATCACCAAGGCAGAGTTCACCTTGGATCGTAATTACGTGATTTCTTATGAAGGTTTCCTAACCGATGGGCATACCCCGCTTTTAAACTACGTTCTAATCACAAATGGAGAAGCCAAGAATAAGGACGACGTGATTTACTTTAGCACTCAGATGCAAGGTGAGGCGCTAAAAAGCGGGTTCAGGATTCAAAATTTAGTCATTACATTGTTTGACGATGATGGCGAAATGGTTGACTCCACCGACCCATTTTACACCGCCCCCGCTTATAAAGAAGCCAGCTTCGAGCTTCTCTTCATTAACCCCGAGACAGGTGAAGAAGCCAAGGCCACTGGCCCCATTACCCTCTTTGCCAATCTGGAGCGCGACGTCACCCCGCAGCAGGACTTTCAGCAGCTCGAAGAGCAAATCCGTGAGCTCGATGAAAAACTGACCGCCAAGGAAAAGCTGATCGCCGATTTGCAGACCCGCCTCGGATTGCAGGACCAGAAGCTCAAGGCCCGCGATGAGAAGATCGCCGCACTCGAAGCCCACAACGCCGAATTGGCCAAACAAGCCGAGCAACTGCGCTCCGGCGAAGCCATCCAAGTTATGGAAAAGGCCAACGCTGCCCTGCTTGAGAAACTGGAAGATTCACAAGAAGCACGGGAGTTCTCCGCCGCCTCTGTTGCGCAAATGACTGTGCGCCAAGAGTTTCTGGCAAAAGACAACGCCGTCCTAGCCAAGACCAATACCGAACTGCGCGATGAATTAGCCTCCGCCCTCGCCGAACTCGGCAATATGCGCAACCAGCAGGAAATGCTCGCCCGCCAAGCCAATATCTCTTTCCAGCAAACCCTCCCCCCCCCCCCCTCCCACAGCAGCAGCCTCCCGCTGGCCAATGTTGCCCCAAAAAACACTCGGTCCAGCAAT
>NZ_BMXG01000001.1:230516-383179 GCF_014651635.1 Cerasicoccus arenae | reverse complement strand
CCCAATGGTGATGGAGGCGGCGTTAGTCTTGCGGTGCTTAGTCGGTGTTTTGCTCATCTTGAGAAGTATCAGTTCCGGGGAAACGCCTTCTCATTCCTACTGGTTAGAATTTTGCCCTCATCGGATTCTGACGAACTGAAACTCGGATGTGATCGTTTTCCGAGGAGGAGAATGCGTGCTTGGGCCTTGTTCGTCAAGGTTTGCGGACGCGATCCTGTGCCGTCTGCGCGTTGCTGGCTAGCAGGGTGTTTTTTTTTAGCCACGGATGAGCGCGGATGAAACGCGGATACTTCGGGGCAACGTCTATTAGGTGGCTGCCACTTTTCCGCCAAAAATTCGTTTTGAGTTATCTAAGGTGGAGCCCGGTGTCCCTACCGGGCCAACCTTGCCTCGCGGCCAGCAGGATGGAACAGCCCGGTCGGGACACCGGGCTCCACCTTTTGAGTGTCGATCCGTTTAGCTGGCTTGTCGTTTACCATGCGTTGCCTCATTCCAATACTCGTTTCCATTGCCAAAGGTAGCGCAGGCGCGTCCCCCGCGCCGCAGTTCCATCCTGCCACCCAGCCACGTCAAATCCCGACCACATCACTGCACCCGGTCTTTAACCTTTAATCTTCCTTCGAGTTAAAACTCGAACGAGCACGCATCCAAGCGGCGCTTGATTTCGTCGACCATCTTTTCCTCGGCGTCTTTGCCCTTGGCGCTGAAGGTGACGGAGAAGCGGACGAAGGCACCGGCGTCGTCCCACGGCACGGTGCTGATCAGTAGCTCGCGGATTAGGAACTGGGAGAAGTCTTCAGCGGTCTTGAACTCCACCTTGGCACCCTCGGGCGTGGTGGCGCTTTGGGGGATAGCGGTGTATAGGAAGAAGCTGCCTTTGGGCTTGGTGATCGTGAAGCCGGAATCCGTCAGCGCATCGACTAGCATGTCCATGCGACGGGAATACTTGGCGGCGATTTCTTCGGTGATTCCAGGGTTGTCGAGGGCGGCAGCGGCGGCCTGTTGGATGGCCAGGAACTGACCGGAGTCGCTGTTGTCCTTGATGTCGCTGTAGGCCTTGACGATCAGGGGATTGCCGCAGACCCAGCCAATGCGCCAGCCAGTCATGTTGTAGCTCTTGGAGAGGGAGTGCAGCTCGATGGCGACGTCCTTGCCACCGTCAACCTGAAGGATCGACAGTGGCTTTTCGCCCTCGAAGACCAGCGCGGAATACGCGGCGTCTTGCAAGACGATGAGGCCGTTTTCCTTGGCGAAGGCGACGACTTCCTCGAAGAACGCCTTGGTCGCGGATGCGCCAGTGGGGTTGTTCGGGTAGTTGATCACGAGCACCTTGGCCTTGGCCAAAATGTTAGCCGGGACGCTCTTGAGGTCCGGCAAAAAGTTGTTATCCGCCGTCAGCGGGTAGTTGTAAACCTGACCGCCGTAATACTTGGCGTGGGTGCCGAAAACGGGGTAGCCGGGCGTGGTCATCAGCACGTAGTCATCGGGATTGATGAAGCACGCGGGGATAAGGGAGAGGGCGGCCTTGCTACCAATGGAGTGGCAGACCTCGGTGGCTGCGTCGATCTGGACGTCGTAAACTGCCTTCATGTGGCGGGCGACGGCTTCCTTGAACTCGGGGCCGCCGTTGTCTGCGTAGCCACGGTTTTCGGGTTTGCTGGCCTCGGTGATGAGCGCGGAAACGACCTCAGGGTAAGCCATCTCGTCGGGCTCGCCGACACCCATGTCGATCAGCTCAATGCCAGGCTTGTCCTTCTTGGCCGCTGCCTTGGCGCGCTTGATCTTCTCAAATTTGTAGATCGCGGTGGATTTGCCGTATTGTGCGCCGCCAATGCGGTCCGCGAACAGTTGCTGGATGTAGGTGTCGTCTGCCATAATTGAAGGGCATCAACGAAAGCGCGGACCGCACGCCGGGCAAGTAAAAAGCAACTGACCGGTTGCGTATTGCCGACCCAAACTTTGCTGTAGTTTCCATTTTTCGCCCAAAATTACGCCAAAAAGAGCATAAAAGTATCAGTTTTATTTGACGCGAAAAAACACCAAAATCGCTGGAATTACTGATTGTCATTGGCCTAGAGGCCGGTTTGGGGTGTTTTTTAGACACGACACCCCCCCCTTTGGAATTACTCCGGGACTTTTTCCACCCGATAACGCGTGCCATTTGCGTCTTGGTAGTAGTTGCCATCGACCGGGGTCAAGACCAAGGCATCCGCCGTAATGGAGGGTTTTTCTGTCGGCGTCAAATGCGGCGGATTGCTGACTACATCAGGCTTGGCGAGCTTCATCATGATGGGGATGATCAGCGTAAACAGCACTACAATGATCGAAATCACTGCCAGACCACGGTAGTAGCCTTCGTTGTCAATTTCGCCCCAAAAGGCCACAATGATAAACACCGCCAAGGCCGCCACAGAGGCCGCCGCAATGGCCGGAATCCAGTCATGTTTTTTGCCGAGATCGGGTAATTGCAGCAGTAGTGCATGCGCAAAACCCAGCCCTAGAACGATTAACGTAATGGTGATTTTCCAATAATATTCGTCTCCCAGCTCGGCCCACATGGCAAAAAGGAGCATTGTAGCAGCAAGAAAATTCAGCCCAATACCCGTCCAGCCAAGGGCTGGCATGGCGCGTTTTTCAATGAATGCCGCGCACGCCATCGCGCAAATGCTTGCCGCTGAGATAGTAAAGGTGGTCGCGAGGATCTTTAGCTGAAGTTCCCCGAACTCCCCCGTGAGCACTGTCGCAATGCCGATCAGCGCCGTCAGGCTCAGGAAGCCAATGAAGGATTTCAGCAGCAAAGAACGGGCAGTGTGGATGTTCATGAGTGGTTTAGGTATTCGGGGAATGTGTATGATTTACCATAGCGGTAGGAGCCGCATAACCCTTTGTCTGCCTGGTCTTACCGAAGTTCCCCTCCTGCAAAAAACGATCTGTCAGCGCGAGAGTTTGCGGATGATTCATGATCAAATAGTGGCTGGACGGGACGATGGCAAAGTCCGTCATCCCGTCTAGGCGGGCGCTTTCCACGGATACCTTGCCGTCATTTGGCCCCTTGAACATCCAGCCGAACCAGGGGTCCAGCGAGCGGCAACCCGCGATCACACCGGCTTCGTAGCAGGCTGGGCCGAGGGTGTTGGGAAGCGAGGTTGAGTCGGTGGTTAATTGCTGGCCGGACTTGCCGAACCCCCAGCGGAACAGCGGGATTTTTTTGAGCCAATCGGCGACTTCGCTGCCGTGGTTTGGCGGTGCAATGTGCACCACTCGCCCTAGGTTGGCGGGTGCGTGATCCTTTAAATAAGTCCGCGCCATCAGCCCTCCCATAGAGAAGGTGACGAAGTGTAGGGGCTGCTCGCGCTCGATTTTCGCGCTGGCAATTGCTGGCACCAACTCTTCTTCGACGAGGGACTCAATCGTGTTGCGGGTGGACGGATAATCGATCAGCAGCACACGTCGCCCGGGCTTCTGCAGCATGTTGATCATCAGGCCCAGATGACGGAATTTTGGCCCAATGCCATCGAGCAGGATGATGGTTTCGCCGCCAGGTTGCCCGTATTCGTTAATCTTGGTTTTCGAGACTGACCACATGGCCGCTCCTTTCTTTGAGAGTGTTGGTGAGGCGGCGGCGCTAGGCCTGCTCTGCCAGTTTCTTGAGTCCACGGAGGTCCAGCTTGCCCGAGGGAAGCACGGGGATCACCTCCACGCGTCGGATTTCCTTGGGCGTCCAGAGGTTAGCCAAGCCAGCTTCTTTCGCTTTGTCGCGGAGGGTGTTGGCGTCGATGTCGAAGGTGGTAAAGAGCACGAGGGCCTCGCCCTTGGCGCTATCAGGCCGCGCGGACACCGCGAGCTGCTGTGTTTCGCTTTCAGCCACTCCGAAGGCCTTGGCCAGCGTGGTTTCTACGGAGCCGTGGGGGACCATTTCCCCGCCAATTTTTGAGAAACGACTCAGCCGACCTTTTATATAAAGGAAGCCGTCAGCGTCACAGCAGGCAAGGTCTCCGGTGCGGAACCAATCGTCGTCAAGGATGACGTCTTTCGTGCGCTCTGGGTCACCGAGGTAGCCCGCAAAGATATTCACGCCCCGTAGTTGGAGAATACCAACTTGGTTGATTGGCAGAATCTTACCTGTGTCAGGGCATTCGATGCGTGCAGCCATGCCTTGGAACAAGCGGCCCACTGAACCACGGCGGGTGCGAATGGTGGGGGGGGCGATGCCATCGCTGGGCAGGTCTGGCACGTTGACCGAAGCTACGGGTGCTGTTTCCGTAAGGCCATAGCCTTCCAGATATTTCGAGTTCGGAAAGCGGGCCTCCCAGGCGTCGTGAAAGCCATCGGGGGTCTTTTCGGCACCAGCGACCACTATCTTCAGTGAACGAAGCTTCTCCGGCTCCACACGTTTGAGGTAGGGGCGGTAAAAGGTGGGGGTGCCCAGCAAGATGCTGCATTGCTCTTGTTCGATGATGTCGGCGGTTTTTTTGTAGTCGAGGGGGGAGGGGGTGGTGACTACTTTGACGCCGACCCCAAGCGCCGTCCAACATTGGACCGTGAAGCCGAAACTGTGGAAAATGGGCAAGTTTGCCATCAGGATTTCGCCCCTTGGAAGAACGCCGCATTCGCAGACCTGGAGGGCGTTTCCGATGACATTGCGGTGCGTAAGCACAACGCCTTTCGGGTCGCCATCGCTGCCACTGGTAAAGAGCAGGCCTGCTTCTTCGCGGTCGCCCTTGGCCGGCACATTGAAGCGTTTACGCGCGCTCGCGCCGCCGAAAAGCTTGATTCCCAGCAAGGTCTTGATGATGTGCCATTTTGGAATTGATTCCAGTTGTTGGCGGACATCCAGCGTATGTTGGGGCCAAGGGAAACCGGGCATGCGCCCGTCAATTTGCGCACGAACCGGGGCAGCAGTGATGACTGTCTGTATCTTGGCTTTGTCGAAGCAGCTTTGCAGCGCTGCGGAGCCTAAAGTGAAGTTCAGGTTAACTGGCGTTTTACCCGCTAACGAAACGGCCAGATTAGCCAGAATACCGCCTAGACCGGGGGGGAGGACGATGCCAATGCGCTTCTCCGGGCAGGTCTCGCGGATCGATTTGGAGAGGTTCAGGGCAACGGCAGCCAAGACACCGGCCTTCATTTCCTTACGCCCTATGGAGTGATCGACTACAGCGACTTCGTTGGCGCGGGCGGCCAATTTTTCCACAACCCACCCGCCGAGGTGATCGGTCAGCTCGGGGTTCTTTTCGAATGAATCGGCCCCGTGGTCGAGGATGATCTGGCGGGCGTCAGCAGCAGACATATCGGCGGTAATCGTTTCGCCTAAGACGATGCGGATCGTCGGGCGCTCAAATCGTGGCCATTTCCAGAAGAAGCGACCACCCTTAAAACTGAATACGGAACCCCACAAACCGTCAAGGTAAACTGGCAGTACCGGCGCATTTGCCCTGCGGGCGATTAAGCGGTATCCGTCTTGGAACGGGGCGACTAAACCGTCGCGTGTCAGGTGGCCTTCGGGGAAAATCGCGACAGCCTCACCAGTCTCCAGACTTTCGACCGCAATGCGGATAGCCGCGCGGGCGCGGGCGGGGCTAACGGGCACCACGCCCGCGAGACGAAGGAAATGCCCCACGAAGGGCTTCTTTTGCAGGTCTTCGTTACTCATGAAACGGAGCCGCCGGGGAAGGGAGGTGCCGAGGATCACGGCATCGGCATAGGATACGTGGTTGGCGATCACGAGCACCTTGCCCTCGCGGGGGAGGTGTTCCAGACCAATGACCTCAACCTGATAGCGTAGCCGCACGAGCAACCACATTGGCCAGTAGGCCAAGCTCTGAGCGAAGGTTAGCCCAAGACTGTGACGGTATTGCTCTGCACGGTAAACGCCATAACCGAGCCCAATTGCCGTCAGTGTGCCCAAGGCTAGTGCGATGCCACACAGTGAGCCAAGGCGTAGGCTAAACCACGTGGCGACGATCGCGCCGAGCGATGTAATGAAGAGTAAGTGTGGTGTGTGGGATGCATTGGAGGAGTCCATGCCTTCCAATAATGCTCTCTTCGTGCCAACTAAGGTCACTTATGTTAAGATCGGCCATTAAGTTGTTGTCTGTGAGTTATTTGAAACTTAGCTATGGGTTTCGATTAGGCTTATTTTCGAAATCCAGTCGGACTAAAAATGAATACTTGTGCGAATTTTGATCAATATGCTCGTTTTTGTGAGCAGCGCATTTCTGGCAGTTTTTGACATGCCTCCATACTAATGGGACGAGGAATGTATCGCTATCGGCCTACAGCAGTCCTTCGAGCTCGTTTATTTCGCCGGTGCGGACGAGGAAGTAAATCAAGTCACCGTCGTACCAAGCGAGGACGACGATTTGGTCAAGGTTGGCCGTCTGTGGCTGCGGTTTATTGGAAAAGTCGGGAAAGAGTCCGGCGCGGGCGATGTAGACATCGACGTTTTCATGATCGTCCATGCGGACAACGGAAATCAGCTCGCCCCCCCAATGCATGACTGCGCAGCCTACTTCTGGGAGTGGATCGATGTTAGCAGGGAATTTACCAGGGGATGGTGCTCCGTGGCTCGATAGATAATCGCGGATCACGCCCAGATCACTCGTTTCAATATTAAGTGGGGCGTTGGACAGATGATGTTTGCCAATCTCGCTGTAAAAATCTTCCAGAGAGTCCGCGGATAACTCAGGTCCGTTAAACATGACCATGCTCACGGTGAGCACGAGCACGATAGCGGCGGCGGCGGACATCAGGCTGGGGCTTTGCCACCAAGAACGCTTTGCCGTTGGGTGGAAAGGGACGGCTGCCGAGCCTTGCTCTTCTGCGACGACGGCAGGCTTAATGGGGGCTTCGGGGGTAAAGGGCGTTATCTTCTCGTCAGCGGTTTCAGTGGGCACCTCGACTTCCGCTGCGGGTGTTTCGGGAGATGCTTGGCCAGCCTTGGCTTGTTCCATGGCGGCGATGATACGTTCATCCAGACCGGCGGGCGGTTCAATTTGCTGGAGCTTATCTGCAAATGCCTGATCAAAGACTTGTTCCTGGGCAAACCACTCGGCCAGCTCAAGATCTTCCTCGACTAGCATGAGGAGTTCTTCGATTTCGGGATCCTCGGAGTGGAGGTCTTCCGGTCGAAGAGCAGCCAGGCGTTCTTTGATCTTTTTGTTGTCCATGTTCTGGGAAAATTATTGGTGGAATTACGAGCTGAGAAGCGCCTTTTTTAGCTGAATTTTGCCGCGGGAAAGTCGGGACATGACAGTACCGATGGGGATGGAGAGTGCTTCAGCGATTTCCTTGTAGGAGAGATCCTTGAGGTAAAAGAGGATGAGGGGTTCCCGGTAACTTTCTTCGACTTTTTCAAGAGCTTCCACAGCGCTTCGCCCGTCAAGCTTGGTAACGATGCCTGGGTCAACTGGAGGGGCTTCGGCTTCGATGATTTCGGGCTCTTGGACGGACATGTTGGCTCCGCGTCTGCGGATTCGTAAAAATTCACGGTATAGAGTGGTGAAGAGCCATGATTTGACCTTGCCAGCGTCCCGGAGGGAGTCGCCTTTCTCGGCGTAGACCAAAAAGGTCTGCTGAGTGAGATCACATGCTTCATCTTCGTTCTTACTAAGGCTGTAGGCGAATCGGTAGAGTGGCTGATAATAATCGGCCACGAGTTGACGGAAATCTATATCTGGGTTTTCAGACATGGGAGTCGGTTGCTTTTAATATTATTCCGTCAAAATTACTCAAGTGACGCTTTTTTTGGAACTTTAGTCGGATTTATCATATGAGGTGAGGAAGCTCCCTCAGTGTTTCCGGCTTTCAAAGTAGTAACATTGCGTCGCCATAGCTATAGAATCTATAACGGAGGGAGATAGCCTCTTGGTAAAGCTCCTTCAACCATTTAATTCCTTCAAGTTGGTTTGGCGTCAAAAAAGCGCTCACTAGGCAAAGTAGGGTGGAGCGAGGAAGGTGGAAATTCGTGATCAGGTGATTTACCACGGCAAAATCAGCTGGTGGGTAGACGAAGATGTCAGCCTCAGCGGAAAAAGGGCCTTGGGCAGCGGTACGCTTGCGAGCGTAGTCCTCCAGCGCCCGCAATGAGGTGGTTCCTACGGCAACCCGTGGAAGGCCGGGGGCATCTGCGGCTGCTCGGGTTGTGGCTGGCAATTCATAAAATTCTCGATGGATCACGTGGTCTTCAATGCGGTCGACACTGATCGGGCGAAAGGTATCCAGACCGACATGCAGGGTCACGTTGTGGAAGTGTGTTCCGGCGGTGGCGAGCTTGGCCATCAGTTCGGGGGTGAAGTGGAGGCCTGCCGTGGGAGCGGCTGCGGCGACTTTTTGCCGAGGGTCGGCATACACGGTCTGATAACGTTCGAGATCAAGGGCGGACCAGTCTCGTGCCGAGTCACTTTCTCGCCGTGCCTGTTCTATATAAGGGGGGAGGGGCAGATTACCCGCGCTCTCGGCGATGGCAGTGACGCTATCTTGACCAGCCAGAGGGGTGAAGCGTACGCGGTTTTCGCCGTCGAGACGTTTTTCAAGGACTTCAGCCGTGAAAACGCCATCTACGCCAAAAGTGGCCCCTTCGGGTAGTCGGCGCCCAGGTCGGAGCAGGCACCAAAACTCCCAGGACAACTGGGCTGGGTGCAGGAGCAGGCATTCCACTGCGCCGCCGGTCGGTCGTTTGGCAGGGAGTCGGGCACGAAAGACGCAGGCGTTGTTGCGAAACACCTGACTTTGGGGCAGAAAATCAGGCAAATCGCGGAAATGCGCATGTTGTACCTCTCTCGTCGCACGGTTCACCACCATCAAGCGGGAATGGTCACGCCGATCAGCGGGAGCTTGGGCGATCAATTCGCTCGGAAGAGGGTAGTCGAAATCGTCGGTTTGCATGAGGGTGAAAAGAGTCGATATGGATTGTAAAAAAAATGTCTACTTCGCTTTTACGGTTAGGATGTAGAATTTAGCTGATAGATTTTGGTGTAATGATTTTTCTAAAGTATTGATCTCTGCGTAACAACGCGCCAATTTTCTGACACCAGTTTTGTTTTCTTAGTCATCATTCCATGTCAAATACTACGCTTATCGCCATCGTCATCGGCGTCATTATCGCGCTGCTTGCCGTTGCATTGTTTTTGCTGACCCGCAAGTCCGCAAATAAAGGACACGCTTCACCTCTCGTGTCACGCAACCCCAATTATGGTCCTCGTTCTGATCAAGACCATGATTCTGCGCCCAAGCCTGAGCCTGCCCCTACGCCAGTAGCGGTCAAGACGGTGCCTGTTGTGGCCAGCCCGTTGAAGGCGCGCCCCGCTGAAGCCAAGCCTATTGAGGTAAAGCAGGCTCCGAAGCCCGTTGAAATTAAACGCACTGAGGTGAAACCCACCCCGGTTAAGGAAACGCCGGTCGCTAAAGAGCCCGTTGCTGAAGAGGACGAGTGGGGCGATGATGATGCTTGGGATATCGATACTTCCGCCAGTATTGACGCGGTGGGCGAAACTTCCTTGGAAGATGATTTCTCTGCTGATGTTAAGGCCCAGCAAGCTGAATCCCAAAAGAAGACCAAGAAAATGGTCGATCGCCGCTCCAGTGAAGACGACGATGACGATTGGGGTGATGTTCCTGAATCCGAAGATGACCTGCAAGACGGTTGGACCGGGCCAAAGCTGACCCGCGTGTCACCAGAGATCAAGCAGGCCTTCAAGGAAGCCGTTCTCAACCAGGAATTTCATGTTTCTAAGCGTAAAGAGGCGGACGACTTGATCGTCAAGTGCGTGAAGGCCTACCTTGCCGCGAACGAAGATTCAGCAGTCAAGACCGCTAACGAACGAGTCTATGCACTGCATTCCAAGATTCAGGTGTCTGATTTGCCTGAGATTATCGAATCCTTCGTCGACTCCGGAGATGAAAGCAACCAAAAGTATTTTGCCGACTTCGAGGACATGTGCAACACGCACGAAGACTCCGTGCTGGTTCTCTTTGAGAAGTTTAACACCACGCTGCCGATCAATTTGCGCAGTCGTCGGATCGCCGAAATTTCTGAGCCTCTGCCGGCTGTCCTTTATTTAGCGCCCGAGTGGGAAGATGACGATTTCGATCGTCCAGACTTCGACGAGCGTGACGAAGACATCTCGGAAGACGTAGACTACCTCGAAGACTTCTACGATCAACTCGAAGACGACGACGAGCCCGAAGCCGACAAAAAGCACGCTTAGCCAGCCAACGACCACGTTGGATCGAGCGATTTGCCCACAGCGTAAATCGCTTTTGATAGCAGTGAAGGTGTCGCTGGGTGTTATATTTACTGATGCTGACTATAAAAAATTCAGGTCAGGCCAATCCCGCTATTGCCTGAGGTCCTGAATCTAGTTTACTGGCTGGAAATTCCGTTGCCTGCCTCATTGGGCAAGCAAACTGTAACCCCGAACGATTAAAATGAGCGCACCGTCTCCCGATACCCGCAAGTTCCCACCAACCCCCGAATTTGTCGCCCAGGCCAACCTGAGCGGCGTTGAAGCCTATAAGGCCGCGCATAAACGCAGCCTTGATGATCCCGAGGGCTTTTGGGGCGATATCGCCTCCGAGCTTACTTGGATGAAGCCGTGGGACAAAGTTCTCGATGATTCGAAGGCTCCGGTTTACGAGTGGTTCGTCGGTGGTAAGACCAACGTTACCGTTAACTGTCTGGACCGTCACGTGGCCAATGGCCTTGCTGACCAGCCCGCTATTCTGTGGGAAGGCGAGCCCGCAGACGAAACCCGTGTCCTGACTTATGGTCAGTTGCTGGCTGAAGTAGAGCGCTTTGCTAATGTGCTCAAGGCACTCGGCGTGGGCAAGGGTGATGGCGTTTCGATTTATTTGCCGATGATCCCCGAACTGGCGATATCGGTGCTGGCTTGTGCGCGTATTGGTGCAGTGCACAGCGTGATTTTTGCCGGTTTCTCTGCCGAATCGATAAAGGACCGTGTTATGGACCAGAAGTCGAAGCTCGTCATTACCGCCGATGGCGGCTGGCGTCGCGGGAAAGCGCTCATGCTCAAGGACATTGTCGATGAAGGCGTCGCTGACTGCTCATCGATTGAGAAGGTGCTCGTTGTGCAACGTCATCTGGACAAGGAGCCGTTCCCGCACACTTGGAACGACCGCGATGTTTGGTATCACGAAATTGCCCCGACTGTCCCCGCCGAATGTGCACCCGAGGAGATGGACGCCGAAGACATGCTCTTCCTGCTCTATACGAGTGGCTCCACTGGCAAGCCCAAGGGTGTTATGCACACCACGGGCGGTTACATGGTCTATACGTATTTGACCAGTAAGCTGACTTTCGACCTCAAGCCGGGCGATGTCTATTGGTGCACAGCGGATGTCGGCTGGATTACTGGCCACAGCTATATTGTCTACGGAATTCTTCAAAATGGTGTGGCGCAGGTCATGTATGAAGGTGCCCCGAACAGCCCGGACGAATCTCGGTTCTGGCAGATCGTTGAAAAATACAAGGTCTCGATTTTCTATACCGCGCCGACTGCGATCCGCGCCTTTATGAAGTGGGGAGATCAGCATGTGGTGAAGCACGACTTGTCCAGCCTACGCCTTTTGGGAACGGTGGGCGAGCCGATCAACCCAGAAGCCTGGATGTGGTATCACCGGCTAATTGGCGCTGAAAAGTGCCCCATCGTGGATACTTGGTGGCAGACTGAAACCGGCGGCCATATGCTCACACCGCTTCCCGGCGTTACCGCAACAAAGCCCGGATCGGCTACCACGCCTTTCCTTGGCATTGATGCCGCCGTGCTCGATGAAGATGGCAACGAAACCGATCGCGGCATTTTGGCCATCCGTAAGCCTTGGCCCGCTATGTTGCGCGGCGTGTGGGGCGACGAGCAACGCTTCAAGGACACCTACTGGTGCAAGTGGGGCGGTAAGTATTATTTCCCTGGCGACGGTGCCATCAAGGATGAGGACGGCTATTTCTGGATCACTGGCCGCGTCGATGACGTGGTTAATGTCTCGGGTCACCGTATCGGCACCGCTGAGCTGGAAAGCGTATTCGTGGAACACCCAGCCGTCGCAGAAAGCGCGGTCATTGGTGTCCCGCACGAGATCAAGGGACAGGGTCTGGTCGCCTTCGTCATCATCCGGACGGGCGTGGAAGGTGAAGAGGCTGTTTGGCGCAAGGAACTCACTGCGATGGTTGATTCCAAGATCGGTAAGTTTGCGCGTCCTGAAAAGATTGTTTTCTCGGCTGACCTGCCTAAGACACGTTCGGGCAAAATCATGCGGCGCCTCTTGCGTGATATTGCTGAGGATCGTCCATTGGGTAACGTCACGACGCTCGCTGATCCGAGCGTGGTCGACAACCTCAAAGAAAAGTTCAAGGCCTAGGCCGTAATCAAAGAGTTTCTTTAAAAAGCAGAGCGGGGCAAATGTGCCCCGCTCTTTTTTTTAAATTGGTTGGCTTATTATGCCTGTGTTCCGTCACTAAAGTGTGCGCAGGTCAATTTCGACATCGACCTGTTCGACGTGACTATCGAAAAAGAGGGTATTGCGATAACTACCGTGGACGGGCTTCTCTGGCAAGAATTTGGACCAACCAGCGCTGGGGACCAGCAGTGCATCGGCCTCAGTGTACATTGGGGTGGATGAAGGCTTTTCCAGTAATAGGAATGAGCTGCCCCAAGGTGGTTGTTTTGCGGGTTCGTCACTGGTGGTCAACTTGGCGGGTAGGTTGCCAATAATGCTTGGGCCTGGGCCGCGGCGGTTGTTCTCCCAAGCACTCCAAGCCAGCGTCCCATCGAAGCTCATCTCGCTTTCACTGTTGCTCCAGGTTCTGGATTCTGGCGCGCCCCAATAGATACCGTAAATGGTCTGAATGCGGCGTGGGTCGCGGTTATAGTAAGGGCTTTGACCACTGAATGGTGCCCCTAGATAGCTGGTTGGCAGGATGTTGTTGTGATCCTGCAAATACATTTGGAAGGCCATGCCGACTTGTCTCAACTGAGATGCGCATTGGGCCGAGCTGGATTTATTGCGGACTGCAGAAATCACCGGAAAGAGGATAGCCGCAAGTATGCCGAAGATGGCAACTACGACTAGCAATTCTACTAGGGAAAATCCTGACCGCAGGGGGGGGGGGGAGGGGGGGGCATTATATCTCGGCATAAGGGTAAATGGTTTAAAGCAACAAATCAATCGTATGCCTTGTGGTTCGAAAGGCAAATACTGTCTTGTGCAATAAGTTGCGTGGTGGTTGGCATGTTGATGTTAGACTGGGGTGGATTACTAAAAAACGCCCAGGGCGAACCCCGGGCGTTTCTGAGCGTCTGTCGTCTGTGAAGACAGAGTGATGTTTGGTAATTTACTGAATGCTGGCGACCTTCGGGGCCGATGTCTTCTGCTTGAAGTTGACGATGCCGAGGTTTTCCAGTGTGGTTGGTGTCAATCCGCCCATGGGCAGGTTGTTGGCCATCTGGTAGTCTTCAACTGCTTGTTGAGTGGCTTCATCAATTTCGCCGTCGATGGGACCGGGGTCAAAGCCTTCGGCCTTCAGGCGATCTTCCACTTCCCAAGCCAACTCAGGAGAGATGCTGTCTTCGCACAGAACCTTTTCCCAGCGGGTGTGAGCTGACTCGACCAGCACTTCGCGGGAGACCATCGCGTATTGTGGCTCGATATTGATTTCCTCGGTGCGGGCCGGAGTCATCTCCTGGCGCACTTGGATCGTGTCATATTGAGCTGGGATGGTGATTTCTCGCGTGGTGGCTTCAGAGACAAGCACTTGCTTTTGAATGGTCTTGTACTGAGCGGGGATCTTTTGGACCTCGGTGCGAGCTGGTTGGTCAATGACCTGTCGGGTGACGGTCTGGTATTCGGCGGGCTTTTCAATCAGGCAAACGATGTCACCTGTCAGGTCAGCTGGGCGTTCAACTTCCACCTCACCGTCCATCCAGACCTTTGTTGCCGGGCGCACAAGCACTTGTTCGGACACGGTCTTGAATGTGGCGGGAATGGAGATTGTCTCCTCGCGGGCGGGTTCGACCATTACCTTTTCGGTTACAGTCTTGTATTGGGCGGGAACGATTTCCAAGCGAGTTTCTGCCGGCTTGGTCATCACGGTTTGTTCTACCCATTCATACTGGGCAGGGGTGACTTCGATGCGGGATGAGCCCTCCTGCTGGAGCACTTTTTCCGAGACGATATCAAACTTGGCCGGGACAATGACCTCGGCGTAGCAATCGCCCGTAATGGCGTCCTTTGGGAATGGCAGTTGTTCACTCTGCGCGGTGATCTGATAGCGCTTTTCGGCTGGAACCTGCTTTTCCAAAGCCAGCTTTGGGTATTGCTTGTGTGGGGAGCGGGACTCCTCATGGTCACCAGGGCCGGATTCATTGAGCGCCTTATTATCCGAGTTGTCGCCAGTAAAGAAAGAGGCAACGTCGTCGAAGAAATTGCCTTCCTCGGCTTCCATTGTTTGTGATCCAGAGAGCGTGGTAACGCCGACGATGCCAGCGGCACATGTAATGATGATTGTTTTGTTCATGTCTGTGTATTGGTTCGGGTTAATGTTCGCCTATACTATTACCGTATACCGTGCCAATTTTATTATTGGATCAGTAAGTGGTTGATTGGTAGTGCCTTGTGATTTTTGTGAAAAGTTTAGCTATGTCGTGGGATTGCAGTTCGCAACGATCACCAAGGCTTACTTTACGCTTTTTGCATGCATTTCTACGGAGCCGCTTTGGATCACTTACATTTTATTGGAGCACTCCGGGGAATGCCGCGTGCCCTTGCTGCTTTAAGCACGCTTTACGTGGTGCTGAGGGTTCCAAAATGAAAGCCGCGCCTGAATCGCATTGGCGCTGATAGGGTACAACGAAGCGGCCGACCCTATTGGGCCGGCCGCTTATTGCTGCTGCTATCTGCGTTTCCGGGGTCGGAACGGGAAAGACTCTCTCCTAACTGACACTTTCCACGATCCGATATAAGTTAGTTGGTGGCGTCCTTGACTTCATCGGCAGCGTCTTCAGCAGCGTCGCTAACCGATTCTCCGGCTGATTCAGCGGCTTCCGAAATGGATTCGCCTGCATCTTCAAGGTGGTCACCGGCGTCCTTTTGACAGCCAGTTAAGAGGCTGATGAGGCCGATGGAAAGGAGTGCGATCAGTATGCTTGTTTGTTTTTTCATAAGAGTTCTTTGTTTGAGTTCATGTGTCTTATATCATTGTGCGTGCCAATCTTTCGATTTACTTTGTAAGGCTTTCATTATTAGCTAGATATGGAATTTTAAGTTTCAGGGCTGGTTCGGCTTTCGTGCAGAAACGTTGGCTGGACGCCGCCTCTGTCGGGCAATTTGCATGATTCGTTGTGTGTCAGGGAGCGCGTAGTCGGCCATTGTTGAATCAGTGGTAATAATGGGCACGGGTAACATGATTTTTATCCGTTAAAAAAGGCGCTGGCAAAATACCAGCGCCTCAAAGGCGATTCGATGCGGCGCACCGATTTTTGATAGCAAAACTATCCGTTATGCGCGCCCGAGATAGGAGCCATCTTCGGTGCGAACCTTGATGATTTCACCGGGTTTAATGAAGAGTGGTACTTGGACGACAAGGCCCGTTTGCATGGTTGCAGGCTTCTGGACATTGGAAGCGGTATCACCCTTAACGCCTTCAGCGGATTCGGTAATCTCCATTTCGACGGCGGCGGGCAAATTAATCGCCACGGGCACATCGTCCACCATCAGAATTTCGTAGGGCTTGTTCTCGACTAGATAGAGCTTGGAGCTGTCACAAACTTCGGCGGGCAAAACATGGTCTTCGAAAGTGTCGGTGTCCATGAAATGGTAGCCCTGGTCGTCGATATAGGAGTATTCCAGCTTGTTATTGGAGGTGTGGCAGAAGTCGACACTGTCCGTGGAGCGGAATTTGGCGTTGGTCGAGGTGCCGTTATTCAGGTTGCGCATGGTCACCTGTACAAAGCCGGCTTGGCGGCCTTGGGTGCGGTGCTGCATGTCGAGCACGAGATGTGGCGCGTTCTGGAAGTTCATTACGCGGCCTTTGCGGATTTCGGTGGGTGACGCCATGGGATTTGTCGTGGGTTCTTATAGTTAATTGGAAAAAGGCTGAGAAATGCGCAAAAGCAGGCCCTATGTCAAGAACGGCCTGATCGAGACATCGCCAACGAAAGGTCGACAATGTTAATCGGCGCTTTACACGGCGGCTTCGCGCCCTACTTTCTTTCCTTTTGCATTCGATTCTGCCCAGCCCATGAAGCAACGGACCATATTGCGCGACGTCTCCGTCAAGGGGAAAGCCCTGCACACCGGTGAGGAGGTGACGCTGACGCTCAAGCCTGCGCCAGAGAACCACGGTATCGTGTTTCGACGGGTTGACCTGTACGGTAAGCCCGAACTGAAACCCGACGTCTCCCTCGTCTCCGACGTGGTCCGCAGCACAACCATTTCCAATGGTCATGCCAAGGTCCACACCATCGAACACGTCCTGAGCGCCCTACACGGGTGCGCGATTGACAACGCCGTGGTTGAGATGGATGCCTCCGAGCCACCGATTTTGGATGGCTCCGCAAAGCACTACGTCAACCTGATCAACCAGGCTGAACCCGTCGAGCAAGAGGCTGAGCGCACTTACATCGAACTCGTGGAGCCGATTAGCGTGACCAAGGGTGCCAGCTCAATCATCGCTTTGCCCTGCGACCACTTTAAGGTCACTTGCACCAGCGCGGACGATCGTGGCATCCACACGCAACACGTCTCGCTAGAGATCGATCCGGAGTCCTATATCGCCCAGATTGCGCCCGCCCGCACCTTTACAATTTACGAAGACATCGAGGAACTCCTCAAGTTGGGCAAAATCCAAGGCGGCAGTCTTGACAGCGCGATTGTTATCAAGGGCGATAAAATCCTTTCCAAAGAGCCCCTCCGCTTCAAAGAGGAATTCGCCCGCCACAAGGTGTTGGACGTTATTGGTGACTTGATGCTGCTAGGTCGCCCGATCAAGGCGCACATTGTGGCCGTTCGCCCAAGCCACGCGCTCAATGCGGAGCTGTGCAAGGCAATCGTCGAATCCTTGGCCCGCGCCAAGAAAAAGGAAGCCAAGAAGGACGCGAAAGGCCCGCAGCAGGTCATGGCTCATGAGACCGCGCTGGATATCCGCCGTATCCTCGACACGCTGCCGCATCGCTACCCGTTTGTGATGATCGACCGGGTCATTGATATGCCGAATCCGGACGAGCTGACGGCCATCAAGAACGTCACGATCAACGAACCGTATTTCATGGGGCATTTCCCCGGTCAACCGGTCATGCCGGGCGTTCTACAGATCGAAGCCATGGCTCAAGCCGCTGGCATCCTTATGCTGCGCCGTATCAGCTCAGCCAACAAAATCGCGTTCTTCATGAGCTGCGACAAGGTGAAGTTCCGCCGCGCCGTTATCCCGGGTGATGTGGTCGTGATTAACGTCAAACTTACGAAAAATCGTGGTAATAAGATCGGCGTTGCCGCTGGCACATGCAAAGTTGACGGCAAGGTCGTTTCTTCAGCCGAATTGATGTTCACGATTGTGGACGGTGCTAGTGACACCTAGCCTAGCAGAAATTTTTTTAATGGCTGACATCCATCCTACCGCAATTATCGAATCAGGCGCTCAGCTCGCTGATGATGTTTCCATCGGTGCCTATGCCTATATCGGAGCGGAGGTCGTGCTTGGCTCGGGGTGCGTTGTTCGCCACCACGCGACCGTCGAGGGCTATACCTTGATGGGGGCGCAAAACGAAGTCTGGCCTTACGCCATGATTGGCGGCAAAACGCACGATTTGAAATTTAACGGAGGCAAGCCCGGCCTGAAAATTGGCGATCGCAATGTTTTCCGCGAATACGTTACCGTGCATGGTGCCACTAAGGACGGTGAGTTCACCACGATGGGCAATGACAACGTCATCCTAGCATACAGTCACATTGCGCACGACTGCCACGTCGGTAACCACCTTGTGATGAGTAGCCATGCGGCTTTTGGCGGCCACGTGGTCGTCGGAGATCGCGTCAACATCGGCTGGAATGCCGGCATTCATCAATTTTGTCGTCTCGGCGATTACGCAATGGTCGGTGCCTGCGCCAAGGCTGTGCAGGACGTCCCCCCCCTCATGATCGCCGATGGCAACCCCGCCGAAGTTAAAACGATCAACAAAGTGGGCCTAGAACGCGACGGTTTCGCCAGTGAAGAAATTACCCTTGCACGCTCGGTCTTCAAAATCTTTTACCGCGAAAACCTCAATCGCGCACAGGCTCTGGAACGTCTTCGAGAACACCCCGAGGCGAAGTCCCGTATCATTTCAATGATTCTCAATTTCGCCGCCGGTAGCGCCAGCGTCCGCGGTTGGGTATAAGGGGAGATTAAAGGAAAAAGATTAAGAATTAAGGTGCTGGAAGTTTAATCGGGCAATTAATCTTGGCGCTTGTCGTTCCAGATACGTATTCACGTTAGAAGCGTATCTACCTTTAATTTATAATCTATGACCTCTAGGTTAGCCTTCCCTCATCCAGCTCGATCATGTCGGCGACGGATTTGATTTCGTTCACCCAGTCGAGGCAGCCCATGGCTTCCAAGGATTCGCGGATAAACTCGCGGCCAGCGTCGGTCATGCCTTTCTGGACGAGTTCGCGGTTCCATTTGACAGCGCGAATGTTGTCGGGGAAGAGGGCGAGCAGAAGGCGGTCAATTTCGTCATCGTCGTCATCGCTGTCGCGGACGATGGCTTCCACTTCGTTGGGCTCAATACCTAGGTGCAGGCAGAGAAAGCGGTCGAAGCCACGCTTGTAGTTTTTGCGATAGCTGTCGGGCAACTGGCCGTGATCACGGGTGTATCGGATCTTGGCAATGAAGCGCGGCAGATGCAGCAACCCGGTGGCCGGGTGCGGCTGGTAAGGCGAGGGGAGCTCGTGCAGGACTTCTCCGGTTGAGCCGGGAATTGGTCGCGATTTCATGCTCTCAATTAAGCAGATATGAGGTGCGGCGAAAAGTCCGAAGCTCGAAAAAATGTAAGCTGATTGGGCCGTTTATTTTCCTGGCATTCCGGGCATGCCGCCCATCTGCTTGGCCATGCGTTCCATCTGCTTGCGGCCCTTCGAGCCTTTCATGGACTTCATCATTTTACGCATCTGGCCGAACTGCTTGAGCAACTGATTGAGGTCGCGGACATCCATGCCGGAGCCTGCGGCGATACGCTTGCGGCGGCTGCCGTTGATGATCTGCGGGTTGCGCCGCTCGTAGGGCGTCATCGACAAAATCATGGCCTCGGTGTGCTTGAGCTGGTCTTCGTGCTCGTCGCCGATTTCAAGGCCGTGTGCGCCGGGGAGCATCTTCATGATGCCACCCAAGGAGCCGAGCTTCTTGATCTGTCGCATCTGGGAAAGGAAGTCTTCGAGGTCGAAGTCCGCCTTTTTCATCTTCTCGGCGAGGCGTTGTGCCTCGTCCTGATCGATGCTTTCCTGGGCCTTCTCGACGAGCGAAACGACATCGCCCATGCCGAGGATTCGCTGGGCCATACGGTCGGGGTGGAAGACGTCGAACTCCTCGATCTTCTCACCCGTGCCCATGAACTTGATCGGCACATTGGTGATGGCCTTCATCGACAGGGCAGCGCCACCACGGGCGTCACCGTCAAGCTTGGTCAGCACAATGCCGGTCAATTGCACGGCGTCGTGGAAATGCTGGGCGACATTAACCGCTTCCTGACCGAGTGCGGAGTCCGCCACCAGAAGGATTTCGTCGGGTTGGATTTCCTTCTTCAGCTTGACGATTTCCTGGACGAGGTTTTCGTCGATCTGGAGACGGCCGGCGGTGTCGAAAATGATGAGGTCGCGGCCTTGGGCCTTGGCCCATTCCAAGCCTTGGCGGCCGATCTTAGGCACGTCCTTGGAGTCGCGGTCAGTATAGACGGGGATTTCCTCACGCTGGCCGAGGGTCTCAAGCTGGTCGATGGCGGCCGGGCGATAAACGTCGCAGGCAATCAGCGCCGGCAAGTAGCCGTTCTTGGCCATGCGTTTGGCAAGCTTGGCCGAAGTCGTGGTTTTACCGGCACCATGCAGGCCGACCATCATGATGCGCAGGGGCTTCTTGTCCTTAAGCGCGGTGGAGCCTTCGCCGAGGAGCTTGGTCAGCTCGTCGTTGATGATCTTGATGATCTGCTGGCCGGGCGTGACGGACTTGAGGACTTCCTGTCCCGTGGCCGCCGCCTTGACGTCCTCCACAAACTGTCGAGCGACCTTGAAATGCACGTCAGCCGAAAGCAGCGCGGTGCGCACTTCCTTGAGCGCATCGGCCATGTTTTCCTCGGACAACTTGCCCACACCGCGCAAATTGCGGAGGGCCGAGGTCATACGGTCTGTCAGTGATTCAAGCATCGTATTCTAGAAAGGCGAATGGCGAGGAAGGATGACGAATGATCAAACCGGAAGCCAGCTGAGGTTCGCCATTAGTTTCCGCAATTAACTACACGTAGTGCAGGCGTTCGGCGACGGTTTCGATGTCTGCGGGGTCCTTCATGAGGAGAGCCAAGGCGTCCCATTCGGCAGAAAGAAGGCCTTCGCGGGCGCTTTCGGCAATGGTGAGCGGGAATTCGTTACCAGCTGCGGTGATTTTTTTGGTCTCAAGGTCGATCTTCAGCTCAGTTTCGGGATGGGACTCTACGATCTCGACGAGGGTGTGCAGAGTCTTCTCGTCCACGCTCACACAGGGGATGCCCAAGGTGGTGGAGTTGCCGAAAAAGATTTCCGCATAAGAGAGGCCGATGAGCGCGCGGACGCCGAACTTGTGGAGGCTCTGGGGGGCGTGCTCGCGGGAGCTGCCGCAGCCAAAGTTTGAGCCAACGAGCATGATGCTGGCACCATCGAAGCGTGCTTCGTTAAGTGGATGCTTTTTCTTGTTGCCGTCGCCGTCGAAACGCACGTCGTAAAAAGCGAACTCACCGAGGCCGTCGAACGTGACGCACTTCATGAAGCGAGCAGGGATGATGCGGTCGGTATCGACGTCGTCACCGGGCACGGGCACGGCGCGGCCAGATACTTGTTTGATTGCGGGAAGGGTGTTCATGGTAAACCGGGCAGCAAAGCGGCTTCCCGTCCGGGATTCAACGAAAATCATAGGGAGAAGATGAAACAAGCGACTCGAGCGATGATTAAAAACAGGCTCGCGCTCAAGGTGCGCCATGCTAACTTGTCGCACGCCGTTTACTACTATTACTCATGCCGAAGATTATCGTCGAACGTTCTATCCTGATTAATGCGCCTCGGGGGCAAGTCTACGCCACGGTCCGAGATTTTCGTCAATTGCCCAGTTGGTCGCCGTGGTTGATTTGTGAGCCGGACTGTCAGCTGACCTTTGCCAAGGACGGACGCAGCTACGCTTGGCAAGGCAAGGTAGTGGGGGAGGGCGAAATCTCCGTGGTGACTGAGTCCGAAGGGGTAGCCATCGACTACAATCTTTCGTTCCTCAAGCCTTGGAAGTCCACTTGTACGTCGCGTATCGTTTTTGCCAATGCAGGGGACATGACTAAGGTGACTTGGACGATGTACAGCAGCCTACCGATTTTCCTCTTTTGGATGACCAAGACAATGTCTGCGATGATCGGTATGGACTACGATCGCGGCCTCGCCATGCTGAAGAGCGTACTGGAAACAGGTGACCCGGGCTCTAAACTTGATTTTATTGGCCAAGAGTCCTTTTCGGGCTTCGACTACGTGGGCATTCGCACGCAATGCGCGATCGCCGAGATCGGGCCGTACATGGAAAAGGATTTTGCCACGTTAATGCAGAAAATGGGGCAGGGGGGGGGGCAGCCTGCGGGTAATGCCTTTGCTCAGTACCATAAGTGGGACATTGTGAAGGGACTCGTTGACTATACTCTGGGCTTTCCAGTTGCTCAAGCCACGACCACCTTGCCTGATGGACTCATTGCGGGAAAGCTGCCAGACAGCACGGTCTACTCGATCCGGCATACGGGAGCCTATAGGTATTTGGGCAATGCCTGGGCTGCGGGAATGGCACGCCAGCGGGCCAAGATATTCGCCAGTAATAAGCAGATCGCCCCCTTCGAGACCTACCAGAACGATCCACGCGAAACCGCCGAAGCGGGCTTGGTTACGGTGGCGCATTTCCCGGTTAAGTAGGGCGTCTTCAGCTTTCAAGGCTGGTGAATAGAGAATGGCTTGCGCTGGGCGGCTGCTTTTGCCTTGTTGATTGCAATGGCGTTTATTCAGTGTGATTTCTATTCCGAAGTGCTCGGCATGAGCTCTAGCATTAACGTAATCCTGCCCCAGGCAACCCGGAGCCAGATCGGCATGGATGGGGTGGCGAGCAGAGGTCGGCATAAGACGCTTTGGCTGCTGCACGGGCTCTCCGACGATCATACGATCTGGGGGCGCCGCACCTCGATTGAGCGTTATGTGGCGGAGTTAGGAATCGCCGTAGTCATGCCTGCCGCCAATGTAAGCTTTTACTCCAATATGGCGGGCGGCGCACGTTACGGGGAATTCTTCGAAGAAGAACTGCCAGCGTTGGCGCGATCGTTTTTCCCACTGTCGGAGAAGCGGGAGGACAACTTTATCGCGGGCCTATCGATGGGGGGGTATGGTGCCATGCGCTTGGCGTTGACCCGGCCTGATCTTTATTGTGCGGCGGTCAGCCTGTCTGGTGTTCTGGATGTCGCGGCTTTCCGTGAGTCAACTGATACGTCTCGTCAGGCAATCATGCGCCGTGTTTTTGGTGATCAGGCCAGTGAACTGGCGGGTAGTAAGTCTGACGTTCTTTCTCTGCTGGAAACTGCCAGCCGCTCCGTCGCTGGTCTGCCACAACTCTATGCCTGCTGTGGGCAACAGGATTTTCTGCTGGAGCACAGCCGCGCCTTTGTTGCCAAGTGCCGGGAACTCAATGCGCCGCTTCATTACGTTGAGAACGATGGTGAGCACGAGTGGGGCTACTGGGATATGATGATTCAGGATGCCCTAAAGTGGCTTCCCCTCTAGTGGCCCTCTCAAAGTCCGATTAAGGCCATGCTCATGGTGATAAGTTTGTCTCGATTTAAAATGGCAGTAAACTGCAAATAAGGCTTGTGTGCTTATTTATTGAGTGCATAATAGCAGAAATTTTAATAAAGAATGAAGTCACACCTATCCTCCTCTCTCCTGTGCGCTCTGGCCATTTTGCCATTGTCTGCGCCTGTTCTTAATGCCGCCTCGCTGGTTCCTAGCGCGGGTTATTCGGTCGGCGAAGTCTTATCGACGACAACGCTTGGTGCGTTTGATATTTATGATGCTGGTGGCGCTAAGGCCTATGGCTGGGACTCGGGGTCCTCGACACTGCGCAACTACAGTGTGTCTAACGGCGGAGTGCTCGGGGACTTTGGTGCCCCCCCCGGTGGTTATGCCGATTCGGGCAACGCTTTCGTTAGTTTCGTGCGTCGTTCGAGCGATGGCAATTCCGTCTGGGTGGGTTTCACTGTTGGGGGTAACTCTGATGACCGTATTTACGAAGTCACCGATTTGGGTGGCACACCTACTTGGAATCTTCGGACGACACTCGCGGGAAATTATGATTTGGAGTTTTCTTCATCGGGCGCGGCATTTGCCTCGGCCAACTTGGGCGGTTTTTCTAATCCAAACAAGCTCTTCTATTTGGATGCTGGGGATGGCTTTTCAGCAATTGAATTTGCTGAGACGGGCGGCTATTCGGCGGATCTTGCATTTGACGTCACTGGTGCGCTGATTTATGCGACTTCAGGTCTCGGAGCCGAGCAACTGGTGAGCTTTTCCAATGGAAATATTACGGCATTTTTGAGTGATACAGGGTCCTGGAGCCCGCTTGGGTTGGGTGATGCGTCGTTGCTTTCTGATTTGCCCGCAGGCGGCAGTGGACTCTACGCCGACGCGTTTGGCGGGGTGTTCGTGTCGATGTCTGACTTCAGTGGATTTCCGTTCGCTGGCACGGTCGCCCAATGGAATGGAAACGCGGGATCGGGCGAAAACTTAGACATCTTGGCGACAGTGGGGGATTCGCTCGGTGAGCTTGATGGCTTAGGTGAGCTGGCCAATGGTGGCGAACTTTTCCAGTCGGTTGGCTATGGTGGCTCGGGGCTAGATACGATCTCTGTGCCTGAACCCGCAGACTTTGGCCTAGCGGCTGGCCTGCTCTCATTGGCTTTGATCGCCGTGCGCCGTCGTCGCGCTTAGAATGCTTGCCGGATTTTCCAGTGACTTGGTGATTGGCCCGTCTGCTGGCGGTGCCAACGGGTAAAGTGTGAGGCGTCAAAGAAGCCCAGCGATGCCGCGATTTCCTTGAAGGAATGGCCACCGTGGCGAATCTGTTGCTGGGCTTCATCGAGGCAGCGTGCGACCATCCATTGCCGTGGGCTCAGCCCCGCACCTTTCTGGAAGATTCGATTGATCTGTGCGCGTGATAGGCCTACCGCGCTCTGCAGTGCAGGATAATCGATTGGTTGGATTGAGATGTTTTGGGCCAGGAACTCCAAGATTTTGAAGACACGGGGATCGGCTGGTGTTTCGGTCAGCATGCCCAACGAGCCCCGCTCACGCCGCCATTGCTCGAGCCACTGATAGAAGAGCGACTGTAAGCGAAAATAGTCAGTCGAGGTGGGGGGGGCGGGGTGCTCATTTGCCTGGCAAAGCGCTTCGGCGGCCACAAGTAGCTCAGGCCTACTTTCACCCGAGACCACGCGAATCGGAGCTAGTGGAGGCAGGTAGTCGAGGCCTCGCCAAGAGATACGAAAGCGGATCGAAATTAATATGGGCGTGTCATATAGACGGTGAGTACGCACGCAAAGCGGATCAATAAAGATCCATTGGCCAGCACTGGCGTAGACAGTCTTGCCTTCGCTGGTGATCTCAGCCTTGCCCTGTTTAATATACCAGCTGATGTAGGGTAACTCGTTGGCGCTGTGGAGGACTCGATGCTCAGGAAATACCGATCTATTATAGGTATGTCCTAGGCTATAGGCTGGTGCCCCGTCGTTGTGTTTGGAAAGGTTAATGAGCTTAATATACCAGTATTCGAGTTGTTTGTATAGCAGAATGAACTGGTTATTTATAGGCTTTTATTTAGGCTATTTGCTATGAGTAAGACAGATTTTTCCGGCAAGTTACCGATCGTTAAAAAAGTGGATGTGTTGATCATTGGCGGCAGCGCCGGTGCTGTTGCTTTGGCACTTTCGGCTAAGCAGGCTGGGTTGGATGTATTTATCGTCGCTCCACGTTCTTATCTCGGTGAGGATGTTTGTAGCGCCTTCCGTTACTGGCCGCACCAAGTTCCGACGGAAAAAGATGTGCTGGCTGAGGCTATTTTCTCTGATCCCAAGCCGCCAACTCCTTTACGGGTGAAAATCGCGCTGGAGCAGGCGCTAGTCGATGCAGAGGTGCCTTTTCTCTTTAATACCCTGCCCGCGAGCATGCTGCGTGATGGTGATGGGCAGGTGGCTGGCGCAGTGATTGCTCACCGTGGTGGCCGTCAAGCAGTGCGTGCCCGTCTCGTAGTGGACGCCACGCTGGAGGGGCAAGCCCTTGCTCAGGCCGGTGTTGAGGTCCATGTTCCTCAAGGTAAGCAGACTGTTTCCTGGGTGACCATCTCAGAGGGGGAAGGGCGAAATGCAGAAGGGCTTTCAGTCGAGCCATTACCCGGTTATGCGAATCTGGATTATGAGCTTAGCACGCGCCGTTATCAATTGACCGTTGATTTTGGTGATGGTTCTCCGGCAGCCCAAGGGAAGGCTTTGACTGCCGCGATGCAGGCCTGTTGGACACCAGAGGAGTTCCGCTGCCAGACCACGCTTCGTCCACAGTTGCCGATTACGGAAGCGTTGCCATCGCTCAAGTCGCTCAAGGCTCAGCCTGGCTTGATGGCCTTTACAGAATCTGCGATTCTGCCTAGTGGCAGTGAGTCAGCGTTTACTGATCCCGTGCGTGCAATGAGCTTGGGACGTTGCTTTGGCGCTGCTCTATCCACGATTCTTACTCCTCTCAAGGACAGCGATTTGACCGTCGTTTGCGCTGGAGCGACATCTGTCGATGGAGCGATCCGTTCGCTCGCGCAAGGTCTTCGTCCGTCTGATGAAATCAGCGAGTCAGTGGCTTTTAACGCGCAAGCCGCGCCCGTGCTTGGCGAGTATGACGTCGTCGTCGTTGGCGGTGGTACGGGTGGCTCTCCCGCTGCAATTGGTGCGGCTCGTGCTGGTGCTAAAACGCTGGTATTAGAGGCTACTTCTGGCTTGGGCGGAGTGGGCACCGTTGGCCAGATCGCGAAATATTGGTTCGGAAACCGAGTCGGTTTTACGGCTGAAATCGACCAAGGCGTGGCTGCGCTCGAAGTTAAAGAACGCTTTCAGAAAGCATCTGGCATTTGGTCCGCGGCGGTCAAATCCCATTGGTATCTAACGACAGGTGCCAATGAAGGGGCCGAATATTGGTTTAACACCCTCTGTGTGGGTGCTTGGGTGGTCGATGGCGCTGTTCGCGGTGTGTTGGCGGTGGGCCCGAATGGCTTTGGGTTGATCAAGGCGCGTTGTGTGATCGATAGCACTGGTTGCTCGGACATCCCGGCAGCGGCTGGCGCGGAAACGCGTGTCATCAGCAAGGATCACGTGGCCGTTCAGGGCACTGGCCTAGCGGGCGTCAAACCCGGTAGAGAATACCACAATTCGGACCATGGATTTTCGGATGACACTGACATTGTCGATGCAACGGCATTCTTTGTTAGCTCACGTTTAAAATTTGAGGGAGACTTCGATTCGGGCGAACTGGTGGACTCCCGTGAGCGTCGTCAAATTGTGGGCGACTATACGCTATCGGCGGTGGACCTTCTTTACGAGCGCCGTTTCCCGGACACCATTTGCGTGGCCACTTCCAATTTCGATACGCACGGTTTTACCATCGATCCAAGCTTCATGGTGATCCCCCCCAACCACGATGCGCTCTGGGCAGACGTGCCGTTGCGTTGCCTCCTTCCGCGTGGCTTGGAAGGCGTGCTGGCCACAGGTTTGGGCGTGAGTGCCCACCGCGATGCTTTGCCCGTTATTCGGATGCAGCCCGACGTTCAAAACCATGGCTATGCAGCAGGCTATTTGGCAGCGCTCTCCGCTAAAACCGGCCGCAAGCTCCGTGAAATTGACGTGCGTGAAGTGCAGGCTCATTTGGTTGAAATCGGCAGCCTGCCTGAGCGTGTGCTGTCTGACAAAGACTCCTTCCCGGTTTCGGACGATGTCCTCGCAGAGAAGATTAACACTGGCTGGAATGAGCCAGGCGGCGTTGCCTTGATTCTGCTTGAGCGCGGACGCAGCCTTCCTTTGCTTCGCAAGGCATATACGGCTCTTGGCGGCTCTCGCGACGCACAGTCCCTTCGTTACGCGCAATTACTTGGCCTGATGGGCGATGACTGCGCTCAGGATGAACTCATGGAAACGATTGAGGCGCGTCCGTGGGATGCTGGTTGGAATTACAAGGGCATGGGCCAATTTGGGATGAGTATGTCGGAGCTCGATAGCCTCATTGTTGCGCTGGGGACGTGTGGCGATGGGCGGGCTTGGGATTGCCTATTCGCGAAGATGGATACCCTGACAGCGGAGTCGGAATTTTCGCATTTCCGGGTGGTTGGAATGGCGAGTGAGGCGCTCTACGCGCGCTCGGCGAACCCGGCTGCGGCAGCCCGCCTGACAAGGCTTCTGGAGCTGCCTGGCATGTGTGGTTATGCTCGTACAGGCCTAGAAAGCGTGCGGGTCACGGCGAACAACGACATGATTGAGACAGAGGCCCGGAACTTGGCTTTGCGCGAGATCCATGTGGCGCGTGGTTTGTTTCACTGTGGTGATCCTGACGGGCGTGGGGCAGCGATTCTCAAGGAGTATGCGCAAGACCTACGTGGGCATTTTGCGCGTCATGCGTCTGCGGTGCTTAGGGGGGGGTAGTTGTTGCTGTCTTGGCGAATTAAGTGAGGGTCATGCCGCGTCAAGGCGCATCAATATTGAGCTTTATGGGCCTGATTTGAAAGCTTGGCTATTGCTTGGGTGCCTAGGTGCAATTCCGCTCTCGCCCAAAAACTGATACTTTTATGCCCCATTTGAGCTGAGTTGTGCCCAAAAAGGGGCATAAAAGTATCAGTGTGAGGCAACGCTTGCGGTGATTTTGGCAACTGATTGGTTGCGTGTTGGCTTGGGAGAGTAGCGTGCTAGCTTGGAACGGGTTACGTGTTGTTCGCGCGGATTCGTTGCAAGTTGGCCTGGGAGAGTAGCGTGTTGGTCACGCGGACGAGGGGCGGCTATTAATCGTCTTCGTCTTCGTCGTAGGGTCGACGACCGAGCATGCTGCCTTTCATGAAGCGGGCGTTGCGATGCTCTTTATTGACGCGGTTGTTGGCCCAGCGGTTGTAGATCAAGGCAACGCCAGCGACGAATAAAACGCCGCCCAGAACGCCGACCATGCCGTAATTACCCATTTATGGTTACTTCTGGCCTTTGTGCCTTGATGAGAGAACAAAAATGCCTAGTTGGGCCTTGTCTCTCACGCGTTCACTTGGGCTGCCTTGATTTCAATTCACGCCGCGTCTGCTTAGACAAGCATGAGCGCGGGTTTTTCGAGCACTTCCTTGAGTGCCATGAGAAATTCTGCGCCGACTGCGCCATCGATGATGCGGTGGTCGCCAGCCATGCCGACGCTCATGCGATCGCCTGCAATGATGTCGCCGTTGGGGCCAACTACAGGCTTCTTGATCGTCGCACCCACGGAGAGGATTGCGGCGTTGGGCATATTGATAATGCCGTAGAAGCCAGTGACGCCATACATGCCGAGGTTGGTCACGGTAAAGGTGGAGCCTGCCATCTCGTCTGGTGACAGCTTCTTGCTGCGTGCCTTCTTGATGAGGGACTTGGCCTCAGCGGAAATTTGCCGGAGCGACTTGGCGTGGGCATCGCGAATAACGGGTGTCAGCAGGCCGTCTTCGAGGGCGACGCCGAATGCCAGATGCACGGCACCGTATTGCTGGATCGTGTCGCCTTGCCAAGCGGCATTGACTGCAGGCACGCGGCGAAGGGCTTCGGCGCTGGCTTTGAGGATGAAGTCATTGACCGTGAACTTGATGCCGCCCTGTTCAGGCGAAAGCTCGGCGAGGCTGGCGTTGAGCTCGGCGCGCATCGCAATGAGTGCGGTGGCGTCGATTTCGGTTTCCAGATAAAAGTGTGGGACTTCGGTCTTGGACTGGAGCAGGCGCTGGGCAATGACGCGGCGCATGTTGGAGACCTTGATCGTCTTGTCTTCCAAGCCTGCGGCAGGAGCAGCAGGAGCAGCAGGAGCTGGCGCAGATGGAGCAGGCGAGGCGGCAGGGGCTGAGACGCCGTTTTTCTCGGCCTCGAGCACGTCTGCCTTGGTGATGCGACCACCGGGGCCGGTGCCCTTGATGGAGTTGATCGGGATGCCCTTGGAGTCCGCAAGCTTGCGGGCCAGCGGGGAAATTTTCACGCGCTTACCATCGTCTTCGGTGGCGGCGGGCGTTTCAACGGACTGGATAGGCTCTTGCTTACGGCCTTCAGCACTGCCGGTGTTGGTGCTCACTTCTTTGTCGGCTGCGGGCTCTTTAGGCGCATCGTCGAAGGGCTTTTCTGCCTTGGCGGGAGCTTTGGGCTCGGGGGCGGCTTCACCTTTTTCACCGATGGCGCAGATGGGGGCACCAATGGGCGCTTCACCGCCAGCTGGCGTGTAAATTTTAATGATCACCCCGTCGGTCACGAGGTTCTCAAGTTCCATGGTGGCCTTGTCAGTTTCGACTTCGCAGAGGATGTCGCCTACGGAGACGGCGTCGCCTTCTTGTTTGAGCCAATTGACAATCGTTCCGACTTCCATGGTGTCGGAGAGCTTGGGCATATCGATGATTTCAGCCATAAAGTGGTAATCTAAAAAATGAATTCGCGGATCAGAGCAAAGTTGAAAGATAACTTGGCGTCTCTCACGCCCCTGTCAATGGCGCAAAAGCGTTCTACGGCGGCTAATTCTCCCCGGCAATTACTTTGCGGGCGAAGGTAATGCCGTCTTCCAAGGTGGCGAACTCGCCGTCGAGTTGGGCTTCGAAGCAGGTGTCGAGGATGGCCTTGAAGGATTTGCCGGGCTTCAGACCGAGTTCAATCAGATCGCGGCCCTGCACGAGTGGGCGGGGGACGCTGTCTTGGACGGCCAGCTCTTCGGCCTTTTGGCGGAGCCATTCTCCGGCGGGGAAGTCAGCGGCTTTGGGCGGGCGTCCAGCCATGTCGGCGGTGGCGACGCGGAGTAGGCGGTCGATGCGGCCCACGCGGTTGGCCAAACGGCGGATGGCGGCGTGAGAGGCGTTATTTTTATAGAAATCGGCTGGCCGCATATGGGTTTCGATGAGCGGCAGCACTTGGTCAATCAGCTCGCGATGGGCGGTCAGTCGACGCAGAAAAGTTTCGGCAATGGGCAGACCGACGACATCGTGCGCGGGTGAGCGGACGCGGCCATTTTCATCCGTAAAGGTGGTGGCGGGCTTGCCAATGTCGTGCAGGAGTACGGCGAACCCGACCACGAGGTCTTCCCAATCGTCGCCGATGCGCTCGCGGGCAAAGGCGTCCATGCAATGCAGGGTGTGGAGCCAGACGTTGCCCTCGGGGTGCCATTGTGGGTCTTGTGGGCAGTCGGGCAGGGCGAGCAGCTCTGGGTAATAGCGAATCCATCCGCAGTCACGGAGGAAATGCAGCCCCACTGATGGCTTTTTGCCCTTGAGAATCAACTTGGACCACTCCTCGAACAGGCGTTCGCGCGGGAGGTCTTCGGCCTCAATCGACTGGCAGAGGGCGAGGGTTTCCGGGGCGATGGTCAGCTCAAAACGCGCCAGAAATTGCATTGCCCGGAGGACGCGTAGGGGGTCTTCGGCAAACTGATGGGAGACGTGGCGCAAGACGCCTTCGGCGAGGTCGCGTTGGCCGTGAGCGGGGTCAATGATTTCGCCGTTGAGCGGGTCCCAGGAAATGGCATTGAGCGTGAAATCGCGTCGGGCAGCGGCCTCGGCAAAGGTCATTTCTGGATCGCCCTCGACCGTGAAAGCTTTGTGCCCTTGGCCGGATTTGCGTTCGCGGCGGGGGAGGGCTACGTCGATGCCCAGCCCTTTGACGATGAATACGCCGAAGGATCGGCCCACCTGATCAATCCGGTATTTGGCGGCCAAAAGCGCCTCCAACTGGTCTGCGGGCACACCAAAGACCTCCAAATCGAGATCCTTGGAAACGGCTCCAAGGAGAGCGTCACGCACGGCACCACCCACGACCAATGCCCGCCCGCCCGCTGCTGCGACATCCTGAGCAATGGCTATAATGGCGCGGCCTGATTCGTGATCGAGCGGGATTAGATGGGGGCTTAGTTGGTTTTCTGACATAGAAACACGGTCCGCAATTGACAGCAGCGGAAAGTTTATCTTTAGTAATTTACCTAATTTAGTAAGGAAGACTCATTTCGGACGACAGAAGCAGCATGTTAGAGGAACTCGAAGACTTGCAAGCGATTAACCAGCGCTTGGAATCGGCCACGGCTCATGCCCGTATCGAATGGGCATTTGAGCGTTTTGGTGAGCAGCTCGTGATGAGCACCAGCTTTGGCGTTCAGTCGGCGGCCTTGCTGCACTTGGCCAATGCCGTGGCACCGGGTATCCCTGTGGTTTTTGTCGATACGGGCTACTTGTTTCCAGAGACCTACCAGTTTGCGGATAAACTGGCCAATGACCTGAATCTCAACCTCAAGGTGTACAGCCCGCTGCGCACGGCTGCCTGGCAAGAGGCACTCTATGGTAAGCGTTGGGAGAAGGATATTGAGGCCCTTGAAGCCTATAATTTGGAAAACAAAGTGGAGCCCATGAATCGCGCGCTGATCGAGTTGAAGGCGTTGGGCTGGATGAGTGGTTTGCGGCGCGCGCAGTCTTCCACACGCACCCATTTGCGCCCGTTGGAGCGGCAGAACAAGATGTTTAAGGCCTACCCGATCATTGATTGGTCTGACCGCGACATCTACAAATATTTGACGGGCAACAACCTGTCTTATCATCCCTTGTGGGACGAAGGCTACGTGTCGGTGGGCGATGTCCACAGCACCTCTAAGCTGCTTGAGGGCATGACCGCCGAAGACACTCGCTTCAACGGCATGAAGCGCGAGTGCGGCCTCCACGAAGTCAGCGACCGCACCGACTTCCAGATCTAGCCAGCGTCCCGCTGGACCGAGAGATTCGAGCATTGCGCGAATGATGGGGCTTTGGGACAGGTTCGACTAATTGGGGCATGGGTGAAAGGGGTGAGGGCGCGTATGCCCATGCAACGCATTAACGCTAAAATTCGCCGATAATAATAGGCCGACGGAATCTGCGTAAAATCTACGTTCATCCGTGGCTAAAAATCCTTCTGTGGTTTGCGGATAATGCGCGGGCTTGTGCGCGGGGGATTTTTCTGGGAGAACGATTGCCGTGAAAGTCAGTGTGATCACGCCCTGCTACAACGCGGCCCGCTTTTTGCCGGACTGCGTGGCCTCGGTGCGCCATGCGTTGGCGGGGCGAGAATACGAGCACATCGTCGCCGATGGCGGGAGCACGGATGCTACGTTGGACTTCCTTCGGAGCCAGCCTGATGTCGATTGGCGCTCGGGTCGGGACCAAGGCATGTACGACGCGCTCAACCAAGCGGCGGCTCGGGCGACTGGCGAGGTCATCATCCACTTGAATACGGACGAGCAGCTCAACCGCGTCGGGGTCAATGCGGCGTTGGATCTGCTGGAGCGCGACCAGCTCGATGCCGTGCTTGGGCCAACGGTTATGGTCAACGGGCGAGGGGTATTCTTACAACTTTTCAAGCAAGTCATTACCCCGCGGTTGATCGACGCCTATTGGCACATGCCCGTGCAGACTTGTTCGTTTATCTATCGCCGGGCGCTCTGGGAACGGTATCCGTATGATGCTAGTTACCGCTTGATTGCCGATCACCTCTGGGTCAGGCGTCAGCTGGAACTCGGCGCGAAATTAGGCGTGGTCCGCGAGCCGATTGGCATTTTTGCCTGGCACGGAGACAACCTGAGTAGCACCGAAGGCAAAACCTCAACCGAGGACGCCCGTGCAGGGGTGACGATTCCGCGTGCGCAGCTTCAGCGGGCCAAGCGCATTTACCGGCTTCGCAAGCTGTTGGCTGGCGGCTATTGGGCCTCACCAGTAAGCTATGAAATTATCCGCAACGGTAAGTTGGAGCAGTCGCAGATTACTCGGCCAAGACTGAAGATCCGGGGGAATCCACGAGACCTGACGGGATAATTCGTCGTCCCTTAAAAAAGAGCAGCCTCGGGCGAAGCGTTTTCGTCGTTTCTTCTGTAGGTAAGCCCCGCAAGGTCACGCCCGAGCAGCTCCTTGAAGCCATCGAACAGGTCATGGCAGCCTGCGCGACAAGCTCCAGCTCTCCGTCAACGCCGATATTAACAGCCGCATCACCTGGTCCGGCGAGCTCCAACCACTCGCGCCCGATGACATGCAGCAGTTTATTCTCGGCCAACTCGATCACGCCGGACTCGCCCACGCAACCTTCTCCGATGCTGCGCTCAACATCATTGTTCAGGCCGCTGAAGGCGTCCTGCGCGCCGCCCGTAATCTCTGCATCGCCTCCCTAATCGAAGCCGTGCGAGATCAGACCAAAACCGTCGATCTCAAGCAGGTCAACGCCGTGCTCATGCAGCCGCACTGGCGACGCCAATACGACACCCCACTGCCCGAGCAAAGGAGGAAACCCGATGCACAGCAATGAACCCATCGAACGCCAATCGCTACAAAAAATCCTTGCCCGAATCAGGGAGGATTTTTATCACAATCAGCATCCCAGAACACTTTTCCGGGACCAAATCGTTCTTTGCCAAGCCATCACCTGGCCAGCCGCCTGGCTCCACGACAAAGGCCTGCACTTGCCGCCGCAACGCTACGAAGCACTCATCGTACAAAGGCTCGATGAGATCGTAAAACACGGCAACCGGGCTCAATACCAGACCTACTTCCCAAGGTATCTCATGCAATGCCTCCAGCAGTGGTTCTTACGCCACGGAGATCGACTCTGCGATGAGCTGCGCCATGTGCGACACGCCCTCTGGCAGACCGATCAGATCATACGCGCCATCCAGCAAAGCCAGCCCCCGGACCACGCCTACACCCAGAACCTCGCCCAGGCACACCGCATCATATCCAGCCAACGTCGGCGCAAATGCGCGTCCGAGAACCACTAGCAAATCACCCTCCTGTAAAACAACAAAAGCTCAACGCCATCATACGTTGAGCTTTTTTCGTCGACGAAAATGAATCGATTTTTCGGCCAAATCCGTCGTAGCCCACCCAGCGCGATACGACGCCACCGGATACTTTTTTTCTCAATAAAACGGCATTCTCATAAAAATCGTATGATCCCAAATCGGCAAAAATGGTCGGCGTTAATTCGGCTAGTAACATGTGACATGGCCTACATCAACATGACCCTCTGGGGCATCCCTGCGCGGATCATCTGGGGCGACACGCTCCGTATGACCTTCAACGGCCAATGGGAGAACATTCACTGGCACCGGGTCGGCGAACCGTTGCGTGAACAGGTCAATGCTTTCATGGACATCTTCAAGGCGACGGATGACCGTCAGGAAGCGAAGTTGAGTAAGACTGACAAAGAACGCGATATCGATTTCAGAACCAACAGTACCGGGCAACAGGAATGGATCTTCAAGTAATTCAATTGATCTTTGTGACTAAATGTCGGGTGATTTGACCAGTAGCATTAACAACAATATACCCTTCTGCTCCAAGCCCTCGATCCCAATCTTCAGCATCCGCCTCAAAATGCCAAATGACCTCTCCGTCAGCTAAATCTGAAAGAAATGCCGCCCATTCCTTTCTCCTATGCTCAGGTAATGATGAGGAGTTAGAAGAGAAATGCTCCCGCATTTCATCTAAATTGCATTCAGTAGTGTGATAATTTTCTAATTCTGACAGATTCTTCATAACTAGTGCACGAACATCATGGATTCTAAAATCATATCTCGAGAAGCGCCGCCTTGCCAACCAAGGAATCCAGTCAATTCATCATGACTTAAATTGAACCATGGGTTATTAGCCAATCTGTGGAAAGTTCCCCTATGGAGATTTACGTTACCTTGCATAATAAAAGGATTGTTCCATGCAGGATTATAGAACTGGTCTAATGCATGTTGGACTTCTTCGAAGAAAACACCACGCCCTGTATTGGCCCTTCCAGTCATTAGATGAATCGTATTTGTATCTAAATCGAAATAATTGCCAATTGGGACACCTGATCGACCTCGCCGCAAAGCCTCCCTAGAGGAAAAAACTATCTCAGCTCCTGTCTTTCTCCTTAACTCTCGAGTAATAAATGAAATATCATCTATAGATCCAAAGCCTTGAGCAATGCGATTTGCCTCACCGACACTTCCCAATCTACTAGGTGATAAAAATCTAATTCCATCATCCGCAAAACCACCAGCAAGGCGTAAACCATCGTCAGCAAAACCGCCGCCAGCGAACATAAGCGGTAGGAAGATGAAATTACCTGCCTGTGCCCTGGCTCCCTCATAATCACCGCGCACAGCCATAATTCCGCTGCTTGAGCCGGGAATGGCAAATTCTACCCCGAACTCTGCGGTATCTAAAGCTGGACCAGTAAACCAAGGCAATGGCTCAAAGTTCTGTGACGAACGTTCGACGCTGCGGAGATAGACCAATGCAAGTTCTTCTGCGAGAACATCCGTCCACCACTCCCCAAAGCTTCCTGGCTTCTGTCGACTTGATCCTGAATAAGTTGGCTCTGCTTGTGGAAAGCTCAAGAAAAAGGTGTAGTTCGCGCCAAAGGCAATTGCCCCGTAGTCATCAAAATATAGGCTAGTTTTTCTGCGAGGGTCCCATGTATTCGCTCTGGGGAGCACGCTATCCACTCTGGCAAACCGATCAAATCATACGCGCCATTCAACGTAGTCAGCCACCAGATCAAGCAGACAACGCATACACAAAAAACATGGCCCAGGCACACAGTATCCTAAACAGCCAACGCCGTCGCAAAAACGACCGTCAGCTTACCCTCCTGTAAACAAAAAAGCTCAACGACATCATAAGCGTTGAGCTTTTTCGTCCCCGAAAAAAAGGCATTTTCGGCCAAAAAAATCATAACCCGACAATCCACTATGACCCTAGCGGCTACTTTTATTCTCAATAAACAGGGATCCACAAAAAAAGCTTATGAGCTAAATTCGGCATTTTTGGACGGTCGTAAATTGGCTCGTAACACGTTGATCCAACAGATGCTCCAAATCCTGCTGGAAAAGTTGCGGTTCAGCTTTACATGCTTTTTTAGGCTTCATCGTTTGACCAAGTTTTAAGGATTTAATACGCTTTACTGATCAGAATCGTGACGAACATAAACAAATATGTCACTGATAATCAGTAAGTTGAACGCTTTTTAAGGGGCGACTACGGTAGTGATATTTCCACCTTCTAGCTCCACCCAGCCATCTGGACGAAGGACACCCAATTTTGTATCTCCGTGCGGAATGCGAAATAATCGATCAGTCCAAACAACATCAAATCCACCATCTGGCCTTTCGTTATACTTGATTACATTCAGCCCCAGATAATCCACCTGATTCACCGGATCATTGTCGCAGAATATCCCAATCGCGATTATTACCGGACTTGCGCGAAAATAAGGGTGTCGCGCCTGAAAATGATCCAAAGAACGTATAAAGCTTTGATGCCCTATACCGTGCAAACATCAAGCAATACATAATCACCATCAAGTCGCTGCTTGTGGTAAGCCAATCTTGTTAATTGTCGATTTGGCTCCCTCCGGAAGCCTTCCATAAAGCTAAAGTTTAAGAAGGAATTTTCGCATATGAAGTCGACAAATCTTTGGTTAATTAGAGTCCAACCAGGCATACAACTTGGATTGATGCAATCAAGATCATGCAAACACTCTAGATCGTTCAAATCATCCATTTGAGTAGCCTCTGAACCACCACAGACTTCACATGACTGAGGAACTGAACTGGGAGGACTATTGATAAAATTCACAGTGAGAGTTTGTGGATATGCAAAGAAATACCGACTAGATAATTTCAATGGTTGGTCACCAAAAGTTAATCCATCAAGAAGCGACTTCCTCCATGACTCTCGAAACTTTTCAGAAACAACGAACGTAGACGATAAGCCGAATGCAACGTCACCGAAAGCACCTCCACGAAATTCCAAATTATCAGCGGCAAGGACTCTTTTTGCGGAAATTTGTTTACGGCACATTGGACATCTTTCTAGATCGCTAAGCGTCCTATCACCTACAATTTGAGCATAGGCAAAGCCATCAGTCTGCCCCGCTCGTTTCCGAACGTCCCAAGTGTCTAAAAAAAAATATCTCATTACTGAATTGGCCCCAGAATTACCCCGGGTATTCTTATAGCGGCTTCACCATCATTGTAGTATTTCTCTATTTCGTCGGAAAAATCAATCAAGTTGAAATCGCTTCCCTTGCTATTAATGTAATCAATCATATAGTCGTCGTAGTTGATATGCCACTCTTGATATCCGATATGGCCACCCGGAGACGACATGAACTGTAATCTCGGATTATTTCTTAATGCAAGGGCAGTTGCCCTGTCCATACCATTTTGCTCAAGAGCATCAACAATCGGATTTGATATTAGGTGATGGTTCTGAGGTGACGGTGAGCTTATCGCCTTTAAATAATCCGCGAGTAGATCGTCCATTGATCCAGCAGTCCGCTCATCCATTGCGAGTAAAAAGAGGGGATCATTCGCTTGCCTTGCTTTTAAGGTATTGATTTGTGGGCCCCAGTTCGCTTCAAGCAACCTCATTTCATCTAGAAATCCCGATGGTGGCTTAAAGTACACCTCACGACTTTTGAAGGAAAATTCTAGGAGTTCACCGGAATGCTTAATTCCTGATCGCGTAGCTACTCTCCCCAAACTAAACAAATCCACAGCGCCTGGCCCTACATCACCCAATAAATAAGAGAGGTCTGAATCCACCCCCAAATATACTAACGAGCCAGTAATACCACTGGACAAACTACTTCTAACATCCCTTCCCGAAAGAACGGTCCTCCAGCTTGCTTGTAGATTATCAATTCCAATTCCAGTCAGTATTAGACTAGTCCCAAATGATTCTGGTGCTAAAGCAATTCCTCCACCTATTTCTAGGCACGCAAATCCCATTCCAAACGCGCCTCGAACTTCAGGATGAGATCCGGCAAATTGCGCCAACTCGATGTATGGCTCAGATACTTCCACTATTGCTGGGGTGATTACAGAAACCAAGTTTGCAGATCTGTTACTGGGTCCCAAAATAAAAAAATCTATATCGATACCTTCTAAGCCTAAGTAATCCACGTGGTTCACGGGATCATTGTGGCAGTATGCGTACAGGTTTGGCGACACGCCTTCACCGAGGGGTTCACGAGATAGCCAAACACCCATGATGGAGTCGTAGTAGCGGTAGCCGAAGTAGACCAATCCGGTTTCCGCGTCGGTATATTTAGTTGAGTAGCGGAAATGGTTGGCGTCGGCTACGGAGCTACTAACCGCATCGGGCGTATGCATGGGCTCACCGAAGGGGCCATATTCGTAAGTGGCCACCGTGGAGCCCGTGTCTGAATCCACCAGCGCGATCACGTCGCCGCGGTGATTGTAGACGGGAAAGACGGTTGTGTTGAATTCGTGAGAGGTGATCGCTGCTAGGCCGCCGATGCCGCCCGCCCCGTAGCCGCCGGATATGTCCGGCCCCCAGGCGTAGCTGTTGATCGGCTCGTAATTTTCGTCGAGCTCGGCTGCCAGATTCCATCCGTCATACACGAAGTAGCGCGTGTAGAGATGCTGGTCGTGCTCGTAAACGCTCTTGCGGTAGCGTCGCCCCTGTGCGTCGTAGGCGAATTCCAGACGGTAGTTGGGTAGACCGGCGGCGACGGAAGCAATGGTCGCCTCCATAGTCGTGAGTCGTCCGGCCCCATCCCATTGGTAGCTCCAGCGCCAATCGGTTTCTCGGTGGCCGTCAGCATCGTAAGCGATCGCGCTGCTGGCCGGAGGCAGCACCCTCTGCCAGTTGTATTCGGAGACCGCATTAGCTTCCGCCAGTGCGCCCTGAATAATGACATTGAGCAGGACTGGGCCGCTGGAGTTGTCCGCCGAAACGACTGCGCAGGTGTAGCCTCCACTGGAAGTAGTTGGATGTACGATGTAGGCGTCACCAACGGACACATCGAGTGTGATGTCGGGCGCGGGATTGATCCCTTGGTCAACGAAGCGCACAGCGTCGGCTACTACGGTGCCGTTAGTGTCTACGGTACCGATACGCACGCTCACCTCCGTCGGACGCCCCACAGTGATACTCTGCAGCGTATTCCAAGCGCTTCCGTTGATCTTCTGGTTGACCGTGTGTAGTGTGCGTTCATTGCCTACCGCCACAATTACAGGTACATTGCTGGCATGCGAGGCGTCTGCGGGCCATTGCATGTCTAGGTAATATTCGCCGGGCAGCAGTTTGACGAAGTAGTCGACCCATTGCCGGCCCTTGTTCACGTTGCCATCATGCAGATAGTCGTCACCCTGGAATCCGACGGGCGCATCTGCGCTCGTCCAGCTTCCGGCATAGGCCACGGAACTGAGGTTATCCCGGCTCAGCACAGAAATCGTTGCGCCGTCTGCCGCCTTCACCACCACATCCAATTGACCGTTATAAGTCTGACTGGTGGGCTGATTCAAGTCATTGCTGTAGCCATACCCTCGAACCGAGCCTCCCCAGTTCGCTCCCGTTCGCTGGCCAAGCTCGTTGAGAGTGTAATCAAACTCTGATCCGCAAAAGAGCGCGTTCCCATGCTTCAGTTCTCCCCCCGACAGCTGGGCGTTGCTGTAGTCAAAGGTCCATGAATTGCCCGAGCCCATGTCTATGTCGACGATTTCGCCCTTCGAATTGTAACTGGGATCAAAATAGTATGTGGTATCAGCGGTGCTATTGATCCAATCTAGGCGTGATCCATCCCAGTCGCGGTCAACACTCAACACACCGCTGCTGTAACTGGTGGTATCGATTTGACGCGCGCCAGTGTAGCCATAGGTGACCGTGTTGCCGTTATAGGACAAGCTTTGCAACATGGTGTCATTGCCACTGTAATCATAGGTGACTGCAGTGAGCTGCTCGCCGCCGTGCGTGACAGATAGATCAGTGAGACGATACAGACTGTCGTAAGTGCGATCGACCGTGACGCCACCCAGTGCACCGGAAGTCCATACCTCATCCTCCAGCAGTGAATCCTTGTAAGTCAGAGTTCGGACGCCGGAACCATCCGTGAATGTGGAAGGCAATCCCAAATCATTACGCACACTGATTGAAACATTGGGCGTTCCATCTGAATAAATGACGTCGGTAAGCTCATTAGAGCCCGCCTTGTATTCAAAGCTAATACCAATGCCTCGGGCAGTCGTTAAGTTTTCCGGGCGCCCTCCCTCCGAACTTTGCAACGTTGGTCCCAGGCTATTAGCATAACTTTTATCTTCAAACGCTCCTCCAGTATTGATCTTCCATTCGGTGGTCGCGCCACTGCTGGTCGTGGTCAACTGCTGATCCACTCCAGAAGCATTGATATTTGTATCCAGAGTCAGGGACGGCATTCCTGGAGCGCTGAGAGCGGTCAGATAACCCTTACTATCCGTCTCTACGGCAAAATCACCGCGAAGAGCGTTTCCAGAGACATTCTTAAAGCCGTTCGAGTAATTGTAATTCGTCGTGTGGCCCTGACTGGTTAGAGAACTAATCATGCCGTTTTTGCGGAAAGCAGCCGAAGAGGCGATACCGCCCCAGCTACTACTCAGACCAGTGATACGATTAAAGCCATCAAGTGTATAGTTCGTTGTGCCACTCGCTCCATCGAGAACCGTTGATATCGTTTCGAGCGCCCAGTCGTTGGTGTAATCCAGTGTAACCGAACCGTAGGGGTTGGTCATGCTAATATTGCGTGCTCCCAGATTAGGCGTAATGACGGTATTGAGGCTCGTTTGACCAAGAGGAGTGATGGTGCTCTTCAGAGTAGAAAGATTGGTGACCACTTTACGAATCTCGTGCTCATTAAGCTTTGTTGTCACAGTGCGCTCACTACCGGCGTAAGCAGTGTCGACATTAAGTATCCGGTCACCTTGAGTCAGGGTGTTCATGCGACCTGTGGATGGGTCATAGTCGAACGTCGTGGCAATGCCATCAGGCGATTCAATTTTCTCAAGCTGGCCCTCTGAGGGATAATATTCAAACTTTGTGACCGCAGTACCGCTACCAGAGGCCGAGGGGGACTCGACCTTGGAAACTCGACCTATCGCATCGTAGTAGGTGGTCTCGTAGATGTTTTTTGACGACGCGTCTAGACTTCGTTTCACGTAGGTTTCGCCGCCAGCCACGCCATAGTCGAAGCTGACCGGCTCCACACTACTGCCTCCTAGGGAAATAATCGAACCGTCAGGATGCGTAGAAACCACCGTGGTTTCATTGGTCTCATGGTTTTTGGTCGTGTAAACGAAACCGCTCATTGCAGTGGATGTAGCGGGCTCAAACTCATTGTATGCTGACAGCAACTCGCCAAAGCCATTTGTCTTACTGCCGACCTTATAGCTCTCACCTCCGGCTGAGTATGTGGTCGTGGTAGTGAAGCGATCGTAGTCGATGTCGACATCGACTTCACTGCTATCCACGCTAATAACTCGCTCCAAGCCATCATAGGAAAAGGTGTGCTCGATACCATTGCGATCCGTTTCTTTGAGCACCAGATTACGGAAGTCTGCGGCGTAAGTTCTGCTGATTTTGGTGCCATCCAAGAAAGTAACTTTCTGCGGTCGCCCCCAGCCATCATAATCACTACCGGTGGCGCTCGTCACCGTAACGCCATTTTCGGTGGTGACGCTCGAAACGAGATGGCCTTGCTGATTGGTGACGCTCTCTATTACCTCGGGGCCAGTTGTCACAGTAGTCGTCAGGCCTCCCCCACTGTAGCTATAAGAAAAGTCGGTGGTTCGTCCGTCTGGATAGGCTACCGACTTGATCGCCCAGGGAAGGTCTCCTTCATTGCCTCCATAATATTCGACCGTCGTTTCCAGCCCAACGCCATCGGTGATGGTGTAGCCAGTAAGTCCGTTATTCCATACCTGCTGACTCTGAGAGATGACTGAGCCATCCCATTTGACTGTAGTTGTGACAGTGCTGCCAGAGGGAATAACGGTCGTCTCAAGCGTTGAGCCTCGATACTGCTCCGTGCGAGAAGTCAGCCGACCGTAATCGTCAAAAGTCTGACTGAAGGCATTGGGACCATCAACTGAAGTGACATAACTCCCAATATTGCGCGAAAGTGGTGGATCGCTCGTGCTGTTGTCGACCACCTCCCAAATATTTCTATAGGTCAGATTGCGCGAGGATTCCCCATGGCTAATAGCGCCGTCAGGTTCATAGAGTAGCTCAAAGTGTCCGGTCGGTGCCTCATGCTTCGCCACCGAGGGAATTGTGAAAGTCGAATCGCCGAAGAAAAACGACGCATTAGCAAAATTGCGACTGTATACTAGCTTATTGTCTACATGCACTTCATATTCGGCCGCATACGGGTCAAACGATTCCACTTGAGCCGTGTTACGGTGGCCTTTGAAAATCGTTTTAATGCCTGTGAAATTTACAAAATCAAAGAAGCCATTGGGATTCGGTTGCTTCGAGTAAGAAATTTTAATCTCCTTGTGATTCCCGGAGAGCTTGACCGCATCACCAGAGTCGGAAATTTCAATCACGTCAAATGGAGGGCCATTGATCCGGTACGATCCATTTTGAAAAGCACCTTTTTGATCAGCCCTATACAACTTGACCGTATATCTATCCGGATCGATGCCGCGACCTGTGCCTACAGGCTCTACGTTCGCAATGACATCGATGCCAACAACCTGTTTAATGCGAGGCGTTTGATACCACTCCATTTTCTCATACCCATAATTATAATTATAATTATCTGGACTTGTTAATTCCCCTGGTTTCACCCCTGGGATTTCATTTTCATCTAATTCATAATACACTTCAAATGCACGGGCGTTTATAAGCATATCCAAATCAATTACAGAACCAAATCCATCAAATGCAGGATCTCGTTCAGTCAAAACACTGAACCCAAGATATCCAGGCGCGACTCCATCTACTCCTCGACCAAGATCAATATACGCGGTTTGCTGACGAAAATCGACACGCACCTCCCCCACATTTCGACCAGCGGCAGCAACCTTAATCGAATCACTAAGATATACTTCATACTTGAAGTTTGGTTCAAAAACCAAAAAACCATCAGTCCAATTATAGATATAGCTATTATTCCATTCAAGTTCACGCACTCGAAGTTCAGAATCAATATATTCCCAACCCCCAACATCAGGCTCAAATAAAAATGTTGTTTTTTGATTCCATACTTCTTCATTTATCAAGTATTCAAGATAAGAATACCACATGCCATTAATGGTTGCAGATGCATAACCTGTAGCCAAATTCCTCCCCTCTGGTGAAGAATACGATTCAGCATCTTCATCATAATCATACCATGCACATTTATATTCATTTTTGCCGCTAAATTTCTTGTATGCTCGATAACCTTTAAATTCCTCATAAGCCTCCGGCCATGTTCCAAACTCAACAACAACAGCCTCAGACGAGTAAATTGGCATGTTTCGACCAAGGAGATAGAAAGATCCATCAAGGCCATCTTTTTGACCGGAATATATAGTAAATCCTAAATCATGATAACTATCACCTGGTTGATACTCGCCTATGTCTTCAGCTCCATTTTCTTGAAGATCGAATTCATAATAGCCTTCATTAATAAGCCATTCCGAAATGGATTCATAATCATAGATAGGGCCACCAACAGCGGTATAGGACGTCGCCAGTCCCTTCCTCGAATTGTTGGTTTCATAACTTGTCACGTTAATGTCATCTATAGGCCACCATTTGTCTGCTCTAGTACCTCCATGCTGAAGGACATATGGCCACTTTAGATATTTCATTTGATTGATGCCACTAGCAAGCTGGCGTAATGCAGGCACCAAATTACTCTCATTGATAACCCCGATATGATTTAATGAAACATTTTGAACCCGCCCCCCCTTGAGTAGACCCAAACCTGGTGAGTTTGCCGGAAACACATACTCATCAATTAACAAGTTATAATTGATTCGAATCACCTTGAGGACATCAAGCATATCAGATAAGGGCACTGAATTCAGGCTATAATCCGCAGGATAATTAGATATGCCATAACCCCACTCTATTGGACTCGGTTCATACTCTTCCTCTGGATCCTCTGGATCTTCTGGATCTTCTGGATCTTCATTGTAATTCCGACATTTGGACTCTGCGTATTTCCGCTGCTCTAGGCACATATGTCGCTCCTGCAAAGCGCACATAACAGATTCGATTGTCTGAGCTTGGGTAATGCTAGTGATTGTACAAAGAATCCCCGCAATGAAGATGAAGGTCCGAATGGCTGATTTCATGTCTCGAAAAGATGAATTAATTTTGTACAGGTGCTGCTGATAATTGAACACTTGGGTTGTCTGGTTTAAGGGAATGCGTCAGCAGCAGGAGTTCAGCGTCCGAGCCCAGGCCATCAGCGTCCGGGTCGTCCGTTATGCTGTTGGTGCTATCTGTGGGATCGGTTCCATTGGCGTATTCTTGAGCGTTGGTGTCGCCGTCGCCGTCGAAGTCGTCCATCCCGAGGACATCATAAAAGTCGACATCTCCGTCATTATCCTGATCCGTCAGGCCAGCATCGATAATTTTTTGCTCCCAGCGATCGAGCAGGCCATCATCGTCGAGGTCAATCAGGTCTGAGTCAAAAACGCCGGGATGGCGATTGTATTGATACTCTAGGAGATTGGTGAGGGTGTCGCCATCGGGGTCACGACCGCTGTCAGCGGTTTCATAATCAGCGAAATCGCCGTAGAATAGTTCCCAACCATCGGGGGCGCCATCGCCGTCTCGGTCTTCGGCATCGTCCAAGATCGTATCATCGTCGCTATCCGTATCATTCGGGTTAAAGCCCAGCAGATACTCTGCTAGGTTCGACACGTTGTCGGAGTCCGCATCTCCCTCAGGAGTCTCATTGAGGTCGCTAAAATGCAGCAGCTCCCAATCATCACCTAGGCCATCGAGGTCTAAATCACCTTGAATGGAGATCGAAATCAAGCTGGAAACGGTGACGCTGCCGTAGGCATCAACCACTTGCGCAGTCAATGTATGTGAGTTCAAGCTAGAAGTCTGCGCAGGCAGAGGGCTCCAGGTAATGGAATAGTTAGACGAATTCTCCGGAACAACATCGATGCCCAATAGCGTAGCACCGTCGTAAAATTCGACTCTAGCGATGGCCGTGTCGGCATCACTGGCGGCAACCACCAAGTTGAGCGCATCGCCTTGCCAGACAATATCGCCGTCAATCGGAGAATTCCAGGCAATAACCGTAGGCGAGCCGCCGGGCGTGTCATTAATATTGGTTGGATCGCTACCTGCATCCAACTCCAATCGGTTCGAGGCGTCATCACCATCAAAGTCACCATTCGGCTCCTGGGACAATCCACCGAAGTAATATCGCTCGTCATCATCGCGCATGTGGTCCCCATCCTTGTCCTCGATGACGTTCAGTGTGATGGCGCCCGAATCCACTGAATGGCCAAAGCTATCGTAAACTCTGGCGATGATGATGCGCGCTGTAATGCCGTCATTGAGATCAGCAGTCGGCTTTTTCCAGTTGTAGGCGTAAACGTCGTTGGCCGCCAAGAAGTCGATGCCAAGCAACGTCCCGTCTGCATAGAACTCAACCCGATCCAAAATGGAATCGCTATCGGTGGCCGAAGCTTTCAGCGATACGGCCTCACCCTCCCATACAGTAGAGCCGTCCAGCGGGGAAACGAGGGCGATTACCGATGGATTATCCAAGGGGTAATCGTTGTTATCGGTCGGGTCCGTACTGTTATCATGCTCAAAGCCGTTCAGATAACCGTCACCATCGAAATCTCCCTGTCGATCATGATCGATGACACCAAAATGAGTGATCTCCCAATCATCCTGTAAGCGATCTCCATCGGCGTCACCGCGGATGTCTAATGGGGCCTCCTGCAAGGCATCTACCCTGTGTCCGTAAACATCGATGACTTTCGCGGTAATATACGTTGTCACCAGCCCATTCCCAAGGTTCGGCAGATCATTCCAAAGCATGTAATATAGATCTCCCTGAATTGGACTAGTAACCGCACCGATGAAATTGTCATCGTAATAAAACTCCACGCGATCAATCTCGGTATCGGCATCCATTGCTGTAGCGGCCAATTCCACGGATTCGTCCTGCCAGACTTGCGAGCCGGTGGGTGAAGGCAAAATCAGTGTGATGACAGATTCTGCGTTGGGCGAGGGGATATCTTCGATCACGGGATTTGTCCCGTTGAGGAATTCGAAGAGGTTATTGGCCTTATCCGCATCCGAATGGCCCGTGGGGTCGGCATCCAAGTTCGTGAAATATTGAATTTCCCAAGTGTCCGGTAGGCCGTCTGTGTCGGTGTCCTTCCAGACGGTGATACTCACGTTGGCCGAATCAACCAGATGGCCATATTCGTCAATAACTCGCGCAAAAAACGTGTAGGTAGTATCCGCATCACTCTCCAGAGGGAGATCAGCCCAATTAAACGAATACCCGCTGTTTGGATTGGGCGAGTAATCCGTTCCGATTAGTTGTGCATTGGCGTAAAACTCGACGCGCTCAATGGAAGTATCAGAATCGGTTGCCGTGGCTGTCAGCTCCAGAGACTCACCGACAAAATACTTGTCTCCATCCTGTGGAGAGTCAACGCTCACGAGGGAGAGCGCATTAAGGTAGGGGGTATCGGCAACATGCGGTTCTGTGCCATGTGTGAACTCAAATAAATTATTGGCTTGGTCATTATCCGGGTCTCCCGAGCCGTCCTGATCCAAATTAGACCATTTGGCCAATTCCCAAAAATCCGGAAGGCCATCCTCATCCGAATCTACTTCTATACTTAAATTGATCGCAGAGGAAGTTGCCCGGTGGCCATAAATATCAACCGCAACAGCAGTTAGTGAATAAGTTGCGTCAGTGCCAATCATCGGTAAATTATGCCAATTCCACGTGTAGACGTCCTCAGACGTCGGCGTATAGACGCTAGCAATCAAAGTTGCATCATAGTAGAATTCTACATGCTCGATTGTTGTATCGTTATCAGTCGCCATTGCGCTAATTATCATTGATTGCTTATCTAAAATTGAGTCGCCATCCAGTGGCGCGACCAAAGCAACAACTGAATCAGCATTGGCTGGGTCATCCAGTTCGTTGTTAGGATCGGTACCACTCACATACTCAAATAAATTGGTTGCTTCATCTTGATCGGGATCACCATCCGGGAATTCATCCAGATTTGCAAAGTTGGACATCTCCCACCAATCCGGTAAATGGTCGTTATCTGAGTCTAAATACACATTCAAAGTGCTCGTATCCGACTCGACTTGATAGCTATTAACATCCACCATGATCACTTTTAACGCGTGAGCAGTATCTGAATCATTAATTAACGACGCGTTATACCATGTCCACGTATAGACATCATCAATCGCATAACCTGTTTCATACTGAAGCACATCGTCTACGTAAAACTCAACCCGATCAATTTCAGCACCTACGTTAGTCGCCCATGCTTTTATGCTGATTGATTCACCCTCTAATATTGAGGTGCCGCTGGTTGGGGAAATGATCGAGATATCCGCTCCTGCACTAGGCGGCCAGCCATCTAAAGTAAAGGAAAACACATGCTTAAGCTGCCCCAGATTCGCTAGAGCATAGTTTTCAGAAACTGGGGTCGTTGGATTCCACGGGTATTCATCGCCACTAGTAATCACGGTGCCATCGGTCAGGGTTACCAAAAAACCGACTGCATGCATTCTTTCGTAAAAGGGGGCAGCAATTGCCTTCAGTTGACCGAGGTTTAGAGCGACGTAGTTGTCGTCTGGATCGGTAGAGAAATTACCCACCATCGTTGAGATTGTAGTTCCTGCCGAACCGGTTTCGGCGGCCTCCATCGCATCATAAGCAGCATGCGCCAAATTCTTCGCCTGCCCAAGGTTCGCGACCCCATAGTTGCTCGCCATCCAGGCATCGTAAGTTGCCTGATCATAACCGGCCTCTCCAGGTGCGGGAGGCGGTTGACTAGCCACGACTCCCTCACTAAGCCACCACGCTGGATAAGTAGGCCCAGCATTCAACACAGATGCTGCGCAAAGCAATAAGAAGAGGAAAGGGAATAGTCTCATGATTTTTCTAAAGGATTGCGTATCGGCGCTGCTAATTGCCGTATGTACCCATATCGATGTCGCCTTGGGCTTGAGTCATCATAACTGCACCACTGAACTCAGCTTTTCCATCTTTGTAAATGGTCAGGGCGTTAGCGCGATTTTGATCATCGTCGCCGATGCCGATTTCAAAGAGCGGATCAGCATCGTCCCACGCAGTATCTCCACTGGTGGAGCTAAAGCCACCGACATTATATTGGCCGATCGCAAACGAGGCGTAAGCATTCGCATTGGTACCAGACCCACTCGCAAATAAGTAACTGCCAGTGGCGATTGTGTCTTCGTTGATTGCGAATGAAGCCAGACCGCCAGCATAGTTGTTATGACCAAGCGCGATCACATGCGAATTCCTGGCCTCCGAATTGAGCCCCATGGCGATAGAATAACCAGTAGTTTGACCATCACCAGGCGCGTTGGCTTCTGAGCCAAACAGCGCGAACGCTTTGGGCCCCTCGGCTTTAGCCAACGTGCCCAAAGCGATGGACCGATCTCCCGTTGCCCATGCTGCGTTGCCTATCGCAATCGCGCGCAAATCGGTCGCCCGGGCATCCTCGCCCACCGCAAACGTATTGTAAGCGGTCGCCTTGACATTGCGGCCCATGCCGATGGAAAAGTCGCCTATTTCAGAATTATCCCAGCTACCGTCGAACACTTTACCGACGCGAAAAGCCGATTTTCCCGTGTGCCAAACCAAACGCCGACCATCTCCCTCAGGCATGCCATTGCTTGCCTCGCTCGTATACTCGCCAAACACAACGACATTGAGGGTGGGATTTCCAATGACTGACAATCCGCCATACAGGACGGTGTCGATGCTGTGAGATGGAGCCGTCTCATCCCCAACCACCAAATCACCATCCACCAGAAGGGATGGACCCGCATCATTGGGATCGCTGAGCAGCTCTTCAATCACGTCGCCATAATTTCCAGCAGTTAAGGTGACAACGGGCAAAAGCAGGGCGGCGAGGGTGACGGATGATATTTTCATTGTAGATAAAATTTTCATTTGGTTGGTAAGATTAAACGGGCTTCATTTTAAATTATTCGGCTTGAGGGGCTTGAGCCGCCTCGAACGTCTTCACCGCATTGCGGCGTGATTCCGGGGAAAAGTCTTTAATTTGTTCACGCCACTCAAAGAAAGCCTTGTCCGAGTTGTATTCAGCTACGCGGCGATCTGTCTGGGCAACAGACAGCCCAGCAGGCAGGTCCAGAATAGAAAAAGCTGGCGCTGATTGAGCACTTTTGCGCTGGCCCTTTGCCATCGTAATCATTGCGCGCAACTCAACAATCTCAATCTGATGCGCACGATCAAATGCTTTCCAAGCCGCTCGACGCTCCTCCGGGCTGGCATTGCGGAGGGCTTCCCTTTGATTGAATCTGGCTTGTTCGAAAGCATTGCGGGCCACAATTAAATCACGCTCCTCATCCGTAGCGTCGGCAACAACCGCTTCCGGCATGAAAGTTCTACTCGATGTTTCCAGGCTCAACGATTTCACCTGAGCCTTTAGCCGTAACAGCTCCACCCGGTCAGGACCACGTTCCTGCTCCCACTCTTTGACTGCTTCACGGCGCGCCTCAGGCGACAGCTCCTTGGTTTGCTCACGAAGCTGTATATGCGCCTCTTCGGAGGCGTCTTGAGCAGCCTTCAGCTCTGCCTTTGCCGCCTCAAACTCCGAATACGTATCCCCATTTACATTGGCCACCTGGACCATCAATAAGAAAAAATATGCGAATACTTGTGTTAAAAAATGCTTAGAGGTCTGGCGCATGTGTTGTTATGTCATTTTAGTAATGTTCGATGGAATTTGTAACCCATCATTTCATATAGCCTTAATTAATTTATCGCTAAATTCGTTAATATTCACTCCCACTCGCAGCGCATTTCAGCCCCAACTTCCAAAATCCACCAATGATGTGTATTGGAAACTCCTTAAGAAAAAGCCAATACTACATGTCAGCAATAAAATTCGCTTGTTCCACAGTAATGTGACAGTAAATTAATACAATACATTCAATTTCATCCAACCATCCTTCAGCTCTGATTGTCCATAGCGCATAAGATAATCGAATGCGGCAGAATGCTTTTTGGACTATGAACATTAACCAAGGAGTAAACTAATGCCTACATACGTGGACTCGTCGAATCGCTCGATGGATACTCTGTTATGCTCAGCCAATCCTCAGAGTCCAAATCCCTCTCTGAAATCCTCATACAAGCGAGCATGAGGTATTTCTTCTCATCTATCGTGTCAGCCTTTTTTTCACTGTAGAGAGTTTTGGTCACCCTCAAGCTTCCGTCAGAGGTTTGGAGGCAATGATCAACAAAGGCCGAACATGGACCATTTACGAATAGGTTATATGGTTCCTCAAACTCCCTGTATAGAAAGCATGACCGTGCATGCTTACTGGACACTTTCGGAACTAGCAGGCGATCGTCGAAGCTGACGCTTGCGATGTCAGTCGACTGAAAATCAAAGGGATAGAGCCATTTAACGAAGCGAACGAATGACCTCCTCGATCTGTCCACCAAAGAAATTGGAATTTCCTATGGCCTCAACGTTTTTGATCCAAAAGCAATCCTTACCTTCACCCTTCATCCTCCCTGGGATATTGAAAGCCTCTATATGCTGCACAAGAACCTTAGCTTCCCACTTGAGTGTGCTTTCCAAATCAAAAACCAGTGCAAGGTGGGGGTCGACACAATGCATTGCCTCGATCCGAGTTTGCTTTGGGGATTGACCTTACTTACTCGTTGTCGACTTTTTCATAAAATGTCACGTAAAGCCAAGGTTAACAAAAGCAATCCCCATCCAGCGGATCATACTTTAAAAAATTTGCCAAGGGATTTTTACGACAATTCAAAAACGTATGCACTTGCCATCCAACTACTCATCTTTAAGCGTTCAAGGCGTTTTGAAGAACATAAGTGGATGCCAAGACACAAAGTAGAATTTTTGGTAGAACTTTACAAGAATTCCACAGCTATAGTTCATAAACAATTGATAACCAAGGGTCCCCATAGTTCAATGGATAGAACCGCGGTTTCCTAAACCGTTAATGTGAGTTCGAGTCTCACTGGGGGCACCATCTGTAAGATGTTGATTTTAAGCTATTTAGTTCTAACTTTGTCATTTTTAAAATTGCTCTATAATAGAGTATGAAAACGCGTAAATGCATCGATTTCGTGCTAATAAAATGCAACGGATTTGTCTAAAGGAGCAAAGTCGGTGACTAATCTCGTTCGTTTCCAATTATTCAGTGGCGAGGCATTATCTTTCTATGCTCCTCGTATCCATGAGGAACGGAATATTCTGCTGAACGGCACCGCGTTAGAAATTGGCTTAGGTGAAAGAACCTTTGCGATCCTAAGACTGTTCTTGGTTTTCGTTTGCTTCAGAATCTTCTTCTCGCTCAATTGCCTGTGTCAAAGGGCAATCGAAATCCGTCAGACGGGAATTCAATCAACAGGCTCTACCGAAGCCACTGGTCGAACCGGCGGCAGCGAGCCATAAGGCCTTTGCGTCGCGCAATGTCTGGAGTCTGCAGAACGCCTTTATCGAGGTGCCAGGGGCAACTTGCCTCTGTTGCCCGGGCGAACGGAGCGGTTGCATGGTTTGCCTCTCATAGCTTGTGTCCTTTCTAAAGGCCCAGACTAACTTGGCAAGCGGCTCTGTTTAAGTGGATACGGTCAGTCAGATTATAGTCATTGAACATGGACCGAAAGGTGGGGCCCAAGCAAGTCTATACAGACGCTTCTCAGCTTCCGACATTTAATGCGGTTGGGACCCTGCCTTGGCTTGGTGAACCGGTTGATTGTAAAGAGAGGGTTAAAGCACATGCCCCACAAATAGCCCCACAAAATATAGACTTTCAGGGGCGTTTGCTGTCACAGTTTAGCAATTTAAGCGACGGCAAGGAAATTTCGCAAACCGTTGATATTTCGTGGCTTGACGCCGATTGCCACGACTTGACCAAAGTGAAACTTGGTGCGGGTGGAGGGAATCGAACCCTCATCCCAAGTTTGGAAAACTCATATACTAGCCGTTGTACTACACCCGCAAGTAAGAGGCGAAGGCTTGACCTTGTTACCTAAGTGGGTCAAGTATATTTAATAAAATAGCGATCTTGCTGTTTTTTACTGCTATTGCATTTACTGAACCTTTGATCCTGCAAAATTATGGCGATGTTAAGTCAAAGTGCGGCGAGTTCTTCGTCCGCTGGCTCCAAGAAAAAAGTTTCGTTTGCCGAATCGCAGCGACTGGCCAAACAAAAAGCTTACGAAAAACAAGCCCACCGCAAGAAGATCAAACTCGATGAATTAGCTGTTTTTACCCAGCAGATTTCATCCATGTTGGAGGCCGGTTTGCCTTTGGTGAGTGCGCTGGAAGCTTTGCAGGACCAGACGGAAAATCCCGTTTTTAAGATCATCATTCGAGATGTTCGTAACGACATCGCGGGCGGCACAGCGTTCTCGGATGCGGTTCGCAAATTTCCACGTGCTTTTCCCAACTTGTTCGTTTCCATGGTCGAGGCTGGTGAAGCGTCGGGTGCCTTGGCGGACATTATGGCCAAGGTGGCGATGTATTTTGAGGAATCATTGGCGTTGGTGAAGAAGGTCAAGAGTGCAATGACTTATCCGATCGCGGTTATCAGCTTGGCAGTGATTTTGGTTAACGTGCTGTTGATTTTTGTTATCCCCGTTTTCGCGGAAATGTTTGCTGATTTCGGTGCCGAGTTACCCAAGCCGACACAGTTGTTGATTGATATTTCGGACTTCATGAAATACAATATCCACTGGATCATCCTCGGTGGCGTCGCATTGGTGTGGACGCTCAAACGGGTGACGGCGACTCCGCGTGGTCGACGGTCCAAGGATGTCTTTTTTAGTAGGTTGCCGATTATCGGAAACTTATCTCAAAAGGTGAATATCTCTCGTTTTTGCCGCACTTATGCAATTCTGCTACGAAGCGGCGTGCCGATCCTCCGCACCCTTGAAATTTGTTCCAGCGCATCGAACAACACCTTCATTGAGGCGGCCTGCCTTAGCTTTAGCCGTCACATCAGTCAAGGGGGCCAGTTATCGGAAGTCATTGCGGATACACCGTATTTCCCTTCCATGGTCAAGCATATGGCCAAGGCTGGTGAGCAAACGGGTAACGTTGACGGTATGATGAACAAGATTGCCGACTTCTACGATGTAGAGGTGAACAATATTGTGGAGTCATTGACATCTTTGATGGAACCAATCTTGATCTGTGTGTTGGGTGTGGTAATTGGTGGTATCGTTATGGCGATGTTCTTGCCGATCTTCCAGCTTTCCAGCGTGGTCGGTGGATAATGAAATGTAGCTCCATACCCTTTGTGAACTTATGCCAAGCTTGCTAATTGTCGATGATTTGCCCGCTATCCATGAAATGCTTACCGGGCTTATGGGTGCTACTGGCTATCTTTGCGCCGGGGCTTCCTCCGGCGAAGAAGCACTCATGCGCTATCGGCAAAGTCGGTTTGACGTTGTTCTAATTGATTACGCAATGGAGCCCATGGATGGGCTGGAGCTTAGCAGGCGGTTACTGAACACAGACCCCAATGTGGTCATTATACTCATGTCAGGTTTTACGAGCGAAGATCTGGCCCATGATGCGCTCGATGTTGGCATCTATCTGGTGATTGAAAAACCGATCCAGATCGATTCGTTAATGGTAGCGGTCGAAAAGGCGTATGAAGAGTCAAAGGTTCGCCGTCCTCAACTGAAGGAAGCTGATATTGAAGGTTTGCCCTCGCTCGCGGAACACCTCCAACTGGCGGAAGAAAACTATGTCGGCTTTGTGCTCGATGTTTGCGGTGGGGATAGGGAAAAAGCAGAGGGAATCCTCGGAGTGGAGATTACCTGAAACCAAAATTGCAAGCAGTCGATCAGCACCAACAATGGTGATTCATTTATAAGCACGATGGTCTAGTTTGCCAAGAAATGCGAGGATTGCGGAGTCAACGAATTATTCGCTCGTCGAGTTCGATTTTTATGCTATGGTTCGCCGCTATGCGTAACCGTTTCTTCTCATCCATTTTTGCTGTCACGATGCTCTTTAGCGCGGCTCGCGCCGATGTTGCTGAGTCTTACTATGCAGGTGTCAACCCTGACGCAGAGATGGTCTTCATTGCGGATCTAGAGTCCTTGCTGGCTTCTCCGCTGGTCATGGCAGTGCAGCAGATGATGCAGCAATTTTCACCTTCCGAGAACCCAAAGGCGCTTGCTATGGGATTGACGGAATTTACGGGCGCGACGACTGACGATCTTGGCAGATTTGTGGTTTCCACAAGTGATGTCGCTCTGCTTCAGCAGATGAATGGTGCAGAGGAGATGAGCAAGGAACAGATCAATCAGTCGGGCATGATTATGGCCTTCCAGTTAAACAAGGGTATCTCGAAGGAGCAATTTCAGGCTTGGGTTGAGAGCATTACCGCGCCTGACGAAATGGCCAAAACCGAGAAGAAGGCAGTTGGCAATGGTGTGGTTTATCAGTCGCCTGATGCGAATGGTATGACGGTTGGCTTTCTGCCTTCCACTGGACAGACGATGATTTTTGTAGGTGGCGATGTTGCTGTGACCAAGGCGCTCACCGATGAAAAGGGCACGCTCCCGAAGTCAATTGCAGTAGCGCAATCACTCGTCCCAAGTATGCCAAACATCGCGCTGCTTGCTTCTCCTTCGGAGGCTTGGAAGGCTGATTTGATCAAGCAAGCCGAGGAAAACATGGAAGATGAAGGCGAAGCAGCTTACATTAAAGACGCCGAGCAATTCACCTTTGGGCTCAACATTTCTGATGGTATTAAGATCCTCAGCGGAATGAAATTCCAGAGCGCCGATACGGCGAAAAGTGCTTACACGAATTTGAACGAAACCGTGACCGAACTGAAGGCGATGCCGATGGAGCAAGGCCCGATGATGATGCTCATGCCGTTCATCACCCGTTTGCAGGTTGCTGAAAATGGCGACACGATTTCGCTCGATACAGAAATGTCCGCCGTCGAGTCTCAGCAAATGCTTATGATGCTGCCAATGCTTATGATGCAGCAGATGCAGGGTGGTATGGAGATGGAAGTAGAAGAGGAAGAAGTTATTGTCCCAGACAATAGCGGCATGTAATCCAATGCGTTGCATTGGACTGACATTAATTGGCTTAACGCTCTCTTCGCTGCTTTTGGCAAAGGGAACGTTGGCTCAGTTTTCGGTAATTGATGCATTGCTGGCTGGCATCTATGATGGACCGACCAATATTGGTGAACTGAAGGCGGCTGGCGACACCGGTTTGGGCACATTTAACGCGCTGGATGGCGAGCTCGTCATGCTGGATGGCGTGGTTTATCAGATCGCGCACGAAGGAGAGGTCCACGTGATGCCGGACGATGCTCATACGCCGTTTGCAGTTGTCTGTGACTTCATGCCGGAGATGGTGTTCCCGCTCTGGCCCGTTGACTCCTTTCACGCGTTCGAGGGTCGTTGGACAACACTCTCTGCGGCAACGGATGCCGACTATCTTTACCCTCCTGATCCATTGAGCGAAAACCAGTTTTACGCGGTGAAATTGGAGGGCAAGTTCACCACGATTAAGGCCCGCAGTGTGCCGCGCCAGTCCCCCCCCTATCGGCCACTGGGGGAGGTTGTCGCCGATCAGAATATTTTCAATTTTGCCGAAATTGAGGGCACAATGGTCGGCTTTTACTGCCCGCCATATACGCGCGGGGTGAATGTGCCGGGCTGGCATTTTCATTTCATAAGCCAGGACCGCCAGTTTGGTGGCCATGTGTTGGATTTCAGTAGTACGGGGCTGCCGGGCGTTACGGTTGCCTGGCAGATGCTGGATAAGCTGTCGCTTCGACTGCCCGGCGACGCCGTCTTTGCGAATGTCGACCTGACACCTGATCGGCAAGAGGACTTGGATAAGGTCGAACGTCTGCGCACGGAGGATTAGCTCATCTTGCTGCCCCAGCACTACGCCTTGGATTAATTTTCCTCATGACGGGAGTTTCGTCTTTCCACGTCTAAAGGTCTGGATAGACTTGCGGGCTTATGTCCGTAGAGAATCGCATCCAGCGCCTGCAGGCTGCGTCACCTTTCTATGCGCAGCAATTAAGACTGCATCCAGACTGGATTGACTGGCTCGACAAGCCGAAGAACCGAGAGTTTGAGTACCGCTACAGCTCGCTGGAAGATCTCTGGAGACGGCGGTTTTGTGAGGGGGACTTTAGCTTGGACGCGTTACGACAGTTTCGTCGGCGCATGTCGATGCGCATTGCCTATCGAGAGGTCAATGGACTGGCGGATGTGGCGACAAGTTGGCGAGAGCTTTCGATGCTCGCAGAATTCATTTTGCGTCGCTTGTGTGATTGGCGGCTTGAGGAGTGGCGTGAGCGCTATGGAGAGCCTTATTGTGAGGAGACTGGTCAGCCCACGCGCTACTGTATTTTTGCACTGGGTAAGCTGGGGGCGGGCGAGCTGAATTTCTGTTCTGATATCGATCTCATTTTCAGTATCGATGGTAATGGCTTCTGCCGGAAGCACGGGCGCACCACATCGGTGACATCCCGGGAATTCTATGACCGCTTTTTTCGTCAACTAGCCGTGGACCTGACGGCGAATTCGCCCGATGGGCAGCTCTACTATTTGGACCTTCGCCTGCGTCCAGATGGGGAGGGGGGGGCGCTGGTCCGTACTGCCGACAGCCTGATTAACTACTATTGGGATGCGGGGCAGACTTGGGAGCGACTTGCTTGGCTGCGCGCCCGGCCTGTTGCGGGGGACCTCGCCCTTGGTCACGGCGTACTGGAGGAGATCAACCCGTTCCGATACCCGCGCTTTCCGCCGCACAAGGTGATGAACGAGGTGGCCGGGGTAAAAATCCGCACTGAGGCTGAGGTCCCAGCTGATAAGATTGCGTTGGACATCAAGACTGGGCCTGGTGGCATTCGGGAGATCGAGTTCATTGTGCAGGCGCTTCAATTGGTGCATGGTGGCCGTAATCCATTCCTACAAACCTGCTCCACGATTGAGGGGCTGGAGAAGCTGGCTCGTTATGGCGTGCTCACGGCCGATGACGCCTGCTTCCTCGATCACGCATATCGCCGGCTGCGTTTGCTGGAAAACCGTCTGCAAATGCGTGGTGAAAGGCCTCGTCATAGCCTACCGACTTCGGTGGAAGACAAGCTTTGGCTGATTGAAACCATGGGCGTGCCTAGTTGGGATGAGTTTGTCGCCGAGCTGGACCATTGGCGTTCGGGCGTGCGACAACGCTATATGGAGCGTTTCGCGGCTGACCCACAGGAAACCGTGGTGCAGGCTTGGACGTCGTTTTTGGCGGGGCAGGCACCAGGGGGGGGGATCAGCGATTTACTGAGCGGCTGGTTTCCGAACTCTGAGGATACTGAGCAACGTTTACGGCGCTTTGTTTTGGGAGATTCTCCAGGGTTGATCACGCGGGATTCGGTGCTGCGTTTCCTTGATTTGGCGGCGCACTTTGATCGTATTTTACCTCGGCTTGCCCGTCCGATGCAAACCTTGGAGCGCATTGGCCGTTTTGCGGAGAGCTACGGCGCGCGGCGCCATTTTTTCCGTGATTCCAGTAATCCGGCACTTTTTGAATCGCTGAGTTTGTTGTTCGACCGGAGCACTTTCATTTATGAATTGCTTTGCCGCTATCCTGGAATGATGGAGGAACTGCTCCACGAGGCACCTCGGCGGCTGAAGTCGCGTGATGAATGTCGGGCGGAAATCGAACTACTGCAAGGCGAGAAGGGGGGGGGGGCTGACCGGCTCTGGCTTTACGTAAAGGCCGAGCAGGTGCGCTTGGCGATGGCGGAATTACTTCATGGAGTGACACTAGAGTCGGTCGGCTGGGCGCTGAGCCAGTTGGCCGAGGCGGTGGTTTTGGATTCGATGCAAAGCGTTGGAATTGAGTCGGTTATGGTTGTTTCGTTGGGGAAGTTTGGTGCTGAGGAGTTGTCTTTGGGATCTGATCTTGACCTGCTTTTGCTGGCAGAGGAGCCCTTGAGCCCCAAAGAACAAGCGAAGCTGCGGGCATGGCTGGCACTGCTCACGTACAATGCCGGGCTAGGGCCAATGTTTGAGATTGATCTAAGGTTAAGGCCTTATGGCGATGTCGGCCCGTTGGCGATGACACTGTCAGGGCTGATCAAGTATCACGCCTCGGGGCAAGCGAAGCGTTGGGAAAAGCAAATTTTGGTGCGGGCGCGGACGATCGCGGGCTCTGCGGTTCACCAAGCGTCATTTAACGAGTGGCGGGATGAATTGCTCTACCGGACGGTATTGCCCGCAGAGGAGGCAGGTGATTTATGGCGCATGCGCCTTAAGATCGAAAGGGATAAGCCCGCGGAGCTATCCCCGCCTCAGCGCGCGTTTAAAACGGGTCCTGGCGGTCTACTTGATTTAGAGTTTTTGGCTGAATTGTTGGCCCTGATGTATGGCGCACACGAGCCCGAATTACGGCAGCCCCACGCCCGGACCTGCTTCCTTGTTGCTGCGTCTAAGGGGCTTATGGGCAATGAGATCGCCGATCAGTTAATTGAAAACTGGAATGCCTTGCGATTGATTGAGTTCAACCTGCGCCGACAAAATTTTCAGCCTGTCACGGAATTACCAGACGATGATGCGATTGCACGGACACTTGCGCTTTGGATTGGTCCGTCGGAGCTTTCAGAATTCTGGCGGCGCTACCTCCAAATACTGGCGGAAAATCGCCGTACGCTCACTTATTGGCTGAAGGATTCATTGGCGAAAGAGACGTCTTTTTAATCGCGTGCAGATGCGCCACTTTCTGGCAAGGTTATATAAGTTCGTGTTCGACAGAGAAAATGATCTGGTTATAGTGAAACATTCCTACGTCTCAGAGGTCGCTTATATAGTCTCTTTTTTATCCATCGTGATTTACAAACACCATTCCACTTTACGCCAGGCACTGATGCTTGCCTGTGCCGCGTTTCTCTGGATTAACGTCGCCCACGCTGAGGCGGTCGATGTATCCGCTTTTCAAACCACGTCCACCATGCGGGACGAAACCAAGGAAGTCGTTGGCCGATTGGAAAGTAGCCACTATCTTGGGCAGACGATTGCCGATCTAGACCAAAACGAGTTCATCGCTGATTACATGACCGATTGGGATACCCAGCGGATGTTTTTTCTGGAAACCGAGCTTGCCGATTTTCAGCGTCGTTTTAGCCCGAGTCTTGATAAAATGCTGAGCCGCGGCCACCTGATGCCAGCATTTGAAATTTTTCTGGAGTTTCGTCAAAACGTGGAGAGTCGCGTGAGTTGGGTACAAAAACGTCTCAATGAGCCTTTTGATTTTTCTGGTGTCACTACCTATGCGCCCGATCGCTCAGAAGCCGAATGGCCAGTGAGCATTGCCGAAGCCAACGTGCTCTGGGAGCGTCGCTTGCAGTTTGAAATGCTCAATGAGTTGCTCTCTTTGTTGGAGCCGGGCACCGACCTGAACGATCTGCGCGAACTGAGCCCGGAGATTGCCAAAGTCACTCCGGATGGTGTTGAAACCACGGTTGAGATCGAGGATGGAGCAACCCAGAAAACGCTGGATGAGGCTCTTGTCGAGGCCCGCGAAAACATTGGCAAGCGCTATGATCGTCTGCTTCGTTGGGTGCAGGAGATTGAGCCGATCGATGTGCAGGAAACATTCCTGACTGCCCTGACACACCAGTACGACCCGCATTCAACCTTTATGTCGGCGGATACGCTGGAAGAGTTTTCCATTGCGATGCGCAACTCACTTGTTGGCATCGGTGCTGTGTTGTCGGATACCGACGGCTATTGCACGATCCGCGAATTGCTTCCCGGAGGTCCCGCTGAGCGTAGTGGTAAACTGAAGCCCGAAGACCAGATTGTCGGCGTGGCACAAGACAACGACGGTGAAATGGTCGACGTAATCGGTATGAAGCTGAGCAAGATCGTAAAAATGATCCGAGGCAAGAAGGGCACTACCGTGCGCCTGAAAATCCGTCCCGGTGATGGTGATCCTTCCGTGCGCAAAACCATTACACTCACACGCGATGAGATCAAACTGACCGCCAAGCTGGCTAAGGCCGAGGTATTTGAAGTCCCCGCTGGAGATAAAACCATTGCAATCGGCGTGATTGATTTGCCCGCGTTTTACGGCTCGGGTGAACCGGGTTCCGGCTACAACAGCACCACCGAAGATGTCGAAGAGCTGATCAACAAGCTCAAGGAAATCGGCGTGGAAGGCATTGTGCTGGACCTACGTGCCAATGGCGGGGGTCTGCTTTCGGAGGCGATTCGCCTGACCGGTTTATTCATCCCGGTTGGTCCTGTGGTGCAAGTGCGCGATTATGTGGGCCAAGTTCAGGAATTCCTCGACGACGATCCCAAAGTGGCTTGGGACGGCCCGCTGATGGTGCTCGTGTCCCGCTTTAGCGCCTCGGCTTCTGAGATCACCGCCGGTGCGCTGAAGAACCACCAGCGCGCGCTTATTGTTGGTGACAAGCTGACCCACGGCAAAGGCACCGTTCAAGCCGTGTTTGATATGAACCGCGGCGGCAACTGGTTTACCTCACTCCGTCCGCGCAAGGGTGCTGCCAAGGTTACAGTGCAGAAATATTACTTGCCCGATGGTTCTTCGACTCAGATTGAGGGCGTCAAGTCGGACATCGTCCTGCCGTCGATCAATGAATATCTGGCTGTTGGCGAAGGTGAATTCCCGCATGCGCTCGCTTGGGATTCCATTGATTCGCTGGAGTGGGACTACGACAACTCACATGTTGAAGACTTTTTGGTCAATCAATCTATCGTTGAGCAGCTCCAGTCCCAGAGTCAGGATCGCCAAGGTTCCTTGGAAGAGTTTGGTTATTTGCGCGAAAACATCGATTGGTTCAAAGCCCGTCAGGAGCAAAAGGAGTTTTCCCTTAACTTGGAAGAGCGTCGTTCACGCCGTGCTTCGGATAACGATTTTCGTGAGTTGATGGAAGGGCGCTACGACACCTTGGCCGCGTTAAATTACACATCCGACGAAATTTTGCTCAACGTAACCGAAGAGCAGAACCGGGAGCACGATGCGCTCGTGGCCGCACAGGCTCAACCTGCCGATGCCGCCGACATTCCTGTTGGTGAAATTGAGATTGAAGAAGACGCCAAGAAGGCTGCATTCGACATCCAACTGCGGGAAGGCCTCCGAATTATGGCGGACTGGATCGCGATCGCGCAAGAAGCGGGGGAGAGCCAAGCACTAGCCGCCGCACCTGCTGGCGAGCCGCGCAGCTAATTGTCCAGCTTGGTCAACTGTGAATGGGATGCGTTACATTAATGACTTTTAAGTGGTTCGTTAACTGTTTTCCGTTGCCAAATGCGGTGCGCACTTCTAATTCGTTGGCCATAGCTTATGTCTACTGAACACTTTACTGTCCAAGACCTTGAGAATGGTCGCTTAATCCTCCTCCAAGGCCAGCTCCATGCAGCAGCATGTGGCTCAATGAATGACGACCTGTTGGCGGTTTGTGAAGAAACAGATGGTCCAGTGACTTTTGATCTGGGCGGTGTTTCATTTGTTGCTTCTTCCTTTCTCCGGACTGTCCTAACCGTCAACCGAGCGAAGGCGCGTGATGCTGGGTTTGCCATCATCAATGTGCAGCCTGAAGTGAAGAAGGTGTTCAAAATGGCGGGGCTGTGGGACGCATTAGGGATGTCCAAGACAAACTGAATCCGCGCTAATGCCGATTCAGATCAGCTACCTAGCGGATCATCCGGAATGGATTGCAGCTGTTGGTCATTGGTACCAACAGGAATGGGAAAATGTTTGGGAGCCCAAGACCTTTAGTGGCTGGTGGGATGTTTCTTGTGAACACGCCAATTACAGCTCGCTGCCAATCGCATTTGTGGCCCATCAGAATGGCGATCTACTAGGCGCGGTGGGGCTCGACCCCTTTATTTTCGTTCCTGAGCTTAACCAGTTCGACGGTCTTTGGATGACCGCGCTCTTTGCAGATCAGGCCCGGAGCCAAGATGTGAAGGCGATGCTGGTGCGACAAGTGTTGGAGACGGCCAAGCATTTTGGACATCGCCACGTTTACACAATGTGCCGCGTTTCGGACGGAAATTATAATTTCGAAGGACGTAGTTGGGAGCGCAAAGAGCGTACCATCCTCTGTGGACGGGAGATTTTTATACTGTCGATGACCATCGGATAAGCCCGTCAGGGAGGGGCGAAAACCTTCATTTTTCCGTGCGTGCATACGGGTTCTTGAAAAATTCGCTGTTCATTTGCCCGCATCTCCCTATGAACGGTGTTTCGCAAACCACGACCCGGATAACTCATGATTGACCTCAAACTTCTCCGCGACAATCCCGCCGCACTCCGCGAAGCCATCGCCCGAAAGAAATTTACGGTGGATTGGGACGCCATTTACGCACTCGATGACCAGCGCCGCGCCGCCATCGCAACGGCAGAAAGCCGCCGTGCTGAGCAACGCGCCGCGAGCAAGGAAGTCGGCCAGATGAAGGATAAAAAATCGGCCGAATTTCAAGAACGCGTCAAGGCGATGAAAGCCATGTCCGACGAGGTTAAGACGTTGGAAGAAGCCGCTGCTGCCGTTGAAGCAGAGTGGAAGGCTCTCTTTTTGCAGATTCCCAACATGCCGCATGAAAGCGTGCCAGAAGGCGGAAATGAGGAAGATAACATTGTTGCGGCTGAGTTTGGCAGCCCGTCGGATGTTTCCTCAGAGGCCGTTGCCCACTGGGACATCCCTTGGTTCTCATCGGCGATCGATTTCGAGCGGGGCGTTAAGGCCACGGGTGCGGGTTTTCCATTTTACGTTGGAGACATGGCGCGCTTTGTTCGCACGCTGATCACGTTCTTCCTGGATGAAGCGCGGGACAACGGCTACACCGAGGTGCTGCCCCCTCTCATGGTGAACTCTGCGAGCGCGACGGCTACTGGTCAACTGCCCGATAAGGAAGGCCAGATGTATCATGCGACCAAGGACGACCTGTATCTCATCCCGACAGCTGAGGTGCCGGTAACGAACTTTTTCCGTGACGAGACTTTCGATGAAAAGGATTTGCCGGTTTATCGTTGCGGCTACACGCCTTGTTTCCGTCGTGAGGCCGGGAGTTGGGGAGCGCACGTTCGTGGCCTCAACCGTCTGCATCAGTTTGACAAGGTGGAGATGGTCAAGTGGGTTCACCCTGACACCTCATTCATCGAGCTGGAGAAGCTTCGTGAGGACGCCGAGCGCATTTTGCAAAAGCTCGGCTTGCCTTATCGCGTGCTGTTGATGTGCGCAGGCGACATCGGGTTCCCGCACGCCAAGCAATACGATCTGGAGGTCTGGGCTGGCGGTCAAAAACGTTGGCTCGAAGTGTCGTCCTGCTCGAACTTTACGGATTTCCAGGCTCGCCGCGCTGGTATTCGCTACCGTCCAGCGGTTGGTGGCAAGGCCGAGATCGTGCATACGCTCAACGGCTCAGGCTTGGCGGTGCCTCGTGTGCTCGCTGCATTGCTGGAAAATAATTTGCAGGCCGATGGCTCGGTTCTTGTGCCTGAATGCCTGCAAAAGTGGTTCGGATCGGATCGTTTAGGCCCATTTTAAGGCATCCAAATGGCTCTCTGGACGGGAAAAACTACGTCACATAACTTTTCTTCACCTAATCGTTACCTGTCAAACTGGGTTTAATACTTGCCCCGGTTGCGGAATATCTTGGAAATCTCTGCTCCATGAATCGCTTTCTTCGTAATACCGTCGCGGCCCTGTTTGCAGTAGTCGCTCCAATTGCCGCTCACGCATCGGATTTGCTCGATCCAGACTTGACCAACTATGAGAAGGTCTCGGGCGTCTCCGGTAACTTGAACTCTGTCGGCTCCGACACCTTAAACAACATGATGGCGCTCTGGGCGCAGGAATTCAAGGCGCTCTACCCGAACGTTAATATCCAAGTGGAGGGCAAGGGCTCCTCGACGGCACCGCCAGCGTTGATTGAAGGTGCCGCCCAGCTCGGCCCGATGTCCCGCATGATGAAGGCGGAAGAAATTGACAAGTTTGAGGCCAAGTTCGGCTATAAGCCCACTGCAGTGCCCGTCGCCCTTGATGCTTTGGCGGTCTTTGTGAATAAGGACAACCCCATCGACGGTTTGACGTTGGAGGAAGTCGATTCGATCTTTTCCAGTACTAATAAGCACGGGGGCAGCCCAATCAATACTTGGGGCGAACTTGATTTGAAGGGTGAGTGGGCAGACCGTGCACTGAGCCTCTACGGTCGCAATAGCGCCTCTGGCACCTATGGCTTTTTCAAAAACGTGGCCCTGAGCAAGGGAGACTTCCGCTCGACCGTTAAGGAGCAGCCAGGTTCGTCTGCTGTTGTGCAGGGTGTGGCCAGCGATTTGTATGGCATCGGCTACTCCGGCATTGGTTACAAGACCTCTGGCGTTAAAGCCATTGCACTTTCCGACGATGGTGGCGCACTGTTTGAGCCTTCCTTTGAGAACTGCCTGAGCGGTGATTATCCGCTGGCTCGTTTGCTTTATGTTTATGTGAACAAGGCACCCAACCAGCCGTTTGATCCATTGACGCTTGAGTTCATTAAATTTGTTCATTCGCGCCAAGGCCAGGAGGTTGTGGCTAAAGACGGCTACTACCCGTTACCTGCGATGGCGGTGGATAGCTTTATGTCCGAATTGGAAAACTAATCTTGAGCCAGACACAAAGGAGTCGAAGTTCTGCAACGCTTCGCCTGTTTTTGGAACCTTGGAGAATGTGGCAGTTGAGCGTTAAAGTGATTGAGACTCGACTATTTACACCTTCCACGCCTGATTTGTCTGGCACTATAAGTTAGCGCTATGGCGTCCCAATCTGATCCAACTGCTGATCCTAAGCGCTTCGACGTCTCGAAGGGCACGCTGCGGCTGGACAACTTCATGACTCACTTCATCAAGGTGGGGGGTGTGGGCATCATTCTGGCGGTATTCGCGATTTTCCTCTTCATTACTTGGCAGGTCCTACCGCTTTTTGAATCTGCCAAGGTGCAGGAAGAGGCTGTCATCGAAACCGGAGTCGCTGATTTTCAGTTAGTTGGGGTGGATGAATGGGGCGAACTCCCGTTTATGGTGGATATCGCAGGTGATTTCACCTTTGTGGATATCAAGCGGGTGGATGGCGAAACGCTCGTCTTGGGGCCTCTCGGGGTTTATAAAGTTACGCCGAAATTTGCCGATGAGGTCACGTTTACGGCTGCCAATTACCACTCGAAAAGCGAAGAGGTGATTTTTGGCGCGTCGGATGGGCGTTACACACTCGTCAAGGTAGAATACAAGCCCGTGTTCGACGACCGAGGTGAGCGGAAGATTGAGGCAAAGCTCAAGGCTGACAAGTTTTACCCGCTCGGCAAAGGCTTAGGCGCTGTGCGCGTGATTGATTATTACGACGCAGACAAAGACCGCTTGGTTGCTGCCCTTGTGGAGGGGGATTCGGGGCTGGAAACACGCGCCACTACCTTTCAGCGCAAGAAAACTCCCTTTGGCGTTGGGCCTTGGAAGCCCGCGAAAGAGTATGATTTGACCAGCCAGATTGAAGGCCATCCGATCAAAGTACTCGTTACGGGACAGGGGAACGGCGTGCTGGTTTCCACTCGAGAAGGCTCGGTTTATTCATTTCTTATCAACCAAGGCGAGATCAGTCTGGAGCAAGTCTTTCAACCTTTTGAGGGACTGGAAAACCCGGAAATTGGTTCGATGGATTGGCTCTTGGGCAATGAATCGCTCGTTTTTACTTCGGCTGTTGGTGATAACGTAATCTTTGCCCAATATCTGCCAGAGCTCACGCCTGAAGAAGAGAAGGCGGGTGTTGAGCGGAAACGGCAATTCACCGAGATTAATCAATTACCCAAGCTGGACGGCCCCGCTGATCTGTATTCGCACAGCATGCGTAATCGCGCATTCTTGCTTGGCAGTGGTCCTGAGGCCTCTATTCGCTATGGCACGACTGGTGTTGTGCGTTGGGAGAAGTCCCTCGATTTTACGCCAAAGGCGGGCATCCTTGGCTCACGTTACGAGACGATGCTGCTGGCCGACGATACGGGCCGCTTGCACTTTTATTCGATCCATGACCCACATCCGGAGGGTGGCTTCAAGGCGTTTTTCAGTAAGATTTGGTATGAAGGGCAAAACGAACCCAAGTGGATTTATCAGTCCTCCGCTGCCGACGCCGAGACAGAGCCTAAGTTTTCGATGGTGCCGCTTATTTTTGGTACCTTGAAGGGCACGCTTTATGCGATGATTTTTGCGATTCCGATCGCGCTGTTAGCTGCGCTCTACACCTCACAGTTTCTGAAGCCGGAGTATAAGAAGGTGGTCAAGCCAATGATGGAAATCATGGCGTCGCTGCCGTCGGTGGTTTTGGGCTTCTTGGGGGCGCTGTGGTTGGCACCGATTATCGACACACGTTTCCCGTCGATAATGCTGATCATGTTTTTCCTACCACTCACAGCGCTCATCGTTGGTTATGGTTGGGGTAAGCTTCCACAGCGCTACCGTCTCTATTTAAGACCGGGGCAGGAATTCCTGATCTTCATTCCGCTACTGATCGGCATCGCGCTGATTGGCTGGAATCTTGGGCCTTGGGTGGAGAGCTGGGCCTTCGTTTACACCAATCCTGATACGGGCGTGGCGACCGGAGATTTCCGCCTTTGGTGGCCGGAGCACACTGGTGTTTCCTATGACCAACGTAACTCGCTCGTGGTTGGTTTCATGATGGGGTTTGCGGTGATTCCGATCATCTTCACCATTGCGGAGGATGCGATGTCCAACGTGCCACAATTCCTCACGTCAGCCTCGTTGGCGTTGGGCGCGAGTCGTTGGCAAACGGCCAAACGCGTGGTTCTGCCAACGGCTTCTCCTGGCATGTTTTCGGCGATTATGATTGGTTTTGGTCGTGCAGTGGGTGAGACGATGATCGTCGTTATGGCCACTGGTAATACGCCGATAATGGACTGGAATATCTTCAGCGGCATGCGTACGCAATCGGCCAATATCGCGGTGGAACTGCCCGAGGCACCGAAAGATTCAACGCATTTCCGCATTCTCTTTTTTGGGGCACTCTTGCTCTTTGTGATGACCTTTGTCGTCAATACCGTGGCGGAAGTCGCCCGCGTGCGCTTGCGCAATAAATACAAAACAGTCGGTTGATGACTAAAGAACCCAAAGGCTTTGACAAACGCATGCGCCCAGCCGGTGAGATGTATGTCTGGTTGTGCGCAATGGGTTTGGCGGCAGGCATCATCATGGTGATCGGACTCTTGTGGGTTATTGTGGCCAACGGTGTCCAAGTTTTCTGGCCGCGCCCAGTCTACGAGGTCACGCTCAAGGACGGTTCGGTGATCGCGGCGTCCATCGTGGAAGATCGCGAAAAGAAAGTTGCGGAAGAGGGAGGGCAGTTCGCGCGTGAATATAAGCTTTTCACCGGTAACAAAGACGCCTATGGGCGCCAGTTTCGCTACGTCGATCAGAATGAGATCGTGAGCATGAATGAGCCGGCAGACATCATTGTCGGCGAGCGCGAAGGTAGCGGACAGGCCATTTTTTATCCGATTGAACTAATCTTGGCCGATGGCAAAACCGTTGCTGCCGATAGCCCGGACTTTGACGCCACCTTCCAGAGATTGATTGACGAGGCAGCCGACGCACGCGCCAAGGCCCGACATATCGACCGAGGGCCGATTGGAGGCTACTCAGCGAAGCTCAAGAAAATCTATCTCGAAAAGCGCCTGCTGCAAAAGCGCAATCCCGACGAAGATAAGGACCTCCAAGCCATGGACGCACTCTTCATCCAAATCACGAAGCTTTCATCGGATGAAACCGAACAGAAAAGCGAGTTGATGGCGCAATATCAGGCACTGAATGACCGGGGGGGCATTTTCGCCGAAATGGCAGTTCTCAACGAGCGCGAACGCTTGCTCAACGAGGAATTTGCTCCGTTGCTGGTCCAGAGCCAAGCGCTCAAAGACTCAATCAATAAAAATACGCTACGCTATCGGCTGATCGACGGAACCGAACGTGAATACGCCGCCGGGAAAATACTCCTCACCTATCAGCCCAATCAGCTTACTGCGATCGACAAGGTTTTGTTTTTCATTGGGCATTTTTGGATGTTCCTCTCGGAAGATCCACGCGAGGCAAATACAGAGGGAGGCATTTTTCCCGCAATTTTTGGTACCTTCGTGATGACGCTTTTGATGTCGATCGCGGTGATGCCCTTTGGCGTGCTGGCAGCCATTTATCTGCGTGAATATGCTTCTCAAGGCCTCTTTACGCAGGCCGTTCGGGTCGCGGTGAACAATCTCGCGGGCGTGCCATCAATCGTTTATGGTGTCTTTGGCCTGGGCTTCTTTGTCTATGGCATGGGCAGTTGGATCGATGGTGGGGCAGATGACCCAATGGCGGTGGCTTCATGGAGCCTCTGGCTCGTCGTATTGGCAGTGCTGATCGTTGCGACCGTGCTTTTGGCCCAAGAGGATTATTGGAAGCACCGTCGTTGGCTTAAGGATAACATTCGTCGGCAGACGGTGTCGACGTTGTCGGTCATTGCCTTGATCTTGTTGGGCTTTTTAATTTACGAGAGCCCGTTTTTCCATGGATTTTTCTCTGATCGTTTGCTGCTCAATGAGCCAACCTTTGGAACCGGCGGCGTGCTCTGGGCATCATTGACTCTTGCGCTCATGACAGTGCCGGTGGTCGTGGTGGCGACAGAGGAAGCGTTGGCCGCTGTGCCTCGTGGTGTGCGAGAGGCCTCGCTGGCCTGCGGTGCCTCGAAATGGCAGACCATTCAGCGAATTGTGATGCCGGCTTCGGCCTCAGGCGTGCTTACTGGCTTGATCCTCGCCATGGCTCGTGGTGCTGGTGAGGTGGCCCCGCTGATGTTAGTGGGAGTCATTAAATACGTGCCCGAGTTGCCGCTGGACACCACGGCACCGTTCTTCCATTTTGAGCGCAAGTTCATGCACCTGGGCTTCCATATTTACGATCTAGGCTTTCAGTCACCCGATTCTGAAGCGGCGAAGCCCATGGTTTTCGCCACCACCTTTCTGCTGATCGTGTTGGTAATCATCCTGAACCTAGGCGCAATCCTGATCCGTGATCACCTTCGCCGCAAATACGCCTCTGGCACTTTTTAAATTTTTGATCCCATGACCACTGCCGCACCGTCCGAGTCTCCTGCGCAAACCATATCATCGCCTGATGAACAATACATTCAGGTTAAGGATTTTTCGTTCTGGTATGGCTCATCTCAAGTCATTTTCGACCAGACCTTTGACATGCCCAAGCAGAAGGTTACGGCGTTTATTGGCCCCTCTGGTTGTGGTAAGTCGACTCTGTTGCGCTGCTTCAACCGCATGAATGACCTCATCGACGGCATTCATCATACGGGTGACGTGCAGGTGGGGGGGGAGAGCATTTTTGATCCCATGCTTGAAGTCATCTCACTACGCAAGCGGGTAGGGATGGTTTTCCAAAAATACAACCCATTCCCTAAATCGATCTACGAAAACATTGTTTACAGCCTACGTGTTGCTGGACGCAGTAAGAAGAGTGAGTTGGATGAAGTTGTCGAGCGGAGCCTGCGTTCATCGGCTCTGTGGGATGAAGTTAAAGATCGCTTGCAGGACAGCGCGCTGGGTCTTTCTGGTGGTCAAATGCAGCGTCTTTGCATCGCTCGTGCGATTGCTAACCAACCGGAAATCCTGTTGATGGACGAACCTTGCTCGGCTCTCGACCCTGTAGCCACGGGCAAAATCGAAGAGCTTATCCATTCGCTCAAGCGTCAATTTACCATTGTTATCGTGACGCACAACATGCAACAGGCTGCCCGTGTCAGTGACCGCACCGCGTTCTTCTATTTGGGTAAATTGATTGAATACGACGAGACGCAAAAGATCTTTATGAACCCTGAGAAGTCACAGACCGAAGATTATGTTTCCGGGCGCTTTGGTTGATTCGTAAGAAGAATATATTTTAGGAAAATTGTTGAAAGAACGTTGGATGTAGCATAGGCTACAAGTAATTCAGCGATTCAAGAGACATACCCAAATGCATCATTTTTACGAAAGCGAACTCGAAGATATCCGGCGAAAGCTCGTCCTCATGGGCGAGAAGTGCATAGACATCGTACGTCTGTCTATCCAAGCGCTGGAGGAAAATGACCTTGGCACCGCTCAGCGTGTGCTTGGCATGGATGACGAGATTGACGAGCTTGAGCTTCAAATAGATGGCGAGTGCGTGCGCTATTTAAGCCTTCGTGCGCCAGTAGCAACCGATGTGCGCTTGCTGACTCTGTGCATGAAGGGTTGCCATGACCTTGAACGCGTGGGTGACGAAGCTTCCTCGATTGCCAAGCGCATCCGCCGTCTTTCCCGGCAAGGACGTGCTATTGGTAATTTGGCGGGAATTCCAGAGATGACTGAAATGGTGATCACTCAACTCCGTAACGCACTGGATAGCTTTATCGACGAGAGCTACGAGAAGGCCATGTCCTTGCCAGAGAGTGATCGGAAAGTTGACGACTTGAACCGCGCCAATTTCGATGTGCTCATGTCCCGCTCAACTGATGACCCGACTTACGTTGCAATCGGTATTGAGCTGATTTTCATTTCCAAAAGCCTGGAGCGCATTGGCGACCACGCTGTTAATGTTGGCGAAGAAGTCGCCTATTTGATCAAGGCCAAGGACGTGCGTCACACCGCCGCTGTTCGCCGCTCGCCCGAGACTTACTGAGCGGACGCCCGCCCATGGATACGCCGCAACTCCCTTGGATCGGTCCAGGCAAGATGCCGCTGTTTCTTGCGCCGATGGCCCGCTTCACAGACAGTGCATTCCGTCAGCTTTGCAAAGAGCAGGGTGCCGACGTGATGACCACGGAATTCGTGATGGCCGAGAGTTTGCTGCGCAACGAGAAATCGTGGCGCAACGTTGATTTTACCGAAGAGCAGCGCCCAATGGGCGTCCAGATTTTTGGCTCTTTGCCCAATCGTATGGCTGCTGCCGCTCGGGCAATCGCTGATCGCGTGCGCCCGGATTTTATCGATATCAATTGCGGCTGCCCAGCTAGTCGGGTGACGGATATTAACGCCGGTTCATCGCTGCTCAAGGACCCAGCGCTTCTGGCTCAAATTATCCGCGCCTGCGTGGCTGCTGTGCCAGAAATCCCAATCACAGTGAAGATACGCGCGGGGTGGGATCACGATCAAATTGTTGCGCTGGAGGTCGGTCAACGCGCACAGGATGCCGGTGCCGCGCTTCTGGCTATCCATGGGCGGACCAAGGAGCAGGGCTATCGTGGCGAAGCAGATTGGGATTTAATTAATCAGGTGGCCGCGGCGCTTACGATTCCCGTCGTTGGGAACGGCGGTGTCCAAACTTGCGCTGATGTGGCCGCACTTCGCGAAAATTCTCCCGTTAGCGGTGTGATGATTGGCCGAGCTGCGTTGGGTTATCCTTGGCTGTTTGGTGAGATTAAGCACTTCCTAGCGACGGGTGAGATTCCACCGCCGCCAACTCCCGAAGAACGCTGGCGCACGATCTTTCGATTCGTCGAGCTGCTCTACGCAGGTCCCTACGCCGACAAGGCACTGGACGATGTCGGCTGGCTTCGCGCGAAGGTCAAAGCCCTGACGAAAGACATGCCACATAGCCGCAAGCTGCGTCCATTGATCGACGGTGTTATGCACGTTGATGGATTGCGTGAGATTGCCGCCACCCACTTGGCTGAGTGCGCAGTGGAGCTTGTGCCAAGATAGGCTTGCCAAGCTGCCTTTGACCGCTTTTGTATGAGTGCTTTGCGGGCCTGTAGCTCAGTTGGTTAGAGCAGGGGACTCATAATCCCTTGGTCCTCGGTTCAAGTCCGAGTGGGCCCACCATTTTAGTAATCAAGCACTTATGCGATTTATGGTCAGCAAAATACTAGCGCTTTAATTTTATTGTGCAGTGTCAGTGCAGTTAAAGGTCCCGCAAAAATGCTATCTCAATTCAATTTGAGGCTGAGCGGTAAATGTTTGAGGCAATATCTGCCATCAAGGGCACTGCTAGAAAATGGTGTTTTTCAAAACGATCTCAAAAAAATCAAAATTACTGGCCTACCTCATGTGGTCGAGGGATGGACTTCGGTGGTTATGTTCTGCGATCAGTCCAGCGAGCACCTGCCGAACCATGGGACTCAGCCAACATGATTGCGATTCATAGAACACAACAAACACCCCAGAGAGGGTGCCGCAGCGAAAATCTTAAGTCCCGCAATTAGTCGCCACCCGGACCACTCTGGTCACAATCATCAGGCACCATACATGTCGAAAAAGGGTCATTCCAGGTATTATGATATAAGAAAGTCTTACTGTGGGAGCTAGCAATCCTACCACCACAATTTTCGACCACTTCAGCCAAGTAATGCATGGTAGTGTCGAGTTGAGATAATTGCTGATCTGTAATGCATTCAGTATTCTCACATCTGCTAGAATTACAAGTCGGATACTTAATAACATAGAGATCATAAATCACATTCCAATTCTGACAGTAATTTGGCACTGTCTCCAATTCAGAATACCAGTGATTACACTGCACTCCTCCCAGTAATTGAATCGCCAATCCTTGTGACAGAGCGACTATAGATAATAGCTTTATTATAATTTTAATTTTCATATTATTATTATTATTCACTACTTAGCAATTTTTCCACTCAGATGCCTTCTCTCCCATCTGAATTCATCCCAAACCCGTCGGCTACTACACAGTTCAAGGAATTCATTATAGCTTGGAACTGGGAAGTCCGGCCACTGCGCATTGTATGACCTTGGTTCATCTGGAATTCTCGTATCGTAAACATTAGCTAGAACATGTAGAAGTCGTGATCTCACCTCCGCCTCATCAAGCTGGACTCCAAAATCTATACTGTCTATGTTGTAGGAAATTTCAGTGAAGACATCTCCATTCTGAAACCTATAAGTCACCTTACTTGGGAAATGAATGCCTTCAGTAAGTCCTTCTAGATAGTTGTAATTGTTACTAATGATCTTTTTATTCCCATTTTCCTTATTGGTCGCCTCCCAGGACTTGGCCAAATAACCAATCTCAGGATCTAAAATTATATTGTAAACAAGCTCATCGCTTTCTGCCTTTATCTGGATGTCGCCTCCTGCCATTTCGATAATCTCGCTAACATCATCCATAGAAACCTCCGACATCCACTCTCTTCCACTTGCCGCAACTACTCTAGCATCAATAACTGGATATGAATCCTGCTCCGCCACTACTGACAAGCCAATGCGAAGCGTATGCGGCTCCTGAAACAGTATTTGCTCTAATGAATCTCGGTAATAATGGGTCACATGCTCGACATCGTTTGCGCTAAAGGACCGTTTCAGGTAAAACCCTTCATCTGAAAAATAGAATTCATTTTCAAATGAAGTAGAGCCTCCTTCAGGGCCTACCGACATCATTCGTGGGTTGTTTGTAGCGAGCATTTCCTGTCGCCAGACTAATCGTCCCACTACGAAAGCCTCTTCCTGCAAGAGTAATTTGTGCCAGACAGTGTCCAACAATTCCTTATCTTCGGGAACCGCAGACAACAATACTCCTGAAATAAGATATATCCCTAAGGAAATGATTGTTTTTTTTAAACTATCCATACATTAGCCTTCTTTTTTCTTAGAATTAATATTCTATTCTAAGCTTATGTTTTTCTCACCGAGCAAGAAAACTTGGCCATGAGAATCGTATGCGTATTGTTTCAACTCGTTGCCAGTTATTTTGCGTATCAGTCTTCCTTGAGGATCATAGGAGTATTTCACAATGGAAATAAGTTCATTGCCATCATACTCTTCGATCTTACGTATTTTACGAAGAGCAGGGGCACTAGTGAAGTAATGCTCTATCCAGCGTTTTTCTCCTACTTTTCGTTCTTGATAACCGTTTGAAGGGCTGTCAAAAAAAGAAGTATCAATTCCCATTGGATTAATCCGCTTGATAAGTGCAGAATCCCGCAACCAAGGCACCTTTATGGCGGAATCTTTAGTTTCACTGCGCTCCACTTGAATTGTGTTAAACTTATCTGCCATTGCAAATCCAGTGCAGATATCCCACTGAAACTTTTTAACATCCTGAAAGGCGATACGCTTACTCATCAATAAGGTGCCCTCGGATAATTGCTTATACGTAAACTCAATTGGAATGTCGTCTAAATCAGCGTTTGTTAGCAGTGATTTTTCCCGTTTAATATCACCACAGGGTTTCTCGTTTAGTAGAAAGCTAGTGAGTTTAAGTCGAGTTACCTCACCATTGGTTTCAATTAGGACATCAGAATAGTATGGATGATCGTGTCGACTAACCGAAAGTAATATCCTACCATTCTCCCGCAATATCATTTCACGATCGGTAATCTGAAAGACATATACAGGTGAATGGTATCCAAACCGAAACCCTTTCAATTGTCCAAAAGCATACCAAAACTTATAGTCCAGAGTTTTATGAGTTACCTCAATTCGCTCTCCCCCCTTCACTTCGGCCACCCAGCTGCCGCATGTGGAGTAATATTTATCATTCGCTCTCTTCTTATCCACGGCTAATTTAAACGACGATTGCTTGCCATCAATCCTAATCCAGGACAAAACCTGCCCATCAACGAAAGTTATGCGGCTTCGAAAGAGTGGAAGATACCAAAAAACACCAAGTATGCCAGGTGCATTTTGAGGATTAGTGCTGAAAATTTGGTAAAGTGGTATTTCATAGTCATTCAAGGATAATGTCCCAACCTTCAAATAATCTTCGAAATAACCTTCTCGTGTCATATCGCCAACAACACCTTTACCCGGCTCAAATGACAGAGGTGAGTCTGCGTCTACCAAGCAATACGCATCAACTAACGGAAGAACCAAAAAGCATAACTGAAATAATATTTTTGCTATGTTCATCGAAATAAACCTGACTAAAGTAAATCAATCTTGCGAATTGCGTGTTTTTGAAACGATCAGGAGTTACAGTTGTCTTGTTTGATCGAACTGTTACTTTCGTGACGTCGCTGCAAGACAAGGATAATCTTGACAATAGTCCTTCGCAGCGTGCCTGAATGGTATCAACTTAAATGAAAACGACATTATTGAACTTTTAATGAGGTTTAAAAAATCATTAGACCAAGCACGATGTCAAGAGTTAATGGCGTGTTATATAATCAATGGTCTAGATGTAAGTATATTTCACATGTGCTCTCAATTACGTAAGCTCGGCCAGCTTCGCCCGACGAGCCGCCATCGAGCCAGTCATCGGTCATCTCAAGAGCGACTTCCGTATGGCACGCTACTTCCTCAAAGGAGCAAAAAGGTGCCGCCATCAACCTCCCCCTCGCCGTAGCGAGTGGAACCTCAAAATCTAGATTAACGAGGTTCTTTGGCCTATCATTATGAGCATACTGTTGCCAATTTACAGGGCGACAAACAGCAGCTTAAGTAAATCAAAATCAAGCCTGACGAAATATTGCCCCTCTTAAGGGGAGACTATTTTACAGCAGCAGGCGAACTCTTTAATTTAACGAGTTAAATAGGGCCACTATTGTGATGCATCCGATATTGTCGCAAGCTTCGATTTGAATTTAGTCCCCCCCCATTTCTTGAAGCTTTTGTATTTCTTAAGTATCTTCAAGAAATCGGCTCATGCCCAATGAAAACACATAATACAGATGATGGCTTTGCTCTGGTTACTGCAATTGTTTTAATGGGCTTCATCATGTTGCTGTTGGTTAGCATGTCGGCTTTAGTTCAAGTTGAAATTCATGCAGTAGCCAATAATCGCACTAATACCATTGCCCAGCAAAACGCAATTTTTGCCTTAAATGAAGCGTTGGGGCAATTGCAGAAGGTCGCCGGTCCCGATCAACGTACGACCGCAACGGCTGATCTTTTGGCAAGTACTCAGGATGGTAGCCATAACTGGACGGGCGTTTGGGGTAATCGTAATCCCTCGGCAGCCTACACGAGTAAGCCCCAGTTGCTCAATTGGTTGGTTAGCGGTAATGGGGTCGTTAACTATACGGTCAGCACCGATGCCGAAAGTTTTGGGCAAGTTATCACTGCGGACGATCCGACTATCGCGCCCTCTGATTCGATATCATTAGGATCTGCAGAAGATCGTGGAGCTCTGAGCAATGACATCACGATAAACGGACAGCCGGCCTGTCTGCTGGTGGGCCCCAACAGTGTGGGACACCTTGAGGATTACGTAGTTGCGCCTCTGCTAAATATTGAGGATGTGCAGGGTGGAGGTGGAGGAGCGGCTGGGCGTTATGGCTGGTGGATTGAGGACGAAGGCGTCAAAGCCCGTTTAAATTTGGTCGATCCCAAGGCTTCAAGTGCTTCTACGAATCAGGAGCGCTTCAATCGGTTACTTACTGCTCAGCGTCACGGCATTGAGATGATGACGTCTGATGGAAGCAAGTTGTTTGATGTCGTATATAATGTGGAGGGGACCGATTCGGATGCAGTGGACTTCCGCGAGGGCCTGAATCGGCTAACTGATGAAGGGCAGGTACCTCTCCTCGCTGGCTTTGAGACTGAAGATATGAAGGAGGCGTTGCGGCGTCGTTCTCCGGATTTCAGTATCTACTCCAAAGGTGTTTTGGCCGATTCCTTACGGGGGGGGCTGAAGCGAGATCTGACTGCCTTGTTTTATCTCGAGCCGTCGGATTGGAGTGGTCAATTGAAGGTCAGCCTTGATGAGGTTAGCGCCTTTGATCAAGATGGCTCACGGCATATCGCCGCGTTTCAGGATGATGCCATTTACGCAGACAGTACATTGACTACGAGCAGTAGCGTCAGTCCAGATTCTCGTTCGCCATCTGCGGCGACTTGGGAGCAGCTTGATAGTTTCTTTGATTACCAGTCGACGAACAGCGGCACGGTAAATACTCAATTGCGAAATGATGATGAAATGGGACTCTCGCCGATTCTTTTACGCTGGGGAGTCTCATTCGACGTGCAGTGTGCGGCGGACGGTACCCTCGGGAAGCTTCATCTATTTCCACATGTCATTTTATGGAATCCGTATAATGCCACACTTCGGGGTTCCTATAGCATACGTATGGAATTTGCCGACGAACAAAACAACAATACGACGGCCAAGTATCTCTACTTTATCACTCCGAGGATCGAGAGTGATGGGGTGACACCGATTGGTGCCCCGCCTTACAATGTATACCATCAGGAATTCATTGCTCCGGAGGATGCAAGTTCCGGAAAATACAGTAACCGCAAGCTCGAGTTTAAAATTGACTCTATCGATATTCCGCCCGGCCAAGCCTATGTCTTTACGCCGGAAACGACGCGACCATACAGCAACTCGGGGAATAATCTCTTGGTGAATGGGTACGACACGACTTCTTCGTTTACCCGCAGTATCAATCATATTTTTTCGCCTGATGAAGTTGAGTTTTCAGCGATCGTTTTAGCCAATAATCAAGGTGGAGCTGGTGGCACGATTTCTTGTCACCTCATGGATGCAGGTGGTGAGTCCATGCAATTCATTGACGCAGTTGGCTTAGCGGCTTTCGCCGAAGTAGATGACGCGAAAAACGCAACCATAGTAACTGATGTTTCCGCCAGCGGCTTCAATGCTTTTAGAAACTTAGCGTTGGGACCGGTTAATGCACGAAATCAAGTTGGTCTATCGGTTATGAATTCGCTTCAGGATACGGACGGACGCTACAATTGGATGTCGAATATCAACCAGCGCTCGGCATCAATTGGACGGTCGTGGTTTGAGTGGAGCCAAGGGTTCAGCAGCACGCCCAACTGGTCTACCGCTAAAGTGCAAGCTGGTGACTCAACCTGGACAATCGATCTCGTTTCAAATTCCCCGGCCAGAGCCTACAATGGGCCGAGTCGATTTCCAGCGACTGGTGTGCAAGAGGCCATCTTGTTTAACCTTCCACGCAGGGATACACCAGTCATTGCCCTAGGACAACTACAGCATGCTCAAATGACTCTCACTCCATCCGGGGTAGAGCCTTCGTATCCATTTGGTAATTCCTACGCAGACATGCGCATTCCGCAAGACCGCTTATTGCGTCCAAATACGAAGGCGAACTCGGGTAATACCTCTGGCAGTGGAACGCATCTGACCGATGTTTCCTACCTATTGAATCGTAGGCTCTGGGACCGTTTCTTTTTTTCCGGGCGTCCAGATTTGCCGACGGATCAGCTTCAGCAGTGGCTTAATCTTGACGAACCATTGCCTTTTGCTCCGCTCTCATACCTCAGTGGAGCATCGGCGGTGGATGTAGAGGATTTTAATCGAGCTGCTTCCAGCCTCATGCTTGACGGTGCCTTTAATGTGAATTCAACTTCATTGGAAGCTTGGGCGGCGTTGCTCGGTAGTTTGCGCAACGTTGAGGTCGATCCAGAAACGGGCTCGGAAGGCCCTGCAGTGAGTGGTTCGCCATTCGTCCGCACGCCCTACGTTTCTGGTGGATCCAGCACATTCTCCCGTGTCAGCCGGTGGGGTGGCTATCGCACCTTGAGCGACACGGAAGTGCGCCAAATGGCTGCGCGGATCGTGGAGGAGGTAAAGGCACGTGGGCCATTTCTATCCATGGGCGATTTTGTTAACCGCAGCCTAGAATCGTATCCTGATGAATCTGGATTAAGTGGTGCGCTGCAAGCGGCGATTGATGCAGTGTCGAATATCAACCAGAAAATACTTGAGGCAGATCGTCCGCCATCCAATTCCATTCCTGATGGCGATGAGGAAATCTGGGAAAATAGTGGCATTTCTTATTATCTTCAAAACATAAAGGCACCACGACGCGCTTTTCAATATACCGGTAGGGCTAAGTCCGCGATGGCACCTGGATTCCTGACACAGGCTGATATCTTGCAGGTGCTCGGCCCTGGGATGGCTGCTCGATCAGATACCTTTGTGATCCGTGCCTATGGGGAGACGGTTAATCCGTATTCTAGCCCGAGCAGTAGTGACTATGTAGTGGGCCGCGCATGGTGTGAGGCAGTCGTGCAGCGTATGCCCGAGTACGTGGATGCTAATGGGAATTCTCCTGAAACGCTGCCAGTCACTGGTGGAAGTGTTAACCTGACAACCATCAACCAGAATTTTGGCCGACGGTTTGAAATCGTATCATTCCGCTGGTTGCAGGCAGACGAAATTTAGTCCGATATGCGCCTAATTTACCTTAAGACTCTTTTCCTGATGATCGTAGCGATGCTTCCCTTTGAAGGGACAGCTCAGTCCACACCTAGTCAGACCTCTTATCCTGTTACGCTGCGAGTTATCTCGATCAATTCCTTCGTGACGGATATTTCCGTGAAGGCACCTAGTAATGATAAAACGCGCATCGTTGCACGCTCAAGCTCACTAAGTGCGCCAATTGATGCATTGGTTGTGAATGGGTATGTCGATTTCTACGCTTACCCGGATACAAAAACGGCTGAGGGCTTGCCAATGCCTCCAGTGGCGCGTTTTCAAGCGCAGCCGAATGTAACCGAGTATCTCGTGCTCATATCCGCCACGAAATTGGACGGTCAGCGCAATTTTGTTGTTTTTGCGGCACCTTTCAGCGACCAGACCTTCAGTTCCGGGCAAACAATTGCGCTTAACTTCACTGAGTGGAATCTTGCGTTGCGCATGGGCGAGGATATGGGGGTCATCAATTCAGGCGAATCGCAGAAGCTATACTGGCCCACCAGTTCAGACGAGCATCTCAATATTCAGATTGCACGCTCTGTAGATGAAGAGAAGTGGGAGCTGGTAATGAGTACACGCATTAATATTCCATCGGATCGTCGTTTGTTAGTTTTCATATTACCGGGTATCCCTCCCGCTGAAACATCCAGCGGACCGGTGGTAGCTACAGGGGCACCAATTGAACTGCGTGTGATCTACGACCGACCAACAGCGAGTTGAGAGTGTCATTCGATTCGCTATTCCAATGACTGATTACAGGGGTTCAATCTGGAATTAATGGGAAGATGCCAACTGTTCAGAAATTTATTCAAACCATTCCATTTTATTAAAATGAAAACACTAAAATATATCCCGAGAACGACACTGTTTTTTTGCCTGTTCGTTTCACTGATTGGCTTTGAACATCTTAGCTGTGCCGAGGAGATCGAGTTGCCTGCCAAAGAAAATTTCCATCTCTACTTATTGGCGGGGCAATCCAATATGGCTGGACGTGGTCAAGTAAGTGAACAGGACAAAATTCCGCACCCGCGCGTCATGATGTTGACTAGGGAAGGAGAGTGGGCTCCGGCAGTTGACCCGCTACACTTTGATAAATCCATTGCGGGCGTAGGGCCGGGCAAGACATTCGGAATCGAAATGGCCGATGACAATGAGAACGTTGTTATCGGGCTTATCCCAACGGCTTGTGGTGGTTCTTCCATTACAAAATGGGTTCCGGGAGCGCATCATGGCCAAACCGAAAGTCAACCTTATGATGATGCGATTGTCCGGACGAAGCGTGCGATGGAGGACGGCGTACTGAAAGGCGTGTTGTGGCACCAGGGAGAGGCGGACGTGCAAGGTGAGCGCGCCGAAAACTACAAAGCCTGTCTAATCGTGCTCGTCGATAGATTTAGAACTGAATTCGATGATCCAAATTTACCAATCATCATTGGCCAGCTTGGGCAGTTCCCTCAGAAACCTTGGAAATCAGGTACACATAAAGTCGATGACGCTCAGCAGGAATTTGCGAGTGAAACGGAAAATGCAGGGTTCGTTTCCAGCGATGGATTAACCTGCAAGTCGGACAACACGCACTTTAATGCGGAATCTCAACGTGAGTTTGGTCGCCGATATGCCGAAGTCTACCGAGAAGTCACGAACCCAAGGCAGGCCACGAATTAAATTCATCAGCAAGGCCATATTCCGAGCCCACCTTCAACCATCGACGGGTATTACCTTCGTTGGTTCCTCCTAAATAGCATGGCTCAGCGATGATTTTTTCCCTCCAGTTGGTATGAGCAATTTTAAAAGACTTATTCGTATCCTTGCTACAATCGTTTCAGGGCATTGTGCTGTACATGCGGGTGGTGCTTCATTTGAGGACGGCTTCGAAGATGGCATGTCGGCTTGGATTGTCGAAGAAAACGAAGCTATGAGCTTCGTACATGCCGAAGCTGCCCACAATGGCGATTGGGGCTTGCGCGTCGTTGATGAATCTTTGGAGAAGGGCTCATCGGTGGCGTCTCCCCGTCTCTCGACGTCACCAGGCGAGGTGTTTCGGCTACGCTTTCTGGCTAGAAACGTCTCTGGTAAAGGTGCGGCGGCGTACATTCGCTTCTACGATGGCGCTGGCAACCGCATTTCGTCGTCCGATGGCAGTGAGTACCTCTCCGCTATTAGCCGCCGGACTTGGCGTGATTACGTGGTTATTGCAGCCGCCCCTGAAGGCGCGGCTGAGGCCGAAGCGTGGATTCACTCTTTCAGCAAAGACATAAGCACGACTGATTTCGATTCCATTCGTTTCGAAGCATATAAGCCCGATATTGTGCCGCCGTGGGAGCCCACCTATAAGCTTACGCCCGATGATCCTCGACTGACCAACGCTGATGTACCTGGTCCGGACGGATTGGTTTATCCGGATTGGAGCCAGGCGGGTGTCTCGGGTGGCATCCCACAACTACCTGTAGCCGTCGGGCCAGAGCGTTTTGCGGGCTATGAGGGTAAGGACATTGCGGAGTTGCTGAGAGAGGCGGTGGCGGAAGCAAGTGTCGGTGGCGGCGTGGTTCAACTGCCGTCTGGAGAATTCTTGCTCAGTGCACCTGTCGTTATTTATAACTCACGAGTCGTTGTGCGTGGCGCTGGTTCAGGGAAGACGCGATTGATTTTCCAAGATCATATACCTTTAGGGGAAATACGCAGTCGAACTTGGTCTCTTGATGACGTCATTGGCCCAAATGGTTTTTTTGAAATTCAGGCAAATCCAAAAAACTTGGTACTGCTAAGCGCAACGAGTGAGGGAAAGCAAGTGGCGCTGAGAAAACTCAAAGATCACTGGGGAAACCGTTTCTTTCTGCGCTTAAAGGGAGATGTCATTTTGGAGAAGCTTGGACCGGGTAGACATGAGCTAGAAGTGGAAATCGGCTACGCAAATGGTGATACCCACAGAGGCAAATTTCCGGTCATCGTCTCGGAAGAAGAACAGCCAGGTGATCGTTGGTTGGATCAACATGCCGCGATCATGATCCTTGGTGGTGGCCCGATTGGAGAGCCGATCCTGCTCACGCAAACTGCAGTTCGCGGAAGCCAGCAACTTAAGTTAGCCAGCGGACACGGAGTCCAAGTCGGCGACCATCTCTACATCGAGGCACCTACAACGAAGCGGTGGAATGAACTGACCGGCAATGTTAGTCCTTGGGGTACCTTCCGCAGTAATCAATTGAAAGTCATTGCTGTCGATGGCGACGTTGTGAATGTGGAGCAACCGCTACGCATTGATTTTCCTTTTGAGGATGCTTCCTTCGTTCAGCCGATTCGCGTAATCGAATACTCCGGAGTTGAAAATCTGACGATTGAGCAGAAGGTGTTCACACAAGAGTTGGTTGGTCCACGCATACCGGAAACGCTCTGGTATCCGATTGAGGATTTATGGACAGACGGGGTTACCTTTTGCTACGTTTGGAACAGTTGGGTTAGTGACGTTAATATTATCAACTCGGGCCGTAATCCGCTTTACCTAACTCGATCAAAATTCTGCGAGTTACGAGATGTGGAGGTGCGTGGGGCGCTGTTTAAAGGCGGTGGTGGCACGGGCTATGTGGGATTGGAGCGCTCATATGATTGTCTTGTTGAGAACATCGCGACCTGGGGGATGCGTCATGCACCAAACTTGCAGTGGGGCTCTGCGGGTAATGTCATTCGGGACAGCCGATTTATGGGCAGCGATGGCCAATGGCATGCGGGTTGGACGCATGAGAATCTTTACGAAAACAATAGAATAGAACAGAGCGTAAAGGATTTAGGGCAGGGGACTTATGGCCACGGCTTCTTCGCTTCGGGTCCCAGTAGCACGGCTCACGGACCGCAAGGACCAAGGAATGTTGTTTACTATAATGATGTAATCGCGCCCAAATCGGGCATCACGATGCTCGGAGGAAACGAGGCGTGGATCATTGTTTATAACCGCTTTCTTGTTGAAGAAGAACGTGGCGTGTATGCTAAAGAAAAGAGCTTTGATCACATTATCTCGCATAATGTATTTGTCCTTCCGAACTGTCGCGGTGCTGCTATTCTGATCGGAGCCGCCAACTGTACAGGCCTTGAGATATTCGACAATCGTATCTACGGACCAGTGTCTACTGTTGCGGAGTTTAGACAGGGGGTCGGAGAGTTTTTCCTGCTCGCAGACAATCAGATTTTTCCTATGCCACAGGAAGGCGGCATAGGCGCACCACGCCCTGATCCAGTAGTGAAGTCTATCTTTGAATGGCAACGTACGCATGCATTGCGCACACCGGTCTCCTTTGAACCCATCAACACCTCGATTCAATGAAAAATAAAATATCCCAATTCGTCTCACTCGCCAATGTGATTTTGCTGACAAGCGGTGCCTTGGCGGCAGAGACCTTGCTCTATGAGTTTACTTTCAACGATAATTCTCAGAATGAGCTGACCCAATCGTCTGGTGATGAAAGCTTAACGCTGAATTTTACTTCGTTTGTCAACGCGAATAGTGATGAACGCATCGCGACCGACCTTTATGGGGCTCGTGGCAGTGGCGTATCGGGAAAGTCCGATGACCTTGCCTACGATAATACCAATAGCCCGAGTCTCGGCTGTATGGCGCAGGCGCGAGACGCATCGAATCCAGTTAACGACCTGAAGTTCTTCACGCTCAGCGGTTGGTTTAAAAGCACTGGGCCCGGGAGTTACTCCCGCATCATCGAGATAGGCAAAACAGCACTGTTTTTTAGTGAGATGGAAGGCGCTTCTACACAGCGTATCGAGTTTAGCACCCGGATCAATGACATGAGTAGTGACCCGGAAAGGGTCTCTACCAACCTTGATCACGGTATTAAGGGCGAATGGGTGTTTTTTGCCGTCACCTATGATGGATCCTCCGGCGAAGCCAATATCTATGTGGGTAGTGAGACCTTAAGAGTTGAGTCGATGGCGGTAGCCATATTCGCCAAGGGAAAAGTGGTCTCGGGCGAAGGGCAACGCTTCTCGATAGGCAACTCCTCGTATCATGACAACCAGCGGCCCTTCGAAGGTTATCTCGATAACATTCGCGTTTGGGGCTCCTCCGATGACAGTTCGGCTGCGTTGAATATGAAGGAGGTACAGTCAGTTATGGCCAATGACTTGAAGAACCGAACGTTGAGATGAGCGGCGAACTAAAGGGAGTCTTTAATGCTATTAAGTCTTCAATCTATCATCACCAAATGATTAAGGCGACATCGAAGAGGGGGTAGTATCGTGCCCGCGTTACGCCCAGGACGCTCGTGCAGGCTCATTGTGGCGGAAATATTTCTGAAAACTGGCGCAGATGGGAAATCTCGTGGTCGATAATCTCGAACAGAATCTAAAGTTTTTGCCTCCACAGCATTGCCATCGGGTACAATGAGAAATCGCAAATAGAGTTCGTAGCATGTCTCCCGAACACAGGGGTTGAAATCAAGCAGAAAGCACACACGGTTCCAAATTTTCCGTGGCCTTATCATCGTAGCTTTGCGAACGGAAACAGTGAGGCGATTGAGATCGCTCCGGAACCACCCCAGCGGTCTATGGCTTAATCCGTGCCTAGACGAAAGTCAGTCTAGATATTTCTGGAATCTGATCGTCTTTTGGATTGGCTGGGTGTGGGCAGCTTTTCATACGCGTCAGAGAATGAGCCTATTCAACTCATTGCAGAGAAATAGCAAAAAGGCTTCAATGCTTGCTCATTTTTACGACTGCTATTTAAATAGAAACGTGTTGAGGCTTATAAGCACTTCGGCCACGCATGGATTCTCTGATGCCATATTCTCTTTCTAATTGCATAGAACCCCTTTTAATCGGAGACCTAGCCATTGTCTTCTGATCCGAGCTTATCTTCATCTGATAAACCCGTCACGATGCAGGTAATTGCTGATCGCGCCGGGGTTACACGTGCATTGGTGTCGATGGCGCTGCGCAATTCGCCAAAAGTCGCTAACGCGACTCGAGAAAAAATCCAACATCTAGCCGCTGAACTGGGCTATAAGCCTAATCCAATGGTGCGTGCCCTTATGTCTGGAGTGCGCAAGGGGTATACTGGCACCTACCGGGCGACGCTTGCGTTCGTTACCAATCATTCCACTCCAGATTACTGGCAGGGTCTGCATACTTATCCGGAGTATTTTCGTGGTGCTGTTGAAAGGGGGCGAGCATTGGGCTATAAAGTTGAACATTTCTGGTTGGGAGAGCATCAAAGCCGTCCAGCTCGATTTGCCGAAATCTTAAAGGCTAGGGGTATTCCCGGTATATTGATTGCTCCGCTTCCTTACCGGAATCGGGTGTTTCCATTGGACTTAAGTTCATTCACTGCAGTGACGTTTGGTTATTCCCTAGCGGACTCAAAGGTACCGAGGGTGAGCAATCATCATATTCAAACCGTTCAAGAGGGCGTAGAGCGGTTATGTCGGCTCGGATACAAACATATTGGTTTTGTATTTAGTGAAAATGAGATACGACAGGTGAATTATATGTGGGTTGCGGGACTACATGTTTCCCGCAGCCGTTTTCCTCAACTTAAATACAGTGTTTTTGATTCACAGGTTTGGACCCAAGCGGCCTTTGAGCAGTGGTATCAGCGAGAAAAGCCGGAGGTCATTGTGGGTGTCAATTGGGAGGTTTGGAACTGGGTCAATGAACTGGGTGTCTCCATACCCGATGAGTTGGGCTTTTTCCACCTTGACTGCCACAGTGATGGCACGATGAGTGGAATGTGCCAAAACACATTCGCTCTAGGCGGTGCTGCAGTAGAAATGCTGGCGAGTTTGGTTGAGGACAACATTCTCTACGTGGATGAGAAACCTCGAATATTGATGCTCAATAGTGATTTTCGCCCCGGCACAACGATTAAAGCCAGTATGGGTGTTGAAGCTGGACAGATATAGCCATCGCGTCCTCTGAGCCGATTGCCCATATTGTTATCGAATAATGGAACAACTAGAGAATAGATGTGCCCATCGTTGCATCGGTTACTGAGATGTCTATGCGCTGAGCTGGTTTAGCCCATTCAACTTGTTGTTCACTAAAGAGTTCGTGGGCTTCAAATGCTCGCTTTATGAGTAATTCCATATCAGTGACATAGGTCAACGTGTCTACGGGGCTATTTCGTTTTTTTCGAATGTACAACGGGTCGATGTTTTCTACCTGTATGTTTTGTAGCGCCTGAACGCATTTGGTATGTGCTATAGAAGGCTCAACACTGCAGCATGGAAGCAATGCTGGATTTTGGATTCTTCGGATGCAGTGGTTGATTTTTTGCAAGCTGTTGTGGTCGGGGTTGCCGTAGTCTCTAGTGACGCCGTTTTTGAAAGTGGCAATGATGTTTCCGCCGGAACGGTATTCCACTTTGGCATTCTCAAAGAGATACATGAAGCATGGGCCATCTGCGTTTTCGCATGCATGTGTGGTGTAAAAGTAAACGTCTGTACCTTCCTGTGTCTCGAATCGGCAGCAGGCTGTGTCATAGTTTTCGATTTGGTTTGCACGATAGCACTCCGCTGTGACCGCGAAAGGCGTTGCTGATAGATTTTGCTCGGAGCCAAGTACGAAGAGCATGTTGTGGAGGTAATGTGCGGTGGCGTTGTTAACCGGACTATCGTAGACAGGCTCCCCCTGTAAGTTGTAATTCTTGCCTGCCCAGTTATTACGCCCAAAGTAGCGACTGCCTCTAGGCCAACAAACTCGTGTAAGCAGCTTTTCTGCTGTTCCAAGGTCTCCGGAAAGTATGTCCTTCTTCAGATTTTGGATGGTATCGCTAAATGACCATTGATAGCCAATTTCAAGAATGCAGCCACTACGATCTCTGGTCTCCTGCATGCGAAGGGCATCGCTTACCGTAGCAGCGATTGGCTTCTCGCATAGTACGTGAATGTTGGCGTCAAGTAAGGTGCATGTTTGATCGGCGTGGTAGGAAATGGGTGATACGACTATGGCAAGATCGACTTTGACTGGATTCTGGATGAATTCGTCCAGTGATGCGAAGGTGGGTATGCCGCGCTGCTCAAGCACAGGCCAACTAGGCGCAGCTTGAAGGGAAGGTTCAACGATCGCAGATAGGCATGCCTCACCCAAAGCTTCAAGCTCCTGAATCTCTTCAACGTAGCGATTTCCATAACCACCAATACCAATTAGGAGAATTTTAATCGGTGGATGGGTAGCTTTCGGTGGGTTGTTCATACGTATTTCAGTAGATTTAAATTATTTTGACTGAAGCTAGTTTTTAATGATTTGTGGTGATTGAGGTCCGAGCGCTGGATAACGAATGAGGAGGATGTCCTCCTGGCTTCTCCATGGATTTAACGATCTAAATGATTCGTGTTCATGCAAAACTAATTGCACCCGGAAAGGCTCGATTTGAACGAGTTAAATATAATAGTAGCGCCGATGGCTCTACGTGTTAATCTGACACTAGGGATGAAGTTAAGGTGACTTCGATTAACGGCCAGTTTTCATGTGAGCGTTTTCGAGGTGGTTTTTTATGATTTCCCGATTTCGTCTTGGGTTTAACGAGTTAAATTACGCGTTTGTTGCTATCTTACTACCACCGAACATGCTAATTCTCATGCTGCCCCATACGCCTAGCATTTATATATTAGTATCCCCCCCTCGACGCCACGCTAAGGCATTGTCGCATCGAAATGTGAATGTGTATGCAATACGAATTGCTGAGCGCAGTATTATAAACTTCTGATGCGGCAAACTCTAATTACGTTGATGTTACTATGGAGCGGCTTGCTTGAGGCAGTCACGTTGTTTGTCGACGTGAAAACTGGGGACGATTCTTCTAGTGGGAAATTGCAGGAAACGCCCCTTAAGACTATTCAAGCAGCAGTGAACGTAGCCCAACCGGGCGATCAAATTCTCGTTAGTCCTGGTGTTTATCATGAGAATGTTCTTCTCATGCGGGGTGGAACCTCGGATGAGCCGCTGGAGATCATTGCGCTAGACGGAGGTTGCTATCAAACAGTGCTTTCAGGTGCGGTGCCTTCCGTACGAAGCGGTGATCTGGAATGGGAATTAGTGGACCAAACAAGAGGACTATATCGCATCCCATTTGAGTATCGACCGGTTCGAGTTTTGGCGGATCGAGTGGACCTCCTTCCATATGAGCAACTGGATGACCTCATCGCTTTTCGTCGGTTGGCAGATGAATACCCTGGCAATTCGCATGGATTTGCTTGGGATGCAGACACCAAGTCGCTCTACGTCCGCTTGCGTGCAGACGGAAAATATGGCGTGACGGATCCTAACCAGGCAGTCATGGCGGTTGGCCCCCGCACTGCCGGTGGCCGTTGGGGGGCTACGCCCAATCGCACGGATAACTTTCTCATCGCGTTAAATTTTTCCGGTGAAGCACATGTCGTTATCGATGGATTCACTTTTGAGACACCTGGCATGGCGGGTGTCTTTTCCAATCCCGACGACCTCACTGTCCGGAACAGTTGGTTCTTTGGCTGTCGGTATGGTGTGGCTGGGCGGGAAGATGGGGATACTGCTCGGGTAGTGGTGGAAAATTGTTTTTACACACAGTTCCCAGCCTACACGGATATCGAAGAGGTTATTCGGGCCGAGTACGCGAAGTCGACCACCAGCGTTAACATGCGTATGCCGATCCATTGGCAGCGGAAAGCTGGCTTCCTACCAGTTACTGGTGGGCTACAGGCACCATATAGTTATGAAACTGGGCTTATTCGCCGTATTGGGCGTGAATGGACTGTGAGGGCAAACTGGATTTTCGAGGCTTTCGAGGCATTTTCGAGCGGTTCCGTTTCCAATAGTAATGATTCCATCATTGAGAATAATCGGATCGAACGAATATGTGACAATGCCTTTGAAACCGAAGAACACGCTAAAGCATTAACCATTCGCGGTAATCTGGTGATCGATGTGTTTGAGCCATTCACCTGGCAGCCTCTCAATGGAGCGCCTTTGCCGGGGCCAATCTATATTTACGACAATATTTTTGAACAGACCGCAGCAGATATCGAATTATGGAAACTGGGCTACAGCCGGGGGGGGGTCTTTAAAATCGGTATAAAGCATGATCGCTTTTGGGATTCTGGCAAGATGGCTGACGTTCCCCGTGATCGGACGCCGGCTCCGGGTGGCTTCTGGGTCGTGAATAACACGTTGATTTCGCCATACAAGCGCATGTTTACCTCGCTGAACCCAGCAGGTAGAAAGTTTGAGAATTTCTACTTCATAAACAATATCATCATGACGTGGGAGTTCGCTCAGAGCCGCCTCCCGAGTGGGCCAGAGGGCATCGTTTATTATGGCAATGCTGTATCGTTTGTCCAAGGCGACGCTCAAGCGGAGTCGATAGTGCATGGTGCCGATTTTTCAATGCTTACTGCTCGTCGAGGATCGCCTGCTGGCATTGCTGAAGTGTTTCAGGGTTTGGCATCAAGCGAAGCTGGCTGGCACCAAGATAATAATTCCCATACTAATAGCTTTAGCAAAGCGATTCCTGACTGCGTGCCCCTGCACGAGATTTCAGGAGCGATGCTGAAAGCGGTACATTACGGACCACAAGCCCGTGATTCAATTTACCTCGGAACCCAAAAATATACAAAACAAAAGTAATTGATATGATAAAATATATTATTAAAGGACATTTAATAATTCTCTCAGCTGGTCTTTGTGGCAGTGGACTCAGCGCCCAAAGTCTGCTTTATAATTATGACTTTAACGATGTGGCGAATGCCACCAGTGCAGTGTCTACTGGCAGTAATACTACTCCAGCCTTATTCAATGGTGCAGCCACACGTGGTTCGGATGGTTCTGGTGTTTCTGGTCTTACCGGCGACTATGCATTCGATTTGAGCGCCACCGATGGTATGGGTAACAACTCAACGACCAATATTGACATTGCGGGCAGTGCTTCATCCGCCAGTGGAGCCAGTGGATTTAATGGATCGACATCTTTCACGTTCACGGGATGGTACAAGGCGGATACCGCTATAGGTGGCTTTGCTCGAGTCTTTCAAATCGGTTCCTATGATACGATATATTTTTCGGGGGCTGATGCCTTGACCGGTGCATTTCGGGTAGGTGACGGTTCTTCAGGAACGCAGAGCTACGCCGCCACTAACGCGATGCTCGATGCAACAACTGAATGGGTTTTCATTGCATTGACTTACGATGGCACAACGGGTGCCACGAGTATATACGGTGGTAATACTTCCACTTCAGTAAGTCTTTTAGCGACGGATAATGTTGGGGTTAATACTGTATTTACCAATTCTGAATCGATCGTTATCGGTAATAGTAGCAGCTTCAATCGTCCGTTCGATGGTCTACTTGATGATATCAGGACCTACACTGATGGCGGCCTAAACGACGCATCTGGCGCTCTGAGCCTTGCGCAGTTGGAAGTCGTTCGTTCGAGCGCTGTTATTCCAGAGCCGGGCACGACCGCGATGCTCTCCGGATTGGGTGTGCTCTTGATGGTGTTCGCGCGTCGTCGTCGCTCTGTGACCAAGTAGCCAAACATATCTATAGAGCCATTTTTGCAGGGTATACCGAATCGTGTTTCGGCATGCCCTGTTTTCTGGTTGCATTACTAATGCTTCGGGTGCGCTGCAGTGCCAGCGGCCTCCAATGACATCATCGTTTGTGGAAGGCGGCAATTCGCTGCGATGAAAGATGAGAAACGGGCACCTCGGCAGGTGTTTCATTTTCATTGTATTCCTCATAAAGTGACCTGGCTTCGACAATGGGCATTTCGATGATAAATGTCGCGCCGAATCCCTTTTCACTTTCGCAGAAGACTTGGCCACCATGCGCTTCGACGACGTGCTTAACGATTGACAGGCCAAGGCCGGAGGAACTCTCGCCTGCTGTTGGTTTAGCACTGAGTTTTTGGAATTTTTGAAACAAGCGTTGTTGGTCTTTCTCGTTAAGTCCGGGGCCTTCGTCGGTCACGGAAAAGCGTAACATGGTTCTGGCTAGATCACAGCCAAGAGCAACATCGACTCGGGAGTTGGGCGGAGAGTATTTTACTGCGTTGCTTACGAGGTTATCCAGTGCCTCCATCATGCGGTCACGGTCGCCGATCATATAAAACGCACGCTCGCAGACGTAGTGGATGGTGATCTTCTTTTTCTTCGAGGCAAAGCGGTTGAATTCGACCACTTCGTTGGCGGCCTCGGTCACACTGAATGGCTTATCGGCCAACTGGATTCCAATTCGCTCCGCGGTCTCGGCCTTGAGCACATCTTCGATGATGCGCAGCATGTTGTTAGCGTATTTGGGGATTTTGAAGAAGAGGTTGCGGGTGCCTTCTGGCAGGTAACGGGGGGGGACATCTCTGAGATAGATCGCCATCATATCAGCCACGCCGATGATGGCCGCGAGGGGGTTTTTTAGGTCGTGGGCAGCAATGGTAAGCAGTTCCTGCTTGGTGTCCAAAGCGCTTTCAGCGCGTTCCTTGGCTGCTCGCATTTCGTTTTCGGCCCGGATGCGTTCCTGCACCTGAATGAGGCTCTGCGCTCTTTGGTTACTGGAAAGCATACCAAGCAGGATGGAGCCAAACGCACCCACCATCAGGGCGAAGATGGCCATGTTGCGAATTTGTGCGATTTCGTTTTCGTAAACGCTCACCCGGTAATCGACGCCCAAAAAACCCTCTAAACGGCCATTATCGTCCATTAGCGGAGCAACCGCCGAAATGAAGCGACCGTAGGAATCTTCGTAGATTTCTGGAAAGATATAAGGCTGACCATCCACTAGTTGAGTCTTGGCTAGCGCCTCATACGGATTCTCCGGGAAATACTCCGACATGACCGAGGAAGGTTCGGTGTCCTTGCGCTGTGCAATGATGGGGTTCTGCGCGGTATCGAGGACAAAGAACTGTCGATCCCCATTATAGACCATTGTGTAGATGTAGTGGACTTCGGGGATTTTCTTGTGAATCGCCACTAGGGGTTTCAGGGCCTGTAAGTGTTGGGGGCTTCCTTGAAGATCAGCGTTTTGGAGCTGATGATGCTCCTCAGCGTCAACGACGGTTGACGCGAGGGTTGCCAGATCAAGTACTTGATTGCGTATGCGCTCTTCGCATGTCGTCGCCGCCATGAAGTAGAACAGGCCGATGCAAAGCGCTACGACGATAAATGCCAGTGACCCCGCCACCACGCCAAGCATGGTGGGAGTAAGACGGTGCAGTCCTCGCGAAAAATTCAAAGATACCTTAGTTTTCTGTTTAAAAAGCTGTATTCAAAGACATGATAATCCAATCGCAACATTTGGAAGCGCCCAAAAGGTAACGATTTCCCCCGGATTATTGCATTTGTGCAACCATCCTCGGTTTAGCAAGTTCCGGGCCTTCATTTTTGGCGTGTAATCATTAACCGCAAAAATTATGGTTCTTGCATGTCCTTTTCCGGCAAAACGATCATCCTCGGTGTTACGGGCTCCATTGCAGCTTATAAAGCGGCCGACATCACCTCGCAGTTGACGCAGGGCGGGGCGCAGGTTTTTGCGGTGATGACGGCTGAGGCCGCGCGTATCATCGGGCCAATCACGCTACAGACACTCTCGCGGAACCCCGTTGGCGTCGATTTGTGGAAAGAGGGTGAGGGCTGGCAGCCTGGGCATATTGAGTTGGCCGACAAAGCAGACCTTCTACTCGTCGCTCCGGCCACGGCCAACATCTTGGCATGCTTTGCCCATGGCCTTGCCCCTGATTTGTTGACCAGTATTTATTTGGCAACTCCGGCTCCGGTCATGATTGCTCCCGCGATGAACGGTAAAATGCTGATGCATCCTGCCACCCAGACCAACATCGAAACCCTGCGTGCCCGTGGTCATCATTTCATCGAACCTCAGGAAAACGGCATGCTCGCTTGTGGTTACGAAGGTGCGGGCAAACTTGCGCCAGTTGATGACATTGTCGCCCGCGTCGACACCTTCTTTGGCTGAGCATGCGGGCCGTGGTTCAACGCGTGACGAGCGCGATTTGTCGTGTAGATGGTGAAATAACGGGAGAAATCGGCGCTGGCATGCTGGTCTTCCTCGGTGTAGGGCAGGGTGATGACGCCGACGATGCGGGTTGGCTCGTGCGCAAAATTGCCGCACTCCGTATTTTCGAGGATGACGAGGGCCGAATGAATCGTTCGCTTGTGGACTCTGGGGGCGGCGTGCTTGTTATCAGTCAGTTCACGCTCTATGGTAACGTCAAGAAGGGTGCCCGTCCGTCGTTCAATCGCTCGGCTCCGCCCGCGGAAGCGACGGCTTTGTACGAACATTTCAAGCAACAGCTCGCAACGCTACTTGGCCACGCGGTCCCCAGCGGCGTCTTTGCGGCGGATATGCAGATAGAGGCGCACAACGACGGCCCCGTCACGCTGGTCATCGACACCCGCCAGCGAGATTTATAGTCGGTGCCGGATTGGCTTTAGAATGCTGGGTCTCTATGCGGCAAAAGGCGTGGGAGATTGACAAAATCACAAAATTTTGTATCAAACGATTAATGATTAAGCTTCAGCCCTTTCGTCTTGTAATCGGAGCCCTCTTTATTTCGTTCTGTTCCTCGTTACCCGCGTCGACAATTGTCACGTACAAGTTAGCTGATAATGGCAATGGGATCGTTGCTCCTAGCTTTTCCAGTGTTGTTTCTGCTGGTGAATATGACCCGCGGACTTCTGCACTTGGCACGGATGGTAGCGGTAGCACTATTAGCGGGTTTTCGACCCAGAGCACCAACACTTATATGAGGGCCACCGGAACAACCGTAAGCAGCTTGCCAAGTTCTGGAACGAATGCCTATCACACTTTTGCCATATCAATCGCTGGGCTAGCCGTTGACGAAGTGCTCGACCTTACCAGTGTCAGTTTCCGCTATTATGCGACTGGATCGACTTCGAGCACTACATTTACCATGAGCTTTTTCTCGGATGCAGTTGGGTTTGCTGATCCTGATCGCTTGGGCACTCAGACTTTAAGCGGCAGTACGCTTGATACAGCACAGGTGATCGATTTGACCTCGTCTAATTCTGTTGCTGGCACGGCATTCACCGGTCTCACAAACGGCACCGATATCGAATTTAGTATCTACTTTGGTGATACAGGTTCGAACGCCAATAATACCAACGCAATTAATCGAATTGGGCAGGACTTGGTTATATCTGGCGATGTCCGTGTCGTTCCCGAACCGAGCACCTATGCGATGATTATGGCAGGGCTGATGGCTGGCTCGGTTTTGCTTCGCCGCCGTTTGAGCTAAGTCTGATCGTTGTCGACTGCGCAGAGCAGCGGAATCGTCTGAATTGCCGCTGATGTCTGTCTTGGCAGTAACAAACCGTTGCTCGCGAGTAATCCCAAAAAAAGCGCCGGCACATTACGCGCCGACGCCTACTTTAATCGTTAAACTTTAATCCTCAAACCGCTGCTATGGTGGCGGTTTGGTTGAACAGCTCGCGAGCGTCGGTGACTTCGCCGGTGATTGCGGCGGCGGCGACCATGACTGGACTCATAAGGAGCGTGCGACCAGTGGGGCTGCCTTGGCGGCCCTTGAAATTGCGATTCGATGAGCTGGCACAGAGTTGGTTGCCGATTAGCTTGTCCGGGTTCATGGCCAGACACATGGAGCAACCGGCGGCGCGCCATTCAAAGCCAGCTTCGGAGAATATTTTATCGAGGCCCTTTTCGATGGCGATTTTGGCAACGACTTGTGAACCGGGAACGACGATTGCCTTGACGTGGGCAGAAACTTTTTTGCCCTTCACATATTGGGCGACTTCTTCCAGATCGCTCAGACGGCCGTTGGTGCAGGAGCCAATGAAGGCGACATCGATTTTTTGGCCACGAATCGGAGCACCCTCGGTGAGGCTCATGTATTCGTAGGCTTCCTGAGCGGTGGCGCGGTCATGTGAGTCCAGCTCGTCCAGTAGCGGCATTTTTTCGTCGATGAAAATTGCCTGGGCTGGATTGATGCCCCAAGTGACGGTCGGCTTGATGTCCGCGGCATCAATGTTGTAAACGTCGTCATACTGGGCGTCTGCATCACTGGCAAAGGAAGCCCAGCGCTCAACGGCAGTGTCCCACTCCGCGCCTTTCGGTGAGTATGGGCGGCCTTTGAGATAATCGAAGGTGGTCTGGTCGGGGTTGACGTAACCACAGCGAGCACCGCCCTCGATGGACATATTGCACACCGTCATACGCTCTTCCATCGTGAAACGATCAAAGACTTCGCCGCCGTATTCATAGGCGTAGCCGAGTCCGCCGTTGACGCCGAGTACGCGAATAATGTGCAGGATGACGTCCTTGGCATAGACACCTGGTCCGAGCTTGCCGCTCACGTTGATGCGGCGTACCTTCAGTTCGCTTAAAGCAAGACTCTGGGTGGCCAGCACGTCACGGACTTGGCTGGTGCCGATGCCAAAGGCAATCGCGCCGAATGCGCCGTGTGTGGCGGTATGGCTGTCTCCACAAGCAATCGTAGTGCCTGGTTGGGTGATCCCCTGCTCGGGGCCAACGATGTGGACGACGCCCTGCATGCCGGTGTTGGTGTCAAAAAATGTGATGTCGTTGTCCGCGCAATTTTTGCGCAATTCCTCGATCATGGCCTGGGCGAGAGGGTCGCTGTATGGCTCAAGGGTTTCATTGGTCGGCACAATGTGGTCCACGGTCGCAAATGTGCGCTGTGGGTATTTAACGGAGAGGCCGAGGTCACCGAGCATGCCGAAAGCCTGTGGTGAGGTCACCTCGTGGATGAGGTGTGTGCCAATAAACAGCTGCGTTTGCCCGTTCGGCAACTTCCGAACGGCGTGGTCTTCCCAGACTTTATGAAATAGCGTTTTGCCCATGATCGTTAAATTTAGAAGCATTCCAAATTAGAGCGCCTGACCAGATGGCGTCAACGGCAGAAATGGCCACAATTAGTTATCATTCGGAATTGCCTTGATTATCACAGGAGAATTAACTGACACCACTCGAAGCATTTGCGTCAATCTACTATTACCAATGAAGTATCTACTGATTTTATCTGTTATTGCGGTCTTTTCAGGCTGCACTGTTGAAGAGGAAAATTACCCCGGAAATACTGGCGGTACCGTGATGGGGACCCCCTATAACGACCCGTATTACGACCCGAGTCATCCGAGCGGCGGTGGCGGCAGCCAGATTGATGGCGGTGGCTCAAGCGGCGGCGACACGGTCCAAGGCACACCTTACAACGATCCGTATTACAACCCCAATCAACGGACAGGCGGTGGCGGTAGCCAAATTGGCGGCGGGAGCAATCCCATGAAGCCCAATCGTCATCCAAATACTGGCGGAGGCGGTAGCCAATATGGTGGCGGCTCGAGTGGCGGTGGCAGTCAGTATGGTGGCGGTTCGAGTGGTGGCGGTGGCAGCAGCCAACAAGCTACGCCTTACTATCGTGGACCGAGCGAAGAAATTCCCGAAAACTCCAGTGGTGGCGGTTCTAGCGGCGGTGGTTCCAGCGAAAATATCAAGCCTGAGATCGGTCTAATGGAGTGATTTTACGGTCGGTTAAGACCGATCAGCATTCCTAGGGGTAGCGCAAGGCGCGTCCCTGGGCGCAGTTTCATCGTGTTGCGATAATCGGCTTCGTTTTTGACGCAGTCGGCTAATGTTTGAGGCTCACGTTCTTGATTTCGATCGTGTTATCTATTGGTCCTAATACGAAGTTCAAGCGGGCCTGTGTTTCTTGCTTATTTGGAGTCCAGGTGTGCGTGAACGTCTGCCACTCAGGTGTCATCATTTGTTCTCCGAAGTGATTGCTATCTGGCGTTAGCGATGCCCACGGGTGATTCATTTGCCCCAACCACACGCTGAACAAAAACGAGACTTTTGCTTTGGCAGAAAAGGTTACTATATAGGTCTGGGGCGGGTTGACCTCAAACGGCGCATAACGCAGCTCGCCATGCCAGTTCGCGCCTTTGGTATTCAACACATCGAGCTTTAAAACGGAATCCAGCACAGAAGGTGTTATAGTGATGCCCTCGTGACAGATGATCTGCCACAGGGAGTCAACTGTGTCCAGAGTGCCGAATTGCGGGTCGGTGATGACTTCGTTCATTGGTTTTGGGGAAGTTTTTAGCCTATTCTTAGGATCATTCCTCGTTATAAATAACGGGCATTTGCCCCTGCCACTGGTTCCAGAGTTTGGGGTTGGTGATGAGATCAGCCATAAAGTGGGCAACGTTGATTCGGCTCGTCTTGCCCGCGTTGAAGATTGCACTCCGCGTTGGCGATGCGTGCAGCGTGTACGGTGTAACCTCGTCTTGGTCGATCAGGCCGTCTGGGCGAACGGTGACCCATTGGATGACGCTATTGTCCTGCCCAATTTCGGCCCGCAAGTAGTCTGCCGCCTCCTCGTTGTCGACATGGGGAGGGAGTAATAAGCGGAGCAGCCCGATCACACACTTTTGGGGAGAGGAGATTGGCTCATTGAGGTCGCGATTTTGGTTCCCAGTTGTGTTCATGAGCACAAATTTGATCGAATCTGTTGCGCCGGTTGATTCAATGGCGTTGCATATTCGGCGGGTGGCATCGGTTACGAGCCTGCGGGGGTGGCTGAAAAGTCCTTTAAAAGTCAGATTATGGCCAAGGCATGAAGCGATTGCATTGCAGCCGCGGACATGCGCAGCTATTTCTGAATCACTGAGGTCGAGTAGGCTGGCTTGGATCACAGACAACCGCGGGTTGTCCTTCATTTGTTTAGGCAAGCTCTCTGATGATCGCACGATCGCCTTCACTTGCTGCCCTCGTTTCAGTAATTGCCCGACGAGTAGTCGACCAGTTGCTCCGCTTGCGCCTACTACAAGTGTGGTCATTTCTTTGGTGTCATGTTGAGGGACCCGACGGTGGTTCAGGAGGAGGGCTGAGTCAATGGTTCGCTCCTTCCTTCAAATTTCAGTATGCCGCATCGTCGATTTTCTTTGATGATTGAAATGCCGTGTCGGTGCTTTTCGTTGTTTCCCTAAGCGCACTGGGCCGTTTAAATGCCGCCCATGAAAGTTTTGATCCTTGGCGTCAATGGATTCATTGGCAGCAGTTTGGTCTGGAAGATTCTCACCGAAACGGACTGGGAAGTCTGGGGCATGGACATGGCCGACAACAAGCTCGGCGCGTCCATCAGCAACCCACGTTTTCACTTCTTTGAGGGGGACATGACCATCAACAAGGAATGGATCGAATATCACGTGAAGAAATGCGACGTCGTCGTCCCACTGGTCGCCATTGCCACACCAGCCCTTTATGTGAAAGACCCAATCCGCGTCTATGAGCTGGATTTCGAGGCCAACGTCTCCGTGGTCAAGAAGGCCGTGCAATACAAGAAACGCCTGGTGTTTCCGTCCACGAGTGAAGTTTACGGCCTAGTGCAGGACAATGAGTTCGACGAATACACGACGAACATGGTCTATGGCCCGATCCCCAAACAGCGCTGGATTTACGCCACGATCAAGCAACTCCTCGACCGTGTCATTTGGGCCTACGGCGAAACCGAGGGGCTCGATTTTTCGCTTTTCCGCCCGTTCAATTTCGTCGGCCCCAAGCTTGACGATGTCAACGACCCGAAGGAAGGCTCCTCGCGCGTAGTCACGCAATTCATCCACAACATCATTACGGGCAAGCCAATCAAGCTGGTTGACGGTGGGCAGCAAAAGCGCTGTTTCACGTTCATCGACGATGGTGTGGACTGCATCATGCGCATTATCCGCAATGAGAACGGTTGCGCCTCGGGCCGAATTTTCAACGTTGGCAACCCTGGCGAGGAATTTTCGATCAAAGAGCTGGCTTACATGCTTGTGGAACTCATCGGCGAATATCCAGAATATGCCGACCTCGTCAAAAAGGTTGTGATCGAGGAAGTCTCCAGCGGTGCCTATTACGGGGAAGCTTACCAGGACGTTGTCCACCGCGTACCCAAGGTCGAAGAAGCGAAAATCCACCTTGGCTGGGAGCCCAAGACCGACCTCCGCACCGCACTAAAGCTCACCCTAGACTACCATTTACGCAATCAGGACTACGAACTGAACGCGATGAATGTGCGGTAGAATCAGGCCTCGGCATTTTGAAAGCCAATTTGGGCTTTTCCCTCTTGACTGAAGTAAAGCCTGGCGTAGTATCGCCCGCTTCTCTTGTTCTTATATAGATTTTAGGCGGTTTTAGCTGTTTGACACTTCACGCTAGGTGCGCTCATTTTTGAAAAATGATGACTGCATTGTATTAATGTGATGCGGTTCGGTTAAGATTGAATGGAGTCAGTGTTATAAGTTATTGATAATCAATAAAATGGGTCGATAGCTCAATCGGTAGAGCAGTTGCCTTTTAAGCAATTGGTTGTGGGTTCAAGTCCCACTCGACCCACCATTTTTCTGAGCAGAGAGATCATAGTAATGACATCTCCCCCCCCCCCGCTTAGCGATCGGGGAACGGTTTTTCCTAACCGTTACTTCGGCGAGCTTAGTCTTAATTTCTGCGAGGCTTCAACAAGGGAGCCATTTATGAACAGGAAGCTACAGGGCTTGTGCACTTATCCTGATGGGGCAATCCATTTAGGGAAGGTCATTGGTCACTGTGAAAATCTAGGGTTCATCGCATAGGTGACGTTTTTTCCTTCACCTTGTCGCAGGGCTTCTTAGGATGAGGGTCTGGATTCACCTCCACCACCCCTGTTCATGCAAGATTCATCTCTATCCTTGGCTTTGGCAAAAGTGGTTGCCGTAGCAGCTTGGGCCGACGGCGAAGTCGCTCCCGAAGAGCGAGATTGTCTGATGGATTTGCTTTATCAACTGCCAGGGTTGAGCCTGAAGGACTGGCGCAGAGTGCAAAAATTATTGGATCGCCCAGTTAGCCCCGCTTCTCGTTCACGTTACATGAAACAGCTTGTGGAGCAGGTCAAAGACGATAATGCCAAGATTTTCGCCTTGTACGCCTTGGAGCGAATGGTGGAAGCTGATGGTGTTATTGCCGACAGTGAGCGGGGAATGATCGCCGAGTTTATCGATAAAGTCGGCGCTTTTCCTCTGGATGCGCTTAACCTTCTACTTCAGGTCCTTGAACAGCCAATGGAGCGTCGGATAAAGGCTGCTAATCGCACGGAGCGCGAATTTGCGCCAGTGGACGAAGTCATTGCTGAGCGTATTGACGATTGGATGCAGGGTGAATTTGGTCTGGAAGACCGGACGAAGACGGAACTGCGTCGTCTCTGCTTGGCGGGCATACTCCTAGCCCGCGTCATCCACGCCGACGACTATATTGACGAGCGTGAGTTAGCCGTTGCGATTGATTTTCTCATGTCCAACTGGAAGCTCGAGCGCGAGCAAGCGGAATTCATCATGATCGTTTCGCTGTCGGACGCATTCAATGAGCTAGACGTTCTGAGGGTTAGTCGCTGGCTCTTTGAGGAGACCAATCTCCGCGAACGGCGGCGTTTCTTGGAACTATTGTTCGAGATAGCCATCATTGATGGTGAATTACTGGACAGTGAGGTCGACGAAATTATGCAGATTTGCGCAAACTTGCGCCTTGATCATCTCGACTTCCAACGTCACTACGAGCGCGTCAGCGAAATGGCGGGCTGAGGCCTTAGGCGCTCCGGAAGACGGGTCTCGTAGTGAAAGGCTGTGCTAGGGTGCATGGTTGAAAATGTCGATGATTTCGCGATTCTTTTTAGCAATGCGGTAGAGCTGGTCTTCGATCAGGACGTCTTCGGTGCCCTCGGGGTGCTGAATACTGTCATAGACATCCTTTGGAAGCTTGCGGGCGTGGTCGTAAATGTCGTTCGGGATGACGGAGCCCAAGACCAGTTTTTTTTGCCAACCGGAGGGGAGGGCTGCGCCGCTCTCGGCCTTACGCTGGAGGCCAGGGGGGAGGGGGGCTACGTTCTTCCAGCTGTTGCCGTTGGCCTTGAGATATTTGTCGAGCGCTTGGCGGGATTGTGCATTAAAGCCGTCGCGTTGGCGTACTTCCGCGAGTAGGCTGGCGTTGAGTTTGGCCTTTTCATCCATGGCTTCGGCCTGAAGGTTTTTCTGATCCTTGGCAATCGAGGCCTCGATGGCCTGATAGCTGGACGCCTCACTTGAAGACTGGCCGGCATTGGCTGAATTACCCGGGTTTTCGGGCTTGCCGTTGTTGGCGGGTTTATCGGCAAAAAGCGGGTTGGCGAGGCAGAGTGTGGCACCGGTTAATGCACACAAGTAGCGGAAATGTCGTTTCATGTCGTGACGCTAGGTAGGATTTTATCGGCTGGCAATGGAATCTTGCGGGGGCAAATGCACGCTATTCATTGGCCATAATTGCGATGGACATTAGCTGCGCGGCTGCTACCGTGCTTTGTTTTCCATGAATCCCGTACTCAAATTGATCCTCGATGGCGAGCCGCTGACCACCGCACAGATGGGCAAAGTGCTGGACATGTCCCGAGAGCAAATCGACGCCGAGCTGGAAAAGCTCCGCGCCGAAGGTATCCTGCTGGGCTGGCGCCCGATCCTCAACCCGGACTACTCCGGGCCAGACGAAGTGCGCGCCGTGATCGAAGTGAAAATCAGCCCCGAGCGCGAAGGCGGCTTTGACCGCATTGCCGAGCGTATTAGCAAGTTTGACCGCGTGGAAAGCTGTTACTTGATGTCCGGTGCCTACGACCTATTGGTCGTCATCAAGGCCCAGAATTTGCAGCGTGTGGCGTCTTTTGTATTCGAAAAGTTGGCCACTGTAGCGGGCGTCAACTCAACTGCGACGCACTTCATGCTGCGCGCCTATAAGGAGCAGGGCCACTACATCGCCCGCCCCGAAGAAGTCGACGCGAAGCCAGCGGTCAGTCCCTGACCACTGGGAGGTTAAAGTTGAAAGGTTAAAGATTAAAGTTCCTGGATGCTTTCACCTCCGATGGCATCTGTTTTTTCATCTTAGCATTTTCACCCTCTTTAATACCAACTGTCTTTAACGTAATACTATCATGTCCTCCTCTCAACGATTCGTCGCCGATCACGTCGCCGGGCTTCCGAAGTCTGGCATCCGTGACTTTTTTGCGATTGTGTCACAGATGAAGGACGCCATTTCCCTTGGGATTGGCGAGCCGGATTTTGTGACCCCCTGGCATATCCGGGAGGCGGCAATTTACGCGTTGGAAAAGGGTAAAACGAGCTATACCGACAACAAAGGGCTCATCACGCTTCGCCGCGAAATCTCGAAATACGTCGAGCGGTTCTTCCACGTTAATTACAATCCAGACAACGAAGTGCTCGTCTCGGTGGGCGTCAGTGAAGCGCTGGATATTGCTCTGCGCGCGATCTTGAACCCCGGTGACAAAGTCATCTATCACGAGCCTTGCTACGTGAGCTACAGCCCGAGCATCACGCTTTGCCACGCGACGGCGATCCCCGTGGCCACTAGTGCAGAGGACGATTTCGCCATCGATCCGGACAAGCTCATTGCAGCTTGGGAGCCAGGCGTTAAAGCGATCTTGCTCAATTTTCCGACGAACCCTACGGGCGGCGTCACCGAGCGCTCCAAGCTGGAGCGCATTGCCAAGTTTGCCAAGGAGAAGGACATCGTCGTCCTTGCAGACGAAATTTACGCCGAGCTGACCTTTGACGGTGAACACGTCTCCATTGCCAGCTTCCCTGGGATGAAGGAGCGGACTATTTTCCTGCACGGTTTCTCTAAGGCATTTGCGATGACGGGTTTCCGCATCGGCTACGCCTGCTCTACGCCAGAGTTGGTCGAGGCCATGATGAAGGTCCATCAATATGCCATGATGTGCGCGCCGATCCTCTCGCAGGAAGCCGCGATCGAGGCTCTCCGCAACGGCGAAGAAGCCGTGCTGGACATGAAAGATAAGTATCAGCAGCGACGCGACTTCATCTGCCGCCGCTTCAACGAAATCGGCCTCAAGTGTCACGTGCCCGCCGCTACGTTTTACGCATTCCCGTCGATCAGAGACACTGGTCTGACGTCGATGGAATTCTGCCAACGCGTCCTGCAAGCTGAGAAGGTCGCCGTCGTGCCGGGCACTGCGTTTGGCCCAAGCGGGGAAGGCTTCTTCCGCGCCAGTTTCTCGAACAGCTACGACCAACTGATGCGCGCCACCGACGCCATCGAGCGATTTGTGGATACACTGGTGAAGGAGCCAGTGGCGAAGTAGATAATGTTGGATTCGTTTTTTTAGCCGCGGATTGGCGCGGATGAAACGCGGATGCCAGCAGATGCGTTCGGATGTTATAATTTTAAAAGCATGAAATGGGACTGGAATTTGAGGAGATAACAAAAGAGGTCATTGGTGCCGCGTTCGATGTTCACACTGAGCTGGGTTATGGATTCTTAGAAAAGGTTTATCAGCGGGCGATGGTCGTTGAACTGGACTCTCGGGGCATTGCAGCAGAGTCTGAAAAAGGGATCCAAGTCATTTACAAGAATCAAATAGTCGGAGATTATTTCGCCGACCTCCTCGTCGAATCAAAAGTCGTTGTCGAACTCAAGGTCGCCTTGAATTATAATCCTAATGATGAAGCTCAATTACTCAATGAAATGAAAGCTACTGGCATTCGTGTTGGCCTTTTAGTTAATTTTGGGAAGACTAAGGTCGAGTTCAAGCGCTTCGTCCGCTCAGAGAAAAGCTCCTAACTCATTCGCATTTTCGACATATTCACATCCCGCTGGCATCCGCGTTTCATCCGCGCCAATCCGTGGCTAAAAAATTCAATCAAACACTTTCATCATGATTTCCAACCGCACCGTGGCCCTCGTAGGCCGGCCTAACGTCGGCAAGAGCCGGTTATTTAACCGTCTGCTCGGTAAGCGCGTGGCCATCGTTCACGATATGCCCGGAGTCACACGTGACTTGGCCATGGCGGTCGTCGACGAAGATTTTCTGATCATGGACACTGGCGGCATCGGCATTAAGCCCGAGATGACCCCCGCTGCGATCCACGAAGCCACCGAGGAACAGGTTGAATTGGCGATCCAGGCTGCGAATCTCGTGCTCTTTGTCGTGGAGGGACCTGAGGGAGTGACTCCAGTGGACCTTGACGTTGCCGACATGCTTCGCCGCTCCGGCAAAGAAGTGCTGACAGTCGTCAACAAAATCGACCGCCAAAGCGGCGCGCTCAACCTCGCTGAATTCCATCGAATGGGCTTTCGCGATGTGCTGGCTGTTTCTGCTGAGCATGGGCAAGGCTCGCGTGAGCTCTTTGACGCGATCACGGAATTTCTCGGCCCCAAGCCAGAGGCACCGGAGGTTGACGAGGATCGCCGGATCAATATCTGCCTGTGTGGCCGTCCGAATGTGGGCAAGTCCTCTTTGGGGAACGCGCTGATTCGGGCTCCACGCCTGATCGTGAGTGACATTGCGGGAACGACCCGCGACGCCATTGAGCATGAACTGGACTATACGGCCAAGACGGGCGAGGAATGGAAATTTCGCCTGATCGACACTGCTGGTATGAAGCCTAACCGCAAGCTGGGTTCATCACTGGATTACTTTTCCAATCTACGTTCCTCGGGCGCGATTGAGCGGGCCGACGTCGCTTTTCTCATTTTGGACGCGTTGTCGGGCGTGGCTAAACACGATAAGAAAATTGCGGGCGAAATCGCCGATGCTGGCGTTGGTCTCGTTGTCGTGGTTAACAAATGGGACCTCGCGTTGGACAGTTTCCGCCAATCCAAGGTGGATGGATTTACGAGCGAAAAAGAGTTCCGTAAAGCTTTCATCGATGCCATCCGCGAAGAGCTGTTTTTCCTGCCGAACTCGCCAATCATTTTCACGTCTGCCCTAACGGGCTTTCAGGTCGATGAAATCCTGAAGTCGGCAGTGATGGTCGATACGACGCTTGGAATGGAGCTACCGACTGCGCAGGTCAACAAAGTCTTGGGCGATATGCTGGAGCGTCAGAAGCCAAAGATCGTTGGCGGTCGCCGGTTCAAGGTCTACTACGGCCTGCAAGTAGCGCAGCGCCCGTTCAAGATTCGACTATTTTGTAACCGTGAGGAGAAGCTGGAAGATAGTTACTTGCGCTACCTCGAAAACGGCTTTCACAAGAATTTCCGTTTGGATGGTTGCCCGGTGAAATTTGACCTGCGCGGCAAGTCTGCGGAGAATCCTTATTACACGCCAAACACGTCCCAAAATAAAGGCAACAACGCGCTCAACAAACACGGCAAGGGAACGCCTCGCAGGCCCATGCGCCGTAGCCGGAAAAAATAATAGCCTTTCGCAATTAGCCCTGTGGCATGTTTTCAAGCTCAGCCACAATGGTGCGGAAAGACGGATGCTCGCGCAATTCCTTGAGGTCGGGGTCGTCGAGAAGCCAGCTCACATCGCGATAACCTAATTCCACGGCTTGACGCAGTGAGTGCAGCGCTTCTTCGTTTCGGCGTTTAAGGGCGAGGGAGCAGGCAAGATTGTAATGCGCAGTGGGATTTTTCGGCTGTAGATCAACGAGGCAGGTGTCCATACGCAGACTGTTGTCTACTTGACCAAGATCTGAGTAGAGGCCGCCGAGGATTTCGATGACTTCTGGGTCGTTCGGGTCTCTCCGATGGACGCCTTCGAAAAATTCTATCTCGAAACGATGATCGTCTTGGGCCATGGCGGCAGGGGGGCTATACTTTTTCGCTCTTGGCGATGCTCTTACGGGCAGTCACTTGTAGGCGCATGGCAATGGGTTCCATGCCAAGACGTTCGCACACGGTCTTACCATACCATTCCATGAACGGCGCATCGACCTCATAAATTTTGTCATTATCGGCGTCAATAACCTGTGCCTGAAAGGTGCGGCTTTCGCGATTAGCCAAATAATATTTGTTATCCAAGCCTACATCGACTTCTCGTATCAAGCTACTTTCTACTAGTATAGGTAGTGAGCGATAAACCGTAGCGCGTGAGACGGATGCATCAATGCGGCGGGAACGATCCAGCAGATCTTCAGCCGTGTAATGGTCATCCGCGCCGTAAGCGGCATCAAAGATGGCAATACGTTGATTGGTGACGCGTAAACCCTTGCTGGTCAGGAACTGCTGGAAAGTCTCGCGTGGATTTTCCAGGTCAATTTCGGTCGTCTCGTTTTCGGTCATGGCTTATTTTTATTGAGACTAATTTGAGACTTCTGGGCTTCAGGTCAATCCGGAATCACTTAAAAAATGGGGGCTATTCAACCATCAGTGAAATGCGTTTGAAGGTTGACGGAGCATATTTAACTGACAAGATGCTACATTACAGATCGGTTGTAGCCGATGTTATGCAAATACTTGAACACTCATCTAACACTATGAAGCGCACTAAGTCCCTCATTAAAACCGTCTTGGTTCCGGGTCTGGCGATTGCCGCACTGCTTTCGGGCTGTGGCACGACAGGCGGTAAGGCTCCTGCCCCACAACCACAGACTGCGGCTCCCGCATCCGTTCCAACCGTCCAACGTCAATCTGGCGATGGATACGTTGTATACGAAGATCATCTGGTCAAAGTAGTAAAGCGTTATGGCTCCGGTTCGACCGTTGGCCAAACCTATACTTATGACATCGATGTGACTGCCAAGCAGGCCGTCACCAACGTCGAGATTGACGAGTTCCTGCCGAGCTCCGTTAAGTTCAAGGATTCTGACCCGAAGGCTGCAATGAATCAGTTTGGTATGCCAAGCTGGGATCTGGAAGCCATCAAGGCAGGTGAAACCAAGAACATCAAGGTCATGGTTATCCCTAGCACCACTGGCACCTTTGACGTTTGTTCGGTTATTCGCGCAGATCCGCTCGTTTGCCTCCCGCTCTTCGTTGGCGAGCCTAAGCTCTCCATCACCAAGACTGGTCCAGCAATGGTCGAGTTGGGTGAATCCGCCACTTGGAACATCGCAGTCAAGAACGTTGGCAATGCTGCCGCTGACATGACCACGATCACGGACACAATGCCTAAGGAATTCACGCCAGCAGGTGCACTCAGCAAGAACGCTGGTACGCTTATGCCGGGTGACACCGCGACCTTCCAGGTTGCTGGTAAGTCCACCAAGGTTGGTAAGTTTGTTAACGAAGCGACCGCCAACTTCGACGGCGGCACACCAGTTTCGGCTACCGCTCCAATCGAAGTCGTCAACTCCGCAGTCTCTATCACCAAGACAGGTCCTGCTGAGCAATACATCTTCGTTCCAGCTGACTACAAAATCACGATTACCAACAAGGGTAGCACCACTCTCACCAACCTCGTTGTCACTGACAACATTCCAGACGGCGCAGTGCTGCATGGTAAGGTTGAAAAGGGCGGCGAAGTCTATGACGTGAAGTCCTCTGGTCAGACAATCTTCCTTCAGCCAATGCATGATCCTCGCCGTAACATCTACGGTTACTGGCTGCCTGGTCACCCGAATCCACAAGTCGACGACACTGCCGACCAAGTGGTTTGGAAGCTACCTTCCTTGGCTGCTGGCGAGTCCCACACTTGGACACTCACCTACACTTCGGCTAAGCCCGGCACCCTCACCAACGTTGCTACTGTCAGCACTGACCGTGGCCTGAGTGAAAGCGCTTCGGCTAAGACCCTCTGGAAGGCTGTTCCTGGTGTTCACACCACATTGGCAGACTCGATTGACCCAATTCAAATCGGTCAGCAGACGGTCTACACCATCCGTGCACTTAATCAGTCGCCTTATGAAGGCATCACGATTACTTCGCAGGTTCTTACCTTCCCAGCTAATCTGAAGATCAACAGCGTCAGCGCTGGTGGCACGGTTTCTGGTCAAGTAGTTACCTTCGGTGCGGTTGATCTGGCTCCTGGTAAGGAAGTTACCCGCACAGTTACTGCAACTGGTGTAAGCGGCGGCACAGTTACCATTCCGATGGAAACGATGACCAACTTCCGCACGGTGCCAATCGTGGACCAAGAATCCACCACGATTTACTAAGCTAAATCGGTTAAGTTAAACTTTCGAGAGCCCGCGGTAATTACCGCGGGCTTTTTTTTGTTTGGGAGATTAGAGGAAAAAATTGAAGATTAAAGTGGTGTGCGGGCGGTGCTCATCGTTCCATAGACGTGTTGGTTGTCACCCAGTTTCGCGCCCGTTAATCTTTGATTCTTTCTCTTTAATCTTTTCCATGCTCATCGACGTCCTGCCACTGACCGGCCTTGATCGTTCCTTGGCCTACGCTGTGCCCGAGGTGATGCAGGGCCAGGTCTTCGTTGGCTCACTTGTGCGCATCCCGCTGCTCAACCGAACGGAATTGGGTGTCGTCGCGCAAATGGATTCTAAGGAAGAGGTTCCGGCAGGTAAATTAAAGTTCATCTTCGAGGTCCTTTATAATACGCCGGTCCTTGACGGTCAGCTGATCCAGCTCGGGCGATGGATGCAGCGTTATTATGCTGCGACACTGGATGCTGTCTTTGAAACGATGATTCCTGGTGCGGTGCGTCAGCAGACTGCGCCGAAGCTTCGTTCGTTGATTGAAATCGGCCAAATCCTACCCGATGAGGAGATGGCCGCCCTCGAAAAACGTGCTCCCAAGCAGGCGGAACTGTACCGGTTTCTCCAGCAGCAAATCAAGCCACTGCCGAAGGGAATGGTGCTTCAACGCCTCAAGGTTAACGCTGCCAGTTGCACCACGCTTGTCAAAAAAGGCTTGGTGCGTGAGTTCGCTGAGCGGGAGGAGCGAACTGTATATACCGACGACCTCGCTGGGGCGGAAACTGTCGCGGCGCATGATGTCGTCCTTAATGATGAGCAACAGGCGGCGGCGGACGATTTTCGAGTGAGTTTAGCGTCCAATGAGTTTCGTCCGCATCTCTTGCACGGAGTCACTGGCTCTGGGAAGACTGAGGTTTACCTCGATACTATGCGGGCCACGCTTGCGGTGGGGGGGGGGTGATTTTTCTCGTGCCCGAGGTCGCGCTGACCCCGCAGACGGTAGGGCGGCTGCGTGCGCGATTAGAGCGGGATGGTGCGAAGATCGTAGTTTGGCACAGCCACCTTTCGGTGGGAGAGCGGTTCGATGCTTGGTTTGAGTTGGCCAAAGGCGCAGCTCAGGTGGTCGTTGGGGCGCGATCAGCAATTTTTGCGCCGGTGCGAAACTTGCGCCTCGTCGTGGTCGACGAAGAGCACGAGCCGGCCTATAAGCAGGGGGAGACGCCGCGCTATCATGGCCGTGATGTCGCTGTTTATCGTGCAATGCTGGCCCGGGCAACGTGTATCCTAGGCTCGGCGACGCCGTCTCTGGAGTCGCTTTACAACGTCCAGCAGAAGCGCTATCAGCTCAATCGCCTGAATAAACGCGTTGATGACCGCCAGTTGCCAACGGTGCATATTGTCGACATGCGCCGCGAAAAACTCCGCGCCGATGGCCTTTCATCGATCTCACAAACGTTGGCGGAGAAACTTGTCGACCGCTTCGAGAAAAGAGAGCAGGCCATTCTTTTCCTGAACCGTCGGGGCTACTCCAATAGTATTCTGTGCCCTGATTGCGGTTTCACGCCCGAGTGCCCGCATTGCGCCGTCACGCTGACTTACCACAAGACAGACGAGCGCATCCGTTGCCATATCTGCGGTTATTTTGAGCGCGCTCCACAGCGCTGTGGTAAGTGCGGTTCGGTGGAAATTCGCAAACGCGGCTCTGGTACCCAGCGCATTGAGGAGGTTGTCCAGAAGATTGTCCCCCGCGCCAAAATCGTACGGATGGACACCGATACGATGACGAAGAAGAACCTCTTCCGTCAGATACTTGGTGATTTCCGGAAGGGAAAAATCGATATCCTGGTCGGCACTCAAATGATCGCGAAGGGCCTCGACTTTCCCAATGTCACGCTGGTCGGGATGATTGATGCAGATATTTCGCTCCACATTCCCGATTTCCGCGCTGGTGAGCGCTGTTTCCAGCTACTTGTGCAGGTCTCAGGTCGAGCAGGGCGGGGGGATAAGGCGGGGGAGGTCATCGTGCAGACCTTCATGCCGCACCACGAGCCGATCCAGTTTGCACGCCGCGGTGATTTTGATGGTTATCTGGAGGTCGAGTTAGAGCAGCGCCGCGAGTTTCACTATCCACCGTTCCGCCACATCGTTCGCCATCTCTTTCGGGGGCGTAACCCAGACAAGGTCATTTTCTACGCGGAAAAATGGGCCGAGCTCATTGAGGAGAAGCTCGAGCATGCGGTCGAAATTCGTGGCCCTGCGCCTGCTCCCTTGGAGAAGATGAAGGATACCTACCGTTTCCATATTTGGTATTTCCTCAACAACGTGAGCAAGGTCCTCCCAGACATTCTCGCTCTCCGTAAGACCTTTCCCATGGACGAAGACGTTATCGATGTTTTTGACGTTGATCCTGTCGATATGACTTAGGGGGGGGGGGGGGGGAATCGGGCTGTGCGGATTATTGCGCACGATTATCGATTAGTCAAAAACTGCCATAGGGTATATAGCTGATGATTTATCATCTATTCAGTTGCCGAATCGAGTCTAAGATTGTGGGGGTTACGGGTTTACGAAACGTGCACTTATATTAGCAGGGTGTAAGGTGTTTGCATAGTGGCGTGGGCATAATCAAACGATTGGTTTTTGCCTCATATTGCAGTAAATATCGATGACTTGGGGTATTTTAGGCGTTTTTTATAAGCCATTGAATGCCAGTCGAATGACTGAAACTCATGTATGGTCCGACTTGAAGCTATGAGATTTGTTTTTGCCAGAATATTAAAATGGAGCTTGTATTGGATTTTATAATGATATAATCGATAACTTATCACCTTATTGGTGTTCGTTAATCTCTCGTCTCATTCTCGAATGACAAACCCCATTGATAAAATGAAAATACCTCCGCGTTTACTCTCCTTCTGCAGGTCATGCAGTCGGCGCCAGTTGCTGGCTTTTATGGCTTTTTCAGCCCTAATATTCTCCGTGCCGAGTGCACGTGCGGTTACGTATCCGGCCACTAATTACACGAATTTCCCGGAAGGTAGCTATAACGATGGAAACGCAACAGAACTCGAATACCGGTACTTCGTTCCGGTGAACTATGATGCGAATGATAGCCAGACGCTTTATCCGCTCGTTTTGTTTCTACACGGATCAACTGAAAAAGGTGATGATAACAATAAGCAATTGGGTTCTAATGCCAACAGTTCGATGATATTCGTCTCCAGCGCTAATCCTGACAATCAGACCGATTTTCCCTGCTTTTGGGTTGCTCCGCAATGCCAGTTAGATGACTGGGGCGATGATTATTTACCCGCTCAAATCCAAGGACTGCTGGATGACTTGATCGCCAACTACCATATTGATCCTGACCGTATATACATTACTGGTCTCTCTCTGGGGGCTAACGGTCTAACCACTCAGCTTAGCCTTTATCCGAATCGCTACGCAGCTGCCAATCCGAACTGTGGAACTGCCAGTGGGATGGAGAGCGTATATGCCCACGTCCCACTTTGGGCATTTCACGCTGCCGATGATGGGGTTCAGGGCGTTAATGGCTCAGATGTAATCATCAGTGGTATGCGTGCAGCCGGTGGCACTCCCATTTATACTCGCTATAATACAGGCGGTCATCATGCTGGTTGGCTTGGTGCATATAGTCCGGACACACCTTTGGTTCCGTGGATGATGTCTCAACGTCGTGGCCAGGAGCCCGTATCCATAGTCGGGCCACATCTCAAGGTGACCTCTCCCACGAGTTCCGGAAATATATCGACTTCGGATAGCAGCGTTGTCTTGAGCGGTGTGGCCGATGCGGATACCACACATATTTGGTATCGTAATAATCAGTTCTTCAACGAAACACCTCCAACTGTCAGTGGAACGACCAGCTGGAGTGTCACCGCCAGCCCGCTTCGGGGAGACTCAGTTAACCCAATATATTTAGAGGCGGAAACCATTGCTACACCAGTGTCAGCGAATTATGGTGGAAAAACGACAACCAATGCCCATGTCATCATTAATCATGTGACGGGTGATTCGACTCAGCCAGTCGTTACGATTACTTCGCCCACGAGCAGTGCTACCTACGCGACCGCTGCCACCACAGTAGACATCGGCGGAACTGTTTCGGATAATGTTGGCGTTACCAGTTTGTCCTGGTCCAATAATCTGGGCGGTAGCGGTAGCATAACTATTGGAGCTACTTGGCAGTACAACAACATTCCACTGCAATCGGGTGCCAATGTCATTACCATTACTGCGCTGGATGCCGCCAACAACGTTGGAACGGACGTCATCACCGTGACTTCATCACCGACGCCGGCGAATCAATCACCGACAGTTAATGCTGGTACGGATGATTCGGTTACTTTGATTAGTGGTACGGGCGCGTTGGCTCTGAGTGGTTCTGCCAGTGATGACGGTTTGCCGCAGGGCAGCTCGTTGACGACGCAGTGGACAAAGTTCAGTGGCCCCGGAACGGTCACTTTTGCGGACGATTCCCAGTTGGCAACCACGGCGACTTTCACCGTGGAAGGCACTTATGTATTGCGCCTGACTGGAAGTGATACCGAGCTGAGTGCATCGGATGACGTTACGATAACGGTTTCTGTACCAACGAATCAATCACCGGTCGTCAATGCCGGTACCGACGATTATATTACTTTGGTTAGTGGCACGGCCGCTTTGGCCATTAGTGGTTCTGCCAGTGATGACGGTTTGCCACAAGGTAGCTCGTTGACGACGCAATGGACAACCTTCAGTGGCCCCGGAACGGCAACCTTTGCGGATGATTCGTTGTTGGCAACCACGGCGACTTTCACTGTGTCAGGCACCTATGTATTGCGCCTGACTGGAAGCGATACTGAGCTGAGTGCCTCGGACGACGTTACGATAACGGTGAACCCAGAAGGTACGCCCCCTCCAATTACTTATCCGACTGTCAATTCGACGAACTTTCCGTCCGGCAGCTATGATAATGGTAACGCGACATCTCTGCATTACCGGTATATGATTCCTGAGAACTATGACTCAAACGATGCCGGAACACTCTATCCTCTGGTTCTGTCGCTGCACCGAGCAGACGAACGAGGAACCGATAATAGTTCGCAGCTGGTGAATAATGCCAATGGCTCAATGATCTTCATCTCAACGGCTAATCCTGACAATAGGGAAGCATTTCCCTGCTTCTGGGTGGCACCTCAGTGCCAGTTGAATAATTGGGGTGATAGCTACTTGCCTGGGCAAATCCAAGGGATGTTAGACGACTTGATCGCCAACTACCATATCGACCCCGATCGCATTTACATCACGGGAATGGGTATGGGAGGAGAAGGCGTGGTCAAGCAAATCGACAGTTATCCCAGTCGTTATGCTGCAGCCAACCCCAATGCGGGATCGGTTCCATCGTCTTATGCCGATAATTATGCACATATCCCGCTCTGGGCGTTTCATTGTGTCGATGATGCAACCATAGGAATCAATGGCTCCGATCAGATTGCAGGTCAAATGCGTGCGGCAGGAGGCAAGCCCATCTATACAAGGTATGATACCGGAGGACATTCTGCTGCCTGGACACGCGCATACGGCTCGCAGACACCTTTGGTGGCTTGGGTAATGTCGCAGCGCCGCAATCAGGAACCCGCATCCTTGGTCGGCCCCTACATCAAGGTGACCTCACCTACAACAAGCGGTAGCACGACGGTATCGGGTGGTAGCCTTCCGTTGAGTGGGGTGGCAGATGCCGATACCACGAATATATGGTATCGAAATAGCCAGTTCTTTAATGAACCTACGCCCGCTGTGAATGGAACGAGCAGTTGGAATGTCACAGTCACGCCACTACGATTATCGACCGAAGGTACCATCAACGAGATTTACCTCGAAGCTGAAACCATTGCGTATGGAGCTCCAGGTAATGGAAAAACGATAACGAATGACTTCATTGATGTGAACGCTTTGAGTGGTGGTGATGTAACGCTGCCAGTTGTTTCGATTACTTCGCCAGCGAGCAATGGCACTTACGCAACAACAGCCTCCACGGTTACCCTTGCGGGTTCGGCTTCGGACAATGTGGGCGTGAGCAGCCTTTCCTGGGCCAACAATCAGGGCGGCAGTGGTAGTATCACGGTTGGGACGTCTTGGCAGGTGAATGACATCCCACTGCAAACGGGTGACAATGTCATTACCATTACTGCTTTGGATGCCGCTAGCAACGTAGGAACGGATGTCATTACCGTCACTTCATCATCGGCACCAACGAATCAGTCGCCCGTTGTTAATGCCGGCACCGACGATTCCGTTGCCTTGAGTGGTGGTACCGCCGCCTTGGCGATTAGTGGTTCCGCCAGCGATGACGGTTTGCCACAAGGCAGCTCGTTGACGACGCAATGGACAACGTTCAGTGGTCCCGGAACGGTAACTTTTGCGGACGATTCTCTGTTGGCGACAACAGCGACTTTCACCGTGGAAGGCACCTATGTATTGCGCCTGACCGGGAGCGATACCGCGCTGAGTGCATCGGACGACGTCACGATAACGGTTACTGCACCGACGAATCAGTCGCCCGTTGTTAATGCCGGCACCGACGATTCCGTTACCTTGAGCAGTGGTACCGCCGCCTTGGCCATTAGTGGTTCCGCCAGCGATGACGGTTTGCCACAAGGCAGCTCGTTGACGACGCAATGGACAACGTTCAGTGGCCCCGGAACGGTCACTTTTGCGGACGATTCTCTGTTGGCGACAACAGCGACTTTCACCGTGGAAGGCACCTATGTATTGCGCCTGACCGGGAGCGATACCGCGCTGAGTGCATCGGACGATGTTACGATTACAGTGAATCCGGAGGCTTCGCCTATTAGTGCGCCAGTGCTCTTCGACTTCGGAGATGCGGCATACACTACGGCAGGTAATTGGAATAACCTCACGACTAGCTGGGCTGGCTCGTTTATCACTGATGCGATTGATTCCGACGGGTTGTTGACGGGTATCAGTCTCTCGATCGACAGCGGTTTCACATCAACTAACGGTATGGGTGTGGACAGCGGAGTGATTTATCCGAACACCGCTGCTCGAGACTCATTCTATGTTGAAAATACTCAATTGGCGACAGTTGTGCTGGATGGCTTGGATATCAGCAAGACGTACACGATCCGGCTATTTGGTTCGCGTGCGGGTGCCGGTAATCGGGGTACTCTCTACACGATTGGTGTAGAATCTCAGCTATTGGATGTGACGGATAATATCACCACGGTCATTGAGTTTACCGAAGTGATGCCTGAGCTGGACGGCTCTATCTGGCTCGATGTTGAAACAGATGATGGGGTGGGCTATGGCTACCTTGGCGTCATTGAGCTGATTGAGGAAAATGGTGCAGTTGAGCTCTGGACTTCGGAAGACATCGGTTCAGTGACTGCCGCGGGCAGCGCGACGGCTACAGCGACCGGCTTTATTATTGAGGGAGCTGGCGGCATGGGCCCATGGCAATCATCCGACTTGTTGCATTTCGCCTATATTTCCTATACAGGAGATGTCACTGTTACTACCCGTGTCGACTCAGTTACCGCAGAGCACGACGAATCATCCTCAATGATTATGATGCGCCCAACGACGGACGATGGCTCACGGTTTGCAGCGGTCGGTCTTGAGGCTGTTAATGGTGGGACGAATTCACATCGGCCGACTGATGATTATGTTGGGAATTGGCCTCGGGATAAACTGTGGGGGCCGGTTCCTCCTTACTGGATTCGTCTCCAGCGCGTCGGCGATACATTCAGCAGCTTCCTCTCGCCGGATGGTACTACGTGGACGCAGCTTGGGACAACGAGTACTGTTGATATGCCTGATGAAATTCTGATCGGTTTGGGTGTTTACAGTCGAGTTGGCGGTACACTGACAACGGCTGAGTTCAGCAACTTGATTATCGAATAACGCTTCAGAAAGCTTTGCCGAAGGGCTTAAACACAGTGCCCGGTTGCTTGCGCTTGCATGCAACCGGGCATTTTTTGTCGCTCGATTGGTTGGGAGAATGATGGGGCGGACATACTTCTATTGAATAACTTAACTACCGGAGGATTCGTTTTCCCCATAGTTTGTTGAGTAGAGTCGTCCTGAAGCATTTTTGTTTGCTTCAAACTACCCGTATACTCACCCCTAATCTCAAATCTAAAAAATGTTAGGTTTATTTACCTGCCGACGGGCTTTCGCCTGCCCGGCCTTGTTCCGCGTGCTCCCAATGGTAGCCGCGTTTGTTACTGCCTCAAATATTCAAGCTGTCGAGTACTACATGACATCCAGTGGTGCGGGAGCTCAAACCGGCGCGGATTTCGCCAATGCATTGTCGAAGAGTTCCATGTCCACAACGCTCAATACGACGATGGTTCCGGGTGATACGCTCTATGTCGGTTCCGGTAATTACGTAGACACACAAATTTTCATCAATTCAGACGGCACAGCCAGTCTCCCGAAAACGATTAAGGGGGTCGATACTGGTGGTGGAATTCCACATTTTAACGGAGACCCTGGTTGGACTCGAACCTCTCCAAATTCTGGACAATCTCAGGTGTTGCTTGTGCGGGGCGACCATTGGATTGTGCAAAATTTGGAGATCAGTCGCACGCGTCACGGGATTAAAAATTCGTCCGGTAATTCGTCCGTAGGCTTAACGTTTCGGGATATACTTATCCATGACGTTCGGCATGGCGTATACCTTTACTATGTTGATGACACCCTATTTGAAAATGTGGTCGTTCAGGAATACACGAAGCAAGGTTTCCGCTTAGATCGTGGTTGCGACAATGTAACCTTTAGGCGTTGCACGGCCGATATGACCGGAGGCGATGTTAGTTGGTGGGATCATGGCGAATCTTTGCCATTTGGCTTTGTTGGATATGGCTCCGGTACGGCTAACACGAACCTGGTCTTTGAAGACTGTATCGCTATGAATAACCGGTGGAATAACCAGACTGACTCCAATGGCGATCCGCAGGGCTATTACAATGGTGATGGCTTTGTTCTTGAGGGAAGTACTGGCGGCACGAGTCAGTTCATCCGCTGTATTGCGGTGAACAACGAGGATGCCGGCTTCGACATTAAACCAGTCGCAAATTTTGAGGGTTGTGTTTCGGTGAAGAACTATCGTGGCTTCAGGCTTTGGCATAATACCAAAACATTGAACAACTGCGTGGCCGCTTATCCCTTCCGTCGCACAACCGCGAACCAAACTGGGAGTGAATCGACTAATGGTTCTGGTATCTGGACCCAAAATGGGCATTCCACGGTTACAAACTATACCTACTATGGTAATACTGGTCGTGGATTAGATGAAGATGGCAGCGGTAGCCTTACCGTGACCGATAGCATAATCGCCTTCAGCGGAGCAGCGGGTTCATATGAAACTGGCTCTGTCACACTCGGCAGCGGCACGGTTACCTATCGTCCCGGCAGTGGCACTGACCCAGATTTCTTCGGCCCCTCAATCACTTGGAACGGTATCGGTAATGAGTTGGACAGCCAGGAATATGGCCAGTCCATTGGGTATCATTCTCTATCGACTCCTTTTGAAGCGGAGTCACTACTCGTCTCCAATTCGGGTGAGGGTGAAACGCTTGTTGCGGACGTATCTTCTAGTGGTGGCGAGCTCGTGCGTTTGGATGCAGATAGCACCGGTGATTGGATCGAATTCTCGGTTCCAAATTTGCCAGTCGGTACTTATTGGATTTTTGTTACGGATAAGACGGCTTCAGATCGGGGCATTTATCAGCTAAGTGTTGATGGCGTTGATATTGGTGCGCCAGTCGATCAATACAGCAGCACTGCTGGTTATGGTGAAGTCGCCATAGGAACGGTAACATTGGCTTCGGATGCCACCGCCGTTTTCCGATTCACCGTGACCGGCAAAAACGGATCGAGCAGCGGATACACGTTGGCAATAGATTCCATTCGCTTGGCCTTAAACGCAGGCATTCCCAGCGGAGAAACTGAATTCTTCGAAATTATCCCCGAAGCAGATACCTTCGTGAATGACGGAAACGCGACCACCAATTTTGGCAGCGATACCAGATTATTGGCTAAATCAGGCCCCTCGGAGTATAAGCGTATTGCTTATCTCCGTTTTGCTCTGCCATCGACCACCAATAGTTTTCTGGGGGCGACGCTTAAGCTGAATGTGGAGTCAATCGGTGGAGAGGGATCCGGTGCGCGATACATCGAGATTCGTCAGCTTGCGAATGACTCATGGGATGAGTCGACGATGACGTGGAACACCCGCGAATCATCAACGGGAACGTTGATTGCAACCATCGACGCCCGGACTCCTGGAGTGATTCATGAAATTGATGTAAGTGCATACGTCTCATCTGAAATGAGCGGTGATGGAAGCGCTTCCTTTGTTCTTATCCAGCCAGGTAGTGGCAACAAGTTGGTTATATTTGGCAGTCGTGAGAATACCGGAAAGGAGCCAGTTCTTGAAATTGAAACCGAGGCCCCAAGCTCAACGATTTCTGAAATTGATGCCGAGGCGGATGCGTATGTGCATGATGCGAACCCAACCACAAATTACGGCAGTAATTTGGGTTTAGCCGTCAAAAATGGTTCCCCGGATTACGATCGTATTTCGTACGTTCGTTTCCCGCTGTCCTCGCTTACTGGAACCGTGACGAACGCGACATTGAAATTAAGGGTAAACTCAATCGGTGGTGAAGGTTCTGGAGCGCGTTACATCGAAATCCGTCAACTTGTGAACGACGCGTGGGATGAGTCGACTATGACTTGGAATACTCGTGAGCCTTCATCTGGAACGTTAATCGCAACGATTGACGCCAGAACACCTGGAGTGGTTCATGAGATTGATGTGACTTCCTATATCGCTCAAGAAGCCATTGATGATGGGGGAGCCTCGTTCGTCCTGATTCAGCCTTCATCAACCCCCATGTATGTTACATTTAATAGCCGGGAAGATACAGGCAAAGGGCCAGTGCTGGAAGTTGAGTCGACAACTGCGCCTTCTAGCGTGCTTGTTTTTGATTCAGGAAGTTTCTCAGACTACGCTTCGCAATCTGCCTCTGGCGGTATGACATTGGGGGCAGGCAATACCTCGCTTCAACTAACAGGCAACTACTGGAGGAAGTATGCATACAGCTATACGGTGACTGCTGACACCATGATGGAAGTGACACTCGATGCTTCCGATGTCGGTGAGCTGACCTGCATTGGTTTCGACTCTGACAATGACTATTTGACTGGTTTGACGCACATTAAGTTGGCGGGTAGCCAAGTGCTTAACGACTCCTTCGCGCCGATCAGTCCCTTGTATGTCGCAGGCTCAGGGCCGGTAACCCTTGTGATTCCCGTTGGCTCATTCTTCACGGGAAGTATGTCCTACCTGACCTTTGTTGGCGACGATGATGATGATGCCAGCCTCAATGCGATATTCTCTGATATTCGTATCTACGAAGCGGAATAAACGACACCAACTGCGATTCCAGCGAACATAGTAAGTTACGCTTGATCATTTGACTGTAGTTGCTTTGGCCGTTTGTCGCTGACAAATGGTCAAAGCCTACAGTCATTTTGCATCCCATCCAGCATCGATAAATTTCCATGCATGGTGGGATTTTTTTTGCTGAAGGCCAATGAGACGCTGTGTTTGGTTGCAGGAAACCACGATACGACCTCCGCTTTACTAATTGGAACGGCGGCGGCGGTTTTTGTGGCGAGTCTTTGAAGATCGGTCAACCTCGTTTTCCCGTTCAGGATTGGCTTTGATCACAGGTAAAGGTGAGTTTCGGGCGACAGGAGTGGATCGTTGACCCTGCTCGGCAGCTTGCGACCACTTGAAGGCCATTGCCAAGCCAATCCACAAGCAGACGAAATTTGCCGGGCTGCTGAGTGGTTGACTGACCAAAGATAGCAGCGCAAGCAGCGTAGCGCCGCCCCAGAGGTAATGGCTTAGACGGCGGTGGGTTTTCATCCGCGCAAAGGCAAACATCAGCGACAATGGGTAAATCAGCCAGAGCGCCATGCCGACCAGACCGTATTCGACTAAGCCTTGCAGCAGGTCAGAGTGGGGCGATCCGTAGTATTCCTGGCCGAGGTCTATCTGTTGGTGAAAGGGGAGGACATCGGCAAACGCATCGATGCCCCAGCCAAAGTATGGACGCTGTTCAAACAAGGCCCAGGCATCGCGCCAGAGAGCGGTTTGGACTTCCCATGGAATCCCAAATGGTGCCCGCGTGACATCGTTTTGCGCTAAGGTGAATTCCGAGGCAAAATAGTAGATGCTGCCGCCAGATAACGCACAACCGATTAGGGCGAGTAGGCCACCGCCCAACATGCTACCAATATGCCCTTTGCGATTGGCCGCGATCATCAGCCCAGTGCTAAGTGTTAACAGGCCGATACCCAATCCAAGCAGGAAATGATGGACTGGTGCGCCCGTCCAATAGACTGACCACGCCAGCACCACCCAGCCTAAGACAAGCCACATGCTATTATGGGAGAACAGGCTTTTCCAAGATTGCCGATGATGGAGGTAGAATAACACGCCGAAACTAACAACCATCCAGAACAGGGCAAATGCCGCCCATTGGTGTCCATGGGGAAATACTGAATAGAAATTGTCTTGTGCAGGCGTCAGAAAGGTGAGGATACGCTTCCAGCGAAATACTTCTCCAACTAGGCCAATGCCCGCCAGAATCATTGCACTGCGCGTGAGCGTGATCAGTATCTTGGCCATGGCGTGCTGGCTCTGGGTGAAGGCCACAAGCCCAACCGCGCTCATCATCATCATGCAGGGGTATACCATCAGTTGCCAATTGGCACCGGAGAAACTATTGACCGGTCCAATGGTGGGCGGGTTAGCCAATTGTAGATAAATTCGGTCGCCGATTTGTAGGTATGAGATTGTCGGCGAAAACTGACCAATCGACCAGATGACGAGCATAGCAATAGGCACAAGCAACCAGCGTCGAAAATAACGGCGATTGGTGCTCGTAGAGATGGCTCCCTCCCGACGGTAGAAAAAGAAGAAAAATAACGATAGGGCCCCAATGGCGGCGCTCAGTGACGGTCCGCCCGCAAAATCCCCCCCCACAAGCCAGCTTGTGAGCAAGCCCATGCCGATGAACTGGGCCGTGACATACTTTTCAGTCGCGGTTTTATAACCGGGCAGCGGATATTCTTCTTCCCACACAGTAGAAACAAATCCCCTATTGTGGAGTGCTTAGGCAGATGGATTCGGCGACTTCGCGCGCCACCATCTCAGTGGTTAATTGCGCGAGCACCGTCAGTGCGAACGCTGTTGCTGTACCTGCCCCTTGGGAAGTGATAATCAGTCCGTCGGTAATTACGGTTTGGGCGGATTCCATCTCGGGTAATTCCTCGACTGTACTATAATGTGCAGTGTGACGTTTACCCTCTAACAAACCTGCGTCGAGTAAGGTCAGAGGGGCCGCGCAGATGGCAGCCACGAGCTTCCCCAACTCCAGTTGTCGCTGAATCGCAAGGCGCACACGCGGGTCGTGGCGGAGGGATTTATTAACCCCTGGGCCACCGGGCAGAACGATGGCGTCATAGTCGTGCATCAACGCTTGATCGAGGTCGACATCAGCCTGCACCGTTATGCTGTTGCGGCCTATGATGAGAATCTCCTTGGTCAGCGAGGCAACGGTGACCGAGACCCCCCCCCTTCGAAGGATGTCGATGGGGGCGATGGCTTCCATTTCTTCAAAGCCTTCGTGCAGGATGACTAATGCAGATTTACTCATGGGGTTCGGGGAGTGATTTGGTGAATGTGTCGATGGCATCCCAATAGCGGGAGCCTGCCCGTTCAATCAAATTGTTGTGCCCAGCGTCATCGACGAAAAATGCGGTTTTCGGCTCCTTGGCCTTGTCAAATAGTGCTTGGGCGTGGGAGAAGGGGACCGTACGGTCCTGTGTGCCATGTATGATCAGCAGTGGGCACTGGATTTGGTTGATTAGGGCGAGGTTGTCGAATTTATCCCAAGGCACCAATTTTCGACGGGTGACGACTCGAAATGTGCTGGAGTAAGTGCCGTCGGTGATGACGCCTGCGACGACTTTTTTAGACGCGAGGGCAATCGTAGGCCCCCCCCCCAGCGAGCGTCCGAATAAGATGATGCTGTCGGGGTCGACATCCCGCAAAACAACGAGATAACTGAAGACGGCAGAAATAGCTTCATTGCAGCCCTGCTCGCTTGGGCGGCCGTCGCTGGTTCCGTAGCCGGGATAGTCGTATGCCATTACAGCGAAGCCTTGATCTCGCAGGTCTCCCAAAAACGGCCGGATATTGCCCAAGTCCTCGGCATTACCATGACTGTAGAGGATGGTGAACTTCGCTTCTGGGTTGGGCAGGTAGAGCGCAGCAATCTCGGTGTTGGAGCGTGGTAACGGTAGCCTGATGATTTCCTTGGTGTCCTTGTAGCTGCGAGGCGGCACTGGAAAAATCATCCGATCGGAGAAGAATACGGCGAACAGGCAGAGACCGAGATATGCGAGGACAAGCCCAATTGCCAGTCCGTTGATTAGTTGCCAGAGCATGGGTCGTTTTTTGCGGCGCACGGAGGGAAGTCGAGTCTAAGTGACGTTGTCCAGATTGCATTCCTGAAGCTCGCCTGCGTTGCTAGCTGACGGCCCGGTGGGTGCCTCACGGCTAGGACGGGCGATTAGGCCAGGATAGGGCTCAGCAGCGAAGGGAATTTGGTCGCGCCCGCCATTAACTAGGCATTCGTCGCAAATTGCAAAAAAGTCCTCTGGCGCACGCGCTCGGCGCATCGTCCGTAAAAAATGGCCTTCGGGGTCGACGCTTTGGCCGACGAAGTTCAGGAATTTCTTCAGATAGGCAACATGGCGCTCGTCTTCGTGGCGGCCCTTGCGGGTTTCCTTCCAAAGTAGATCCACGTAGCCGCGTACATCGCCCAGAGTCGGTTGAAAGACTGGTTGCCCGTCGAAAGTTTCTCTCAATTGGCGGAAAATCCACGGGTTGCGGATCGCATGTCGGCCAATCATTAGACCTGAGGCACCGGTGTGTGCGAGCACCCATTGGCCTTTGGCGACTGACGACACATCGCCGTTGGCGAGCACCGGGCAGGCCACGCTGTCCACGGCCTGTTTGATACAATCATAGTCGACTTCGCTCCGATACATGCCCTTGACGGTGCGTCCGTGTACACTGAGCAGGTCGACATCGTGCTTGTTGATGAGCTTCAGAATCGGGGCGTAATGCTCGGTATCGGCAAAGCCAATGCGCATCTTGACGGTGAACCGCCCAGGGCAGACTTCCCGTAGTGCGCCCAGCAGGGCGTCAATCTTGTCCGGATCACGGAGCAGGCCGCCGCCGACGTTTTTCTTGTAAACCTTGGGTGCGGGGCAACCCATATTGAGATCGATGCCTGCGATTGGGTGCTCGAGCAGCAGGCGCACGGTGCGCTGCATGTGCTCGATATCCTCGCCGATCAACTGCGCAAAAACAGGCCGATCGCTCGGGTTGTCATCAATGGACTCAAGGATGTGCGCTTCCGGTCGCGAATGTTCATGTACGCGAAAATACTCCGTGAAGAATAGGTCTGGCGGCCCGTATTCATTGACGATCGCCATGAATGCGCGTGTGGTCACGTCCTGCATTGGCGCTAGGGCCGTTGGCGGCTGGCTGGGGATCAGTGTGTCGGGCAGGGGGGGGGTCATTTTGCGCCTCCCGGCAACGTTTTGATGGGGGAGGTCAGGCGCACGAAGTAATATTCCCCGCCATCCTTGTTTCTCACGCTGCCTACCGACTTCCATTGGTCAGGCTGGAGCATCAAGGAACTTTGAATTTGGCGGCGTTGTGTGAATGTGGCGTCTGCATTGCCCTCTGCTGGGTGCGTATTGGAGAAAAGCCGTTGGCCATAGGTGAAGCTAACCAGGGCGGTGCCTCTATCCTTGATATATTTGGGGTTAAATTCCGCGATCGAAATGGCCAATTCATCACCGTTGGGCATGAATAAGTTTATGTCTTGCGGTTGATTTTCTTGCAGAATTACGCCCGGAAGTACGATCAATTCGGCGTTTGAGTCGAGTTTCAACACTTCGAATGTAGGCGATTCTATAGCTTCGCTTGTTTTGAATACCACGCACTGGAGCACGTAACCTTGATAGGGCAGTGGCGTCAAAATTTCCGGTCCAGTCACGCAACCGGCTAGCAGCAGTGCAATGAAGAGGCTAACGTATGTTTTCATGGTTTTCAGGAACGCGAAATCCGTGTGATTATTGGCTCAGCGGACGATTGGCTTTGGACGAATATTTCCAGAAGAGTTTATTCATCGTGAGTATACATGGCCAAAGTGGTCGTTGCTTTAACCTTTCCACTTTTAATCTTTAACCTCCGAATCAGTCCGACTGTTTCAGAATGCGTTCGAGAATTTCTGTCATATCCTCGACGGAATCGATGACTTTTTGGGCGACGTAGATGGGCTTTTCAGCTTGTAGGGCTAGGACAATGGAATCGCTTGGCCGGGCGTCAATTTCGACGATTTTTTTGCCGATTTCGTTGTCCATATTCAGGATCAGACGGGCAAAAAAAGTGCCATCGTCGACATCGTTGATCACCACGCGCTCTACGCCGATGCCAAAGCCTTGGAACATGCTGTCGATGAGATCGTGGGTGAGCGGGCGCTCTTTTTTGACGTGGTTAATCGTCATCGAAATGGCGTTACCGATACCCTGATCGACATATATGACAAAGGTCTTTTCCTCGCTTCCAAGGAAAACCGCACACCCGTTGGACGTCGGCATGACGCCCTTAATATCGACTTCAACCACGTCGTTCAGCATATAAGTAAAAGGAACACCATGATGTGGGTATCCGCAAGCGGATTCCGCGGGAGTTCTAGGGGTGGATTGGTTACTCGGTTCGCTACGCAGTACGTGGGCGAGTGGCCGCGGTGGATTCTGAATGGCGGCGGTTGCTTTGGATGAACTCTACCACGGCTTCGAGAAAGGCAACTTGGCTTGACGGTAAGGCGGATTCACGAAGGGCTTGGCGGGCGTCGTTGAAATGCTGGCGTACTTCGCGTCGCAATTGCAAGGGAACGCCGGACTTGGCTAATAAGAGTGCGATCTGCGAAAGTCCTTCCTGGCTTTCCGAACGGGCCAAGGCGGTGTGGAGCAGTTTCTGGTCAGTGGGGGGGAGGGAATCGTGGAGGCGCTTGAGGAGCAGCGTTTTGACGCCGCAATGAAAGTCGTAGGCTAGGTCTGGTGCAGCGTCAGGGAGAAGTTCGACTTCGTGCAAGTCATTCTCGATCTGGAAGGCCAAGCCGAGGGGGCGGGCAAAGGCGCTGAGGGCGAGATGGGTATTTTGATCTGCGCCAGCGAGCAATGCGCCAAGGACCAGTGGGCATTCGATGGTGTAGCGGGTGGTCTTGAGATGGTAGGTTTGCTCGATTTCGGACTCGTTGATGTCTGCCAGAGGAATTTCCAGATGGGCGATCTCCGCGGCCTGTCCCATGCCAGTTTCTTGGGCGATGCGGAGGAAGTAACGCATGGCCATCTGGGCGCGGGGGGGGGGGAGTTCGGGGTCGAGAAAGCACTCCATCGCAAAGCCGAAGAGGATGTCTCCCAACACGAGGGCAAGGCTCTGTGCGTTGCGTCGATCGCTGGTTACATCGTTGTCCAGGGCGCGGTGGAGCGTGGGCTTGCCGCGGCGGGACTCCGAGCAGTCGATCAAGTCATCGTGGATGAGGGCAAAGGCGTGAAAAAGCTCCAGGGCACCAGCGACACGGAGGGCGGAGCGTGGGGGGGGGGTATCTTTGCGGTCAAAGAGCTGATAGCTGAGTAAGAACAAGAGCGGGCGCAGGCGTTTACCGGGTTGGCGGAGAAAGGCTTTGAGCGATCGCCAAGCGGGTTCGAGAGACGGGTGCTGCGATAGGCGATCCTCTAACTCCTTGAGCTCCATGGTGATACACGCATGTAGGTCTTCTTCGAGTGGAAGAAGCATCTCAAGCGGGTCGACTGGGGTCACGGGAGAGTCCATCCGTTGGGGCTCCGGCCAATCGTCAGTAGTAGCACTTAATGGCATAGATAGTATGATTGACGCTAATGTCTAATATATCAAGCGACAAGCGGATTTTGTGCCATGACGTAAACTCTTGGGCCGTTGATGGGGGAGGGTGCAGTCTTTACTGGAAAACTACGTTGGTGTTGGTAGGTACAAAAAACGGTTCCGCTTAGAACTTGCGCCCAAGGATGCGCGGAACACATTGTTATCGAGCTCAGGACCAGCGGGAATGAGCTGAGCACAATGGCAGACAGGAAACAGACGGCGGCGAAAGCGCGCCCCAATCTTTACTTGGTTGGTTTCATGGGCACTGGGAAAAGCACAGTGGGCCGGGCCTTGGCGCGTCGTCTTGGCATGCAGCATCTAGACTCTGATCGCGCGATTGAAGAGGCACAAGGCCGCCCGATTCCAGACATTTTTGCGGCAGAAGGAGAGGCCTATTTTCGCAAGCTGGAGTATGATTTCGTCCACTCCGGGCATCCGGAAAGCAACTGCGTCGTTTCCTGTGGCGGTGGTCTGGTGACGGCTCCTGGCATGATTGAGGAACTCAAGCGCCGCGGTCTCGTGGCGTGTCTTTTTGCCAGTCCAGAGACCATTCTGAGCCGGACGAAGGGCAATGCCAACCGCCCACTGCTCAATGTGGCCGACCCTGCCCAGCGCATTGCTGATCTGCTTGCCGAACGTGAGCCGATCTACCTGCAAGCCGGCGCGTGCTTCTACACCGATCATCAGCCGATGGTTGAAATTGCCCGCCATATCGAGCGATATTACTTTCGTGAATCTCGTCGTCTAACAGCTAAAGAAAAGCCTCGTTGAGGCATTGCGTTTCGCTGAATTATCACCAAGCTCGCGCAGATGAAAAAGCGCTTGTTGCAAATCTTCGTCGTCCTCATTGTCATTTTTATCGGCATCCAGTTTGTGCCGGTTGATGACGTGAATCCCCCCGTAACCCACGAGGTTCATTGGGCTAACGCCCAGACCAAGGAATACTTTATGGGTGCTTGCGCCGATTGCCACAGCAACGAAACTGTCTGGCCGTGGTATGCGAAGGTGGCTCCGGCGTCCTGGTGGCTGGCGCATCACGTGGAGGAAGGGCGCGAGCATTTCAACATTTCCGTACCCGATATGGGCGATGCGCACGAAGCCTATGAAGCCGTTCATGAGGGCTGGATGCCGCTGGGCAGCTATACTTGGATGCACCCCAAGGCTCGCCTCACTTTAGAGCAACGGGAAGAGTTCTCTGCTGGTCTTAAACTGACCTTTAATGCTGATGGTGAATACCACTCAGATGATCATCATGGCCATTCACATTAGATCATTTCTCCTAGTGTGGTGAAGGAGGTTTTTAACATTTAGCGGGCGGTTTCTGTGATTTTAGGATGGATGTCGATTATAGCATCTCCAAAGATCACACCAATGACCCACCCCGAAGACCTAAATGCCCTGGTTTTTCTTGTTGAACAACAGCACGTTGATTCCATGCGTGTGCTCGGCCATCTAACTAAGAGCACTGATCTGATTTTGTAATGAGCATTCTAACGCACCCCGACTTTCGCTTCACTCTTGCGCCCATCGATCGTCTGCCTGGAGACGCCAATCTGATTCCGGGGCATCCCGCAGAGCTGGCATCTTGGATTTGGGCTCAAAACAAGCGTGGGCAAGAAACAGCTTTTTTGGAATTTTCACTGGAGTTTGATTGGGCTGATGGAAATCGTCCGCTTGAACTCCATGTAACGGCAGATCAACGTTTTCAACTGTATCTTGACGGGCAGGATGTGGCTTTTGGCCCGGATCGCAGCGACCTTGGGCACTGGGCGGTGTCATCGCTCACCATTCCAGTGTCGGCTGGTCGCCATACCTTGACTGCGCTGGTGTGGACGCTGCCGCTGGCGAGCGGTCCCCAGCCATCACCAGAGGAAATGGACGCCGAGGGAAATCGTCTGCCGATTGCCCCCATGGCACAGATGTCCTACCGGGGAGGGTTTTTATTGTGCGCGGTAAAGCCTGACGATGAGGCATTGCTCAACACTGGCTTGGCTCCGTGGACATACCGTGATTTGACCAATGCGGTGAGTATGAAACGAGTCGATAACTTGAGATACCACGATATCGGGCCGTCGTTCACCGTAAATGTTGCGCAGTGGTTTGGCTCCGATGAGCGCAAGCAAGCAGTTGTGTTTCGTGGACCTTTGAATAAGCAGCACACCGGCGTAGTGCGTCAGGGCTGGGCGCTTGATCGTTCCTATTTGCCTGAGCAAAAACGGGTTCGTTTGGCAGGTGGAAAGGTGAGGGCGGTTCGGATTATTTCCGAAGATTCATGGCGTGAAGGCGGGCAAGCGGAATCCATTGCTGGGTGGCAGGCTTTACTCTGCGATGCGAAGCTTGTTGAAATTCCGGCAGATACAAACGTGGAAGTGCTTTGGGATTTTGAAGAATACCGCTGCGGTTATCCGTTGATCGAAATCGTGGGCGGCGAATGCCATATTGAGTTTGAGTGGGCGGAATCACTTTATGAATGTGCGGCCGATCAGTTGCTCACTGCTTCGCGCTCCAAGGGGCATCGGGGTGAAATTACCGGCAAGTTTTGGTTGGGATTTGGTGATGCATTCAATCTGCCAAAATCGTCTGAAATACTCACTGCTCCAATTATTTGGTGGCGTTCTGGGCGATATGCACGCCTGCGTATTCGATCCGGCAATGAACCGGTTTCGATTCGGCGTTTGGGTGTGGTGACGACGGGCTATCCCTTCAACCTTGATGCGCAGTGGGAGTCAAGCGACACTGAGTGGGACAGCATTATGCCCCTCATGGCGAAAGGGCTGGAATACTGCGCACATGAAACTTGGACGGATTGCCCATACTACGAACAAATGATGTACGTGGGCGATACGCGGCTGCATGGTTTGTCGAACTATGCCTGCTATCGTGACGATCGTATAAGCCGTCGGGCGATTGACCTCTTTGACTGGTCACGTATCGGATCACTTGGTGAATTGGTTTCGGAGCGCTATCCCTGTCACCTCCGGCAAGAAAGCTCGAGCTATGCAATGATGTGGGTATGGATGGTGCATGATTTTATGATGTGGCGCGACGACCTCGATTTCGTGCGTGATCGTATATCTGGCATCCGCAATTTGCTGGAGAAATTTATTCCGCAGATGACGAATGAGGGCGTGCTGGGGCAAATTGCTGGCTGGCAATTTGTCGACTGGGTCAAGGGATGGAAATCAGGTTGTGGGCCGGGTACGCGCGAGGGCGACTCGTCGATTTTAAACCTGCACCTTGTCCTAACATTGCGTTGCGCAGCAGAGATTGAAGCAGCGGTTGGCGAACCGATTATGCAGAAGCGTTACATGGCCTTTGCCGAGGATCTCATGGAGGCCACGCTGCGATTATATTGGGACAGTGAGCGAAATTTGCTGCTTGATTCTCGGATGTCGCCACTCACCAGTGAGCATGCACAGGTGCTTGCCTTGTTGACTTGTATGCTGAGCGAGGAACATGAGGCTGCTTGTCTGGATGCATTGCTCAATGCTGACTTGGATGCGCGCTGCACCATTTATTTTTCGCATTACTTGTTGGAGGTCTTTGCGCGTTATGGTCAGAGTGAGGCTTACTTTGAGCATTTGAAATTTTGGCGTGGATTACCCGAGCAGGGATTTGTTTCATTGCCAGAGGCACCGGAGCCCGCTCGGAGCGATTGCCATGGTTGGGGTGCCCATCCAATGTTTCACACTTATGCCTCGGTCGCGGGCGTCCGCCCTGTGGCCCCCGGTTTCCGCCAGATCCGGATCAAGCCGATGCCAGGCCCGTTGGGTTTCTTCCGTGCCGAAATGCCGCATCCACTGGGCGTTATCACAGTTAGCGGGGAACGCGTTGATGGCCAAATGACCATTAAAGTATCCGTGCCTGAGGGGGTGAAATACGAAATCGATGAAACACTTTGCTAAACAAATTTCATGAAAACTATAATTCCTGACGAAACTTTTTTTCAAGGCGCGATCAGCTTCGAACGTGGCGAAGACTACATTCGACCATGGCGTTTGCCCTTCGATGAATTAGCGCTCCATGCACCGGACGGTGATCTGCCAGATAAGGCTGGTCGTTCTGCTGGCGTGCGTTTGCGCTTTCAAACGAATAGCCCGGTCATTGAGTTGGAAGCGCACCTTAATAACATGGGCGCACTCCCCATTATGGACTTGGTGTGCGATAATGAAATCCTGGTTTCGCAAGGCCCATCTGGCGACAGTGATATTTACCGTTTTGCAGGTCTCGAACCGTCTTCGCATGTCTACGAAATTTACCTGCCAGTCCAGGCCTATTCATATGTAAAAGCGTTGCGTGTGGCTGATGACGCGTCTCTGGAAATCGTTGCCGATGAGCGCGTGCGCTGGCTGACATACGGCAGCTCAATCACGCATTGCGGCGGAAGTAAGAGCCCGGCTCGTAGCTGGCCAGCGACTGCAGCACGCGCATTGAACCTTAACCTGACCTGCTTGGGATACAGCGGTAATTGCCATTTGGAACCGATGGTGGCGCGTGTCATCGCCAACCAGCCGATGGACATTATTACGCTGAAGCTGGGCATCAATATTTATGGTGGCTCCACGCTGGGCAAGCGCACCTTCCGGCACAACATCATTGGTTTCGTGAAGACGATTCGCGACCAGCATCCCGATGCGCCAATTGGGTTAATTACACCAATCTATGCGGCCGAGCGTGAGACCACGAATAATGCTGCGGGCATGACGCTTGAAGACTATCGCGAAGAACTGCGTTCGGTGCACGAGGTGCTGACTTCATTTAACGATGAAAAACTGTTCCTTTTTGAAGGGCGCGACCTCCTTTGGGAGGCCGATGCGGATCTGCTGCCAGACAACTTGCACCCGAATGGCAAAGGCTATCAACTGATGGGCCAGCGCGCGGCAGAGAAGATTTTGCCTGTCCTACTGGCTGCGCGTGCATAATTGGTTCTCTCCGCATCGATCCAGCAAATATTTTCCGGTGATCGGAACTAAGGCGTTTTTGGTGAATCCTTGGAGTTGCCACGCGCTGCGGTCTGGCTACAGTCTGGCGGCGATGGTTCCTCAGCGCGAACAGCCGTGGTTTGAATTTCATCTCGTCCAGCCCGATGGCAGCGAGTTTATGGAGTCCTTGCCTGCGGACACTATCCGCGAAGCCATGGAAAAAATGCGACGGATTTACCCTCAAGCCCGGCTGACACTCAAGCGGCATTACAAGCGGGATAACGCCTTTCAGACGAATGCCGGGCCTGCTACACGCCAGTCCACGCCACAATCTGAAAAAAAACCTCCCGTATCACCTGCCGTGAACGATTTTCGGGCGGTGTTTGGCTTGGGCGAAGACGCGGATTTTACTGCTATCAAAGTAGCCTACCGTGACGCCCTCAAACGCTACCACCCGGACCGTGTGGCAGATCTTGGGGAGGAACTGGTTGCTCTGGCCGAGCGCAAAACTCGCGAATACAACGCCGCCTATCAGGCCGCCCGTAAACATTTCGACCAGTAACCAGCGCCCCGCTGGATCGTAATTTTTCGCAATGCGAAATTGAAATAGGGGGGACAGAGACGCTCGAATTCGATATTACGCGAAGGCAAAATAAATATGTTCAACGGGCGACTGGATGCACGTTGCCCTTGACGCCACGCGCGCGGGCGCGAAGATGCCCACCATGCAGTTGGTGTGTTTGGATCTGGAGGGGGTGCTCATTCCCGAAATTTGGAAAGCGGTCGCCGAGCGTACGCAGGTGGAAGGCCTCTTGCGCACCACACGTGACGAGCCGGACTACGACGTGCTCATGAATTACCGGATCGATCTGCTGGCCCAGCACGACATCCGCCTGCCGCTTATCCAAGAAGTCATCGGCGGATTGACGCCCATGCCAGGCGCACAGGAATTCATGAAATGGCTGATGTCCGTTTCGCAGGTGATCATCCTCTCGGACACCTTCGCGCAGTTCGCCCAACCGCTGATGGCCCAGCTCGGTTTCCCGACGCTGTTCTGTCACGAGCTGATCATCGACCCTGAAGGCCGTGTTACGGGCTATCAGCTTCGTCAGGACAACCAGAAAGAAAAAGCTGTCCGTGCCCTACAAAGCCTCAACTTTGAAATCATCGCCGCCGGTGATTCCTACAATGACCTCACGATGCTCCGCTCCGCCGACAAGGGCATCCTCTACTGCCCGAGTGAGCAATTTGCCGCCGAAAATAGCGACCTTCCCGTTTGCACCGAGCACGCCGAGCTGAAGGCGCTGCTTGAGAAATACTTGGCTGTGTAGGGCCGCTGCCCGCCCGACGTGGGTATTTTCTCACGAAGGCACAGAGGCGCGAAGTTTTTGTTTTAAACTATCTTAATCCATCGACAGAATGCCAAAACCCAGTCGCGCTTTAATTCGCTGACATCTTTGTGCCTTCGTGCCTTTGTGAGAAACAACCTCGTCTGAACTCGAAATTTAATGCCCAAGAAAACTGATCAAGGTCGCTACGCCGCACGCGGCGTTTCCAGTAGCAAACAAGAAGTTCACGACACCGTGGACAAGCTCGATCGCGGACTCTTTCCCGGTGCCTTCTGTAAGATGACCGAGGATTTCCTGACTGGGAACAAGAAGAAGTGCAACGTCATCCACGCCGATGGCAGCGGCACGAAGTCCATCGTCGCCTACCTGCATTATCGCGAAACGGGTGACGTGTCCGTTTTCCGTGGCATTGCGCAGGACAGTATTGTGATGAACGTCGACGACCTCCTGTGCGTGGGTGTGACTGGTGGCGTGCTGCTCTCCAGCACCGTCAACCGCAATGCCCGCCGCTTCCCGGCAGAGGCGTTGGCGCAGCTCATTCAGGGTACGGAAGAATTTCTTGGCACGTTGCGGGATTTCGGTTTTGGCATCCAGAGCGGCGGCGGCGAAACGGCCGACGTCGGCGACCTCACTGGCACGGTCACAGTCGACTCCTGCGCGACGGCGATCCTCGACCGTGATGCGGTCATCACCGGTGACAAAATTCGTCCCGGTTTGGCGATCATCGGCATCAGCTCGGCGGGGCAATGCGATTACGAAACCGCGCCCAACAGCGGCATCGGCAGCAACGGCTTGACCAGTGCGCGCCACGACCTGCTCGCGCCCTATTACCGCAAAAAATATCCCGAGACCTACGATTCGATGACCGACAAGGAGCTCGTCTACTGCGGCCCGTATAAGCTCGATGATCCGTTGCCCGGCGGCGACGGTATGACCGTCGGCCAGGCACTGCTTTCGCCCACACGCACCTATGCGCCGGTTGTGGCGAAGCTCTTAAAAGATTTCCCCGGCGACATTCGAGGGCTCGTCCACTGCTCTGGAGGTGGTCAGACGAAATGCCTGCGCTTCGGCAATAAGGTTCATTTCGTGAAGGACAACCTCATGCCGCTACCGCCCGTTTTCAAGGCGATCCAGAAGGCGAGCAAGTCGACATGGAAGGAAATGTATCAGGTCTACAACATGGGCCACCGCCTCGAAGTATTCGTCCCGAAGAGCAAAGTAAAGAAGGTCCTCGCGGCCATCGAAAGCTTCGGCCTCGATGCCCAGCAAATCGGCCACACCGTGAAATCCGAAAAGTCCGACAGCGCCAATCACCTGACCCTGATGCACGGCAAAAAGCCACTCAAATACGCTCACTAGCCAGCGTCCCGCTGGACCGATAGATTTTCGCATTGCGAAAATGGCGTGGAGGCAATTTGCACATCGTTAAAAAGGGTGCGGAGAATCTGCACGACTGCTGATTTACTTGTTATCGCCGATAGGTGCCAAGGTTGCGGTAACGATGGGCATTCCCGTCACTTGACGAGATTGGCATAGTCCATACTGATGCGATCACTGGCACCGGACACGGTGAATTCACCTTCAGCCTGATAGGATTTGCCACCAGTTTTGAACCCTATTTTCAATTCGACGTTTCGAAGGTCGGTCGAATGCCAGAACGCCAATTCATTTTTAAAATAACCACGCGGATCAGCATTAATGGACTCGATCTGGATATCTTTCACCGCATCAAATTCTGTTTGGGTGGCTTTATTCTCGATTAGCTGACGAATGACGGCGCTTTTCAAAAAAGTCTTTAGGCTGCTTTCAATCTGCGGCAAGTAGCTCTCTTGGCTGAGAGTCTTCATGCTGGTATTGGTGGCCTGTTTCGTGATTTTAGCAAACAGCTCTGGCTTCGCCAGATAGAGGCCGCCTGTCCCCAATAAGAGGATGAGAATCACCGCGATGGAGGCGATGGGAGAAAGTTTCACTTGGAAATCGGCCGAATTGTTGTCCATAGGCAGGTGGGATGAGTGAGGTTACAGGGTATATACGTGAATCAACGAAGCGGCAATCACACATTTGTTTGGACGAGTTAAAACCGGATTGCCCCACTATCAATAGGCGTTAACTTTGCCCCATGCCTAAACGAACCAATGTGCTCGGGACTGAGCTGGAATGCTGCTGTCAGGACCCGATGACGGGCTTTTATCGCGATGGCTATTGCCGGACGGGCGCGGGGGACCAGGGGCTGCACACCGTTTGCGCGGAGATGACGGCGGAGTTTTTAGAATTTTCACGTCGGAGTGGCAATGACTTGTCCACGCCGATGCTGGAGTATGGCTTTCCCGGATTACAGCCGGGTGATCGCTGGTGCTTGTGCGTGACACGTTGGGCGGAAGCGTTGGCAGCCGGTTGTGCCCCGCTGGTTGTTTTGGAGGCCTGTCACAATACAGCGCTGGAGTTTGTGGATCTGAAAGATCTGCAGGCGCACGCGCTGATTCGCTGAACTACTTGATGCGCTTGCCCTGGATTTTCTTCAGGCCGATGAGCATGGTGATGCCGTTTACGCCGCGTTTGCTGTCGTCGAAGATAATGCGCACGTCGCCGGTGGCGTAGGCGAATTCGTTCTTACCGACAGGGTAGACACGGTAGCGCGGCTGGCCGGGGATTTGCGCATAGAGTTTTTCACCGTCGCGTGTGATGTCGATTTTTGCGTCAGGCCCGACTTGGTAAGTGCCCTCATATTTCATTAATTGCTTTGCTGGGCGGAGGCCGCTAGGCGGAGGTTTGGGCAGCGGATATTGTTCCGGGTCGAGGATGTAGAAGCCCACATCGTCCAAGCCCTGTGCGGAGTTAGTCAGGACAACACAACCGGTTTTGGTTGAAGGATTGAAGCCGACAAAGGCCGCGTAGCCGCCGGTCTTGCCATTTTGCCAATAGACAGCTTGGAGGGCTTTACGGGTCACGTGCCAGCCGTAGCCAATCATGGTGTTGGGCATCGAGGTTTTGGTGAAAACATTTTGCGTGGTCCGCACGGCACGTTCGTCGTCCTTATCGAGCTTGATCATGCTCATGTTGGCGGCGGTAAGGCGGAGGAGGTCGCGGGCCGACGAGTAGAGTCCGCCGCCGCCCGCGAGGCCGTCCCAATGCCAGTTGGGGACTTCCTGCAAGCCCTGATGGCCGGGGACCATTTTAGCAGGATCGAGAACGGCAGTGGTGTCTTGTAGCGTTAGAGGCTGGCTGACGCGCGTCTGGATCAGCTCATTAAAGGTTTGGCCGGTGCGGAGGGTCAGCACGTGGCCGAGCAGGCCGTAGCCGAGCATGGAAAAGCGGTATTCCGAGCCGGGGGGGATTGTCAGCCCGATCACGCTGATCGCGACGTAGGTGTGGTCGTTGGTGAAGTCAGCAAAGGGGTCGCTGACGTCCTTGGGCTGGAGGTTTGGCGGGTTGTGGGGCAGGCCGCTGGTGTGTGTGACCAAATGCACCAACTGCAAGGGCAAGTGCCCGAAATGCGGTGTGCCGACATACTCTGGGAGGTAGGCGTTGACGGGCTGCATCCAGGTGATTTGCCGGTCAACGACGAGGCTGGCGGCTGCCGTGGCCGTGAAAATATCCGTCACCGCGCCAATTTCAAAAACATCTTCCGGCTTGGGCGGGCGCGGATCTTTCGCTGATACTTCACCCGCGGTAAAGTATTTTTCGCCGGAGAGCGATATGACGCCGACAATGATCGACTGGTTCAGCTCACGGTCGACCCGGGCGTCGATGTAGTCCTGCACGCGCTTGGCATCGAAGGTTTGTGCCGATAGGCTGGACACGGCTAACAGGGGAGTCAGGAGGGAAAAAACCGACCTCATGGAAATTATCTTTTCGTATAGCACGGATAGGTTGTAGCTTGTGTGGCGATGAAAATCAAACTCAAGTCGCCACTCGATATGCACTTGCACCTCCGCGAAGGAGAAATGCTGAAATTGGTCGCTCCGCTGACCGCTCAGACCTTTGCCGGCGCGATTATCATGCCGAATCTCGTCCCACCAGTGGATAATCTGCCACGCCTGTTGGCCTATCGGGAAGAAATCCTCGCCGCGACCGCCGGAGAAGTTTTCGAGCCGTATATGACGCTGTTTTTCCGTAACTACACCCGGGAAGAGTTGGAAGCCGCCCGCGAGCACATTACGGCGATCAAACTTTACCCTGCAGGCATCACGACGAACAGCGAGGGCGGTGTGAAAGAACTGGCTGATGCCGAGGCGACTCTGGCGCTGATGGAAGAACTGGGAATCCCGCTCCTCGTCCACGGTGAAACCAATGGATTTGTCATGGACCGCGAGCGTGAATTTCTCTCTGTCTACGAGCAGATTGCGACGAAGTTTCCGCGCCTCAAAATCGTCATGGAGCACATTACGACGGCGCATGCGGTTGATTTGCTGGACCGCTTTGAAAATCTCCACGCGACCGTCACGGCGCATCATTTGATCATCACTCTGGACGACGTCGCGGGCGGCATGCTGAATCCGCATCTGTTCTGTAAGCCGATCGCCAAGCGCCCGACTGACCGCGACGCCTTGCTCGCTGCCGCGCTTCGGGCGCACCCCAAGCTTAGTCTGGGCACAGACAGTGCCCCGCATCCCCAGCACAAAAAGGAATGTTGCGGCTGCGCGGCAGGAGTCTTCACAGCACCGATCACGTTGGCGCTTATGGCTGATCTTTTCGCGAAGCACGACGCGCTGGACAAGCTCCAGGCTTTTGTTTCGGGCAATGCGCAACAAATTTACGGCGTTACGCCGCCGGAGAAAATCGTTACTTTGCGCGACACCGCAATGACGATCCCTGCGTCTTATGGCGATGTTATCCCCATGTGGGCTGGGAAGCAGCTTGGCTGGAGCGTGGTTGGCTAGAGTCGCTGGCTTGTTGCTGTTTCGCCGTTCAACGGCGATTCAGTCGCGTTCCCGAATAATTACCGCCCGGCTACTGCGGAGGGCATTGCTTCGACGTAAAAATTGATCTCGTCAATCTGAATTGTGCGGGGGTTATGGTCCTCTGGGTCCGTGGGGTTGATTACCACGAAGTGTGTCAGATCAGACGCGCTGGCGGTCTGGAATTGGAACGCATTTTTTTTATCGTCTCGAAAATCAGTTAGTTCGGTGCGTTTTTCGAAGTCGCCGCCTTGTATATACATGCGGACTTCGTCGTGAGAGTTGTCTACTGTGACCCACAGGCTGTACCAGACATCAGGTTTGATCTCGGGCATGACTTCATAGGCCTTGTTCATACGGCCACGGTTGTTGACCAGCACTTGGTCATCATCGGGGCTAAGGACTGCCAAAGTGGCGTTTGGTCGAGAGCCTTGCTTGGGATTGCCGAGGGTCCAAGCGGCGGCGATATCGCTCTCCGAAACAATGGTTTTGCTGGCCATTCCAAAAACACCTCCCCAATAACGGGAGTCCTTGAGTGTTCGGAACTTAAGAAAGATTACGCCCGACGCCCCTTCAGGGATCATTAGTGACTGGGCTCGCGTGCTGCTGGCCAAAGCTTGCCCTGGCGCGATCTGCGCGACCTGGTTGCCGTCTGGCAATGTGGTAACCGTTGCTGGTTCGAAATTGCGAATATCCATCCACGCACGTTTAGTGGAGGTGGAGGATCCGTCTTGGTGTGAATCAAAATCATCCACACCAATCCAATCAGCCGCCATGACTGTTTGGGTGATAAATATGCAGGACGCTAAAGTGCGCCAAATGGAGAGATAATTAGACATTACGCGAATCGAGGATAGGGGTTTTCGCTAGGGTGATTATCGCCCTATGACGGGTTTTTAACAATAGGGTGTATGTTTCATTTGTATGAATGAAATACCGGAACAAAAACTCGAAATCCAAGGCCCAATGGCCCTGAATAGCACTACATAATCCACCTTGCCCAGGCCCCACTAGGTACGCAAAGTGCGTCTGGTTCGCCACTTAGGAGCATCTCGCCCGCCTCCACCTTGCCCTTGGCAAGCAATTGTCGTAGTAAATTCTGTAGGACAATAGGGGTAAAGCCTGGTGTGTGGCTAGTGAGGTAAACAAAGCAGGGGCGATCACTCAGGACGTTTTTCACTAGATCTAGTGTCTCCATCAGTGCATGCTCAATCTTGTAAAGCTCGCCGCTTTTTCCTCGTCCAAAAGAAGGTGGATCGAGCAAAATGGCGTCGTAACGTCGGTTACGTCTCTGTTCTCGCTGAAGGAATTTGTTGCAGTCATCAACGATCCAGCGGACCGGGTGGTCTTGCAGGCCGTTGAGCCGTGCATTTTCCCGCGCCCACTCAACCATGCCCTTGGAAGCATCGACATGGCAGCAATGCCCCCCCCCCTGCGCGGCGGCAAGAGTCGCCCCACCAGAGTAGGCAAAGAGATTGAGGAAATTCAGCGGTTCTTTGCGACGGGACGTTTCTTTTTCCAGCGAAGCGCGAATCCAGTCCCACATTGCGCGGGTTTCGGGGAAGACGCCCAAGTGGCCAAAGTCAGTGGTCGAAAGTTTCATCTGGACCCCGTTAATGCTGGCTAGCCAACTTTCAGGCAGCCGGTCACGACCGCGCCACTCTAAGCCGTTTTCCCGCGTGAAGAACGCGTCGGCCTGCTTCCAGCGCGTTGGGTGCGCGGGGTTCCACACGGCCTGCGCGCAAGGGCGGTCGAGCGTCACTTTACCAAAGCGCTCCAGCTTTCGTCCGTGGCCACTGTCGAGCAGGGAATAGTCGTCCATGAGCCTATGAAGGTGGAAACCTTGCCCGGTGCCAAGGGGTTTTTCTGAGTAAAACCAAGCTTACGACGCGACTTTACAGCCGCCAATCTCCGTGCCAAGGTGCGGTATGGAAAACATGGTGGAGGACGCACATTTTGATTCAATTGAGAGCGCGCTGGCGGATGTCGCGGCGGGCGTGCCCGTGATTGTGACCGACGACGAGTCCCGTGAAAATGAGGGTGATCTTGTTCTCGCGGCTTCTAAGGCCACCCCGGAGTCCATTAATATGATGATCCGCCATGCTCGCGGTCTGATTTGCGTGCCGACTGTTGCGCCGCAGTTGCGGCGCTTGGGCATCCAGCGCATGGTTGCGGAGAATCGTGAGTCTCACGGCACGGATTTTACGGTGAGTGTTGACGCCGCCGAGGGCATTACCACGGGTATCAGCGCCTACGACCGTAGCGCGACGATCCGCATTTTGGCGGACCCCAAGGCGACGTCAGACATGCTGGTTCAGCCAGGGCACGTGTTCCCGCTTCAGGCTCGTCCGGGCGGTGTTTTGCAGCGCGCTGGGCATACCGAGGCGGCGGTTGACTTGGCCCAGCTCGCCGGTCTGCACCCGAGCGGTGTGATCTGCGAAATTCTGAATGAGGATGGGGCTATGGCGCGTCTCCCTGACTTGATCAAGTTCAAGCAAGAGCACGGCCTCAAGCTGATTTCCATCGCCCAACTGATCCATTACCGACACCAGCGAGATAAACTTGTAGAGCGTGTGGCCCAGACGAAATTCGAGAGTGAATATGGCGTCTTCGATCTGCATGTGTTCAGTAGTCTGCTTGATGATCGCCAGCATATCGCGCTGACACTTGGCGAGCTTGGCCCGAAGCCGACGTTGGTACGCGTCCACAGTGAAAACCTTTTGGGTGACCTTTTCCGGGGCAAAGGTATGGGCGGTTTCGGCGCATTGAGCTGTTCCTTGGAGCGTATTGCCAAGGAGGGGCATGGAGTCGTCGTTTATCTGGAACAGCCAGGGGGGGGGGTCAAAATCGAGGCAGACGCAGGTAAATTGGCCGTTCGTCGGCGTGGTATGGATTTTCGAGACTACGGCATTGGGGCGCAGATACTATCTGAACTCGGGCTACGGCAAATCCGCCTGTTGTCCTCCAGTGGGAAACCTCGCGTGGTGGCGCTGGACGGTTATGACCTTGAGATTGTGGAAGTCGCGCCGATATAGAGAACGATTTTCTTATCGCCAAGAGCGACCTTGATTCCCACTTTCTTCCCTCCGACTCAATCCGAACCATGAGCCAGCACCAAGCACAGTTTGACGATCTCGACGCGAGTGATCTGTATTTTTCGATTATTGCAGCCCGCTATAATGGCGAGCTGATCGATGTACTGATCAAACGAGCCGTCACCACCTTGGTGGAATATGGTGCGAACATTGAAAATATCGATATCACCCGGGTGCCTGGGTCCAATGAAATTCCTTACCTCGCCGCCATGCATGGCCTAACGGGCCAGTATGAGGCGATCATCGGTCTAGGCATTATTATTAAGGGCGGCACTGCGCATGACGAAGTCATTGCGCACTCCACGGCCAATGCCCTGCACACAGCGGCGATGAGCACTGAGACGCCTATTATTAACGGCATTATTACTGCTAACACAGAAGAGCAGGCCAAAGAGCGTGTGCTTGGCGAGCTCGATCGCGGGGCTGAGTTTGCCCGCGCCGCCATTGAGATGGCCCGCCACAAAGTGGAAGTTATCGAGACGCTCGACCAGATGGAAGAGGATGAGTTCATGGAAGATTTCGACGACGACGACGATGATGATGATGACAACGACCTTAAGCGACTTTTCCGAAAAAACTAAGAACATGGACGACACGCCACCCAGCAAGCCGCCCAGTGCGCGCCGACAAAACCGCATCGCCGCGATGCAGTTCCTTTACATGTGCGAGTCCAACGACCCGCAAGACATTGGCGACGCCCTGCGTATGTTCTTTGGTAATCAGGAGAAGGATCGCGACTTTTATTCCTTTGGTGAAGAACTCGCCCACGGAGCTTGGGAAAAACATGAGAAGGTCGATGAGGTTATCCGTGAATACGCACGTAACTGGAGCTTCGACCGCATTGCCAAGGTCGACTTGGCTATCCTGCGTCTGGCTATTTATGAGCTGAACTTCCGCTTGGATATTCCGCCGATCGTTACGATCAACGAAGCCATTGATTTGGCCAAAGATTTCTCCGACCCCGACGCCCGCCGCTTCATCAATGGTATCCTCGACCGTTTTAAGGAAACCCTGCACCGCCCACTACGCTCGGCGGCGACAGAGTAAATTGGGGGAGTTAAAGTCATGGCGATGAAATCTTTTCTCAGCCGCTTCAATGAAGGCCTGAAGCGCACGACGCCCACCTTCTACAAGGCCTTTGGCAAAGTCGGTGGTGTATTCAGCGGCAAGAAGCTTGATCAAGGCAGTCTCGACGATCTTGAGGAAGCGCTTTATGGCGCGGACTTTGGTGTGGAAACCGCGACCGAGATCATGGATGAGATTCAGGCTGCCTACAAAAAGGATAAGTCCCTTCGCGGACAGGATGCCGCCGTGATCGGTGCCGCCGTTCTCCGCCGTGTGCTCGATGGTGCGGAGCCGCCCGAAGATTTTCTCACTGGCGTTAATCCGGATGTGATTTGCCTGATCGGGGTCAACGGTTCGGGCAAGACGACCACCACGGCCAAGCTCGGTTGGCGCTTTACCGATGACGGTAAGGGCGTGACTATCGGTGCCTGCGACACCTTCCGCGCCGCCGCCAACGAGCAAATCAAGGCTTGGGCCGAGCGTCTCGATCTCGATTTGATTTCCAGTCATCATGGTGCCGACTCTGCCGCCGTAGCGTTTGATGCATGGCAGGCGGCGAAGTCCCGCAACCGCGAAGTGTTGATCCTCGATACCGCTGGGCGCCTCCACACCAAGGGCAACCTAATGGAGGAGCTAAAGAAAATTCGCCGTGTGCTTCAGAAGAACGACCCGACTGCTCCACATCATAGCTGGCTGGTAGTCGACGGCTCTATCGGCTCCAACTCTATCGAGCAGGCGCGTAAATTCCACGAGTCTTTCGGTCTGACGGGCCTGATCATCACGAAACTTGACGGCACTAGCCGTGGCGGCGCTCTGGTCGGCATCTATCGCGAGCTCAAGTTGCCGATCTACTTCGTCGGCCTCGGTGAGCAGAAGGAAGACCTGCAACCCTTCAGTGTCGACAACTACGTGAACGCGATCTTTGGGTTGGGGGAGTGAGCCGGGTGGAGGAAGTGATTCTCCACGAAGTCTTCTTTGAGTCCGGAGTAAATTGAGCACTCCAGTATGAACGCTTGGTGGTCTTCGTGGTTTAAGATATTAACTTTGTATGGCAGACCAAAAACACATTCTCGTCACCAATGATGACGGCATCGATTCGTATTTCCTGCGCGTTCTGGTGGACGCGCTCGTCAAAGATTTCCGGGTGACGGTGGCGGCCCCGATGGGCGAGAAAAGCTGGATCGGGCGTGCGATGAGTCGCAATGGAGAAGTTCATTTAGCTGAGTCTGAGAATTTTCCTTGTCGTGCGTTTGCGCTCGATGGCACGCCGAGTGACTGCGTGAACATTGCGTTGGGGCACTTGTTGGTGGACGACATGCCGGATGCGGTTTGCTCGGGCATCAATCTGGGCTTCAATTGCATGGCACCGTTGATTTTTTCTTCGGGCACAGTGGCAGGCGCGTTGGAAGGGGCTGCGTGGGGACTACCGGCGTTGGCGTTTTCGCATCAAGTGCCGGATACCGTCTACGAGACGCTGCGGCAGAACCACGGCAAGGCAGAAGGCGTTCTGGAAGACAGCTTAAGAGCTGCGAGCGACTGGGCACGTGATTTTGCATCGCAACGGTTGCCCGAGGGGCAGGATGGCCTCATTGTGCACAATTACAATTTTCCGTCGATGACGACCGCCGGGGCACTGATCGAGCAGACGTCGCTGTCGCCTTTTAAAATCAAGACGCTGTTTAAGAAATCCGGCCCATCCTCCTTTGACTTCCAATACAATGACGGCGAACCGCCGGAAACCGGCACCTATGACTGGGCCTGCCTTGTTCGCGGCAATATCAGCTACACACGCCTCGACTTCGGACGGGTAGGGCAGATGGACTAGGCATCGGGCGAATGCGTGTTTTCGCGTGGCATAGGTGCGCGATGAAGCGCGGCTTCCAGCTCTTGGGGCTTAAGTGGCTTGGTTATGAAGTCGTTCATACCAGCTTCGATGGCGCGTTCTTCATCTTCCTTCGTGGCAGCTGCTGAGAGGCCAATGATCCAAGGGGTTTCCGCATCGTCCGTTCGCTTCCGGATCTCTTTGGTCGCGGTGATGCCATCAATTTCCGGCATTTGCACATCCATCAAAACGACGTCGTAGGGCTCTTCATCAAATAGTTCCAATGCTTCGCGCCCATTGGCCGCGTTATCGACAACGCATCCCATTCGATTGAGGATGAATTGCACGACCTTGCGGTTGATCGGATTATCTTCAGCCAGAAGAATCCTGCCTGGATTGCGAAGACGACCGAAATGAACACTGCCCGGCGGGCTACTGAGTTGGTTGGGGTCGGTAACAGTCGCGTTGATCGTGAAGTGAAAAATGGTGCCGAGGAGGCGGGAGCTTTCACACCAAATTTCTCCGCCCATCAGCTCTACCAGTCGCCGACTGATTGCCAAACCAAGTCCTGTTCCGCCATATCGACGAGAGATGGAAGCATCAGCTTGGACAAACGGCTCGAAGAGCGATTCCAATTGATCGTTCTTGATGCCGATGCCAGTGTCCGCGACTGAGAAATGAAGTTGGCAACTGTTGTCGTTCATTGACGTGGTTGCGGAGACTTTAACCGTTACCCGACCTCGATGAGTGAACTTGATCGCGTTATTAATGAGGTTGACGAGGACTTGGCGGATGCGGGTTTCGTCCCCAATAATTGCCTTTGGCACGCTGTCATTGATGCGCTGGACGAGCTCCAAATGCTTTTCGGCCGCGTGAGTCGAATAGAGGGAAAGCGCACCGGGCACGATGGATGCAATGCTAATGGGACGCAGGTCGAGGACTAAGCGCCCTGCCTCTACCTTTGAGTAATCCAGGATGTCGTCAATGATGGTCATCAATGAGCCACTACTGGATTCGATTGTATTCAGGAAATCTTTCTGCTCTTCGTCGAGCCTAGTCTCACTAAGAGCTTGGACCATGCCGAGAACGCCGTTCATGGGAGTGCGAATTTCGTGACTCATCATTGCGAGGAAGGCGCTTTTTGCTCGATTGGCCTCCTCGGCTTGTTCCTTCGCTAGAATCGCTTCCTCCTCCGCGTGCTTTTGTTCGGTAATGTCCCAGTTACTGCCAATGATGCGCATGGGTTGGCGATTGGAATCAAGCAGCACCAGTGCGTTACCGGTGATGTAGCGAATGTCGCCTTCTGGCCAGATGATGCGAAAATTGAGACGATAGTTGCCGCCACGTTCGATGGCAGTTTGCAGCGTGCTCTCGAAGTTGTGGTAGTCCTCCTGCACGATGACTTTGGACCACGAGTCGAGCCTGCCGCTGAAGCGCTCAGCTGGGAGCCTGAATATCTCGTGCATGATGGCGTCCCAAACGAGAAGTTTTTCAGAAAAATCGAATTCCCAAATGCCAATTCGCCCGGAGTTCGTTGCTAACTGAAATCGTTGGTAAAGGGTGGATAATTCTTCTTCGGTCTGTTTGCGCTGATTGATGTCCATGCCAGCGCCTCGGTAGCCAACATAGACTCCGTCACGATTATGCATGGGAACCCCACTGATGTTTAACCAAATTGGGCTGCCATTTTTGTGCTTCGTCAGTACCTCCATGTTGTTGAAGGTCTTTTGGTTCGTAACGATGTCGGTGTATCTCGCCCTAAATTCCTCCATGGCATCCGGGTGGATCATGTCCTTTGGATGTAGCCCAATGAATTCACCAGGAGAGAAGCCTGTCACCTCTTTGACGCGCTCTGATGCATAGGTGAAGTGCCCGTTTATATCGTGCTCCCAGATGAATTCTCCGGCCGCATTACTGATATCCCGGAAACGGCGTTCGCTTTCCTCAATACGTTCACGATCGAGCTTGCGCGTTGTGATGTCCGTTGTGATGGCGATGAAATTGATCAGTCGCCCATCTACGTCGTGTACAGGCGTGGCCTCGACCTCGACCCAGAAAGGGACGCCAGATTTACGGTAATTAAGAATCTCGACATGGAAACCCTGGCCCATGCGAATGCCCTGCTTCATGGTTTCGTTGGTGGCTGCTTCGGTGGCAGGGCCTTGGAGCAGCGAGCCAGGGGATTTGCCCAAGACATCCTCCATGTAAAACCCGGTCATGCGCTCAAAGGCTTTGTTTACCCAAGTCAGATGGCCTTTTTCATCGGTAATGACGACGCCGGTGGTGGTTTTGCTGGCGACAAGGGAGAGTCGCTTAAATGCCTCTTCCTGCTTCTTTCGATCAGTGATGTCGGTGTGAGTGCCGAGCATTCGGGTCGGTTTACCGTTGTGATCGAACACGGCTTTGCCGCGGGAATGTATCCAACACCATTCACCTTCTTTGGTGAGCATGCGGAATTCTGCTGAGTATTGTTTAGTCCTGCCCTCCAAATAATCGTTGATCGCTGCCACAGCAAATGGCAAGTCATCCGGCCGCAGCAGAGTCTCCCACGCGCTGTAGTCATTCTCAATGTCGTCCGAGGTGTATCCGAGCATGGATTTCCAGCGATCAGAAAAGACAACGTCATTCGTGCGTAAGTCCCAATCCCAGACGCCGTCTTCGCTACCCTCGAGGGCCAATTGCCACCGTTCCTCGCTCTCAGCCAGCACGCGCTCGGCCTTCGCCAGTTCTTCAATATCTTGCACGATACCGTAACGGATGGGTTCGCTTTCTGTCTGGCGAATGCGTCCTATCAATCGAATCCAGCGTATTTCACCATTTTGCCGATGCAGTCGCAAGCGAGCAGACACTGTTTTGCCGTCCTCGATCTTTCCAAACAACACTGCCTTAAACTGAGGTTGGTGCTCTGGAGCAATGCCATTGAGCACGTCCTCGACACTGGGGTTATAATCAGGATCTATGTTGAATAGCTTCCGTATTTCATCGGATAAAATTAATTCACCGCTTTGCGGATCTAACTCCCAACTGCCAATGCCACCAATCTCATGAGCTTCAGTAAGTATGTTCTTTTTTTGTTCCAGCTCTGCGATTCGCTTCTGACTGGTACAAAGCTCATCCCGCAAGCGTTTGATTTCGTCGCTCGAAGATTCTGGTTTGGGGGCCTCCGGTGAGGCAGACGATACGATGTCGTCCATAGGGGGATAGCATTCAAATGAACAAGTATGCAGATTACCACACTGAAAAATGACAATTTTGTAACGCAAACCTTGCGAAATTTATTGTTTATCGTCCGCCCGAATCCTGCCTAGTCTTTCTTTTATGGCTACTGTGTTGGATAAAATCAAACAAGCCGGCGCTGATGGCAAGCTGCTGGCCTCCTCCGTTGAAAATTTAGAAGCCTTCGTTTCCGGCGGCTTCCTACCAAACTGGGCGATGGCTTCGATTGAGGAACTCGTTGATGATGCGCAATGGGAAGAACTCAATGACCGCTTTTACCAGCACATGAAGTTTGGCACTGGTGGCATGCGTGGGCGTACTATCGGGAAAATTTCTGCTAAGGCAGAAACCGGGACTCTCGGGCCCAAGGATAGTCCTGAGCACGCAGCCATTGGCACGAATGTTTTGAATGACTTCAACGTCGCTCGCGCCACGATCGGCCTCTACCGCTACTGCGCGCAATACTTGGCCGATGAAGAAATTTACGACACGCCTAAGCTCGTTATCGCGCACGATGTCCGCTACTTCTCGCGACACTTCTGCGAGCTCTCGGCCAGCATTTGGACAAAGCTGGGTGGCCTAGCGATGATCTTCGACGGTCCCCGCTCCACGCCGTCACTTAGTTTTGCCGTAAGGAACTTGGGTGCAACGGCAGGCGTCGTCATCACCGCTAGCCATAACCCATCGCACGACAACGGCTTCAAGTGCTATTTTAACGACGGTGCGCAAGTCGTTTCGCCGCATGCTGAAGGTATCATTGACCTTGTTCGTGCAGTTGATTGGGCCGAACTCCCCGAGTTCCTCGAAGTCGATATTTCCAAGGTTGTCACGCTGCCAGAGTCGCAAGACGAGGCCTACCTCGACGTTCTCGAAGACAACGTCCTCGACCCCGACCTGCTAGAAGAATTTCACCCGAAGGCTGTCTTTACGCCGATTCACGGTACGGGCGGGGTTGCTTCAGTACCACTGCTCAAGGAGTTTGGCGTCGAAGTGATCGCTGTGCCGGAGCAATGGGAGATGGACCCCCGTTTCCCAACAGTCAAGTCGCCGAATCCAGAAAACGCCGAGGCCCTCAGCATGGCCGTTGCAAAGGCTAAGGAAGTTGGTGCTGATCTCGTCTTAGCCACGGACCCGGATGACGACCGAATGGCCCTCGCCGCGCCCGATCGTAATGGCGAGTGGACTCTCTTTACCGGCAATATGACGGGCTCCATGCTGGCTGAATACCGAGTAAAAGCCCTACAGGAAATCGGCATTTTGCCGGAAGGCGGCACGCAAAGCGCGGCTTTGATCAAGACCTTCGTCACCACGCCGCTTCAAGAAGCCATTGCCAAGGGCAACGGTCTGAAGTGCATCAACACGCTGACCGGCTTTAAATGGATCGGCGAAAAACTCGGCATCTATCAGAGTGAGCTGGAAGAGAAGATGTTTGAAGAAGAGGGCATTGCACTTGATTACGATCACACTGACCTCTCCACTCGCGTTCAACTGTTGCTCGAATACAGCACATTCTACGTCTTCGGCGGTGAGGAAAGCTATGGCTATCTCGCCAGTGATCGTGTCCGCGACAAAGATGCCAACGCCGCCTGCCTGATGATCTGCGAGCTCGCGGCCTATCTTAAGAAAACCGACCAGACGTTCCAGGAATACCTTGATGCGATTCACTTACAGTATGGCTATCACTTGGAGTCTTTGGTCAACCTTTACTTCGAAGGTGCAACCGGTGCTCAGGCCATCAAGAACATCATCGCGAGCCTACGCAGCGATCCCCCCAAGGAAATCGGTGGCATTGCGGTCAAGGAGATGATCGACTTCGGGAAGGACAAGCTCAAGGACGCCGACGGGAAGAATATTCCCAAGGAAGACTTCTATTTTCTCACCTTGGAGAACGGCTACAAGGTTGCAGCCCGCGGCTCCGGCACCGAGCCCAAGATTAAGTTCTACTGCTTTGCGTGCGAGTCCGTCGGTTCCGCTGATGAGCTGGCTAGCGTCCAGTCCGCCACCAAGGAAAAACTTAAGGCTCTGGAAGTGGCGATCGAAGCCGAGGCCCGCAAGCGGGCCGTGGGCTAGGAAATGTTCCGTTACCTCGAAATTGGAAGCGCGATGAGATTAAGCTGGCTCAGTCTGCTTTTTCTCATCGCTGGCTACTCAGCAGTGGAAAGCGATTTGTTTGTCCCCAACAACGCGCTTGACGCTCAGCAGTAATGGAGAAGAATTATCTCCGCTATGCGATTGTCACTCACTGTTTCTCTATTGCTCCTCACCGCTCACTGCGCCCTCTTCACGGGGTGCGGCGACCAGCCCGAAAACGACGTGGAGGCTACTCCGGTAGGCTCGGTCTTGACCGGTAAAACGACTGATCCCGAGTCCTACCTTGAAAAAGTCGAAGAGGGCAACAAGGCCCGCCAGAATGAGCAACAATACGTTTCTCCCTTCCAGCGCGAAGAGCCGGGTCGAGCTGGACTAAACGAGCGGTATTAATCCGTCTGCGTCTACAAGACAGCCAAGACCTTGCCCGGCGCTCCGTTGGGCAGAGTAAAGTCGTCGCCCGTGCCGTGGCCGACTAGCAGGTGTGCAATGGGTGAATCTGGCGTGATGACCGTGACTTCGGTTCCGTCAATGGCAAGCGTTTCGCCGCCGCCGCTAGGGGCGAAGAAGAACCATTCGCGGGATTTACCGAGCTGACATTGGATCAAGGCTCCACGTTGGACGGAGGTGCAGGCGCGCTCCAGCTCGATGCGTTGGCCGATGATATTGCCGAGTGCTTTGGAGACTTCCTTGGCGTGGGTGGCTTGCCCAGCGGCGAGGTAAGAGGCCTCTAGCCCTTGGGTGTCCCACTTGCTTTCGGCGCGGGACTCTTCATCAGTAGCGTAGGACGCCGCATCGCGTGAGGCATGTTCCGCCGCCGCCAGCTCTTCCTCCAGATTGGCGATCAACGCCGCGATGACATCAGATTTTAGCAGCATATCACAATCGTTTAGCGACTCGACTTGTCCTTGCCAAGCCAAAGCGGACCCTCTGTGATCATCATATGAAAACCTACACCGCCACGCTCCTCACCGATCATGCCGCCGTGTTGGGCGAAGGCCCTTTCTGGCACGATGGGGCAATTCATTACGTTGACATCGAAGGCAAGCAACTGCTTCGCCTCGAAGGTGAAAACGTAGTCGTTGTATACGAGTTTCCACGCCGCGTTGGTGCCGTGGTTCCAGCGAAGGAGGGGGGCTTTGTGTGTGCACTCGAGGAGGGTTTTTACCACCTTTCCGCCGATGGCGATGATCTGACCTACCTCACCGATCCCGAGCCGGGCCGCACGGATAATCGCTTCAATGATGGAAAATGCGACCCTTTCGGTCGTTTTGTGGCCGGCACGATGTCGCTGGTGGATGATAACGAGGGCGCGGCGCTATATTCCTTGGGTAAGGACGGGTCCTGTCAGCAGGTTTTGGCTCCGGTTGGTTGTTCAAATGGTCTGGCTTGGAGCAAGGACCAGAAACATTTTTTCTACATCGACACGCCCACAAGGCAGATTGTGCGTTTTGACTATGCGGCCGAAACCGGCGCTATCAGCAATCGCAAGGTCTGCATCGAAATTCCGGCGGAAGACGGCCATCCAGACGGCATGTGCATCGACCAAGACGACCATCTATGGATTGCCCACTGGGGGGGATGGCAGGTCGCACGCTACAACCCAGCAACGGGTCAAAAAATGGAGCATATCCATGTGCCAGCGGCCCAAGTCACGAGTTGCGCCTTTGGAGGGGGGGGGATGAACGAGCTTTATATTACCACGGGATGCTATAATTTGACTTCCGAACAACGTGCTGAGCAACCCCATGCGGGCAAGGTGTTTGTCTGCCCTGTTGATGCAGTAGGCTTCCCAACGGCGACCTGGGGTTAGGCAACGCTTCGTCTGGAGCTGGTTTACGAAAGCCGAGTCACGTCCACTGCCTGCAAATAGAACTGCAATTCGGCAATGGATTCGCGGATGTCGTCCAGTGCACGGTGCGTTCCGCGTTTGGGAAAGCTTTGGTCGTAGCGTTCCTGAAAGACAACCTTGAAGCTGCTCACGTCGAGCATCCGGTAGTGCAGCTTCGATGCAAAGCGCGGCAAATAGCGATCAACGAATTTGCGGTCCTGGCCAATTGAGTTGCCGCAGAGGATGACAGGCTTTTCACTCCAGAATTGATCAACCGTCGCGGCGAGCTTTTCGTCCAAGGCGTCTTCTGTGATGCCATGTGGCACGCGTTCAGTGAGACCGCTGGCACCATGTGTTTTCTGGCACCACTCATCCATGCTGGCGAGGACTTCTGGCGGCTGAAAAACCGCAGTTTCCCACTCGTTCAGTGTTTCGCTGAAATCGGGCGATGTGACAATAACCGCGGCCTCAATAATGCGATCCGTCAATGAGTCCAGTCCGGTCATTTCGAGGTCAAGCCAGCACCAGGCAGGTTGTTTGGATTCAGCCATGAGTCAGAAAATTCAGAACGTTGTTAATACACAAGCGGGGGGGGGGGGAGCCTATTCTGCTTCCGTGAAATCAATCACGGTGTAGACGTCGATGCCGCTTTTTGTGAGGGCTTCGCGGCCGGGTAGCTCGACTAAATCAATGATTGCGGCAAATGAGACAGCGCGGGCCCCGAGCCGACGGATTAAGCGGGCCGCGGCTAGGGCGGTGCCGCCAGTGGCCAGAAGGTCGTCGACGATCAGCACACGTTTGCCTTCGATGATGGGGGAGTCGTGGGTCTCAACAGTAGCCGAGCCGTATTCCAGCTCGTAGTCTTCACTGATCGTGGTGAAGGGCAGCTTGCCTTTTTTGCGAACGAGAACCAGTGGGAGGTGCTGTTGATAGGCTAGGGCACCAGCGAGAATGAAGCCCCGAGCGTCAATGCCGACGACGATGTCAAACTCCTCTTCCTCTGCCCATCCAGCGATGCGGTTAAGCACCGAGCGGAAGGCCGCGGGGTCTTCGAAGAGCGTGGTCACGTCGCGGAAATTAATGCCTTCATGAGGCCAACCCCGGATAGTGCGAATGCTTGCTTTGATGCGTTCAGCTTTCATACTACGGGATCAACGCTCAATTCTGCCACCTGCTCAAGTTCTTTTACACTGATGTCGACTAAAGCCGCTCTCCGCCACCGTGCGCTCGCTCGCCGTAGCGCCCTACATCCTGAGGAGCGCGAAGCGCGCGACCAACAGATTATGCAGCGCCTTTTTGCGTTGCCTGATTTTCAGCAGGCGCAGCGCGTGCTCTTCTATGTGTCCTATGGCAGTGAAGTCGATACCCATGCTTTGATGAACAGAAGCTTCGGCGGCAAGACCGTCCTGGCTCCGCGGGTCAATGGTGATGAGCTGCATGTGCATGAGCTGACGACCCTCGACGAATTGCAACCCGGCGCTTTTGGGATAATGGAGCCCATCGCTGGCCTGCGTGAGGTCGATCCTGTTAGCGTTCAGGTCGTTATCGTTCCGGGGGCTGCCTTCGATCTGCGCGGCCACCGTATTGGCTATGGTAAGGGCTATTACGACCGTCTGTTAAAAGGCGTCACGGCGATTAAAATCGGCTTGGCTTACGACCGCCAAATGGTCGAAGCCATTCCCGATGAGGC
>NZ_BMXG01000001.1:163079-230465 GCF_014651635.1 Cerasicoccus arenae | reverse complement strand
TCTGCGCTGATTTTTCTAGCCCCCCCTCCGACCTGAGGGGGGGGGGGGGGGGCTTGCAGGATGGATCGAGATTTCAATGAACAGAAATACGAGCAACGTCCCGCTGGGGCGGGGTTGAATGTCGTATGCGGAGATAGACGTGCTTTACGCCTGTTGATTCAAATAGAGGCAGGCTCTAAGGAGGTGCTTTATGCAGCATGACAGGAAATGAGGTTGGGGTGAGATTTAGCCGGAAATCGGCGTAACTAAATGAAGATTTCAGTATGCTTTATTGCTCAATGAATGCAATAGAATTGGTGAAAATAAATGCATTAATATTTTCCTGCAATAAATGGTATTCTAGCCTGAGAATCAATTACTTACGGAATTATTAATGAGACTGGAAAATCAAATTACCATTCGGCAAAAAAATCCAACACAAGGAGGCATTGTTAGTCGTTTTCATGCCGGTACGGACTTTCGTCCGTTGATCCAACTAACGAGGTTATATATAGATGAACAACAATGCTCATTTTCCGTCGATGACTTTGAATCAGCGAAATCTCAGACGCATCATTTGCTTTTTTTTCTGTGCTCTAAGTAAGCTGACGGCGCAGTTCTATCTGCCCAATGACGTCGATTACGGCTCGCCGAGCGACTACGGTTTGGCCTTCGATGAGGTTCATTTTACCAGCGCTGATGGAACTTCGCTGTATGCTTGGCATGTAAAAGCAAAGGGCGAGAAGCGTGGCATGATTATCCACTTTCACGGTAATGCGGCTAATATTTCAGCCAATGTTTTTAGCGTTTCATGGCTGGCCGAACAGGGCTTCGATTTGTTTATGTTCGACTATCGCGGCTACGGGAAATCTGAAGGCGCGCCGACGCAAGAGGGCGTTTTTCAGGACTGTAAAGCCGCGCTCGCCGAGGCAACTCGTCTCAATGGCGGTGTGGGCAATCTAATACTCTATGGCCAAAGCCTGGGAGCTGCGAATGCCATTGCACTAGCGGGCGAGTTAAAGGGAAATGGCTTTGTGGGCGTCATCGCCGAGGCTCCGTTTTATTCTTACACGAGCATCGCCAAGACCAAGGTGAACGCGATCGCCGGGGCACTGGTCGAGGCCATGATATCAGATGAGCACAGCCCATATTTTGTCGTGGCTGATATCGCGCCCACACCGTTGCTCATCACTCATGGTAAGGCAGATCGCGTGATTCCCTACACACACAGTAAACGTCTTTTCGCTGAGGCCGGGCAGCCTAAGGAACTCTGGTTAGTCGAGGATGCTGGGCATATGCATTTTTTCACCGAGGAGCGCGCCGCCTGGCGTGAGCAACTCGTCGCTGTGATGGGCGAGTGGTTGGCTCAGCCTCCGAGTAGTCGCGACAATTCGCGGTAGTCAACTTTGCCACGCAAAGTAACGGGCAGTTCGGGTAATGACTTGACGCGCAGGCGACCGCGCCAAGCGCCGAAATTCGCCTGCAATGCGGTGAGTGTCGTGCTGGACTCCGTCGGGCCGATAATGGCAACGAGTAGGCGATCGCTCGCGGTTTCATGAACCACGGCTGCCCGCTCCACGCCGTCCACTGCAATGGCGACTTTTTCCAATGCGGCGAGATCGATGCGCTTACCTGCGCATTTGACGATGCGGTCCACGCGCCCATGGATGACTACGCCGCCGTTGTCGAGGAAGCTTACTTTGTCATGCAAAGTAATTATCGCCCGTCCGTCCTTGCCTGCCTCACGTTCGAAACTGCTGACGGCTGCCGAACGCACGCAGAGGCGTCCATCATTGGTGGCGGAGAGTTCTACGTTGTCCATCGCTGCGCCGACGGCGTTGCCCGTCAGCCCGCATTGGCCCGTGTGATCATAGGCAATACCGCCGCATTCGCTGGCACCATAGAAATTATGCAGAGATAGGCCGCAGGCATTGCGGAAACGCTGTGCGAGCGTGGGCGTGAGCGGTGCGGCAGCAGTGATGCAGAGCCTTAGCTTGCCGAGTGACAGCTCATCCGTGCGCGTGAGCGCTTCAAAAACCGTGGGCACGCTCGGGAAGACAGTTGCGCCACTGCGGGTGATTTCGTCGGCAATAATACGAGGCAGAGGAGCGCTACCAACGACGAGCGGAATGCCGCTGGCCAGCAGCGGGATCACCAAATTTCCGAGCGCGTAGGAGTGCGCGAAAGGCAGCAGTGCGTAGTTTAGATCACTTGGCCCAATGCCCATTGTGGACTGGATGTTGTCGCCATCGGCGCAGAGTTCGGCTTCGGTAAAGGGGATTGCGGTCGGCTCACCACTGGTGCCCGAAGTCAGCTTGACTAAGGCAAGGTCGGTTGGCCATTTGCGGGATTGTGAAAATCGTTCGAAGTGCTCGCTACTTTGCAACGCAAAGCAACTGAGCTTTTGGGCGAGCTTCTTGCTGTCTTCAATCGAGGTCGCGGCATCGACTGGGATAATGATCGCCCCCGCTCGGCGCAGCGCCAGGAACTTCGCCAGCCAGTCTGCGCCGTTGGGCTGGCAGAGGATCACTGCTTGCTGAAGCAGTTGATCCGTAGGGATTTTTTGCGCCCATTCGCCCGCGCGCGCATCTAGCTCGCTGCGTGTCCATTGGCTGCGGTTGTCGATAACCGCAAGTGCATCGGGTTGCGCGGCGACGAGTTTATCCCAGCGGCTGATCAGCACGTCACTCATCGGGCGAGGATGGTTAACTGACCTTCAGCGAGGCAGGTGTCGCCCGCGCGTAATTCACCGTTAAAAAGGAAGATGCCCATGTCGCTTGCGGCCTCAATCGTGGCATGGATGGTCAGCAATTGAGCTGTGGGCAAATGCAAGGTAGACAAGGTCCAGCGCGAAGACTTGATCAAGCGCCCTTCGCGAAAGCCTTGGTCGCGGTAGTGTTGACCAATGAGCGCGGCGCAAGCCTGAGCAACGATTTCCAGCGACCAGGCGGAGGACACGCCGGTGCCATTGTCATCCAGCGCACCGGGTTGGAGGGTCGTTTCCGCATGCACACAATCCGCCGACAATTCGAGAATTCGGTCGATCAAGATCATCGGCGGCTCATGCGGAATGAGCTCGGAAATGGGTGGAATCGCGTGATTCATCAGGCCTTATTTTCAGTGAGTTTTTTGGGCTGAGGCAAGCATAGGAGCTCGGCCGCTAGCCACGCGAAGAAGACCGATGCAGCGACCACTTGGCCGAGCTGCGCGACGGCGGGCATCGAGCAGAAGGACAGGATGAGGAACGCGCAAAAAGTCGTTGCTGCCGAAATGCGAATCGATGCCGGAGGCTCGCGTGACGTCGCTGCAAAGGCACCGTAGTCCAGCGCCAGACAAAACGCGAGGATGGCACCGATCACTGCGAGCAAACCAAGCGGATTGCCCAAAGAAATTGTCGTGGCGATGCCAAGCGTGACCGACCAAACGGGCACGGCCATCGCCATCACGCCGCGTCGTCGGAACAGTGCGAACACGCAGAGCGCAATGCCAAGTAAGCCCCACTGCGCACTGCGGGCAATGCCCTCGCGGGCATGCTTGAGCGCGCGATTGAGCGATTTCTGCTGGGCCAATTCTTGAGTGAAGCTCTTCAGGCTCGCCGGAATTTCTGCGTTGGGTGGTGCCTCAAAAACGGCGACCCATACGCTGCCATCCGTCATCAACAGAGCTTGAAGCGGGCCGTGCAGTTGGGCGACGAGTTCGTTGAAAGCAGTGGTCAGCTTTTTCGCGGAGTTCCATTCTGCCACGGAGTTCAGTTTGTCGAAGAATGGCGCGAAGGCATCGGCGTCGAAACCTTGGTCTTCCAATTGCGTACGGAGTGCGGCGGCGAAGTCATTACTTTGCGATGCAAAGTTCTTCCACTCCAGCGTGTTGTCTTCGGGCAAATGTAGACCGGTTAGCTGGATTTTTTCACGGATGTCGTGCAGGCGCTTGATGAGCTCTACTGGAGAACTGGCGAAGACATACCAGCGCTCGTTCACGTCGCGATGATGAATGCTGTCGGCGAGATCGCGGTAGCGAGTAAGGCTTTCTGTAATGGGTGCCTGGAAGTCCTGAATGTCGTCGACAAAGGGCGGGCTTTGCAGGAGCGTTATAGCGGCCATTAGCCAAGCAAGGCCCGCGACTGGCAGCCAGATGTATTTGCGTAGCATGGGGCCGGGCCGCTCGATGAATGTACGCAGCCGATAGGCACCAGCAATGGGCTCCAGCCATGGTAGCAGGTAACGCACAGCCAGCAAGGCACCGACTAGCCCTGTAGGCACCATGATGCCGACTTGCTTGAGCGCCGCCATCGGAGAGAGCAGTAAGAAGAGAAATCCGAAGCAGGTGGACACGCAGCTCGTCGTTAATGGCAGGCGGACAATCGGCCAAGCTTCGCGCAGATTACCGTTGCCACGTTTGGCGGCGAGATGGACTGCGTAGTCAACTGATAGCCCGAGCACGACAGAAGACACGGCTAGCGCGACGACATGGATATGGCCGAAAACAAGGAGCCCGGAAGCCGTGCACCACAGGCCAGCCACGAGCACGGGGGCAATCGTGAGCAATAGAAATCCGGGGCGTCCGGCGAGCACGAGCAGCAACAGCAAGATCGCGCCGACCATTTCAATATTTAGCCACGTGACTTCATCTTGCGTTTGTTGTTCGCTGGCGTGCGCCAAGTCATACACGCCGCTGGCGAGTTGCGAGTAGCCAGGGAAGCGCGCGCTCATTTGCGTTTCGATGGCCGCGAGTGCATCGTAAATCGCTTGCTGGCCTTGCGGGGTGAGCGGATCGACCGCGAGCGGAATCCAGGCGATCAGCGCGGTGTCATCCACTTCAGGCGCAGGGGGAAGTTGGGCAAGCGCGGTTGGCAGGAGGAGGAGCGGGTCGGCGGGAATGTCGTCGGCATAGGCCATGCTTTCCGGGCGATCGAGAAAGGCGTTGAGCTGCTGCGCCGCGTCGGTCGCGAGCCAGCTAATGAAGTCTGGCTGAGGAAAATTGCTTGCCGCAAATTCGTCGTGTTTGGCGTTCAGCCAATTGCTGGCGAACAGCGCTTCTCGGTTGTCCTTGAGCACGCCAAGCAGGGCGCTCTGGTAGCGGTTGTCGCCGAGAATGAAGGGGGAGCGAAAAGCAGGTTGGGCAGACGCTTCCAAGAATGCATCCGTGAGTTGGCTGCGAGTGGTGCCCGGCGCAGATGCCTTGAAAATGACGGGGTAAGATAGGCGTTGGCTGAGCATTTGGCGGGCCGCTTGAGCCTCCACCGATTCCTCGGAGTCGGGGAGCAACTCAAGGATGTTGTTGTTCAGCGTCTCGGTCCAGTTGACGGTCAGCAGGAAAATTATCGGCGCGATGAGCAGGCCCAGCAAGGCGAGCCACGGCGTGCGCGGTCGGGTAATTGGCGGCTTCATCACTCGGCAAAGGGGAGGGCGGCGGTATCGCCAGTCAACCACGTTAACGCGCCAAATTCGTATCGTCGAATGGCTTGGTTGCGCTGATTGACGGTTACGGTTTGGACACGGCCGTCGGCAAAAGTCACGTCGATGTATTTAATTTCTTTGCGGATGGATTCGAGGGTAGGCGTCAGGCGTAGGCCGTCATCAATGGGCTCATTGGTCCAGTCCGCGCGGAGGCGGCCGAGGTCGCCTCGAAGCAGGTCACTAACCACGCGGGCATCGGCCCCATCGGTGGGCAGTGGACGCAGTTGGCCGTCACCGTCATCAAGTAAAATGGCGTCGCCCTGAATGACGAGCCGGAAGGCATGCGGACTTTCGTAGCAGATGGCCAGTTCGCCGTTTGGCGCACGAAACATGTTGCCGGCGTAGCGTTTGGGAAACTTGCGAAATGGAAAATTGCGCTCTTCAGTGAAGGCGAGTTGGGCGGTCTGGTCCTTGTCTGGCCAAGCGAGAGCGTCGGCGTATCGCACAAGGGCGTCGGGCTCGGCGTTTAGGGCGCTTACCCACAGAAAAATCAGCCCGAGGAGGAATCCTCCGTGGCTTGGCGGCGAAAACGGCGACTTAGCTGGACAACGCGAAAACATCGAAGCAAGAAAGCTGGCAGAAGCCGCCCATGCAGGCAAACCATTGTCACGTTGTCACGCAGATAGTGAAAATGGCTTACGCCCCCCTCGTCACGCGGCACGTAACGCACGGCAGCGCGGCGCTTGATCGGGCGCACGCCAGCCCAAAAGAGGCGGACTGCGGCCTCGGGGTCGAAGTCGTAGCGCCGTCCTGAGTCCGTCCTTGCGAAGGCGCGACGAAGCGGTTCAACGGGGTAAATACGAAACCCAAAAAGCGGGTCGGCAATGCCCCCCCAGAGCGTTTCGAGCTGAGTCAGAGCAATGCTCAGTTGACGCCCAGCGAGACGAATCCAGGGCGCATCAGGGCCGAAGTCAGGTTGCCCCATGATCGTGGCTTCAGGCTGAGCAATCGAGGCCGCCATGAAGTCCGCCACGCGGTCGGCGGGGTGCTGACCATCAGCGTCCATGAGGAGCATATGAGTGAAGCCTGCGCGAATCGCTTCATCCGCTGCCCAGAGCGCGGTGGCACCTTTGCCACGGTTCTCCCGGCTAACAAAGACCGTCAGCCCGGGCCAGCGGTCGGGGTTGGCTAAAAACGTTTCGTGCGCGTCATCAGTGGAGCCGTCGATGAAGAGCCAGACAGGCTGCCAGACGGCGATAGCTTCGGCGATGGTCCGCTCAAGAATCCGCCCAGTGTTGTAGGATGGGATAACGAGGATATGGGTGGACGATTCAACCATGGGGGATGAGAGTCAGCTGCGCATAGTGACCATCGGCGTCAGTGATTTCGCCTTTTAGGCCACGGTGGGCGGGGGCCACGGTGATGGTCACTTCGCGACCGGGAGTGAGCTCGCGCAGGAGCTTGAACTGGCGGATTTTCCAGCCCCCTGTAGTAGGGAATTGCTCGGCGGCAAGCTCCAGAATCCACTTAGCTTGCACCGCTGCCGGGACGATGGGGTGGCCGGGGAAATGTCCCTCACAGAAGCCATTGATGATGTCTATTTGGAGGCGTTTGCTCGCTGAATCTGCCATGTTGCAAAATCGCTTTTGGTAAGGTGTTTACGGTAGAATGATTCTATCCGTTCGCAAAATTGAACTGCCTTTTCGCCGTCCTCAACCTGAAAAACCGGCCCCGGCGTGAAGGTGTATTCGAAAGGCGTGGCGTAGCGCCGAAGCAAGCCGCCGCCTTTGCCCAGCAGTCCACAGGAGTTGCGAATGATTAGGGTGCGGACGGGGACTCCGGCGCGCCGGGCGACCAACGCGAATCCCGCCTTGAAGTCATTGAGCGGTGGAGCTTCGGTGCGCGTGCCTTCGGGGAAAACGAGGATTGGCAGACCGCGCGCCAGCACCTCGTCCATCGCATGGAGAAGGTCCAGACCTTCGTCGTTGGCGATAAAGCCATTTTCCCGAATGACTCCGCAAAAGAACGGGCTGCGGCGGAGACTGGATTTAAACACGCAAACAACGTCTTGAAGCTCGGTCAGAAGGAATAGAGCGTCGAGTAATCCGGTGTGGTTGGCTACAATGAGGGACGGTCCACTGGGGATTGCCTCACGGACGCCGCGAAAGCGCACCCGACCCACGCCGCCAATCTGAATTGCGGCAATGAAGGTTTTGAGCAGGGCAATCATGATCCGGCGAGACCAGCGTTGCCGACGTTTGCTAGCGGGCAGCCATTGTGTCAGCAGGCAAAGCAAATTATAACTCAGTGCGCCGACACCGAAAAACGCCACGAGACCGAGATAGATCAGGTAGCGTCCTAGCGGGGTTTCTTCACGGCTCGCTGACATGTCGCATTGGTGTCCGCAGTCCAGACGGGGTTCAACGGTAAAAAATTAAACCACTGAAAAGGATGTGCGCGAAGGAGATTTTCCAGCCAGGTCAAAACGGCTTGGAAGTGCTTATGGGAGCTTAATTGATCGGTGTTGCGATTGCCCGTAGGGCGATAAAGAGGGCTGGCGTAGACAGCAAAGTCGTCACGCGCCTTACCTCGGGGTAGGGCTACGAAAAACTGCACGGGTCGATGGTAAAGCGCGGCCAGCCGGTAGATCGTCACTGGAAAAGCGCGCGTGGCACCGAGGAATTCAAAGCCTTCGGTCTTGGAGGCATGGGCGACTCGGTCACACTGCATGGCCAGCGTTTTGCCCGCCTCCAATGCGTCGCGCAGGGCAAAGACAATGTCAGCTTCCTGATTGACCCAGATGACTTCGACCATATCGCCTGATTGCGCAAGGAGTCGCTCGATATCAGAGGAGTTTGCCACGCGCTCGCGGATCATTGAAACACGTCGGCCGGTCGTTCGGACGTGAAATCCGAGTAGGTCGGAAGCGCCCACGTGAAACGTGCCGAGTAGGATAGGTTCATCGGAGTAGACGATTGCGCCGGTTTGTTTATTCGCCTCGTCAGCCCATTCAACCTTGGTGTCGACCCGTTGTCCGGCACGGAGCTTGGCGAGCAGGGAATGCGTGATGGCGTCGAAATGGCGGAGGCGGTCAGCGAGAGGGGGGGGGGACCCGAGCAGAGCTTGAAGGTATTCGCGGGAGGCTTGTCGCTGTTTGTGCATGCCCAGATAGGCCACGCTTGAGCCAATGAAGACTAGGGCGTCGCGGAGGGGGGGGAGCAAATGTGCGTCGAGCCAGTCGATGACACGATAGCCCCAGCTTGGACCTGGGTTTCTGGGGGTGTCTACGACCATTGCAATCGGATCACGCCACGCTCGGGCAACGTGAAAGCGAGCGGTTTGCGGGCGTCGAGGAGGGGGATGGCGTCCTCGGTGGAGAGCGGCGAGGGGGGGGGGGTATTGGGCTCGAAAGTCAGTTCGCCGATGGTGTTTTGCGGGGCAGTGCTTAGCCGCAGGTAGAAGCCATAGGTTGTTTGGGAGCCAAGTTGGTGGTCGGCAGCCCAATTTGTATGTTCTTCACCACCAATAAGATGCATGGTGTCGACCGGAGAAATGAGCGCGGTGAGCAGTGCTTCGCCCAATAGGTTCTCGGCACCGATCAGGGGAATTAGCTGACGGGCGGGCTGTTGGCGGGCGACGTTTACAAGGTCAATCGGGCCGGGTTGGATGGAATTTTGAAAATGCAGCGGGCTGGGGTTGGGAAAGCTGCGGAGGTATTGCTCCAGGCTGATCGAGCCGCCGTAGGAAGAGGCAAAAATCCATTCGTCGTCGGGGGAGGCGGGAGCATCTTTGGTTAAATCGCCGAGGATGAGTGAGAGGCTGGTGAGCCGCCGCGCCGCCAGCGGGCTGAAGTTTTTGCGCAGCAGTTTGCGCTCGTCCTCGGTTAGTTCGCGGACGGGTAGGCGGGACGAAGCGTGTGTGATGTAGCGCTTATTCACGGAGCAAAAGGTGGCCGGCGTGTGCGCCGCCGAAGGCGCTGCTGAGCAGGATGACGCCGGTGAAATCGTTTAGGGCGAATGGTTTGGCAGTAACGTTGTCCGCGCAAAATGGAGCCTGTGAACCGATGGTCCCCGGGGCTTGATTTTTTTCGATCGCGATGCGGGCAATGGCCAGCTCGACGAGGCCACAGGAGCCCAGTGTGTGACCGAGTGAGCCCTTCCAGGAGACCAGTGGTGCGCCAGGCAGCGCACGAGCGACGGCTTCGGCTTCGAGGCACCCGGCCTCCAAGGTGCCCGTGCCGTGGCCTTTGACCCAGATGCGGTGTCCGGTGGCGGCTTTGGCCAGCGGCGCAATGACAGCATCGAAGCCTGAGCCGGTCGGGTGATTACCCGTCATGTGGTGAAACTCAGAATGCGTGGTGGCGGCGGCGAGCCGATAGGGCGTTGGTTGGCGGCTCAGGACGGCGAAACCGGCACCATCGCCCAAGCCAATAGAGCCCGTTTTCCGCGCCGCGTAGGGCTGGGGGAAGTCGGCGTTGAGGATCTTCAGAGAATGGAAACCACCGACCACGAAATGGCTCAGATAGTCGAAGGAGAACACCAGCGCCTCGTCGGCCAAGTCGTTTTCGAGCAGGCGAGTGGCGTGGATCAGGCCGAGCTGCGCTGAGACGCAGGCGTTGGACAGAATGATCCGATTGGCCCCCCAGCCAAGTGACTCGGCAATAGCCTCCACTGCGCTGACAGCGGTTGCGCGTGTGCTGCATTCTACGGCTTCGGGGTCTTGGTGGAAGGCGAGCATCTGATCGATGCCAAAATTGCTGCTGGTGACGACGATCGGATAACGTGCGCTGCCCCAAGGGCGCTTTGGGGACTCTGCCAGCAGTTCGAGACTGGCTGCGAGCCAGCGGGGAGGGGAAACCTCTGCTAGTGGGCCGGTGAGGGCCAAGGGCACGCGGTCATCCGAGCCGGAGAGCGGCGGGGTGGGGGCCAAAGCGATTTGTCCGTCAATCAGGGACTGCCAGCTATCTTGGGCGTTTCCGAGCGCAGTGCGGCAGTCGCAGGCGTGTAGGAAAACGTCAGGGCGGGGGTTCATAGAAAACGCGCCGTCTCAGGCGACTTCGCCTTGGCGGGACTGAATGAACGTGGCCAACGTGTTGATGCTGCCGAGAGCCTCGCGCGCTTCTTCGCTGTTTTTGATTTTGATCGAAAACTCTTTTTCCACACGCACGACCAGCTCAAGCGCGTCAATGGAATCGAGGCCGAGGCCGGAGTCCATGAGCGCCTCGTCATCGGCGAGATCTTCAGGGGCTACATCTTCGAGGTTCAACGCCTCAATGATCAAATCTTTCAGTCGGTGTTTGAGTTTGGTCATCAGTCTTGGCTCACGTTGTCGAGGTGCGCATTTGAGTCAAGTCCGCATGGTGCGCTGTTTGTAGAACAGATGGAGGCTCAATAGCGTGATGCCGATGATGAGCCCGCCCCACAGCGCGGTTTGGCCATTCTGGTTGAGTGCGCCTTGGGTGGTCAGCACGACGCCGGTTAGGAAACAGCCTTGGATGAGCACTGATAGCGCGATATAAGTCCAGAAGGGCACGGCGAGCACGCCCAGCAGGCAATTTTGCACAGGGAACGGCACGCCCGGCACTGCGCGGACGAGGATCGTGATGCGGGCCGCGGAAATCTCGTCAATCGCGAACAGCTTCGGCCAGCGTGCGGCAAATTTTTTCTGTAATGGCTCGCGCCATACATGACGGGCAAGGGCGTAGCTGACGCTCATATTGATCGACAGAGCGACCAAGCCCACGGGGATAATTAGCCACGGATTAAAGACTGCGCCGGCAAAAATATAAAAAGGTGAAATGGGAAATCCCAAGGCGGGCAGGATGATCATCAATAAGCCAAAAATGAGTATGCCGAGGGTGCTATCCGCGTCTACCAGCGAGCGCCAATCCAGCCCCGACGCTGCAAGTTGCCAAGCCGCGAGGCTTATAACGACCCAAAGGAGCGTCCAGAGAATCCATCGGCGCTCACGTGGCCGGTCACTTGGCTGAGCGTTTGCGTTCAATGAAGTTGGCGAGGTCGTGCAGGGTTTCCATCTCGGCCAGATCCTGATTATTCATGGAGACTTCGAACAGCTCCTCAATCGCGAAGGCGACTTCGGCCAGCGTGATTGAGTCCGAGGCAATACCTGTTTTCAGGTTCAGGTTTTCACCTTGCTGGGCGATCCATTCCGCTGAGACGTCATCGATATGATGCACCAGAAGACCGTCGGCCAAGGTGCGTAGGCAAGCGCGGTCGCTCGTTTGCATATAGCGGACGAAGGCGTCTTGAAACTCGGGAGAATAATGGCGCGCGCGGTGCCGCCAGATTGCCTCTTGGTCGGTCTCTGTCAGGCGAGCTGCGGGATTATTGACTGCGTTGTAATCTGTCACGTTGAATTATTGATGAAACCTTACCGCTGTCTTTCCGCAAGCGTAGAGTCGTATTGCTCGCATCATTGACATTTTCCTGAAGCTGACGAATCTTGCGACATGCCCTACAAACATGTGATCTGGGACTGGAATGGCACATTGATGGATGATGGCTGGCTCTGCGTCGAAATCATGAATAGCCTGCTTGCCCGTCGGGGGCTTGAAACAGTCGAGATGGATTTTTATCGCGCGAATTTCCAGTTTCCGGTCCAGCGTTATTACGATACTTTGGGCTTTGATTCGGAGCAGGATCCCTTCTCGGTGATCAGCCACGAGTTCATCGATGCTTACGAATTGCGGCGTACGGAATGTCAGCTCTATCCGGGAGTGGTGGATGCGTTGGCCCGCTGGCATGAGGCGGGTGTGGAGCAGGTGATCCTCTCAGCTTATCGTCAGCCTAAGCTCATCGAGATCGTTGCTCATTACGGGCTTAGTGATTATTTTGACCGACTCATTGGCTTGGATAACATCTACGCCGAAGGCAAAACCGGCAATGCGCAGCTTCACGCTGCCTCCATCCCACACGAGCCTCATGAGCTGTTGCTTATTGGCGATACCGTGCACGACTTCGAGGTCGCGGAGGCGATTGGTGCCGACTGTTTGTTAATCGCTCACGGCCACAATGACGTGGACCGGCTGCGTATGACAGGTTCCCCAGTGGTGGAATCGCTGGCGGAAATTATCGAACGAATCGACGCTACTCGGGCTGGTTGACGGTTCATGCTTAGGCACCGCCATCTGGCGCTTATTTAGCGTTTTCCGCCACGGATGAAGCGGGCCACAGCGCGTGATCCGTGTTCGTTACGAGCCTGGTTGAGCGCCTTGCGTAGGTGGGTGGGCTCACGTTTTTCTGCCGGGCCGATGTCGTCCAAACTGGTTGGCAGGTCTTCGTCGGGTTGTTCGGCGTCGTAAAGATCGAGGTCGGAGTCATCGGAGGATTCCTCCGTAGCACGAGCCCCAACGAGGGCAGCTCCGGTGGGGCCAAATTTAAATGGAGCCGGTTTGGCTGGCTCAGGAGTTTCCACGGGAGCTTTGGGCTGCTTGATGACTTCGCCAATGCCGAGCTCTTCATCATTCGCATAATCAGCAAAGCGGCTCTGGGCCAGTCGGGCGGATTCCGGTACGGCCCCGTTGTTTAATTCGATTTCTGCTAGACGAACTTCCAGCTTGAGCAGTTTGTTGCGCAGGTCGGCCCAATCACCGCCCGCCCCGCCACTAACGGCGTTGGCCCAGTGCTCAATGGCATAGGGTGCGCAGGCGATTAGAGCGCCACCAGCAATCGAGATGACGACCCAAGCCATGGCCATGGGTTGCAACGGGCCACCCTGCTGAAATGCAAGCGCCAGGCCGGTTCCGACCAAGAGGATGTCACCAAGCCAGAACGGCCACTTGGGAATGTGGCGTCGCGACGTCGGTAAGTGGGATTCACTGGGCATGCAAGCTGAACTAATTGCTCGCAGGCACCGATGGCAACCAGATTTTCGCTAGCTCACACGCCGGGATCGTCAGAAACAGGCCGCAGGTAGTGGGTGGTGAGCTCCTCGACGATCCAGTCGCGAGCTTCCTCAACATCGTCCATAATGCGGAATAGCCCAAGGTCTTGTTCGCTGATTACCCCCCAATCGACGAAGGACTGGAAGTTGATGATGTCATTCCAGAATTCTGATCCGAGCAAGACGATGGGCATGTGCTTTTCAATCTTATGCGTCTGGATGAGCGTCATTAACTCGAAAAGCTCATCCATCGTGCCGAAACCACCGGGAGTCACCACCATGGCCTTGGCCAAGTAGGAGAACCAGTATTTGCGGATCATGAAGTAATGAAACTCGAACTGGAGGTTATGCGGAATGTAGGGATTGAGCTCGGGCTCAAAGGGTAGGCTGATGCCGAGACCGACCGAGGGCATGTCGGCCAGATAAGCACCATGGTTGGCTGCCCGCATCATGCCATCACCGCCGCCCGTGCAAATGTAGAAACGCTTTTCCCGCTCGGCAATGGTCTTGGACCACTCGGCGAGCAGACGCGCCAGCTCAATGGCTTTATCGTGAAACGGTGCGGCGCGCACGTGTCGGCGAGCGACACGGAGTCGTTGGGCAAGGGCTTCGTCGCCCGGTTTGCCTTCGGCGGCCTCCTGCTCAGCCACGGCCAAGCGTTCGCGGGCGATGTTGCTGTCAGGGATGCGGGCCGAGCCGAAGAACACGATAGTGTTTTCGATGCCCATTTCGCGAAGGCGTTTTTGGGGCTCCGCCAATTCGGCCAGTATGCGAATGTGCCGCGCGTCGGAGCTGTTGAGGAAATCGATGTTATTATAGGCTTTTATTGGCCAGTCGTTGGAGGGGCTTTGATCGTTCATTGGGTTTAGATCTACGATGACGCCGTCGGGCTTCTAGATCAATGCCGGAAAGCGTTTGGACAAAAAAGAACCCTCTCAGCTGGGAGAGGGTTCAGTGGGGGGCGTGGCTTGTGTGTGTGGAAATTGAAAACAGATGAGCTAAGCGGTTTTTCCTTTGAAAAGTGATCCCATGTAAGCCGGAAGACCGATGATTTTATCTAGCGGCGAGAGCTTGGCTCCTTTGCTTTTCAGGTAGTTGACTACATCCTGTCGGCCAAACATTGCGGCGAGCCGAATAGGGGTCATCCCGCCGCCATTGTTGGCATGGATGTCCGCTCCACGCTCGACGAGTAGCTGGACGATATCGAGATAACCTTTGAAGCAAACGCCGCCCAATGGAGTTTGACCCCGCTCATTGCGACGGTCGACATCGGCACCTTCGTCGAGGAGCATTCTGGTGGTCTTCAGATTACCGTTATAGCTGGCAAGCATGAGCAGGCTTTGGCCTTTCTGATCAGAGAGGTTGACGGGAATCCCAGCATAGACCATTGAGGCAAGCTGCTGGGTATCCCCGCAGCGCGCGAGGTCCAGCGCAATACGCTGAAGCTCGGCATAGCGTTCCTCTTCGGATTCAGTGAGTTTGTTATCGTTCACTTGCTGTCCCCGGTTTCTTTTACTGCCTGATTTTTAATTCCCAGAGCGCGGGCGACGCCTTCTGCGTAGGCGGGATCGGCGCGGTGGAAATGCACCAACTGTCGCTGGATGATTTCTTCGGGCACGCCGGCCATGGCCTCGGCGATGTTGTTGAACAGACGCTGCTTCTGCCCGTCATCGAAGAGGCGGAAGAGGTTGCCCGGCTGGGTATAATCGTCGTTGCCTTCGCGATGGTCGTAGCGATCGGCGTCCCCGGAAATGCGCAACGGTGGCTCGGCAACGGATGGGTCTTCCTGCGGGCCGTTCATGCTGTTGGGCTCATAGTAGGCGTCGGGGTTCTCGTTGAAATTATCGAAGAACCGCATCGCACCGTCCTTGTGATAATGATTCACCGCCGCCTTGGGCTGGTTGACGGGCAGCATCTCATAATGCGTGCCGAGGCGATAGCGATGGGCGTCGGCGTAAGAGAACACGCGGGCCTGGAGCATTTTATCTGGCGAAAAACTGATGCCAGGCACGATATTTGACGGCGAGTAGGCCGCCATTTCGATTTCGGTGAAGTAATTCTGCGCGTTGCGATTAAGCTCAAGCACGCCGAGTTCGATCAACGGATAATCGCCATGCGGCCAGACTTTGGTCAGGTCAAAGGGATTGTAAGACGTCTTTTCGGCGTCCATCTCAGGCATGATCTGCACGAAGACATCCCACTGCGGGAAGTCCTTGTTTTCAATCGCGCCAAAGAGTTCCTCCTGATAATTTTCACGTGTGCGCCCAATGACTTTTGCGGCCTCGGCGTTGGTGTAGTGTTGATGGCCCTGACGTGTCTTAAAGTGGAACTTCACCCAGTAGCGCTCGCCAGCGTCATTCCAGAAACTGTATGTATGCGAGCCGTAGCCATTCATGTGCATGGGCGAGACGGGACAGCCGCGGTCGCTCATCAGGATCGTGACTTGGTGCAGGCTCTCGGGGGAGAGAGACCAGAAGTCCCACATCGCGGTGCCCGAGCGCAGATTCGTGCGCGGGTGTCGTTTTTGCGTGTGGATGAAGTCAGGGAACTTGTAGGGATCGCGGACAAAGAACACTGGAGTGTTATTGCCGACGAGGTCCCAGTTGCCTTCCTCCGTATAAAATTTCAGCGCAAAGCCGCGGACGTCGCGTTCTTGGTCGGCGGCACCGAGCTCACCAGCGACGGTAGAGAAGCGGGCGACCATTTCGGTTTGCTTGCCGACTTTGGAAAAAATTTTTGCGCGGGTGTATTTTGAGATGTCGTTGGTGACGGTCAATGTCCCGAATGCTCCCCAGCCCTTGGCATGCACCACGCGCTCGGGGATACGTTCCCGGTTTTGATGCGCCAGCTTTTCAATGAGCTGATAATCCTGAATGAGCAGTGGCCCACGCGCCCCCGCGGTCAAAGAATTCTGGTTGTCGGAAATGGGGTTCCCGGCGCTAGTAGTCATGCGTTTCATAATCGACCTTCATTGGTTGGTTTCTCTACAGGGTGCGTTTGCATCCGTTCAGAGTCGATTATGCCTGAGTACTCAGGTTCTGGCTAATACTTTCTTGGTATCTTAACCATAGGAAGGTCCTATGGCATTTATTTCTCCAATAGCTATTAGGTATCTTGGCTAGCCGCCACTTTTCTTCTTTATCGGTTTGGAGTTATCGCCTGGGCGCAGGTAGGTCTTCTGCGCGAGCATGTCCGTATAGAGATTAAGCAGGCGGACGCCTTCACGGGGCTTCACGATGTCATTGCGCGTTGCGGTATCGATCTGCTTCTTCATCGCGCGGGTCAGGTCCGCGCCTTTATGTTGAATAAAGTTGAGGACTTCATCGGTGGAAAATCCACGGATGGTTTCCTCAATGTAAAAGCCGTCTTCTTCATCTTCTTCGAGGAAAACATGGACTTCGTTGACGCGCCCAAAGAGATTGTGCAGGTCACCCATGATGTCCTGATACGCGCCCACCAGAAAGATACCCAGGAAATAGGGATCCTTGCCAAGAGGGTGTAGGCGTAGACTGTGGCGCACGTCTTCCAGATCGACGAATTCTGAGACCTTGCCGTCACTGTCACAGGTGATGTCGACGAGGGTGGCTTCGATCGTCGGTTCTTCGCCCAGGCGCTGTAGCGGAGCGATGGGAAAAAGTTGATCAAGTGCCCAGTGGTCGAGCAAGCTTTGGAAGACCGAGAAGTTGCAGACGTATTGCTCGGCCAACAGAGCGCCAAGGTTTTCTAGGTCTTCCGGCACATAACCTTCGGCCTTGAGGCTGGCTTGGATTTTCGCGCAGATTTGCCAGAAAAGGGTGTCGGCCTTAGCGCGAGTGGCTAGGTCGAGGTAGCCGAGAGAGAAGAGATTCGCCGCTTCTTCCTTCTTTTGCTGAGCGTCATGAAAGCGTTCCAGCGCGCCGTGGTTGTCTCGGTTTTCCAAGATGTAAATCAGGTCGGCGAGTAGGGGATGTGGCTTCTTTTTCGTCGTCAGCTTATCGGCTTCTTCGGGGATTTTAACAATGCGGTCCACGGCCTCGATCACGAGGATAGAATGTGGGGCGACGAGCGCACGCCCACTTTCCGAAATAATGTCGGGGACGGGGATTTCCGCCTGTTCACAGACGTTTTTGATGTTAAAGACGATGTCGCGGGCATATTCGCCCATCGAATAATTCATCGAACTCTCGAAGTTTGTGCGACTGCCGTCATAGTCGATGCCGAGGCCACCGCCGACGTCGAGATACTTGAGCGCAAAGCCCATCTTGCAGATTTCGCAGTAAAAACGCGCTGCTTCGGAGACTGCCTTTTTGATTGTGAGAATGTTGGGTACCTGCGAGCCAATGTGGAAGTGAACCAGTTTGAGGCAATGGCCCATCTTGGCTCGCTTGAGCTTTTTGGCGGCAGCCACGATTTCTGCTGCGGTTAGGCCGAACTTGGCGTTGTCACCAGTCGAGGTTGCCCACTTGCCTTCGCCGGGGGCGGAGAGCTTGACGCGGAAGCCGATGTTGGGCTCCACGCCCATTTCGCGCGTAACCTTGATGATGGCGTCGACTTCGGAAAACTGTTCAATGACAAGGATCACTTCACGGCCCAAGCGCACGCCAAGCAAGGCCGCGCGGATGTAGTCCATGTCCTTGTAACCATTGCAGATGAGCAAGTCGCCCTTGCGATCCAGTTGGGACAAAGCAATGAGCAACTCTGGCTTGCTGCCGGCTTCCAAACCGAAGTCATAGGCCCGCCCAGCATCTAGGATTTCCTCCACGACTTCGCGTAGTTGGTTGACCTTGATGGGGAATACGCCGCGGTAATTACCGGCATAGGCTTCCTGCTCAATGGCACGTCGGAATGCCTCGTTGAGCATTTCCACACGGCGGCGGAGGAGGTCTTGCACGCGAATGGTCAACGGCGGGCGCAGGCCATGTTCAGCCTCCGCTTCTGCGAGCACATCGGCAATGCGGATACTCGGTCCGTCTTCGCCCAGTGGGCGTACGCATACGAAGCCGTCATCATCGGCGCAAAAATGGCCTTGGCCCCAACGCGGGAGGCCGTAATATTCGGCTGATTGCTGAGGGGTCCAAGTGGACTTATCGGGTGCTGGTTTCAAGGGGCGCTACCGTTAAAGGTTAATATCGAAAGGTCAAAGCGGAAAGCGGAGATTTACAAACTGCGTCGCATTCTCGCTGAAATGTAACTTTTGCGACGTAGCTTAGACCCCTTGGCTGTCGTTGAAATCCTCGGCACCGAGGATGCCGGGGTAGTGCTCTTGGCCGCATTCTGGGCAAAGGCTGTGGCTGAATTCAGCCGGGGAATGATCACGGATGAAGCTTTCGACCTCGTGCCAGTAACCTTTGTCGTCGCGGACTTTTTTACAGTAGGCGCAAATGGGCAGGAGGCCACGGAGGGTTTTAATTTTATCTATCGCGCTTTGTAATTTGATGCGTGCCTCATACTCGCCTCGCCATTGTTGGAATTCTGCCATGCGCGTATGGTGAACGCTCCAACTGAGGTAGATGCCGCAAATAACCGTGATTGGGAAGATCAACGCTGCTTCCCACCACTGCGAACTGAAGTGCTCGTGGTTGAAAAGCATTAGCACGTGAATCGTAGCAAAATACGCGCCTGAGATGAACTGGTAAGTCAGGCGGTTGGGCATGAAAATGAAGATCGCAATCAGGTAGGCTAGGTCGGCCAATGAGTTTTGATGGGCGGTCAGCGGTAGGAGGTGGTCAGTCCAGACAAATAGTGTGCTGGACACCAGTTGCCAAAGCAGGATGGCTTTCTGGAGAAAGGGAGTGGACCGGATGAAGGGTATCCAACTGGCGAAGGCGAGGGACAGAGCTAGGAGTAACGCGCGCATTATCACGATGCGGCCATTGTCCAATGATTCACGCGGCACTTCCCATTCTTCGACGATAAAGCCGAAGTTTACGAGTCCGATGAGAATTACTGCGACAATGATTAGGCGTCGATCGGCTTTGGCGTATCGACAATAAATGGCGTCTTGGGTGGCCCGCTTTGGGGAGTGTGTTGACGTAGGCTCGAGTTGGCTATCGTCGGTATCGGCGATGGTCATTCTGATAAGTGGGAGAATTGGGAGAGAGAAGACGCCCCAATCCTCACCATTCCTTGGCCACGCTTAAAGAAAAAAACGATCCACCTTCAAATTCGCTACAATACCTGACAACTGATGGTGATGCCGGCCATCGCGATGGAGACCATGCTCATGAGCTTGATTAGAATATTAAGGCTTGGGCCTGAGGTGTCCTTGAAGGGGTCGCCTACGGTATCGCCGATAACTGTTGCCTTGTGCGCCGTTGAGTTCTTGCCGCCTAGATTGCCTTCTTCCACGTATTTTTTGGCGTTGTCCCAGGCACCACCTGCGTTGGCCATGAATACTGCCAGCACGAAGCCGCTGCCGAGAGCCCCGGCAAGCAGGCCAACGACCCCCGCTGGTCCGAAGAGAATACCCATGATCACGGGCACAGCGACCGCCAGGATTGCAGGTAGTTTCATCTCTCTCTGCGCACCTACGGTGGAGATCGCTACGCAGCGTGCGTAATCAGGCTTTTCTGTGCCGGAGAGGATGCCGGGCTTTTCCTTAAATTGTCGGCGAACCTCGGCGACCATTTCTCCTGCTGCGCGGCCAACCGCATTCATGGTCAGCCCACAGAACAGGAAGGCCATCAATGAGCCGATGAAGATGCCAACGAGCACGGTTGGGTTGAGTAGATCGATTTGAAAGAAGTCGATGAAGTCCCAGTAGCTGGCGTCGGCAGGCATGATTTCGCGCAGGTCAGGGAAGACCAACATATCGCCCGCTTCTAGGAGCGCCGCCTTGAGTTGTTCCATGTAAGAGGCCAGCAGGGCCAGTGCAGTGAGCGCGGCAGAGCCGATTGCAAAGCCTTTGCCGATGGCGGCGGTGGTGTTGCCAAGGGCGTCCAATGCGTCTGTGCGTTCACGTACTTCGGGGGGCAGCTCACTCATTTCAGCGTTGCCGCCAGCGTTGTCTGCGATGGGGCCGTAGGCGTCAGTTGCCAGGGTGATACCCAAGGTGGAGAGCATGCCAACGGCTGCAAAACCAATGCCATACAGGCCCATGGCAACATTGGTGGAGTCAAATCCGCTCGCGGAGTAAAAGCTAATCATGATGCCTGCGGCGACTACGATGACCGGGATTGTGGTGGAGATCATCCCGGTGCCAATGCCTGAGATGATGACCGTAGCCGGGCCAGTCGCGCCAGCTTCAGCGATTTTTTGTGTGGGCCGGTGAGCGTGCGAGGTGTAGTATTCGGTTGCTTTGCCGATGATGATGCCGACAACCAGCCCCGTGACAACTGCTCCCCATATGCCAAGAACATTGGGTAAACCGATCACGTAAAGCATCCCCAGTGAGCCAATGGCCACCAGCAGGGCACTGGTGTTGATGCCGCGGTCCAGTGAATGCAGCAACGCCTTTTGGTCAGCCCCACTTTTTACGCGGACTAGGAATACGCCCAGAACGGATAACAAAGCGCCGAGTCCGGCGACAAGCATTGGGGCTACGGCGGCCTTAACTTGAAGGTCTGGCATGCCTAGAAACGCCGCAACGCCGAGTGTGGCGGTGGCCAGAATCGAGCCGCAGTAGGATTCAAAGAGGTCCGCGCCCATGCCAGCAACATCGCCCACGAAGTCGCCCACATTGTCCGCAATGGTGGCAGGGTTGCGCGGGTCGTCCTCGGGGATGCTGTTCTCGACCTTGCCGACGAGGTCCGCGCCGACGTCCGCGGCTTTTGTATAAATCCCCCCCCCCACACGAGCAAACAACGCCTGTAGGGATGCGCCCATTCCGTAGAGCAATAGTGTGGTGGTGACGATGAGCAGGTTATCCGGGCCATCTGGGCCGCTAATTGGGTAAATGCTGCTAAGGATGAAAAACCCCATTGAAATGGCGAGAAGGCCTAAGCCAACGACCGAGAGGCCCATTACCGCGCCACTGCGAAAGGCGACGCGTAAACCTTGGTCTAGGGAATGGCGAGCAGCTTCAGCCGTTCGGCTGGCCGCTGCGGTTGCGGTTTTCATTCCGAAAAAGCCTGCGAGGCCGGAAAAAAATCCTCCAGTAATGAACGCCAACGGCGACCAGACATTCATCAATTTAAAGACGAGGGCCAGTAGTGCAAAAACCAAAAAAAGGACCGTAAAAACAATCAATACGGCCTTGTACTGCTGTTTGAGGTAGGCACGGGCACCGTCGCTCACGTAGGAGGCAATCTCGACCATACGCTCGTTGCCAGGATGTTGTTTGATCATTCCGGCGTAGAAACGCCAAGCGAAGAAGAGGGCGATTAGGGCGGAAATCGGCGCGAACCAGAAGAGGGGATAACTCATAGGTTTTATCAGGGTTATGCGGTGAACAAGATGAGGAAAAAGCCGCAGTTTGATGTCGTTTTTTTTGGGGGGAGGGGCTCAAATTAGCGGCTTAAGTCTATTGTGTACAATGAAATACGCCTTGGCGCAAGGATGATTAACCACAGAGTGCGAAATCCTGTCTGTTTGGAAATAGAGTTGCTCAAGCAGGCACAATGGCATGAACTGGGGCCATGCATCTTCGGGAAATGGCGAGCATTTTTACTTTGGCCCTGATAACCTTGGTGGGCTGTGAAAGCACAGATTCGTCATCTAATGGACAGACATCGGCACCGATGGGCAAACAGTCCGGCCGCGTTGCAATCTTGCCAGCCAAAGACATGAGTTATCTGATGGGCGAGTCGGCCTTTATTTACCCGATGGTAGACGCACAATTACGCAGTTGGCTCGAACAAGCAGCGATTCCGGTGGCATCGGCTGGGAATGTTCAAGCACTCTTAGCGGCTAACGGTCATTCGTTGCTCCGGGAGATTCAGTCGGCTAAGCCCCAAGAGATGTCTCAGGCAATCACCGATTTGATTTGGAAATTGCGGGATTCGGATGACATTGACGTGTTGGTCATACCGCAAGTCATGGTGCGATCAGTGATGCTGGATCGGCCTTATGCCGAGGCGTCTTGGGATGGAGTTACTCGCCCGTTTATCATATACGGCGATGCGGGATCTGGTGAGCAATTACAGGTGGAAACGGCATCTTTGGCTATTGGGGTTTACAATCGCTTTGGTCAGGCAATCTATTTTGGGCGGGGAGGAATCGACTTTATGGAGAACGCGACCCGTGCTGGTGCGGGGCTCTATACATCCCCCCGTCTAGCGGGCCAAATTGACGCAACTGCCATTGACGAAGCGATCCGTCTGGCGCTCCAACCTTGGTTGTCAGAGTTCCATTCGTCGGTTCGTGTGGCTAAAAATTCTGAAAAACGGTAGTTTTTCAGTATCCCCTTGACGGGAATACGCGCTGATTCACGCTTGCTTTCCGAGGCCCCATCCGTTTGTGTGCCCGATTTTCCGCAAAAACCATGCTCGAAACAACCATTCTTGATTCAACTTATCTGTTCTTGGCCCAGGCCGACGATGCGCCAGGCGGCGGTTCGCTTCTCTGGATATATCTGGGGCTGTTCATGGCTGGCATGTGGTTTTTGACCATTGCCCCGCAACGCAAGGCCCAAAAGGCTCATGATAAGATGCTTACGGAGCTGAAGAACGGCGACGAAATCATGACCAAAGGCGGTGTTTTCGGTACGGTGGTGAACGTCAAGGCCGACCGCCTTGTGCTCAAAATTGCGGAAAACACGAAGGTAGAAATCGCCAAACCATTCATCCAGGTTGTTGTGAAGAAGAAGGGCGAGTCGGAGAAAACCGACGCCGCTTAAAATTCTTTGCGAACAAATTATCCCTCCCAAGGACCAACGATTCTTCGGACATTAAGTATTACCCATGAAAACTTCCATCATTTGGAAACTCGTCATTACCGCTGTCATCATGGCTTGGGCTGTGCTCAGCCTGTTCCCACTTAACGACACTGATTTCCGCGAATATGTCGTGGCAGAACCGGTCGTCAACCAAGCGGAGTTCAGTGAGCTGGTCGAAGAAGCCGACGCAAATGTGAACGAAGGTTATTCGTTCATTGCTGCCTTCCGTGACTTGGCTAATGACAAGAAAATCAACCTGCACGAACAGTTCTTCCCCTACATCAAGATGGTGCGGGAACCGAACCTGGTTCGCAGCAATCAAATTATTTTAGACTACCTATACGGTCAGTCTAGGGGCAAGCTCCACAAAGGCCTTGATTTGGCAGGGGGCGTCTCACTGATCCTGAGCATCGACGAAAATGACCCGAATGCGCAGGGTGATCGCCTCGAGAAGGCCGTGGAAATTATTTCGGGCCGTATCAATGGCCTCGGCGTTGCCGAGCCTGTCATCCGCCCGCTGCCACCAAGTCGTATTGAGGTTCAATTACCTGGCGTCGACCTAAGGCAGAATCCTGAGCTGGTCATCGACTTGGTACAGGCTGCTCGCATGGATTTCCGCACGGCACATCGCTATACCTATCCCTCGAACACTGACGAGGTGGGAACGCTCAAGAGTCTGCCGCTCAATCCAGCCGAGCCTAATGGCCCGACTGCGATGTTTGAAGTGATGGCCGACGAGAGCACCGACCCCAAAACGGGCGAAACCAGCGTTACCAAGCTCTGGGTGAAAAAGATTCCAGAAGCGCATGGCGACATTATTAAGGAAGCCTATGTGGATCCTCGTGGTGGCACATTGGCGGTTGGCTTTAGCACGACTTCCGAGGGCTCCAAGATCATGAAGGCCATGACTGAGCGTATCGTGAATGAAAATGAAAAGACACGTAGCAACGAATTGCTCGTAGTCGTTCTCGACGGCAAGCTGGAATCCGCAGCGACCGTCCAAAGCGTGATCAGCGACCGTGGCCAGATTACCGGCGACTATTCCGAAACCGAAGTCCGCCAGTTGGTGAGTGCGCTGAACAATCCGCTCGAATTTGACCTCAGCATCGATCAGAAGCAGGAAATTGGCCCGAGCTTGGCGAAGGACGCCCAGAGCGCCTCGGTCAGTGCAGCGTTATATGGTGCAATCGCAGTGGTGGTCTTCATGCTGATTTACTATCTGTTCTCAGGTGTCATCGCGGTGTTCTCCGTGTTGCTGAGTTTGGTCATCGTCCTCGGCGTTCTCGCTGGCGTCGGCGCTACCATCTCGCTGCCTGGCGTTGCCGCACTCGTGCTGACCATGGGTATGGCGGTGGACGCGAACATCCTTATCTTTGAGCGTATTCGCGAAGAGCTCCAGTCAGGCAAAAAGGCCAAGACTGCGCTCATTAGTGGTTACGATAAGGCTTTATCGACCATTGTGGACGCGAACGTGACTACGATGATTACGGCGGCAATCCTCTTCCTGCTGGGCACCGGCCCGGTTAAGGGCTTCGGTTTGACGCTGGCCATCGGTATTGGCGCATCGGTCTTCGCAGCGCTGATCATTAGCCGCGCTCTATTGGAGATCTTCGTTCACACTGGTTTGGGTAAGCACTTGATTCCGAACTTCAGTCTGCACCGCAGCTTGGGCATCAAGTCGATTAACTTCCTTGGCAAGCGGATCCCGGCCTTTGTCGCCTCATGGATGCTTGTGCTGGCTGGCCTTATCGCTGTTGGCGTTTCTTGGGACCACATTGGCGGCACCGACTTTACGGGCGGTGCGGAGGTCACCTTTGACTTCGAGCAATCTGCTAGGGGCGACCTGGAAATTACACGCATCCTTGAAATTGCTGCGTCCAATGATTTGGGCGAAATTCAGCCTGTTTTCCAGTCTGAGATCGGGCAGGGCGTTGAGCGTTTGCGCGTGCAGATGGATGACATGGACGGTCGAACGGACCAAGTGATGGATGTCCTGCTTGAAGCTTTCCCCGACGCCAATTTGACCAAGGTGTCTGAGAGCATTATTGGTGCATCGGTTAGCCACAAAATCGTGGTAAACGCAGTTTGGTCTATCGCGGTTGCTCTATTGGGCATCCTCCTTTATGTGGCCTTGCGTTTTGAGATCGGTTATGGGGTGGGCGCTATTGTGGCGACCATTCACGACGTGCTGATGTCGATTGGTTTGTTCGTGATTCTTGGGCAATTCTTTGGCATTGGTAGCGGCCAGTTTACCGCACCGATGATTGCCGCGATCCTCATGATTGTGGGTTACTCAATCAATGACACTATCGTTGTGTTCGACCGTATCCGTGAGGAACTGGAGTTGAACCCCGCCATGAAGCTCTTTGACGTGATTAATCTGGCCATCAGCCGCACCCTGAGCCGCACCTTGCTGACGAGTATCACGACCTTCGTCGCTGCCTTAGCGTTGTTCATCTTTGGTGTGGGCGTGGTGACGGACTTTGCACTCGTCTTCCTGATCGGCATTGTCACAGGTACGTTCTCATCGATCTTTATTGCCAGCCCGGTCTTTTACGCCTGGCACAAGGGAGACCGTAAGCATGTTACCGAGCACGAATACGCCAAGCCTACCTACGAATGGGAAGCTGGCAGCAAGCGCGCCTCGAAAGAATCTGACGCTAAGAGTGCCCCCGTTTTATAGCGCTGCACAACTTATCGAAATTGCATTTCATCAAAAGCGAACGTCGGTTACGGCGTTCGCTTTTTTTGCGCCGTTAACAATGGAGTCGAGCAATTCAAGGAAGAGAAAATATCTCGTTGAATAGTCAGGGGAAATTGAAATATGATTATAACGCTTGTTTTGATTTGAATAAGAAGTAGCAATTGATATTATAATAGAGTCCGTGCCAGCGCTTTAGCTTAGATTAGCATTTAGTAACTGGTCTGGAAAAGTGGAATGGTTCATTTTCTGCAAGCTTAGATATTAATAGCGAATGAACGCCACATTGCACAAGGTTACCATGACTGATACTCGTAAAGAAACCGATAGTCTGGGAGAAGTAGATGTCCCCGCCGATAAACTTTGGGGTTCGCAAACGCAACGTTCGCTGGAGTATTTCAGCATCGGCAAGGATTTGATTCCTCACGAAATGATCACCGCTTACGCTACTTTGAAAAAAGGTGCCGCGGCTGCCAACAATGCGATTGGGCACCTGAGCGACGAGGCTCACAAACTGATCACACAAGTGTGCGACGAAATTCTCGCCGGACAGCATCACGATATGTTCCCGCTGCACGTCTGGATGACTGGTAGTGGCACGCAGTTCAACATGAACGTGAACGAGGTTATTTCCAACCGTTGTTGCCAGATCGCTGGCACGCCACTGGGCAGTAAAAAGCCAGTCCACCCGAATGACGACGTCAACATGGCGCAGTCATCCAATGATTCATTTCCTTCGGCCATGTACATTGCCACTGCGGTCAACGCCAAGGAACGTTTGCTACCCTCATTGCAAGCACTGCATGATGCCATTGCGGCCAAGGCAGATGAATGGAAGGACATTGTTAAAATCGGCCGTACTCACATGCAAGACGCCACGCCACTCACGCTTGGCCAGGAATGGTCTGGCTACGCTGGCACCCTGGCAAACAGCATTGGTCAGCTGGAAAAAGCGTTGGAAGGCGTCTACCAGCTCTCACTTGGCGGTACTGCCGTTGGCACGGGTATTAACTCAGCTCCCGGTTTTGACACTTCGTCCGCCGAACAAATCGCCAAGTTCACGGGTCTTCCGTTCGTCACTGCGCCAAACAAATTTACTGTCCAAGGGGGGCATGATGCGCTTATCCAATTTTCGGGGACGATGCGCACGCTCGCGACTTCGCTTTACAAGATTGGCAACGATATCCGATTGATGTCCTGCGGTCCGCGTGCGGGGTTCTCCGAGCTGTTTATCCCCGAAAACGAACCAGGTTCTTCGATCATGCCGGGCAAGGTCAACCCGACTCAAGCCGAGGCGCTTACGATGTTGTCCGTGCAGGTGATGGCCAACGATGTGGCGGTTGGTTTTGGCGGTGCTAGCGGTTACTTGGAGATGAATGCCTACAAGCCGCTCATCATTTATAACATCATGCACTCGATTACGATACTCACGGATGGCTGCACCAACTTCCGCAAATTCTTGGTTGAGGGCACGAAGCCAAATCTGAAGAAGATAGCCGAATACGTGGACCGCTCTCTAATGCTCGTCACCGCGCTGTCGCCCGTCATTGGTTATGACAATGCCTCCAAAATCGCCCATTACGCAATGGATAACGATCTTACGCTCAAGGATGCTTCGCTCAAACTTGGTTTTGTTAGCGAGGAGGAATTCGACCGCATCGTCGACCCGACTAAAATGGTCACGCCTTACGTAGCTACCAATTAATTTCCCCCTTTCCCCAATGTCGAAGAGACTATGGAGCTTTAGCTCCAGGGCGTCTTGCTGCAATTCGACTAGCAACCCATCCGACCTTCAGCGTTTCGTGCAGTTGATAAACCCTGCTCTCATTTTGCACGGCGTGCTCTACTGATCGGGATCGAACTGATTGTCTTGTTTCAAAAGCTTGCGCCGAATTGCATGCCGAGCACGACGGCATTTTCAATATTACCGGTGCCACCTGGATTGATGACGTATTGAAGATCGGGCTGGATGTAGGCAGCATCGGTTACAGCGATGCGGTAGCCAGTTTCAAAGACCATTTCGTTGGTTACTTTGCTGCCGCCGCCAGCGACTAGCTGGTCCGAGTAGTCATCACTAAACTGACCGTAGGTGAAGAACATGACTAGGCGGTCATCGGGCCGCTCCGGCAGTAGGCCCTTATAGTGAGCGCCAACACTGGACTGGATTGGCACAATGGCGACCTCTTCCTGATCGGTATAGGCGAATGTCATAAAGAGCGTCAGGCCTTCGTCGCGGTCGGGCGACTCGCGGTAGACTTGGTAATCTGAGCCCATGTAAAAACGGGTAAATTGGTCGGTGACGTTGGCGCTATTAAACTCTGGCATGTCAAACGCGAAGGTTTGGTTGATGCCAGCGTAGAGGCGGAACGGTTTACCGTCGAGTTCGGGTGTCCAGTCGTATTGTGCAAAGATAGAAACGCCGTCGTCGCCATCGATACTGAAGTCCACGCCATGGCGATCTGGGTCAAACATTTCTTGGGTCAGTTGAAAGACCCCCACTCGGACCGTGTTGTCATCGTCTATATTGTAGCGCACACGGCCGCCCCAAACTGGAAATGGGTAAGAGGTCATTACGCCGTCGAAGAGGACAGCGCGGATCTGGCCGTTGACGGCGTTGTTCAGCGAGTAGCTATAGAAGGGCGAGCCTACGAAGTCATCTGTGGCAGTCATACGGCCAAATTTAAACGACAGATCATCGTCGAGGAAGGTCTTCTCCAATGTCATGTTGTAGAAGAAAATGGTCTGCCCACCGACGAGTTGCATGACACTGTATTGGCTGCCAATGTCGGGCGTGATATCACTACCGTGGCGATAAATTCCTGACACCGTGAAGGTGGTTCCTTGGAAATCGAACATCTTTTCGAGGTCGAACTGAATGCCCGCAAAGGCGTCACCGGCATAGTTGGTATCTTTGGTGATACCGCCGTGAACGTTGGATGCTACGATCGCGTTATAATACGCGAACACTTCCACGCCGTTATCGTTGAGATCAGAGCGCAAGCCGCCCCAGTTGCCCGTTAGGCGGTCGTGGTATTGGTAGGGATCGTAGTCCTCATAGGCTGCCAGGGGGGAGGCAAGCAAGGCGGTGAATATTAGAGACGAGATTGGATGTGTAATCGTTTTCATATATGGGCAAGCATTTGGTATTTAAGATAAAGTTTCTGGGCGCGGATTGTATAGCACGCCCCTCAGAGTTTTTAGGCAGCCGTTGGCGAGCCAACGACGGATTCCGACTTGGTCGAGACAGGGCGCTTTACAATGCAAAGTGCGAGCGTGGAGACAGCGGTGCCAGCGACGATTGCGCCGAGATACGGTAAAACGTGATTGATCGCGTTTGGGATCAGGAGGACGAATACGCCGCCGTGAGGCACCACCAGTTCGCAGCCAAAATACATCGACATTGCTCCGGTGACTGCTGCGCCGAGAACGGTGCAAGGAATCACGCGCAGTGGGTCTGCGGCAGCGTAAGGAATAGCGCCTTCGGTGATAAATGAAATGCCGAGCACGGCGGTGGCCTTGGAGGCTTCGCGCTCTTCTTTGGTGAAGCGGTCGCGAGCAATATTAGCCGCGATTGCGCAGGCCAGCGGTGGAACCATGCCAGCGGCCATAACCGCTGCCATTGGCCCGTAGATTTCGGTGGCTAACAGCCCAATGGAAAATGTATAGGCGGCTTTATTGACAGGCCCCCCCATGTCGAAGGCCATCATGCCTCCGAGGATTAAGCCAAGTGTCAGCGCGCTGCCTTCCTGCATGTTTCCGAGCCAGGCAGACATCGTTTCCAAGATGACTTTTACCGGCGGCCCGATCACGTAGATCATTGACAGACCAACGATCAGGGAAGAGAGGAGCGGCAGGATAAGTACTGGTTTTAGGCCCTCTAAACTGTCGGGTAACTGAATCGTGCGGTTGAGCCAGAGCGCGAGATAACCAGCGAGGAAACCAGCGGCCAAGCCACCGAGAAAGCCGGAGCCAATCTGCACTGCGAGCATGCCGCCGATCAGGCCGGGAGTTAGCCCAGGACGATCCGCAATGGAATATGCAATGTAGCCCGCCAGCACGGGAATGAACAACGCAAAGGCCGAGGCACCGCCGATCTGCATCAGGGCCCAGCCCAAAGTTCCTTCTTCATCACCGGCATAGACGCCGCCAATGGCAAATGAAAGTGCGATGAGCAGGCCGCCCGCCACGATGAGCGGCAACATGTGCGAGACGCCTGTCATCAGATGCTTATAGGCACCAGTGCGTGATTTCCTGGGTGGTGACTTCAATCCGCTTTTAGCGGAGCTGGCTGTCGGGGCTTCCAGGGCGAGTGCTTCTTTTATGAGTCCTTCGCCGTCTTTGATCGCGGCCTTGGTACCGGTTTCGAGGAGGCGCTTACCGGCAAAGCGGGTTGTTTCAACGGTGGCATCGGCGGCGACGACTACGGCGTCCGCGCGGGCAATTTCTTCTTCGGTCAGTTCGTTTTTTGCACCAACAGAGCCACGTGTCTCGACCTTCATTTCATAGCCGAGCGCCTTGGCTGCACGCAGTAGCGCTTCGGCAGCCATGAAGGTGTGTGCAATGCCGGTAGGGCAAGAGGTTACGCCGACGAGGAACTTCGTCTGCGAGGCCGGTGCCCCGATAGCAGCTGTTTCTGGGACTAGCTGATTGAAAACTTGTGCGGTTTCGCGGGACAAATGTGCGAGGCTTACCGTACTCGAGGGCAATCCGAACTCGGCAGCTTCGGGCTTATGTGCGGTAGCGACGATGACGGCGTCGGGCTGGACGCTTTGGCCCCTCAAAATAGCCGCCGGATTGCGTTCATCGGTGATGACGGTAACAGTTAAATTGCGGCGTGCTGCCTCGGACTCTACCGCGCCGAGAGCAAGCCGAGCGATGGGGGATTTCGCGGTGGATTGTAGGATAACAAGGATCGATTTCATGGTAAGGCTTGAGGTTAGGTTTTGCGGGGGCAGTGCTTTTTTTTAGAATTAGTGTTTGCCGACTTCAAACGCAGCGAGCGTCTGCACATTAATCATCGCCATTTGCGCCTGCTGCACGTCTTCAGTTGGCAGACTTGGCGTCAGCGACTCCAATCGATTCCAAGCGTAGATAGTGGCTTGGCGGGCGCAGTTTGCTGGCGTATCACCGGCTACCAGACCCTGAAGGAATCCTGCTAACAAAGAGTCACCAGCCCCTACGGTACTAACGACCTTGGCTTTTGGGGCGCTGGCCATCAGCTCAGCTTGGGGAGTGAGGAACAGGGCACCTTCTTCGCCAAGCGAAACGACGAGATTTGGAATCGTCGTGCGTCGAAGTTCGCGGGCGGCACCCATTGCGGCGCGAAATCCAAGGAGCTCTGTTTGTAGGTATTCAGCCAGCTCGGCTTGGTTGGGTTTGGCGAGATCGGCCCCAGCGTCGAGTGCGACTTTTAGTGCTTCACCGCTGGAGTCAACAGCTACGTAACAATTGCATTGATGGATCACATCGATCATCTGGGCTATGTAGCTTGGTTTCAAACCTTTGGGCAGGCTACCGGCAATGACAAACCAACGATCGGGTGCTGCGAGTTTGCGTAGCTTGTCGAGTAGGCGGCGTTGTTGGAGCTCGGTAGGAGCTGGGCCGGGCAAGTTAAAGTCTGTGGTGTCGTTGTTGGCCGTATCGACAATCTTAATGCCGGTGCGAGTCTCACCTTCAACGCGTAGAAAGTGATCCTGTAGCTGGTGTTTGCGAAAGTGGCGTTCGAAAATGGTGCTATTGCCCGAACCGAGAAAGCCAGTGACGGCAACCTTGGCTCCGCCAAGAGCAAGCATTGTGGCGACATTGATACCCTTGCCGCCAGCTTGGCGCTGGGAGTCTGATGCGCGATGCACTGTGCCGGGGATGATTCCCTCGACAAAGACCGTGTGGTCGATGGCAGGGTTTAACGTGACAGTGATGAAATCCGGGATAGTCATGGTGAGGCTAGTCGAAGGTTACTTGATGGGGAGTAGGCGCACGGCCACGGCATCTTCTTGCTGGAGTGCGCGCTTGGCTAGTCGTTGAAGTTCGCTGAAATGGGATTTGCGGAGCTTTTCCTTGATCCCGGGAATAACGGATGGTGGCATGCTTAGCTCGTCAATGCCGAGGCCGGTTAGGATTTGAGCCCCGAGAGTGTCGGCAGCGATGCCGCCGCAAACTCCGATCCATTTACCCTCGGCGTGGGCGGCCTTAGTTGCCATGTCGATTAAGCGGAGCACTACTGGGTGCAGGCCATCTGCGCGTTTGGCGAGGAGGGGATGAGTGCGGTCAACGGCCAGGGCATATTGCGTTAGGTCGTTCGTGCCGACGGAGAAAAAGTCTGCGACTTTGGCCAGCTCAGAAGCCATGATGACTGCCGAGGGCACTTCAATCATTACACCCAACTCGATGCGCGGGCCATCAATTTCCTGTCGCACGGATTCGGAGATGTTCCGGATACGGCGAAAATCGTTGGACGTAGCGATCATCGGAAAAAGTAACTTGATCTCGCCGTGCTGAGCCGCGCGGTAAACAGCACGTAGTTGCGTGCGCAAAATGTCGGGGCGTGCCAGACCGATGCGGATGCCGCGCAGGCCGAGGAAGGACAAGTCGCGCTCGCTCATACCAAGATAATCCACCGGCTTGTCGCCGCCAATGTCGATTGTGCGGAGCACCATAGGCAGGCCATTGAGTGCTTTGACCATCGCCTTGTAGGATTCGTATTGCTCGTCTTCGGAGGGTGCGTGTTCGCGGTCGAGGAAGAGAAATTCCGTGCGGACGAGGCCAATGCCTTCGGCACCAGCCTTCAAGGCTTCTTCGGCTTCCGCGACACGGGCGATGTTCGCCACGACTTCCATACGGTGGCCGTCTTGGGTGAGGGCTGGCTGAAAGCGGTCGGTCCACGCACGTTTGCGTTGGGCGTCCAGAGTTTTTAGGATGACGCAGGCGGACTCTTGATCCTCAGCACTCGGGTTTAAAATCAGACGGCTGCCAGAGGCATCAAGGATCACCTTGTCGTTTTCAGTGACATGGTCGAGCGAGTCGCCCATTGCGACCACCATTGGAATGCCGAGTGAACGGGCAACGATGGCCGAGTGGGCGTTGGGGCTGCCTTCTCGTAGGCAAATTCCGCAAATTTTTGACTTCGTAAGTTGGGCCGCTTCGGAGGGTTCGAGCTCACCAGCGATCAGAATTGTGGGCTCAAGTAGATTAGCTAACGTCTGCTGATCAGCGCCGAGCAGGATGCGGGTTACGCGGCTGCCGGCGTCCTTCAGGTCAATCCCACGTTGAGCGAGATTTGCATCGCTCAGCGATTCCAGGTGGGAAACCTGCTCGGCAACGACGCTTTCCCAGGCCTGCTGGGCATCCGTTTTATCATCAATCTTTTTAAGCGCTTGGCTGCGTAGCGTTTCATCGCCGAGCATCGTTGAATGGGCACCAAAGAGGTTGCGTTGGACTTTGTTCATCGCTGGGTCAGCGGCAAATTCCTCTAATGTTTCAATGGCGCTTGCGATGGCCACGGCGAGCGCCTCTTGCTCGGAATGCACATCGCCGCGCTTCCGAGTGGCAGTTGTGACGCGGGCTTGGTCCCACAGGAAAATAGGTCCCACCGCGATGCCGGGTGCCGCCATCGTGCCGTGGAGTATTTGCTCCTTAGAAGCGTCGGTGGGTTGCCAATGGACGCTTGGCTCGGCCTCTTCGGTGTTTTCCTGAGGCTCCTCATTGATGATTTCGACCAAGCGCTGTAGCTGGCGTAGGTGGTCGTCGGCATAAGGAGAGTCGGAGCGGATTTCGATATCGCTACCAGCGCTGATGCCGAGGCCTACAATGCTCATGGCGCTGCGAGCGTCGGCTTCGCGCCCGTTGGCAACGAGGGAAATATTGCCGTCCATACGCTCTGTGACTTCGGCGATCTGGCTGGCCGGGCGCAGATGGAAGCCTCGTGGGTTATTGAAGGAGACGACTACACGGCGGCCCACAAAGCCATCGTCGGCAGTTTGCTGGTTACCAGCCTCACTGTTGTTGAGGGCGCGGACAATTTCTGCGGGATCAGTGGTGTGGGCGAGACGCTTGGCAAGGTCGGAGTCGGAGGTGATGGCAGTTAGGCGACCAAGGAGACCGATATGTTCATCGCTCTTCGCCGCAATGCCAAAAATAAGTTGTGCACGTTCTTCGCCTTTCCAAGGCACACCGTCGGGCACTTGGATCAACGCGACTCGGGTTTCTTTAATGAGATTGGCTTCCTGTGGGCGACCATGGGGGATGGCAACGCCGTTACCAAGGTAGGTATTGGCGGTCTGCTCGCGGCCCAGCATACTGTTCACATACTGGGGATCGACGGCACCACGTTCAGCTAATAAGTCCGCGACTGCACGGATGGCAGACTCACGTAATTTGAAAGACTGGCCAAGTCGGATGTCAGAAGGGGTGAGATTGAGCATAGGGGAGGGGGGGGGGAGGTTACGGTTAAAGTGAATGAGAATGATTGTGTAATCGATTACATATTATGTCAACTCGAATTTCTAGTTTGGTTTAATTTTGGGGTCATAATTCACTATATTGATGATATAAAGGTGTTTACGGTTCAAAAAACATCGACATTGTATGTAAACGATATACATATTTTTCTTTCGCTGCCTTTTTCCTTCTTCTTCCCCCCCCTCCTTATGTCCAGTATCAAGGAAGTCGCCCACCTTGCCGGGGTATCCACTGCTACGGTTTCGCGCATGATGGCGAACAAGAGCTACGTGAGCGATGACACCCGTGCCCGTGTTCAGGCCGCGATTGACGAGCTCAATTACCAGCCCAACCGTGTGGCGCAGCGGCTGCGCGAGCAGCAATCAAGAATTCTTGGCCTGATCGTTTCCGACATTCAGAATCCGTTTTTCAGCGAACTTGCGCGTTCGGTGGAGAAGTTTGCTCAAGGCCGTGGCTACAGTGTTTTCATCTGCAATACCGACGAAGATGGTGCCCAAGAGCAGCGTTACCTAGACCTGATGCAGCAGGAAAAAGTCGCCGGATTGATTATTTCTCCGACACGCCAAGTCGCAAAGAGACTAGAGCGTCTTGCGAAATCAAATCTCCCCATTGTTACCATTGACCGTCAGGTGGATAGCAGCTTTGACGCTGTGCTGATTGATAATGAGGATGCTGCTCTTCGGCTAACAGAACGCGTGATTGCCAGCGGCTATCAGCGCATTGCTGGAATTTTTGGCCACCTTAGTTTTACGGCCGAGGAGCGTCTGGCTGGATTTCGAAAAGCCCTGGAGGCACATGGTATGCAGCCGCACTCGATGCTGCGAACGCCAGCCTTTGAAAATGAAGGCTATTCAGCAATGGAGTCGTTGCTGTGCGCATCGGGTCCGCCAGACGCGGTCGTTTGCAGTAGCGCATTGCTCGCCACAGGGGCTTATCAGGCAGTGAAGGCTGCTGGTCTAGAATTGCCGGAAGCGTTTGGTTTTGCCTGTTTTGATGACCCGGCTTGGGCGCGTTGCGTGTCACCGCGGGTAACAGTCATTCGTCAGCCGACGAAGCTGATTGGTGAGAGTGCGGCGGAGTTGCTTTTTAAGCGTGTAGAAAACGGACAGCGCAGCGCATCACTTATTCGTTTGCAGGGGGAGTTGGTCGAACGTGAATCACTGCGATAGGTGCATATACGTGTGAGGGGGGGGCATTACATACAAGATAATGGGCATCTTACGCGTGGATAAAAGTGATAGTTGGTGGAGATGATTAGGCTTTTGGATGTTGATAAAATGGCACATGGCCTTTTTATTAAAGGGATGCGTTGGGTTTTGATGTGAAAAATAATTCATTAAAGTGAATATTTCGGCTTTTTTTGCTCGGAAAATTCTCATATGGTCTGTGAACTGCTTTTGTGACGAGTATGAATCTCCATCGGCTGGTGAGCCGACTATTTCGTTCTGTAGGGTGTTGGATCTTTGTGCTTGGGATCGCTCTTTCATTTTATGTTGGCCGCTCGGTTTCCCCGACTTGGCAGGTAAGTGAAGTTTCGCTTGGAGTGGAAATTGTTGATCCAGGGAAAGCGATTTCGGCAGCTGATTCGCAATTGTGGGAGCTGCGTGGGCAAACGCTTACTGGCGTTCCGGTACAAACGGAGGAGTGTGTGCGTGTCGAGGATGCGGATGGTCAGGTGGAGTATTTCTCGCTGGTGCCGCGCAAGCATTGGGGGTATTGGTCATTTCTTCCTGCGGTGATGGCGGTGGCCCTGTGTTTTATTACACGTGAGCCGATCACTGCGCTTAGTGGTGGGATCCTGACTGGTGCCTTACTGATGAATCAATACGATGTCACTGGCCAGATACTGATCCCGGCATTGGCAACGAAGAGTGGCGCAGGTATTTTGATTTTATATCTCTGGTTTTTGGGTGGAATCATGGGGCTGTGGTCGCGTAACGGCGCGGCGCAGGCATTTGCTGAATTGATGACGCGCCATTGTGTGCGGGGGCCAGTTAGTGCCCGTTTGGTGGCTTGGTTTTTGGGGGTGCTTTTCTTTCAGGGGGGTACGCTGAGCACGGTTCTGGTAGGCACAACGGTTCGGCCAGTCGCTGACAAGGAGCGAGTCAGCCACGAGGAGCTATCTTACATTGTGGACTCAACGGCATCTCCGATTGCAGTTCTTTTGCCGTTCAATGCTTGGCCCTTTTACGTGCAAAGCCTGATTTTCTTGCCGGGTGTTGCTTTTCTAGCGACTGAGTCTGATCGGATCGGTTTTTTCATGGCGACAGTGCCTCTGTCTTTTTACGCGATACTGGCAGTGCTCTTCACGCTGCTTCTATGCTTTGACAAGCTTCCGTTTCTTAGCCCTGCAATGAAGCGCGCAATTGTTCGTTCGCGGGAGACTGGTGAGCTTGATCGCGCCGGGTCGCAACCGCTTTTAGCAAAGGAGCTGGAGGGGAGTGATACGCCCGATGACTATCGTCCGAGTGCTTTTGAATTTTTTATTCCCTTGGGATTGATTATCGGTGTTGCGGTCGGCACGCATATATTTCTTGGCTCGCCGAATGTACACTGGGCTTTCGGGAGTGCTTTGCTGGTGGCATTTTTCATAACGCTCATCCGCGGCATGAGTCTGGAAAATGCAGTTGGAGGTCTGACTGAAGGGCTCAAGGGCGTGGTCTATGGTTCGGTTGTTTTGCTTTTGGCGATCGTGATTGGGCGGATCAGTCGCGAGACTGGTGGTGGTGTCTATTTGATGGATGTCTTTGCTGGGTCGTTACCGTTTTGGGTGCTGCCAGTACTGTTTCAGGTGCTGACGATGCTCATTGCTTTTTCCACTGGAACGAGCTTTGGAACGTTTGCGGTTTCGCTGCCGTTGGTTATGCCTCTGGCTTGGGCGACCGGGCTTGAAGCGGGGTTGGCTCACCCTCAGCTATATTTATCGATTTGCTTCGCGGCAGTGATTAACGGGAGTGTCTATGGTGATCAATGTTCGCCGATCTCTGATACGACTGTGCTCAGCAGCATGGCTACTGGTTGCGATCTCATGGACCATGTGAAAACCCAGATTGTGCCCGCATCGGTTGCGGCATTGATCGCTGGGACCGGATGGACGATTATCGCGCTATTCTGTTCCTGAGCGAAGGCTTGCGCGATGCGCTGGCTAGGCTAGGACGGACTCTTGCTTGGGTGCTTTTGGGCTAGCGAGCCTTGTCTCGGGTACGTGCAAAGGCTACTTTTATTTAGCGTATCCTGCACTGTTGGAGCGCCGAGGGTCGGCGGCGGCAACGAGCTCACCAGAAGGTGTGAAGATGACTGCATTTACCCCACCAAAATAGTAGCTTTCGGAACTGCGCAGGTGGACGTCCCACCCGTGCTGGCGTAGGCCATGCACCAAGTCGACATCTGCCTCGGCTTCAATCTCTACATAATTGCTTGCTTCGCTTCTTTTGAGTGGCCGGCGTAGATGGAATCGCGGTGCATTGATTGCCTCTTGGAGATCCTGTTCGTAAAGAAGTGTTTCGGAAATGATTTGTGCGATGCCGGTGGGAATGCGTTGGCCGGCAGGCGAACCGATGGCCAATACGGGCTTTCCTTTTTTGAGGACGATTGTGGGGGCAATGGTACTACGCGGCCGTTTGCTCTCAGCGATGTAATTGATGGATGATGTCGAGGTTTTTGCGAAATTGTTCATGCCGTTGTTGAGCAGGAAGCCAGTTCCGGGGGCGATAACAAAGGCACCAAAGCGATGTCCGAGTGATTGTGTGATGCAGGCGATATTGCCTGTTTTGTCGACCACGATGAAATGCGTTGTGCTGGACTCGTCATCGCTGCCTGGTGTGTCTCCCTGCGACATCGGAATGGACTCCTTGATTCGCTCACGCATGAGGTCCTGCAGTTCGCTGTAGTTGCGCTTCGAAAAGACTGCTGCCTGACGCTTACGCCACTCGGGGCTGTCGCCAAATTGTTGGTAGTCGGTGTAGGCACAAGCCAGTGCGTTGCCAAGCATGTTGAAGCGTTCGATCGTCGAGTAATCACCGCTTGTGGGCATTGCCTCAAGCGCCTTTAGGGTCAGCAGGACGGTTGCGCCGCCAGTTGTGGGGGAGGGGGAGCTAAAGACGTTGTAGTCTTGCCAGTCCATGCTCAGGGGAGGGCGTTCAATAGCCTCGTACTGCCGAAGATCATTCAGTGTTATCCAGCCGGCATTTTTGGAAAATCCCTCGGCGATGGTCTTGGCGATGCTGCCGCTGTAGAAGCTTTCTGGTCCTTCTTGGGCGAGCGTATCAAGTGTGTTGGCAAGATCGGGATTGGGGAGTCGTTCTCCGATGGAGGGCACCTTGTCATCAATGAGGTAGAGGCGGCGCGTTTCAGGGTTTTGTTTCAGGCCACTCTGAGCAATCTTGAAAATCGCCTCGTCGTGCTCGGTCATCATGAAGCCTTCACGTGCGAGCTTTGCTGACGGTGCCACGAGGCTCTGCCAAGATTGGCTGCCGTGATCTTTGTGCATTTTTCCTAACCCAGCAACGAGGCCGGGGATACAGACTGAGCGAAAGGAGCGCTTCTGTTCTTTGCTGGGCAGGGTGATGAATTCTTTGACTGGGAATTTGCTTGGTGACTCAACCATCCCATCGATAAAGCTAACTTCCCTAGTGCTGGCGTCATAGTATAAGATAGCAATCTTACCGCCGATACCGGAGCCATATGGCTCGGCTACGCCAAGTGCCAATGAGACCGCGACTGCGCTATCGGCAGCATTACCGCCATTCTCGAGGACGGACAATCCTATCTGGGTGGATTCGGGGCTGCCGGAAACGACAGCTGCGTCATAAGCAAATGCGATTCCGCAATTGGCTAGGAGGAACGCGGTGAAGATTACAACTCTACGACGAAGGGGGGGGGGTGGTTTATGCACGAGTTTAGTCTCTTGAGGGGTAGTCGCCGGGTTTGATAAAGCTAATGTGCCCGTCGAAAAATGCGTAGTTCCGGCCTTCCCATGGAGTTTCGACTTCCCCCTCTACGGAGTAGTTGCTGCCAGCGGTCGATGTAATGCCGTAGTTTGCGCCATCTAAGTTTGTTATCATCCAGATGTCGGGGAGGGCCTGGTAGTCCGGCCCGCTGGATGCTACATTGGAGCGTAATTGGATGACGCTCCGAGGTTGTGTGACCTTTGAGCTGTCGTTGCTTCGGCGGCCAAAAAAGTTGGCAGGGTCTGAATGAATTGTGTTGTTAAGGATGTAATTGTGGTCGGCTTCAGCGATGCCGTAATCCTCGGCTGGTGACCATAGCCCTTCGTCTTCAGTTAGATACCCTTGGTCGACGAGCAAGCTGGATATCCATTTTTCACGCTCACTGGATGATGTGAGACTCTTCGGGTTCTTCACAGCTCGATTGACTCGACCGGGTAGAATGCCGTGCTCGCTGTGGTAGATCAGGATTGTGTGGGCGAGCTGTCGCATGTTGCTGCCATCCTTCGATTTGCTGGCGGATGACCTGACATTGCCGATGACGGGAATGAGGATGGCACCTAGGATTCCAATTACAGCCAGTGCTGAAAGTAGCTCGACCAGAGTAAAACCGTTTTTGGCTGATTTTCGCATAATGTTATTTAATGAATTAGGTGCCATATCAGCAACCCTCATGCCACGGGATGTGTGTCAGTTGTCTATTATGCTATATGTTCAAAAAAACAGGGCAATGTTAAATTATTTACAGCAGTATGTCTAAAAATGACCTTCAATAAAGGATTTGTATAAAAATTGACTGATGTTTTTTGTTGACTGAAAATCCCAATTGTTGACTAAATGGCAACATGCTGAACGTAATTGTTATCGATGATCAACCGCCGCTGCTTTCTGAAATTCGATCCATGCTAAAACGCGAATACAGCGTTACGACTTGTAGCAGTCCGCTGCGAGGAGTACGCATGATTCGTAAATCGGAGCCGGATCTGGTTGTTGTGACCTTGGTAATGAAGGAGATGGATGGATTTGAGGTAATACGGCGCCTTAAAAGCAGTGGCTGTCAGATGCCGATTGTAATGATTTCTGCCTACGGAGATGCGTCTACTCCGGCCGAGGCCACACGGTTGGGGGCGTCGGATTATATCTCACGTCCGATTCTTGCGGATGAGCTTCTGGCGAGGCTGCGGCGTGTGATGGAGCGCCAGATGGCGAACGCGATGCCAGCCCCAATTCATTCCCTCCAGGATGGCATTTGCACGGCTGACCCGGAGATGCTTAGCCTGCTGGAGCTCGCACATATCGCAGCGAACACTGATAGTCGCATTCTGATCTTAGGCGAGACGGGCACTGGCAAGGAGTTGATTGCACAGACGATTCACCGCTACAGCGGCCGTTCAACGCAGCCTTTTATCGAGGTTAATTGCGCCGCCATTCAGCCGAATCTGCTGGAGAGCGAGCTGTTTGGTCACGAGAAGGGTTCCTTTACCGGAGCTGAAGGGATGCGAAAGGGAAAGTTTGAGCAGGCGAGCGGCGGTACGTTGTTTCTGGATGAGATAGGTGAGATGTCGCTGGAAATGCAGTCGAAAATGTTGCGCGTACTTCAGAATGGCGACTACACCCGCGTCGGGGGGGACCAGCGGCAAGTGTCAACCGCTCGTATTGTGGCCGCGACAAACCAGGATTTACGCGCATTGGTGAATGATGGGCTGTTTCGGGCCGATCTGTATTTTCGCTTGAATGTGGTGACGCTTACCCTGCCGCCGCTGCGCCGCCGACCGTGTGATATTTTGCTTTTGGCCAATCTCTTTCTAACGCGGTTTAATCAGCCGGGTAATCCGCCAAAGCGGATTTCTGAGGCTGCGCTCCGGGTTCTGGCGGGATATCCTTGGCCCGGTAACGTGCGAGAGTTAGAGCACTTGATTGAGCGGCTGAGTATTTTGGTTAGTAAGCAGGTTATTGATGTTGAGGCCTTACCTGATTACGTGCGCGACACGGCTACGCGGACACCACTAGGGGAACTCGGCGAGATTATACCCTACCAGCAGGCAAGGGCAGAGTTCGAACGCCAGTACTTTACTCAGGCAGTTTATCAGGCACAGGGAAATTTATCGCAGGCGGCCCGCATAGCGGGGATGGATCGCTCTCAGTTCTACCGTATGCATAAGCGCAGCACGGAAAGTGAGTAGCACAGAAATGTTGATGATATGTCAACGTTTGTTGTTGGATGGAGTTTTTTGAGGGGTTTATGTTAATGCATTCGATTAATGGTATCTTGTTTTTGTTTTTATAAGATGCTTCTATATAGTGTTTTACGAATTTATTGGATGGCTTGTTTGGCTTTTCTTATCTGCTGATGGCATCGAATGTGCTTAGTGATGGTAAATGAAAATTTCCAGGATTCTCCTTATGCTTTTGATGTGCGCCCAGTTGAGCGTACATGTCTCCGCCAGCGCGTGGACGATCACTGGAGTTGAACTGATTGAGTATAAAATCCCGCGTACCTCGGTGTTTCGTACGGCCAAGGGCTCTAGCTCGGTTACGCCTGGTATCTTCGTTGTGCTATCTGCTAGTTCAGCAAATGGTCAGGCGGCTGAGGGGGTGGGCGATATGCTGCCTCGGAAGAATGTGACCAATGAACCCATGAGCGATGCCTGGCCTGCAGCTCAGCAGATGGCTGAGTTATTGATCGACGTAAGCTTCTCTGGAGATGACCTCGTGGCGGATCGAGCAACCGTTGTTGAACTGATGGCGGGGCTGAAGAAATTTGCGAACGCTTATAGACTTAGCTACTCTAAGCCTCCGACCAAAGGGCGTGAGTTGCGTGCGACGCTTTGCGGTTTCGACGTGGCGCTCTTGGCTCTGTTAGGAGATATTTATGACAAGCCGTTGCATGAGGTTTTGGGGGAGACACGACGCGACAGCGTTCGTATTGCCGGTGTTACCAAAAGCTTGGGCTTGTCGTCTAGTGACGCACAGAAAGCTGTTGCCAAGGCTCATGCTGAGCATCGCTGCGTCCGACTAAAGATTGGTGGTGACGAAGAGGCGGAGTTGGGGATGCTGCGCGCCACGGCCTTAGCTATCGTTGGCATGCGTCCCGATCTGGAAATATTCGTTGATGTGAATCAAGGTTGGAAAGATGCATCGCATGCGCTTGAAGCGCTCGGGCAGATTCGTGAGATGCTGCGGGAAACGAATTATCAGGGGCGCTTCATTTGTGAACAGCCAACACGAGAAGACGATTTCGAGGCGCTGGCGGAAGTCACCAGACACACGCGGCAATGGGCTCAGGAGGATCCTTTCGAAATTTTAATCATGGCAGACGAAAGTGTTTGGGACTTGGAGGATGTTCGAAAGCTCGTCGCACTGGATGCGGTCGATCAGATAAATATTAAAATTCAAAAAGCGGGAGGACTTATGGAATCCCTGCGGATGGCGGAGTACCTACACGAAAAAAAAACCGATTGGGAAGTGTATGTGGGTGGCGTGCTAATGAGTGATGTAGGTGCTTGGGCCAACCATCAACTCGGCTATTGTCTGCCTCGTTTGGATTACATGACCGGTGCTGTGCCACGTCGCGCTATAACGGTCAATCCAGCAACTAACCCACTGCTGTATCGTCGAGGAACACGCACGCTTGTTGGTCCGAACGCATCCGGCTTGGGGACTGGATTGGACCGTGAGGCGTTAGAGCCCTTCGTCTTGAATTTCCATCAAATAACCACCAATAGTAATGAATCAGAAAATTAAAGTTGCTCAATTTGGGCTCGGACCAATCGGCATTTCTTGTCTCAAGCTCATGGCTCGCAAGCCTTGGATTGAGATCGTAGGCGCAATAGATATTTCTCCAAATATCGTCGGTAAGGATCTTGCCACTATCACTGGCCTGCCTGCCTTGGCGAATGCCTATGCTTACGAAACGTTCGAAGAACTTATAGCTGGTCAGTCCGTAGATGCAGTGCTTCACACCGCCGGCTCGAAGGCGGCGACTTCGCTACTGCAATGTATGCCAATGCTTGAGCGCGGGGTGGCGGTTGTATCCTCTTGTGAAGAATTACTTTTTCCTGCGCTTCGTGCGCCGGAGGAGACCGCGAGCGTCAACGCAATGTGCGAAGCAACTGGTGGCCGGATATTGGGTACCGGGGTGAATCCAGGTTTCGTGCTCGATGTGCTGCCGATTTGCCTAAGTGGCGTGTGTGCTGAAGTGACTGGAGTCTACGGCGAACGTGTAGTTAATGCTTCTACTCGACGTGGACCTTTGCAGAAAAAAGTCGGCAGCGGCTTGGCTCCAGATGAATTTCGTGCCTTGGGTGCAGCGGGTAAAGCTGGCCATGCGGGCTTCCAGGAATCCCTGATGCTCGTTGCCCACGCGCTGGGCTGGGAGGTTGGTCCGATTACCGAGGAGATCGATGCAGTCGTTGCCACTGAGACGATAGTTACCGATTATTTCACCGTCGAGGCCGGGCAGACTGCCGGCTTGCACCAGATTGTTAAAGCTGAGAGTGTTGAGGGCTATCCTATCCATTTTGACCTGAAAATGTATCAAGGTGCGAAAGACCCCCATGACACCATTCGCTTGGATTCCGAACCGCCAATCGAAGCGACGATTACCCAAGGTGTTGCTGGCGACATCGCGACCGTTTCGGCACTCGTGAATGCCATTCCCCGCTTACTTATCGCCAAGCCAGGCGTGCGGCTCATGAGCGAGCTCAGCCTGCCATCATGCATCAAGCAACTTTACACCGGTGACTTCGCCGAACCTTGCCGCAGTCTCTAAATACCAAAACTCAAAACCAGTATAGACATGAAGAATGAAGCACTACCACTAACCAAGTTTCGAGGCTATATCCTCGCACTAACGATAGGTGCTGCACTTGCGCCGCAACTCTCCGCCTCTCAATCATATACAACGCCTGGTGATACGCTGAGCCAAGATTTTAACGCGGGGCTTCCTTCTGGAGCGAGCACGGAAACCTGGACTGATGACTCTGTTTTTTCCGGATGGTCCGTATATCAATTCGCCACAGATTCGGCTCCCTCGGACTATCGCATCACCAGCGGAAATTCATCGGGCATTCAGCTCTTTCAGTGGCGCACTTCAGCCAGTGCCATCAATGGCGCGCTAGGCACGAAGCCTGCCACCGATAGCGGTAGTATGATCATGTATCTGGAGCTGGTCAATAACACGGGTATTGAACTAATAAGTTTCTCTCTCGGATATATTGGCGAGCAGTGGTACGACAGCGATTCCGGCCAGAACAATCAGCTCATAGTATCTTATCAAGTCGGTGCCACTGACGCAACGAGTGGTACATGGACTGATATTGATGCGTTGGATTTTGACAGCATCTATGATGGCACTGATTTGGGCGATCTTGATGGCACGTTACCTGAAAACCAAACTGTCTTCAGCCCGGAAATAGTTTCCAACATCGGTTGGTCGCAAGGTGAGACACTCATCATCCGTTGGTTTGACAGTAATAGCACTGGTGTAGACCAAGGTCTGGCGATTGATGATGTAAACTTTGCCGCTGTGCCAGAGCCGTCCCAGTATGCGATGATCTTCGCTCTGATGGCATTGGTTTTGGGTGTTTTACGTCGCCGTAGTATCTAATCGGTGCATCTCGCATCATCATATATGCTATTTTCAAAATCAATTCTTGCCTCTATTTGGATACTGCTGGCCGCAATTACGTCGGCTAGCGGTTCCAAGGTGGAGCCTCTTTACGAGTGGCAATTCAGTGATCCGAGTGGGACGCCACTATCTAAATCTCAAGGCTTGAAGAACGCTGAATGGTCTGCGGATTTTAGCGATTCGTTTGCTGATGGAGAAGGCCACTACCGGTTGAATCGTCGGCCGGGAAACGTTAGTAACGCCTTCGTCGAAATCGAGCCAATCACCGCGCACGGGCTTGATCATGTTTGGCTCATTGTTGAAATCGCGGGCTGGCATTTTACCGGTAGTAAAGCAACTGAAACCATGCGTGTGGGCTTCGTAGATAAGGCCCATGAACGTCGTCCTTTTGTGACGGCTCAGATTAATCTCCAGCGGACAGCTGAAGATCAAGTGGTCGTCACAGGTGAAGGTTTTGGTAAGGGTGCTGAAGATTCAGCCAGCATGCCGGCCTTTACCAGCACTCAATCTGAACCGGTTACTTTTGTGCTTGAGCTGGACAAAGGTAAAGATCGCTTTAAGTTACACTACCGCCTTGCCGATGGGCCTTTTATTCCGCTTGGATCTGGTGAAATTAGCCCGGACCGTAATGGTAATTATTTGCGTCTTGGCTTCTCTGGTCGCTTCGATGGATCTGGCGAAGAATTCTTGATTGATCGCATTTCCGTAACGGATAAAAACCCCATTCGTTGATCTTACGTGTCACTTAATTTTTCTTTTCTCTCTCGCCTGGCGCTGGTGTACGCTTGCTTTTTCGCTATACTTTGCAACGCAAAGTATGATCCTTCAGACCCGGATGTCTCACGGGAGATCGGGGTTCGTTTTGGGCCCGGTTCGAGCGGTGCCTTTCTTGCGCAAAATGGAATGGTTACTAGTTCTTCGTTCGAGGCCACAATGGCGGGGCTTGATGTCCTGCGTAAGGGTGGAAATGCTTTCGATGCGGCAGTCGTAGTGCAGTTTGTTCTGACTGTTACGGAGCCTTACGCTAGTGGTATTGGCGGCGGCCTTTTCGCCGTGGCCTACGATTCCAAAGAAGAGGAAGTCTTTACCCTTGATGGACGGGAGACGGCACCTGATGCGGCCGAGCCTGATCTGTTTGTCGGTATCAATGGCAAGGTCGATAAGTTTTCCTCTCGGATCGACGGTGGTCGTGCGGCTGGTGTACCTGGTACGCTCGCCGCTCTGGCATATTTATTGGACGAATACGGCACTATAAGCATGGCAGAAGCGGTAGAGCCTGCTGCTAGAATTGCCGAAACAGGTTTTATTATAACAGAGCCCTTTGCCCGCAATTTGGCAGCTCATTGGAGACGGCTTTCGAAATTCCCGGAAACACAAAAACTCTTTAGTCGTCCCGGCGGTGGTCCACTCCAAGCTGGAGACATTTGCCGTAACCCAGAACTGGCAGCTACGCTTAGATTGATTGGTCGGGAAGGTGTTTCGGTGTTTTACAAAGGACCTATTGCGCAAGACATCGTTGCTACGGTTAACGAGAGCAAAGAGAATCCGGGTGCCATGTCCATGGCAGACCTTGCTGATTATAAACCCATTCGCCGAGAACCAGTTGTTAGTAATTATCGTGGCTATACGATCTGCGGGATGGATATGCCATCCAGCGGTGGCGCTAGTTTGGCTTTGATGCTCAATATGCTTGAGAGCCAAGGGGCTGCGTTTAATGGAGAGTGGACGGCGGAGCAGCTTCATACTCTGATTGACGTGCAAAACTTGGCTTTTGCAGATCGTAATGCGTTCATGGCGGATTCTGATTTTGTGTCTGTTCCGACAGATGTGTTAATTTCCAAGAGTTACGCTCAAAAGCGCATTGGTGAATTAAAACCAAATCAAGGGCTCAGCACTCCAGTGAGTGCGGGAAATCCTTACAAAGGCGTTGCTACCACTAATGCTACGCGCGAAGAAAGTCCTTACACGACACATTTCACGATTGTGGATAAAAATCGGAACATCTTATCGATTACCTCGACGCTGGAGCAGCATTTTGGCTGTGGTCTGCTTGTGGAAAATCGCGGGTTTTTACTCAACAACGAGATGACAGATTTTAATGCACACGCCAAGGACAGCGATGGCGAACTGACACCTAATGCGCCGCAAGGTGGCAAACGTCCTCGATCAAGTATGTCACCAACAATTGTTTTACGCGACGGTAAGCCTGTCTTGGCGTTGGGTTCACCCGGTGGCAGTCGCATAATCGGGGTCACGCTCAATGTTTTGCTTAACGTGTTTGATCGAGAGCTGGAGCTACAAGAGGCAATCAACGCACCACGTGTTGTCGCACGTAATCGAGATCCAGAAATCGAGTCTCCACTCTACCGTGATCAAGCATTAAAGGAATCGCTGGAGGGGATGGGCTATCAACTTATAGATTCGCAGGCCGTTGGTTCCGTGCAAGCGATTCGCATCAACGATTCTGGCTGGCTGGAGGGTGCGGCGGATCCGCGCCGTGAAGGCCTTGCTCTCGGTTATTAGCACGCACTGTAGATTTCGGCTGAGAAGTGCCTGTTTTCTGAAATCGCCGAAACTCGCTCAAGCCAAGTGTCTTAGTTATAAAATAAGACCTCCATACTGGGAGGGCGAAAAAGTAATGATGTGGCCGATCAGGATTGCGCGGTTCTATGATGATCAATAGTTTATGAAATTCGGTTATGATTTAGTTATGTGTTTTTCGGAAAATCTCCCCTCGTTCCCCAAAAATAGCCAGCACAGTTCAGTGTTGCTAGGCCCGATTGACATTCATTTCTGCGTAGTGGTGTGCATGGGCAAGACTTGCCTGAACGCTATGGCAACTGGAAGAACGTACATAAACACTTGAGTCGGTGGCTCAAAGAGGCGTATGGAAATCCATTTTTGAACGACTGATCAAGGATCCCCAAGCGCCATAATGCATCTATTATGTGATACTTTGGGTCGACCTTTCAAGCTTTTGCTCACCGGTGGCCAGGAAACGATTGCACATTGCCCGAAAAAGTTATCGCCGGGGCATAGACTAAAGCAATGCTCACAGAGAAAGGTTACGGCACCGACGCGTTCCGCTAAATTCTCACCAATGCGGGTATTAAAGCCGTCATTCCTGGCAAGAAATAGAGCAGTAAGTATTCCAAACGAAAAACGCTATATAAACAACGCAGCCGCATCGAATGTTGTTTTGTGGCCATGAAAGCGTGTTGCAGGGACACTACCAATTTCGATCGAAACGACTGCCTCTGCCGCGCTTGCTGCTGTCTGTTAGCGGCAGCATGCTGATTTTGAATGTCGAGGTGGCAGGGCCCCCTGAAACTGGCCCATTGCTAGTGAGAAGATTTTCGGTCATCTAATACCGAGAAATCATATGAAAAGAGGACGTCGTAGCCACGACCAGATTATCCGCATCCTTCGCGCCAGCGAAGGGATGAAAGTTGAAGATGCCTGCCGAGGGCATGGCATGAGCACGCAGACTGATTATCGCTGGAAAGAAAAGTATGGCAACATGGGCGTGAAGGAGGCCCAGCGTTTAAAGGATCTAGAAAGGGAATCGGATCAGCTCAAGAAGATCGTGGCCGATCAGTTTTTTCAGATTAAGGCCCTGGAGATCGCCTTGGAAAAAAAAAGTCTGAGCCCGGAGCGCCAGCACAGCGTCGCCGCCAAGGTGCTTGCTGCGCTGCAGTGTTCCGGGAGACAAGTCTGTCGCTGGTTGGGCATCCATCGCTCGACCTACCGCTACGAACCCAAATCGCCGCCACCGAATCGGCCTCAACCTCGCCACCCAACTCCTATGAGTAGTTTGCTGGTGATTAAGCGACGAAGACGCATTAAAAATCAGATTTCAGAAACAACATGGCGCATGGATTCCGTATCACACCCAGCACTGGAGGCTCCAATGAAATTCTCAACGCATACTCTAGAATTTCGGCAGGCATATACATTACCATGGCAAATCTGATGAGCTCCCAAGGTCAAATGGAGAAATCAATTCTTGAAGGCCGGGACACGGTCACATTGCCTTAGCTGAAGATTGAAATGGTGGAGCCAGACGGGATCGAACCGACGACCTCTTGCATGCCATGCAAGCGCTCTTCCAACTGAGCTATGGCCCCTTACAAAGCGCATAAAAATGACGCTGACCGAGTAATCGTCAAGGGCAAAAATCGACGTGTCCCTCTGAAAAATTCAGTGAATCTTGAAGCAGGTTTTTTTTCTACGGCTTTAGTAAATACCCTGCTGATATTAGACTTAAGCAGGCTTCAGGTCAGCAGGCTCAATAATGGTCGCATCCTTCCAGAGTTGCTCCAAGCGGTAGTTCTCGCGCATTTCTGGAGTAAAAAGATGGACCATAAAATCGAAGGCGTCTACGACTTGCCAGCCACTGGCCTCGCCGCTTTCAGCTCCAATAATATGAGCCTTGGCGTTCTTGAGGGCACGTTCTACTGAGCCACGAAGGGCCTTAAGGTGTGGCTGGGAATTACCTGAAGCGATGATAAGGTAGTCCGTTACGGTGGAGACACCTCTTACGTCGAGGATCTTCAGATCAAGGGCTTTCTTGTCATCTAGGGCTTCACAGCAGATCGCCATCAGGGCGAGAGTGGCCAGTTTGGGCTTCGTTTTCGTTTTTGTGGTCGGCATGAGTGATCTTTATCGTCGATAGAGTCGATTATTTGTAATAAACTGCGCCACTGCTGGCGGCAAGAAAAAGTCGAGGGGGCTTCCTGAGGCGGCGCGCTTTCGAATTTCGGTTGAGCTAATATCTATTTGCCGTGCCGATATCCAGTGGAGTGATTTGGCGGAGATATTATCTGGGGGAATAGGGGTGAAGTCTGGCCTTTGCAGGCAGAGGAAACCCGCCAGCTCCAGTAATTCGTTAATTTCCCGCCATTCATGCAGTTGGGCGACTTGATCCCCCCCCAGAATCCAGAACAGCTCGTCGTCTGGCTGGCGAGCCTTCAGGCGACGCACTGTGTCGACGGTGTAGCTGACCCCACCGCGGTTAATCTCGTCCCGTAGCACGGAAAATTCCGGTCGTCCGGCGATGGCGGCATTGATCATCGCGACGCGATCATCTGCACTGGCAACTGGTGCTCCACTGGCTTTAAGCGGGGCTTGGGCCGCTGGGATGAACGCCACCCGATCCAGCTGAGCGTTCTCCAGCACATCTTGGGCAAGCAGTAGGTGCCCATAATGGATGGGGTCGAAGCTGCCGCCGAAAAGTCCGAGTCGCATGGCGCTAATGAGTCGCAAAATGTCCGTCTCGCCAAGCATTTCCGGCGCTTCTTTGTGTGGGAGGCAATCTCTGGATCGAGCGGAGCGTTCGTCAATCAGAGGGGAGGGGACCGGAAAAGGGTGATTTGACGTCTTTGCGGGAGACTAAACGCGATATCCAGCCGTAGCGTGGCGCGAAGAGCCAGGCTAGGACGAAGAGGAGCCCTGTCGTTACGGCCATCATACCTGAAGTCGTCGTGCCGTCGAAGCCGATCAGTGGCGGAATCACGATTGCGAGCAGATGGCCAAGCCCTGCTGCTAATGCGCCGATGATCGCGCTCAGTAACAGCATTAGGCCGAGCCGATCGGTCAGCAAATGTGCGGTGGCGGCAGGCGTTACTAGCATTGCGATGACAATAATACTGCCCACAACCTCAAACGCTGCCACGGTTGTGACCGCGACCTGCGTCATCAGCAGGTAATGCATAAAGTTGGCGTTAATTCCTTGCGTGGTTGCCAGTTCGGGATCGAAGGCGCTGATTTTCAGCTCCTTAAAGAACGCAACCACGATGATCAGGTTAAACAGCGCAACGGAGCCAAGCACCATAGCGGCGCGGGGGACTTCGATCCAAGTCTCGCCGAGTTGAAATTCCCAGGCGACATCAAGTGTGGTCATTTCGATTGCGCCATAAAGCACGCAGCCGGGGTCGAGGTCTACATGGTCCGCCGCCTGCACGATCAGTAGTAGGCCGAGCGCGAACAGAGTGGTAAACACGATGCCCATGGAGGCCCCGCGATCAACTTTTCCCAAGCTGCTGATCCACTGAGTGAAGACCGCTGTCAGCACACCAACAACCGCTGCGCCAATGAACATCGTGAAGCTTGCCCGTTCACCCGTGACGAGAAATGCGATTGCGAGGCCGGGGAGGACGGCGTGGCTAATTGCGTCGCCCATCATGCTCATTTGCCGCAGCACCAGGAAACAGCCGGGCAGAGCGCAGGCGATGGCGGTTAACGCGCCGATAATGACAATCCAAGTGTCGTCAACGAACCATGTCATGAGGGCGATCTTTTTGGGGTGAAATATAGTGTGGGCTTTCCGGAATGGAGTCCAGGTCGAGACGTTGCTCAAGTTCACGGACCATGTCCGGACTTAAAACGTGTTCGACGGAATCGGCGTCGCGGTCCACATGGCTGGCGGCGATGTCGGCATGGGTGATCAGAAATATCTCCCAAAGTCGATGGTTTCGGGTGATACGCGCCGCTTCGCCAAAGCCTGATTCAGATAAGCGGAGAGACTGGCCATCAAATTGGTCGATATGGTCCTCGTTTTTGGCGCGTCGCAGGTCTTGGCGGACATGTGCGGGACTCCATGAGCGATGAAGCAGGAGGTCGCGGAAGGGAATGGCGATGTTCGCTGGTGGCTTGCCCGTCTCGGCACAAGCGGCCTCCTGGATCTCATACACCGCACGCAGTAGGTGTTGACGGCCAACTTTTCGCTTGAGGCGGTACATTGCCAGCCGGGTCCTTACCACGCCTCGCGTTTTGCCGAAAAAGAGGCTGAATACGAAAAAAGCCGCCGCAACGAGCACGATGACGGCTCCTGCTGGCAACCGGGGCAACAAGGCGCTGATCGACGCGCCGCACCAGCCACTAACCCCGCCAATGAGGGCGGATAAGATTAGCATATTTCGCAAGTCATTCGTCCAGAAACGCGCCGCTGCAGCAGGGGTAATAAGGAACGCGATGATTAAGATTAGTCCGACGGCTTGCAGCCCAACTACGGTGACTAGCGCGACTAGGCCGAGCAGGATTATGTCCAGCCCATGAATCGGCCAGCCCTGACTACGTCCGAAGCCTTCGTCGAAACACAGCAACGTGAATTCTTTGAGGAGCAGCAGGGAGCAGAGCAGGGCGATTGCCGCCACGCCTGAAAGGAGCAGGAAATCCTGCATGATCATCGACGCTGTTTTGCCGTAGATGAAAGATTCCAGCCCCGCGGCATGGCCGCTTGGCATACTGAGAACCATGCTTAGCACCACCATGCCTAGACCGAAAAATACGCTCAGCACGATGCCCATTGCGGCATCATCCTTGATGCGGGACGTGTTACGCACGACTAGCACCATGATCACGCCGATGACGCCCGTAACCGTGGCACCCACTAAGAGCCCGACCAAGTGTTTGCCCGTCCCGCCCATCGATGCCATCACAATAAACGCCAAGCCAATGCCCGGCAGAGTCGCATGAGACAGCGCGTCACCCATCAGCGAGCGTTTGCGCAGCAGTAAAAAACAACCGACCAGACCTGAGGCCAAGCCCAAGATCATTGTGCTCATGACGACGAGCCGCGTGTTGTAATCCTGTAAGGTAAGCACGCGCCAGACAACATCCAACGACGGCCAGTCCGCGCCGGTGTCGTGCAGGCTGGTGAGTGCGGCTAAGGGGGGGGGGATCATGGCCGTTTGATCTGGCTGAGGGCGTGTCCGGCTTCGGCGAGCAACGTCAGCTTACCACCGTAGGTGCGGTGGAGATTCTCAGCGGTGAAGACTTCTTCCGTTGGGCCAGCGGCGACCACGCGCATATTCAGCAGGATGACCCAGTCGAAATATTGTGAGACCGTGGCGAGGTCATGGTGGACGACGAGCGTGGTCTTTCCTTGATTTTTTAAGTCTTTGAGCAAGGTGACGATGGCGCGCTCCGTGGCGGCGTCAACCGCAGCAAAGGGCTCGTCCATAAAGTAAAGCGTAGCGTCCTGCGCGAGGGCGCGGGCGAGGAATACTCGCTGCTGCTGGCCGCCTGAAAGCTGGCTGATCTGGCGGTCGGCAAGATGGGCAATGCCCACTCGATCGAGGGCGGATCGGGCGATCTCTTTGTGCTTTTTACGAACGGTTTTGAACCAGCCAATGTCGCGATAAAGGCCCATTGTCACGACATCCAATGCGCTGACGGGGAAGTCCCAGTCGACGCTTTCACGCTGTGGCACGTAGCCGACCATGGCGCGTTGTTTCTTGTAGGGTTGGCCGTAAACTTGGACTAGGCCGGAGGCCGTCGGGATGAGGTCGAGACAGGCTTTGATCAGGGTACTTTTACCCGCGCCATTGGGCCCGACGATGCCCACTAATTTGCCCTCGGGGATGTCCAAATCAATGTCCCAGAGCACGGGCTTGCGGTGGTAGGCGACGGTCAGATCGTGGATGGACAGCGGTGCCTGCGGTGAATGGTCATCCGCTGGCAGTGTTTTCGCACTGTTGTAGGATTTAGTTTTCATATGGAGCAGGTCGGGAGTGGCGGATGTTTAATCGAGCCGCTTAGTGTGCGGTTGCTAATTTGTTTTGCATGCCATTTTCCGGTGGAGAGCCGCCGAGGGCGCGGGAAATAATGGTGACATTGTGGTCGATCATGCCGATGTAGGTACCTTCGTAGGAACCAGTCTTGCCCATGGCGTCAGAGTAGAGTGAGCCGCCAATGACGAGCATATGTCCTTGGGCACCAGCTCCTTCGACTAGGGCGCGGACATTTTTATCGGACACCGAAGTCTCGACGAATACCGCCGGGATTTTATTTTCCACCAAAAAGGACACGAGATGTTCGATGTCGCGGACGCCCGCTTCGGACTCAGTGCTGAGACCCTGAATGCCCTTGACCTGAAGGCCATACGCGCGTCCCATATAATTAAAGGCATCGTGTGCGGTGACAAGGATACGTTGGTTTTCGGGGATCGTTGCAAGGACTTCCCGCGCATAGTTGTCGAGCTTCTTGAGCTGGGTAATATAAGCGTTAGCGTTTTCCTGATAAAAAGTCGCGTTCTTCGGATCGTATTCGGAAAGGCTCTCAGCGACGACTCGTGTAGCGTGAATCCAGCCACTCACGTCCATCCATACATGTGGGTCAAAGTGCTGGGCTTCAGTGTTCAGCACATAGTCACCCTCGTCTTCGATGCCTTCCGTGACAGCATAAACGGGTTTGCTGCGGGCAATTTTCATCAGGACATCGGCCATCTTACCTTCGAGCATAAGGCCGTTGTAGAAAACAATGTCCGCGCGTTTGAGAGCAATCAGGTCGTTGCGGGTGGGCTTGTAGAGGTGAGGGTCGATGCCCTCGCCAATCAGGCCTTCGACGTCGGCTTTATCACCTGCGACATTTCGGACGATGTCGGTAATCATGCCCACAGTGGTGACCGCCTGATAGGGATATTTTTTCGGCACGGCCTGCACGTGCAGGGAACCCATGAGCACGATGAAAAGGACTATTGTTTGAATGAGTTGCCGGTACATACTTATATGGAGATTAAAGATTCATGGCACAACGGATACCGATGATGAGGGCATCGCTTTCGCTGTAGTGCGGATTGATTATGTATTGCAGGTCGGGCTGCATGGACAGCCAACTGGTGAGGTCAGCCGTGTAGGTGACCTCGACGACTGTTTCGCTGGCAGTAACCGGCGTTCCTCCCAGTAAACTTGCGTTTCGGTAGTCGTTACCAAACCAAGCATGCGAGGCAGCGACACCAAAGGCATCGGACGCAATAAAGATACTTTGCAATGAAAAGCCTCCATCGACGAAAGCAGTGACGGTGGCCAGTGACTCGTCGGGAGAGAAGCTCCCCCGGCAAAATAAGCTGAGGCCGAGGGGATCACCCTTGGGATCGAGCAATTGATGGTCAATGATGCCATAGACCGCGCCGAGTCCATCTTCCGTCCCACCCGTGGAGAAATTCGTAAAGTCGCCCGTGGCGTAAAAACCGCCGAGTTTAAAAATGCCGTGTCCGAGTAGATTATAATCAACGCCAGTCTCGCCAAACCAAGCCCAGCCAGCGCTGCCGCCAGTGCGCCACTCAAAACCATGATTGCTGGGCTGGTTCGGCCCGGCATCGCCAGCGTAAACGGCACCGAGAACTTGCCAGCCCTCGAACGGTTCGTAGTTAACCAGCGCCCCGGGTGCGGCGAGTGGGTAGATTGGCGCGGCAATGTTGCCGGATTCCGTGAGGATGGGCCCAAAGCATGAATTGATAAAGATCAGCGCAGTATCAGCCGCCATGAAGTCATCGTCTGCCGCAATTTGCCCGGCTTTCAGATAGAGCCTGCCCTCGAATAAGCTTTGCGATGCATAAAGATTGAAGACGTTGACGTCGGTCCCCGTGTAGATGTTGCTCACGCCGTTGAAATCTCCGATGCCGTTCCCACTCAAGTCGTTGCCATGGAAGTAGAATGCGTTGATAAAGAATGCGCCACCGGTCCAGCCGACAAGCTTCTCCAAATCCACTTCGAGACCGAAGTCGATGAGAATTTCCCAGGCCGAATCGTCGTCGTAGCCGCCATCGACATTGGCAAGGAATTGGCCCGTTGCAGAGGCGAAAGGGGAGAGTCCATGGTCTTCGAGCTGTGGCCGTAAGCCACCCCAAGAGCCCGTGGCACCTTCGGCTTTCATCCAATCTTCACCAAAGGCGTCATTGGTCAGGCGCAGCTCATCGTAGGCAGGGTCGGCATTGCTGCCGGGTGTTGCCAAAAGCGCCGAACAGATGAAGAAAGCCATGAGCGTTAATGTTTTAGTGGTAAGTTGTTTTGGTAGAATCATGCTTATGTAGCGCGTGCTACATTGGTTATGTAGCCTGTGCTACATTGGTTATGTAGCCTGTGCTACATTATTTGCTTGTCAACATATTTTCGTTACGGTTTGGTGAGGATGATGGCGACGGGTAATGACAACCAGACGGCAGCCCGACGACACCAGCGTGTGCGACGGCAGCATTCCAACGAACTGGCTCAGGATTACGTGGAAGCAATCTACGATCTGATTGAGGCCGGCCAAGTCGCGAGGGTCACGGACTTACAGGAGATTTTTGGGGTTACGCATGTATCGGTCGTGCGTGCTCTACAACGCTTCGAGAAACGAGGTTTGTTGGATCGTTCCGGCGATGGATTACAGTTGACCGATGAAGGCCGAAAAATGGCCGCTGCCTCTGCGGTGCGTCACAATCTGGTGGTCGATTTTCTCCGGGCGATCGGAGTTTCTGAAACTCAGGCTCACGCTGATGCGGAAGGACTGGAGCACCACATCAGTGATGAAACGCTGGCCGCGATGAAGCGGCTTTTGGAAGCGAAGTTGAAGATTAAAAATTAAGGCACCCAAGTGGGCTTTATTCTTGGCTCAACTTTCTACGCCTAGCATGGCTTGGCGTAAGCTGCGTTGAAGCTGCTCGATGCGGAATGGCTTGGGAACGATGTCGGTGATCGAAAGCTGATTGAACAAGGGGTTTTCCTTGGTGTCATCGAAGGCCGTGATCAGGATGAATGGCATCTCTGGGCGCAGTTTCCGAATTTCGGCAGCCAGCTCAAGCCCGGTCATCTCGGGCATGCGGGAGTCGCTCAAGATGATGTCAAAGTATTCGGGGCGTCGTTGGAAAATCTCGAGTGCTTCGCGCCCATCCCGAGCAACGGTAACACGGTAGCCAAGGGAGTGGAGGATGTCTACGCCAAGGCTGCGAATGGTGGGCTCGTCATCGACTAGGAGGACTGTTTGACTACGGGTCATTGAGGCGCTGGCGAGTCGCTCAATCATTGGCGTGACTTCCTCTACGGAGCCTTCAGGCGCAATGGGGATCAGGATTTCAAAGCGGGTACCGTGGTCTGGCGTGCTGGTGACTTGGATATCGCCTTGATGAGAGTCGATCACGCTTTTGACAACTGCGAGTCCGAGGCCGCTGCCCATACCAAAATGTTTGGTCGTGTAGAAAGGGTCGAAAATGCGATCAAGCTTATCGGAGCTAATGCCGTGGCCATCGTCTTCTACGATAATGCGCGCTTGGTCATTTTGGATTTCCAGCTCGATATTGAGTTGGCCGCGCTCCTTGCGTCCGAGAGCTTGCAGGGCGTTGGTGCATAGGTTCATCACGGCCTGCGCGAGCTGGCTTGAAGCGCCATTTACGTAGATGCGCTCATGAGAAACGGCTGAGGTTAATTGGATGCTGGGGGGCAGGGTGGAGCGGATCAGTAGAATGATTTCATTGACGACTTTGGTCAGATTGAAGACCGCAATAGGCATCTGATGAGTGCGGCTAAAGGTCTGAATCTGCCCGGTCAGCTCTGTAATGAGACGTGAAGCCAATTTGATGTTACTCAGGGATTTCTTCAGCTCATTCTGGTTCGTTAGGGCTCGTTCGGCCAGTTGAGCATTACCTTGAATGCTCGTTACGAGATTATTGATGTCGTGTGCAATTCCCCGAGCGAGCTTTCCCAAAGTGATGGTTTGCTCCATCGTTTGGTCAGTCACGTAATTCGGGGCAACTGGCTCAATGTCCTCATTTGCCTCAAGCATGGCTTCAATTTTTCTTTTAAATTGAAGAGAGACAAGCTCCATCTTCGTCTGGTTTCAGGTGTAAGCCATTGGAGAGCGGATGATTAGGACCGAGTGGTGAATCCCCAATCGATTTGATCGGACTTAAGCAAAAAAATAAGGCCCGGAAGACCGGGCCTTATTGGAGAAAATACTGTCTCTACCTCTATTAGGTGAGTCCCTGAATGATGCCGATAATTGGTAGGAAGAGCGCGATAACAATTGTACCGACGATCACGGCGAGGAAGATAATCATGATTGGCTCAATGATCGAGGTGATACTGTTCACCGCGTTGTCGACGTCTTCATCGTAGTTATCCGCGATTCGATTAAGCATTTCGGCGAGCTCACCGGTTTCTTCACCAACGTCGATCATACTGGTGACCATGGTCGGGAAAATCTTCTGTTGTTCCAACGGGGTGGCCAAGCTTTCACCATCACGCACACGGTCATGAACGCGGTCCAGCGCACTGGCGATACGGCTGTTGCCGATGACATCGCGGGTAATGTTAAGCGCTTGCAGGATTGGAACGCCGGAGGAGAGCAGCGTACCGAAGGTGCGGGTGAAGCGAGAAATGGCCGCCTTGCTGACGAGTTCGCCAACCTTAGGAGTATTCAATGCCAGCCAATCTTTGGCTTTTTGGCCAGGTCCGGTGCTAATCAGGAAGCGGGCGAGGAAAAACAGGCCGACTGCGACCACGATCTTGATCAAGGCATCGATAAAGCCTGTGGGCTTAACCACGTTACCAGCGTCGATGACAAAGCGGGTCAACGCAGGCATCGGTTGGCCCTTAAGCATTGTTTCAAAGATTTCCTGGAACTTCGGCACGATAAACATCAGCAAACCGAGCACGATGATCATGGCCACCGAGATAATAACGGCTGGATAAATCATCGCAGACTGGATCTTCTTGCGAGTCTTCAGATCCTTTTCCATGAATTTGGCCAGACGGGTGAGCACCACGTCGAGCACGCCGCCAGCTTCACCGGCCTTAATCATGTTAATGAAGAGTGGCTTGAAAATCTTTGGATGCTGGGCGAGGCCATCGGAAAAATTATTACCCGAGCGGACGTTATCGGCGATTTGCACCAACACATCCTTGAAAGCGGGGTTCTTTTCCTGCCGGATCATGACTTCAATACTGCGCAACAGCGGAAGGCCTGCTTGGAGCAATGTAGCCATCTGACGGGTGAAAATCGTCAGGTTTTCCTGATTGATGATCGGGCCGAAGCGGAAGCCGCCTGATTTTTTGCCGCCTGTATTGGCAGCAGAGGCGGCGCGACGAGATTTTTTACTGGTATCAGCCTGTTGGCTGATTTTGCTCACCATCAGGCCCATGCCCGAAAGCTTGCTTTGCGCGTCCTCTTCGGAGGCGGCGTCAATGGCCCCGGATTTTTGTTTACCGGAGGGATCGATTGCTGTGTAGCTGAATTTTGCCATGGGGTCGTAAGCGGGTCAGATATGTATAAGGCAGGCCAAGGTAGTGAATGATTGGTGCCAGTGACAATTTAAATCTATTGAGTTTCTATGTATACTTTAACACTTCCTCGATGGTGGTTGCGCCATCGAAGATCGCGCGGAGGCCGTCATCGCGCAGAGTGCGCATACCTTGCTCAAGTGCTTTTTGTTTGAGCACAAGAGTCGGAGCTTTCTGGGTAATGAGGTCGCGAATGGTGTCGCTGATGCCCATCATTTCGAAGAGACCTTGGCGTCCACGATAGCCGGTTTGGCTACATTCGGAGCAGCCTTTGCCGTAGTAAAATTGCTTGTCTGCGATTTCCAGCGGGTCGATGCCGAGAATATCGATCAGCTCGCCGTCTGGCTCGTAGGCAATCCGGCAGGATGGGCAGATGCGGCGGACGAGGCGTTGCCCGAGCACACCTTCCAGCGAGGCGGAAATCAGGAAGGGCTCCAGGCCCATGTCGATCATACGCGTTACCGCGCCAGGAGCGTCATTGGTGTGAAGCGTAGAAAGTACCACGTGGCCCGTGAGCGATGCTTGCACCGCGATTTGGGCGGTTTCCAGGTCGCGAATCTCACCGACCATGATTTTGTCCGGGTCTTGGCGCAAGAAGGAGCGTAGGGCGGCGGCAAAGTTGAGGCCTACGACGTGATTAATCGCCACCTGCATGATGCCGTCGATCTCATATTCCACCGGATCTTCGGCTGTGAGGATCTTGGTGTCGATCTGGTTAACCTCGCGTAGTGCGGAGTAAAGCGTAGTTGTTTTGCCCGAGCCGGTGGGGCCAGTGACGATAAAGATGCCGTTGGGGCGCGCCACGAGCGAGCGGATGGTATGCAGGATGTCTTCCGGCATAGACAGGTTGTCCAGGTCGAGGTTGACCACGGACTTGTCAAGCACACGAAGCACCACCGATTCGCCAAACTGCGTGGGCAGCGTGGATACGCGCAAGTCCACTGGGCGGCCCGCGATGGTCATTTTAATGCGGCCATCCTGCGGAATACGGCGCTCCGCGATGTTCAGGCTGGAGAGCACCTTGATACGGGAAATGACCGGAATTGCCAGATTGGAGGGGGGGGGGGCCATTTCGTAGAGCGCACCGTCGATACGGTAGCGGATGCGAAACTGTTTCTCGAAGGGCTCGAAATGGATGTCGGACGCCTTGTCGCGGATCGCTTGCTGGAGCACCAGATTGACGAAACGAATAATGGGCGTTTCGTTGGCAAGATTGGTCAGTTCGCTGGCAGATAGGTCTGTAGAAGCGCTTATTTCGGCCTCGGACGAACGAATCTCGTCGAGTAGGTCGTCAATGGAGGCGTCCTCGCTACCGTAGTGCTGGACGATCAGATTATCGATGAAATCGGGGTCCGTGACGATGAGGTTGACGTCTTTGCTGAGGGAGAACGTCAGGTCATCAATGATGTTGTTGTTGAACGGATCCTTGGCCAGCAGGTCGATCGAACTGTCGTCCACTCGTAGCGGGAGCACAGCGTACATACGGGCGACAGAGGCTTTGACTGACTGGACGATCTCCTCGTCAATGCGCTCGGGCGGCTTTTCCAGATATTCATACTGGAGGTAGTCGGCCACAAGCTGCAGGAGTTCGTGTCGTTCCACTAACTCGGAGTCGATGGCCTCTTCGGCCAGCGCTTTGCCGGTGTTGATGTGGGCTTGGTTTAGGTCATCCAGCTGCGCATTGTCGATCAAGTCGCTTTCTTGCAGGATTTCGTAAATGGTGTCGTTGTGATCTTCAAACATGGGTGGGCAACGAAGCGGGCTGATTAAGATTTCTGTGCCGCCATGGAGGCGACTTTATTGCGCATTTCATCGGGCAACTGTGATTTTTCGATGCAGGTTTCGCCCGTAATGAACCCGCGGTTGAAAAGGCTGAGCAGATGAGCGTCTAGGGAGATCATACCCAAGTTTGCGCCCGTCTGGATGTCGGAGCTGATGCGGTAGGTTTTATTTTCGCGGATCAGTGCGGAAATGGAATCGGTGGTGATCATGATCTCGTAGCTAGCTACGCGACCCCCGCCGATCTTGCGGCAAAGCACCTGCGAAATAACTGCCACGATGGACGAGGCCAATTGCGTGCGAATCTGGTCCTTGGTGTCCGCCGGGAAGGCGTCTACGATACGGTCCACCGTGCGGGCGGCACCGGTGGTGTGCAGGGTGCCGAAGACGAGGTGACCGGTTTCCGCGGCGGAGACCGCTGCTTCGATCGTTTCCAAGTCACGCATTTCCCCCACCAGAATGATGTCGGGGTCTTGGCGAAGTGCACCGCGGATGGCGTCTGCGAAGCTCGGCACGTCGATGCCGACTTCGCGCTGCGTCACGATGCAACGCTTGTGCGGGTGGAAATATTCAATCGGGTCCTCAATGGTGATGATGTGCCCGTCCTGGTTTTCGTTGATCCAGTTGATCATCGAGGCCAGCGTGGTGGACTTACCGGAACCCGTTGGTCCGGTGACGAGGATGAGCCCGCGTGGGCGGGTCAGGAGGTCCTTCACTTTGTCTGGCAGACCAATTTCTCGCAGCCCAAAGAGCTTGTTGGGGATTTGCCGGAGCACCATGCCGTAGTTACCCTTGGCCTTCAGCACGGATACGCGGAACCGCGCACGGTCCATAAAGGCAAAACCAAAGTCTGCGCCGCCGATCGTCTTCAGCTTCTGTTGATGGCCATCGGAGGTGATGGCGGACATTAGCTCCTCGGTGTCTTCCGGTTCGAGGTCTGGCCCGTCAACCGGGACCATGGAGCCGCCAGTGCGCAATGTGGGGGGCTGGCCTACCTGAATGTGGAGGTCTGACGCGCCTTCATCGCACATCAAGTTGAGCAGTTCATTCATTTCGTAGCTCATGTCTTTTGGCGTGTTTGGGTTGGCGTTGGCGGGTGGTGAATAAGGGTTAGCTCATGTCGCCCACGGTCACGTGGAGGACTTCCTCAATGGTGGTCATGCCAGCAGCGACCTTGCGGAAACCGTCTTCGCGCATGGTGCGCATACCAGCTTCGCGGGCCTTAGAACGCAGCTCGACGAGCGAACGGCCTTCGTAAATCATCTGCTGCACTTCTTCGGTGATGACAAAGAACTCGAAGATGCCCATGCGGCCTTTACAGCCAGTGTTGGTGCATTTGGCGCAGCCTTCGCCCTTGAAGAATTCAATGTCGGCCAGCTGTGCCTGCGGCACGCCCAAGGCGTTGAGCTCGCTGATTTCCGGCAGATAAGGCTTCTTACAGCCGAGGCAAATGCGACGCACGAGACGCTGGGCAAGCGCGCCACGAAGCGCGGCCGAGACCAAGAAAGGCTTCACGCCGATATCCACCAGACGCGTCACCGAGCTGGGGGCGTCGTTGGTGTGCAGAGTGGAGAACACCATGTGACCGGTCAGCGATGCATTGATCGCGATTTCCGCCGTCACCAAGTCACGAATTTCCCCAACCATGATGATGTTGGGCGCTTGGCGGAGCATCGAGCGGAGTGCGGCGGCGAAGGTCATCCCCACGTCTTTGCGCACTTGCACTTGGTTGATGCCCGTCATCTGGTATTCCACCGGGTCTTCCACCGTAATGATCTTGCGGTCCGGGTGGTTCACGTAATTCAGCGCGGAATAAAGCGTGGTGGACTTACCGGAACCAGTTGGCCCAGTGACCAGGAACACGCCGTCTGGCATGGCGATGATCTTCTCGAAATTCGCTTGGTCGTCCGAGAAAAAGCCCAACTGCGGCAGACCAAGGTTCAGGCCTTCCTTGTCAAGAATACGCATGACAATGGACTCGCCGTAAACCGTTGGCAGAACGGAGACGCGTAAGTCAATTTCCTTGCCCTGAGCCTTCATCTGAATGCGGCCGTCCTGCGGGACGCGCTTTTCCGCAATCGAGACGTTGGCCATCAGCTTAATGCGAGAAATAATGGCGGGCTGGAGGCGCTTGGGCGGGTTTTCCACCTCTTGCAAACGTCCGTCAATGCGGTAGCGGACGCGGAAACGCTTTTCCAGCGGTTCCATATGAATGTCCGACCCGCGGCGCTTGATGGCCTCGGTGATGATCATGTGCACGTAGCGGATGATCGGGGCGGATTCTTCGTCGGAGTCGCCTTCGTCGCCAGTGGGCAGCTCGACTTTGATGTCGGCGTCTTCCAGCACATCGCGGTAGAGATTGTCCATGCCCGACATGCCCTGAGCTTCGGGGCTGTCGTAATAGTTCTCAATCGCTTTGGAAATGGATTCAGGAGTGGTCAGCCGCGTATTGACGCTCATCTTGAGCACATGGCTGAGGCTGTCGATCGAGTCGACGTCCAGCGGATCGCAGGTCGCCAGCTCCAGCGTATTGCCGTCTACTTCGATCGGGAATACGTGGTAGCGAGCGGCCATGTCGCGATCAACCAGCTCCAGCGCTTCGTGGGAAACGCGGATGTCGTTGAGGTCGATCGTCTCCATGTTGAACTCCTCGGCCAAGGCCTGGATGATCTGGAGATGAGTGCAGGCACCACTGGCCACAATGTGTTCAATGGCTTGACCGTCAAGGTCGTCGGGCGGGGTTTCCTGGGCGCCGACCTCGGCCAATGCCTGGTCCACGGCGTCCGCGTCCACCAGGCCGCGGTCCTGCATTAGTTGGAGAACAAAGTCGTCAGCGGATGTCACAAGCTATAAAGTAGATTATCGTCGTTCAAATTGTGGGCAAGCCCCGAAGTTTCGTCTTTCAGGGCGCCGTGTAAAGGAGGAAATGCGCAGAAGTCCTTATCACTTGGCGCTTTCGCGCTCAACCGAGTGAATTGACCCAGGTCCGCCCCCTAGATTTAGCCAGTGATTTCATGGAGTCAGGGGGCGAATCGAAATACATGCGTTGATGACACAGGTTTTTGCCGTCGGCGGCAAATCCATTTTTGGGTCATCGGCTAATTATTATTGAGGCAAACTCCTTATTGGACCGCCAGTAGACCTACCAGTCGATCCAGAAACGGCGTTTGCGCCGCTTTCAGCATGCGCCGAGCCTTCTCCACGGTGACCATTTCTGCTCGGTCTACCTCTGGGATAAAAATCTTTTTGCCGGATTTCGGTGGCCATTCAATCTCAATCTGGTTGCTGACGACTTCTCGCCCTGCTGGCCATTTCCCACGAAATGCCCACGCATGGACGACTTTGCCACCTTTTTGCGTAATCGTGTCCAATGGCCAAAAAATCACCCGCTGATCGACAATGGGCGGCGGCGTCAGGCCGATTTCCTCGGCAAACTCCCGCCGCGCGACTTCCAGCAGATTGTCTTCTCCGGGGTCCGGTTCGCCCTTGGGGATCGACCAATGCCCCGCGTCCTTCTTCTTAAAGTAGGGCCCGCCAGGATGCGTAATAAACACCCGTAGCTCGTCGCCCGAGTCGTCATACATCAATAAACCTGCCGAAATTCGTTCCTTGCCCATCGTTACTCCGAAGGACTAGCGGCGGCAGGCTCTACGTCAAAACGAATATGGAACGTGGGTTCAGTGTTGTCCCATTCGGCAATTTCGTTTGAATCGTAACGATCTATGAAATCGGCTGCGTTATGATCGAAGCGCGACGGATAGCTGCTGCCTCCTGCGTCAATGAAGTCATTTCCCACCGAATAAATAATTGCCCGCGCGGGGTTGTAGCGGATTGGTTTGCCGTCGAAGGGGTCTAGAGGCACGGCGTCAATGTAGGCCGGCACCAGCGCATCAAGCGTTGGGGGCAGGGTGCCATGCTCCAGTTGGTAAAGGCGAATGACGAGATACAGATAGGTGCACTCACTGAGGAAATCGAGTTTTGCCAATAAATTTGTTAAGGTCTGAATCGCAGGAATCAGTATATGGTGCATGCTTTCGCCGACGAAATTGCCTGATCTTAGCATTTTGAATAAGTCTTTGTGCTCGAGGTTATCGAAAAAACTATAATCGTGCTGCTCGATGGGTAGCGTCGATTGCGCGATCAACAATTCATACAATCGGTAAAAGGAATTTCGAGTGGTGTTGGGCTTATAGGCAAGCATGCGTAACGGTCTGGGATATTCATTGGATGTGCCAATTGCGTAGTCCAAATTATCAGCGTCGCCTTCAATGGCAGTTAAGACACTCAGGCAAAATTGAAATTCACACTGGAGCGCATAAGTTAAACTAGTCTGCGAGTCTTCGTTTCGTGGATAGCGAGCAAGGACTTCTTGTAGCACCAAATCCGGCAGAGAATAATGGCTTACGAGATAAGCAATCTCGTTATTAACTATCTTATGGGCGGCGGTGGCGATGACTAAGTTAACCACGCCGCCCTTTGCCTTTTGGAACTGTTTAACGTTCAATGCCGTTTCGAGTAATGAATTGAGGGCTCCGGCCGGGTTGCCGTCGATTGCCACAATCCTTGCCTGCAGCGCACGCATTTCTATGTAGGATAAGATATGTTTGCTTTCAGGGATAAATCTTTCATAAGTTGGTTCTTGGTCGAAGAGGAATAATTCCATCGACAGGGCGTCGCTGATGGCGTCCATGTTCGCTTGGTTAGTCGCAAGCATTACCTGGATTTCGTCCACCGTCAGTGGCTTCTCATATGGATAGAATGGATTTATGTCGACCCATTCGTCCCAATCATCTGCTTCCAATCTGCCCATTTCCCACTCCATGCCTTCGGTCACTTCTCGCAGCTTGGTGTAGCCGTTGATCGCCGCATCCTCAGGCCCGATTTCTACGTTCATGCTGCTGTAGTCCAGCGGTTCCTCGTCACTTACGATCCAGATCGTGACGCCCGCGATCAGCATCAGCGCGCAGGCTAGAAGTACAAAGAGGTAAGGGTGCTTTTTTATCATGACTAAAATTCCTTCAAGGCAGCGGCGAGCTGGCCGTAGAGGCCAAGGGCGAAGGGCTCAATCGTGCGGCGGTGTGTGTGCTGCTCGGCTTCACCGCGTTTGTTGTTGGGGGCGACGGAGCCGAGCCAGCCGTCGGGCTCCAGGCAATTGCCCAGGCCATCCCAGCAGCGTTCGGCGGAGGCGAGGGCTTCATCGCCAAGTAGGCCGAGTTGGTGCAGGGCCATCAGCGCGGTGGCGATGCCAGAGGAGCCAGAGCTGTCCGGCGGAAAGCCTTGCCCGGCTTCGTCGAGGAAGTTGTCCCACAGTCCGTCGGAGCGTTGGCGGGAGATGATCCACTGCCCGCGCTCGGCGGCGTGGGCGGCCAGAGCGGCATCGCTGTCCACGCCGAGCGTTTCGAGGCACCGGGTCAGCCCGAGCAAATACCAGCAGATGCCGCGCGTCCAGTTGCGGAAGGAGAGGGCACCCTCGCGGTTGCGTAAATAGAGATCGCCGTCGATGCAGAGCTCGTTCCGGCGTGCGCGTAGTTGGGTGAGCGCAGATTCTATCAAGGCGGTATCGCCTCGCCCCGCGCCGATCACCGCCAGTGGATAGGCAACCGTATAGTTGCCTTCGGCTGTCACGCAGTGGTCGGCGATGAGGCCATCTGCTCGTGTGTCGGCGCGCCAATTGGCGAGTGCCCAGTCAGTTGCCGGGCAATAGGGATCGCGCGCCGCGAGTACGGAGACGGGCAGGGTGCTTTCGACGCCATGAAAAGCGTTGTGCACTTCTTGCCCGCGAGGGTTTTGGTAAACCAATTCATCGCCTTGGAAAAAATGCGCCAACCACGCGTCAATGGCTACGGCCCAGCCTGCGTGAGGAGCCGCCCGCTGTAGCTGCGCTAGCCCGTCGAGCACGCAGCCGCCCATCCAACTGAACTGGCACACGGCATCCGTTTGCAGTCTGGTGAACGCATGTTGGCGGCGGGTGGGCAAGTCTGCGTCTGGGTCAATGGTGATGGGTGCTAGCGGCGCTTGTGTGGCAATCCAAAGCTCGGCCTCGCCCGTGACTTTTGATACGCGTAGTTCATCGCCTCCCGTTGGCATTAGCAGCCGTATGCGCTGCGCATGTGATGCGTAGCTGGCGGCAACTGACTGCTCCTGCCCGCGCCCATCGACAAAGGTGACCACGCAATCTCCTCGCAAGTCTGCCGCTACTGCCAAGCTGATGATTTTTCCGCCGCCCCCGAGGCATCGAAGCACGTTTCCAGGCTCGATTCGCACGGCATCTAGATTTGCCAGCAAAGCCTGTTTAGGAGTGGCGACTGTGGTGTTAATGAGTTGTGCGGTCAGCATGCGAATTGGGCGAAATGTTAGAGGGAGGCGCGAGCCACATTGCACTCAAATGGTGAAACGTGGTCTCTGCGGGTGCCCCGAAGGCGAAGACCCATTGACTTTTTAGAGGCCCTCTCAGAGGGCAAGGTAGAAAGTTATTTGCAAATTCGACGTAACATGCTTTTTCGCCTGCCCAAGGGCTATTTTTGATTGGGTGTTCTCATTTAATGTGGCCGATGTCGTTGACTGTCAGTAGGCGTTAATAGTGACTATTAATGTGATCAGGTGAGCACATTTTCGTTGCGATGGATCAACGAATTTGCGTTACTGGTTGTCTTATGAAAAATCTAACTGCCCTTTCCTGTTCTCTGTCTCATTTCACACCCACCTTCGCGAATGGTGGTTGTTCATCGAGCGTCTTTAATAATTGCCCGCTGCAGAATTTCGCTT
>NZ_BMXG01000001.1:91278-163023 GCF_014651635.1 Cerasicoccus arenae | reverse complement strand
ATTTTTTTTCCCCCCCCCCCCCCCCCCCCCCGGAGTCGTCCTGAGCAAAAAATACGACTCGCCAAAGAGGGGAGAGTTCTACATCGGTTAGGCCGTGATCACTCGCACCCAATACAAATGGCAACTGCCCGCCGCGATCGAGTCACGGTTGGGCGACACAAGTTATGGCCGTCAGCGAATCATTTTCGAAGATGGCCACTTGCTAATAATCGTGCACGAGCCCCCCAAGGCGGACGACATCACCCGCCAGGCAAAGGTCTTTTGGCGCAAGCCTAGTGGCGAAATCCAGTGCAATGGTCAGGATAACGGCGACCGCCAGTTACGCGCCTTTCTCGATAACTATGAGTCCAAGCTGAAAGCCATGGAGGCACTCTACGAAGAAGCCAAGCGGGCCGACGATTACTTCAAGCTCGTTGAGGAATTACTACCAGTCCAACGCGCTGTCGCCAATACAGCATCCGCCTTGCAGGCCGCTCGTGAACAGGTGAAGCAGGATCGTTTTTTGATCGAACTACGTGACCGTTCCTACGAGCTTAGCCGGAATTTCGAGTTGTTACTCGGCGATACCAAAATGGCGATGGACTACCACATTGCGCGGAAGGCCGAAGAGCAGGTTGCTCAAGCAAACAAGGCCGTCGAAGCCCAGCATCGATTGAACATCCTGGCCGCAGTTTTCTTCCCGCTGACCGCCATCGCGACGATCTTTGGGATGAATTTGCAGCACGGATTCGAGTCCACATCACCCTTTGTTTTCTGGGGCGTGTTCTTTGTGGGCATCGTCACTGGCCTCGCCCTGAAGGGCTGGGTGGTCAAGGTGCCGAAGTCCCCCGGGCCTTAGCCCGCATTGAGCAGGCTAATGTGCTTGCCCAAATGCTTCTCTAGAAGCTCGGCATGCAGGTCTGTATTGGCTTCGAGCACATTGAGGATGCCTTCCTTAAATGGCTTCCCATCGGCGGCAACGCCCTTGGTTAGCACGGACCCAAAGGTGACATGGAGCAACTGGCGACCAAAGTCTTCGTCAAGGAATAGCTTTTCATCGGCCTCGATTACACCGAGACCAGCGACCCAGTCATCGGTCACTGAAATGTGGTAGCTGGCTTTGTCCTCAGGGAAGCGACCAGCGCTGTAAGCAATGATTTCCTTGAAGAGTGCAGGGCTCTGGCGGCATAACACACGCAACGCTTCCAAGTAGCTGGTGCCTGCGGTTTTCACGTGGAGCAGGTCACCGCAGATGCGGCCAATGCTTGGGTAGATCGAGAATTTATCCGAGCCGCTGTGGATCGAGATTTTATAAGGCCCCATCGCCTTGGCGATGGCCACATGGTCTTCTAGGGCGGATTCAAATGCCTTGATGTCGCCCTTGTAGTCGATGCCCTTTTCAAACTGACCAATAAATCGTGGAGCCAAGCTGACCACGGTCACGCCGCGACGGCGCAGCTCAAGCGCGAAGAACAGGTGCTCCAGATGCGAAGTCGGCGCGTCGGTCTCATCGACGGACACTTCGATTTCGTAAAGTTTATTGAGGTTATGCTTGGCGATGAAGCCCGCCATGGTTTCGCAATGCGCCACAGCATGACCGTATTTTACGGCTGCGCGATAGAGTGATTCCTTGTCAAATTTCAGTTTGCGGGTGCCGATGTCCCACTCGCCGTCGAGATAGGCGTTCTCCCAAGATGCGTCATCAAAAACACGGTTGTCGAGGAGTTGGCTAACGCCAGTTTTCAACGCGTCCTCGGCCATGTCATCGGCTTCGTTTACGACATGTTCGCTTGGGTCGATGGTGAAAAAACAGAACCCCGCCTCGGCGGTCCATTGGACATCGGCTTCGCACTTCAGGTGGTCTGCATCCGCGCCCCAAGGCTGGGCGAAGTCAGCGGCGGCAATCGCGGTTTGCGCAGCCTTCATCACTTGTTCCGGGGTGCGGTTGGTGCGAGTCATTTCGCGGATTGACTGTTGCGCGATAATTCCAGCGAAATCACTGCCTTTTAGGGCTGCCAAATGGCCGGGGCCAGCGAGGCCTAGGCGGTCGCCGAAGCCAAATGATTTCTTTAATCCGAGAGTGACGGGGGTTTCGTTATTCATGTAATTATCGTGTTAAACGCTTAGAGTTTTTTACAGTTGACGTATGACCCTACACGTGTTGGATTTGGCCACGTTGTCAAGTGGTATTTACCACGCGATTCTCATTTCTTGCAATTTTAATTGATCAATCAACCTGTTGTCTTGCCCCCAAAAGTTCCCAGTTCAGTCGGTACAACCGCAGCCCTTGCTCGTCATTTAGGGCTTTCCAGGTGGACGGTTTCGCGTGTCCTTAATGGTCACCCTGGTGTATTGCCTGAGACCGTTGAGCGGGTACGCTCAGCAATGGCCGAAGTTGGCTTCCAGCCCAATACGCTAGCTCGCGGATTGCGTGGCGGGCGAACCGGTATTGTGGGCGTTTGCTTTCAGGAGCTGGAGTCGCCGATTCTTGCGCGAAAGGTGTCCCTTTTGCAGCATGCTTTGCGTGAGTTTGGTTACCACGCGTTGATTGAGCTGACCAACGGCGATCGTGAACTGGAGCGTGCCGCGCTGCGAAATTTTTTATCCATGCAGGCCGAAGGGGCTGTGCTGCTTGGCTCGATGTTGACGCAAGAGGACACTGCTCTGACTGCTTGGCAGGGCAAGCCGATCATTTGGGTAGATCCGGAGAAGCAAGTTAGTGGCGAACAGCTGTCAATTGACCGTCCGCATTCGATGCGGCTGGTGCTTGATCATCTATATGGTTTGGGGCATCGGCGATTTGCAGTGCTGGGGATCGACCCGGGTAATCCATACGGCGCATTCCGTTGGCCAGCCTTCGAGAAGCATTGCCGGCGATTGAAGATCGATATCAAGAAGGATGCGATGCAGCTTTTTAACCCTAGTCAAGCAGTGCATAACTATGACTATGGACGCGAGCTCGTTGAGCGTATGCTCAGCTCGAAAAAGCCTTTGCCTACAGGAATCATTGCGCTTAATGACAGGGTTGCGATTGGGGCGATTAACCGACTGCTGGAGGCGGGGTTGGAGACTCCCCGCGATGTCTCTGTTGTTGGCTATGATAACCTTGATATATGTGATCATATGAAGCCGACACTAACCACCATTGATCAATGCGCGGAGCGTTTGATGTGCCAGACTGCAGCTCGTTTAGTCGAGTTGCTGGCTGATGGAAATTTATCTAACGCCAAGTCTTCTCGCAAATTAATTAAGCCAAAACTGATTGTTCGAAATTCCACGGCGGAACCTCATTCGTAATCGCATTTTCCTCGGATTTTTTTCTTTTTCCTTGACTCAACCCTACACGTGTAAGTTAAAATTTTTCTTAACTGCCTCCGATCATGATTCGTATCCTCCTCTCTACAACGTCTTACCAAGACATCCCTGGTCCACACCATGACCTGCTCGCTAGTAGCGGCGCAGAGGTTGTCCTCGAACGCGGCCCGCTCAGCGAAGCGCGCATGTTGGAACTTGCGGGTGATTTTGACGCCTTCCTTTGTGGAGATGATGTCATCACTCGTGCTGTTCTGGATAAGGCGACTCCGCGGCTCAAAATCATTTCTAAGTATGGCATCGGTGTGGATAAAATCGATGTCGAAGCCTGCACCGAAATGGGCATTCCGCTGAGCTTCTGCCCTGGTGTTAATCACACGACGGTGGCAGAGCATACCTTCGCCCTAATGCTCGCGCTGTTCCGTCATCTTGTGGAAGAGGCAAACTATTGTGCCGAAGGTGTTTGGAAGCGTATGACTGGCCACGAAATTATGGGCAAGACGATTGGGATCGTTGGCCTCGGCCGAATTGGGCGTGAAGTTGCTCTTCGCGCTAAAGCCTTTGGCCTCAAGGTGATTGCCTACGATGTTTACTGGCCAGTCGAGTTTGCGGAAGCAAACGACATCGAACGCGCCAGTGGTTTGACACAGCTTTTCCGTCAGGCGGACATTCTGAGCCTACACTCAAACTTAACTGAGGAAACACGCGACATGATTGATGCGCGTTCGATACCAAACCTGAAGGACGGTGTGGTCATCATCAACTGTGCTCGCGGTGAGTTAGTGAACTCAGTTGATATGGCGGCGGGACTCGCCAGCGGGAAAATTGCTGGCTATGGTGCAGACGTGCTAGACGAAGAGCCGCCAGCGGCTGATCACGTTTTATTGAAGGCACCAAACTGTATTGTCACGCCGCACATCGGCAGTCGCACTTACGAGTCGGTCGTTCGTCAGGCCATGATGGCCACAGAAAATCTAATCAATATGCTGAAGGGCGAAAAACCATTGGCTCAAGTCAATGAGGCCCCCATCCCTGCAGCCATGATCTGATTCATCCATCTGTTCAAGAAGCCTGTTTTTTTAACTATCCCAATTCGATTTATTTTAGCATGAGCGAAACATTCTACATCGTCCCCGAAGAAAAGCACAATGCACTCGTTGCCGCCGCGTATTTAAATCGTGGCTTTGATGATGCTGAGGCCGCCGCCGCCGCGAAATTTTCGTCCTACGCCAGCACGCATGGTATTCGTACGCACAATGCGCTGAAGGCGTTGCACCTTGATCATCTTTTTGGTTCAGGTGCCGGTGGCTGTAAGCCGAGTGCAACGATCGAAAAAAAGGCTGGACGATTCGCCGCTTCACAGGTTTGGAATGCCAATCGTAAACTTGGTCAGGCAACGGCATATGATGCAATTGAAACGGCCATCCAGCTCGCTGATGAATATGGGATCGGGCAGGTTTCGGTGGATAATGCATTTCATTACCTTTGGGGTGGCGGTTACGTAATGGATGCGGCTCGCCGTGGTTATATCGCTTATACCAACTGCACCGCCGCACTTGCTGAAGTCGTACCGTTTAAGGGTAAAACACCCACACTCGGCACGAATCCGCATTCATGGGGATTCCCAACAACGGACGCAGTCGGTTTCCCAGTCGTCATTGATTGGGCAACGAGCGTTATTGCGATGGGGCGTGTGCAGCAGTTTGCCCGAGAAGGCCAACCATTGCCCGTAGGTGCTGCTGTGGATGCTAATGGCCAGCCAACCACCGACCCCAAGGCGGTTGCTGCGCTGACTACTTTTGGCGCTCACAAGGGATATGGATTGTCCCTCATCAATGAAATTATGGCAGGGTTTATTGGCGGGAGTTTACCGACTTTACGTTCGCGTTGGAGCCAGCAGCCCGAAGAAAAACATACGCCAGCATTTTATTTCCAAGTGATTCATCCGGATGCGATTGCGGGCGATTTCGCCTTGGGTCGGACTTCAGCAGAGAACATCAAGGCTGTGCTGGGAGATATCCTCGGTGCCGGAAACGAAGATTGCATTTTGCCTGGTCAAATCGAAGCCCAAGCGGCCGCGCGCACAACGAAAAATGGTGGCTTGCTGTTCTCATCGGCAGAAATTGAAGGATTTAACGAACTTGCAGACGAATGTGGAGTCTCACGCTGGAGTATTGCCGACTTTAAAACGGCAGTGTAGACCCTCAGTATGAAGCGTATTATTTCAGTCATTGTTTTTTCAGCCGCTCTGCTTTTTGCGGGGTGTTCCACCATGTATTATGGAGCTCTTGAGCAGGTGGGTATCCACAAGCGCGAGTTGCTTGTAGACCGTGTAGAAGCGGCTCAAGAAAGCCAAGAAGAGGCAAAGGAACAGTTCGAAGACGCGCTGGAGGCCTTCCGTGCGACGGTAAAGGTTGACGGCGGTGAGCTGGAGAAGCGTTACGATCAACTCAAAGGCCAATACGAGGACTGCGAGTCTCGCGCCGAGGCTGTTCGTGACCGAATTGCCGCCGTTGAAGATGTTGCTGAATCGCTGTTCCGTGAGTGGGAAGCGGAACTCAATGAATATTCCCGCGAAGACTTGCGTCGTGCAAGCCAGACTCAATTGCGCGAAACACGCCGTGAATACAATCGCCTGATTGCAGCAATGCAACGCGCCGAACAGAAAATGGAACCCGTGTTGACTGCATTTGGCGACCAAGTGCTTTTCCTGAAACACAATTTAAATGCCCGAGCCATCGCATCACTTAAGAATGAAGTGACGACGGTCGAGCGCGATGTCGCTGCCTTAATCGACGAAATGAACACCGCGATTGAAGAGGCCGAGACTTTCATCGCTCAAATGAAGAACTAAAACGAAATAATACACCCATGGCTATTGACCTACGACCTGCCTCCGAATGCCTCTACGACGAAATTTCACTCGGTGAAATCATGCTCCGCCTCGATCCCGGCGAAGGGCGTGTGCATACCACTCGCCAGTTCACTGCGTGGGAAGGGGGCGGCGAATATAATGTGGCTCGCGGTTTGCGCCGCTGCTTCGGCCTTAAGACGGCCGTAGTTTCCGCATTTGCAGATAACCCGATTGGCCGTCTAGTTGAGGACTTTATTATGCAGGGGGGGGTAGACACTCAGTTCCTGCAGTGGAAAGAGTATGACGGTATTGGCCGCACTGTTCGTAATGGGTTGAACTTCACCGAGCGCGGTTTCGGTATTCGTGGTGCAGTGGGTGCGCCTGACCGTGGTAATACGGCTGCTAGCCAGATGAAACCTGGTGATGTTGATTGGGATTACATCTTTGGGAAATGTGGCGCTCGCTGGTTTCATACTGGTGGCATCTTTGCTGCACTCAGTGACACTACACCTGATGCAGTTATCGAAGCGGTTCAGGCTGCGAAGAAATACGGCACCATTGTTTCCTACGACCTCAACTACCGTCCTTCCCTCTGGAAGGGCATTGGCGGTCATGCACGTTGTCAGGAAGTGAATCGTGAAATTGCGAAGTATGTTGATGTCATGATCGGCAACGAAGAAGATTTCACCGCTTGCCTAGGCTTTGAAGTCGAGGGCGTAGACGAGAACATTTCCAGTATCGAAATCGATGCTTTCAAGAACATGATTAAGTCCGCGATCAAGGAATTTCCAAATTTCAAGGCGACTGCCACAACGCTTCGCGCCGTAAAAACTGCGACCATCAATGACTGGGGCGCGGTTGCTTGGCACGATGGCGAGTTCTTCGAGTCACAGTCTTATCCTGAACTGGAAATTATGGACCGCGTTGGCGGTGGAGACAGTTTCGCCAGCGGTTTGATCTATGGTTTCCTCACGACCAACGATGCTCAGCAGGCAGTTGATTACGGCGCTGCTCATGGTGCGCTTGCGATGACCACTCCTGGTGATACTTCCATGGCCAGCAAACAGGAAGTGGAGAAAATCATGTCTGGCGGCGGTGCCCGCGTTGTGCGCTAAAGACAAACTCTGAGGTTTGTAGTCGATCAGTTTCTATGCCGTAGGGTGGAGAATCGATGTGCAAACCAACTTTTGATTCACATATTTATGAATAACGAATATCTTTCCGATCTCTTTTCTTTACAGGGAAAAGTCGCTGTTGTCATTGGTGGCACGGGTGAACTCTGTGGTGCGATGGCTGAGGGTCTTGCTGGTGCCGGTGCCACCGTCGTCCTCGTTGGTCGAAGCGAAGAAAAAGCCCAAGCTCGTTTACAGAAATTGCACCGCTTTCATGGAAAAAGCTACTTTGAATCCTGTGATGTGGGCTCTAAGGAAGCACTGGAGGATCTGCTTGACCGTGTCCTGAAGAAAAGTGGCCAGATTGATATTCTGGTCAACGGGGCGGGTGTGAATAGCCCAACGCCGTTCCTTGAGATTGAAGAGGCGGAGTTCGACAAGATTATGAATGTTAACTTCAAGGCCGTATTCCTGACTTGTCAGGTGTTTGGTCGCTACTTTGTCGAACGGGGGCAGGGCGGCAGCATGATCAATGTTGGTTCGATGTCTGGAGTTAAGCCACTTTCGCGCGTCTTCACCTACTCAGCTTCAAAGGCAGCAGTCCACAACTTGTCACAGAATCTAGCACGAGAATGGGCCACGCAGAATATTCGTGTTAACACACTGGTCCCCGGATTTTTCCCAGCAGAGCAGAATCGTAAGGTGCTGACTGAGGAGCGCGTTGGCCAGATTATGGGGCATACGCCGATGAAGCGTTTCGGCGAAGCACGTGAGCTCGTTGGTGCCACTCTACTACTCGCGTCTGATGCAGGCTCGTTCATCACTGGCCATGAATTGCTCGTCGATGGTGGTTACGCTTCAATGACCATTTAACCCCCCCCTTCATGCCTAAATTTATCCACGAAGATTTTCTCCTGCAAAGCGAAACGGCGAAGCGGCTTTATCACGAAGTTGCCAAGGACGAGCCGATTATCGACTATCATTGCCACCTGCCGCCGGAAGATGTCGCGAATGATCGCCGCTTCCGTAACTTAGCGGATATCTGGTTGGGTGGCGATCACTATAAGTGGCGTGCGCTGCGGACTAATGGCATCGATGAATCACTGATCACTGGCGATGCTGGTGACTACGACAAGTTTCTTGCATGGTGTAAGACCGTGCCCGACACTTTGCGCAACCCGCTCTACCACTGGAGCCACTTGGAAATGGTGCGCTACTTCGGTATCGAGGAGCTAATTAATGAAAAGACCGCGCCCGCTATTTGGGAGCGCGCTAATGCATTGCTGGCACAAGACGATTACTCGGCCAATGGCATCTTGAAGAAGTTTCAGGTGAAGGTGGTCTGCACGACTGACGACCCGACAGACGAGCTTTTGCATCATCAAGCTGCGGCGAAGGACCCCAACGTGACCACGGCGATGTATCCGACTTTCCGTCCGGACAAAGCGCTAAAGATCGACGATACCGAAGCTTTCAATGCTTGGTGCGATAAGCTGACTGCTGTCTCAGGCATCGATACTGGTAGCTTTCAAGGGCTCAAGGATGCGCTGAAGCAGCGCCATGATTTTTTCCATTCGCTCGGTGGACGCCTTTCGGACCACGGTTTAGAAAAGTGCTTCGATGATTTTGTCGATGACGCGCGTGCAGCATCTATTTTTGATCATGCTCGTGGCGGCAGCCAGGTGGCACCTGAACAGGCGTCTGAGTTTGCCAGTAATCTCATGGTTTATTTCGGTCAGCTTGATGCTGAGAAGGGCTGGACCAAGCAGCTTCACGTCGGCGCAATGCGCAACAACAACACACGCCTTTTCAAAAAGCTCGGGCCAGATACTGGTTTTGATTCAATTGGCGACTATTCGCAGGGGCGTGCGCTAAGTAATTATTTGAACCGACTAGACCTCGATGACACCTTGCCCAAGGTCGTCATCTATAATCTTAATCCATCGGACAACTATTTAATGGCAACAATGGCGGGCAATTTCCAGGACGGGTCGATTGCTGGCAAGATTCAGTTTGGCAGTGGCTGGTGGTTCTTGGATCAGAAAGAGGCGATGGAATGGCAAATGAATGCGCTATCCAACCTCGGGCTATTGAGCCGTTTTGTCGGCATGCTCACGGATTCACGCAGTTTCCTCAGTTATCCACGGCATGAATATTTCCGCCGTATACTCTGTAATCTGATCGGCAACGATGTCGAAAAGGGACTAATTCCCGACGAGTGGGAACTCTACTCACCGATGGTTCGTAAGATTTGCTATGGCAATGCCGCGAATTTTTTCGGATTTCAAATTCCAGCATAATCTCAACTCCTAAGTATCATGAACGAAGTAAGAATCGGCATTATCGGCATTGGAAACATGGGTTCCAATCATGCGAAAAAACTTATCGCTGGTGACGTGCCACGCGCCAAGCTCACCGCCCTGTGTGACACGGACCCGAAGCGCTTGGAAAGTTTTCCCGATCAAAAGCATTTCTCCGATGGTGAGGAAATGATCAATAGCGGAGAGATCGACGCGGTTATTATTGCCACGCCGCATTACTCGCACACGACGCTTGGAATTGCGGCACTGAAGGCTGGCCTACATACGCTCGTTGAGAAGCCAATTTCCGTGCACAAAGCAGATTGCGAGCGCCTCATTGCTGCCCATACAGACAAGAGCAAGGTTTTCGCGGCAATGTTCAATCAGCGTACCGACCCGCGTTACGTCAAACTGCGTGAACTCATTACCAGTGGCCAATTAGGGCGCATCAATCGCGTCAATTGGATCATCACTGATTGGTTCCGTACGGCGACTTACTACTCTTCCGGTGGCTGGCGCGCTACTTGGGAAGGGGAGGGTGGCGGCGTGCTGCTGAATCAGTGTCCTCACCAGCTTGACCTAATGCAGTGGCTTTTCGGCATGCCAACACATGTGCGTTCATACTGTGAAATTGGGCGTTATCATGACATTGAAGTCGATGATGATGTAACGACTTATCTCAAATATCCATCAGGCGCAACCGGGGTCTTTATCACGACAACTGGTGAGGCTCCTGGCACGAACCGATTGGAAGTGGCCGCTGAACAGGGCAAAGTCGTTATTGAGGGTGAAGGCATCAAGTGGACGCGTAATGAGAAACAAGCGACGGAGTTCTCCAACGAGACCGATAAGCCTTTCGCTAAGCCGGAAACTTGGGATATTTCGATTCCAACGAAAGGCTTCGGTGAACAGCATGTTGGGATCATGAAGAACTTTGTTGCTGCGATCCTTGACGGCGCGGAACTTGTCGCACCAGCCTCGGAAGGCATCCACTCTGTAGAGCTTGCTAACGCGATGCTTTATTCTAGCTTTACGGATACTACACTTGAGCTGCCGATCGATGCCGAGGCTTATGAGGCGCATCTTAAAAAGCTCATCGCCAACTCAACTCACGTTAAAAAGACTGACGAAAAGGCCGGTGCAGTAGATATGTCTGGTTCCTTTAGTCGATAACTCGCAAATAGCTTTAGCATGACACAGCAAAAGAAAGACGGCATGAACTATGCCCCGACAGCGGCTAAGCCAAAGCCAGTTGTTGAAAAGGGTGAATTCATTATTGCAGCGGCTCATTTGGACCACGGTCATATAATGGGCCAGGTCAACGGTCTCACTGAGGCTGGTGGCGTTTTGAAATACATTTACGAGCCGGATGCGGCCAACGCTTCAAAGGTTGATGGTTTGAAGGAAAAGCATCCCCAAGCAGAAATTGTTGATTCGCTTGATCGCATTCTGGAGGACGATGACGTACATTTAGTAGCCTCGGCTGCAATTCCAAATCTACGCGGCCCACTTGGTTGCCGTGTAATGGAAGCGGGCAAAGATTATTTCACAGACAAGTGCCCCTTCACTTCTCTGGAGCAGCTCGATCAAGCACGTGAAACCGCTGCTCGGACTGGCCAAAAATACATGGTCTATTACTCCGAGCGTGTTCACGTCGAGTCGGCTTGGTATGTTGACGAGCTTATCCAGAACGGTGCCATTGGCGACATCGTCCACATGGAGATTTTTGGGCCGCACAGTCTGAATAAGGCTAGTCGCCCAGATTGGTTTTTCGATAAGAATCAATACGGTGGAATTTTGACGGACATTGCTTCGCATCAGTTTGACCAGTTCCTTCATTACACACGTCAACTAAGTGGCGAAGTGCTGCACGCACGCGTCGATAATCTGGCTAATTCGGATAAGCCCGAGTTGGAAGACATTGGCGAGGCAGTGCTTAAGCTGGATAACGGCGTTTCCTGTTTTTCTCGGGTTAACTGGTTCTCTCCTCCTGGCGCACGTGGTTGGGGCGACGGACGGACCTTCATTACGGGGACGAAAGGCACGATTGAAATTCGCAAGTATTTCGATGCAGGGCGCTCCAACGAGGGTAATGTGATCATCTTGGCGGATCAGCAAAGCGAACAGCTCTTAAAGGTGTCAGGTGAGGTTGGTTTCCCATTCTTTGGCCAACTGATTCTCGATTGCTTGAATCGTACGGAAAAGGCAATGTCGCAGGTGCACGCCTTTGCGGCGGCAGAGTTGTCACTCCGGGCGCAAGCTATCGCTGAGGGTAATCGCTAAGTGCCTCTTCGGACGCTCGTGCGAAATTGCGTGGGCGTCTTTGCTTCGTGGAGGTGAAAGGCCACGCAGAATCGTTCAGCGTTGGAGAATCCGCATCGCTCAGCAATCCATGGCATGCTCAAGTCCGTCTCCGCTAATAGGCGACGGGCTTCGCACATCCGGACACGCATAATTTCAGCACGTGGTGAGCGTTGGAGCCGCTCCTGAAAACGTCTTTCCAGCGTGCGCCGATTCACGCCGAGCATGTCCGTCAGTTCCTTGACGCCAAGTCCTTGGCTCGCTTCTTCGCGGATAATCTGTATCGCTTTGGCTAGTAGCGGATCGTCGATTGCGAGTAGACTTGTGGATTGGCGGTCAACGACTTCTCCGGGTGGCGTTAAAATTGGCTCGGTGGGGGGGGGGGCTCCGCTAATCACACGCTCTAGCCAGAAAACGGATTGCTGCGCTAATGCTTCCCAGGGTGCCGCGATACTGGAGAGGGGGGGGGAGCTTAAACTACAAATGATCTCATCGTTGTTGACGGCCAGCACGCTGAGGGATTCTGGCACGCTGATGCCCTCGCTTCGTGCAATCTCACAAACGGCTCGGCCCATGGGATCATGCGCAGCAAAGAGAGCTGTTGGTTTTGGCAGGCCATTTAGCCAAACGGTGAATGACGCTTCTTGGTGTAGCCAGTGCTCGGCATAGTGCTTGGCCTCATGCTGTTGTTGACGATAAATTTTGCAGCTAAAGCCGAGTGTTTCCAGTCGTTCGATGAATCCACGGCCTCGTTGTTCAGCGTAAGGGGTGCGATTTAAATAGCAGGCAAAGCTTTGGTGGCCTGCTTGGTGGAGGTGATTGGCCGCTCTTACTCCAATGGCGTAGTCGTCTACATCGAGGCTAACAACGCCAGGGTAGCAAACATCGGAGTCGACAATAACGGTGGGTAGATCCAGTTCCACCAATGCCTTGGTGACGCGTGGCAGCGATTCAGTGATGATACCCTGTGGGGCCCATTTTCGCAGGATCTGCTTTAGCTCCGAGATGGGTCGCAGGACATCGACGGTCCAGAAATCGCGCCCGGCGACGACCAATGGCGCAAGTCCGGGGGCTAATCGTCGGACAAAAACGTCGGACATCACTAGAGCGATTCGTTGGCTCGGCATTGTCTTAAATATAACCTTGCGATGTCGTAAAACAACAAAACTTTACCGCATTTTACGGTGTGATTTGATTCGATATTATGCTAAAATAAATTCCAGATATAACTTCAACCCAACAAGCTAAATGTCTGATTACTTCAACGTCCCCGCGATTCAATACGAAGGCCTTAAGAGCAAGAACCCGCTTGCCTTCAAGCACTACAATGCCGACGAACTCGTGGGCGGCAGGTCGATGCGTGACCACTTGCGCTTCGGGTGTGCCTATTGGCACACAATGCGTGGGGCGGGGGCGGATCCATTTGGTGTCGGCACGATGCAAATGCCGTGGGATGATGGCAGCGCGTCGATCGATAATGCGAAAAAGCGGGCACATGTGTTTTTTGAATTTCTGACCAAATGCCAGCTCGATTACTATTGTTTTCATGACTACGATATCGCTCCAGAGGGCAAGACTATCGCGGAGTCCCGTGCAAATCTGGATGCAATCGCAGATGAGTTCTCCTCGTTGCAATCGGGGACAGGGAAGAAGCTTTTGTGGGGCACAGCTTGCCTATTCGTGAACCCACGCTATATGCATGGCGCGGCGACCTCGCCATCGCTTGGAGTGTATGCATATGCTGCCGCTCAGGTAAAAAAAGCCATGGAGGTTACTCACATGCTCGGTGGCGAGGGCTACACTTTCTGGGGTGGGCGCGAAGGTTATTCGTCCTTGCTGAACACTGACATGAAGCGTGAACTGGACCACCTCGCTGCGTTTCTGCACATGGCCGTCGACTACAAAAAAGAAATCGGCTTCACAGGCCAGTTCTACATTGAGCCGAAGCCGCAGGAGCCCACCACGCATCAATATGATTCAGACGCTGCGGCATGCTTGAATTTCCTTCGCGAATACAATTTGCTCGACCATTTCAAGCTCAACATAGAAACCAATCATGCGACGTTGGCGGGCCACACGATGGAGCACGAGCTAACGGTCGCGGCCAATGCGAACGCCCTTGGATCGATCGACGCCAACGACGGTACGGCCAATGTTGGATGGGACACGGACCAGTTTCCAACGAATATTTACCTGACCACGCAGACCGCGCTGGTTCTATTGAATATGGGTGGTTTCACGACAGGGGGTTTGAATTTTGACGCCAAGCGCCGCCGTGAATCCTGTGAGCCGGTTGACCTCTTTCACGCCCATATTGGTGGCATGGATGCCTTCGCGCGTGGCCTCAAGATCGCTCATGCGATTCGGGAAGATGGCCGGTTCAGTGACTTCATTAAGGCACGTTATTCTTCGTGGGATGGCGAGCTGGGGCAGAAGGTTCAAGCGGGTCAGGCAAGCTTTGCCGAACTTGAGGCCTTTGCCTTGGAAAACGGCGATCCAGCGCAATCCTCTGGCCGCCAAGAATACCTTGAAAACCTAATCAACGAGTTCATCTAGCCAACGTCCCGTTGGATCGGGAGTTTTGCGCACTGCGCAAAAATTAGTAGCTTGTTCAATGTGGGGAAGCAGATTGCTGTGTGGGGTTGGCTTGCTGAATAGGAATCTAGAGAGCGGTTATTGCTCGGCTAAGAGTAGTTTTTTCGGAGTTGCGCCTTGCTGACGAAGGGCGCGGAGGCTCAGGCTGTCGTTGCGTTTGGCGAGACGCTGGCCGGACTCGTCCCGCACAAGCGGGCAGTGATAAAATGCAGGAGGTTTGGTGCCTAGAGCGCGATAGATGAGTAACTGGCGTGCTGTTGAGCGGAGTAGGTCAGCGCCGCGTACGACCTCGGTGACGCCCATCGCAATGTCGTCCACGACGACGGCCAGCTCATAGGCAGGAATGCCGTCTCTCCGCCAGACAAGGAAGTCACCAAAGTCTTCCCCCGCCGTAAACGTTTGCAATCCACAGTGCCCATCAACGAAGGACAATGACTCGCCATCCGGAACGCGGAATCGCCAGTTTATAACGCCGGGCTCGGTCGCGTCATTCGCTTCGTTGGTGGCAGGGCGCCATGCTGGCGGGAAGACTGCTTCGCCGTCTTGTTCGTCGTCGTCAGTTGGTGCCTGTTGTGCCAAGCCGTTCTCAGTTGCTTCGCGCAGCTCTCGGCGGGAGCGGTCCGTAGGGTAGATCCAGCCAGCATTTTTGAGTTTTTCCCATGCGGTGAGATAGTGCGCGGTGCGCTCGCTTTGACGGTAGGGAGTATGTGGACCGTCAACATCTGGCCCATAATCCCAATCAAGCCCTAGCCAACGTAGGTCTTCAACTGCGGCATCGGCGTATTCTGCTTTGCAGCGCAGTTTATCCAAGTCTTCTTCGCGGAAGATCAATGTCCCATTGGCTTCCCGCGCGCGTTTCCATGCGGTGTGAAAAGTCTGCCCATGCCCGAGGTGCAAATATCCAGTGGGGGTGGGAGCGAGACGACCGACGTATGGTGGGGGCTTAATGTTCAAAGGTTAAAGGTTAAAGTGGATAAGCGACTGCAACAATCACTTTTCAGTGAAGCGTCTACAATTCCTCTTTACCTTTTCTCTCTAGGCGTCCTCAACTCATCTGCCACTGTCGTTCGATTCGCAATTGCAGGCTTTCTTGGCCTTTTCTTTGGCCTGACGCTTGAGGAACTCTTCCTTGCTCATCCGGCCGTCGCCACAGCCACCTTCACCCGCTGAGCGGACTGTGGGTTTTGCGATGTCCTCGGTGCCTTTATAGGCGTAGGGATCTTCGCCGGCAACCATGACGATGTCGCGCTTATCGTAATGGCCAATCGCTACTTGGGTTTCCGAGCGAGCCCAAGGCAGTAAGCTTTCAGCGCTCATGTAGTGGTTAACCAATGCGCGTCGGAAGCCAGAAGTTTTACGATTGGGCAGGCTTTTGTGCAGTAAATATCCGTTAAAGAAAACTATGGCACCCGCGGGGACTTCGACCGGAACCGCGTCTTCGTCTGAGTAGGGGAAATTATAAGCCTCTGCCGCACAGTCGTATTCGGACTTGTTGTGAGGATACATTGGCCAGAGCACGCCCGAACGATGAGAACCGGGAATGACCCAAAGGCAACCATTGTCTACGGTGGCGTTGTCCAATGAGATCCACGCGCCTGCCAAGGAACGGTCACGGGTGGGGATGAAATATTCGTCTTGGTGCCAGGCTTGGCCAGGCTTGCCTGAGGCTTTGATGAAAAGCATGGACTGCATACATTTGACGTTGGGCCCGATGATCGCGGTTAGCGCTTGCACGGCGGTCGGGTGGGTGAGGGCGCGCTTCATGATTGCGGAAGCCTTGTGTGGGAAATGAATGCACAGGAACTGCGCGATGATTTCGTCGTCGCTCATGTTGGTGAAGTCGGGCGCGTCGGATGGCTGATCCTGGTGCATGTGATTGCCCTGAGGGCTGAGCGTTCCGTAGTCGCCCCGGCAAATCGCCACGGCGTCACGGCGGAGTTCATCCACTTCATCCACGCTGAAGGCGTCGGTTAGCACGATGAAGCCGTTTTCGCGGTAAAAGGCAGTCGATTCGTCGCCGAGCTCGTTTACGGTGAAATATCCGGAGTGAGTAGAGCTGGTAATCATGGCTATCAGCATACCATGTTTTAGACTGGAAATCCATGGCTGCAGTAATCATATATTTGTCTAATATGAGCATTCTTGTGGATATTGAGCCAAATATAGTAGGTGACGTTGTCTATGGTGAGCGCGGCGAGTTTGGGCCACGCAAGCAGCCTCATTTGCAGTTGGTGTACTTTTACAACGGCCAAGTGCGAATTATAGGTGACGATGCCGAACGCGGATTCCACGGAGGAGAGGCGCTATTTTTGATCCCGGGAGTGACTTACCGGATTCACTTTGACCCGAATGAGCAGGTTTGCCACGGCTGGGTCGACTTGCTGAGCGTTCATCACCCCCCCCCTTGGTCAATGCAGGCTGGCGGCGTTATGCGCGCATTTCCATTCACTGATCGCATGCGAACACTGGCGAGTCTCGCAATTGAATGCCCCCGCGAATCTCCTAGCAATGATGGTAATTTGCGCCGAGCACTTGGCCGTGCGATCGTTGAAGAGGCCCTGCTTTCAGCTGGATTACTTGAATCGGAGGATGGGCATCTGCCGCCGGCCGTTTTACGTGCGCAATGCACGATGACGCAGTTGTTCGCCAAGAAATTAACTTTGGACCTGATTGCGAGGCAGTCGGGCGTTAGCAAGCCGCATCTGATTCGGCTCTTTCGTGAGCATCTCGGCGTGACGCCCACACGGCGTCTATGGCAAATTCGCGTGGAGGCTGGTTCACGTCTCTTGCGGGAGACTGGCCTACAAGTACAGGAGATTGCCGATCGCTGCGGTTTTCCGTCGCCCTATCATTTCTCGCGGCTGATCAAGCAAGCTCATGGCGTGCCGCCCAGCCAATACCGCAAGAGGTTTTGGGCGATTGAACTTAACGAACAAAAAAATAAAGAAGGATAGGCAGCCGGGCGTAATTGTCCTAAGATGCCATTCAATCACTTTAACCCTAAACTTTAACCTTTAACCTCTATTCTGCCTCTGGCTGAATGACCTGCACATGGCGAAGATTTATTGTTCGATCGTTATTCCGGTTTACAACGAAGAGGCCAACCTCGCGGCTCTGTTCGATCGCCTGACTGCGACGATGGATAAGGATGGCCGCCCTTGGGAGGTTATTTTCACGAATGATGGCTCGCGTGATCGATCCGGAGAACTATTGCGCGAATTTTATGAGCAACGTCCGCGCACAGTTCGTGTGATCGACTTTAATGGCAACTTCGGCCAGCATATGGCAATCATGGCCGCGTTTGAGCGCGTACGTGGTGAGGTGATTGTTACCTTGGACGCAGACTTGCAGAATCCGCCCGAGGAGATTCCGAAGTTGCTAGCGCTTTACGACCAGGGTTTTGATGCAGTGGGCGGCAAACGCAAAAACCGACAAGATAGTGTTGGGCGTCGTTATGCCTCCAAGCTGATTAATTTCATGCGTGAATGGACGACCGATATCCGCATGAGTGATCAGGGGTGCATGCTGCGTGCTTACAGCCGCCGTGTTGTCGATGCGATATCGCGTAGCGGCGAACGGGCGACTTTTATCCCTGCGTTGGCCTATAAGTTTGCCGCCAAGCCAGGCGAAGTGGAGGTAGTTCATGCGGAGCGGGCAGCAGGTGAGTCCAAATATAATTATTATAAGCTAATTCGATTAAACTTCGATTTGGTTACAGGCTTTACGCTGGTGCCGCTTCAGTTGTTCACGCTGTTTTCGATGCTGTGTGCGGGCGGTTCCTTGGCGTTGGTTATCGTGCTGGCTTTGCGGCGCTTGATCATTGGCCCGGAAGAGGGCGGTTTGTTCACGCTGTTTGGTATTCTGTTTTTCCTGGTGAGTGTCTGTATGGTCGGTATCGGGCTGATCGGGGAATATGTTGGCCGAGCTTACCAATGCGTGCAGCAGCGCCCGCGTTATGTACTAAAGGAATTACTGGAGGATTTATCAGATGAATGATTACGACGTCATCATTGTTGGCGGCGGCCCCTGTGGCTTGTTATCTTCGTTGTTATTGGCACGCTATGGGGTGACGAGTCTCGTCATCGAGCGCCACCCCGATATATCGATTCACCCAAAGGCGATGGGGATCATGCGGCGCACAGGCGAAATTTATCGTCAGCTAGGTCTTTATGACCGCATGCGTGCGGCAGATGTCTCCGCGCACGGAGATTATGATTTGACCGTTTGGTCCAAGGGCTTGAGTGGTCAAATTTTAGGCCGCACGCCAATCGTTGAAGGTGCAGAGGTCTATACCCCTTGTGTACGATTTCATTGCCCTCAGCCGCATACTGAGGCGGTAATTGCCCGCTTGGTTAATGAGCACCAATGCGCCACGCTTTGGCACTATCGAGAAGTTACTTCGACTGAAGAAACTGCTGACGGCGTTACGGTGACTTGTGTCGATCGGGCAACGGATGTGGAGTACACCGTGACGGGCCGATATTTGATCGCGTCCGATGGAGCGCGTAGCCCGATTCGCGAGCGTTTGGGGATTGCTGTCGATGGTCCCGGCGACATGGGGCATTTCATCAATACCTATTTTCGTGCAAACTACGGTGCACGATTAGCGCAGCGGAAGGCGCTGCTTTACAATGCATTGGGGGAGGACTTTATGGAGTTTTTCGTCACCGTGAATGGTCAGGACCTCTGGCTGATGCATCATTTCTTGGAGGATGGCGAAAGCGTTGGAGAATACTCCGAATCGCGCATGGTGGAATTGATCAAACGCGCTTCCGGGATGCCGGATACGCCAGTGGAAGTTATCTCGATGCAGCCTTGGGTGATGAGTCCGAAGATTGCCTTGGCTTGGCGGAAGGGGCGACATTTTCTGGTCGGAGATTCGGCTGCTCGCCTTTCGCCAAGTGGTGGTCTTGGTATGAACACAGGGTTGCAGGCCGTACATAATTTAGCATGGAAATTGGCTGCTGTCGTTAAGGGAGATGCGCCGGAGGCATTGCTTGACTCATATGAAGCTGAGCGGGTTGATGCCGCGAAATTTTCTTCGGAAAATAGCAACCGTAACTTCATGGAAATATACAGCATTGTGGAATGTGCTCTACGCGGAGATTGGGACCGTGCGAAGGAACAAATCGGGCAAAGTCGTCGAGCCGGAGGAATGCTTGGGCAAGATTTGGGAGTCGCATATACGAGCGGGGCATTCGTTGATGATGGAACACCTGCTCCATCTCTCGCGGATCCACTCAATGACTACACGCCAAGTGGTCGTCCAGGGGGTCGGGCACCGCATCTCTGGTTGACTGAAGGCAAGTCTACGCTCGATTTATTTGGCCAGGGATTCGTGCTTTTGACTGGCCCAGATGGCGCGGGCTGGCAAGCGGCATTAGACGATTCCAATTGGCCGCTCAAAGGTATGTTATCAACTGAACTACATGTCGTTGATCATCCGGATTTCATGACTCAATATGGTGTTCAGAGTGATGGAGCGGTGTTGGTGCGTCCCGATGGTTACGTGGCGGCGCGTGTCCAAACGCTTGAGAGAAATGGAGTTCGTGAGTTGCTACAATCTGTCGCCAAGATAGCATGAAGTAAGCGGCATGCCTGAAATGATGGCCTCTTTAATTCCTTAGAAATTGGGCTAAGCGGTTTTCGAATATGGTCAATGAGTGCAACTTTCAAGAAGTTTCGAGGTTTACGCCATTGTGAAAATACTTGCTGTAGAAGACGAACGAAAGATCGCGGAGTTCATTCGTAAAGGACTGGAAGCTGAAGGCCATGTCGTGGACACCGCCAAAACCGGTAAACAAGGTCTTCTGTGGGCGCGTGAACAGAGCTACGATGCTGTGGTGCTAGACATCATGTTGCCCGAGCAAGATGGCTTGGACGTGCTGCGTTGTTTACGTCGAGAAGGGCTGAATATGCCGGTGGTTCTTGTTACTGCCCGTGGTCAGTTGGATGATCGTGTGGAAGGTCTACGTTTGGGCGCGGATGATTATTTGGTGAAGCCTTTTTATATGGAAGAACTCGCTGCGCGCCTTTTGGCAGTGAGCCGCCGGACTACGGGGGAGCACCTGAATTTGCGCCAATATGGGGATCTGACACTCAACCTCGCCACCCGTGAAGTCCGTTGGAGCGAGAACCTGATCGAGTTGACCGCACGCGAGTTTAATATGCTCGAATTTTTCATGCGATCTCCGGGACGTGTTTATACACGCCCGCAAATCCTAGAGCACGTCTGGCAGTACCATTTTGACCCCGGCACAAACTTGGTTGATGTCTACATCAAGCGGTTGCGACGTAAACTGATGGACGAAGGTGCCCCCCCCTGTATTGAAACAGTTCGGGGCGTGGGATATCGTTTGGCGGCTTGAGATGCGTTGGTTGCAGTCATTTCGTGCTCGGGTGGCTTTGTTCAGTGCGTTGCTCATCTTGCTAATTGTGGCAGGGTTGGCGCTGACCTTGCGCTTTATGATGCGAGAGCTGCTGACCGATAGTCTCGACCAGCAACTTGCTGCAAGGGCCGAGGGCTACATGCCGATCCGCGACTTCCTGAGCGCTGACCCTTATCAAATAAGTGAGGCGCGACTTCCGCAGATGCCGCCGTTTGACGTGCCAATTACGTTTTTAGTCTATGGCGAAGATGGCGAGTTGCTGCTACAGCGTCGCTTACCGTTGCATATCAACCCCGCTTTGGTTTGGGAAGAGATTCAGAACGAATCTAAAGCCGATTTTTCAGGTTTCCGCTACTTTGATTTTTCAGCCGATTCACACGTTTGGCGCTGCGCGGCGACACAGCAAAATGGTATTATGTTCGTGTGGGCTCGGCGACAGTACGGCGTGCGAATTGCGATGGCCAAACTCGACCGTGCATTTCTGTTTTTACTCCCGATTGCATTACTGACTGCGGGGGCGGGGGGCTGGGAAATTGGGCGCCGAACATTACGACCCGTTAAGGCGCTGGCCCAGAGAATGCGCGAGATCGATGCGGACGGTCTGGATCGTCGCCTGGATGAGGCTGGCGTGACATCGGAAATTCGCGAATTAATCCGGAATCATAATCGGATGCTAGATCGTCTCGAAAAACAATTTCATCAGGCCTCACGATTTAGCGCTGATGCCGCGCATGAACTCAATACACCGCTCACTGTGATGCAAAGCGAAGTCGAAGCGCATCTGCGTTCCGAGGATGCGTCATCCACAGACCTTCGTTTCTGTGAAAGCATGCTGGAGGAAATTATGCGCCTCAAATCGATGGCTCAGAAGCTTCTCCTATTGGCTCAATACGATACTGGGCAGATGCCTATTACGCGTAAGAAGGTCGATTTATCTGCGCTCATTGAGGACCTGTGGGAAGACATCCCGTTGATCAATCCCGAGTTGGAATTCGAGGCTCATATCGCTCCTGGTGTGATTGTTCTGGGCGACTTCGATCTCTTGCGTCTGCTTGCACAGAATCTCTTGGTGAATGCAATTCGATACAACTGCCGTGACGGCTGGATGCGCGTCACCCTGAGCTTCAGTGGTGAGCAAATGGAGCTAACAATTGCCAATACCGCGTCCCCAATACCTGCGGATCAGGCAGCGCGTTTGTTTGATCGTTTTTACCGTGCCGATGCCGCCCGGGCGAACTCAGGTGGCAGCGGATTAGGCCTTAGCTTGGCGCGTGAAATCGCTGAGGCGCATCAGGCAGATTTGGCACTTTGTCGAAATGATGGCGACGTAGTGGCCTTTCGCTTGAGAATGGCCTGTCAGCAGATACTTTCTACGGACAGCTTGGGGCGTAAGCAGTAATAACGGGGGGAAGGGAAACTCGAAGCGAATAGTTGCCAGATTCCCGAAGACGCGGCAAAGTGCCGTTAACTTTATGGCAAGCTCCGAACAGCCTTCACTATTCCAGACACCGTCGCCAACAGCGGCTTCGGGCGAGGCGTCGGCCAAAGGCGCGCATCGACCATTGGCAGTGCGGATGCGTCCGCGAAACTTAACGGAAGTAATTGGCCAAGAGCACCTGTTGGGGGGGGATAGCCTGTTGCCGCGCTTGATTCGGGCAGACTCATTCGGGAGCTTGCTTTTTTATGGCCCACCGGGTTGTGGGAAGACGACCATGGCCGAGGTGATCGCCGAGGAGACAGGCAGTCACTGCGTACGGCTTAACGCAGTGCTATCCAATGTGGCGGAGCTGCGCGATGTACTGCGGTTGGCACGCTATCAGCCCGACAAACGCACGATATTGTTCATCGATGAGATCCATCGTTTCAATAAATCACAGCAAGATCTGCTGCTTCCCGATGTGGAGGCTGGGCATGTTCGGCTGATTGGTGCGACGACGCATAATCCGGGCTTTTATGTGATCCCACCGCTGCTCTCGCGCAGCCATTTGTTTCGATTGGAGCCTTTGCCGGAGGAAGGAGTGGTTATCGTGTTGCGCCGGGCGTTGGAGGACGTTGAACGGGGCTTGGGCAAAACCCATTGCACGGCGACGGATGAGATTTTGCAGGGACTCGCACGACTTTGCGATGGTGACACGCGTCGGGCGCTGAATGCGCTAGAGACGCTGGTGCTCAGCCGTCCGATGGGTAGCGAGGTAACGACAGAGGACCTCAGTGTTTTTGCCCGTGAACGGCAGATTCGCTATGATAACAATGAGGATGAGCACTACGATACGATTTCAGCTTTCATCAAAAGCATGCGGGGGGGGGACCCCGATGCGGCGCTTTACTGGCTGGCCAAAATGTTGGCGGGGGGGGAGGACCCGCGCTTCATTGCGCGGCGTTTGGTCATTTTGGCCAGTGAAGATGTTGGTTTAGCGGATTCGCGTGCGCTGCCCTTAGCGGTAGCAGCGTTTCAGGCCTGCGATTTCATTGGTCTACCCGAGTGTGAGCTGACGCTGGCCCACGTAACGGTTTTTCTTGCGACTGCGCCCAAGAGCAATTCTACGACCGTGGCGCTCGGGAATGCCAAGAGATCCATTAAAGAAGGCCCATTGCAGGCGGTGCCAATGTGGCTACGTGACGCCCATACCAAGCTGAACAAGCAACTTGGGCAGGGCGCAGGCTATCGCTATAGCCATGAGTTTCCAGAAGCAGTTTCGGGCCAGGAATATATGGTCGAGCCATTGCCGCTCTACCAGCCCAAGACTGCGGGTGCGGAGGCAGCGATCGGCGAGCGTTTGGCGCGTTGGCGCGCGATGAAGGCTGAGATCAGGTTAAAATCGGAAGATTAAAGGCTAAAGTGGAAGCACTTAACGGATTTCAACTGGCGTAATCATCATGCCACATACAACCCATAAAGCGTTCACCGAGTAACTTTAACCTTTAATCTTCCGACTTTAATCTGACCACCATAGGCGATCTAGGTGATTGACCCGACTGGGAACTTGTCTCTTGAGCAATGGTCTCAAGGCTGATACCATGCTTAGCATGAAATTTGTAACTAGCCTTCGATTCGCTTTTGCGCTGATGGTCCTTTTCTCCGGCTCCGCACTGCGCGCCCAAGTGGAGGAGGGCCAAAAGCTAGAACCCGAGCTGGGCGTTTATATGCCTATAGATGAGGCGAAATGGGGTGCTGCCGAGGCCAATCTGCGCATCGTGAACAACAACTTTCAAATGTATTTCTTAGATGCGGACAAGTTGTTGATCAAGCCGCCTTTGGAAGATGTGATCGTGCACTATAGCAATTTCATCAAGAAATCTAATGCTGACCTGACGATTGTGCTGAAAAAAGATGGCATGATGTTGACGTCTAATCGTGTTATTTCACCGCCTTACCGCTATCAGGTGCGGGTTTTCCTGAAGAAAATGGTGACGCCTACAGAATACTATAAGGAGCCCTACGAAGAAAAGGAATACATCGGCATGCACATGATCAATCAGTTGGGCGGAGAATTTTACGATAAGTCCAAAACTGAGCCTGTCAGTGTCCCTGTAGAGGTGGAAGCTGCGGCCGAGGAACCAGTTAAAGACGAGGCGACCAAGAGCTGATGAGCGAAGCCAAACCGGATAACTGGATCGGCTGGCTACGGTCTTGGGTGCTGATTGCGTTGGGGGTGCTGCTAGCCGCTTGGACGAGCGAAGGCATTCGCTTCGAAACCGATCTGTCGCTTATACTTGGCGTTCTGCTGATCAGTGTGCTGAATGTATTTCTGCGCCCACTTCTTCTTCTGCTGACGTTGCCTTTCGTGATCTTGACGCTTGGTCTGGGCGTGGTGGTGATTAATGCGCTGCTATTCTGGTTGGCGGGAAGTCTGGTGCCGGGCTTTGAGGTGGTGAGCTTTTGGGCCGCACTATGGGGCGCGTTGGTGGTCAGCTTCACTTCCTTTATGGCAAACGTGCTATTTGGCAGTTCTCGAGTCCGGGTTCGCGTGCAGCAAAATGGTGGCCGCCCAGTGAAGAAAAAAACGCGCAACGACGATGTGATCGACGTCTAATGGCCGTTGTTATTCCTTGTCCTTGTGGATGAGGTCTTTGGTCGTGAGCAGCTTGACAAATTTCTTCATTGCAGGAGTGAGGACGCGTCCTTTGCGGTGGACGATGGCGAGTGGCCGGGAAATCTTTTTACCTCGTACTTGTACGGATGCGAGCAGGCCTTGTTTGACCTCCTGAAGTACGGTAGTGGAGGGGACAATGGCGATGCCAGCATCAATTTCGACCGCGCGTTTTACGGTCTCAATGTTGTCAAACTCCATGACAGGATCGATGTCGATTTTGTTATCGCGGAAGATTTGATCGGTAGCTTTACGGGTGGGGATGTCCTGATCGAAGCCGATGAATTTGTATTTTTCCAAGTCCTTGAGTTCGACAGACTTTTGACTGGCTAATGGGTTTTCAGGGGCGCAAATCACGACGAGTTGATCCTCTTGGAATGGAATGGTTTCGAGTTGGCGCATCTTGACGGGATAAGCAACGAGGCCAAAGTCCACGGCGTTGTGGAGGATGTCTTCATAGACCATGTTGGCACGGCGGTATTCCACGCGGACATTGACATCGGGGAACTCTTGCAAAAATTCCTTCACGTAGGGGGGGAGCTCATGTAGGCCGATTGAATAAATAGTCGAAATATGGATTGTGCCGCTGATGACTTTCTTCATCTCCTGCAGCTCACTCATCAACTTTTCGTAGAGATGGAGCAGTTCTTTGGAGGATTCATATAGCTTGGCACCTTCACGGGTGAGGTGGAATTGCTTTTGACTGCGATCCACGATTAGCGCATTGAAATGTTTTTCCATGGCGCGTAGTTGTTGACTAACGGCAGACTGGGTAATGCCATTCAACTTAGCGGCCTTGGAAAAACTCTGGCTTTCAACGAGATCGGAAAAAATCTTCAGGTTTTCAATGTGCATAATAGAATCTAATATCACTAAACCTTATTGAAATGCAATCTAAAAAACAGTAATACTAATCGAAACTTGTCTGTGATTACATTTGAAACATTTTGGGAAAACCATGAACGCGTGCAGGCGAGGGTTCTGGAAGCCTGTGCCCAAGCTGGACGTGAGCCAGCAGAAGTGCGTGTATTGCCGGTGACTAAAAACCATCCTTTTGACGCCATTGCCTACGCGGAGCGGGCAGGCTATGCTGCAGTGGGTGAGAATCGTGTGCAGGAGGCATTGGACAAAATGTCCGCTGGCCAGACCACCTGTCGCTGGGAACTGATTGGCCATCTGCAATCGAATAAGGCCAAGGTGGTGGCAGAGCGCTTTGACCGGGTGCAGTCCGTGGACAGCGAAAAACTTCTACGCCGGCTTGATGCAGCCGCTGCTGAGCATGGCCGCCGATTATCTATCCTACTTCAGGTTAATGCGGGGGATGATCCAGCGAAGTTCGGTCTGAAGTGTGCGGCGACGCCTGCGTTATTAGAGGTTGCCTTGGGCTTAGCCCATATCCAGATCGATGGCCTGATGACGATTGCGCCATTGTCCGATCAGCCAGCTGTCGCGCAGCGATGCTTTGCTCGAATGCGCGATTTACGTGATGAATTAGCAGCTCAGTTTGGGGTGTCTTTGCCCGAACTTTCCATGGGCATGAGCGGAGATCTCGAAGCTGCTGTCGCCTCAGGGAGTACGATGTTGCGTATTGGAAGCGCTTTTTTTGGAGACGGTTGAATTGGCGAGCCAAATGTCTGCCAGCGCGGTATCGAGAAGCTTCTCCGCTGCGTATCGAACAGCTGTATCGTCCGAATTTTCGGCTCTGGAGAAGCTTATGGTCGGAGATTGACTAAAGGTTTGGGGGCGACGATGAGTGAAGAGTTTCATGAATGCGTTAAACCATTGATCGGAGCATTATGCGCATGATTAAGCCCGGAAACCATCAAAAACGTCCCTCATATTTTAGGGAAACCTAAATGAGTCCGCAATTCATGGACCAATCGCTCCAGCTCGTTGGTGCCGCATTGGATCTGAGACATGCTCTTTTCGAGCTGGATGGCCTCATCACAACGTTTTGCAATTTCACAATGGCCTCGGATGAGGAACAGTTGTCCGTTCATGTCGTGGACGATGGAACGTAGAGATGTTTCCTCATCATTAGTCAGGTTCATGCGGCTAAAATTGTGGTTTAAATGCAAGCGGTGCAACTTAAAGAGCTTCCACGCCCATACTGTCGAGCAGGTTGCTAATGTATGGAATCAACTGTTTTTTGCGGGATACAATACTCGGCATATCGAAAATATTGCTGTGATTATCCACGTGGCTGAACGAAATACTATTATTAATATCGCTGTCGCCTGAAGTCAGAAGCAGTGAATTCTGTTGATTAATGTCGGTAACGAGGAGGCAGGAGAAATCAAGTTGGTTGCTTTCCCGGTAAGTGTCTAGGGCGCTCTCAATCGCTCCGCTATGTTTCCAGAAATTCTCGTAACCCAGTTCTTCAATTTGAGACACGGAGTATCGAATGCTGCCCTGGTCGTATTGCTTGCAATCGGTTTCTATGACGCGATCTGCGCTAGAGGTCAGAATGATTGAGCCGGAATTGAAGACCAAGTCCGCAATTTCCTCAATCGTGACGCCCGCAATGCTGGCCAGCCATGGTAGGAGGTCGGCGTCTTTCTGGGTGGACGTTGGGCTCTGGAGGTTAAGCGTGTCTGAGATGAGGCCGGCCATCATGATGCCCGCGATTGCTGGTGTCGGCTGGATGCCTGCGCTTTGGTAGAGGCTGGCAATGATGCTGCTGGTTGATCCGATGATTTCGTTGCGGAAAAAGATGGGCTGGGCAGTCGCTGGATTCGCAAGACGATGGTGGTCAATGATTTCAACAATGTTCACCTCCCCAGCTCCGTTCACCGCCTGACCGAGTTCGTTGTGATCCACGAGCACAAGGCGGGTAGGGACGGGCTTGAGCAGGTCTGCCTTGGAAAAGAGCCCAATGAGCTTTTTGTTCTCATCGACGACACAAAAGATTGGAGCGCTTTGGGTGGCGATTTTTCGCTTCACCGACATGACCTTTTCGTCTGAGCCAAAGGTGGGCACATCGCAGTTGATCATGGGTTCGAGCAAGGTGGCGGTCCGAATGATCCAGGACGTTGTCGCTGAATCGGCCGCGCTGATAATCAACGACACCCCTCGATCACGCGCAAACTCCACTACTTCATCTTCCACGTCCAATCCGCCCGTGATCACGAGTAGGCGGGCACCGCCCTGGATCGCCTTTTGCTGGATGTCGTAGCGGTCGCCCACGACGACCACACTTTCCTTGAGCGTAATGCCCTCGGTTTCGGTGAAGGCACCAAATGAACGAATGTCCATTGCGCCAACGCGGACGTAGAGGTCTTGCGTCAGCTCCGGGTCCACCACGTTAAGCACTTCCGCCTTCAACGATCGGATAATGTGCCCGATACTGGTGAGGACATGGCGCATTTTGCGCGGATCGTTGGGCTTGGGAATAAAGAATTCACCAAGCGAAAAAATTGAGACCTGACCAGCCAATTGCCCGTTTTCTTCGACAACTGGTAGGGCACGAATATCGTGCTCGTCGATGATTTCCAAGGCTTCCGCACAGGTTGCCTTGCGCCCGATACGATGAATATCGCGGCGCATGATATCATGGACGCGAGGAGTCACATCTCCCATGAATAAAGGCAATGGTAGATCAAAACGCCTGAGAATCGCGTCGATGCGGGCATTGGAGTTACCACAGCGTGCAGCGATAAAACCTTTCTCTCCGATTGCGCCCTTATAGGCGGCGTAGGCGATGGCTGAGCAAATGGCGTCTGCGTCCGGATTTTTATGGCCGATAATGTAGGTCGGTGTCATGGAAAATGGGTAATCGATAAACCTTAAGCAAGATACTGTCCCAAATGTAAAAGACGAGAACGAAAGCAATATGTGGAAGAAAGTGGCGGAATTTGGTCGTTATCTGTCATCTGCTCGCTGGATATAAAAAAGGCCGGATATATATCCGGCCTTTTGAAAGATTAGGTGCTAACAACTTCGTAATGTCCTAGATGTCTTTTCCTTTAAGGACGACGGCATTATCGTTGACCGCTTCTTGAAGATTATTCGCTTCCTCACTGCTATTATACTTCAATAGCGGATCGAGATCTAAGTCGTCATACCACGCGACATGGCCATCCAAGAAAATAATATGACCGCCATCGCCCTTCCAAGGGGATGTTTCGTCCCATGTGCTATTTGTACCATCAGTTCCGCGTGTTGCGGCAAGTGGCGTAGTACTGGTGGGGGCATTTTTAGTCAGATTGGCAATAACATCCCAACTGACAGGTCCGACCAACTGATGAGACTCTTCTGTAGCATCCATTACTGTCTTGGGAATAATGGCATCAGCGAGTTCATCATCACTATCGATGTACCAAATGGAGGCGTCATTTAAGCCGCCGTATTTAGCGAGGATAAAGGCATAATCGCCGGCATCGCCAGCATTCAGTGCGCTGTCACCGGTACCACCAGATGTGATGTTTCGGGTTTTACCACCGCTGTTTGCGAAGGTGTTGTAAGCAAGGCCGATCTGACGTCCGTTGCTGGCAGCAGCGGACTTCTTGGCGGATTCCTGCACTTTGCCGACAGCTGGGATAATCAGCGCGGCGAGAATGCCAATGATCGCGATGACCGTCAGCAATTCGACGAGGGTAAAGCCTTTGCGGCTTCTGGTTTTACGAGATAGTGTCATATTCCGGGAGTCGGGTTTGGGATTGGTAGAACACGGGTGATTACACCTGTGCTGTTATTATCTTTATATTCAGGTTACTTATGAATATCACTTTGTTTCGGCTGAAAAGGAAATTTTTTGCGCGAAGGGCGATATTTACAAGCTTCCAAAGGTATTATTGTCAGTAAGGGAGTGGAAATCTATCGGTTAATTCAATGGCAATGGCCTTTGCCTGGGCTATTTTATCAGGGTTTTCTGGGTCGTTAAGCACCAAGTCAATAGCTTCGACAATACGAATCATCTCAGGTTCCTTCATTCCGCGCGAAGTTGCGGCGGGGGAGCCGAGTCGTAAGCCGCTGGTTTGGAACGGGCTACGGGTCTCGCCTGGGACGGTGTTACGATTGGTGGTGATGTTGGCTTGGTCAAGAGCGATCTGGGCAACTTTACCAGTGAGGTTTGGGTGGCTGGGGCGCAGATCAACGAGCACAAGATGATTATCGGTGCCATCGCTGGAAAGTTTATACCCTTTTGCCATTAAGGCTTTAGCCATGGCAGCGGCGTTTGCTTTGACCTGTTGCGCGTAGGCCTTGAACGATGGTTTGGCTGCCTCTTGGAAGCAAACAGCTTTCGCTGCGATAATGTGCATCAATGGGCCACCTTGGCCGCCTGGGAACACTGCGCTGTTGATCGCCTTGGCGAATTTTTCTTTGCACAAAATCAGTCCGCCACGAGGGCCGCGAAGGGTCTTATGCGTCGTCGTAGTAACGAAGTCTGCGTGTGGGACAGGGGAGGGGTGCTCTCCGGTCGCAACGAGGCCTGCGATGTGCGCAATGTCTGCCAGCAATAAGGCACCGACGCTGCGGGCGATTTCGCCCATGCGCTCAAAGTCGATGACGCGCGGGTAGGCCGAGGCACCTACGGTAATCATCTTTGGGCGCTCTTTTTCTGCCTGTTCGGCCAAGTTATCGTAGTCAATGCGACCGTCTTCTGGGCTCACATAATAGTGAACGACTTCGTATAGTTTACCGCTGAAATTAGCCGGATTACCGTGCGTCAAGTGACCACCGTCCGACAAGTTCATCGTCAAAATTTTGTCACCGGGCTTGAGTGTGGCGGCATAGACGGCGAAGTTTGCTTGGCTGCCGGAGTGTGGCTGCACGTTGGCGTGGTCGGCTCCGAAGAGTGCTTTGGCGCGGTCGATTGCGACCTGCTCTACGATGTCGACGAATTCGCACCCGCCGTAATAACGCTTACCCGGGTAGCCCTCGGCGTATTTATTCGTCAACACGCTGCCAGCGGCCTCTATGACGGCAGGCAAGGTAAAGTTTTCCGAGGCAATGAGCTCGATGTGGCTTTGCTGACGCGCGCGTTCCTGCTCCATTGCGGCAAAGATCTCGGGATCAAGTTGCGCGAGCGGCGTGGCGTCGAGGGCGGATGTTTCGGAAGTGATCATGATGTGGCGGTGATTGGATGGAATTTGCGCCAATTCGCCAAGGAAAAAGCGGGTTTATTGCGCAGTTTCACGTGAGGAGGGACTGGATCAGCTTTTGCCGTAGAGTGACTTTACGTTGGGGCGAGTCAGCAAGATGATGGTGAAAATGCCTAGCGCTGTGCCAATGGGGAAAAATACGCAGGCAATACACGCGATCACAAAGGTGAAGGTATAGTTCCGGCGCTGCTTGATGAAGCGTCCGGCGCAAATAATGCTGATCGCGACCGCCTCACCGAATATAACGAAAAAGGTACCGCCAAAGAAGAATAACCACCCGAACAGCTTGGGAGGAAAGGGAAACGGCGGATTTGCGTTGGCCATATCATTGGTCATTTGCTCCAGCCCGCCAGTTAAAATGAGCAGGCCCATGACCATATGCATGATGGGCATGAGTGAAAAGAATGCGAGTATACCGCCAACAATATAGTAGGCGAGAGAGAGGCTTTTCAGGTAATCCTCATCTTGGCTGCCGGGCAGTGCTGGCGGTGTATCGGCCATGGTTGCTATAGCTTTTCTTCGGCTGTACGCGAAGGACGGTAGTTCGGCGACCAGATTCGATAGTTGGGGATGGTAATAATGCCGCCTTCGGCCTGAATCGTCTCTTCAATTTCGGCTTGGCGACGGGCAATGGATGCAGATTGGGCTTCCAGCGCCTCGGCTTTTTCGGCGAGCATCTGCATCTCAGCTTGGCGCTTGCGCACCTCGGACTGTCGCTGCTCCATCTCGGCAATGAGGGCCTTGGTCTGCTCAGTGTCTTCATTCAGATCGGCAGTGCGTTTGGCCAAAGCGGCCTCCTCGGCTTCCAACTTGCGTTTTTGGTCTTCGATCAGGGCGAGTTTTTGACGCATGACCACGGCGGCTTCCTCAGCGGCTATACGGGCCTCGGCTTCGCGAGCCAATCGGCCGTTGAGTTCTTTTACGCGGGCCTCGCGTTCAGCCTCAGCGCGGGCGGTGGCCAGTTCGGCCATGCGGACGGCTTCTCGAGCTTGTTCTGCCTCATTCTCGGCTTTGATACGCGCAGCCTCGATTTCCTGAGTGGTTGGTTGGGTGAGCGGGGGGGGGGGGGGGGGGGGCTCTTTATCCGGTTGGGTGAAGATGATGACCAGGGCGATGACGGCCGCGAGTAAGGCAACTGACAGAAAAATGACGGCGTTTTTCATGAGGACCATTTTTCCGCCTTTCCGACAAACAGCAATGAGAAATCAGGCGCTGTCGCCGCAGTGGATGACAAGCTCGTGTTTGTCGGTGTATTTGCCCTGATCGTAGTGGTTTTCGAGAATGGAAATGCGGTAGCCATCATGAGCGAGATCGCCGCTCAATTCCGCTGCACAAGGGTGCAACTGGCCGAGTTTGGTCATCTGGCAGAATGGGAAAATGCGGGCCTTGTGGCAGGACACATGGATGAGTTCGCGGACTGCTTGACGATGAAATTCCCGGCCAAATTGCTCCAGCGCGTCGGTTTGTTTTGTATGTAGGCGTCAACATCGAAGCCGTTATTGAACTCGCCTTGTGATTTTGTGAGCTCGGTGGTATGGACAATGTCATCTTTGCCTTGGCCAAAGAAGAGAACGAGGTCGAATATATCGCTGATGGTTAGTCAGTAGCGGTTTCCAAGCGGATGCCTTGGTATGGGTGTTGGTCGAGGATGTTTGGATACCAGCCCTGAACGGAGGAATCGACCAGATAGGCGCTGACGTAAAAGTAAATTGGAATCAGGGGCATTTCTTCCATGAGAATGGCTTCGGCCTGTTGGAAGAGTTCATAGCGGGCAGTTTGGTCGGTGGTCTTGGCGGCTTCGCGGATGAGCGTGTCGTAGTCGGGGGTGGACCATTTGGAGGCGTTGTTGCCAGACCAGCTAGTGAGGAGATCGAGGAAGGTGCTGGGGTCATTGTAGTCTCCGATCCAACCTGCCCGGACGATATCGAAGTCCCCCTCACGGCGGGCAATCAAGTAGGTTTTCCAGTCTTTATTAAGCAAGGTGGCGTTGATGCCGAGATGTTCTTGCCACATGCGTTGGATGGCTTCGGCGATGGGCTTGTGGCTGTCCGAAGTGTTGTAGAGCAATTCGATATCTCGCATACCCTCACCATTGGGATAACCAGCCTCGGCCATGAGGCGTTGGGCCTCAGCGATGTTTTGCTCCATGTCCAAGCTCATGGGGCACTCTGCGGTGTAGCCTGCGGTATCGGGCGGGGTAAAGTAGGGGGCGGGAATCTGGCCAGCTTTGGTGATGTTCCGCGTGATCGTCTCACGATCAATTGCTAGCGAGAGCGCTTGGCGGATGCGAACATCGTCTAGGGGGGGGCGGTTAACGTTGATTGCGTAATAATATGTGCCCAGATACGGCGAGATGAGCAGCGCCTCAGAGCCTGATTCCTTGTAGGGCTCGATTTTATGAACTGGCATAGCATAGGTCACGTGGACCTGTCCTGAGCGAAAAGCGCGCTCCTCGGTGTTGCGATTGTCGATGGGCAGGAAGCGGACGCCGTTGAGCCAGATGCTGTCGCGATCCCAGTAAAGCGGGTTTTTCTTCACGTCGATGTAGTCATGCACGCGCCACTCTTCGAGAGTGAAGGGGCCGTTGCCTACGAAGTTACCGGGGCGCGTCCAACGTGATTCCCGCTGATCGATTTCTCCGTGCTTGAGGATGGTGGGGGGATGGACAGGAAACCACGTGTAATGCGTCAGCAGGGAGAGAAAATACGGCGTCGGCTCTTTGAGCGTGATCTCCAGCGTATGCTCGTCCAGCGCTTTGACGCCGACTTGGGAAAAGTCTGTCAATTCGCCGGTATTAAAAGCCTCGGCACCGACCATTGGGTAAAGCATTGACGCGTATTCCGCTGCCAGTTTGGGCGAGAGAATGCGTTCGTATGAAAATATAAAATCCTTGGCCGTAACGGGATCACCGTTAGACCAGCGGGCCTCCGGCCGAAGATGAAAGGTGTAAACGCGCCTATCGCTGCTGATGTCCCAGGCCTCGGCGACGCCGGGCAACGGCGCGAGCGTCTTCGGGTCCGGCCGGATGAGCCCCTCAAGGAGTGAGGTCAGGATGTTGTGTTCCATCACACCTGTGACTAGATGCGGGTCCAGCGCGGCAGGTTCGGTTCCATTTGCGCGTAGTAGGATACGGTCTTGGTTGGCGCGCTCGACTGGCGTCTCACGCTGCCCGCATCCGCTCAGGCAGAGAGCAAGTAGGGCAAATAAGACGCTGGAAAATCGGATGGCCATCGCGAGCAGAGTCCCACGCAACGAAGGCTTTGTCAGGTCATTTCTGTAGTGACGGAAAATTTCCGAGAGGCATGAGATCATCCTGCTCTATTGGTCTAAATGGTAGCGCGGGGACGCGCCTGCGCTACCATTTAATGGACAGGTGTGTGTCGGGTGCAGAGCGGGAGCACTGCTGATGTTGTCTGCTAGACGCTGATGGCGTCGAGCTCGGCGAGCCAGCTGGCGCGAGTGGACTCGTCAACGAGTGCGACTTCCAGTCCGTTGCGGGCGAGCTGCTTGAGCTCGGCGCGAGTGAAGCCACGGGCGTGAAAGAGGGCTTCGTAGTCATCAATCAAGTTGTTGCCAAAGCTGATGGGGTCGTCGGTATTGACCGTGACCTTGACGCCTGCGTCGACGAGTTCGCGGATCGGGTGGTTTTCCAATGTGACACCGGGCACGAGCTTGGCGTTGCTGATTGGGCAGACGTCGAGCGTGATGCCACTGATCGCAAGGAGGCGAACGAGGGCAGGATCTTCCACTGAGCGAATGCCGTGCTGGATGCGTTGGGCACCCGTTTCTTCAAGGATGCGGCGGACGAAATCCGCGCCTAGAAACTCACCAGCGTGTGCCTTGGTGTATTTGCCAACAGCACGGGCGGCGGCCCAGATTTCAGCGGTCCACGGCTCTATGGGCAGGTCTTCCGGCCCATGCAAATCGACGCCCGCAAAGCCATCCCAGGTGAGCGAATCCTCGATCACATGGCGCATTTTTTCGCCACAACCACTGTGGTGAATGCCCATGAACACACGGACTTCCAGACCGGCGGGCGCGGCCTCTTTGATGGCTTGAAAAATCTCCTTGGCGTTGATTCCGCCAAACTCGGAAACGCCGCTGGCGAAGCTGCACTCAACATAACGCACGCCGAGGGCCAAGTGCTGCTCGAACTGCTGGCGCGCAGAGCGGTAATACTGCTCGGGCGAGGTGTAGAAGGCGAAGCCCCAAGTGAGCAGCTGCTGCTCGAAGTGGGCGAAGTCACGGTATTTAAAATCGTGGGCCCAAGATTCAGGCTCGGGTTCGTCGGGCCGAACTTCGCGCAGGAGGTTGAGCGGCAGCCCGCCTTCGATGTGCAGGTGCGTTTCGGTCTTGGGCAGGCGGCGAATGAATTCGCGCAGTTCGGGATCGGTCGTTCGCGGCATGTTGGTGACTTGATTAAGGACACCCGCGAAAAGGTCAACGCCGTTGGCGGGAAAATCCAAGCGGTTAAGCGACCGATGAAGGAGAAGTGATGGTCAGGTCTTTTTTAGCCGCGGATGAACGCGAATTAAACACGGATGCCAACGAGGTGAGGCGGCTTTGGGGCAGTTTATTGAAGTGTAATCAGTTGTGTAACTCAGTGTAATTTAAGTCGCGTATTTTTTCTGTCAGCCGTCTGATGGATCTTCTTTGTTGAAACTTTGGGGTGTGGAAAGGCTTGTGTCGATCTGGGAAGTATGCAGGATGCGTATATTTAACGTTTAAATCTCATGAATAGACATAAAAAAATAACATATATTTACATAGCGCTTGTTAGCATGTTCTGCAACTTACATGCTGAAAAAAGTGAATGGGAGCAACTCGAGGAGGCATTTGAGCAGGCGAATAGCCTAGTGATCGAGGGGAAGGTAGAAGAGATAAAAGCGCTCAAGGATTCACATCAAATTAAGCGCGGTGAGTATAGGAAATATAATCTTCTTACGACAGCCCTCAGGCATGATCAGTTGGAGATTGCAGACTTACTTTTATCCGACGGGGATAATGATTACTGGGTTGGTGCGAATCCATCAGAAACATTTCAAAAGCACTCAGTGTTTATTTATCAGTCGTTGAAGAGATACTACCCTAAGCGATGGGATCGGTTTAAGGATAAATGGCTGGTTCAAGCCATCGAGGCTGGGGATGAAAAGGCAGTGCTTTATCTGCTTGCTGAGGGAGCTTCATTTAAGGAAGGCGGAACTGAAGCCTTAAACAAAGCTGTGTTCTGGAATAATCTCGAAATGGCTAAGCGACTCGTTGAGCTAGGGGCCAAAAGTGAAGCTAAAACTTTGCAATTAGCCTACAACATGAAAGCACTCGAGATCCTCGATTTTTTGGATAAGGCGGGTGAGTATCGGGAGCGGGTTTCTGAGTTTAGGAAGCAGTATCCTCGGATCACAAATGCTGCGTTACTGGGTAATTGGCAAGGGCCGGGGGAGTGGGGCATTTCCAGTGCAGAGTTTCGGGCTGACGCAACTGGTATTATTATTGGCGCTGTAATGCCGGTTTGGGTTGTTCTCAAGGAAACGAAGTATGGTGCCGACTTGTTCGGGCAGAACCCAGATACCGGCGAAATCGGAGAAAAGGTTATAGGTGAACTCCATGTAAGGCCGCCGTCTAAGACCGTTCGTTCGTTGGGGGACTCAGTTGCCCTGAGGCGCGGTGATGATGTCATTTACTTCATCAGGCCGGTGTCTCAGGAAAAAATTGATGAGGCGATTGCCAAGCAGAGATTAAGGAACGCCAAAGCTCCATATATCAAGAATCTGCGTCGCGTTGGGAGTGCCGGGCAGCAGTATATGATGGAAGAAGGCGTTGCTTCGGTTTCCTACAAGGAGCTCGTCGGCGCTTCCTTTATTACTCCATTGAAGTCCGTAAATGGTGAATCCTATCAGGAACTCGTCGTGCATAAAGACGGAGGCGAGTTGAAGGTTGTTAATCAAGCCGGGGAGGAGTTTTCGTTTAAATACTGAAACTTGCCCGATTTAACCGCGGAGTTTATTCTTGGGAACTCCAAATTACATTTGGTAGCTAGAGGCCAATCTAATCGGTTTAATTTTTTGACACAACCGGTTTTTAATTTAAGGCATTCCTATTCAAAAACTTCTGATTTTTGTGGCGTGGGGGGCTCGAATGTCGGGCGTTTTTCAGTGATTGATTGAAGGCTTTACGGGCCGCATTTTTACGGGTTGGGATGATTGGCTGCGCGGATGAGGGCTTCCTTCAATTCGCTGATTACGAGGGGCTTTGAGATATAGTCGCTGGCACCGGCGTCGAGGCATTTCTTGCGGTCGCCGGGGAGGGCATTGGCGGTGAGGGCGATGATGCAGGCGCGGGCGTGTGTAGCACCATAGGCGTTGGCGCGAATGTCTTGGATGATGTCGAGGCCGCTTTTGCCGGGTAGTTGAATGTCCATCAGAATGCAGTCGTAGGCATTGCTATTGAGCAATTTTTCAGCCTCGGATTCATCGGTGGCCGTGTCGCAGACATAGCCCATGCGAGCGAGAATGTCTCGCGTCAGCTGCTGGTTCACTGGTTCGTCCTCGATGGCGAGAATGCGGAGGGGCGCGAGTTCAGCTAGGGGCACGCTATTGTCAATGGGCAGGCTTGTTTGTTCGGCCTCCTCCTGTGGTGCGCGGTTGAGGAAGATGTGGAAGGAGAAGGTAGAGCCTTGGCCATTGACGCTCTCTACGACGATATCGCCGCCCATCTTTTCTACGAGGCGCTTACTGATAACTAGCCCCAGACCCGTGCCGCCGAAGCGCCGTGTGGTGGAGGAATCCGCTTGGCTGAAAGGCTGGAACAAATTGACGAGTTTTTCCGCTGGAATACCGACTCCGGTGTCCTTCACGTGGACATCGATGCGGCAGCGCCCGGCCTCAGTTGTCGACTGAATGACAGCGAGGACATCGACGTTGCCCTTTTCCGTGAATTTAACGGCGTTGTTGACGAGGTTGAGCAGAATTTGACGAAGCCGGTGGGCGTCGCCAATAAATCTGCCGGCTGGCTCACCAGCCATCTCATACTTGATTTTGACACCCTTCTGGTTGGCTTTCACGAGGATGAGCTCAAGGGCCTCCATAATCGTCTGCTCAAGGTCGAATGCGAGGTATTCCAGCTCGACGCCGCGGGACTCAATTTTGGAGTAATCGAGGATGTTGTTAATCAGCTCCAGGAGAGCCTTGCCGCTACGGTTGACGATGCCTAGCCATTCGCGCTGTTGGTCATCAACATGAGTTTCGGCGAGGAGGTCGGTGTAGCCGAGGACGGCGTTCATCGGGGTGCGGATTTCGTGGCTCATCATGGCGAGGAATTCGCCCTTGGCCATATTGGCGCGGTCGGCAGCTTCTTTGGCGTAGCGGAGGGCTTCCTCTCCCCGACGGCTCTGTATGAAGCTGCCAAGGCTGCCAGCGGCGACTCTTAGGGAGGCGATTTCGCTTTCGTCCCAGAGGCGTGGGCTGTGATCACACAGCTCCAGTGCGCCCCAGAATTGCCCCTCCACGTAAATAGGTGTCAGAAGGATGGAGCGTGCGCCGCGTTTTTCCATGAGTTCGCTGATCCCGTCTGCCTGTTCAATGGAGCATTGGACGACCTCTCCATTGGCGACCCGGTTGGTCCAGTTCTCGGGCAATTCATCCCAGTTGAGGCTTGGTTCGTTGGTGCGCTTAATCTGACTAAAGGGGGCATTGGACCAGCGCCAAGGGATGCGTTCGTTGGACTTACGTTGCTCATGGGCAGGGTTACTGGCGATCAGGCGAATGGATTCCACTTGGGCGTAACGGCCGATGGAATACAGGGCTTTGCCAACACCTTCATTGAGTTCTTTGCTGGCAAGTAGGGCATTGGTGGCCTCAGCAACGCCTTGGAGAATACGGTCGCGTAGCTCCAGTGCTTCCTGCGCTTTTTTACGTTCGGTGATTTCATAGGCCACCCAGATGACGCGGTCGGTGGCCTCGGTGAGTTCTTTCATGGGAGCGACTCGACCTTCGAACCAGTATTCTTGGCCTTGATCGTAGCGCGGATATTCAATGCTCTGGGCTTGGCCCGAGTCCAAGGCATTGCGAATGGCGTTCTGAAAGTCCTGAGCCAGCTCAATGGGCCAACGGTCTGACACGTGGTCGCCCTTCCAAGCGTTCACCTCATTGAAGGCACCGAGCTGAGAGGCATACACTTCGAGGTATTGGCCTTCGCTGGAGATGATGAAGGCGGCGTCGGGCAGGGCGTCAATGAAGGCTTGTAGGTGTTGTTCGTTGGAGGCGGCTTTTTCTTCACTACGTAACACCTCGGTGATGATGGCGGCTAGGAAGTAGGTTGTGGCGCTGAGGATGCCAACGAAGACCCAGATGAACTCTGGGGGAGTAGAAATGTATTTCTGAGAAGGCCCGAGAACCTGGAGGATTTCCCAGACTGCCATGATGGCGATGATGATGACGCCTGCGGTGGCCCCGCGTTGGCCAAAGCGAATACCGCCCCAGAAGACAATGGGGAACATTGCCAGCTCAAGCGGATACTTGAGGGTGTCCGTCGGTGCCCAGCTATCGAATACCGCAAACGCTACGCCAAGCAACACAACCAGCCAGATCGCGACCTCAAATATCTGGCGATTGCGCCAGTTTATCTTGGTGCGGGCGGTCCAGACCAATGCAAAGGGTGCCAGCACGAGGATCCCCACGGCTTCAGCCAACCACCAAGGTGTGAGCAAGCGGGAGAATTCAAACCACGGAATTTCTTCTACGTGGAGGCACAATGAGCTGGTCGTGAGCGTGGCGAGTAAGAGTCCACAGAGTAGGGGGCCAATTGCGAGGAAAACAAAGACATCCTTAATGGACTCCAGCGCACTACGGTTCTCCAGAAATCGGCGCATGAGGAAGGCCGTGGCACCGACAGAAATTACGATAGCACCCGCGCGTTCGGCAGAGAAAAACCAACCGAAAGGCATGTTATAGCTATTCCAAACCAGGGCAATTATGCCAAAAGTGGCGAGATACGTCCAGCCGCCGCGAATGGTGATAGCCAAGGCAAAGCCCGTAGCTGGCCAAAGGAGGAACGCACTGCTTTCCTTGACGGCGCTGATTGGCATCCAGGTGCCAAGTTCCATCAGGAAGAGGTAGCAAAAAACAGCTGCCAAGTGGCGCAAGATGATTATCCACCATCTGGCATTTGCCTCGGCCCGGTTATCGGGTACCGTGGCGGGAGCCTTTAGCGCTGCCTTAGCTGAATCCATCCGCCTTAGTATTATTCTGTAGTCAAAAATTACAAGCTAAGTGCGTAACGAGCTTGTTTTTTCGTTAAGCAATCATTGGAAGGCCGTTATTACGACTTGCCCCAGTCGAGAGAATCCGCGAAATAGATGATCCATGCCGATTTATGTATACCAGGTGATCAATCCTGATGGCAGTGAGGGCGATTGCTTTGAGATTGAGCAGCCTATGAGTGACTCAGCGCTGACAAAACATCCGCGTACAGGGGAGCCCGTGCGCCGTGTTTATCAGGCCCCCAACCTTGCCACCCGTTACACGCCCAAGGGCACCCAGAAAAAGCTTGAAACCAAAAACGTCGAGCGGGCTGGATTCACCAAATATGAGCGCGATAAACTAACAGGCCAATATCACCGGACTGCTGGTACAGACAAGCGTGCGCCTGATGTGATCAACCCGTAATTTTGTCTCGATCTCTACCTGCTGCTATGAGTGATCAACTACCTCCATCTGTTTCGGCACCTCCTGGGCGCGCTTACGAAGTCCTGACGCCGGGTGAAAAATTTGGCGACTATCAGGTGTTGCGTTGCGTGTCTTATGACCTGCTGGGCAGCCTATATGGTGTTCGTAAACCACGTGCCAAACAAGAGCAGACAGTCTTTGTCATGCCACCGATTATCAAGGCGACACCTGATTTTAAGCAGCGTTTTGCTCAAGTGGCCCCAAAGCTATGTGGCTTGGAACATGAGAATGTATTCTCGTTTAGCGAGGCGAGTGAGGTCAAAGACCGCTTTACATTTTTGGGTGACCCTTTTGATGGGGAGAACTTGGCGGACTACCTTCAGAGCTACGTCAACAAGCAGCTCAAGGAGCGTCGTACGGAAAATGACGAGCCTCGTGAGCTCGTATCCGATATGCCAATGGGCCTCCCGGCTGATCAGGTTACTCCGATCCTGTCGCAGGTGCTTGAGGGCCTGACCTACCTTCACCAGAACAAAATCCAGCATTTTAACCTCAATCCGACCAATATTCTACGGACCAAGGATGGCGTGGTCAAAGTTGCAGGCTTTGGGCTGTTGACTTTGATCGGACAAGAGCGGTTTGAGGAAATCGTGTCGGCGGGCATTCCCCCAATTGCCTTGGGTGGCCGCGCCATCCGTATTAATTCGGTGGACATCTTATCGCCGGAAGCACGCCAAGGAAAACCCTCTGATGCCCGCTCCGATGTGTATGCGCTGGGCATTACCGCTTACTGGTTACTCACTGGTCGCAAGCCAACCGCTGACTACACGCCGCCGAGCGAAATGGTGCACGGGCTCGATGAGAAATGGGACGTGTTTATTGCCAACTGCCTCGACCGCGAGCCTGAGAAGCGCTACCAGACTGTGGCTAAGGCGAAGGCCGACTTTGACGAGTTCGATAAAATTCGGCCATTGCGCAGCAGTTCAGCTAGGTCGAGCATTGGCACGTCGGAGACCAAGACCATCTTCCACCATCTGGAATTCATCCCAGTGCCCAAACAGGTTAAGGCGCGTGGGGAAAAATCGGCTCGGGCCTTTCGACTTGCGGTGCTCGGCATCGTCTGTCTGGGCGTTGGGTTCCTCGTTTTTTCAATGCTCAATTCAATGATTGGTGATGAATCAATGGATGGCATGACGGCGATACGAACGCCTGAGGGGCAGGTGCCTCGCTTATCCATTTCGATTTTCCCAGAAAGCTCCAGCATGAAGATCAGCTCCACGGACCTCAATTACATCGTTCGTGATGGTAAGCTGGGCCTGAATATCCTGCCAGGCTCTTATCGGTTGGAGTTTTCGTCGCCCGGCTTTACTACTACCTCGCGCTTGATTCAGATCGAACAGGAGCCGCAAAGCATCAGTGTGCGCCTTAAGCCGGCCTTTACAAATGTTAGCTTCACCAGTTTGGCTGAGACTAAGCTGACTGCGAAAGATTCGGACGGCGAAATCATTGAATTGGGTGAAACAAACGCCGATGGCGTGTTGGCCTTGGAGGGCAAGATTCCTGCCGGTGAATACACGATTACTGCAAAAAAAGACGGTTACCTCGTTACGAAGTCCGGACCTTTTGAGCTGTCTCCCAGCGAGGATAATCGCTTCGATATTCCGCTGGACCCGATTCTGGGCGTATTGCGCGTAAAGTCCGATCCCAGTGGGGCGGAAATCTATTACGAGGATCGTAAAATTGGGATGACCAATGCCACGCTGCAGGATTTGCCCGTCAACGAGGAATTCCTGCTGACCTTGAAACTGGAGGGTTATCGCGAATCGATTTTGGCTGTGACGGTGAAGCCGGATACTCGTGATGTTCTGGATTTTGGCGTGCTCACGCCGCTCTCGGGGGAAATTGCCCCAGTCATTAAGCTTGGTGGGCAGGAGGCGACACCTGAGCAGTTGAAGGCTGTGACCATCAGCGGAAAAAGCGTTAACGCAAAGCTTGGCGATGAGACATTTTCGGCGAACAGCAGTAACATCGTCGCTGGGCAGTTTCGTATTTCAGACATCAATGAGGGTGAGATTACTATGACTGTGGAGCACCCGGATTATCTCAATGAAACTAAGACGTTTACGCTGGAGAACCAAGTCCGAATGAAGGTCATTTATGATCTGGCACCCAAGCCCGCCATCCTGACGCTGTCCCCTCAGCCAGCCGGTGAGCAATGGACGATCGAGCTGAACGGACAAAAGGTGAAACTTGATGAGATGCGCGCGCCGCTCAAACCGGATGTCAAGCAGACCTTGACGATCAGTAATGAGAATTTCTTCGAGATGAGTAAGGCCTTCACGCCCAAACCCAATGAAAAGCTCACTTGGGCACCCGAACTCACGCGTATTCCGAGCGCGGAAACGGGTAAAGACTACGACGTGCCGTTCCTGAAAATGCCGTTGGTCTGGGTGTCTCCAGGCTCATTCACTATGGGGAGCCCTCTCACCGAGCCTTCCCGCCTACCCGAGGAGGGGCCGATTACCCAAGTGCGGCTGACGCAAGGTTACTGGATTGGTGCTCATGAAGTTAACCAGACCCAGTATGAGGAATTGATCGGCTTTAATCCTTCTCGTCAGGCGGGTAAGACCCGGCCAGTGGATTACGTTAGCTGGCGCGAGGCAATGGCTTTTTGCAGCAAGCTTAATGAGCGTGAGCAAGCGGCGGGTCGCATCCCGGCTGGCTATGAATACCGTCTGCCTACTGAGGCAGAGTGGGAATACGCGGCCCGCGCGGGCACGAATACGCCTTTCAACTGGGGAGCTACCGCGACCGCTGCCAATGGCAATTTTCAAGGCAAGTATCCGCGAGATTTCGAGTCTAGTGAGCTGGATGGCACTGACCATTACGGATCCAAGCCAGTTGGCAGTTACCCTCCGAACGCTTGGGGCCTCTACGATGTGCACGGGAATGTGCGCGAGTGGTGCTACGATAATTACAATGCGCGTTTACCAGGAGATGCAGTGGCGGATTGGGTGCGTCTGGAAGATAATACCCGCCGGCCCACTCGTGGTGGTGGCTGGGAAGATTTTGCCATCCGCGCCCGTGCGGCTTCTCGTAGCGAAGGCTTAAGTGAGCAGTCGCGTAGCGGCAGTTCCGGCTTTCGCCTTGTGTTGGCCCGCATTATCCCTGAGTAGAATCAATAAGCGGGGAAAAGCTCGCCTGGATTTGCTTTTTCCTAATCACTTGGGTAAGTTTTGCTTATGCTTGACCCCACAGGTGTAGATATCCCACCGGAATTGATGCGTCGATTAAAGTTCCGCGCCCGCCGCCAACATCGTTCGCTCGAGACGGAAATCTTCTATTGTCTCAACGCCGGTCTGGCCCAAGAGGAACGACCAGAGCGATTTCGTGACCGTGCGCGCCGCCTTCGTCAAGGTGCTCATGGCATTCTGCGCCCTGATGTCCTCAAGTCTATGATTGAGGATGGGCGCTGCTAGCACATTGACCATTTACCCAGCATAAGCGAACTGCCGCGTAGCACAGCACTCCGCGCAATATGCGGTGGGGAATTATCGAAACTGGTGTACGCCTTTAGAGGATTCTTAGCCTCAATAAACGTCGCGCTGGTAGCGTTTGTCTTTCTGGAGCTGCTTCACGGTCGCTTCGGCGTCTTCGCGAGATTGGCCGCCGTGGGTCTGGTAGATCGTGATGAGGGCTTCGTTGACGTCATGGGCCATGCGCGAGGCGTCGCCACACACATAGAAATGCGCGCCATCCTGTAGCCAGTCATAGATCCCTTTGCCTTCCTCGATCATGCGTTGTTGCACGTAGATCTTTTGCGGTTGGTCGCGGGAGAAGGCCGTGTTGAGCTTGGTCAGCAAGCCGTCCTTCAGGTAGTCCTGCCACTCAAGTTGGTAAAGGAAGTCGTAGGAGAAACGCTGGTCGCCGAAGAAGAGCCAGTTCTTGCCCTTGGCACCATCAGCAGCGCGGTCTTCGATGAATGAGCGGAACGGCGCAATGCCGGTGCCAGGCCCAATCATGATGATCGGCGTATCGCTGTTGGCGGGCAACTTGAAGTTCTTGTTGTGGTGCGTATAAACGGGGATCGTTTCGCCGATGGCCACGCGGTCAGCCAAGTAGGTCGAGGCGACACCCTTACGGGCGCGCCCATGCGCATCGTAGCGGACGGCAGCCACGGTCAGGTGAACCTCATCGGGGTGTGCCTTCATGCTAGAAGCAATCGAGTAAAGACGTGGCGGCATCTTACGCAGTAAATTGACAAATTCCTTGGCGGGCAGGCCGATCGGGTAGTCTGTGAGAAGGTCACAAACTTGGCGGCCCCACAGGTAACTTTGGAGCTTTTCCTTGTCACCGAGCATGGCGGTGAGCACGTCGCTCTTGGCGAGTTCGTTGTATTTTTTGACGATGTTCTTCGTCAGCCCAGTGATGTCGTAGTATTGGGCAAGGACTTCATTGAGAGGGCCATCACTGCCATCGGGCGCAGGCACGATGTCATCGGCCTTAAAGCGACCGGCTTCAATCACCGCGGTGATATCTTCCGGGCAGTTGGAGGGAACAACCGCCAGCGCGTCGCCAGCATCGTAGGTCAAGCCGCTGCCAGCGAGGGAAAGTTCCAAGTGGATGGTTTCCTTGATCGAGCCACGGCCATTGAGTAGCACGCGTTCTTTGAGCTCGGAAGGGAAGTGGTTTTTCTTGCCGTATTCAATCGCGGGTGCGGAGGGCGCAGAGCCATTGCTCACGACAGGAGCGACTGGTGCGGCGAGCGATCCGAGGTTTTGCAAGGCACCATCGAGCCACTTCTTGAACGGGCCTTCGTAGTCCAGGTCGCAGTCAGTGCGCGGGTGGAAACGTTTGGCACCGAGAGCTTCCAGGCGGGCGTCGAAGTCTTTGCCGATTTGGCAGAACTTTTCGTAAGAGGTGTCGCCGAGAGCGAGGACGGAGAAATGTGTTTGGTCGAGCTTGGGGGCTTGGTCGCCCATGATTTGTTCGTAGAAAATAACGGCACGGTCAGGCGGCTCACCATCGCCCCAGGTGCTCACGATGACCAACAGGTTTTTCACCTTGGCTAGATCGGCGGCCTTAATGTCACCCATGTCGAGCGTCTTTGCGGCAAATCCCTTTGCAGCGGCGGCCTTTTTCGCTTGGGCGGCGAGTTCTTCGCAGTTGCCGCTTTCGGTGCCATAAAGGATGGTCAGCGGAATGCTGGATGGCGCTGCTGGCGCGGCGGCTGCGGCGGATGGCCCACTGGCCGACGACTGAGCGCCCGCCAAGAAACCACTCAGCCAAGTTGTCTGCTGATCGCTAAGGGTCGGCAGGATTTGGTTAAGCGTATTGCGTTGCGGTTCGCTGAAGGGTGCGTGGGACGGAATTATCATGATCGCGAAAACAGAGTATTAATGAGCCTACTGAGGCCGGGATCAAGTCTTACTTCGATGGAATAAGCGTCGCTACTTAGCAAGAGGAGCGCTGCTAACGAATGTCTGCGAGTGAGGTTGGTTCCGCCGGTTTGAGCGAAACCAGCTCGAAATGATTGCCGCCGTAAATACGCAGCATCGGCGGGATGATGCTTTTCTTTAATTTATGGGCGATGAAGAAGCAGAGCGGAGAGATGATTAGCGGAATGAAACCCCACATTTTTTCCTCTTGAGTCGCCGTGCGATCCAGCAGGAGCGCCACGCCGATGATCAGCCAAATGATTGAGATCGTGCCAAGTGCGATCATGACGACGTAAAGGAAAGTGAGCAAAATTTTGCGCCAGAAATACCAACGGATCGTTGAATGCTCAAGGCGATGTACCGTGGTGTATTCGATTTTGATTTCCTCATCTCCGGGAATGAGGGCGGCGAACAGGCCAATGAGGAGGCTGGCGACTACTTTGGCACCGGATTGTTTGGTTGTCTTGTATCGCCAGTTCGCCTTAGTCAAAACGCCGTGTTCGTGCATGCCAGTTTCTATCTCCGAGACCTCGCTGGCAATCATGGCAAATTCCTGTAGTGCCCATCCGGTGAGTTTGTGCTTTTTACGCAGATGCTTGAGCAGTTTTCCGCGAGTGAGCAGCTCGGCATGTTCCTCCATCTGGCGAATTGCTTGTTCTTCTGCCGAAAGATTTTCCTCCGCAGGTTTATTAATTCGTTGGAACGATTCCGTGCTCATTCTTTAATGACTTTAGAAGGTCGTAATCATTTTTCAACAACGCGATAGCATGCGCGGACACTTTCTGGGATTGCCATTGGGCGGCCAGTTTCTGTGTCCACAAAAACCCAGTCAGTTTCACCCTGAGCAATGAGCGCGCCATCGGACTCGCGGTGGAATTGATAACGTCGCCGCGAACGCACTTTGCTGACATCGGCCACCCAAGTTCGAGCCAAGAGGACATCGCGCAGCAATGCGGGCTTGAGGTATTCGATGTGATGCGAACGCGCAACCCACGTGCCGCTTGATGCCTCAACTGCCGCGAATCCACCGCTGGCGGTTGAATGGGCAATGGCGACGTCTTGCATCCATTGCACATAGACGACGTTGTTGACGTGGTTATTGCCGTCGATCGCCTCTGTGGTCACTGAAAAATTGTGCGTAAAGACGCCTGCTTGGCTAGTCGGCATTTTTGATCTCCGCACGAATCACGACCTTGGGGCCGAGTGGCACAATTTGCGTCGGGTTAATGTCGTCGTGAGTCACGTAATAATGGCGCTTGATGTGGTCGAAATTCACGGTTTCGGCAATGCTGGGCAGACGGTAAAGTCGCTCCAGGTAATCCTGCAAATGCGGGTAGTCAATGATGCGTCGGAGGTTACACTTGAAGTGGCCATGATAAACTGCGTCGAACCGGATCAGCGTGCAAAAAAGCCGCCAATCAGTTTCCACGGTTTGCTCACCGAACAGATACGGACCTCCATGTGCCAGCCGCGCTTCCAACTGGTCCAGCACCACGAAGAGCTTTGTCACGGCTTGGTCATAGGCGGATTGTTTATCTGCAAATCCAGCGCGGTAAACGCCGTTGTTGATGTGCTCGTAAACTAAGTCGCTGAGGGCGTTTTGCTCCTCGGCTATGGCCTCCGGGAAGAGGTCCACGGGATGTTTCGCAAGCGGTTCAAAAACGGTCGCCCACATGCGGCAAATATCGTCCTCGGAGTTGTTGACGATGCGGCGTGTTTGCTTGTCCCACAGAACGGGCACGGTGACGCGGCCACTGAAATTGGGTGCCGTCGCACGGTAGGCTTCAGATAGGAAGTGAAAGCCCTCGGCCAAGTCTGGCCCATGACCGTCACCTTCGCGAAAGGCCCAGCCAGTATCGTCAGTGCGAATTGGGTCCGCCACGCTGACGCCGACCACGTGCTCTAGCCCCATCAATCGCAGCACGATCCAGGAGCGATGCGCCCACGGGCAAGCTTTGCAGATGTAGAGTTGGTAGCGATTAGGCTCAGGCGTGAATTCGCCTTCAGTCTTTACCCACTCGCGGAACTCGTCGGGTTGCCGTTGAAAGGAGCCGTCTTGGCCGGCTTCATCGGGAAATTGTGCCATGACTTGAGATCATCTCCATGTATCTGATTACGGCAATCTACAAATGCGAGACCGGCGAAGCGATTTTATCCGAATCTTCGTTGACAGGCGAGCGTTGGGGGTTTCGATCACGCGAGCGTGGGAGTATATATTCAATTTAGAAATTTTGGCAGAAGTTGTTTGCTTGGGCTAGTGCTAACGGTGCTTTTTCATTCGGCAGGGTATGCTGACGATACGGCGTGGGTACCTCCACCGCCAAAGGTGGACGAGGCGTTTGACTGGATCGAGCTGACTTCGGGCGAGTGGCTCAAGGGCACTTTTCGATATATGTATAATGATTCGGTCGAGTTCGATAGCGACAAGCTCGGCGTCCTCACCATTGACTGGTCGGACATCAAGGAAGTGCGTTTCGGTGGGCCAATGGGCGTTCGGCTGGATAATCGTACCGTTCATCGCGGGCGAGTGACTTTGGATGATGGCGAAATGCATTTCACTGAAACTGGTGAAACGGTGAAGCGCGACAAGGTGGTCTCCATTGCCCCGGTCGCTCATGATGAATGGGATCGCTGGGAGCTTAATGCCAAGATTGGCGCAGACTATCAGACGGGCAACACCAACGAGACCAGCTATACGGGCGCGATTGAATTGGCACGCCGCACCGCAACAACGCGCCTGAAGCTTTCCTACATCGGGAATTACTCCGAGACCGACGACGTCGAATCCGCCAATAACCACCGGGTTAGTTCCTCCTTTGACTATTTCTTCGACGAGCGAATTTTCGTGCGCCCCTTCGATGGCGAGTATTACCGCGACCCCTTCCAAAATTTAAATATGCAATTAACGCTGGGCGCTGGTATCGGCTACAAGCTCGTGGATACGAAAAAAATGGATTGGGAAATCCAGATCGGGCCAGCCTATCAATACACGGTATTCAGCACTGTGCAGCCCGGTGAAGACAGTGAGGCGCAAAGCCCGGCTGCGCTGTTTACGACGACTTTCGATGCCGACATTACCGATGATCTCACCTATAAACTCAACTATCAGGCCACCTTAACCAATCGAGCATCCGGCCTACTCACACAGCATCTGGTGACATCGCTGGAATATGAAATTACGACCATTTTCGACGTCTTCATTATGCTGCAAGTAGACCGGGTGGAAGACCCAATGGCCAAGGCTGATGGCAGCGTGCCCAGTAAAAACGACGTGACTCTTTCACTCGGCTTGGGCGTAGATATTTGAGCATTAACGCACCAATTAGAAAAAATGTGTCAGCTTTCGGGCGTTTCAGGGGAATCGGGAGCTATTTTCTCGTGCTCACTATTAATTAAGGCCGAAAAATAATATCGATTGGGCCTTGGAGGCGTTTTTTTGCCGAAAAAGTTGCCCAATGGAACCAACTGAGCCAGCCGACCCAACTGAACAAGCCGAGTCATTGCCAGTAAGATGGGGGCATGATAATATGGGGACATGAAACCAATATCCCCAATTCCATCCACCTGTCCAATCAACTCATTACCCCGCTCCTTGGGCGGCGAATCGCTGTCTGCCGGTCGGCAATATTTTTGCTCGCCTCACGCGCCTACGCTTGGGCATGCTACTTTTGCTATGGCTTTAGAAAACTCCCGCAAACATTCATCCGTTGTTGTTGACGGCCGCGACCGTGCGCCCGCCCGTTCCATGCTCCGTGCTGTGGGCTTTGAGGACGATGATTTTAAGAAGCCGCAAGTTGGGGTGGCATCTTCCCCCAGCGATCTGACTCCGTGCAACATGCACTTGGGCGAGCTGGCCAAACACGCGACCGACGGTGTGAACGCCGCTGGCGGCAAGGCAGTGAACTTTAGCACGATCACCGTTTCTGATGGGATCAGCATGGGCACTGCCGGGATGCGCTACTCGCTCGTTTCGCGTGAGGTCATCGCCGACTCCATCGAAACCGCCGTTGCGGCGGAGGGCTTTGACGGTCTCGTGGCCATCGGTGGTTGTGACAAAAATATGCCCGGTTGCATGATCGCCATTGCGCGGCTGAATCGCCCATCGGTTTTTGTTTACGGCGGCACCATTTTACCTGGCTTTCTTCCCCAGGACAAAGAGGAGAAAGACGCGCTCGATATCGTTTCGGTGTTTGAGGCGGTTGGCCGCCACGCCCGCGGCGAGCTTGACGATGAGGGCCTGAAGTGCGTGGAAAAAAGCGCCATTCCTGGTGCCGGTTCCTGCGGTGGTATGTATACCGCCAACACCATGGCCAGCGCGATTGAAGCGATGGGCATGAGTTTGCCAAATTCCTCGGCCCAACTTGCCATTGGCAAACCCAAGCGCGAAGACTGCGCCCGCGCGGGTGAGGCCGTTTGCAAGCTGCTGGAGCAGGGCGTGACCGCCCGCGACATCATGACGCGCAAGGCCTTTGAAAACGCGATTACCGTAGGCATGGCGCTCGGTGGTTCGACGAATCTTATCCTGCACCTGCTCGCCATTGCGCATGCGGCAGAGGTTGACTTGACCATTGATGATTTTGCCGAAATCGGCAAACGCGTGCCTGTCCTCTGCGACGTGAAGCCCTTTGGGCGCTATAATGTGAGCCATTTGATTCGCATTGGCGGTATTCGTCCGTTGATGAAAGTCCTGCTGGATCGCGGCCTGTTGCATGGCGATTGCCTCACGGTTTCCGGACAGACGATGGCTGAGTCTTTGGCTGGTGTTGAGCCTTATCCAGCCTATCCGGACAAGCAAGACATCGTGCGTCCTTGGGACGACCCAATCAAGCCCGACACACACCTGCGCATCCTTCGCGGTAACCTCGCGCCAACCGGTGCCGTGGGTAAAATTACCGGCAAAGAAGGCCTCCACTTCAAGGGCCCGGCCAAGGTTTACGAAAACGAAGAAGACGCGCTGCAAGGAATCTTGCGCGGTGATGTCGTGAGCGGCGACGTAGTGGTCATCCGTAACGAAGGCCCCGTTGGTGGGCCAGGTATGCGCGAAATGCTTTCCCCGACAGCTGCCGTTGCCGGACGTGGCCTCATCAAGGAAGTTGCGCTGATCACTGATGGTCGATTCTCGGGCGGAAGCCACGGTTTTGACGTTGGCCACATCACTCCTGAAGCGGCTTGTGGCGGCCCAATTGGCATCGTCAAAAACGGCGACCAAATCGAAGTCGACGCGGTCAAAAATTCGATCAGTCTGCTCATTCCCGACGAGGAATATGACGCGCGCATGGCGGCTTATACCCCCCCCCCCCCCCCGAGAGACTCGCGGGGTGCTGGCCAAATACGCCAAGCTCGTCGCCACTGCCAGCGAAGGTGCCGTGACGGACAAAGATTTGTTCTAACGGCTCAGCCTCCCCCCCCAAAAAAAGTTCGTAGGGATCAGGATTCATCGTGAGGTAAAGAAGGGGCTTTTTAATGGAGCTTTTTCTTACCTCGCCATTGTTCTGGGCTGCATCCGAATTTTTGTTTGAAGGCGCGGGAAAAGGCACTGGCGCTTTGGAACCCGCAGTCTTGGCTGATGGATTCCAATTTGGCCGATTGATCCGTCATCAGATGTATTGCCCGCTGGAAACGTAGCTGGTCAAAAAGCTTCTTGGGAGATGTTTGCATGATCTCATGAAACAGACGCCGCAGGTGAGCAGGTGAGCTGCCCGCAGCATTGGCGATTTCGTTGAGAGACGGATTGTAATGCATATTCAAATGAAACCAGTTCAACGCGTTATTGACCCGCTTCCGATTGAGAGCATCTCGGCCAAATGGTTCGCTGTTTGATCCACAAACGAGCAAGCTGAGCTCCAGCAGCAGATGCTCATGACGCAATAGCATATCGGGTTGTGGAGAGCGCCAAGACCCTGCTATATTCTCAGATAATTCACGTAGCCGATTACACTGTGCCGCAGATAGCGTTGTTTCTAAGCAGGAGATTTGATTCAGTTGCTGCTTTACCAATTCGGGAATGGAAAGGAAATGGAAGACGGCAACACGTGCACCTTGGCCAGACTTTCCAGTCCACCCATGAGCGTGGCCGGGAGCCGTTAGCCAAAGCTGGCGGGAATGTAACTTAGCAGTTTCGCCCGGCAGTTGCATACCAACAACACCACTTAGGACAGCTTGAAATTCCCAATAAGGCCGCGCCTGAATATGAACGGGCTGTTCTCCATAAAAACGTGAACCGCTTCCGAGATAGCAGAGCATACGTTATGCTTCATTCGATGAGCGAAAATGTCAACTGATTGATTGGTAGGGCTATTCACATGGGTAAAGTAAACGCTATAATATAGACATGAATAAAAAACGAACCACGAAGAAACGTTACGTTATTGTCGGAACTGGGGGCCGCGCCTTTATGTTCGCTGATGCCTTATTGAATACATACAAGCGTAACTGTAAGCTGTCTGCAATTTGCGACCTTAATTCGAAGCGCCTAGAGTTTCATAACAATAGCTATCAGGAGAAATGGGGAGTAAAGCCGCTCAAAACATATTTGGCGAAAGACTTTGATCGGATGATTGAAAAAGAAAAGCCAGACTTTGTAATCGTTACGACGATGGACCGCACTCATCATGACTATATTATTCGCTCAATGGAGCTTGGTTGTGATGTTATTACGGAAAAACCGCTGACCATCGACACGGAGAAATGCCAAGCCATTATAGATGCCGCTAAAAAAACCGGGCGAAATGTTCGTGTCACTTTTAACTACCGCTATTCTCCTTCACGCAGCAAAGTAAAGGAATTGCTGATGGCCGACACAATCGGTGAGGTGAAGTCTGTTCACTTTGAATGGTTGCTGGACACAAAACATGGGGCCGACTATTTCCGCCGTTGGCATCGCGACAAACGCAACTCTGGTGGATTGATGGTACACAAGTCGACGCATCATTTTGACTTAGTAAATTGGTGGCTAGGCAGTGAACCCGTTAATGTCTTTGGCCTCGGATCACTTGGATTCTACGGTCGGGCGAATGGCGAACAGCATGGCAATTATCGTCCGTATTACCGCGCGACAGATTCAGATGCGGCCAAAGATGATCCTTTCGCACAGAGCTTGCGTGATGGAGAGAATCTCGAAGGACTTTACCTGGAAGCTGAGCAGGAGGATGGTTACTTGCGCGACCAGAATGTCTTTGGTGATGGTATTAGCATTGAAGATACAATGAATTTGGCTGTCCGCTATCGTAATGGCGCTCAAATGTCTTATTCATTGACGGCTTATTCACCCTGGGAAGGCTATCGCATCGCTTTCAACGGGACTAAAGGGCGACTGGAGCTGGATGAAATGGAAAAATCGTATATCAGTGCAGGTAACGGACACATCTCAGATGGTTGCACATTTAGCACTCGGCTGACAGTGTTTCCGCATTGGGAAAAACCTTATCATGTCGATTTTGCAGTGGGAGAGGGCGGACACGGCGGCGGTGATTTACTTTTACTAGCGGATCTCTTTGCCTCGAAATCGACTAAGGATCCGTTAGGCCGTGCGGCTGGTTTCCGTGATGGTGCTACATCGATTTTGACGGGTATTGCTGCCAATCAGTCTTTTGCCACTGGTCTTCCAGTGAAGATTGCAGATCTCGTCAGTTTTGACTGATAGCTAGCGCTAGTCATGCTGGCTCGCAATGTGCTTGCCGGAGTCCGGGCCGGTGAGCACTGTCACGGCGTCGGTGATTCAATGCATGTAACTGGACAAAGTAAACTTCGGCTTCCAGATTAATGACGTCAATTGGACCGCAATCTCGTTGGCGATATAGCTGTTGCAATCACAGTTACGAGCTACAGTACGACGTCATGTTTATCTTGTTCCTTAGCGTGCCGATTTACCTGGCGTTTCTTCCATGTAAATCCAGCTAGGCTTTGTGGAAAATAATAACATGAACATGGGAGGGGGGTATGTCACCAACCATACCAACTGATTCCGAATTTGATCCAAAGCGGTATTGTTATCAGGCTGACCAGACAAGTGGAGACAACCGTTCGGAGAGCAATGTTCGTCCGGCCTCCATAGACACGGGTTAGGACAACGGGCAGGACACCGCAAGGCATTGCTGCGTGGACTAATGCCGCTTCACGCAGGGGGAGGGGGGAGGGGATAAAAGCGTAGGCAGTGATGAGAACAAGCGGAAGTACGCCTAGTCGCATCAAGCAAGCACCCAAGGCAATGGAAGGTCGAGTAAATAGCGGTTCCTTCGTCATGAGCTGCCACATCGTGGCACCGATCATGATCAATCCGATGGGGATCGCGCTTCTCCCCAGTAAATCGAGGGTGCTCTCGACGAAACCAGGAATGATCTCCGTGACACCCAGTAAGTTGACTGGTATCGCGATTAAAATCGCCACTAATGGCGGTGTAATCATTCGCTTCAAACTTCGCCGATTGAATTCTCCGCTGACGATTAGTATACCAAAGCTCCACATCGCTAGCTCAACCCCCACACTGATAACGAGTAAAACGCCTACGGTTTCTAATCCAAAAAGCGGTGTGCACACGGGGATAGCAAAATAGCCATAGTTGTATATACCTCCAGTGAAACTGAACGTGCGCCGCTCGGCGTTCTCCTTCATGCCGAAGAGTGGTGCGGCAAAATAGCAGAGCGCGTAGCCAATCATCACAAAGAGAAATCCAGTCAGCACCGCACTGATAATGAGTCCCTTCATTCGTAGGGACTCATTATTTGCGACGGCAGAAAAAATGAATGCAGGGTAAAGCAGGTTAACGACTAGCTTCAGTAATGCCTGCTCACCGGCGTCATTGATCCATTTTAAGGCACGTGCTAGCCCGCCGCTGCTCATTAGCAGAAACACTGGCACAATCGCGAAAAATAAGTCCGTAAACCCGAGCAAGCCATTCACCCTGTTGAGTGGGCGCTCCGTGTCGAAATTATTTTAGGCGAGTCGTTGCATCAACCCCGCCTCTTCGTTTACCTCTTAACTCGCGGGAACGGATTGTTCCGTGCTCAGCGCTTGGACCGCTTTAAGTATTTCAGCAGGTTCAGCACGTTTCTTATAGTCTGAATTGATGAAGTCCCAGGCAATTACGCCATCTTGGTCAACAATGTAGGTCACTGCTAACGGAAGCTCGCCGGATTTGTTTTTGTTGAATTCCGAAAGTTTGAGGCGATTCTCGTAAATTTCGTGTGTGGCATCATCAAGCTTATAGACGATACCATATTTTTTTGCGACTACGTTGCCCATATCGCTCAGTACGAAAAATTCCAGCTCGTCTTTCTCTTTGGTGGAGAGGGTTTTATCGGGTGACTCTGGGCTAATGGCGACCAATTGTGCGCCAGCTTTCTGTAGCATGGGCAATATTTCCTGCATGGCGTGCAACTGCATGTTGCAATAGGGGCACCAGCCACCACGATACCAGACAAGGACCACCGGTCCATTTTTGAGTAATGCCGATAGGTTGACTTCCTCTCCGTTGGCATTGGGCAAGGTGAAGTCCGGCGCAGTGTCTCCAGCTTTTTTTGCCGTGTCGAGCACTCCGGATTTTGCGACGTGGTCCAGGCCATTTGCGAACGTCTGCTTCATGCCCTCTGGCGCAGTGGCGGCAAATTTGTCCGCGCGGTCATCAAGATCCTTTTGTAGGCTTGGGATTTGCGTGGTCTTGGTTTCGCTTGCGCAACATGATTGCCCCAAAGCTTCGCTACCTAGATAGAGCGAGCCGAGAAGGACAAGGGCCGAAAGTTTAATGGCTAGGCATGGAGAGCAAATTTTCATCATGGTCGTGTAGTCGATTAATTGAGTAAATCCTTTCTGATTATTGAGAAAAAACTTCGAAGATTTTTTTGGCCAAGAGCTTCTTGCCATCAGCAATGGAGCGTTCGCGGGTATAATTTGACGGTGCAATCACGTCGCCAGTCGCCTTGGGAGGCAGTTTGAGACCGCTCTCTATGATGCCCGCCATGACTTTCGCTGGCTTTCCTTGGCGCGCGGCTTCTTTGAGGATGGAGCCGGGGCCTTTGCCCTGCAATGAACTGGAATCGAAACGACCCTCACCTGTTACGACTAAATCAGCGGCGGCGATCTTCTTCTTCAGATCAAGCCAAGCTTCCACCAAGTCGTATCCGGGGACGAGCTGGGCGTCGCAAGCGACCGAGAGGCCGAATGTAATACCACCGGCGGCACCAGATCCAGGTCGCATCATTTCAGTACGGTCCTTACCAAAAAAGCTGCAGAATTTCTTCGCCATATCGCCCAATCCCTTCTCGAAAGTAGGAATCTCACTCGGAGTAAGTCCTTTTTGGGGGCCATAGATATTTACGGCACCATTGGGGCCGAGCAAAGGGTTTTGGACGTCGCAGGCGATGAAAATTGGGGGGATGTGTGGCCAGATTTCGCCGCGCAGACGGGAAATTCGCGGCCAATCTCGTGGCACGAGGTGATCCATCGTGTCGTGTTTCTCATCAAGGCATTCCAAGCCGATAGCCTCAAGTGCGCCAAGACCGAGGTCAATGGTGGCACTGCCGCCAACGCCAAGAATGATGGCGCTTGCGCCAGTGTCGGCTGCTTCGGCGATGAGCTGGCCCGTACCGTAGGAGGTAGCGATCCAGGGATCACGCGCTTTGATGGGGATGGACTCGAGTCCGCTGGCTTGTGCCATCTCGATAATGGCAATTTTGCCGAAAGAGGGCAGGCCAAGCATTTTTTTGACGCTGGGTGGCACCTTGGCGGAGTCCACGTATCCCATTTCGGCCTTCAATGGCTCAAGTTGGGGGCCAATGATGGGCTTGGTGATCAGTTCCCCATATAAAGCGCGAGTGAGGATGCGGCAGAAGCCTTCGCCTCCATCGGCTAGTGGTGCCACGGTGACTTCCCAATTGGGATGCGCTTTGAGTAGTGCCTCTTGCGCGATAGCGCAGGCCTCAAAGGCGTTCATTGAGTCTTTAAACTTATCAAATGCCAACAGAATGTGCATAGTTAGTGAGCTCCGGATTTATCGGGGCAGCGGAAAGAGAACAGTAGTTAGAGGCGATGGATTATTCGTCTTCCTTATCGCCAAATAAAATGGTTTCGCTCTGGGCCAAAAATTGTTCGCGCGCCTTGATCAGCCTTTCAGTTTTTGCCAGAGAGCGTTCACGAGCCACGAGTTCTTCCTCTTTTTCCTTAATTTGGGAACGCATATTTTCGAGTTCGCTAAGTTCTTCCGCCGATAGACCTTCACCACCGCTGGCACCACTACGTGCGCCCTGTTTACCAAGGTCTTCTCGTAGCTGCTCCAGCTCGGTTTCGATTTCCTGTAGACGCTGGCCTTTTTCAAAGAGGCTTTCTTCGCTTTCCTGAAGGAACAGTTCACGCTCCTGAATGCTGGTTTCCATGCTCTGAAGCTCTGTTTCCTTCATTTCGAGTTCTTCTTTCAGACGCTGTAGCTCGGCCTGAGCTTCGACTGAAATACCCCCGCCGGATTGCTCTCTTTCCGCAGATTTAAACGCATTCATGCGTTCCTTCATGACGTTTTCCATGGTCTTCATGGCACCTTCTTTAAGCTCAAGCTCTGTGAGCTTTTGCTTGAGGGCTTTGTCATGTGTTTTGCGGTCGGTTAACTCGTTGCGGACCATCTCGAGCTCGGCAGCGAGGCGTTCATTCTCGGTTTTCGCTTCTTCAAAAGAGTTCAACTCCTCGCGCAAGCGCTCCATCTCGTCTATGAGCTCGGGATTATTGCCATCCACAGTTGCGGCATGTAGTCGCTGTTGTCGCTCTACAATCCCCCGTTGGACTACGTCGATTAGTTCGTCTTCGTCGTAAGGCTTTTCAATGTAATCGTAAGCGCCTAGACGTAGGGCTTTGAGCACAAAATCGCGGGACTCTGCAGCGGTCATCATGACGACCACCACTCGCTCGTCCACATTCTTGAGCGCTGAGAAAAGTTCCAATCCAGACATGCCAGGCATCTCAATGTCCGTAAGCACAAGGTCGATAGTGTTGGCAGAGAAGACGTTAACCGCGTCTTCCCCAGAGAGAGCATGATGTAATTCGATGCCAGTATCTTCGAACACCAAATCGAGCATCTCATGAACACCTTCTATATCGTCAACTATTAGTACCTGAGCCATCGCAGTGAGTTTCGTATTCTGCACATTAGAAAAATCACCCCCATGACGGCAAGCGTTATGATGAATCCCTTTTTAATGGGCTCACATGGATTATTTCTTCCGCTTTATTATTGGGCTAACGAAACTGGCGTTGGCGAGGAAGTTCAGACCTTGGATTTGGAGAATCTGTCGAACGCTTCGCATGGCTCCCATTACTGAGCCTTCTCCATCGATTTCAGGCTCCTTGATTTTGCGTAAGATGAGCAATGAAAGCAGTAAGGAAGTAGGTCCCAGAGCGAAACCGATTCGGTAAACAGTCAGAATTGGCCAGCCCAATGACTCGCTCATTTCTATAATCTGGCCGGCGAGAACCGGGGCAATGGCAGCGGCGACGGATGTCACGGCAATATTGGCACTGATAGCGGCAGTGCGACCCTGTTTCGGGATGATTTTAAAAATTAAGTTAAAAAGTCCAAGGAGGTAAGCGTTACCAACCATGCCGCCCCAAAACCACATGGGATAGAGTAGCCAAGACAGGCTGGGCGTTAGAATACACCACAGGTAATTTTGGGCCTGCCAGAGGGACAGGGAAATCATCATTACGGGGATGCAGCCATGCCGATCTATGACTTTGCCCCACAGTGGCAGGGTCAGTGCGCCAGAAAGTGTGGCGAGGATGTTTACCAGTGCAAACTGCCAAGGGAGAACTGAGAGGTGCTCATATACGAACCGTGGAATAAAGGGCCCGGTTAGGCTCATCCAGAAACCGCACCAAGATCCAAAAGCGATCAGCAAGAGGAAGTTCTTGTGCTTACGCAGGCCAGCCAGCTCTCGCAGCCATCCCTCGGTCACCAGCGTGCCGTTGGCTTCTGGTGGGGTTACGATTAAATGCTGCCACAAGAGCGAAAAGAAGCGGCAAAGTAGCGCCACAATGATCAGCGTTTGGTAAGCCCAAATGGACTCGCCAAACCAGTTTAGTGTGCCCATGGCGATCAGCAGGAAGCCTACCGTTGCGATGCTGATCTGGCGATTACGATTCCCAAAATACGCCCCGCGTACCTTCGTGGGGGTCCATTGCTGTACCCAGGCTGTCCATCCTACGCCAGCGAGTGACTGGCTGAGCGCGGCCAGGGAGAAGAAAATTAGAAAAACTTGGCCAGCGGATTTGGAGTCTTCGGGGGGGAGGTAGCCCAGCACCGCAGCCAACATGCACCAAAGGCCAAGGTTCATCCACGACAAGACCAGTGCGAGGTCGCGCGCATTGAGGAATTTGGCCACGACGGGCGTTAGCACGATCTGTAGGGCATTGCTCCATGCGGGCAAGGAAGCGATAATGCCATAGACTACAGGCGAAACGTCATAGTAAAGCGTCAGCAGGCCTGAAATGATGAAACCAGCAGGCAGCGAGAGCAGCATCCATGGCGTGGCCAGGAGCCCTTCCAGTATGCCCAGCCGCAAATTGCGTTGCTCCTTATTTTCCACGTTGTCACCCGAAGGCAATTAGGGCGACGGCGTCAAGTCAGATGGCGTCCCAATGATGGAAAATTTTTCTGGGGGGGGGGGGCTTGAGAGCCCTTGGCAAATTTACTTCCGTCGCCGCCAGCAGATAACCAGAACAACGGCACCCAGCATCATGGCGTAGTAGCGGGGCTCGGGAATCGCAGATCCAAGCTCGTCGGATAAACCGGTGAACTTCATCGTCCGTACCTCAGGATATTGTGAGGGATCTGTGGCGGGGTTCTCCCGCATTGCCTGCTGAGTGGCGGTCGCTATGCCAAAGTGGTTTTCGGAACTTCCAATATTACCGGAATTTTTCCAAGGCTCGTCGAACATTTCAAAGAGGAAGTTCGTTAACCCCATCGCTGCCAACTGCTTGAGAGCGCCTTCGTAGGTTGAGCCGTCACCCAGGAAATATTCTTTTTCATTGGTTATATTGAAGCTATTGTCGCCATTATCGAGCGAGTCCGAAGGCCAACCGTGCTCGCCTAGAATTGCGGTTACGGTGGGGGCGTTGGTTGCGAGCCATGCCGCAAAGTCAGTTTGGGTCATGACTACGTTTTCAATGCCGTTTTCTGGGGTGACGCCTGGGCCGCTGGAGGCCTCGCCTCCACTAAAAGGAAAACCATAGGTATTGTAGAAAAGAACACCGTCTACGTAAGGGAGCACGTCGGTGGCCATGTCACCTTGCCAGTTGCCAGGGCTATTGGTGCTGGATGTGATGGGGAGGTCGGCCTCGGTCAGTCCATAGTCAGTTCGTCGAGCTTTGGCGAATGCCATGTATTGAGCGACTTCTGGGGCGGTCAATCCACCAGTGGAGAGTACTTCGTTGCCGATGATCAGGGCCTTTGCGTTGGCAGTGTTCAAGCCACCAAGTGGAGTGGCCGTGTAATTACCGCCTGAGCTTGCTGGCTGCTGGATCTGGATTTTGCCGTTGGCGATATTCATCAAAGCCAGCTCAATGTCCCAATGGGCCATTGTGTAGGTGACGTTCTTTGTGGCACCACTGAAATCCGTATAAGAGTAGCTATTTGGCGTGACATTGACGTTGCGGGTGGTCGTGCCATCACTGTTTAGCAAGGTGACAGTTTGATTGGTCTGTGTGCCAGTGGGCACTGAAAGCATGCCGCTGCTGACATTAGTGCCTTGATAGACGTCTAAACCGGCAACTGCTGCCTGGCTCATAATCCACTTGTTTCCAGTAATCGCGCCACCCCCGATTGCGAATGGGTCGTTCATCGTCTGAATGTTGCTACTCGCACCGGCTGGATTACTATTAATTGCGTTGAAATTGGTGATATAGGCCTGGATTTGAGAGAAAGGCTGCACTTGGGTCAGACCGGCATCGTAGGTCTTGATGCGGGTAATACCGTTGGTTTGCATAAACTGCAAATCGCCGGTTATGTCGCCGACGTTATAATCGCCGAAGCCCTTGATTTGTGAGTTGTCGGTATAGCGGATGGAATAAGGGCTGTAAGAAGCCCCTGAATAATCTGAAACAATTGCTGAATGAGCAGTCAGACCGAATATGAGTGAAAAAGTGGTGATGAGTAGTGCTTTCATGGCTAGGAGGGTAGGTCTATTCTTTGTATTTTTTAGCGATTTAGCAAGCTCAGTAATCTAATTTAGGGAGAAAATTTAGCAATGAGGGTATATGACAGTTTAACGATAACCCTTAGTTTGTTACAACCATGAAGAAAATGCTAATGCTGTTCGCCATGCTATGTGGCTGGACTATTTGCGGGCTGTCTCCTACGGCTTTGGCTGACGACGAAATCAACCCCAATACGGTCACTAACGAAAAACTGAGCCTCATTCGAATACCCGAAGTGAAGTTCAAGAATACACCTCTTTCCGAAGTTATTGCGTATCTTGAAAAAGAGTCCGTGGAGAACGATCCCGGCCCCGTGGTTACGGGTGTGCGGTTCATTTATATGTCGCCCAAGGATAAGAGCCAAGAGCCTGTGGTGAAGCTTTCTTTGCGCAATGTAAAGTTAGGCTCGGCCTTGGAAATTATTTGCCAGAAGACTGGTTATGAGTGGGATTTTCGCGATGGCATGGTCATCGTCAAACCCAACGACGACTCAGAAACACAATCGAGTAATATTCGGATGTAAACCAAGGCATTTGACACAGCAGGAGAGTGGCAAAGTTATCGGCAAGAATGCGCTGGATAGCCTTTGATGCCGTTCTCTACCAACTTTTGGTAATCCCACCGGGTTGAATTACTCGCGAGAGATTTTGCCAAAAACATCTGGGCTAAAGTAGCTTCCGCCTTTTATCAAGGCCCGGATGGCATTTTCTAATTCGCCTAATCCAGATGCTTTGCTAACAAAGCCATCTGCATGCCCATGATTAGCAATTCGTATAATTTCGGTATCTGTTTTGCCGGTGAAAATAACGATCTTTGTTTCAGGGATTTTCATTTTGAGCAGATGGAGAATTTCTAATCCATTCACCTCGGGGACCTCCACGTCTGCAATAACTAGATCGGGCTTTAGTTTAAGACATTTCTGCATGGCATCAGCACCATTGATGGAAAACCCTAATAGGGTCATGTCGCTGAATTCAGTCTCCAAGAAACTCTTTAAGAGATCCAATAATATTTCATTATCTTCGATTACATAGATGCTTTTCATGAGTAATTATCAATGAACATTACACTCTCAAAGGTCAGTATGTCGATGCCTCATTACAGTAAATCGATGGCAGTTGGTATTGATTGGATCGTCTTGCTTTAGATTGTTCAACTGTCACCCTGCTTCTCTGACACCAATGCGCCTGCTCCGACTTCACGCTGAAAATTTTCGTAACATCGCTCTCACAGCGGTGGATATATCCGCTGACAGTGTGTTCCTGCTCGGTGACAACGGACAGGGCAAAAGCAATTTGCTGGAGGCGGCGGGGTTGGTGACTGCCGTCCGCTCATTCCGCACGACTGAAACTCGGCCGTTGATTCGACAAGGTCAGGCGAAGGGGCGCGTTTTTTTTCGTTTGGAGCACGAGCGTCGCGGCGAAACTGAAATAACGCTGACTTTGGCTAGCGGTACCAAGCAGATTGAGGTGGACGGGGAGTCGGTTAGCCGTTTGGCAGATTTCATTGGCCAGTTCCCTTCGGTCGTATTTTCGGCGGAAGACATCCAGCTACTACGCGGCTCACCGGGCCTGCGCCGCCGAGCTTTGGACCTGACGTTGGCCGCGACCGACGCCGATTATTTTACAACGCTTTCACGCTACCACCGCGCACTTCGCGACCGAAATAAGCTGCTGAAAGACGGAGCGCCCACCGCGAATCGTCGCCCCTTTGAACGCCTTTTGGCGACTGAAGCAGTCAAATTGATCGCGGCGCGCAAGATTGGAGTGGGGCGAATTTCCGCATCCCTCATCGAATGCTATCAGCAACTGTGCGAAGTAAATGAAGCGCCAGAGTTACAGTACAAAGCAGATGCCACGGCGCTGGACGCGGATGCGTTCCTGAGCTTGCTGGAGCAGCAAACTCGGCGGGATGAAGCGCTTGGATCGACCCAACGTGGCCCTCATCGCGATGATTTAGCGTTTCGCCTTAAAGGTAAATCTGCGCGTGAATTCGCCTCGGATGGACAGCAGCGCGGGCTGGTGGTGGCGTTTCGTTTAGCTCAATTACGGTATTTCCAAGCGTGTAGCGGCATTGCGCCAGTTGTGCTGGCTGACGATGTCCTTGGAGAGCTTGATCCAAGCCGCCGTGCTGGCTTTTGGCGCGCAGTTGGCCCAGATTTGCAGGTTATCGCCACGGGCACTGAGCCGCCAATTGGCGATGCGCGAAGCTGGAAGGTGATTTACGTCAAAGACGGCATTTTCGAAGACGAAGCAGCAGCGGTACGGTAATGGAATTTCTGGGCATCAGCATGGGTGATTGGTTGTTTGCAGCTCTTGGGGCGGCGATGATTGGCTTGGCCAAAGGCGGGCTTCCAGGCGCAGGCAATGTCAGTATTTGGATATTTGCGGAAGTATTTGGTGCCAAGGAATCTGTGGGTTATCTCCTGCCGGTTTTGCTCTGCGGCGATACCGTCGCGATTATCATTTATCGGCGCAACGCTGACTGGGGGCATGTTTGGCGGCTTTTTCCACCGATGGCGGTTGGCGTATTGCTGGGTTGGCAGCTATTCCACATCATACCCGCAAACGAATTCCGAATCGTGATGGGCTTCCTGCTGCTGTTGATGACAGGGCTGCATTTTGGCCGTAAATGGATGATGCGAAACCACGAAGGGGAGGACTCAGTGCCGCACACCAAATGGTTTATCTGGACTACCGGAGTAGGGGGGGGGCTGGCGACGATGCTTGCTAATGCGGCTGGCCCGGTGGCGGCTTTTTATTTAATGGCTGTGCGCCTGCCCAAATTTGCCTTCATTGGGACTTCGGCGTGGTTGTTTTTCCTCATTAATTTCTTCAAAATTCCGCTTCAGGCGCAGTTGGGCAACGTGAACGTAACGTCGATCAGGGTCAGCCTGTTACTGGGGGCAGTGGCGGCAGTGGCCTGCTTGATCGCTCCGCGCATTGTCAAATACATCCCTCAAAGGCAGTTCGAGTGGCTGGTCTGGGCGGTTATTGTGTTTGCGGGCATTCGCCTGATTTTTTAAAAAATCCTCAGTTCGGAGCTTGACGAGAATAGGATCAGTTGTAACTTACACCGCTTACGTAGGCCCATGGTGTAATGGTAGCACAGAGGTTTTTGGTACCTTTAGTTGGGGTTCGAGTCCCTGTGGGCCTGCCATCAAGACAAAGTCTTGAAAAAGAGATGCAAATGCATCTCATGTTGAATTAGGCTATTTGCCAGCTAGCAGCGAGAGAATCGCTTTTTGCACATGAAGCCGGTTTTCAGCCTGATCAAAAACGATCGACTGCGCTCCTTCATATACGTCAGCAGAGACTTCTTCGCCCAAATGCGCGGGTAGACAGTGCATAAAGTGGGCATCCGGCTTAGCGTCCGCCATTACACTCGCATTGACTTGATAGGGTGCCAGTGACTGTAGGCGTGCTTCCTGTTCGGCTTCGGCACCCATGCTGACCCAGACATCGGTGTAAACGACATCTGCGTTCTGCGCAGCAATGTGTGGATCCGTAAAATAATGTCCGTCCACCGATTTGCCCATTGCGGCGAGCACGGAGCGGACTTCGGTGCCGGGAGCTAGGCTTTCAGGGCCACCTAGAGCGACGTTTACCCCAAGGTGTGCCCCTGCAAGTAGCCAGGAATTAGCCATGTTGCAATTGGTGTCGCCTAAGAATGCAACTTTGCGGCCTGCCAGCGCGGCGAGGAAATCGTCACCTTCTGTCCATTTTTCCGCCATGGAAAACAGATCCGCCAAAATTTGACAAGGATGAGTGAAATCGGAGAGGGCGTTGATGATCGGGATGTTCCCAGCTGACGCAAATTCTTCGAGAATCGAGTGGTCATAGCAGCGAATGACTAGACCGTGTACATAGCGTGAGAGCACTCGAGCGGTGTCGGCCACACTTTCTCCACGTGATAGCTGGGTATTGCTTGAGCTGAGCACCAGAGGGTGGGCACCGAGTTCGTGTAGGCCGACTTCAAATGAAACCCTTGTCCGCGTACTGTTCTTGTAGAAAATCATGCCCCAGCTCTGCCCCTCGAGTGTTTTGGGGGTGACGGCGCGATTACGTTTGTAGGCAGCAGCCAACCGGAACACTTCGCCGATTTCATCGATGGACAGGTCGGTAACTTTCAGCAGATGCTTCATGATTATATTCCGGACAGGACTTTGAAGAGAATATCGGTCGCGGTCTGTAGGTCTTCTTCAGTCGCGATGAGAGGCGGTAGCAAGCGGATGACATTGCCGCCAGCAGGAATGGTGACGAGCCCAGCGTCGCGCAGCAGCGTGACGATTGGCCGTGGATCGGTTTTCAGAACAAGACCAACCATATATCCGCGGCCCCGGACTTCATCCACGAGGTTGGGGTAGGAGCGGATCAAGGTTTGCAGGCGAGCAATCCAAGGAGCGGAGTTTTGCTGCACATTGCTCAGCAAGTCTTCGTGTTCGATGACATCCAGTGTCGCCAGAGCTGCCGTGCAGGCGAGTGGGCCACCGCCAAACGTAGTCCCGTGCGAGCCTGGTGTAAAGAGCCCCGCGTGCTCTTCGGCAATCCAAACCGCACCAATGGGGAATCCACCAGCGAGGCCTTTGGCCATGCCAATGGCGTCCGGCTTAATACCAGATTCTTCATAAGCAAAAAACTGGCCTGTCCGTCCGATGCCACATTGGACTTCGTCAATCAGCAGAAGCAAATTGTGCTCGTCACAGAGTTTACGCAGGCCTTGGAGGAACTCGCTGGTGCATGAGTTAATGCCTCCTTCGCCTTGAATCGTTTCGACCATGATAGCGGCGGTCTGTGCGTCTATCTTACTGGCAAAGCTGTTCAGATCGTTGAGCTTGCCGTGGGAGAAGCCCTCAAGCATCGGGCGGAATCCGCCTTGGATCTTCTCTTGAGGTGTGGCCGCCATGCCGCCGAATGTCCGCCCATGGAAGGCGTTCTCCGCAGTGATGACTTTATAGCGCACCCCTTCCTGACCGTCGGATAATTTCCGTCCGTGCAAGCGGGCAAGCTTTAGCAGTGCTTCGTTGGCTTCGGCACCGCTGTTGCAGAAAAATGCGCGGCCAGGCCCAGCTATTTTCACTAATTTCTCAGCGAGGCGGCCCTGGGACTCATGAGCGTAAAGGTTACTGATGTGGCCGAGTTGTGCGGTTTGCTTTTGCAGTGCATCCACCCAATGGGGATGGCAGTGCCCGATCGCAGTTACCGCAATGCCTGAACCGAAATCCAGAAGGCGGCGATTGGAATCATCATAGACATGCACACCCTCGCCCCGCACGAGAGTGCAACTGGGCGGGCCGTAGTTCCCTAAAACATATTGTTCGTAAAGTGAGGTGGTCGTAGCCATGACGAAGTGAAATTAGCGATTGACGATTTCCGTGCCAATGCCCCGGTCGGTGAAGATTTCTAGCAGGATGCTGTGTGGTTCGCGTCCATCGACAAAGTGGACGCGATGCACGCCGTTATTGAGGGCATGAACAGCGCTGTCTACCTTAGGAATCATGCCTTTTCCAATGACTCCATTGGCTTTCAACGGCGCAACTTCGTCGACGCGAAGGGTAGAAATGAGCGAGCTCGGATCGCTGGGGTTACTCAGCAGACCAGGCACGTCGGAGAGATAAACGAGTCTACGTGCGCGTAGAGCAGAGGCAACCGCTGCTGCTGCGATATCGGCATTGGTGTTGTGTGCTTGATCGTTGTCGTCGAGCGCGACGGGGGAGATGATGGGCGTATAACCATCAGTGAGCGCTTTCTTGATCAGCTTGGCCTTAACGAATTTAATAGAGCCGACAAAGCCTAGATCGAGTTCGTTGCCTTCGTTATCGTAAGAGCGCTGTTTTTCGCAGAGGAAAACATTATTGCCGGGAATGCCGAGCGGGCGACCGTGCTTTTGTTGAATGAGCTCGCAGATATCCAGATTAATCTGACCATTGAGCGTTTTTTCGACGATCTTGATCGCAGCTTCATCCGTTACCCGCAGGCCATTGGTGAAAACCGGTTTGAGGCCAGCTTCTTCCATTCCGCGTGAGATCGCTTTGCCGCCGCCATGCACGACCACAACTTTGATGCCGACTGAAGCGAGAAAAACAATGTCTGTCGCTACCCGAGTCCGCACTTCGGGATCGGGGTCGTCCATGAAACTACCACCATACTTCACCACAAAGATGGAGCCGCGGAAGCGCTGGATATAGGGCAGGGCTTCCAGCAGGACTTTTGCCTTGGTGGTGATGTCAATGCCGTCGAGAACGGCGGGGGAATTCGCAGTGTCAGCTGACATGGTGTGGTTTATTCTGATTTATTAAAGTCGACGTAACCGGTCGAAAGATCGGTTGCAAGCAGGTCGAAGCCAGCCTCGCCAAGGTTGAGATTGAGCGTGATGGAAAATTCTTTCTGTGTGACGATCGACTTCCACTGAGCAAGGTTGGCATCTTGCGGCATTCCTTGCAGCAGTGCTGGCACATCGTTGTAGAATAGATCGATTTTTTCTTCAATCAGACCGATTCGCGCATAGCCAGCTGCGTCCATTAGCCGGCCCCAATTGGGGTCACTGCCAAACCACGAGGTTTTAACAAGCAGGGAATTGCCGATTGCCCGGGCGACTTTTTCGGCAGCAGTCGGTGTTGGCGCTCCTTTGATGAAGAGCCGGACAAATTTGGTAACCCGCTCGCCGTCGCCGACAATTTTCTCTGCCAGCTTCCGGCACACGATGTCAACGGCTTCTTGGAAAAGTGAGAGAAGTTCGGCGTTTTCGCTGGCTACTTCGATGCCGCTCATGCCGTTGGCGAGGAGCAGAACAGTGTCGTTGGTGCTCATGTCGCCGTCCACCGTAATGCCGTTAAAGGAACGAGCATTTGCAGCGATAAGCACCTGCTGCAGCAGGGGCTGGGCCACGGATGCATTGGTCGCAATGAAGGCAAGCATGGTGGCCATGTTGGGCTCAATCATGCCTGCACCTTTGCCCATACCGGAAACTGTGATGGTCTTGCTTTGCCAAACAAAGCGTGTCGTAACAGTCTTGGGTTTCGTGTCGGAGGTGAGGATCGCGTTGGCCGCCTTGTCGCTTTGTGTGGTCGAGCTATCCAGCGCTGAACCCGCATTGGCAATACCCTTACGAAGGTTTGCCATGGGCATGACCCGGCCAATTCGGCCTGTTGAGCAAACGAAAAATGAGCCACTTGGGGCACCTGCCGCTTGCTCAGAAAGGGTGAGCATTTCCCGTGCATCAGCCATGCCCTGAGTGCCAGTGCAGGCGTTGGCGTTGCCGCTATTGACGACAAAACCATGGATGGGTTTCCCGCTTGCAAGGACCTCTTGGTCGACGAGTACCGGCGCGGCTTTAACGTCGTTGGTCGTAAAGACGCCCGCAGCGGTGCATGCGGTGGGCGAGTAAACGAGCGCGAGGTCGAGGCGCTCCTTGCCTGTGTTACGGACATCGCATGCGGTGCCCGCAGTAAGAAATCCCGGCACGTCGCCGAGACCGGGAGAAGGATCATTTACCTGGATAGCGTCGCTCATGGCTTGTTACAAGAGGCCGGTGGTTTCAGGGAAACCGAGCCAAAGATTCATGATTTGGACCGCTTGGCCACTGGCACCTTTGAGGAGATTGTCCTCGGCGCTGGTGATGATGACATTGCCAGTCCGTTGATCGTAGGCAGCGGAAAAATCGATCCGGTTGGTGCCAGTGACGTGTGCAGTGTCAGGCGTTTTACCACTGGGTAGTATCCCAACAAATGGCCGTTGCCCGTATGCGTCTTGCCATGCCGAGTAAATGGCATCGACTCCGGTTTGCTTGGCCTTGGCGACGATGGTCGTTGCGATACCCCGCTTCATTGGCACCAGGTGTGGAGTGAACTGGATAATTACCGGTTTGCTAGCAGCATTGCTGAGTTGCTCCTCGATCTCAGACAAATGCCGATGCTTTGGCACGCCATAAGCCTTCGCAGACTCATTGCGCTCACAGTAAAGATAGTCTTCAGCGAGTTTTTTGCCAGCGCCGCTGACACCGCTCATTGCATTGACTATGATGCCGTTGGAATCCACCAAACCGGCCTTGAGAAGGGGGGCGAGGGGGGTGATGACGCTGGTCGGGTAGCAACCTGGGCAGGCAATCATCTTCGCGTTCTGCCAATCAGCTGCTGTGATTTCGGGGATCACATAGGCGGCTTGACTCAAAAGATCGGGCGCAGGATGGGGCTGTCCGTAGTACTCCGAATAGGTTTCCGTAGAGCTAAGCCGGAAGTCTGCCGAGAGATCGAGGACCTTCTTACCCGCTGCGACAAGCGCCTCGGCGTATTCGGCGGCAACGCCATGGGGGAGGGCCAAGAAGAAAACATCGATATCACTCCGCTCCGCTAGGGCCTGTGAGTCAGATGTGGTAAAAGTGAAATCGGCTGGCAATAATCCCCGGAAACGAGGCATGACATCCACCACGGGCTGGCCCGCAAGCGACCGAGAGGTCACTGCAGTCAGGTTCGTATGTGGATGGCCGGCAATGAGCCGCACCAGTTCTTCGCCGGAGTATCCGGCGGCACCGACAATGCCTACATTGACTGGTTTCATGGCGGGAAAAGAAAAAATTTGCGTGACGTTAATAGTAAAAATGCAAAAACCCTCCTAGGCAACGGCCACAGAAGGGTTCGAAAAGTGAAGAACCTTCGCGTGTTGCTTAGCGCTTGGAGAACTGGAAACGCTTGCGTGCGCCGGGCTGACCAGACTTCTTACGTTCCTTCATGCGAGGATCACGTCGAATAAGGCCGGCTTTCTTGAGGACAGGACGCAGCTCCGGATTGAATTTCTGGAGAGCGCGGGCAATGCCGTGTGCCATAGCACCGGTCTGGCCGGTTGGGCCACCACCTTCGACGAGGATTACCACGTCGAAATCGGTCTTGCTCTCGGTAATATCGAGTGGGCGGGCAACGCCACGCTGCATCGATTCAGAGAAGCAATAGTCCTCAAAGGTGCGACCATTGATGGTGAACTTGCCGGTGCCACCTTGAATCAGGCGCACACGTGCAGAGGAGGTCTTGCGACGGCCAACAGCGGTAAAAACGGTTTGCGTTTCGGTCATGAGAGGTAACTAAATTATTTGCTGAGCGGTTGCGGGTTTTGTGCTTCGTGAGGATGCTCTGTGCCAGCGTAAACCTTTAGCTTGCTCATCATGTGGCGAGCGAGCTTGTTGCGTGGGAGCATACCCTTGACGGCGTTCTCGATCAAAAATGCAGGCTTCTTTTCACGGAAGTGTGCGACATTGCGGCGGTATTCATTACCGACCCAACCGGTGTGGAACATATATTGTTTGTCCTGTTCCTTCTTGCCAGTTACGACGACCTTTTCGGCGTTAATGACCACGACGTAGTCGCCCGTGTCCAGGTGCGGCGTGTAAAGTGGCTTGTGGCGACCGCGAATGATATTCGCAATTTCCACAGCGAGTCGGCCCAGGACTTTGCCCTCGGCGTCTACGAGCACCCACTTCTTGTCGGCGTCAATTTTTGCTAGAGTTGTCTTCATCGAAAATAGGGAAAAGCGGAGAAAGTAGGCTAACAGGCCCCTCTGTCAACCCCTTTTCCATCAGAATTATGAGTATTCTCTCACCGAAAGGCGGCAAGAGATTCCGCTGTCACAGCCATTGCGGATATTTGGCAGAGAATTCAAAAATTGTTGGGTCTCAAGGTTAGGCACCTTGCTGGCCTTGGCTGTTTTCCTGTGCGTAGCGGCCCACAGCTTTGTAAAGCTGGTCGAGGAACGAGCCTGCGGTCAGTAGCAAAAGCTGGAGTTCATGCTTGGTGAAGTAAACCTTGTCGCCTTCGCGGAGGACTTTGCGCTCGTCGACGAGGCGCCCTTGGGCTGGTTCGCCGGAGGCGGGCTCGTTGATGAGTTCCACACATTTGAGGTCGAAGGCGAGCTCGCCCTGGTCATCAAGATGGGCGGGCTGGACGAGGCCTTGGTGTTGCATCATTGCCTGGATTGCGAAACCGAGCGAGATGATGGTGTCTTCCAGCTCGCAGAGAATGCCGTAGTTTTCTTCGAGGGTATTAAACTTGGCGTCGATCTGGGCCTTGAGGAACTCTTGTTGTGTCTGGTTGACCTGTTGCTGGCCTTCAGCGCTTTGACCGTGTTCCTTCTGGGATTTAATGGCGGCTAGAAAAATATGGTAATTATTCAGACCGGCGACGCAGAGATTCAGCACATCGCCGATGGTGTTCCGCTGCATCAGGTCGAGTGCGTATGCCTGCATTTGCTCGAAATTCTGGTGAGCGGGGGGGGCAGGCATCATTTTGGTCGCGGTAACGCGGGACTGGTAGGCCTCTTCAGTCACGCAGTCTTGCGCGGCTAAATGAAACGCCAGCATATCAAAATGGCGCTGTAGGCCGCCCATTAATTGGGTGGCCAAGGTTTGCAAATTGAGTTGGCGGGGTTGACCGCCGGGTTGGTTTGGCTGCTC
>NZ_BMXG01000001.1:0-91232 GCF_014651635.1 Cerasicoccus arenae | reverse complement strand
CGTCGGGCAAGTTTTTCTTGGAAATTTACAATCCTGCCCTTGAAGGGGGGGGGGGGGGAGCTGGGTCTATATAGATAGTCAAAGAACAGAAAACGCGGCGACGCCTCGGTAAATCGAGATTTCGGCGGAGCAAGGCGAACGGCAAGGGCCTCGTGGGGAGTGGGTAGGGGCGCATCGGCATCCAGCCTATCTATATAAGGGTGTTCGTTATTCATGGCGGGGTAATGGGGGTTGATTAATGAAAATGCTATTTTGGACGATCCGCCTTGCTTTGGCAAGAAAAAGGTGTTCTTTTGTTTACTGTTAAATTTCAGCAATAATTACCAATCCCTGCTGGTAATCAAGCATTTGCAAAACCATGGAGCCGACGTGGATAGCATCGTCGAAAATAAATCTTAGGGGCACGCGCATTTACTCTTAAATGAATAACATCGTCCTCGCGGCTTGCTAATATTGGTGAACTATCCGTAGTTTTTGCCTGTGCCACATCATTCGGAAGTAAAGGACATTGATAGCGTGCTGGAGGCTCTCCGCGAACACGGGATGCGCATAACTGCCACGCGCAAACGATTAGTCAGCGTGCTGTTTGAGGCGGCGACCCCACTTTCCGTCGAGGCGATTCACCGCAAGCTAGGCCGCAACACTTTTGACTTGGTGACACTCTACCGGTGCCTCGGGGCCTTCGAGGAGGCCAGCGTGTTGCAGGTTGTGCGCGACGAGCAGGGCAAGGCGCTTTACGAAATGATCGATACCGCCCATGGCCATCACCACCACGTTATCTGTCGGAAGTGCGGCAAGATCGATTGCCTGGACGCCTGCATGATTGGTCCCTTTGAGGACGCTGCCCGCAAATTAGGCTACGAAGACTTGTCCCATCGCTTAGAACTCTACGGTCTCTGCGCGGGCTGTCGTTAAGGGCCGGATTGCCCTTAACGCCGCTTTGGGATACTCAACAGCGGATGATCGCTCTGGATTAATAGGAAAAGCTAATCGTCTCGCCGTTGTCCGTGGTGACTTCGAGCACGCCGCCATCTTCACTGATGACGAGCTCCGAGTAGTCTTCGCCGTTAACTGGTTGGATCGGGGCGTAGAAATAGTCTGCCAATTTGGGGTACGACACGGAGACCACGCCTTCTTCCAGAATATACTGCTGTCCGGCAGCAGCGATCTGACGCAGGTTATTGGTAATGGCTTTTTCGCGGCTCTGTTCGCGGACTTTCTGGAAGGCAGGGATGGCCATTGCAGCGAGTAGGCCGACGGTTGACACGCTTGTCATGGAGCCACCCGCCCCGCCCGGCGTTGGCCAGCGGCTGTCCGAGAAAATCATATTCTGGTCTACGGTAACGATTGCCGCAGAGCTCTTATCTTGGCGGGGGATACCAGCCAAGGGCATGTAAAAGGACATCATCGCTCTGGTCGCGGCTGCTTCCGGGACATTCTCGTAGATGTCATCGCGCACGTCGACGTAGGCGTTGAAGGCGTCATCTGAGCAATAGAACATCGCGTTGCCCTTTTCTGGAAAGTCAGCCGTGGCTTCCTGGAATTTGGCCGATTCCCGGAGCGTGGTTTTTCCGGAGAGGCACTCTTGCCAGAATGAGACATGAGAGACTATTGCGATATCCTGCCCCTGAACGATCAATGCGGGGTTCCATGAAGCCGTGTAAGCGGACGAGCTTTGAAGGGTCGTGGTGCCTTCGTTGTCGCGATAGACTTTAGCGCCCATTTCATCGCTTACTTCCATTTCGTCTACGGGGATTACGCCGTCTGTGACCAGCCAAGCCATATTCTTCATGCTTAGCATGAACTCGACGTTTGGCGCTTTCAGCGTGAAGTCTTCCTCGGGAACGGGGACATCAATTGGGTCGCCAAATCGGACCACAACATTGACCACCGTGTTGGATTTATCCAAGATTTCTTGCCAGCTTGGCCCCGTGTCGTTGGCCCGCGCAGACAGAAATCCCTGGGCGAATTGCTCGCCATTACCGGGGTTCATTTGCTCGGCAATGGTGTAAATCATGTCCTTGATCGCGCCGGAATTGAACATGTATTCGACAAAAATGTCGGTGTTTTCTGGGGCCATGTCCAGACCTGCAATGGTCATTGGCTCTGTGCCGGAGATGGTGAAAATCCCCTCCACACCATCGGGCATGTAGACGACGGATTTATTTCGGAAGAGGCTACCATCCTCATAGGAGCTGACGCCGTAGGCAGCCAGATTGCTGACACCCAGTGTCTTAATAATCGCCTCATAGGGGATCATGCCGAGCATCATCATCTGCATGTTGTCTGGCTGCATCTGCGCCAAGTTGCTCATGACGGCGGTCAGGCTGGCACCTGCCTGTTGCATGGCCCCACTGAAGTCCATGAACATGTAATTTCGCCCGCCGAGGTCGAGCCGAGCAGCCACGGGCTCGAAGTTGGGAGAGCGGTTGGCCACGGGGACCAGCGGAATCGAATCACCACTGGAGGCAGACCCACTGGTTGTTGTTTTACCGGGTTTGGAGCAGGCGCTGAGTGCCACGAGGCAACCAATCAGGAATGTATAACGAAATGCAATTTTCATGTATTAAAATAATTTCTGTGTGCGAAAGGATTCGAGGTCAAGCCTCCTTCACTGTTGCCGTAATATAATTACGGACGATCAATGATGGATTTGCCATAAACGTGACGCTTGCCATTGCCGCTGCCTTTGCCTGTAGTTGTGTCGGAAATCCGTGGTGCTTAAGCTTATCCATATTTTCGGTTGGTTCCTGGCGCGTTGCCCGGAGGCGTTTAGCCGCGCATTGGCGGCAGCCTTGGGCGACCTCATCTACGTGTTGCCTACCCGGCGTCGTCGCACGATCTTGGCCAACCTGCACCACGCTTTTCCTGAAATGGGAGAGGCCGCCCGCCGTGCCATTGCGCGCACCAGTTGCCGTCGCACGGTGGAGCTCGCGCTGCTGTTGCTCGTTTCGCCGCACTATAGTACAGAGCAACTCCGTGGGCGCTTTCAGATCGACCCATTCTTCGAAAAAGAACTCAACGAAAATGCGGAAAGCCCCGAGGCCGCTGTGGCGATCGTGCCGCACCTTTGCCTGATGGAGAGCCTGACGCTGTTGCCTACATTGACGGCTGGCCCATGCCCACCCATCGCCACCATTTATCGCCCCCTCAAACAGCGTGCACTGGAGGACTGGGTGCTGCGAACACGTCAACGCTTTGGCATGCGTTTACTCTCGCGCAAAGAAGGCTTCGCGGAGGCTATTCAGATGATACGTGATAAAAAAGTGGTCGCGATTCTCTTTGACCAGAATGCGGGCAACACGGGCTTGCTCAGTACGTTTCTGGGGCGGGTTTGCTCGTCCACGGAATTGCCGGGTATGCTGGCGGCCAAATACAATACGCGCTACGTGGCAGTGTGGACCGAGCGCACTGGCTTTTGGCGCGGTGTGCTCAAAATGGAAGAGCTTCCCAAGCCTGCCACGGCACAGGAGGGCGTGTTCATCGCCAATGACTGGTTCGAGAAAAAAATGATAGCGGAGCCTGCCTTTCGAACCGATTGGCTTTGGCTGCACGACCGCTGGCGTACGCAAGACCAAGCCAATCGCCGTTTGCAACTAAAACACCGTCGCGATGCGCTCCCCGACGAAATCGCTTGGCGCGGTTGGGATGGCCTGCCACGCAATACGCGCATCTGGATTCGCATGCCGAATTGGTTGGGGGACGTTGTCATGGCCCTGCCGCTCATCCGCGCAATCCAGCAAGCCCGCCCAGATGCGCAGATTACGCTATTGGCACGAAAACAATTCACCGCCTTTCTTAATTGCCTGCCCGGCATTGGTCGCGTGATTACTTTGCCGCCGAAGAATTCACATGAAGAAGGAACGTTTTTTGCGGATTGCGCATTGGAATACCCGGATACGCATATCCTTTTTACGAACTCATTTCGTGGCGACCGCGAAGCCAAACGCATCGGCGCACCTCAGCGTTTCGGCATTCTCCGCCCCGGCAAGTCCCGCCCGCTGCTCACACATCATTGGGCGCTGCCATCCGGCCTCGACGAAGCGACGATTCACCAGACGGAGCTCTGGCGGCAGTTCCTCGGTAGCTTTGGACTGGAGCAGCCCATCGATTTTACGCCGTTTAGTATCAACGATTTTAGCCATGCCGAGTCCTACACTTTGCAATGCAAAGCGTCTATCGGTCTGATCTGCGGTACGGAGAACGAACCAGCCAAGCGTTGGCCCGTCGACCAGTGGCGCGCGCTGATCGAACGCTTCCCAGAAGAACGTTTTGCGCTATTCGGCACGAAGAAGGATCGCGCGATTACGGCGCAAGTCGCCGAAGGATTTTCCGCAGATCGAGTCATGGACCTAGCTGGCCAGACGAGCATCAATGAGTTCGCTCAAGAGCTCGCAGCCTGCCGTGCTTTGGTCACAAATGACACCGGCGGCATGCATTTGGCTAACATGCTTGGCGTGCCGGTCGTGGTCATTTTCGGGCCGACGAATCCCATCCGCACTGGCCCCTGCTTCACTGCGCCCAAGGCGCTTTTGCAACCCCCTGATTGCGGCCAAACGGGCGGTGGGAGCATTGCTGATGTCACGCCTGAGCGAGCTGCTGAGGCCTTACAGGAGATTTTAGCCGGGCAGACCGATGCTTGAGCGCGACCGCCAGTTCATGCTCTTTGGCCTGTCGCCTGATCGCTATAACAAGCGGGGTGTCGTGTTACTGACGGGCGTCTGGTTCGGCGCGTTGCTCTTCGCTGGGCTGATAGCGCCGCTGGTTTACTTTGCCATGCAAAGTATCGCAGGAAGTGACCCTGACGGTTGGGCGGCGAGCCTGACCGCGCGGTCTTTTGACAAATTCGTCGACCGCTGTCGCTACGTCCCGATTTTGATTTTGCTGCCGTGGCTGATGCTGGTCGTCGGCCTTTTGGGGCGCTCACAAGGTTTCCTTGCGGCGAACGACTTGCGCAACCGCCCGGGCAGCGGGATCTGGTTTATCTGTTCGCTGATGCTGGGCTTGGGGCTGGGCGGGTTAATCTTCACGCTGCAACTCCTGTTCACGTGGTTTTGGCCGGGAGATGTCAATGGGGCAGGGGAGTGGTTCGTTGTCATTGGCGGCGCTGCGTTGAGCGCGATTTTGGTCGCGTTGATTGAGGAGATTTTGTTTCGCAGTTTGATTTTCCGCCTGTTCTACACCGGCTTCAAACCGGGTAAGGCGATCTTGTTTTCATCGATGATTTACGCCTACCTGCACTTCAGTGCGCCCGCAGAGTTTTTGGCCGGTCCGAATGCTGCTCCGGGCTTCTTTGCGGGGCTTCAGATTGCGCTGCTCAATGCGGTGGGTGCGTTCCTGAATTTCGATATTTTAGAGTTCGCCAACTACACGTCACTCGGTGCGCTGCTGTGCGTGCTGTATCTCCGTGCACGTTCGCTCTGGGCACCCATCGGGTTGCACGCGGGCGTGGTATTCATCATGCTGCTCTACCAGCGCACGGTTTGGGTGTTCCCTGATGAACTGCGTTGGCTGTTCGCTGGAGGTGGCCTGACAGATGGTTTGCTTCCACTAATCCTCACGCTTGCGCTCACGCTGTTGTTCGCCATACGCTTGCCGGTTTCTCGATCATGAGTTCCGCACCTGTTATCCATTGCATAGGCGACAGCCACGCCGGTTTTTTCACCGGACGGGATTCTATCTTCCCGGATAACAGCGAGGCGCGGCCATTACCTTTCTTCAAGGTCTATCACCTTGGCCCGGTTCTCGCCTACAATCTGCCCGAGACCAATACGACCACTGGCGGCCGCGAAAAACTCTTTGAGCTGCTCGCTGAAGAAATCCCCACTGGCGCTTGGGTAATGACCATCTTCGGCGAAATTGATTGCCGCGCCCACTTGCTTCGTCAGGCCGAGAAACAGCAGCGCCCGATTAATGAAATCGCCGCCAAATGCGCCGAGCGATACTTTGGCGTTGTCCGCGAAATTCGCGCCCGCGGTTTCCAGGTCATTGTCTACAATGCAATTCCTTCGCTGCCGGAAAAAAGCTCTTGGGCTGACGGCAAGGAGGATGAGTTTCCAGCCTATGGGACGCAGGCTGAGCGCAACGCTGCGATCCGCGCCTACAACGACGCCCTGCGCAAACTTTGCAACGTAGAGTCTGTGCCTTTTCTGGAGAATTTTGACCTACTCGTGGATGAATCTGGAAAGCCGCAGAAGGCATTCTACATGGATAAAATTCACCTCGCGCAGACGGCGATGCCGCTGACTCTCGAGCGACTGCAAGCGCTGTTTCCCGATTGCGATTTCCGCCCGCCGGAGCGTTACATTGCCGAGCAAGAGCAGGCGGCGCAAACCAGCAAACAAACTTCGATGACTGACATTCCCGGCTATCTGCGTCGCAAGGCGCTCAACTGGGGCGAGGCGCTGCATCCCCGCTCATTGGCGGCGATGGCGCGCGGCGCTTCCAAAGAAGAACTCAAGGCGATACGCCATGCCATGCGCCCGCAGCCTGCGCACCCTGACCGCAAGCGTGCAATCCTGCGTGAGCAAGGCGAGCGCTTCGGCTGCCGCATTTTTATCGAGACGGGCACCTATCTTGGGGACACCCTCGCAGCGTTGGAGGACGCCTTTGCGCAACTGCACTCCATCGAGCTAAGTCCACAGCTTTATCAGGATGCCAAGCGTCGCTTCAAGGACACGCCGCAAATTATGCTGCACCAAGGCAACAGCGGGGACGTGCTGCCGCATTTGTTGGAATCGCTCAACGAGCCATGCTTGTTCTGGCTCGACGGACATGCCTCCGGCCACGATACCGCGCAGCCTGATGAACTTACGCCAATTCTGCGTGAGCTTAAGGCGATCGTGGCGCATCCGGTGAAGAAGCATTGCATCCTGATCGACGACGCGCGTGAGTTCGGTCGTGGCAAGGGCTATCCCGCGCTCAAGCGCGTCAGCGCAATCGTCGAGGGCGTCTACTCTGGCTGGGAAGTCAGCGAGGACATCATCCGCATCACGCCATGAAAACCCTTCGCCGATTTCGTCCATATTTTCCGCTACTCAAGCCAGTTCGCATTGAGTTCGTGATCGCGTTGTTGTGTGGGTTAGCAGCGGGCGCGTTGAGTGGAGCGGGCATCCCCGTGTTGCTGTACAAGGTCGTGCCAGTCGTGTTTCAAGACCACGATTTAACGACGGGGGATCTCTGGTTTTACTGCTTATTGCCTGCGATGGTCATGGGTGCTCGCGGCATTTTTAGCTTCTACAATCTCTACCTGCTTGGCTTCTGTGGGCAGTCGATGCTGGAGCAACTGCGTGTTGATCTCTTTGCTAAGTTGCAGCGCTTGCCATTGGGTTTTTATCATAAGAACCCGCCCGGTGAGCTGGTATCGAGAGCTATGCAAGACACCAATCTGGTGCAGCAAAGTCTGATCGTAGTTGCGCAGGAAATCGTCAAACAGCCCGCGACCTTGGCGAGTGCGATTGGCTTCTTGGCGTTCCTGTCCATGAAGCATTCTCAGGTGGCATACTTGCTGATTTTCATCATCGCGATTCCGATTTGCATCGTGCCGATCCGGTTGATCGGAAAAAAGCTGAAGAAGAAGGCGACTATCTTGCAATTTGAGTTGGCGGAGACCACGAATCGCATTTGCCAGAACTTGGAAGCGACTCAGGAAATTCGCGCCTACAATCTGGAAGAACGCGAAACGACGCGCTTCCGCGAATCGGCGCAGCGTGTGTCGCGCGGCTTTTTGAAGATGGCGAAATACAATATTGTGCTGTCGCCGATCATTGAGTTCATCGGTGCCTTGGGCATCGGCGCAGGCCTTTACTATACGTATCAAAGTCGCATCGATGAAGGGGCATTCACGGCCCTTTTGGCGGCATTGTTTTTATGCTACGATCCAGTTAAACGTCTAGGCCAGCTTAACAACCGCATGCAGGAAGGCCTTGCTGGTCTGGAGCGTGTGGAGCACATCCTCCATGAAGATGAGCCGATCCGTGACCCTGAGAATCCACAGGTACTGCCTGATCCGGTTCGCGGCGAGGTGGCCTTTGAAAAGGTATCTTTCGCCTATGCCGAAGCGCCGGTGTTGCGCAGTGTTTCAGTGAAGCTCGAGCCTGGGAAAACCTATGCGCTTGTTGGTTCCAGTGGTGCGGGCAAGACGACATTCGCGAACCTGATCCTGCGTTACTATGATGTTGTCGATGGCCGAGTGACGGTGGACGGGCTCGACGTGCGGGCGATCACGCAACATGACTTGCGCGAGCAAATTTCCGTCGTCGCGCAAAGCCCGGTGCTCTTCAACGACACGGTGCGCGGCAACATTGCGGTGGGTAAGTTGGGCGTGTCCGATGAGGCCATTGAAGAAGCGGCTCGGAAGGCTTATGCGCATGATTTTATTTCGGCAATGACGGATGGCTATGCAACCGAAGTTGGCCCGAGTGGCGCACGTTTGAGCGGCGGACAGCGTCAACGTATCGCTCTGGCACGGGCATTTTTAAAGGATTCGCCGATCCTGATTTTGGATGAAGCGACCTCGGCTCTCGATGCCGAGAGCGAGCGTTTTATCCAGCTTGCGATGGAGGATCTCGCTAGAAAAAAGACGGTCATTGTGATTGCGCACCGTTTCAGCTCGATTCAGCGTGCGGACGAGATTCTAGTCTTCGAGGCTGGGCAGATTGTGGATCAGGGTTCGCACGATGAACTGCTTCACCGCGGGGGTGTTTACGGGAAACTTTACAAGGCACAGTCGTTAGACGGTTAAAAATCCACCACCCAGAATTTGCCCTGAGAGATGTCATTGGCGAGGGAAGCTGGTACCCAGCGCTCGGTGAATGCTGGCCCCCAGGAATCACTGACCGCAATTTCGTCGGTCTCTTCATTGTAGCCGATGATCATACAAGCGTGCCCCATCTCCATGTTAGGCTCAAGTGAAGGCTTGTCCTTTAACTTATCTTTCAAGGCCTCTTCCCAGTCCTTGGCTTTCGGATACTTCGCGCGCGCCTGCGTGTAGGAGTTGGCGAGGGCGTTGTATTCTGGAGTGGAAAACATGGTCCAGAGAATTGGTTGTCCTTGGTCAATATATTTGGCGACGTTGCGCGCTTTGAGTTTGATGCTGACACCTTCGAGCTTACGACCCGCGCTTTTTACGTAGCCTTCGGCCCCGTCGATCAACTCATGGACGTAGGTGCCGCCGCCGATTGAAGTGTTGCCCGCCATGGCGAGCAGATACATGTCTGCTCGAATGCCCATGTAGCGGAGCGCCCGCTCCAGTGTAGCCGGGACGCAATAGCCTTTAGGACCTTGGTCGACCATTGGGATATTGGTAATGATGACATCGCCGTTGGCCCTTTTCTGTACGTTTGCCTTGGCGGTTACCTTGAGCTCAGAGCTTGAGACGCGTTCAGGGCGACCGCGGTTGGCGGCAAGCTCTGGCGGCATGATTCGCACGGCGACGTATTCCTCATTCTGGACAGCGAGCATGATCGTATGGCCGTTCCAGTCCCAGACCTTGAGGCGTTCCTTCATGTTGCGCCCGGTGGCGGTGGTTTGTTGTTCGGGTTCGCCGAGCGTACTCAGTTGTTTGGTAATCGTTTCTCCATCGCTGTCGATGGCTTTGGCAATGGCGCTTTCGATTTGCTTGCTGTTCATCGCGAAGGCGTTTTTAGCCGAGTCGCCCTTGTTCGCGAAAATAATGGAGATCATGTCCACCTTACCGTCTTGGCCGTAGAGGGTGGAAGAATAGGGACGTGCACCGAACAAGAGGTCATCGGCCCGATTGTATTTTCGAAAGCTGGATTGCGTGGCGGTTTGGGATTCTTCGGGCCAACTTAGGCGTTTGGCGACATCGGAAGGAGCATCATCCCAGAGGACGCCGTCCACAAACAATTCGGCTCCAAAAAGTTCGTTGATTCGTTTAATTTTTTCCGGAGGAACTGTGGGTGCTTCTTTTGGTTTCCAGTTGCGGACGTAGGCCTGATCGGCAGCGGAGAGACGATCGAGATTCAGGGGAAATTCATTGCCATCGGAGCGACGAATAGTCACCGCGTCACCACCGTCGTAAGCGATGATTTCGGCTTCGAGTTCTCGGCCTTGTGAGTCTGTAAATGTCCGAGCCTGTGTTGTGCAGGCAATCATGAAAACGATTAAAAAATAGGTGGCGTGAAGAAGCGTTTTCAAGGCGGTATTTTTGAATTCGGTAAGTCAGGCAGAGGTTGAAGTCGGGCGGGCGTTGGTTAATAGAATGCCGTATATCACACCTGCGACCACGGAATACGTTGGGCCAACGAACCATCCGATGAAGGGAATGAGCGTGATAAGGAGGCCCACTAGAGCAAAGCAGATCACGCCGACTGCATTCGCGCGTAGTATCGCGAATGACTGAGTTGGCGTAAGGCCAGTGCGTTCGCAGTAAGGGTCGATGTAGCCCACTGCGCTTAAGAATAGTTCGATTAATGGCACGACTACGCCTGCTAGCAAAGCCCCAATCAGCGGAATTAGCCCAATCACCATACCACCGAAAAACGCGCCAATGGCGGCAGAAATCGTGAGCACGGCCATGGCCAAGGGACGTTTGATTGATTCCCAAATGGACCGGTCTACTTCTTTAGAGTGACCGTTGATAAGGATTTCTGCTTTTACAGAGAGCTGGTCAAGCCACGGGCCATAGCAGACCATGACCAAGCTGCGAAAGGCCACATAGCAGGGGCCGAGTCCGACAATAAACAGGATGATTAGCAGCGGAATTCTCAGCCAATCGGGTAGTTGAAAAACTTCATTGAGTGACTGCTGAATCCAACCGCCAAGTGATGCGGCGAATATCCAGCAAAGGCTCAGCAACACCAGTGCGAGCAAAATGGAGAGGGCAATGGGTGCCAGCAAATACTTCCAATAGCCAAGCTTCCAGAGTAGCTCGTGTGCTTTGGCATAGGAGAACCTGACGTCACCAGTCATCGTTTTTTCATCCAAGGCGACACGAGATTTTCGTAGGCGGGGCCGGGGACAATAACTTCATCTCCTGGGCTTGGGCTGCCCTGTGCAATCCAGAAACCGGCGGAGCGTCCATCTTGCTCGCCTGAGGGAAGTAGCACGCCAGTCGTTTGTAGTTCGTAATTGCGGGTGACCATGGGCCGGTTGGCATGGATGTAGCGCGTTTGCAGCCAGCAGACGGCGATTTGGCGCTGCTCGTCGACCGAGACCAGTTTGCCAATAGCGATGTTGGGGGTGGGCGGCGTAGGGCCTTCCTCTACCCACTCTTCCGGCTTAAACTCTTCTATTGTAATCGTGCGTGGCGGTGCCGGGGTTTCATTACGAGAGACAGAGCGACCCTTGCTTGAATAAAAATTGCGGGTAGTATTGGAACGCTTGCGTAGGAAGTCCTGAAACTTGGGATCGTTTTGTAGTGCCGCGACTTCTGCCTCAGACAACGGACGTTCTAAGTCGATCACCACTTTGCCTTCCTCTGGTTCATCTGAACCAAAAAGAAAATCAAAGAAACCACCGCCGGAATCTTTCTCTTCAGGGGATGCCTCTTCCGTAATTTCCGGCTCGGCGTCCGCGGTTTCTTGACTGGCCATTAGTGAGGAGAAATCCGGGCCGCCGACGGGGATTGTAACGGGCGGTGCTGGGGTCGCAGGTGGATTTTTCGCGATCACACGAAAAAAAGGCGCGACGGACTCGCTGGTCGTGACTTCACCTTCGGGGCCAATGATATCCGTTGAGGTTTTACGTAAGCCCAGTGGGATTAACTCGATTTCCGGGGGCAAATTTGTCACTGGCTGTTTGGTATCCGGGTCGACGACGACGCCGTCGATAATCGTCACTACTTGCGGCCAGTTTCCTACTGGTGCGGACGAAGGGGGGGGGGAGGCAGGGGCAGATGTCGGAGCTGGTATGGTGTTTAGCTCAAAATTCCGACCGTCAGTTGTCTGCACGACTTGCCCATTGACCATCGTTTTATAGCCTTTGGTAATGTAGCCTGGGCCAACGGGAGTGACCTCCTCTGGGCGTGGCTCTCCCTGAGCGTTGAGCAATACGGTGCTCAGCATGGTTAGGAGGCATGTGCTGAGAATGATGCTGGCTCGGGGAAATGTCATTAGCTGGTTAAATTAGTGGGTTGTCCCAAGTAAATCAAGCTAGGCCTTTCCGCGCTCATTCATTGCGCTGTAGACGACGGGCACGACAAAAACGGTGATCAGCGCGACGAGCATACCGCCCACTGTGGGGATTGCCATGGGGATCATCACATCAGAGCCACGGCCCGATGAGGTCAACACCGGTAGCAAGGCGAGAATCGTTGTGGCGCTTGTCATACAAGCCGGGCCGATGCGCCGATTGGCTGCCTCCAGTACTGCTTCGCGGACGGCAGCTTTCGTTTTTGGGGTATCTTTAAAGCGTTCCTGGAGGTAAGTGCCCATCAGTACGCCGTCGTCGGTTGCGATGCCGAATAGCGCCAGAAATCCCACCCAGACCGCGACGCTCAAGCTAATCGGCTGGACTTGGAAAATTTGTCTCAAGTCCCAACCAAAGAGACTTACGTCAAGGAACCAGGGCTGATTGTAGAGCCAGATCAAAATGAACCCACCGGACCACGCCACGAAAACCCCGCTGAACACTAAAAAGCTCATCCCGATTTTTTTAAACTGCATGTAGATCAGCAGGAAAATCAGCAGCAATGCCACGGGCAGCACAAGTCGCAGGCGTTGCATTGCGTGAATCTGGTTTTCGTACGTGCCGGTAAACTCGTAGGTCACTCCATGGGGGAGAGTAAATTCGCCAGTGGCCTGTTGCGCACGAATGATTTTTTCAGCAGTCTGGGCGACGTCGACCTCGGCCATGCCCGGTTGATGGTCGAAGATCACGTAGGCCGTTAGAAAGGAATTTTCACTTTTGATCGATTGCGGCCCGCGCACATAATTGATGCTCGCAACTTGCTGTAATGGAATCTGCGCACCATCGTTGGTGGCAATGAGGATGTTTTCCAAGCTCTCAATGTCGCCACGCAATTCGCGTGGATAACGCACACGGACGGGATAGCGCTCGCGGCCTTCCACCGTAGTCGTCACAGGTTTTCCTCCAATGGCCACCTCGATCATGTCGTTCAGGTCCTTAACCGTGAGACCGTAGCGGGAAAGCTCCTGACGATCAGGGGTGATTTCTAAGTATGGTTTGCCCACGACGCGATCCGCAAACACGGTCTCTGAACGTACACCGGGCACACTCTGAAGCTGCTTTTCCAAGGTGAGCGAGGCTTGCTCCAATTCCTCCAATGTGGTGGCGTAAACCTTGACGCCCATCGGTGCGCGCATACCGGTTTGCAGCATGACAAGCCGCGTCTCGATCGGTTGAAGTTTAGGCGCGATCGTGGCACCTGGCATTTGTGTGACGGTGGCAATTTCGTTCCAGATGTCGTCGGGGGTCTTAATTTCGTCGCGCCATTGGCGCACGAGCTCGCCGTCTTCGTTGTGAGCAAACTCCGGCTTATAGTTAATGATGGTCTCGACCATGGACACGGGCGCGGGGTCCATTGGGCTGTCAACGCGACCGATTTTTCCGACAACGCTTTCAACTTCAGGAATCGCTTGGATGGCTCGGTCTTGCATGGAAAGCATTTCCGCCGCCTCGCCGATAGAGGCGTGGGGCATGGTCTTTGGCATGAACAGGAACGAGCCTTCGTCGAGCGCGGGCATGAACTCCTTTTGAAGTCCAGGGAACGCGTTTCGCAGCGGTCCTGGGCCGCCCAACCAACTGACTCCGCCGAAGAGAATAACGAACAACACACCGGATAAAAACAGAATCTTGAATCGCAGCAGCATGCGCAGAATGGACACGTAGAAAAAGACTAATGTACGAAAGAACAAGAGTACGCTGCCCACCACGATAAAGACGAACAATGTATTTCCCAGCGTATGTGTTGGCCCGAGCGGTTGCCAAGCGGAAGCAAGGAACAGCGCGACGGCTAGTGCCACGGCCCCATTAATAAGCAATGTGGGCCAAGGTAGCGTGCGGGCAAAGAATTTACGTGGCGCTTGCTTCTCGGTTGGATCTTTTTTGGAAGCGCGGAGGAGAATTAGCGCGAGCACTGGCACCAAAGTCAGGCTAACGATGACTGATGCAATTAATGCGTAAGTCTTGGTAAAGGCGAGAGGGCGGAAGAGCTTGCCTTCGGCTCCTGTCATGAAAAAGACTGGGAGGAAGCCGATGACAGTCGTCATAACGGCGGTTAATACGGCTCCCCCAACTTCAGTGCTGGCACGCCAGACAATCTGCGTGCGTGGTTCAGAAGGAGGTGCCTGGTCAAGTTTTTCCTGGATATTGCCGCATAGCACGATACCCATATCGACGACTGTGCCGATCGCAATAGCGATGCCTGCCAGCGCGACGATGTTCGCTTCGATCCCTGTGAGCTTCATTGCAAGGAAGGTCACCAGCACCGCTAACGGTAACACTGACGAAATGATTAATGCGCTCCTTAATCGCCAAACCAGTAGGATGATGACCAGCACCGTGCAGAGCACCTCCAGACTGAGTGCGTCTTCCAACGTGCCAAGCGTTTCAAGGATAAGTCCTGTGCGATCATAAAAGGGAACAATAGTGACTTGGCTGACGGTTCCGTCGGTGAGGGTTTTGCTCGGTAGCCCGCCTGCGATTTGCGCGATTTTTTCGTGGACGTTTTCAATCACCGCAAGTGGGTTTTCGCCATAGCGCGCCGTGACAACGCCACCGACTGCCTCTACGCCATCCTTGTCCAAAACGCCGCGGCGTAGTGCTGGCCCGAGCTCGATTTCCGCGACTTGATCGAGCGTAATCGGCGAGCCATCACGGGCCTTGACCACCGTGGTGCGCAGGTCGTCGAGGTCTTTGATCCACCCCAGCCCACGGATGACATACTCGACTCGATTAACCTCAATCGTGCGTGCGCCGACCTCGTCGTTGGATTCCCGGACAGCGCGGAAAATGTCGTCAAGCTGCACGTCGTAGGCGCGCATAGCGTCGGGGTTGACATCGATTTGGTATTCCTTGATGAAGCCGCCGATCGACGCGACTTCAGAAACTCCATCGACACTTTGCAATGCAAAGCGAACGAGCCAGTCCTGAATCGAGCGTAGTTCCTGTGGGTCCCATCCACCAACTGGATTGCCGTCCGAATCGCGCCCCTCGAGGGTGTACCAGAAGACTTGGCCCAGGCCAGTGGCGTCGGGTCCCAGAGTGGGTTGGACGGCGTCGGGCAGCGTGCCGGGTGTCAGGCTATTCAGTTTTTCGAGGATGCGGCTACGGCTCCAGTAGAAGTCCACCGAGTCATCGAAGATAATGAAAATCGTCGAAAATCCGAACATGCTATTGCTGCGGATTGCTTTGACGCTTGGCAGGCCGAGAAGGGCCGTGGTGAGCGGATAGGTGACCTGATCTTCAATGTCCTGTGGGGACCGTCCGGCCCATTCCGTAAAGACGATTTGCTGGTTCTCACCGATGTCCGGAATCGCGTCTACGCCAATAGGATAACGCTGTACGCCGGGAATTTCCCAGTCAAAAGGCGCGACGAGAATACCGCCGACGCCTAGCATAAGCGCAAGAAGCGCGACGACCAATCGGTTGTGCAGGCACCAGTGGATCAGCGAGTTAATCATTGGACGGGCAAGTTATTCGGGGTCGTCCCAACTCGCGGTTTGGCTGTTCCAGACCGCGAGCACTTCGCCGCAACTCAGCATGTCTGGGCCGAAATAGGGATTGGTGACCTCGGCTGTATTTTGCAACCAGCGGGCACCTCGGTCGTCATAAACCATTGGGCAATGCATCAAATAGAGGGGTGTTTTTCCACGCCATTTGAAAGTCTGAACCAGAGTAATGAGTGCCTCGGAAAGTCCTTCCAGCCCGGGTTTTCTCTGTTGGATGGCATCCTGTTTGAGCAATGCCGCGGCCTGTTCTCCGTCGACTTGTTCAGCCATTAGGATTTTCATGGCTGGCGGCGAAATCCCTTTCATCGGAATGGCTTTGATTTTATCCGCAACTTCTGCGGCGGCAGATTGCGCGGAGGTAAAGTCTACCTGATCTAGCTTCGTCTCTAGTTTAAAGTAACTTTGTAATGCAGAGTTTAATGCGACATTGAAGCTGTCGTCTGTTGTGAATTGCTGAGAGATGTTCTTGTGCAGCGAGTAAATGTCCACTGGATCTTGGAGGTCCGTTGATTTACCATCTTCTGAAAGCGGATGACTTTGATCGCTAGTTGTTACTTCATTGCTAGGCATTGCCTGCTCAGCGGTTTTGGGAGTCATCATGCTGGGTTGGGCCTTGATTTGCAATTCGCTGTCGATGCGGAACGCGCCATTGGTTACAACTTCATCGCCTTCGCTTAGTCCACTTTGCACTACAAAGTAATCTTTCACTCTTGGCCCGAGGACGATTTCTCGACCGATGAATTGACCCTTTTCTGCTTGAAGATAGACGACTGCTCGTGAACCTGTTCGCAGGACTGCTTCTGCGGGGACAAGCAGCGGTGGTTCGCCGGGATCGTAGGCGGCGTAGCCAAGCTCCGATGCTGGTTCCAGCGGCATGCCGCAGATGGGGCAATCGCCGGGTTCATCGGAGACGATTTCCGGGTGCATGGGTCCGATCCATTTGCCCGCTAGTTCGGGTGCCACAACTTTACCGCCGGTACCAAGATGAGCCTCAACCGTGCCACGCACGAACATGCCAGGGCGCAATTTCCCGTCTTGGTTATCAACGTTGACGCGCACTTTGACGGTGCGTGTCTTGGGGTCGAGCATGGGCTGGATAAATGCGATGGTTCCAGTAAATGTTTCGGCTGGATATGCCTTGGCGCTGATCAGGACGTGTTGACCATACCTCAACCAACTGAGATCGGTTTCATAGGCGTCAAGGTGGACCCAAAGCTTACTGAGATCGGTCACCTCAAAAAGACGCGAACCAGTCTTAACGTAATCGCCATCGCGCACATCGAGTTGAGTAACGACGCCGCCGGTCGGTGAGTCAATGCGGACACGATAGACTGGCTTGCTCGTGCTTTCGATGAGTTCGATCTGGTCCTCGGGGATGTCCCATAAGCGTAGGCGCTCCTTAATGCCTGCGGCCGACGCCTTGTTGGAGTCGTAACGCAAAGCACCAATCAGTTCGCTTTGTGCTTCCACCAGCTCGTCGCTGTAGATTTCGGCAAGGTGTTCGCCTTTACGCACTCGGGTGCCCACGAAGTTGACGAACAGGCGCTCAATGCGGCCAGGGAAACGAGCGGTGACCGTGGCCACGCGGGTGTCGTCTGGCGTAATAACGCCAAAGAGATTAATTGTGCGGGTTGCTGGGCCGCGCTCAATAATGGAGGTTTGGATGTCGGCTAGAGCAATGGCGGCGGCGGACAATTCAAGCGAACGAGGATTGGCGGCATCCCCGGATTTCATTGGAACCAATTCCATGCCGCAGATCGGACAATTTCCTGGCCCGTCCTGCTGGATCTGCGGGTGCATCGAGCACGTGTAGATGGTCGGTACGGTTGGCGATGCCGCGCGCGGTTGCGTTTGATCTGTTTTGCCACATCCGCTCAGAATACCGAGACCGATCAAGATGGAAAGCTGGATGATGCGCTGCATGACGAGTATTTAGTTGGCGGCATTCAATAATCCTGACGAACCGAGGTAAAGCTTTGTCAGGCCTCTAGCTGCTCAGTCAATCCGTTCAGGGCTTTAGTATAGGCAGCGAGGTCGTTGGCTAGCTTTGTGATCCGGTGGCGCAGATCGGCGTCAGTAATCTGTGGGCCTTCAAAATGGCTACCCGTGGCGTAAACGAAGCGGGGGAGGACTACACAGCGGAAATCAAGCATGAGGCTGTTTGCGACACCCATGACCGACATATAGCTGCTGTTCCCACCGGCTGCGCAGAGAAATCCAACGACTTTGCCGGTCCAGTGGCGACCAGTCAATTCGATCATGTTTTTTAGCGCGGCGTTGACATCGTAGTTGTAGACTGGGGTTGCCAGAAGGATGCCCTTGGCTGCGCTAATTTTCTCGGCGAGCTGCTTAACATTTTCATGGCCATAAGCAGCGCCGCCATCACACAAAGGGAGCTCGTTTTCGGCCAAGTCTACCCATTCCGCTGAAGTGAGGTCGCTCTTGGCTGCTTGCGCCATGATACGGCTTCGGCTGCCGGGGTTGAGGCTGCAGGAGATGATTAACAGTGGGCTTTCCGCTTTAGCTGACATTGAGTAAGGGTGAGTTTGAATATGCGGACTGTCAACTGTGTGCATGTGGTAGCTTCACAAACAAAAAAGCCCCGACATACGCCGAGGCTTTTTTTGAAAAACTGTGGATCCAATTAATTGCTAATCGGGTCGCTATTGGATGGGACCTTACCAGCATTATCTGTAATGATGGATGGGTTCGGGCCGGATACAATCGAGGCGTGATTGACGACCGTGGCAGAAATGCCCGCTGCGCCCACTTGAGCAACGAATGCGTTGGCAGCTGCTAGAACTTCAGGTGAAGCGTCTTCCATGCTACCTTCGAAGTTGATGATAACATAGGATTGTTCTGCGGGGACTGGAATTTGGTCACCATTAGGGAGGACTACGGTTACGTCGCCTTGGACATTGGTGGTGGAGAAACGACCAGTGGTGGCGTTATAGGAGACAACCCAGACCGTGCCACGAATACCAGCAGATGCAACTGGTGTATTGATCGTAAATGTCGATCCCTTATCAAGTGCGAGCTTGCGGACTTCGCCAATCACTTCGCCATACTCCATGAAAGTGGAAGTTTGCGACATGCTGGGGTCTTTTTCCAAACGGAGGAAAGAGCCGAGCGCTGGGTCATAAGCAGCTTGTTCGAAATCGGTGATGTCAAACTTGCTGTTGGGTGTGACGTTGATCGAGGCACCATTGGAGAAGAGGAGCAGCGTGGTGGAATCGTCGCCCGTAGCAATGGTGTAGCCTTCATTGAACTCGCGGCCACGCATTAGGGGTTCGCTGGCTCCAGTGGATTTGTTGATCAGGGTTACGTCACCCTTGACCAGAAATGCTTTGATGACGCCAACCTTCTCTTGTGCTTGAGCGGCGTTGACGAGGCACAGCGCGAAGGCTGCAAGAGTAATGACTTTAAGGAATTTCATGGTCGGTGCGTTAAGAAGAAAGTGGGTATTATAGCTTGTACGTTAGCAGTGAGTTTGAATCTGTTCAAGTAAAATCAATGCATGCTAAAAGAGGTTCGATAAGCATCAATTTACTTTTATGCATTGATAGAGTTGCCATGTGTCATTCTTTGGTCAATATCAGATTCTGACTTGGGCTGAGAAATAAGTAAATTGTAACCTAATGGAAATACTTGGCATTGATATTGGCGGCTCAGGCATGAAAGCGGCAGTCGTAAACTCGCAAACTGGTGAATGGCTAACGCCTCGCTACCGGATCGAAACGCCTCACCCGGCCAAGTATGATCATATGCTAGCGGCGCTGAAGGATATTCAGGCGCATTTCAGTTGGCAGGGGCCAGTTGGTTGCGGTTTTCCGGGGGTCATTCGTGAACAGCGAATCCAGACCGCGGCTAATCTCCATAAGTCACTGGTAGATAAAAAGCTCGGCAAAGAAGTTGCCGAACTTTTTGGACAACCCGCTTGGTTGATCAATGACGCTGACGCTGCCGGAATGGCTGAGGTTCGCTTCGGTCTGCCCAAGGGACAGGCTGGTGTGGTGCTTTTCCTGACCATTGGCACGGGCATTGGCACGGCATTTTTCACCGATGGCAAATTAGTGCCGAATTCCGAGTTCGGGCATATGATTATGTCGACTGGCAAAGACAAATTTGCCGAGGCCGAGCACTATGCGGCGGACTCTATTCGCTGCCGGGAGAAATTAAAATGGTCGGAGTGGGCGAAGCGGTTCAATGAATTCCTGAATGCAATCTACGCTTTAACCCAGCCGGATTTGATCGTCGTGGGGGGGGGGGTAGCCAAAAAAGGTGAGAAATTTATGAATCACCTTAAGCCGCCATGCCCCTTATCGTTAGCAACACTGCAAAACCGCGCCGGTATTACCGGAGCGGCGTTGGCAGCGGCGGAACAAGCCGTCTAGCGACTTACTGAAAGTCTGCTGGTACGACGAGCACAGCGGCTTCTTTTTCCTTTTTCTTTTCTGTGCCTTTATCACCGCAACCACAGGCGGTGGCGATGCTGGCGCTGAATCCGAGAATGGCGAGTATGGCTACTAGTTTTTTCATAGAACGTCTAATCTAGCCGATATAATGGAAAAATCAAGCGCGTCCGCGATTTTTAAATCACTCATATGATTTACGTCCCTCATCGTATTCAAAATACTCAGCCATAGTCTGGATTTCGTCACAGTTGGCCAAGCCGCTTTCGACTTTTCGCTCGGTGAGGCGCTCGGTTGTGCCATCCTGCCAACCGGTTTTGCGCAGAAATTCGTTCCAGACGTGGACATCGCCTTCGTTGAGTTCACGGCCGTTTTCGAAGCACCATTGGAGGATTTCTTCGTCACTGCCGCCTTCGAGTGTTCGTTCGCGAATGGTATTATAAGGCACGCGGAGCAGGTTTGCGCAGCGCATATCGAACCCACGACCGAGGTTTTCGGTGAAGTCATTGCGCAGCTCACCAGCAGCGTGCTTGCGGATTTTGTCGAGCATTCGGGCAAAGTAGATCATGCCCTGGGTTTTTTCGTAGGCGGATATAGGAGTTTTCATGGTTTCTATTAATTACTTGGCTAGTAAATCGAGGCAGTCTTCCAAGGGATAAGACCAGATTTCGCTCAAGGTCGGGTGATACCAATGCACTTTCAGCAATTGTTCTAGGGTAGCGCCCAGGCTGACGCCTACCGCCAGGGAATGGATTAGCTCCGAAGCGTCTTTGCCAACAGCTTCGGCGGCGAGGACCTTGCCTGTGCTTTTCTCGGCCCAGACTTTGACATAGCCGTGCTTGGCCTCCATCAGGATCGACTTGCCGTGGTCGTCGAAGGGATAATCGGCGGAGACAAACTCAATGCCGCGCTTGGTCATTTCGTCTTCGGTCAGGCCGACGTGGCCGATCTGCGGGTCGGTGAAGACGACGCCCAGCAGCGTGTCGTAATTGACGGCTTCGGCAGGTTTTCCAAAGGCGTGCTTGGCGGCGACTTCGCCCTGCATGATTGCGATGTGGACGATTTCGTGCGGGCCGGCAACATCTCCCGCCGCATAGACGTGTGGGTTCGTGGTCTGCTGAAATTCGTTCGTCACTAAATGGCCGGACTTGCGCGTTTCCAACCCGGCGGCGGCGATGTTCAGCCCTGCCGTGTTCGGTTTACGGCCGAGGGCATTGAAGAGATGCTTGGCTTCACGGACCAACGTTTCGTCGCCGTGTTCGAAGGTGACGCGAACGCCGCTCTCGGTCTTTTCGATAAGCTTGAGCGCTGTGTCGGTGATCAGCTCAATGCCTTCCTCACGGAAAACGGTTTCGATGACGACTGCCGCCTCGGGCGAGACCTCTTTTAAGATATGGGGGCTGCGCTGAATCTGAGTCACCTTGGTTCCCGCACGGTGGAGGAATTGGGCGAGTTCGCAGGCGACAATGCCGCCGCCGAGCACGATGACCGACTTGGGCAGAAAATCGAGGTCGAGCACGTCGTCGCTGGTCCACACTGGGACATCGGCTAAACCGGTTATGGGCGGGAAATTGACTGCGGAGCCAGTTGCGACGAGTATCTTGTCCGCCGTCAGTACCGTGCCGTCATCAAGTGTTACCTCTCGTTCGTCGGTGAATTTCGCCTTGTTGCGATAAAGCGTGAAACGGTCGCTTTGGAGCTGTTTCTGACGGTAGTCTGCAAAATCGCCGATGGTCCGAAGCTTACGTTGATGCAGCGCGGTCATGTCGATTTTCGCGGAGGGAATATCGAGCCCGAAGAGCTTGGCCTTTTGCGCGAGATGCAGGACTTCGGCCGAGTAAATAAGTGTCTTCGACGGCATACATCCACGGAGGATGCACAGCCCGCCGAGTGTTGCCGCGCCATCGACAATGGCGACGTGCTCCGAATATTCACGTGCAGTCCGCGCTGCCGCGTAACCGCCGCTGCCGCCGCCAATGACCAAGTAATCGTAATGGATGCTCATGTTGAGAATAGATTAGAGTGGGGCAGCGCCATTAAGCAAGCTGCCAAGGTGTTCTGCTAATCGTAGTCTCAGTCGCCCGCGAAACCTTGCGGATATTAATGAGGTTATCGGCGAACTTATTGCTATTGGCGCAGTACGCCAATCTCTGGATACAACGATACGTTGCTTTAGCCGGGGGGCCATTCCAACTTGCGGCCAGCGAGGACGTGGATGTGTAGGTGAGGGACGGCTTCGCCGCCATCGGGGCCGTTGTTAATGACTAGCCGGAAGCCCTTTGGACCGAATTTATTGCCCATCTTGCGGGCGACTAGGAGCAGGTGCCCGAGCACGGCGGCGTCGCTGTCTTCAGCCTCGCCAATGCGGATGATTGGTGTTTTCGGGATGACAAGAAGATGTGTGGGTGCTTGGGCGGCGATGTCACGGAAGGCTAGGCATGCCTCGTCCTCGTATTCAATCGACGCCGGAATTTCCCGGTCGATGATTTTCTGGAAAATGGTTTTATCCGCCACGCGGTGTTCCTTGGTTCGTGGTTCTTGATGCTTGGTTCGAGAAAACGTTCAATAGCGTAACACTGGGAAACCAGGAACCAAGCACTAAGAATCACTGAGCGCTTACACAAAAACCAGCCGCAGGTGGGTCTTACGGGAACTATATTTCGCGGCGAGCTGCTCGATGTAGTCTTGGGTGTGGTTGTAGGTTTGTTGGCGCTTGTTGGTGAAGTAGTGGCCTGGCGGACAAACACTCTGGCGGAGGCCAGTGATCAGGATAATCGCTTCACGGCAACCGCCCACTTTGCGCAGCGCATGCATGATTGCGGGGCGCAGGAAGAGTGGGTCATCGTCGGCTCCGGTTAGGTCACAGTGAGCCACGCCCATGTGGCGTCGCCCTTGCAAGTGCAGGCGTAAGAGCTGCTCGACGACTTGATTGAGTTCGGTGAAATCTCGGTTGCCCGTGCGTCGGGCAAATTCGACCGCAGCCCCAATCTGAGTCGCCAACTCGGCATCGCTCTCCGTCGCCAAGTGCAGTAAGTGATTCAACGTGTTGAGATCGACTTCGGGCGTTAGTTGGGCCTTTTCTGACGTTTCCATCCTCTGCGTCTTCACGCCTTTACGGGAAAGTTTCAAATAGATCGGAGCCTCATCGGACACCGACATTCAGGTCGCTGATTTCCTGGACGAGTTCGCTGATGTCGCGGAAGTCCTTATAGACACTGGCAAAGCGGACGTAGGCGATTTGGTCGATGTCTTTCAGGCGCTTCATGATTTGTTCGCCAATGGCTTGGCTGGGGATTTCGCTGTCGTGCTGACGTTCGAGTTCGTCCATGATTTCGACCAGCATCATCTCGATTTGCTCGCCTTCGATGGGGCGCTTTTCGGCGGCGCGGCGTATGCCCGCAAGCATCTTGGCGCGGTCAAATTCTTCACGATCGCCATTGCGCTTGATGACAACTAAGCCCTCGCGGAGGATTTCCTCGATGGTGGTGAAGCGGTGACCGCAGCCCAAGCATTGACGCCGCCGGCGAATCGACAGGTTATTCTTGCCCAGTCGGGTATCCAACACCTTCGTGTCGTTGTGGCTGCATTTAGGACATTGCATGGTGTAAGTTGAGCGATCGGGGAATCGGCGGTTCCGCTCAGTTGGCCGACAGTTTGAGGAAATTTTCGAGCAGCTTCATACCGTGGGCGGTGGCATAGGACTCAGGGTGAAATTGCACACCATAGATGGGGAGTTCCTTGTGGCACATACCCATGATTTCATTGGCGCTATCGGCGTAGTCTGGGTCGTCAACCCAGGCCGTGACTTCGAGGCTGTCGGGCAGGGTAGCGCGCTCAACGAGCAGCGAATGATAACGCGTGGCGGGGAAATCCTGTGGGAGGCCGTTAAAGACGTCGCTATCGGTGTGCTTGACGGGAGAAGTCTTGCCGTGCATCAGGCGATTGGCCCGGATTACGTTGCCGCCGAAATACTGACCGATGCACTGGTGCCCGAGGCAAACGCCCAAGAGTGGTACTTTGCCCGCAAATTCCTTAATCATTGCTAAACTCACGCCCGCCTCAGTCGGCGAACAGGGCCCTGGTGACAGCAAGACGCGGTCGGGCTTGAGCGCGGCTGCTTCCGCGGGCGTAATCTCGTTATTGCGGAACACGCGCTGCTCCACCCCGAGCTGTCCGAAATACTGGACGAGGTTGTAGGTGAAGGAGTCGAAGTTGTCGATGACCAGAAGCATGATTTGAATCGGGTAAGCTGTTCTAAATCCCACAAATAGTCAAGCCACGACTTAAAACACTAGATGTAGGGTTTTTTGAAGCAATTACGGCAAAAAGAAAGCGCCCCGATTGAGACGCTTCTAGAAAGATGTTGGCTCGCGGATTATTTCGCGGCTGCTGGAGCCTTGGCTCTGCGGCGGCGATAGGCCATAAAGCCTGCCAAGGCGACGAAGCCTACTCCTACGATGTAGGTGGACGGCTCTGGGATGGCAGCTGCTACAACTGACACCGGGCTAAAGCCAGAACCGAATTGAAGTGCGAGGCTCGAGCCGATCGTGGATTCAAAAGCACTTAGGCCGGTAGGTGATAACGCGGCGTAGCTTTGAAATACACCAGATCCCGTTAGGGTTTGTAGGCTAGCTGTGCTGACGCCCAAATTTAATGAAATCGACCCCCCTGTATTGTCAGTCGAAGTTATTGCGGTATCATAGCCACCAGCGGGAAAGCCTGGGGTGCCAACATTCGTGGAGAAGGCAACGTCGTTGTTATACGAAAAGGTTGAAAACCCAGGTGCACCCAGTCCAGTCAAAGTCCAGATTGTCAATCCGCCACCAGCATTGATTGGTGTCCCAGTATCCGATCCAGTCAGGGCAAAGGTTTTGTCAGCGGTATTGATATTCAAAATAAGCGCGCCATAGCTGGAAGCTGAAGCGAGCGTGAGCGTGGTGATTGCAAGAAGAAGGGTAGTAGCAGATTTCATGTTACGTAGTTACAGCTAGAATCGGCTTTTCGTCCAATCCCAATTAACATTTTGAATGTTATTTTTTGACGAAGCTCCAATGTGGTGGCTGATGCGTGCCCCACGAGCGTCGGGCATTGATGGTGGGAACCGTTTGCTCGGTTCGGGCAAAATCGATCCAACAAAAAGCGCCCCGATTGGGACGCTTCTAGAAAAATGCCAAGAGCGGATTATTCCGCGGTTGCTGGTGCCTTAGCCTTGCGTCGGCGATAGGCCATAAAGCCTGCCAGCGCGAGGAAGCCTGCGCCCGCGATGTAGGTGGACGGCTCGGGGATGGCTGCGGCGCTTACCACGGAAATGGACGAAAAACCGGTACCCAAACCTGGATTTAGGGGTAGCGACATGCCGATAGTTGATTCAAAACGGGCCAGAGCACCAGGGCTAACCGATGAATAGGACTGAAAGGCACCCGTTCCAGTGAGTGTTTGCAGCGCTGGGGACGACATCCCTAGATAGAGAACGACAGTGCCACCGGCCGAGTCATCCGTCGCAATTGTAATGTCACTAGCCAAAATAGAGTTACCAGGTGTCCCTACGTTAGTCGTAAAGCTCACATCATTGTCGTAATTTGCTAGCGTATCAGTGCCACTCCCTCCAAGACCGTTCAATACCCAACCAACAAGACCTTGGCCAAAAATATCGCTTGGTGTGCCAGTATCGGAACCGGTGAGGGAGAAGGTTTTAGCTGTCGTATCCAGACTAAGAACCAGTGCAGCTTGAGATGCAGTGGATGCGACTAATAGGGAGATGGATAAGCCGATGGCGAGTCGTTTCATAGTGTGTGCTAGGTGTTATACCTAACTAATACTTGGGGTTATGTTGGGTGTCAAGAGTGGGAGGGAAGCAACTCTGAGATAATTCGCCCTCGACACGGATGCCGCGTGTCCTATGCCCTTTCAGCACAATGACCGATTCCTTCCAACTCCTTCAAGGTGGTGCCAACGGCCCACGTCGCGGGCGCGTGAGCACGCGCCATGGCGAGATTGAGACGCCGATCTTTATGCCCGTGGGCACGCAGGCCACGGTTAAGGCGATGACCCCCGCGCAGTTGGACGACGTTGGCGCGCAGATCATTCTGGGCAACACGTATCATCTCAACCTTCGACCGGGGTCGGAGTTGGTCGCGCAGCTCGGCGGGTTGCACAAGTTTATGGCGTGGCCCAAGCCTATCCTGACGGACAGCGGCGGCTTCCAAGTGTTTTCCTTGGCCAAGCTGCGTAAGATTACGGATAAGGGCATTGCCTTCCAAAGCCACATCGATGGGCAGAAGATTTTTCTTGGCCCGCGTGAGTGTTTCGACATCCAGCGGAATTTGGGCACGGACATCGCCATGGTGCTCGATGAATGCCCGCCATTTCCCTGTGACGAAAAGGACTGTCGTGCAGCGGTTGACCGCACCATCCGCTGGGCCAGAGAGTTTAAGGACATCGCGGCAGGGGAGGGGTGGCTCGACGCAGGCCATCACGCCTTTGGCATTGTGCAGGGGTCGATTTACGAGGATCAGCGCAAGGAATGCGCCCAGGCGCTGGTTGAGATTGGTTTTCCTGGCTATGCCGTTGGCGGGGTGAGTGTTGGCGAGCCGGAGCCGGAAATGCTGCGTCAGGTCGCCGCAAGTCTGCCCGAACTGCCGGCCGATAAGCCGCGCTACATTATGGGCGTGGGCACGCCTCCGCAGTTATTAAAGATGATTGCTCTGGGCGCTGATATGTTTGACTGCGTGATGCCCACCCGGCTCGCGCGCCATGCCAACGTATTTACGCCCAATGGGACGATTAACTTGCGCAATGAACGTTTTAAATACGATCCAGCACCTATCGTTGAGGGCTTGGATAATTATACCTGCCAACACTATTCACGCGCCTATCTGAGGCACTTAGTCATGGCGAATGAGCTGCTCGCTCACACGCTTCTCAGCCTGCACAATGTCCATTTCTTCCTCGACCTAATGGCGCAGGCACGTGCTCATATAGAGGCTAATGATTTTGAATCCTGGAGTCATCAATGGATAGAGACTTATGACTTAGGGTTAAATGACTAGGGCCATAGGGCTTAGTCAGTTATACTTAGGTTTGGGGTAGACTTTCAGGTAGAAACAAGTATGTGTGTAACGTTCCTGTTACTGCTATGACTACTTCTACTAGACTACTCATTATTGAGGAAACTGAGCTTACCCGAATTGGAATGAGGTCGCTGATTAATCAGTATCCTGAATTTTCGATTGTGGGTGAGGCGGTGGACAAAAAGTCCGCCTTTGATCTCTACGATAAACTCCAGCCAGACCTCGTTCTGATGGATATGATGCACCCTGATTGTAGTGGGCTGGACATCTGTCGGCACATTCGCAAATCAGATAAACCCGCCAAGCTTTTCCTGATCTCCTCTTGCTGTGATCACGACAGCATGATTGAAGCGTTTTCTTTAGGCGTTGAAGGCTACCTGCTCAAGGACACTTGTTGCAGCGATCTAATACAGGCCATGCGGGATGTCGTGGAAGGCAAAACGGTGATGGCACCTGCTGTCGCGGAACAAGTGGTTGAGCACATGCGCAGCGGAAGTCCGCAGCAGCAGACTCATCTGATTGATTCGCTCAGCACCCAAGAACGACGGGTGCTGGAACTGGTAGCCAAAGGCTTGTCTAACCGTCAGGTCGCGGAGGAACTCGGTTTAAGCGAGAAAACGATCAAAAATTACTTTAGTAGCGTCCTCGGAAAGCTTTCGGCCAATCGTCGGACAGAAGCCGCCGCCATGTACTGGGAATACCAGAAGGAGACGGCTACGCATTAAGTGGGTTGCTGCTGTTCCAATCAGCCGCGGCAATTTGATGTGATTTTATTTTGTAAGTTTATGGATATCAGAACCTTACTGATATAATGAGGTCGGCTAAAAGCTTGAGATAGTTCAAAATCTAGCCTGCCCCCCCCTTGGCCCGAATTGGCAGGTGCTTTAAATTCTATCAAGGCTTGCTCTATCAGCGTGTCCGAGTGATCTCCACCGCCACATAGTCGAAATCTCCGTCAACCGGTGCATTGGGTTTTTTTACGAGAACCGAGACCTCTTGCAGGCGTGGGAAATTCGTCAGTAATCGTGTAGCAATGCGCTCTGCGACTGCTTCTATCAGGTCGTATCGTTCCTTCTCCATGACTACGCGCACGCAGTCAAAAACGAGGGCATAGTTGACTGTGTCGTCAAGATGATCGCTTTGGCCCGCTGGGCGTAGATCCAAGCTCATTGTTAGGTCGACGAGAAAGCGTTGGCCCTGCTCCTGCTCGAAATCCAGGCACCCGTGGTGGCCGAAGAAGCCCATGCTTTGAAAATGAATTTTATCCATGGCGATAAAGAGCGTCGGCCATGCGAGTCGCCCGAAGATTAGCCTGCAGATCATGGACACGCAGGATATCTGCGCCTTGTTGGACGCCTGCGACGCTTGTCGCGAGCGTGCCTTCGAGTCGTTGATCAACGGGCAGATTCAGCGTTTGGCCAATGACGGATTTGCGGGAGGTGCCAAGGAGCACAGGGAATCCCAATGCCCGCAGTTCGCCGAGGCGTCGAATCAATGCAAGATTCTGGGCAACGCTTTTACCAAAACCAATGCCGGGATCTAGCATGATTAGTTCCTCTGCCACGCCTGCGTTGACTGCGATTTGGATGGATTTTTCGAGAAATTTCTTAACCTCGGCCACCATGTCGCCAGGATAATCTGCGCCTCGACCATTGTGCATCAGAATAGCTCCCGCACCGAATTCGGCCACGGTTTCCGGCATGTCGGGGTCGTGTTGAAAGCCCCAGATGTCATTAATAATCGCCACTCCTGTGGTCAGGGCTTTGCGTGCGACCGCCGCCTTGTAGGTATCCACGGAAATGGGTACCTCTAGCACTGGCGTCATCGTTTCCAAGACCGGCAGTAGACGGGCAATTTCTTCTTCCGCAGTGATCGATTCTGCGCCGGGGCGGGTGGATTCTGCACCAATGTCAATAAAGTCCGCTCCTGTGCGAATCATTACCTGAGCTTGTCGGAGTGCATGGATGGGAGAAAGAAATTTACCTCCGTCGGAAAACGAGTCCGGCGTCACATTCAGGATTCCCATTAGGAAGGTGCGTCTTCCCCAGTCGGGCGGTGTCCAGCGTCGCATAGTCATATTAAGCTTGGCCGTTTTCATTATCATGCCAGTGCATGAGCGTCCAGGCAGTGATGGCGTGGACCGTGCCTGCGAGCAATACGCCCACGGCTGCCGCAGACAGGCAGAGTGCCACAATTGCGGGGTAATTCTGACCGACAAAATATTCGCTCAGTAGGCGTCCCAGTCCAGGTTTGCCAGCCAACGCACCAGCTAGGTAATCGGTAAGCAACGAAGCCATTGGGGCATAGATTGCCGCGCGCTTGATGGCGGTCATCAGTTGGGGTAGAGCGTGGGGCAGCCGTAGGTGGACGATCTGTTGCCAGTAGCTGGCGTGGTAGGTTTTAAATAGATCGAGCAGAGACTTGTCCGTTGCCAGCAGGGCAGGGGTCGCCACCGACACCACTGGAAAATAACAGGCAACGGTCGTCACGATGAGTAGGGTGAGGAAGGCCGGGCACGGGCTGACAATAAGCAATGGCGCGAGCGCAGCTATAGGTGCCATTCGAGCAATAGTCATCCAGGGTGCTAGCGCTAGCCTGAGCCCCTGATAGGTTGTCAGGACAATGGCGGACAGTACGCCCAGCGCGCAGGCTAAGAGAAATCCGAGAACCATGGCGGCGGCGTCTCGGCCTAATGCCGGAAAGATCGCTTTGCGATCAGCCCATAATGCATCGGCAGTGGCCAACGGACCGGGCAATGAGTTCAGCCCAGTGTCAATCAGCGCCAAGCAAGCCCAGACAATCATCCCTACGATAGCGACTAGGATCGGCAGAATCAAATTGAGTCTCATGATTGCTTCGCTGCCTCCTGCACGCGATTGAGGGCATTGCGCACTTGGTTAAGGGCCTCCTGAAAAGCGTTGGTTTCCCGCCAAGCTAGCTTACGGGGATGAGTTTCAGGCACCTCGATGATTTCTGCAACGCGCCCAGGATTGGCAGTCAGCACGATCACGCGATTGGCAAGGAAAACTGCTTCTGCTGCCGAGTGTGTGACTAGGCACGCGGTGAAATGGCGTTTTTCTCTCACTCGCATTAGCTCGACGCAGAGCTTGTTGCGGGTAATGGCGTCCAGCGCCGCAAATGGCTCATCGAGTAGTAGGCATCTAGGAGCAGTAGCCAGGCCACGGGCCAGCGATGCTCTGGTTTTCATCCCAGCAGAGAGCTGAAGCGGATAGCGTTCGCTCACATGGCTGAGTTCCCAAAGTTTCATGATTTCATGGGCCTGATCTTCCTGCTCATCTTTACTGGCACCACGTAGCTCCAGAGGGAGGCGGATATTGCTCTCGACGGTGCGCCAGGGCAGCAGTGTCGGTTCCTGAAAGATAAAGGACGTGCGACGATGAATTTCCTCACCGCCTAAATGCTCAATATTACCTCCGCTCAATGGGGTGAGTCCTGCGAGCAGGCGCAGTATGGTCGATTTACCGCAACCTCGTGGCCCGATAAAGGCGACAAAGTCATCATTTGCGATATCGAGCGAGAAATCATCCAGCACGGCACTGCCGTTGGCATAGCGCTTGCTAACGTTAATAATACGCAGTTGTGGCTTAGTCGTCATAAGCAAGACAGGAGTGATTAGGCTACTGTTTAGCTATCGGCAAGGCGTAACGCGCGAACCTTAGCATTACTTGTTCCTTAAGTTGTGCAGACGATAAAAAGTAAAGAAATCACTTGATTAATCACTAGGATGTCATTTTCTCCACCGCTCATCATGAACACCACAATATCCACCGAACAGAGTCCAAACGCTGCCAGTAGCGCGCTGAAGCGCTGCAAAATAGCGGCTTGGCAGGTGGCGCGTCGGATGGTCGTTTTTTGCTGGGCAATCGGCGTTGCGGTTATGAATCTCAGCGAGCGCTGAGAGCTATCTGCCAACAGGACTTTTTTTTGTTTAGGCTGTGAAGCTTTTTGCCATTGACGATTACCACGAATTCGGTGTTTTATAGGACTTCTCACTAACAACAATCATGCGACATATATCATCCAATTGCCTCATGGCCATTCAAGTGGATTCTTCGGAGAATTCACAATGGTTTGAGTGTGACCAGTCCGGACGAGGTCTGCGTGAGCAAAAACAACATCCACCGCATTTGTGCAATCGATAGAGTTTTTCAATATCACAATTTTCTTAGGCCCGGACTGCGATCAATCGCAACCGGGCTTTTTTTGCGCTCCACCGTCTGCGCCGATACGCTACAAAATGTGAATCAGTGTTCTGGGCGGAGCTTTGTTTTTATTATTTAAAATCATTAATTAAATTAAAATAATATTTAAATTTGACAGATGACGAGCAGCTAGAGATGATTCCGAAATTCCAAGCAAGGAGGTTATGTTAAAGCACACACGCATACAGATTCAGCCCTTCGGGCAAGACAGCCGATGCCGTTTATGCATCGGCCAATCGGATTCCAATGAGATGGGCTTTCACCAGATGGGGACCTGGTGTGCTTCACCAATCCTGCGACGCCACGGCAATCGGTTTACAATCGAATAACCGAATTGATCAGAGATTTTCTCAGTGAAGCCCGAGTCGCCCAAACCAAAGCACTCGGGCCTTTTTTGTCTTTATAACCAGAGTTGGACAACGCTTCTTCCACGGAATGTCGGGGAGGATATTTCGTTAATGGCGTGTAATCCGACGCAGCCGGCCATTTTCAGCATAATTCAGAGGAGCTTAGTATCGATAATCTTAAATACCGACGAGCGGGTTATAAACGCTCCTCGATTTCATAATTAACCTAATCATGCAAAGGTGCTAAACTGAATGCACATTGTGAACATAACCTTAAGGAAACATTACCGTCGCCTGTGTTGATATCGTCAGGAAATGACCCTCTGTTAGGATTACGGAGCTAACCAGGCGGCGGTGCATTCCCTCCCTAAGGGACGTACTAAATTGCGTGATGCACAATGGTAGCTATTCAGCTTGATGATTACTGACAGCTCTTAAATCGGACCGGACCTCAAGTTCTACCCCACAGTTAGCATTCGGGCCGTTGTCTCTCAAACTCGCGGGAGTGGTGAGTGCGAAATTTCACCTATCAGTTTAATAGGTTAACCCAATTTCCTTATTAAGAATTTGCTCAAAAACACGGTTTATTCTTTTATTATTAATGTATGAGTTGGGCCTGCCTCAGCCCGTTGATCGTTTAGCTACTAACCCCAGTCCAATTGTAATTATGAGAAAAATACCCTGTTTAGTTCCCACAAAATTCACTCCTCCACGCTCTATTGAAGTTGCCGTCCTGAGCACACTACTACTCGCGGCAATGGCTGTTCCGCTCCACGCTCAAACCACAATTACATGGGACGCCGAAGGCAATGGTAGTACTTGGACCGATCCTCTTAATTGGTCTGGTGATGAAGTGCCCGATACAGTTGGAGAAAATGCTGTCATTGACAGTATACTCGGTGTTGGGTCTACCGTCTTATTGAATGGTTCCTCCATCGATATTGGCTCGTTAACCATCAACGAGGACAACACCTTAAATGTTCGATTCGATAGCGGGACGCTTAACTTGACAGGCGGCCTCTCCAATAGTGGGACCCTCTCTCATGCGTCTAGTCCCAGCGGTAACTCTCGTACGGTAAATTTGAATGTAAGTGGCACCAATCAGATATTCAATACGTCTACAGGCTCTATAGTCGTTGGAAGTAACAGCGGCCGAAATCGGATTAACAGCATCATGACCATTGATGCTCAGAATCAAAATGATGGGGCAATTTCTCTGTCGCAAACGAGTAGCGTCGACCGCGACACGATTCGTTTCCGTTTGGAGAACTCAGGGACGTTTACTAATAATGGCACCATCTTCATCCAAGATACGCAGAGTAGCACGTCGAGCTATTCTCAGCTCCAGCTTTTGACAGACGGAGCTGCGGTGACCTTCGGTGGAACTGGATCAGTCACACTGGATGTTGGGACACTCACCGACTCGGCCCGCGCTCGTATCATCGGCAATGGCTCAGGAACTCTGACCAACGGGATTAATCACACGATCCAAGGTGCTGGCCTCGTTGGATCGAATATTGACTTCATTAACGACGGTCTAGTGCATGCAACTGGTGACACCGCGACGCTTGACGTTAACCCTGATACAGCTGTGACTAACTCTGCCACTGGCCGTTTTATTGCCTCTGGAATCGCTGGCATGAGCATCGGGGGTGGAACAGATGACTTCATCAACAATGGGCATCTCGAAGCTCGTACTGGTAGTCTCATTGCGATTAATACAAGCAATGCGACTTTGAATGGTGTCATTGCAGGTGCCGGACAATACTCCACGGGACTTGCTCTAAGCAGCACTTCGACGCTTTCCCCTGGTGACTTCTTGAATGGCGATGGAACCGGAGGCTCGACTGTTGGAATTCTCAATGTGAACCTAAACCTGACCTTAGAAGATACCACCCTGTTAGAATTTCAACTCGGTGCTGATGATGTTGCAGGCACGGACTACGATGCTCTGGCTATTATTGGTTCCTTCATCCTTGATGGCATCCTCAATATTACGGAGCTCGACGGCTTTGGCGCTGGGACCTATCGCATTGCTACCTTTAATAGTGGTGAGTTGACAGATAATGGACTCTCTATCGGCACAGCTCCAAGCGGATATGACTACACATTTGATGCAAATGATCTCGGAGGGTACGTTGATCTAACAGTAGCAGCAGTCCCAGAACCGTCAACATACGCACTCATTCTGGGCGTAGGCGTAGTTCTATTGGTGGCCAACAGAAAGCGCCGCTCTTAAAAAGGGCCGTTTTGTTTACAGACCTTGTTAACACAAAGGACATAGATTTTGAGGGGGGAGGGCAACTGATTGCCTCCCCCTTTTTTTACGAGTTTAATGACGGCTAAACTTAGCTTCTGCTCTACGTAAACTCGAGTCGATTGAATAGAACTTCCGACTGCTCGCACTATTCAGCCTTCTTTTCTGGCTTATCGAACAGTGGTAAATACTTCCCGTAGCCGCGTGCTTCAAGATCCTCTACTGGTATGAAACGCAAGGCAGCTGAGTTGATGCAATATCGGAGGCCAGACGGTTTTGGGCCGTCCGGGAAGACATGCCCAAGGTGAGTTTCGCCTGTCTTTGAACTGACTTCGGTGCGTGTCATAAAGCTAGAGTTATCTACCTCTTCGACGATTTCTCCCTCGTCGATAGGTTTCCAGAAACTAGGCCAACCGGTCCCGGAATCATACTTGTGGATCGAGGAGAAGAGCGGTTTTCCAGAAATGACATCCACGTAAATGCCGGGCTTTTTGTTGTCCCAATACTCATTGCGAAAAGCGGGTTCTGTACCTTCGTTGCAGGCAACTTGGAATTGCATTGGTGAAAGGCGATCGCGGAGTTCTTCCTCGCTCGGACGTTTGTATTCGGAATTGGGCTCGGTCATGGAAGTATGGTCATTGTTGTTGGCAGTGATCTCAGGCGATTTGGTGTCTGCGGTGGAGATTGTCCAAAAGATTAAGCCCCCCACCAACACCACTGGCGTAAAATATTTAATATAGGTATTCATAGTGATTTTGGTCTGTACAGAGTCATAAACCTTACACAGTATACGCAAAAGGGGCCTGACGCAACTCACGTCAAGCCCCCGGTAATGATATACATGGTTCTATTCGCTACGATAGGCGATACGGTAGGCTTGCTCATAAATGCCGACAAAGCGGCGACGGACTTCGGATTTCTCCATGGGTGCCGAGAATGAACAATCGACCGGCTTCTCGTTCTCTTCCGCAACATCGGACATCGAACGATGTCGGCGTCTTGGATGGACGCGCGCCTGAACAACGACGGGCGTGTGCGAACTGGTTGTCATGACTAGCGTATGATATTCAATGGTTTATGCCTAGATAACTCAATCGCGTGAAATAAGGTCGTTCCACACGAAGGAATTAAGTTCTACAATCTAGGTTTCATACTGCTAAACGGCAAACGTTTCCGCGGTTAAAACCTTGTAAATTCGGGTGGTGTTCCCGGTTGGAACTCAGGCGGTTTGCTAGTCAAATTAGGGCCGTTAGCCCTGTTTTCTGTTGCTATTTGATCAGCTACTTATGCTTTGCCCAGGAATCTTTAAGCGCAACCGTACGATTAAAAACCAGTTTTTCAGCGGTGCTATCTTCATCCAAACAGAAATAGCCGACTCGCTCGAATTGCACTCGGAGATCACTCGAATACATTGGCCGCATGGCGGAATCAACGCCGGAGCCTTCCTCACGCAGTGGTAATTGAGCATTGGCTGAAATCTGATCACGCACCTTCTGAGCATCCAAAGCAAGCTCCGGCTCAAGGCATGCAGTTACCGTGCGAAGTGAATCAGGGTTGATGAACTCCATGAAGTCGTGCTCCTTGTCGCCATCAGGCTTCTCGACGGTGAATAAACGATCGTAGAGACGAACTTCGGCCTGCACGGCGTGCGCTGCGCTCACCCAATGGATCACGCCTTTCACCTTACGGCCTTCGGGGTTGGCACCCAGAGTAGCGAAGTCGACCGTGCACTTTAGCTCGATCACATTGCCAGCAGCATCTTTCACGACCTCATCGCACTTCATTACGTATGCGTTGCGCAGACGAACTTCACCGCCTGGCTTGAGGCGGAAGAACTTCTTCGGTGCGTCTTCCAGGAAGTCCTCTCGGTCGATGTAAAGGGTGTGTCCAAAGGGAATCTGCCGTTCGCCCGCAGCGGCGTCCTCGGGGTTGTTGATCGCTGTAATATGCTCTACTTTACCCTCTGGGTAATTGGTCAGCGTGACCTTGAGAGGATCAAGGACGGCCATGCGTCGTGGAGCAATGGGGTTGAGTGTATTGCGGATCGTATGCTCGAAAAGCGCGATATCGGTCATGCCATTAAACTTCGTTACGCCAATCGTTTCGCAGAAACGGCGGAACGCCAGGGGGGGGGTTCCTCGGCGGCGTGCACCAGAAATGGTAGGCATCCGTGGATCGTCCCAACTGGAAACCACACCCTGCTTGACCAACTGGAGCAGCTTGCGCTTGCTCATGACAGTGTAGTTGAGGTTCAACCGGGCAAACTCATATTGATGAGACGGGAATATGTCCAACTGTGCAATGAACCACTCATAAAGCGGTCGGTGTGTCTCAAATTCCAGTGTACATATCGAATGCGTAACCTTCTCTAGGGAATCACTTTGCCCATGGGTGAAGTCATAGCTAGGGTAGATGGGCCAAGCGTCGCCTGTGCGGTGGTGATGCGCCCGTTTGATGCGGTAGAGCACTGGATCACGCAGGTTGAGGTTGGGGCTGGCCATGTCGATTTTGGCGCGTAGTGTCCGGGTACCATCGGGAAATTCCCCCGCCCGCATGTGACGGAACAGGTCTAGGTTTTCCTTGACGGAACGTTCCCGAAATGGGCTGGGGCGGCCGGGTTCGGTTAGCGTGCCACGATAGGCGCGGGTTTCTTCGGCGTTGAGATCGCAGACGAAGGCTTTGCCATCGCTGATCAGCTTTTCCGCCCAATCATAGAGCTGCTGGAAGTAGTCCGAGGCATAGCACTCTTTCGCCCACTGGAAGCCGAGCCAGCGCACATCAGCCTTGATTGCTTCGACGTATTCCGTCTCCTCTTTTTCCGGATTTGTGTCGTCAAAGCGCAGATTGCATTGGCCGCCAAATTCTTCGGCCAGCCCAAAGTTCAAGCAGATGCTTTTGCTGTGGCCAATGTGCAGGTAGCCGTTGGGCTCTGGAGGGAAACGCGTCTGCACGCGTCCGCTGTGTAAGCCTGACTCTTGGTCGGCTAGTACGATGTCGCGGATGAAATGGGATGGGTGGACGTCAGTTTCGGACATAAAAAATAGGGTTTAGAAAACAGGCCAAAAAGGCGCAAGCCGCAATGGTGAAGGTGAGAAATTAGCGGAATTAATTTTCTCTGGCTTCGCGGGGGGGGCAGCTGGGACGGAAGCTAACGTTTGATCCCTCTAAGGGGGCGATTAATTCTGCCTTAAACGACGAATTGGCCGTCTTGCATGCGCAGGCGAGCGTCGGTGCGCTCGGCGAGCTCGGGATTGTGAGTGACCATGAGGATTGCTTGGCCGGTTTCGCGGGTTAGACGCTGCAAAAGGTCAAAGACCATATTGGAATTGGCAACGTCTAGGTTGCCAGTTGGCTCATCGGCAAGAAGAAGAGCAGGGTCGTTGGCGAGGGAGCGTGCAATTGCGACGCGCTGTTGTTCCCCGCCGGAGAGATGAGTTGCTAGACGGTCTGCTTTTGCGCCAAGGCCGACCAGCCCGAGCAGGTATTCGGCGCGTGAGCGCATTTCCTCGGGTGAGCGGGCACCGAGCTTTTTCATCGGCAACATCACATTCTCGGCTGCACTGAATTCTGGCAGCAGGAAGTGAAATTGGAAAACGAAGCCAATGTGCCTGCTGCGGGCGGCGGTGCGTTCGGCGTCGGAAGCGTCGGACATCAGTTCGCCGCGAATCCAAATTTGTCCCTTGTCCTGACGGTCGAGTAGACCCAGCAAGTAGAGCATGGTGCTCTTACCGCAGCCTGATGGACCAGCCACGGAGTAGGTCATGGCGGGTTTCAACTGAAGATTGATTCCCCGCAGTACATGCACCCGCGACTCCCCCTCGCCAAGGGAGCGATGCAGATTTTCCGCCCGCAAAACAGGTTGCGAGGCTGGAGTGGGAACTGGTGTTTCAGTGGACATCAGATGCTTAAATTGATGTGCCGCGGATAATCGTGCCGGGCTCGAGAGCGGCGGCGCGGCGGGCGGGGATGTAGCTGGCAATCATCACTGTGATGCCTGCGACGACGGCGGCCCAGATGTAATGATTAATGTCCCAATTGACGACGAAGGAATCTGCCGTGAAAATCCCACGAATCTTGATCGGTAGTTTGGAAATAGCCAAAGTCACCCCAGCGCCAAAGGCCCAGCCACAGACGGTGCCTGCGATCAGCACAAGGACGCCCTGCCACAGGAAAATGCGGGAGATGTCTTGGCGCGTGTAGCCGATTGAGCGCAGGATCGCGATTTCTCGCGTTTTTTCCATAACCAGCATTGCCAAGGTGTTGAACATGCCGAGCCCGGAAATTAGGATGATTGTCGAGACTGTGATCGCTGAGGAAATGCGCAGCACAGAGAATACCTGGAGCCAGGATCGCTCGCGTTCTTGCCATGGCACGACGTTGTGGTTGAGGGCTTCTTCCAAGCGCTCGGCGAGCAGTCCAGCTTGCTCGACATTACGCACGCCAATCTGGAAGAATGCCTGACCAAAAGGCTTCTTAAAGAGCGCGCGCGCTTCACCGAGCTGCATAAAGACGCGCGATTTGTCGATCTGTGAGATGCCAGTTTCGAAAATGCCGACCACTTTATAGCGGCGGGTTTCGCCCGCGTATTCGAAGAGCATGTAGTCGCCAATCTGCAACTGTAAGCGCTCCGCCAAACCGATGGAAAGAAGGACTGAGCTTGGATTGAAGCGAAAGTTATCGATGCTGCCCCACTTGATTTGATTTTGGATATCAGTCACCTGCAGGTGATCCTTGATCCGGATGCCCAGCACGTTGGCCAGCTCTTCGCTGAAGGAGCTGATCGCCCGCGCGTCGCCCTGGAGCACTTCGGAAACCGCCGTCACATCGGAAAAATCTTCGACAGCGGCCCGGAGCTTGTTCGGGTATTCGATCCCGCGGGTGTATTTGCGGTTGGAGTCCGTTTTCGTGTAGAAATCGGTTTCTTCGCCTTCGCCACCCGCGCCTTTGATGGCTACGCCAGGAAGCTGAAAACGGTCCTCAATGCGGATCGGGCTGTCGGCACCAATGATGGTGTCGATGTAGAATTTTTCAAAGCCGCTGGTCTGCGCTTGGGTGACGATAAAAAAGCCGACGCCAAAGACGATCCCCGCAAGGCTCATGAGCATAGAGCGTTTGCGAGAAATGATGAAGCGGAACGCGATGGCGAAGTTAGGACTCACGACAGTTATTTAATCGAAGTCGAGTATTTGCTCGGTCGCGTTCACTTTCTCTCCGTTGCGTAGTTGCTTGGGATCTTCGACAACGATCATTTCGCCCTCTTGAAGGCCGCCAACGATCTCAGCTTGCAGGAGTCCAATAAAGCCGGTTTCCACGATGCGTTCCTCCACAACATCGCCATTGACGACGAAGACGATGTCTCCCAGTAGTCCACGGCGGGGGATGATCAGTGTGTTGTCGCGACTTGCCTTGGTAACGGAAGATTCACCGGTCATACCATCGACCAAATCGCCATCTTCAGCATTATCGAGCTTCACGAAAATGTCGCGTCGTTTGGTTTCGGAATTGGATGTTGGGAGGAGCTGAGTGACTTCGCCGGTAAATAGCTTTTGGCCCACGCCAAGTAGTTTCAAGGAGACTTTGTTGCTGGGCCGGATGCCAGGGTAGTCTTCTTCACTAATGCTGATGCGGACGAGTTTGTCGTTGCTCAGGATGCGGCCAAGTGTGGTCGGTTCTTCGACGTAATCGCCGGGGAATACTTGCGCATCAATCAGTAGGCCATCGATGGGCGAGCGGATCTCCATGTCCTTGCGTCGTTCTTCGAGCTGCTTGATTTCCTGTCGCAGGGTCTTTTCAGCGGCCTCCCACTCAATGTATTGCTGGCGCATTTGGCGTTCGAGTTTGGTCACGGAGCGCTTGAGCTTGTTCAGCTCTGCTTCAGGGAATAACCCTTTCTTGGTGAGGGCGGCATTGTCTTCCAGCTCTTGCTTGGCAGTTTCCAAGTCGGGTTCCAAAGGGGAGCCGTTGTCGATGTTTTGCCGGACGGTTTCGAGCTCAAGCTTCTTATTTTCAATCACGAAATCGATGTCTCGCGTTTCTTGCTTGAAGACGACTTGACCTGCGCGGACGGGCACGCCGCCGAGCATGGGGTCGTAAACGGACTCAATGATCAGGCCAGGTTCGCGGTTCTTCAGGTCAATATCAAGCGATGCTTCCACGCTGACGTTGCCAGAAATAGCGTCCAGCGCTGTAGCGCGTTTAACCGGCATAACGTAGACATCAGTACTACGACCGATGAACGGAATGTAGGCGAGGGCGGCGATGACAATCACCGCCAGAAGGAATTTCCACCAATTTTTCACGATGTCGTCAGGGACTTACCAGAAGAAGTTTTCGTCGTATACGTCTTCGACTGATTGATCGAGCGATTGTTTCGGCGCTCCGTAAGGATCGCGCCCGAAAAGGGAGAGCAACTCTGTGGAGTTGCCGAAAAGGTCGAGGCGGTAGCTAACCAGAGTCAGTTGGTCGGCTAGCAGCTGGTTGCGGGTGTTCATCACATCGTTGTCGGTTGCGGTGTTCTTTTCACGCTCAGACACGACTCGTTGTAGCTGGTTTTCGCTAAGGGCAACCCGGCGACTCCAGAGGCGAATATCGCGTTCAAGGAGTGTTCGATTACGTTGTAGGCGCTCGACTTCCAGTTTGTCCTTGGCGGCGATATGCTCAGCTTGCTTTTCGAGGGCACGTTGTTTGGCCTTGGATTGGATTTTCTGCCACTGCGTCTCAAAGCCGTCGAAGATATGCCAATTGACGCGAATGTATGCGGCGACGACGGTGCGGTCGACGTTGTCCTGTCCTTCAGTCGCGATCTGGTCCTGATAGGCTTCGATAACGAAGTCAATTAGCGGTAAATTCTTTGAGCGGATGCGTGTGTAGTCGGCTTCTTCGATGCCTAGTTCTGCCTGTTTGTTGAGGTAGTCGACCGAAGGAGGCGCAGAACTGGCGATGATATCGTCAGCCATGGCAGACTCTGCGATTTCCAGCGCAGATAATTGGGTGATTAGCCCACTCTCGACACCATTGATAGGCCCAGTCCAGCCAGTTGCTAGGCGGAGGTCTTCTTCTAGCATGTCAGTTTCGTCCAAGGCGCGGGATAACGCGATGTCGGCTTCTTCAGCCCCGAGGCGTTCGTTTTCAAGTTGATCAACGGTGATGCGGCCTGAATCTGCGCGCTGTTCGCTAGTGCCTAGCGCCTTTTGCAGGCGGTTGGCTTCGGCGCGGTAGTAGCTGACCTGCTCGCGGGCAAACAACAAGCGTAGATATAGAGAGCGGACGCGCAGAGTAAGAAGCCGGTAGGTTTCGTTGTAATTATTATCCTCGATGGATTTGCGGAACTTACCAATGTCGCGCCAAGCGTCGAGGGCACCCCAATGGTAGAGTTCCTGTTCGAGGCGGCCAACGCCAAAGGGCTGGGTCGTGTTTTGGTAAGTTGGGCTGCTGCTGCGGAATTCGCTCCGGTTCATCATCTGAAGATTCAGATAGATTTGCGGGTATTTTTTAGAGAGGCGAGAATGCTCGTCAGCCTCGGCTGCTTGAACCTTGGCTCGCTGGATGAGCATTTCCGGAGATTCATTCTCCATCTGCTGGAGGATGCCTTCCAACTCGGGAAAGAGTGTTTCCGGGAGGTGAAGGGGGGCGTCAGCGTGAAGGAGCGACCCGCCTAGCAGACAGGTGAGCGCGATTACGCGTTTGAGCTGGTGATTAAAAAATTCTCCGAACATGCGAAAATCGAGTAAGAATCGGCATGACCGAGCCGATGGCAACCCTTTTCCTATGACTCGTAAGTTCGGTATTTGCTCCTTTGTTTAATTCCTAGTGCCAAAAAAGTTTGCGCCATGGAAAATCTCGAAGGACGCTGCCTGCCTTGAACCTGATCCTCTTTAATACGGCTGCGGAGGCCGAAGTGATTGCGGCCAATGATCCCCGCGCCAAGCACATCCGGGAAGTGCTGCGCCTAGGCGTGGGCGACCCGATTTACGTGGGGGTGGTCGATGGTGTTCGTGGTTTGGGGAAAATTGTTGAGAGCCTGCCGGGGGGGGGGGTAAGGTTGGATGTTGCCTGGGAAAAGAATCCGCCGATAACGCACCCAATCCGTTTGTTGGTGGGTGTTCCGCGCCCTCAGACTGCCCGTCGGGTGCTTTTTGACGCCGCTTGCCTGGGGGTGATGGGGCTGGATTTCTTTCAGGCCGAGAAGGGGGAGCCATCCTATGCCAAGAGCAAGCTCTGGTCCACAGACGAATGGCGGGAACGGCTTTGGCAAGGGGCGGAGCAGGGATTTGCAACGCAGCTTCCTCCAGTCCAGCACTTTAAAGATTTGGCTGCGGCGCTGGAAGATCGAAAGTCACTAGCCGGTGGCATTGAAGAATGCTTTGCGTTGGATGTCTATGAGGGCGTTGACCAGCTCTCGGCTCTTAATACCAACACTGACACGCCGACGACGCTGGCCATTGGCGCGGAGCGGGGCTGGTCGGCCAAGGAACGGGATCAGCTCCGGGCGGCAGGGTTCCAGCTCGCCAGCTTGGGAGAACGTGTTTTGAGGACCGAGTCGGCCTGCCAGTGCGGTGTATCAGTATTGTTGGCTGGGTGGGGGCGAATGTGATTTTGACTCGCTTCTCTTAACGCCTCTGGCTAAAGCTGTTACCAATGAAGCTATCCATCGTTATCCCCTGCTTTAACGAGTCCGCCACGATCGAGGAAGTCATCGCCGCCGTGTTGGCCTCACCAGTAAAGGACAAGGAAATTATCATCGTTGATGATTGTTCGACGGACGGCACTCGTGAGATTTTGAATGAAAAGATCGCGCCATTGGTCAGCAAAATCGTCTTTCATGACGTCAATCAGGGCAAGGGTGCGGCCTTGCGCACGGGGTTCCAGTCCGCCACGGGCGATATCGTGATTATTCAGGACGCGGACTTGGAATACGACCCGCAGGAATACGGCAAGCTGCTCAAGCCGATTCTTGATGGCAAGGCAGACGTGGTTTACGGCTCCCGTTTTGCCGGAGGCGAGTCCCACCGCGTGGTGTATTTCTGGCATATGTTGGGGAACGAATTCCTGACCTTTTTATCCAACGCCTTCACGAATATTAACCTGTCGGACATGGAAACCTGTTACAAGGTGTTCCGCAAGGACATCATTGATCAGATCACCATTGAGGAAAATCGGTTTGGCTTTGAGCCGGAGATTACGGCGAAGGTTGCCCGGCTCCAGTGCCGTATTTTTGAGGTCGGTATCTCCTATTATGGTCGCACCTACGACGAGGGCAAAAAAATTGGCTGGAGAGACGGTTTTCGCGCAATTTACGCCATCCTCAAATACAATATCTTCCGTTAAGGCTGCACGAGCCTGACACTTTGAGCGACAGCAGGGAAGGCGCAGTCAGCGAGTTTTCGTTGTTCTTCGTGGTTGGTATTCGGCTTGAGTAAATACCTGTAATAATGACTTTCTTGCGGTCTCGTCACCTAAGGAGACCCCCTTGGAAGTAGCACAAAAAACGCCCCCGGCGTGAAGCCGAGGGCGTTGAAAGTTGCGTTTTGCGTTGGTTGGATTGGAGGGCGAGTAAGCCAAGGGCTTACATCATGCCGCCCATGCCGCCCATACCGCCCATGCCGCCCATGCCGCCCATGTCAGGGGCACCGCCGCCGGAGCTCTTTTCTTCAGGCTCGTCGGTGATCATGCACTCGGTGGTGAGGAGCAGACCGGAAACCGAAGCAGCGTTCTGCAGAGCAGAGCGGGTTACCTTGGTTGGGTCAACAACACCAGCCTTGATCAAGTCTTCATAAACGCCAGTAGCTACGTTGTAACCAGTGGTCTTATTGGACTTGAGGACTTCCTGCACAACGAGGCTACCTTCGACACCTGCATTGGAGCAGAGCTTGCGGAGAGGAGCTTCGATTGCGCGGCGGACGATCCATGCGCCGATTTGCTCGTCGCCAGTAAGGGCTTCAGCAGCCTTCTCAATTTCCTTAGCAGTATTGAGGAGAGCCTTGGAACCACCAGCGGAGATGCCTTCTTCGACTGCAGCGCGGGTAGCGTGCAATGCGTCTTCGACACGTGCCTTCTTTTCCTTCATTTCTGGCTCGGTTGCTGCACCAACATTGATGACGGCAACGCCACCAGCCAACTTAGCGAGACGCTCTTGGAGCTTTTCGCGATCGTAGTCGGAGGAAGTTTCTTCGATTTGGCGACGGATCTGCTTTACGCGACCCTGGATGTCGGAACCCTTGCCAGCGCCTTCGACGATGGTGGTGTTTTCCTTGTCCACGGTGATGCGCTTGGCTTGGCCGAGGTCAGCCAATTCGAGGCTGTCGAGCTTGATGCCGAGGTCGTCGGTGATGCAACGGCCACCGGTGAGGACTGCGATGTCTTCGAGCATAGCCTTGCGGCGATCACCGAAGCCAGGAGCCTTAACAGCGCAGACGTTGAGTGTGCCGCGGAGCTTGTTAACAACAAGTGCTGCGAGGGCTTCGCCTTCGACGTCTTCTGCAATGATCATGAAGGGCTTGCCGGTCTTGGCAACCTTCTGAAGGATCGGCAGGAAGTCATTGAGGCTGCTGATCTTCTTTTCGTTGATCAGGATGTAAGCGTCTTCAAGGACGGTCTCCATAGCTTCGGCATTGGTGACGAAGTAAGGGGAGAGGTAGCCTTTGTCGAACTGCATACCTTCGACAACGTCGAGGGTGGTTTCGATGCCCTTGGCTTCTTCAACGGTGATGGTGCCGTCTTTGCCAACCTTGTCCATTGCGTCTGCAATGATTTCGCCGATCTCGGTGTCCCAGTTAGCGGAAACGGTAGCGACTTGCTTAACTTCTTCGCGGTCGGAAACCTTCTTGCTGTCCTTAGCGAGCTTAGCGATAGCGGCTTCAACAGCCTTATCAATACCACGCTTCAGGAAGATTGGGTTTGCGCCAGCGGCGACGTTACGGAGGCCTTCCTTGTAGATGGCGTGAGCAAGAACCGTTGCGGTAGTGGTGCCGTCACCAGCGTTGTCGCTGGTCTTGGAAGCCACTTCACGAACCATTTGGGCACCCATGTTTTCATAGGGGTCCTTGAGTTCGATTTCCTTGGCAACAGTTACGCCGTCTTTAGTGACAGTTGGGGAGCCGAACTTTTTGTCGATGAGAACGTTGCGGCCTTTAGGTCCGAGCGTTACAGCGACAGCGTCAGCTAGTTTTTGAACGCCGGCAAGGATTGCCTTGCGTGCGGCTTCGTCGAATTTGAGTTGCTTAGCCATAATGGTGTAAGTTTTACGTTTTCTGTTTTAAGTAATATGCTTTGCAGTGCAGAGCTTATTGAACGACGCCGAGGATGTCGTCTTCGCGGACCAGAGTATAGGTCTGATCGTCGAACTTGACTTCGGTGCCGCCGTATTTGGAGACGATGACGAGATCGCCGACCTTCACATTGAAGGGCTGGACCTTGCCGTTTTCGTCCTTGGCACCAGTGCCGAGAGCAATGACTTTTGCCTCCTGTGGTTTTTCCTTGGCGGAATCAGGGATGATGATGCCACCCTTGACTTGTTCTGAATCCAATTCGACGGCCTGAATAAGGACGCGGTCGCCGAGTGGCTTGATCTTCACTTTGGTTGCGGTTGCCATATAGTATTTTTTTATGGGTTTATTGTCGTGATTGTTTGGGAAGAAAATCGTCTTCCGAATCGAAATCTATTTGATTATTTTTTGTCGTCGACGACTTCGAAGTCGGCGTCGACTACATCGTCATCACCTGCTGCAGTAGGATTGCCAGCGCCGGATTCTGGAGCTGCGGTTTCACCTGCTGCTTGCGCTGCTGCTGCTGCTTGTTCCTCGGGGGACATATTGCCATACATCTCCTGACCAATGGCCATGAGGGCTTCTTGCAGCTTGTCGTGGGCGGCGTTGAGTGCATCCGGGGAAGCGTCCTGGTCTTCGAGCACCTTCTTGCCTTCGGCAATGGCTGCTTCGACCGGGGCCTTCTTGTCCGCAGGAACTTTATCGCCCAATTCTGTAAGTTGCTTTTCGCTCTGGAATACGATGCCGTCAAGCTTGTTGCGGGCTTCGATGGAAGCCTTACGCTTCTTATCTTCTTCGGCGTGTGATTCCGCATCGGCCTTGGCGCGTTCGACTTCTTCTTCGGACAGGCCAGTGCCGCCGGTGATGGAAATCTTCTGCTCCTTGTTGGTGGCCTTATCCTTGGCGCTCACGTGCAGGATGCCGTTGCTGTCGATGTCAAAGGTGACTTCGATCTGCGGCATGCCACGGGGGGAGGGGGGGATACCATCGAGGCGGAAGTTGCCGAGCAGCTTGTTGTCCTTGGACAGCGGGCGCTCGCCTTGGAGAACCTTGATGTCCACGGCGTCTTGGTTGTCAGCGGCGGTGGAGAAAGTCTGCGACTTCTTGGTTGGGATCGTGGTGTTGCGCTCGATCATCGGCGTGGCAACCGCGCCCTGGGTTTCGATAGCCAAGGTGAGGGGGGTCACGTCGAGCAAGAGCACGTCCTTGACGTCACCTTGCAATACGCCGCCCTGAATGGATGCGCCGATGGCGACCACTTCGTCCGGATTAACACCCTTGTGTGGCTCTTTGCCTGCGAGGCCCTTGGCGATCTCAATGATCTTGGGCATGCGGGTCATTCCACCAACGAGCACGAGGTCGTTGACGTCGCTCATGGAGAGGTCGGCGTCTTCGAGGCACTTCTTAAACGGAATGATCGTGCGCTGGGCCAGATCATCAGTCAGCTGCTCGAGCTTGGAACGGCTCAGGGTGACGTTGAGGTGCTTTGGGCCGGTGTCGTCTGCAGTGATGAACGGCAGGTTAATGTCGGTCGACTGGGAAGAGGACAGGGCGATCTTGGCCTTTTCCGCTTCTTCCTTCAGGCGTTGTTTGGCCATTGGGTCGGCGAGCAGGTCAATCTTGCTGTCGTTCTGCGACTTGAATTCAGCAGCGAGCCAGTTGATCAGGGCGCTGTCCCAGTTGTCACCGCCGAGGTGAGTGTCGCCGTTGGTGGCCTTCACTTCGAAGACACTGTCAGCGATTTCCAAAATGGAGATGTCGAACGTGCCGCCGCCGAGGTCATACACGGCGATGGTTTCGTCGGCCTTTTTGTCCAGACCATAGGCGAGGGCGGCTGCGGTCGGTTCGTTGATCACGCGGAGCACTTCGAGACCGGCGATCTTGCCAGCATCCTTGGTAGCCTGACGCTCAGGGTTATTAAAATATGCGGGAACGGTGACCACGGCTTGCGTGATTGTCTCGCCCAAATATGCCTCAGCGTCAGCCTTGAGCTTGCCGAGGATCATAGCGGAGATTTCTTCCGGAGCGTATTGCTTGGTTTCGCCGCCGATGGTGATTTCGATCTGCGCGTCGCCGTTCTTGCCCGAGACTACCTTATAAGGAAGATGCTTGGCTTCTTCCTGAATCTCGGAGAACTTGCGGCCAATAAGGCGCTTTGCGGAGAAAATCGTGTTATGTGGATTGGTGATAGCTTGGCGCTTCGCGGCCTGGCCGACGAGACGTTCGCCATTTTTTGCGAAAGCGACGACGGACGGCGTTGTGCGCGCGCCTTCGCTGTTTGGGATGACGACAGGCTCCCCGCCTTCCATGACGGCCATGCAGGAATTTGTCGTACCTAAGTCGATGCCTAAAACTTTACTCATGCCCACTCTATTGCATTTGCCACGCCACTAATACGAATAATCTGCAAGTCGTTGATTGACAATTGAATATAATTAATTCATCTATCGGTCGTGCCACGTCGGCCCCGTTCAGGTGGCGCAAAATGTCTCACCTGTCACACTTGGTGTGACGCCGGGGTGTGACACATTTGAGAAAGTCGCCACCGCTCCGATAAAGGGCTTGTGTTCAAATTCTGATACAGCGTAATTTATATACGTGTCTCGAAAGCGAATAGTTTACGGGTTGTTGCTGGGTCTCATCGCCAATGGGTTGTGGGCGAATTTTCCGCAGCTGAACTGGATCCAGTTTCGTCAGAAAACCGGCGGCACGCTTGCCGAGTTTAATCAGTACAAGCGCGATTACGCGACCTACCATCCGGCGGACATCAGCCAGGACCACGTTATCTCCAGTACCGAGCTGGAAAACTATGCGGACGCCTGGCGCAACGGGGAGAAATGGGCGCGGCACGGCAACCAGCAAATCCCGATTGATTACGTTTCTTTGGCAGCGCAGATTCAGTGGGAATTCGATGGCCTGTATTTTTATTTCGGCGATCATTTTGAGGGCATCGAGGACGTCAATGACATCTACAACTATTATTCTTATGGCCTCGACTCGGTGGTCGGTGGCGTTGGCTGGGATTGGGTGTCGGAATACTACATATACAAACCGCCAAGCGTGACGGTGGAGTTGAACCCACCTGATGGCTTTTGGGTGGTAGCGATTGAGGAAACTTTGCCTGCTGGCTGGACAGCCGAGCAGTATCGGGAGACATGGGAGGGCATCAGTAAAAGTCAGGAATATCAAACCGATGTTGAGCGCGAAGACCGCGATTTGGAAATGGCTGCTTTCTCAGTAGAAAATGGCCGGACTGTCGTGCGCTGGGGGCCCTTTGACGGTTACCCGAACACGCTGCGCTACGCCGTGGCACATCCCGAGGGGCTGCTGCCGGACAGCGACCAGATCGTCGGTGTGCAATCTTACGACGGGGTGAGCCGACCCACGCTGGAACGCACGATCAAGCCAGCGTTTGAGAAGCGTTACCCCGAATACAACGATTTTGGCATCAACATCAGCGATGCCGACGTGCCCGTGCCCAATGTCGATTTTCGGGGCGACGCCAATGGAGACGGATACAACAATCTCATTGCATGGTTGACCACTGGAAATCTCGAGGTCCCCATGGGCGATCTTAAGCCGGTTTATACACTGGTCAATGAGGTCGGCGTCATGAAAATGAAATGCCGTTACTATCTGGCCGTCCAATCTTGGCAGGCGAAGGTGTATTTCCTGCGCAGCACAGACCTAACTAATTGGTTTTACACTCAGGCGGAGTCCATCCAGCGCTTGCCGAATCAAGACGTGGGGCAGTCTTTAGCCTATGAGGCGACGCTGTTGTGCGAGGGCGGGGATTACTTCCGCTTACTCTGGGCCGAGGACTTTTCACGTGGCATTGCCGCGCCAAAGAACCCATTCAGCAGCTCTGGGCATCGCAAGGTTGGGGATCCATATATTCCGGCCACTGAGTAGACCAATTTCCTGCGGGCTCGAAAATGATCGATGGTTTAACCACTTTGAATTTTCAATATGACTCTGCTACTGAGGTAAGGGAGTTATAGGGGTTCCCGATCCCTTTGGCTTTTAGGTATCTTAGATCGCCTACGGATTGTATCTTATCGGCCTAGGGCTTATCCTTCATCGCGGGGCACCTGTTTTAGTTAAAAACTCCAAAGGCGATGCGTGAGACATCCAGAGGCCAAGTAGAGACCAATAAAGCAATTCCCGCCTGATCGGGATTTATTCCCCGTTCGTTGTTAATAAAATATCGTTGCCGCACGGGGCAGGGCGTTTAATTTCGGCAGGCTTTAGCCACTGCTTCCGCCTACGCGAAGCCCTTCGCCGACCGACTTATTTTACGCCCATGTTTCTCAAAGAAATTGTCATCAATGGATTCAAGAGCTTCGCTGACCGCACCGTCGTTCGGTTGGATCCGGGGGTGACGTGTATTGTGGGCCCCAATGGATGCGGCAAGAGCAACATCGTCGACGCGATCCGCTGGGTGCTCGGGGAGCAGAGCGCCAAGGCACTTCGCGGCGGCAAGATGCACGACGTCATTTTCCAAGGCACCGACAAGCGCAAGCCGCTGAATTCCTGTGAAGTCTCCCTGACCTTCACGGACTGCGAGGCCGAGCTGGGCACCAATTTCAACGAAGTCGAGATCACCCGTCGAGTCGACCGCGAGAGCGGGAGCGATTATTTCCTCAATGGCAAACGTTGTCGCCTAAAGGATATTCATACGCTGTTTATGGATACCGGTGTCGGCCGCGCGTCTTACTCCTTCATGATGCAGGGGCAGATTGACCAGATTCTGTCGTCGAACCCGCAGGAGCGCCGCACGATTTTTGAAGAGGCCGCCGGCATCACCAAATACAAGGCCGACCGCAAGGAAGCGCTCAACAAGCTCGCCTTGGTCGACCAGAACCTTGCCCGTGTCACGGACGTGATTGATGAGGTGAGCCGTAAGATCGGTTCCCTCAAGCGACAGGCCGCTAAAGCACTGCGTTTCCAGCGCTTCAAGCATCGGCTGACGCACCTCGACCTCGCATACAATGGCCACTTTTACGCGAAGCGCGCCAACGCAGTGAGCGAACTGATCGAGCGTTCAACGGGCCTGCGAGGCATCGTTGAGCAGGCCGAGGCCAAACTGAAGGAAGCAGAGTCATCTTTGGAACGTCGCCGCGCTGAGCGCAAGGAACTGACCACCACCTTGCAGGAAGCGCAGCAAACCGTGTTCGAGCTACGCAGCGAAAAAGAAAATGCTGAGTCGCAGGCCGAGTTTGCCTCCATCCGCGAAAAGGATGTCGCCGAGCGCATCGAGAATATCAAGATCGAGATTGCCACGCTTGAGCAGCAGATCGAGGACCTCGCGACCAAGGCCAAGACCGCTGCCGAGAGTAAGGCTGAGGCTCAAGAACTCGTGGATTCGTCTGACGAAATTTTCCGGGGTCGTAATGAGGAGTTTGAGCGCATTCTTTCTCAGGTGAACCACAACGAGCGTGAGATGAGTCAGGCCAAGCAGCAATTGCTTGTCCGCGAAGGTGCGATCACCCGCCTGCGCCAGCAAACGACTTCGCTTGAAGTCGACCTGAAGACCTTTCAGGTCAAGCACGCGGGCCTCGGCGACACGTTGCACGAACTCAAAGATCAGCAGGCTGTGCTGGAACAGCGCGCCGCCGATATTACCAGCGCTCAAACCCGTTCGGAAAAAGAATCTGCTGCGGCGGAGGAAGCCGTGGAAGCGGCCCGAGCCGAGACCGTCCGCCTGCGCACCGAGTTCCGCGACCTGCAAAAGGAAATCTCCGACTGCGACCGCGAAGTCGCCCGTGGCCAAGCCCAGCTCTCGACCTTGGAAGCCCTGCAACAGCGTTTTGAAGGCTTTTCCGAAGGTGCGAAGGCGATTCTTCAAGGCAAGCTGAGTGAGCTGGCCCCCAAGGACAAATTTCGTCCGCTGTCTGCGGTGGTCGAAGCCGAAGAGGAATTTACCGGTGCGTTGGAAACCCTGCTGGGCAGCTCCGCTGAGTCGATCCACCTTGATCACTACGACGACGCCCTGCCGATCCTCCGCCAGTTGGAAGATGAGCGCATTGGGCGTGCGGTGCTCCAGGTTGGCATCCGCACAGATATTTACGAAAACGAAAATCTGCCCGACTGGGTCATTCCCGCAGAGAAAGTTATCCGTCCTAAAAAGAAGGACTACGCGACACTCGTCCACGATTTTTTTCAGGGCTGTTTCTTCGTCAATACGCTCGACGAATTTCTAGAATACTGGAAGACCAACCCAGGTTTTAACTTTCTCTTCGTTGCCACTGCGAACAATGAGCTAGTCGACCACCGCGGCCTCGTTTTCGGCGGCTACAATAAGAAGGGCAAAGACGATAGTTTCCTGAAGCGGGATCAGAATATTCGCAAACTCAAGGCCCAGCTCGAAATCGACAACGAGAAGCTGACGCAGCTCAACGAGAAGGCGCTCCAGCTTCAGGCCGATATGGAAACGGCAGAAATGACCGTCGAGGAAAAGCGTTCGCGCCAGCAGGAGTTGGCCAGCGAGCTTGCCAGCCTCAAGACGGATGCTCGCTCGGTTCAGCAAAATTTGCAGGAAACCTCGCAGAATGTCGACCGGCAGGAACGCCAGCTCGGCGAGCTCGAAGGCAGTCGTGCGTCCGCTGAAGAGCGGCTCAACAAGGCGCGAGCCGAGATGGCCGGCGCCGAGCAGGCAATTGAAGAAGGCAAGGCTGCGATTATTGGGTTTGAAGAAGCGTTGAAGCGACTGCAGCTCGAGCGCGACGCCCACAAGGATGGCCTCGCCGAAGTTCGTCTGGACCTTGCCGAGAAAAAGCAGCGACTCGAGCATTACGACCAAGGCCTCCGCGACGCGGAAAGCCAGCGCAACGAGCTGAACACGCGCATCCTGCGCCGCCGTCAGGAAGTCGATGCGCTCACTGAGCAACTGGCCGGACTGAAGAACGACATTGTTGTTAACCTGGAGCGTGCGGCTGAGATCAACAAAACGCTGGAGTCCACTTCGGTCAATCTGGCGAGTCTGCGGGAGAAATCCAGCGCGCTGGAAAAGCAAATCGCCGAGGCCGAGAACCACCTAGGAGAGGCGCGTTCGACCCAGCGTGAGCAGGAAACTCAACTCAACCAGTACGAAGTGAAGCTTGCCGAGGAACGCTCGCAGTCGAGCTTTCTGGCAGATAAGATTTTTTCCGAATACGAACGCGAAATTGCCGACATCGACTGGAGGCAGGAACTCTGGCACGCTGACGAAGAATTTGAAACCAAGATCAAGCTTGATGAGCTGAACGAAGACGACGACGGTGAGCTGCGCCCCAAGGTGAAGAAAGACCGCGGCGAGCCGACCGAAGAAGATTTCGCCGCGATGGAGGAGACCGATTGGCCAGAGATCGACAAGGAAGTCAAATACCTCCGCAGTCGCATCAACAGCCTGGGTGCCGTGAACCTTGTCGCGATTGAAGAATACGCCGATGAGCGCGAGCGCTACGACTTCTTGAAGACTCAGAGCGACGACCTTTGGGCGGCCAAGGAAGCGTTGCTCAAGGCGATTGACGAGATTAACGAAAAGTCGCTCAAGCAGTTCCAAGAAACCTTCGAGCAAATCCGCAAGAATTTCATCTTCACCTTTGAAAAATTGTTCGGTGGCGGCAAGGCCGACCTCGCACTCATCGAAGCTGAGGACGTGCTGGACTCCGGCATTGAGATCACCGCGCGTCCGCCCGGCACCAAGCTCAAGACGCTGTCACTGCTTTCTGGTGGCCAGCGCACGATGACCGCCGTCGGCCTGCTGTTTGCGATCTACATGGTCAAGCCCAGCCCCTTCGCGGTTCTCGACGAACTCGACGCCCCGCTGGACGATGTGAACATTGGCCGCTTCACCGCGATGGTGCAGGAATTCGTGCGCTACTCGCAGTTCTTGATCGTCACGCACAACAAGCGTACTGTCTCGACCGCCAATGCAATCTACGGCGTCACAATGCAAGAGCGCGGCGTCACGAAGCTTGTCTCGATGCGCTTCAACAAGAAGGGCGGCGATCTCGTCACCGAGGACGACACGCCCGTTCAGTTGGAACCCGCCGGAGTCGGCGGGTAGGGGGGGGACCGCCAAAAAGGCGGTCTCTTTTACCAGATGCCGTGTTCGCCGGGCTTGAGGGATTCAGCAAAAGCGACTAAAAGCTGCACAGTGTGCTCAATGTCCATTAGGTCGACGACTTCGCTGGGCGTGTGCATGTAGCGGAGGGGGATCGAAATGATCGACGCTGCAACACCGCCGCGTGCCATCTGGATGGCGCGGGCGTCTGTGGGCGTGGGGCGCGGCTCGGACTCCACCTGATGCGGAATGTTGTTCTTGACGGCGACTTCGATCAGGCGTTCGAAAATGAAAGGATTGATGTTGGGGCCGCGGCCAATGATAGGGCCACCGCCTTGGACTTGGCGACCATGCTTGCGCGGGTCGCAGTCTGGGTGATCAGTTGCATGGCCGACGTCGACTGCGATGCCGAGGTGCGGATTCACCTGATAGGTCGAGGTCGTGGCACCACGGGTACCGATTTCTTCCTGAGTCGTGGAAACAGCGACCACCTTGGCGGCGAGTTTCTTCTTGGACTTGGCCAAGCGTAGCAGGGTCTCATTAATCACGTAGCAGCCTGCTTTGTCGTCAAAGGCGCGTGCGGTGCCGACGGTGCCGTGAAGCAGCTCAAAGGCCATGTCGTAAACGGCGGGATCGCCGATGGCGATGCGCTTCAGTGCTTCGTCGCGGGACTTGGCACCGATATCGATCCACAAATCGTGAAACTCAGGGACTTTTTTGCGATCCTCGGGCGTCATCAAGTGAATGGCACGCTTGCCGGTAACGCCCTTAACATCGCCTTTTGCCGTCATGATGATGACGCGCCGGCCAGAGATCATAATCGGGTCGTGGCCGCCGATGGTGTCGAAGTAAACAAAGCCGTTGTCGTCGATATACTTCACCATGAGACCTAGCTCGTCCATGTGGCCCGCGAGCATGAGCACGGGATCGCCGCCTTCATTAATCGTGGCGTAGCGGTTGCCGAGTGCGTCTTTTTCAAAGGAGTCTGCGACGGGCGCGACATGTTTTTCCAGCACTGCCTGGGCTTCGGTTTCGTAACCAGAGGGAGAGCGTGCTGTCAGTAGATCGACAAGGAATTCGGGAGGTGTGAACGAGTTGGCTTTCTTCACGGATTTGGCTTTTTTCTTAGGCATGGAATAGATGATTACAGGAAGTGCTCCACGAAGACCAACCGTTTTTTAATGACATTACGCATGTCGTCGGCATTGGTCGGCGTTCACATTTGAACGCAAAAGTGGTGGTTATTTTCCTTCGTATTTAAACACCATTACGGAGTGTCCGGGCAAAGTAATGGGGATGGATTGTTCGCGGCCATCCCACTCACCGGGGTCGGTTTTAGCGCCGCCACCGTTGCCTGAGCCTTCGCCTCCATAGACGTTGGCGTTGGAGTTAATGACTTCCTTCCAATGTCCCGAAAAAGGCACGCCGACGCGAAATTCTTCACGATGCACTGGCGTGAAATTGGCGACCACTGCAAACGTATCTGTCGGCTTTTCGCCTAAGCGTAGGAAACTCGAAATGGAGTTTTCCCAGTAGCCGTCGGCATTGATCCACTCAAAGCCTTTGGGGTCGTGGTCATGGCGGGCCAGACTCTCGTAGTGATGGTAGATGCCGTTGAGGTCGCGCACGAGCAGCTGGACGCCTTGGTGGTCCATGTATTGCAGCAGATCCCATTGGAGCGAGCCATCGTAGCGCCACTCTGAGGATTGGCCAAACTCACAGCCCATGAAGAGGCATTTCTTCCCCGGCCAGAGCCACATCCACGTGTAAAGGCAGCGTAGGTCGGCAGCCTTTTTACTCATCTCATAACCGGCACCCATTTTGGTGATCATGGAGCCTTTGCCGTGGACCACTTCGTCGTGACTAAACACGGTGATGAAGCGCTCGGAGTTCTGATAGAGCATACCGAAGGTCAGCTCGCTGTGGTGAAATTTTCGGTGGACTGGTTCGTGGGAGAGGTACTGGAGGGTATCGTGCATCCAGCCCATGTTCCACTTCAGGTCGAAGCCGAGGCCCCATTCTTTGGTTGGCTTGGTGACGCCGCCGAAAGAGGTGGATTCTTCTGCTAGCATGATGGCTCCCGGATGATATTGATGCACGAGGTCGTTGACCTGCCGCAAAAAATCGATCGCGCCAATGTTTTCCCGGCCGCCGTATTCGTTGGGGATCCATTCGCCCTCCTCGCGGGAATAATCGAGGTAAAGCATTGAGGCGACGGCGTCTACGCGCAGGCCGTCGATATGAAATTTGTCGCACCAAGCCAGAGCGCTGCTGATCAGGAAATTGCGGACTTCGTGGCGGCTGTAGTTGAATATGAGCGTGCCCCAATCCATGTGCTCGCCGAGGCGTGGATCTTCGTGTTCGTAAAGGCAAGTGCCGTCGAATTCCGCTAGAGCAAAAGCATCCTTGGGAAAGTGCGCGGGTACCCAGTCAATAATCACGCCGATATTGTGCTGATGCAGGTAATCGACGAGGTACATGAAGTCCTGTGGTGCGCCGTAGCGATGCGTCGGCGCAAAGAATCCGGTAACCTGATAGCCCCAGGAGCCGTCAAAAGGGTGCTCGGCGAGTGGCATGAATTCGACATGGGTAAAGCCCATTTCCAGCACATAGCGCGTGAGCTCGCTGGCCATCTCGCGGTAGTTGAGCGGGCGGTTGCCATCTTCGGGAACGCGTTTCCATGAGCCCAGATGGAGCTCATATACTGACATCGGGCGCGTTTCCCAATTGGCCTTGGCGCGTTGCTTAATCCAATCGCCATCTGACCATTTGTAGTCGCTGGTGTCCCAGACGATGGATGCATTATGGGGGGGGGACTCGAAATAACTCGCGTAAGGATCGCTCTTTAGACGTAGGGAGTTATCTGCCCCGATCAGTTCGTATTTGTATTTGGTTCCTACGCCAATGCCTGGCAGGAAAAGTTCCCAGACGCCTGAGCTGCCGAGGCGACGCATGGGGCAACGCCGTCCGTCCCAACCGTTAAACTCGCCGACCACGGACACGCGTTTTGCGCTTGGAGCCCAGACCGCGAAGGCTGTGCCCATGACGCCTTCATAATGCTTCACATGGGCACCGAGTTTTTCGTAAACGTGGTGGTGGTTGCCTTGATTGAAAAGGTAAGTGTCGTCCTCGGTCAGGGATGGGAGGAAACAATAGGGGTCCCAAAACTGAAAGACCTCGCCATTGGCATTTTCCGTGCGGATACGATAATTGAAAATTTCCGTTCGCCCTGGAATTACTCCTTCGAACATGCCTTCGCGGCAAAGTTTTTTCAGGCGGAAACGCTCGTCGGTTTTCACATCGACGATGTCACATGTCGTGGCATTCGGCTGAAAGGAGCGAGCGACGAGCACTTCACCTCCAATGACCTCCACGCAGTGCAGGCCCAATATGTCATGAGGGGCTGCGTGACGCGCGGTGATGATAGACTCAAGTTCAGCCGGGGATATTATCACTGATGTTGATCCTTGGTTCAGTTTGGAATAATGTAAAGCGTCATCGTGTTCTAATCATATGTCAAATGGGGGTTTACGATTGATCTCACGCTAATCTTCACGTATGAGATTACTTATGAACCGACTCCTCAGCGTTATCGGCCTATCATTGATCGTTTCCATGGCTTCTGCTGATGACTTGGATTGGCAGACCGTCAGTATCAACGATGGCAAAGTTTCTTTGTCCATGCCGGGTAAGCCCGTTTTGACCACGAGCACAACGGATTCGATCGTGGGAACGGTTAAGAGCAAGCTCTACACGGTGAAAGTCCCTAGCGATGGGAGCGTATCGATCGACTGTTCTGATCTGCCCGGGACCGCACTTTTTTTTGCTGGATCAGACACTATTTTTGACAACGCCAAGGGTAAATTTCTCTCCAAAGTTTATGGCAAGGCTGACTCTTGGGAAACGATTACCACTGGAGGCAACGAGGGCAAGAAACTCATGTTTAGCACCCCTCCGATGAAAGGCGAGCCAGGCTATGATGGAGAAGCACAATTTTACCTAATCGGCGATTATCTTTATGTGATCTCAGTTACGGACAAGGTTGGTGCCGACTTGAAAATGCAGAACAAGGTGTTCCCCTCGCTCACCTTTACAAAATAAATTGTTATGGCGGTTGATGAACTCGCGGATTTGCGTACACGGGCTTGGGTAGGAGACGCCGTTTTGGCTCTCTATGCACGAGAATGGATATTGCGCCAGAAGGACATTAAACCTGAAGCACGCGCCCAAGAATTCATCCATATGACGGCGAATGATTTCCTCGCTTGCACTGGTGAGCCGACGCGGGTCGAAGCCGGTATCGGCGATGTCTACGAGAGTGACGGGCTCGCTGCTGCCTTTGCCTATATTGAGGAGACCCTGCTGCCGCTTTACCTCAAGCAGCGCCGTAAGCGTCGCTGATTACATCCACTCAGTTGGATACAGCTTACGCACGTCTGGTGGCTGATTCTCAGCGAAGTAGACCGCCATGCGCAGGTAAGCAATAACGTCTTCGCGAACGTTGTCTTTGCGGGCCTTAATTTCGGCCAGCAAAGAATCCGGCGCGCGTCCTTCCAATTGGTAAACTTGCGTGAGGCCGATGTCCAACAGGCAGCGCGCCACATCAACCTTCATCTGCGGAATCCGCATAAAGGATGACGAGAGCGCCGCGTAATCGGTCTTCTTTTCGCGTTTTAGAACGGCCATTATTGAGGGTTCACGACTTTATATTGCGTGGTCCCGTTGACCATGACCGGTAGGTAATACGTGCCATTGAAAACGAAGTAAGTCACGCCGTTGACGTTGGTTGCTGTGGAACCTGGTGGAAGCTCGGGTACGATCGCGTTAACGGGCGGTGCCACGACAACATAGCCCGAGGGAGCTGTCTGATAATACACGCCGGCACTGTAATAATACGGCACAGTGCCCACATAAACCGGTACGTAGTTAACGGGCGGCTTCGAGACAATTGCGCCAATCGCCAAGCCAGCTACCGCGCCTACGGCAACACCCGCGCCAAAGCCGTCATTGTCCCAACCGTTGTGATAGTAGCGGCTGTTGACGTTTACATTGCTGTTTACATTGACGTTCCGATTTACATTCACATTCGAACTGTTGTAATTCCGGTTTACGTTAACGTTGCTGTTGTTGTTATTAAAGTTTCGATCGACGTTCATGTTGTTGTTGCCGCCGCCGAGCATACCCCCACCCCCACCCATGCGGTCTCCGCCGCCGCCGAGTCCACCACCGCCGCCAACGCTACGGGTGATGCCCAGATTACCGCGTGCAACAACTTGATTGAAAGGGAGGAAGGAAAACGCTGCTGCGATGAGCGTGAGTTTGGCGAGAAGTGATTTGTTTTTCATAGCGAATACCAGAAGATTAAAGTGATTGGTTTATTCCAAATGCCCGCCGTTACTTCGACGTTTCGGTGGGGGGCATGGGGGGGGGGACGATGTCGATTTCCATTGCACCAGCGGCTGGCGAAAACTCAAAAACAAAGTCAGGTAGTGGCGTGGAGAAGTCCCAGTCACTGAAGAGCGCCGTCATCCGAGGGACGCCGTCGCCGTCGAAACGAAGCACCAATACCTTGCGCAGCACGGGAACCGGGCCGGTTTCAATCCAAGCCTGCCATTCGAGATTTGGATACTGGAAGGCGACGTGGTCGCACTCGACGCCCAATACATTAACCTTCCCTAGATATTGCGAAGAGGTCGCGTTTTCCGCTGCATTGCCGAATGGCTTGCTGAAGAGCAGATCTTCGAGCGGGAACTGAGTGTCGAATTTATTATCCAGCGTGATAATCGTATCGTCGATGTTTCCTTCGGCCTCTGTGGATCCGTAAAAATTCGTCCGATGATCGAGCATGGTCACGGTCTTGCCATTGTAATAAAAGCTGCGTGTCGGCTTATACATGGCCAGATCTATTTGAATGCGATCTGGGCGGCGGACTTTGGCGTCAGCAGTGCGTGTAAATTCCAATTCCTTGCCGTCAATGATGATGTCTTCCCAGATCTCGGATGACACACAGAATTGCTTTTGATTGCCGAGGAATGTTGAGGCCCGCGTGATCAGCTCCGTTGCGTAAGGGCTTTTCGCGGGCGCTGTATCATCTTGCGCGAACACCGGTGCGGCAAACGCAAATGACAATGCTAAGACAGTAATGGTGGAGTGTGCGATCTTCATAAAATAGTAACGTAAGGTGTTGCTCCAAACAAAACCAATGCGTTGTGATTCGCAATCAAGAAAGCCACAAACGAGAAATATCACGGTGCTCTATTTATCAGAGCCATCCCAAGGCTATCATCGTTGGCTACGACCCCAGTCTAGGAGCCCTCAACTGACCCTAACTACCTGCGCCGAGCACGTGCAAATTCGCCATGCTGATGCCGCTGAGCATGGCACCAGTGATGCCGAGGAAGCCTTGGTCGGTACCACAGAGATAGAGGTTGTCTAAGTGTGTGCGGCCGGATTTTACCTTGTTTGGAGCACCATAGACGGCACCGCCAAGGTGTCCGGTGAACTTGGTGATGGTGAGTGGGGTAAACATGTCCTGAGCCGCCGTTTGCTCTGTGAGGACGAACCGGGCTTGTGCCTTGTGGGCGACCATGGGGGGGGTGGTATGCTCTTTTTGGCGGACTCGGGGGGGGGGGAGGAAGTCCAGTGCGCGGCGTTGCAACCGCTCATACCATTCTTGTTTAGCGGATTGGTATTCTGTATCTTCAAGTGTGGCCCAGCGGTCGTAGTTCGCCAATGCCGTTATGCGGAGGAAGCCTTCCTCCAGGCGTCGGCCATCGCTGTAGCGGTAGTTGTTGGGGAAGCAGATTACGCCGCTACGGTCGTCGACCAAGTTCTTGGGGCGGCGGTAGTCAAAGGTCTCACTGTCGTTAAAGAAGACAATGGTGTCCTTCCATCCGAGATCGCTGGGCTGCTGCTTGAGCACGGTGATTGTCTCGACAAAGGATAGTGCGCCGGTGTTGTCACGACCGGCATCACCCGGTTGATCGCTGCATAGGCGTAGGGTCTCAGCGTAGCCAATGGAGGAAATGACCTTGTCTGCGGTGACTTCGGAGCCGTCGTCGAGGATAACGCGGGATGCGTGACCGTTCTCCGTGATAATTTCCCGGACGCCGCATTTCATCTTCCGCTCGCCACCGAGCTCGCGATAGCGGTTCATCAGGGCACGAATGATTACACGGACGCCTTCGTAGGGGCGAGCAAAACCCTCCAAAAACAACGCTTTGAAGAGGATGACGAATTGTGAAAAATCGAGGTCGTTCTCCCGTGCACTGCCGTAGTAGCAGACGGGGATCATGAGCATGTTGACGAGGATCGGGTCGCTGAGATACTCGCTCAGGACAGCGACGGCGGATTGCTCTTGGATATCGAGTGCGGTCTCGTTAAAGGCCTTTAGGTGCTCCACCAGACGGCGGAAACCGTCAATCTGGCTCGGGAAGGCCCGTTCAATTTCGCTCTCAAGGACGGCAAAATCGTTGGTGAAGCTCAGTGAGTAGCCGGGAATGGCGATCCGGCTGCCCATTTGTTCGGCCAAATCGAGATCGTCGCGGCTGAGCCGGAGCTGGCGAAGTATCTTGATCAGCGGCAGACCCTTGGCCCCAGGAGGGGCGTAATTGGTCATTGCATGGAGCCCGACGTCGTATTTGCGGCCATCGAAGCTGTAGAAGCTGTTGAGGCCGCCTGCGGCGTTGTGGCGCTCGACCACCAAGACGCGTCGTTCGAACATGGCTAGCCGAATTGCGGCGGCCATACCGGACATGCCTGCTCCAATGACTATGCAGTCATAGTGCGCGCCGTTCAGTTCACCGGTCATCTTGGAGATCGCCTGTTAGCAGGCGAGGGCAGTTTAAGCGCTGGCTTTGGCCTCAAACTTGGGCAGGAGATATTCTCCGCAGCTATCCAGCGAAGCGAGCTGGGGATAATCGTCTTCTGGCACCTCAATGCCATGCTGCTTGCGCAGCTCCATCACGATATCGAGAAAATCCATGGAATCCAGATCGAGCTGGTCGCGGAGGCGTACCTCCGGCTTGACATCGCTTAGGTCCTCGTCGGGAGCGATCTCAGCGATGATGTCCAGCACTATCTGCTTAACGTCGTCTTTGGTCATGGGATGCTAGTAATAGAAGAAGAGCGGCTCAGTCAATGAACCGCTTAACAATCAGGGCGGAATTAATTCCGAGCATACCGAAAGAGTTGTTCAGGATGCTGTCAACCCTTTCGACTGTTTTTGGTGTGTTGATTACCAAGTTGGGAATCGCACACTCCGGGTCGAGTTCGGTAATATTAATCGTCGGGTGGACGAGGTTATCGGAAAAACTAGGGATGTTGCCCGCCAATTCCAAGGCTCCGGCGGCACCCATGGCGTGGCCTATAAAGCTCTTAGTATTATTGACATACGTATTTGGGCAGTCGGCAAAAACGTCCTTAATTGCCTTGGCTTCCTGGATGTCACCCAGTGGGGTGGCGGTAGCGTGAGTGCTCACGACATCAATGTCTTGAGCGGTCATTCCCGCGCGACGAATTGCTTCGCGCATACATTGAGCCTGACGCTCGGGATTTGGCAAAACAGCGTCTGTTGCGTCGGAATTTATGCACCAACCGGCAAGTTCGCCAATGATTGTGGCTCCCCGGGCCTGAGCGTCGCTCAAGCGTTCCAGTACGTAAACTGCACCGCCTTCGCTCACGACAATGCCGTTGCGGGAGGTGTCAAATGGTCTGCTGGCCAAGTTAGGGTCTTCGTGTTCGCCGAGGGCACCTTGGCTTTTGAAGCCGGCAAAAATGCCAAAAGTGTGGATTGATTCGCTGACGCCGCCCGCCAGCGCGAGGTCGCATTCGCCCAGCATGAGCATCTGAGCGCCTTGTACGAGGCCGGCATTGCCCGCAGCACAGGCGGCTCCGATCGTGTAATGCGGCCCGGTAACGCCCATGTTCATGGTTATCTCGCCCGCGGGGTTGTTGGCCACGGTGCGCGGGTTGTGATGGTGCGTCCAGTACTTGGTGTCGTAGTCGAACTGCGATATGTTATAGACTTCGTTTTCCGTCTCCACGTTGCCGTGTTCGGTGGTGCCAATATAAACACCAACGCGGGATTTTTCGACGCTATCCCAGTCCAGCCCTGCATCGGCCACGGCCTCGCGGGAGCAATAAATGGCGATTGAGCCGGCGCGCGTCCCATTACGGACCTCCTTGCGGCGCTGGTATTTCATTGGGTCGAAATCGCAGACACCTGCGTTGACTTCGCCCATGTAGCGCATGGGGATGCGCTGCACCCGCGCTTTGCCAGCGAGCAGGTTTGCGCGATACTCAGACAGCGTGTTGCCGTTCGGTGAGGTCAGACCGAGTCCTGTGATGACTATGCGTTTTGCGGGGTCGCGTTCCATGGGTTTTATCCGGAAAAGCCTTCAAGCCTTATCGCCTGAAGCGCCCGCGGAAAGAAAAAAATGGTGCCAGCGCTCAAGCAGCGCATATTCCTGCCCTATTCTATAAGAGCATTTAGCTGCAAATATAGTATTAATCGGCTTTGGTGGTGGGCCCCAGTAAATTACCTTAAATCTGTGCACAGAAAAGATTGAGCCTGCTGAAAATGGACTCATAGTTCTTTTATGACAATTCTCCCTGCGATTGATATTAAGAAAGGCCGGTGCGTTCGCCTCCTCCAAGGGTTGGCGGATATGGAAACCGAATACTTTGAGGACCCCGTCGAGCCGGCCAAGGAATTCCTAGCTGCTGGCGCAGAGTGGGTGCATGTCGTTGACTTGGATGGTGCGTTTACCGGAAAACCGGCGAATACCGAAGCTGCCCGCAAAATCGCTGAGCTGGGTATGAAAGTCGAGTTTGGTGGCGGTATCCGAGAGATGGACGATATTCGCAACGTGCTGAAGGCGGGAGTGACACGCGTTGTTGTGGGCACTCGTGCTTGTGAGAGCTTGGATTTTGTTAAAGCAATGGCGCAGGAATTTGGCCCGCAAGTCGCAGTTGGCATTGACGCCCGCGCAGGCAAGGTCGCGGTTCATGGCTGGGTGGATACCACTGATATGCCCGCGATTGATCTAGCACAGCAGGTCGCGGCCGCCGGTATTCAGACCATTATCTACACCGACATCATGACTGATGGCATGATGCGCGGCCCGAATTTTGAGGGGATGAAGGAAATGTGGACAGCAGTTGATTGCGACGTGATTGCCTCGGGCGGCGTTGCTGATCTCCACGATGTGGTGCATTACGCGGATCTCGCACCGCGTTTCCCGAACTTTTCTGGCGTCATCATTGGTAAGGCAATTTACGAAAAAGCCATCGATCTGAAACAAGCCCTGAGCATTGCTTCCCGCGTGGGCAAAGCGTAATGGCTGGCCGAGCGGCATTAACCGATAACTCGCTAGTGCGGGTTGACAATATCCATATCATTACGTTGTTAAACGGAAGTGAATTGGGGCTGGCTTTCTCTTAGTTGCCGCCTTTACTTCCACAGGCTTTCCCACATGAGCGACCAAATTAAGCACGAGTGCGGCATCGCGATTGTTCGGCTGTTAAAGCCGTTGCGATACTACCGTGACAAATACGACGATCTTCTCTACGGATTCCAGAAGCTATTTTTGCTGATGGAAAAGCAACACAACCGCGGCCAGGATGGTGCTGGTATTGGATGTGTTAAGCTGAATACGCCGCCGGGCGAGTCCTTCATGGAGCGCGAGCGTGATAACGGTCGCAACCCGATTGCCAATGTGGTCAAGAAGGTGATGAAGGACTATCAGAAGAAGCTCAATACGCAGATCTTCCCAGAGTTTCCCGAGACTTATAAAAAGCACTTCCCCTTTGGCGGCGAAGTACTGATGGGGCATTTGCGTTACGGTACCTCAGGCGGCTACGACAAGAGTGTTTGCCAGCCTTACTTCCGTCGCAGCCCTTGGCCCACGCGTAACCTAATGCTGGCGGGTAACTTCAACATGACCAATGTTGAGGACCTCAACGCCAAGCTCATTGCCCGCGGTGCGCACCCAATCTTTAACACTGATACGCAAACCGTTCTCGAAGAAATCGGCTATCATCTGGACGAAGAGCATCAGCGCCTTTACCACGAGTTGCGCGACGGCGGCACGCCGAGTGATCAGATTGCCGCAATTATTTCTGAGCGCATGGACCTAGTGTCCATCCTCAAACAGGCAGCAGAGGACTGGGATGGCGGTTATACGCTGGCAGGTCTCATCGGGAACGGAGATTGCTTTGTGACTCGTGATGCCTTGGGCATCCGCCCGGCCTATTATTTCGCCAATGACGAAGTGGTCGCTTTCGCTTCTGAGCGGGTCGCGCTGATGACGATTTTCGACCAGCATGAGGGAGATGTAAAGGAGATCGCGCCGGGTAGTGCGGTTGTGGTCAAAGGTAGTGGCGAGCTGATTGTTGGGCAGGTCCGTGAACCAGCCCCGCAACGAGCCTCGTGTTCGTTTGAGCGTATTTATTTTTCCCGTGGCAACGACCCGGTCATTTACAAAGAGCGTAAGGCCTTGGGCGGCGCATTGTCTGACCAGATCATCGATGCGATTGATGACGATTTCGCGCACAGCGTTTTCAGCTTCATTCCGAACACCGCCGAAACCGCCTACTATGGCTTGATGGACGAGCTCCGCGTAAGGCGCCGTCAGCAGGTCAAAAACGCGATTTTGGATGCCCAAGCCAAAGGCCCGCTGAGCGATGCGCTTATCGATGAGCTGATTATGGGTAATTGGCCGCGTGGGGAAAAAATTGCCCACAAGGACATTAAGATCCGCACGTTTATTAGCCAAGAGAGCAATCGCGTCACGCTGGCATCCCACGTTTACGACATTACCTACGGGCAGATTGAATCTGGCGTGGATAATCTCGTTTGTATCGATGACTCCATTGTGCGCGGAACCACGCTGAAGCGCTCCATCCTGCGTATTCTTGCGCGAACTGAGCCGAAGCAGATCATCATCGCCTCGACGGCTCCGCAGATTCGTTATCCGGACTGCTACGGCATTGATATGTCCGAGCTGGGCAAATTTATCGCTTTCCAGGCCACGATTGAGCTACTGAATGAAACTGGTGCCGCGGATTTAATCCGTGAGGTCTATCGCGACTGTCTAGCACAGGCTGAATTACCTGCCGCGGAGATGGTTAACCACGTGAAGCGGCTCTATGAGCACTTTGAGACAGAGTGTATTTCCAACAAAGTTGCAGAATTGGTGACCCCGAAGAATGGCGATTGGAACGGCGAGGTGAAGGTGATCTTCCAGAGCATCGAAAATTTGCACCAAAGCTGTCCGGAGAACACGGGAGACTGGTACTTTACCGGCAACTATCCGACTCCCGGTGGTTATGCGGTGCTTAATCGCGCATTCATCAACTTCTACGAAGACCGCGAAGGCCGAAGCTACTAGCCCCAACGTCCTGTTGGATCGAGAGATTTGCCCATTGGGCAAATTGGCCCACTGTAAGGGGGGGGCTGATTCTATGGCTTTTGATTGGGAGAGGGGGGAGGGCTTTTACTGAATAGGCTTCGGTGGCGCACTCTGGTGGGTGGAAAATACTACATCGGTGATACCTGCCTCGCTGCACAGTTGTACCACTGATTGAACTTCACGGAATCCAGTGGAGCTGTCGACGGCGAGAATTACCTTCGTGCCTTGGGGAAATTCGCTGAGCTTTTTGGCAAGCTGTGTTTTTGATAGAGGCCGATCTTCAAATGTCATTTCTCCTTGTGCATCAATGACTATAGTGGGGGTGGAGGGGGAGGTTTCCAAGGAGGCAAGTTTTGCCTTCAAGATTTGGAGAACCATCTCTTGGCGGGCGATTTCAGCCCGCAGGAGTTCGGTTTCGCCGGGGGTTGAGTCTTGGGCGTGCCCAACTGTAAATGAGGCCAGGAGCAGGCTTAGTGCGATGATTGCGTTTTTGATTTTCATGGTAATGGTGGAATTTATACGAGGTAACGGAGCTTAGCAGTTGGTGGACGACACTGTAAATAATGTTATTTTATATTTAATTCTTTGGCATGTAATTCAGTCTTGGATGATGGATGGAGTCTCCTTATTCCTGTTGATCCATGGGCATCCTCGGTATTCTCGTTACGGTCCTTCTGTTTTTGTTCGCTCTGTGGGCGATCACGCTTTGCCTGCGCATTGGTGCGAGCTGGGCGGGGATTTCCAAGAGTAAGAATACTATTGGTCGGGCATTGATTGCGCTGATACTCAGTTCATTGGTGCTTGGGCTACTGGGCGGCGGTGGCACTATTTTACCGGGCGTGGGCAATGTAATCGGCGTTTTAATCAGCTTGATCATTAACGGCGTGATCATCGGCGGAGTGTATGGCGTCCCCTTTGGCAAAGGCGTGCAGGTTTACGTGCTGGCGTTGGTTGCACAAATCGCGCTGGTGCTACTGGCAATATTGATTTTCGGATTGCTCGGCATAACGCTCGTTGCATAATCCCGATCTTACACGTGTGACGGCTAGGTGAAATCTCGTCGTGCAACGTTTTTTGAAATCTTTCGCTTTGACTTATTCACATACTGTGAATAACTCATGCATCAGCATATGTCTGATAGCCTTCCATCAAAACGAGTGTTGGTGCTAAACCGCCTCTGGCAGCCGGTCAACATCGTTGGCGTTCGGCGAGCTTTCTCATTGCTGATGCAGGAACACGCTCAAGCGTTAGACACCAGCAATGGCGGTTTCCAGATGATGGACGCCGCTCAGTGGATCGAATTCTCGTTGGAGAATCCGCCCGAAACGGAATATGACACGATTCATACCATTCGTATGCGCATGCGGATTCCATCCGTGATGCTGTTGCGTGAATACGACCGTGTGCCGAGCAAGGAAGTGAAGTTTAATCGCCACAACGTCTTTGATCGCGACGACCATACTTGTCAGTATTGTGGACACAACTACCACGAGCGGGACCTCAATCTCGACCACGTCATTCCACGTGACCAAGGTGGCCGAACAACGTGGGAAAATATCGTGACCTCTTGTATCCGCTGCAATACTCAGAAAGCCAATAAGATGCCGCATCAGGCAGGTATGCGCCTGCTCAAGAAGCCTGCGCGCCCGAAATGGCGGCCTTTTGTGAGCTTGGTCGACGAGCAAGAGCCTGAGCCAGAGTGGATGCACTTCATAGCGAAGTAGCGGCGTTTTCGTTGTCAGGTTCATTGTATAAGCACGACTGAAATGGTCTATGAAAAAAATCCTGACCGTTTTCCTGATCGCGCTTTTTGGCGCAACGTTTGTTTACGCTGGTAAAGTAGAGCTTGGCTCTGCTGCCGAGCCTCAGCTGTATCTCGTCAAGATTGACGCGTCCTGGTGTGGTGCCTGCAAGGCGTTGAAGGAACCGTTGGCGGAGTTGAAAACTGAGTTGGCCGACCAGCCCGTTCTGTTTGTAACTCTAGACTTCACCGACGATAATGCGATCAAGCAAACGACGCTTCATGTTGATGCACTGAAGATTCGTTCTGCGGTGGACGCCAACACCGCGACGGGTAATGTGCTTCTGCTCAACGCTCGTAATGGCGAGCTGATCGCTGTGCTAACGCGCAATGAATCCGTTGCCGAAATGAAGGAAGCCGTCGAGGCCGCTTTATTGACTCAGGAAAAAGGCAGTGGCGTGAGATTGTAAGACGGCTTTTCGCATTGCGAAAGGCTATGATGCGACCGTAGCTTGGTTGCATGAAAATTGTTCGCGTGCGCACGGATTCAGGTAGCGTCGTTTATGGCGCTCAACAGGATGGCGGGTCCATCCTCAAACTGGAGGGCGATATCTTCGGCGACTTCGAAGTCTCCGGTGAGGCGGTTAGTGGGGAACTGCTAGCGCCAATCGAAGCGACTGGCGTATTTTGCGTTGGCCTGAATTATCGCGCCCACGCGGAAGAAACCGGGGCGGAGTTGCCAAAGCATCCGATTTTGTTCATGAAGGGGATCAACGCGGTTACTGACCCCGGTGCGCCGATCGTCCTGCCTCGTAGCTTGGAAAGCACGATGGTGGACTATGAGTGCGAACTGGCGGTGGTCATTGGCAAGGCTGCCAAAAACGTATCCCGCGCCGACGCGCTACGCTACGTTCTCGGCTATACTTGTGCCAACGACGTTAGTGCCCGCGATTGGCAGAAACATGGTGGAGGTGGCCAGTGGTGCCGTGGCAAGACTTTCGATACGTTTTGCCCGCTGGGGCCCGTGCTTGTGACACCGGACGAAATTCCGGACCCGAATGGGCTCGCGATTTCGACGACGCTCAATGGCGAAGTTCTGCAAAGCTCTAACACAAGTGACATGATCTTCGACATACCGACCATCATTGAATTTCTGAGCGGCAGCACAACACTGCTACCCGGCACGGTCATCATTACTGGCACGCCTGCGGGCGTCGGCATGGGCCGCACTCCCTACATCTGGATGCAGCCCGGCGACACCGTAACCATTGAGATCGAAAAGATTGGCAAACTGACCAATCCTGTTGTCGCGGAGGAAGTTTAACGGTGCGCGCAGACATAAAAACCGTTCTCTTCGATCTCGACGGCACTTTGATCGACCACTTCATGTGCATCTATCGGTGCTATCGCTACGCTCAAGAGAAGATGGGACTTGCACCGGTTAGCTACGAAAAAGTGCGGTCTACCGTCGGCGGTTCGGTTCGCATTACGATGGGGCACCTGATGGGCGTGGAAAATGCCGAGCGCGGCGAAGCATTGTTCCGCGAGCATTTTAATGAAATTATGTTGGAGGATCTTCACGCGTTGCCCGGTGCGAAATGGCTGCTGCAGCAGCTTCAGGCACGAGGCGTGAGAACGGCTGTTTTCACCAACAAGCATGGCATAGGCGCACGAAAAATCATGGCCCATCTCGGCTTTGATAAGTATCTGGATGAAGTCATCGGCACCTACGACACCCCTTGGCGTAAGCCGGACCCAGAGTTTACCCAGTATGCGCTGGAAACAATGAAGGCGGACGCCGAGTCAACGATCATGGTGGGGGATTCACCATTTGATATCTTGGCTGGACAGGTGGGTGGCATCCGCAGTTATGTCGTCGCCACGGGTAGTCATTCGGTTGAAGAGTTGGAGGCTATCGACCCGCCCGCGGATGGCGTTTACCGCGATCTGCATCATTTTGCTGAAGAATTTCTGGGCTTGCCTCGCACACCGGAAGCTGTCGAGAAATGACGGTGTGAGTCAGTATATGAATTATATTTGGGTGGCGCTGTTCGCAGTTTTATTGAGCGGATGTCCTAACCCCAAAACCGTCAAAGGGCTGAACATGCCGATTGCAGAAGCAGGGCAAGCGCAATTGGTGATTTTGCGGCCTTACATGATGCAAGGGCAGCTTTCGGGAACGCCGCTTTATCTAGATGGAGAAGAAATTGGCCAAATTGCTCATGACAGTTATATGTATGTCAATATCTCGCCTGGTCGGCATCAGATGGATATTGAATCCCCGCTTCGAATTGAATGGCTGGATGGGGCCTTTGAATATGAGCCATTGGTCATCAATGCGCTTCCAGGGAAGACTTACTATTATGAAATGGCCTGGAAAACCCGAACAGTGCGTATGGATTACCCGGCGTACGGGATGGCGATGGATGATGCTTATGGCATGGACTGGAAGCTCCTGACCGATGAAGAGGCGAAGGAAAAATTGGAGGGACGCACAAATTCGCCAACCTTCGATCAATATGAGCAGCTCAAAGCGAGTGGCCAAATTGAATTTGAGCACAAGGCGCGCGCCCGTTAATTGAGCGGGGGGCTACAAACATTTGTAATCAGTGAGATAACAGATTCTGATGGGCGGTGAGGCATCGGCGTAATCGTCCGGTTCGCCTTGACCTTTAGGCGGGTCCGGCAAACCTTGAGCGGTTTAAATGCATCGCGTTTCACCAGTCATCCTCGCCCTTGGCATGTCCATGTTGCTTGCAGCGTGCAAGCCCAAGCCGGAAATCCAAACCTACACCGTGCCGAAGGAGCAGTCGGCACCACGACCAACGATGCCGGGGGCAGTGCCCGGTATGGCATCTGCGGATGGCGCGGTTACGCCGCCCTTCGCTGGTGCTTCTGCCTCGGGGACTCCGGGCATGAATGCGACACCGGCATTAGCGGCTCAGGTTAGCGGTTTTCAGACGCCACATTGGCAGGCCCCGGCGGATTGGAAGGCTAAGCCACTCGGGTCTGTGCGGAAGGGCTCTTGGGAAATCACTGGCTCCAATGGGGAAACAGCAGATCTGTCGGTAACGGTTTTTCCAGGTGATGTCGGTGGCGACTTGGCCAATGTCAATCGCTGGCGTCAGCAGCTCGGCTTGACACCGGTCAACGCCCAGCAGCTCGATTCTCTCCTGCAACACGTCGATTTTGCGGGTGGCCATGGACATGTCGTTTCGCTTGCGAGCCCGAATGGGCAGGCGATCCTTGGCGCAATTTTGCCACTGAACGGTGCGACTTGGTTCTTTAAAATGCAGGGCCCCAAGCCACTCATTGACAATCAGGAAACGGCCTTTCTGGCCTTTCTAAAAACGATCGATTTCTCCGCTCCAGCAAATCCATAATGAATCCCGTTTTTCGCTTTTTCAGTTCGTTAGCACTGACCGTAGTGCTCTTAGCAATGTCGGTTGTGCTGGTGCTTTTCGGTACGCTCGATCAGGTACAATGGGGGATCCACCACACGCAGAAGCTTTATTTCGAAAGTTGGGCGGTCCCTTCTCCGGTTCTCTCGCTGGTCAAAGTCTTCTCGTCGCAGATGTTTGATCCGGACCTCGCGCACATTAAGGTTTGGCTGCCAGGTGGCTTCACTTTGGGCACCTTATTGCTGATCAATCTTACCTGCTCGCATTTTCGCTTCTTTAAGGCCTCTTGGAAGAAAATCGGCATCGTCATTTTACACGCAGGCGTGTTGCTGCTGCTCGTAAGCGGCTTCCTGACCAGTATGCTCCAAGAGGAGAGCCAGATGCGTCTGGACGAGGGGGGGGCACCCGTTGACTACTCGACTGATTTTCGCAGTCATGAAATCACCCTCATCGACAAATCAGGGGCTGACGAAGATGTCGTTACGGCCATTCCATTTTCACTGGTTCTGGAGCAATCTGATTTGACATTGCCCAATGATTTTAAGCTGAAAATTCATGCGGCCATGCCGAATTCAGGGATGGGGATACGTTCTAATTTGCTCAGCCAATATGAGAACATTGCTGCGCAAAGAAATCAGCTCGATGCGCCGAAAATGAGTGAAGCACAGTTCCGCCAAGTCAACAATTCCATCAATAGCTTACGTGATCCCAATGTGGTAGCCTTGGCGATGGACGGCTCTCCACTGTTGACGACGGAAGGCTTGGATATGAAAGGTTTTGCGCAACGTATGGGTGGTGTGGTGGCCGAGCACCCGCTCACGACGAAGGATGATGAGGCCGATATGGCGGCGGCGGCGGTGGAGGTCATTGCCCCCAATGGTGAGTCCTTGGGGACGTGGCTGCTGAGCGCTGGACTCGGGCCGGAGTATCCGCCTCAGGGCTTCGATTACGAGGGCAAACGCTACGACCTCGGGCTACGCTTTACGCGGTATTATTTCCCGTTCACGCTTCAGCTCAAGGATTTCAAACACGATTTGTATCCAGGCACGAACATCCCGAAAAACTACTCCAGCGACGTCCTGATTGACAACTCTGAGACGGGCGAAAACCGTCCCACGTTGATCTATATGAACCACCCGCTGCGCTACGGCGGTTACACGTTTTTCCAAGCCAGTTTTGATAATCAAGATACGACCTCGATCCTGCAAGTGGTTCGCAATCCTAGTTGGTTGCTGCCATATTTCGCCGTCGCATTGGTGGGGATTGGAATGCTGGTGCATTTTGTCTTAGGATTGTCCAAATTTCTGGCGCGGAAGAGAAAACGGGTGGCTGAATCGGCAATCCCTTCGGCCAAGCCCGTCAATGTGCCCGCAGGGGGGGGGGGATGGGCTCTCCCAGCGATCATTTTGACGATTGGCCTCATAACGGTTTTCATGGGCTTTTTTCAGCGAAGTAAGTCGGATTTTGCGACGCAGCGTTTTGCCGAATTACCGGTTCAGAACGGCGGGCGTATATTGCCGCTGGATTCAGTGGCCCGCAACGCCTTGAGAATCATTAGTGGGCGTCAATCCGTGCGTCTGGAGGACAAAACCAAGCTTTCCGCGAGCGAATGGCTGCTGGACTTGGCATACAAGCCCGATCAAGCCGACGGTTATCCGGTCTTTCGAATCGACAACCCAGAGGTGCTGGGCTTGTTCGGCTGGGAACAGGCGGATCGTAAGTATTTCTCTTGGAATGAGTTAACTCCTCACTTCCAGTTATTGGGTGATCAGGCTCGCCAGATTCCAGAAGAATCATCCCGCCATTCGCCTTTTGATCGTTCGCTACTGAAGTTGACCAATGGCCTCACTCTTTATAACTCGCTGAGTCATTCGCTGGACCCAGGGCAAGACTATGCGGTTTGGCCAGAGATTGTCGGCCCGGGTACAGCTGCATTTGCCGCCCGTGAGCGTGGTGAATCCTTCGAATTTGCAGAGCTGGAGCCTTTCATCATGATGACGGATTATTACCTCCGACTGGCGAATACCGCCGATCTGGGCCTCATTCCACCGCTTGCCAATGCGGATACGAACGATTGGATGAATATTGGCGAGGGCATGCTGGAAGCGATCAAGACCAATTCTCTCAATCCAGTGGCGGCTGGCTACGGTGCGATTGGTGATGCCTACCGAGGCGGCGATCACACGCTTTTCGCGAGTGAGGTTGATAATTTGAAGGCTCAGATGGCCGCTCAAGTGAACACTTTCCGGGTTGGATTCGAGGAATTCTTTAACGTAATGCAGCCCTTTTACACCACGACTATCCTTTATGTGATGATTTTATTTCTGGTCTGCGTGAGTTGGCTCACGTCTACCGGACCGCTACAGCGGGCGGCTTACTGGCTGCTTTTGTTGGCGTTGGTCGTGCATACTTTTGGCCTGTTTGCTCGAATGTATATCCAAGGCCGACCGCCAGTTACGAACCTCTACTCCTCGGCAATTTTCGTCGGCTGGGTGGCGATTATTCTGGGCGTGGTGCTGGAGCGGCTCTACCGCAACGGGGTGGGGAGCTTTGTGGCTTCATTAATTGGTTTTGCGACGCTAATCATTGCACATAACTTGGCTTTGACGGGTGATACGCTCGAAATGATGCGGGCGGTGCTGGACTCGAATTTCTGGTTGGCGACGCATGTGGTGATTATCACAGCGGGCTATGGTGCTGTTTTCTTGGCTGGTGCACTGGGGCTGATTTATATCCTCCGCGGGCTTTTAACACCTAGCTTGGACAGATCCTCCGCTAAGTCGCTCTATGGAATGGCTTATGGCATCACTTGCTTCGGTGTGCTGTTCAGTTTTGTAGGTACAATGTTGGGCGGCATTTGGGCGGACCAAAGCTGGGGCCGTTTTTGGGGGTGGGACCCCAAGGAAAACGGTGCCTTGATCATTGTCCTCTGGGGGGCCTTGATGCTACACGCCCGTTGGGGGGGGATTGTGCGTGAACGTGGATTCATGCTGCTCGCCGTATTTGGGAACATCGTGACAGCGTGGAGCTGGTTTGGGACGAACCTCTTAGGCATTGGTCTGCATTCCTATGGATTTTTTAGCGCGGCCTTCACCTGGCTGACGATCTTTTGGCTCAGCCAGCTGTTCATTATTGTCATTGGGCTGACGCCTACTAGATATTGGTCTAGCGCGCGATTATGGAAAAAAGAGTCCTAGGCTATTTATTTTTGTCCGTCTTTGCCTTTGGTGTCGTGGCGTGAATCAAGTTCCAATGCATTCCAAAGGTAGAAGATACATAAAATGGAAGGGAAACGGCAACCATATCAACCAGAAGAACTTGGTAATTAGATTATTACTAACCTATGAAAACAATTCATTCTATATTTATCATTAGCCTAATTGGGTTAAGCCTTCTTGTGGGGGGATGTGAAAGCACACCGCTAACACCACAGCAAAAAGAAGCCTATCAAAAGGATCAGGCGATATTGAATTATCAAAATCAACAAGAAGCCAATGAGATGCAATATCTGGATGGTGATAGCATACAAGACGGACGCCAATTGAACCCATAAGCTTTTCAAATAGCAGGGGATTTTTGCTTGAAGCCAACACCCCAGTCATGTGCGAAAAGTTAATTAGGTCATAATGCAAGGCCGTTTAAAACAGCTTTTTTGGGGTAAAAATTAAAAATATTAAAAAAAAAGCCTGCAAAAGGGTAATCTTTTCAGGAACATGTCGTATATATTACTGACGATATAAGTGTTGGGGTTAAACCCGACATTTCAGTCAGTAGTAGTAGTAGTAGTAGTAGTAGTAGTAGTAGTAGTAGCAGCCAGTCCCCGTCCGAGCAATCGGCGGGGACTCTCTGTTTTCTAGATTCGCATATTAGCAGTATTATACGTCTCAATGGCCAACTGAGTCTCCAGAGGCTTTTTACTAGGTACGAGGGCTGCGAGCCATCTCAATTGCTACGCCTTAAATGCAATCGATTAGGAAATACGGATATGTTGATTGAATGTAATCGCTCAATGAATCCTAAAGAACATTAAAAATGGTCGTGGCTCTTTTCAGAATAGATAGGCGGCGTATGGCTGGATCCTCGAGTCCAAATCATACTTTATAGCATGCTAGAGTGCGTGTCACAGCCGTCAGATCGAGTCTCTTGCAATCATTTGTGTCTTCTCTGGAACAACACGGTGGAATGCAGTTTTGCAGATTAAAACTGGCGTAACTCGACTAATTATTTGTTGGCTGCCTGTGGCGGAATACTACCACCATTTGCTGTACCTACTGACAATGTCCCGATTTCAACGGTAGCTTCTTCACCGCTTTGGTTGGATATTGCTTCCACGTTGTATTGGCCCTGGCCAAACTTAATAGGTGAGGTCGGTGAGACACGCCAAACTACGTTGGCAGTCGTTTCAAACTCAATCTCTTCGCTGGAGGGATTGAGCGCCAATGTGAGGAATTCGTAGTCGTCAACCTTCAGGCCTGCGTTTCGCATAAGCGCTTTATTGAGTAAAACTGCGGTGCGATGGTCGAAACCATCTATCTGGCCGATATAAGCGACGCCAAAGGTGTATTTGTCGCGAGCCGCTCCCAAGCGCCCCATGAAATTACTATCATCGACAAGTGTGATCGACAAAGAGGGTGCTTCTTTTGCTGGCTTCGTGTCGGTAGGCTTATTTATTTCCTCAGTAGCTTTACTTGCGGTCGCTGCAGGATCGGTATCAGGTGCTGTTTCGGCTGTTTCGGCGGGTGCAGTGACGTTAGCTGGTGCAGTCGACATAGCCAATAGTTTCTGGCTGAGTTCGTTGTTTGGAAACGTATGGATGGTCTGGTCAATGAGTTTGCCTGTTTTTAAGTCGATTGCATACAGCGCATAAATCCCGTATTCAGATTCATCGTCATAGATGATTTCTGAGATTAGGAGCGCGGGCTTGAATTTGCTGACCATCGTTACGCGGTCAGTGAAATCGATGACTGGCTGCCCATTCTCATTCTCTATGGTGAAATCCGAGACTTCTTCCTCAAGTGTGTAACGGTTGCCATCGTACTTCGTAATCGCATTGAGCATCTGTTCGCTGAGACCATTTGCCTTCATATAGTAGCCGTTCTCCAAGACGTAGGCCCCTGCAAAGAGAATCTTGGTGTAACGCTCATTCCAGAGGGAATAGAGCATGGCTTCCGTCGGGTCTTCAGTTGCCTTGAGCAGTGGCATGGGCTTTATTTCGATGCCGATGCTTTTAGCGTCAAATTTAGACTGATACTGCTGATAGGATTCTGCGGCCTTGGTACGGAGGGCATTCTGCTGGACAGTCAATTCCGCAAGCTTGGCTTTGCCTGAGTCTATCATCGCTTGGCCCTTTTTGCGATCTGCGTCGGTTTTGGACTTCTCGACGAAGGGGCTATATTGCTTATCAGCAAGCCATTGGCCCGTTTCGATATCGGCATGGGCAAGCTGTATATCGCGCTCTATCTGCTTCCACTCGCGCATCTCACTATGATCTAAGAATCGAGGCACCAATTCTAATGGCATGGTTGGTGCGGGCGGTTCATTAGCACTCTTTTTTTCTTTGGCTGCCTGCAGGGGTAGCAGGCTGAGTGAGAAAACTAAAAGAGAGTAGACCAACACCTTGGGGAGAAGAAGCATTGCGGAATTTTGTTTGGGCATAACGAGAGTGACCAGTTTGAATTCTAAAACGTACAAATATATGGATCGTGTCGATGGCGACAAGTCTTTTAGACGCTATCACCTCCTAGTGAAATGCGCTCGGTCTGAGGTTTGACATTTTGTCTTTAGGAAGGGATCTTAGTTCAATGATCAACGAGACTATATATTTGGTTCGAGATTGCCCTGCCACCTTGATTCCTGCCGGAGACGCCGTGACGTTGGCGAAGGGAAGCCCTGTAAATATCAACCAGGCCCTTGGCGGCTCAGTGACCGTTACTGCCCCCCACGGCATGTTTCGCATCGCGCGTGAGAACTTTAACGCCCTTGGGACCGAAGCCGAGCAATGGCTCAGTGGCGAGCTAGGTCGTAATGATAGTGCGGATGAGGAGCTCGATGGGCCTTTTTCCGAAGATCATATTTGGGCTGTTTTGCGCAACTGTTTTGACCCGGAAATCCCCGTCAATATTGTTGATTTAGGGCTTATTTATGATCTGCAAACCGCTCCTGTGGGCAACGGAAAGCATAAGGTGTCTGTGCAAATGACGCTCACTGCGCAAGGTTGCGGGATGGGGCCAGTGATTGCTGCAGACGCCAAGGAGAAAATCGAAAGCCTAGCCGATGTCGACTTTGCTGATGTCCAGATCGTCTGGGAGCCAGCGTGGAATCCAAAAATGATTTCCGAGGCAGGTAAAGTGAAGCTTGGGCTAAAGTAGGATGTTTCGCCTAACGCTTCTGGTCGTCGGTAAGCTAAAAAACGCTCACCTACGCGCCTTGTGCGAAGACTTTTCGAGCCGTTTACAGCGATTGGGGCGGCTGGAGGTGGTCGAATTCAAGGACGCTGACCCTGCCGCCGAAGGTGAACGATTCCTGACTGCACTTGCTGCCCGTTCGGGCGCTAGTGTTTGGGTGTTGTCAGAAGAGGGAAAATGCCTGCGATCAACTGATCTGGCGGAGCAAATCCAAGCGCGACAGGGCGCGGAACTGGTCTTTGTCATTGGTGGCCCCTTTGGCCTTAGCCGAAGCGTTAAGCAGCGCGCGGATCGCTTGGTTTCGCTCTCCCCGATGACTTTCACCCACGAAATGGCCCGCTACCTTCTGCTTGAGCAGCTTTATCGTGCCGCATCGATCAACACCGGCTCGAAATACCACCACGAGTGAGATCCTATTGATGATCATTTCCACTGGAATTTGTCTTTGCCTTTTCAAACGATCATTCTGAATTTACCACCCCATGGAATACGAACCGGTCATTGGCCTCGAAGTCCACGTTCAACTCAAAACGCGCTCGAAGATGTTTACGCGCGTGGCCTACGCCTATGGGCATGAGCCCAATACGCTCACGAATCCCGTCGTGATGGGCATGCCGGGCACATTGCCAGTGATGAACAAGGAGGCGGTCCGTAAGACTGTCCAACTCGGCCTGATGCTTGGCTGCAAGATCGCCGAGACGTGTAAGTGGGACCGCAAAAATTATTTCTATCCCGATAGCCCGAAAAATTATCAGCTTTCACAATTCGATCAGCCTATTTGCGAAGGCGGCGAGGTGGAAATTGAAATGCTCGGTGCCTCACGCAACGTCATGGGCGACCACCGCACGGTTGAGTTGACACGCATTCACTTGGAAGAGGACGTTGGCAAGCTAACGCATTTCGCGACTGACAGTCTAGTGGACTACAATCGTGCGGGTGCTGCGCTCTGCGAAATCGTTACTGAGCCCAATCTGTATTCGGAGGACGAAGTTTACGCTTTCATGACGGCGCTGCGCAACATGATCGTGACTGCGGGTCTTTCCGATTGCGACATGGAGAAGGGCCAGATGCGGTGTGACGCCAATATCTCCATCCGCCCAGTGGGTAGTAAGACGCTTGGCACGAAGGTTGAGCTGAAGAATATGAATAGCATTTCCGGCGTCCGCAATGCTGTCGCCTACGAGATCAAGCGACAAATCCGCGCCCTGACCACTGGCTACGAGAAGATCGTCCAAGAGACGCGCCGCTGGGATCCTGTCGCCCTCGAAACGGAGTCCATGCGGATGAAGGAAGAGAGCCACGACTACCGCTATTTCCCGGACCCGGACTTGATGCCTGTTAGCATTCCTGCCGAGCAGATCGAAAAAATCCGCTCCGAAATTCCGGAGATGCCTTTTGACCGTCAGCGGCGTTACATGAACGACATGGATTTGCCTTACACGATCACTTCGGTGCTGTGTCCCGAACGCGAACTGGCGGAATTTTTCGAAGAAGCTTTGGCGCTAACCAAAGGTAAGGGCGAGCCGAAGGCCGTCGCAAATCTCGTTGTCAACGAGTTGATTCGCGATCTATCCGCTGCTGAGGGGGGGGGGCGCCAGTCACTGAGCGAATGCCTTGTGACCCCGGCGCACGTGGCCGAGCTGGTCTTGTTGATCGAAGGCGGTGTCATTACCAAGCAAATTGGCAAAGATGTCTGGGTGGAAATGGCGACGTCCGGCAAGATGCCAGCCGTAATTGTCGACGAAAAGGGGCTGAAGGCCAGCAATGACAGTGGCGAATTGGCCACCATCGTTGCACAGGTTGTCGCTGACCCGAAGCACGAAAAAGCGATCACTCAGTTTAAGGAAGGTAACAAAAAGGCGCTCAATTCATTAATCGGTCCTGTGATGAAGGCAACTCAAGGGAAGGCTAATCCGCAACAGATTCAGCAACTCATGCGTGAAGCGGTGGCAAAGCTATAAGCAATTGGCATTTATTGGCGAAAGAGAGTCGTCATTAAATTGTCATCAGCCCGGGGTTGCTTCGACCCGTAAATCATCCTAACTTGAGAATACTATGTATTTTTTTCTCGGCTTGTTGTTGGGCGGCCTAGGTGGTTTTTTATTTTACCGCCTGACCATTCGTCGCCAGCGGGCAAAGCTTGAGGAGGATATCCAGCTCTTGCAGCAGGAGAAACAGATCGTCGTGGAGTTTATGCACAATCTGGTCGAGGCGATCGGTGATGGCGTGAATCGCGACGAACTTTTTCAGCGCATTGTCCACGCCGCAATCCTGAGCACGGGGGCACTGAGTGCATGTGTCTTTGAGCGCAAGGGCAATAAATTGCATGGTGTCGCGGTTGAGGGGCTGTTTCCGCCGCAACGACCATTACCAGAAAGTTCGGCGGAAAAACTGTCCACCCGTGCCAAATTCATTGAGGGTATTTTACGCTCGGAGGTCTTCGAGATTGGGGAGGGCGTTATTGGCTCCGTCGCCAAGTCCGGCAAAGCGATTCTGATCGAAGATGCCGCGCATGATCCACGGGTCGTGCAGCACGGTGACGCGTCACTCAAGGTGCGTTCATTGGTCGTCGCACCAATCCCGTTTCGTAACGAAGTATTGGGCATCTTGGCCGTTGCCAATCCGGCAGATGGCTTGGCTTTTAACGAGACCGATTTTTCGCTGATTGAATCCCTTGCTGAGCAGGCTGGTTTGGCCATCCACAATTCAGACCTGATGCAGGTCCAAATGGAAAAGCAAAAGCTGGATTTCGATATCTCCATGGCAAGCAGTATTCAGGGTATGATCCTGCCCAGCATTTTTCCGCAATTGCCAGGGCTGGACATCGACGCTTTTTACCGCCCGGCGCAAAAGATTGGCGGCGACCTTTACGATGTTTTCAAGATCGACGAGCACCGTGTGGCGTTTGCCATCGCTGACGTTTCGGGCAAGGGCGTTCCCGCCTCGTTGCTAATGGCGATTTGCCAGACCAATCTCCGCCATTTCGCCAAGCAATTGGATTCTCCGGCGGAAATTCTCCGCGAGATGAATCGAGAGATGACGCCCGAGATGCGACAGGATATGTTTATCACGCTTATTTTTGCCGTGGTGGATATCAATAAGCAGACTCTGACGATGGCTCGTGCTGGCCATGAACTATTGCTATTGGTGCATGCTGAGCCCAATAGCGGTGATGCGAAATCTGAAATGATTGGTTCCGAGGGCATGGCCATTGGTATGGTGCCCAGTGAAGTTTTCGACATCATTATAGAAGATCGCACCGTGCCCTTTAAGTCAGGGGATACAGCAGTATTCTACACGGATGGCGTCACCGAGGCCAGCAACCGCGATGGCGCGGAGTTCTCGGGCAATCGTCTGGAAGAAGTGGTCCTCTCCCTGCGCGACCGTGATGCGCGCGCTCTAAACCAAGGTATCGTTTCCACCGTGGAGCGATTCACTGGCGGTAGTGTGTTCATGGACGATCTCACGTTGATCACCGTGAAGCACGCGTAAGAAGGCGGACGGTTTCTCTGCAAAAATCTACAAAATCGTAGGCCCCAGTAACGACAGTGGCTGCAACGATTGAGCGCAGCAAGCGGCCAATCGATGGATTAGAACAGGTCGCCCAGTGAGTTGCCAAAGTTCTGTGAACGGCCGCGATCATTGCCACGGTTGTTACTGCGGTCGTTACCACGTTGATTGCTGCCGTGTGTTGGGCGTCGCTGATTGCCGGTGCCCGCAGGCGCGCGGTCACTGCCACGCCCCGCGCTGCGATGCGGTTGTGCGCCCTCGCGCTGGGTCTTCATGGAAAGGGAAATGCGGCCGCGAGGGATGTCTACTTCGAGCACCGTCACTTGTACGCGCTGCTGCACCTTAACGACTTCCGCTGGGTCATTAACGAAGTTATCCGAGAGTTCGCTGATGTGGACGAGGCCGTCCTGGTGGACGCCCACATCGACGAAGGCCCCGAAGGCCGCGACGTTGGTCACGATGCCGGGCAAGCGTAGACCGGGGGAGAGGTCCTCGACCTTGTTAATGCCTTCGGCGAAGCTGAACGATTCAAACTGCTCGCGCGGGTCGCGGCCAGGCTTGGATAACTCAGCCTGAATATCCTTCAAAGTTGGCAAGCCGACTTCGTCGCTCACGTATTTCTCTAGTTTGATGCGTTGGCGGTGGCTGTCGCTGCTGAGAAGGTCAGCCACGGTGCATTGGGCATCGGTGGCCATTTGCTCGACCAAGGCATAGCGTTCAGGGTGCACAGCCGAACCGTCCAGCGGGTGTTCGCCACCGCGGATGCGTAAAAAGCCAGCGCATTGCTCGAAGCTTTTGGGCCCCATGCCGGGCACCTTCAGCAATTGCTTGCGGGACTTGAAGGGACCATTCTGAGTGCGGGCGGCCACGATGTTTTCGGCTAACCGTGTATTGAGGCCTGAGACGTATTTGAGCAACTGCTTGCTCGCCGTATTGACCTCTACGCCGACGCCGTTCACGCAGCTGACAACGATGTCGTCCAAGCTATCCTTGAGCTTCAATTGATCCACATCGTGCTGATATTGCCCGACACCGATGCTCTTTGGGTCTAGCTTCACCAATTCGGCTAAGGGGTCCATCAAGCGGCGCCCAATGCTGACTGCGCCACGCACGGTGAGATCCTGATCGGGGAATTCTTCGCGGGCAACTTCGGAGGCCGAGTAAATCGACGCGCCGCTCTCGTTGACCATTACGATTGTGATCGACGCTGGCAGGCCACACTGGCGGATAAAGGCCTCGGTTTCGCGCCCTGCTGTGCCGTTGCCAATGGCGATGGCTTCGATCTGGAATTGATGGCAGACAGCCAGCACGACATTGACAGCCTCGTCGTTTTTGTGGCCGCCCATACCTGGGTAGATGACGGTATTGTGCAACAGTGCGCCCTGGGCATCGAGGCAGACGACTTTGCAGCCCGTGCGGAAACCCGGATCGATCGCCATGACGCGTTTTTGTCCGAGAGGGGAGGCCAGCAACAGTTCGCGCAGATTCTCCATGAAGACCTTGATCGCCTGTTCATCGGCGCGTTTCTTGGTCGTCAGGCGGGAATCCGTCTCCATCGACGGGCCCAGCAGGCGCTTGAATGAGTCTTCGATTGCGAGGGAAATTTGTTCGGCTGCAGGGCCGTTACCGGTAAGGAAGCGGCGCTTCATCATGTCGGTCGCACGGTCTTCGTCGACGAGAATGCGGAAATACAAAAAACCGTCGTTGGACCCGCGCCGAATTGCTAATAGGCGGTGTGATGGGATCGTGGCCACGGATTCGCTGAAGTCGTAGTAGTCTTGATATTTGATGCCCTCAGCTTCTTTGCCGAACATCACCTTGCTCTCCAAAATCGCGTCTTTCTCGAAGGCTTTGCGCATCTCGACGCGCATCTCGGTGTCGTCGCTGAAACGCTCAGCAAGGATGTCCCGCGCGCCCTTGAGCGCGGCGTCTGCATCAGGCACGGCTTTGTTCTCTTCTTCGCTCTCGACGACGAATTTTGCCGCCTCGTCATCGACCGTGGCATTTTGGTTTTCGAATAGGAAGTCTGCCAGGGGGGTGAGACCTTTTTCCTGTGCAATCATTGCGCGGGTGCGGCGTTTGGGGCGATAGGGCTGATAGACGTCCTCCAGCCGCGCGACCGACTCCGCGCCCTCGACCAGTTTTCGCAGTTCATCGGTGAGTAACTTACGCTCCTCCAAAGACTTAATGATCGAGCTGCGGCGGTCATCGAGCATTTTTAGATCGGAGAGACGATCGCGAATTGAGGTTATCTGCACTTCATCCAACTGGCCGGTGGCCTCCTTACGATAGCGTGCGATGAAGGGCACTGTCGCCCCTTCGTTGAACAGCGTCGCGGTCGCGATCACCTGAGCTACGCCGACGTTGAGTTCCTTGGAAATGGTAAGAATATGGAGTTCGTTCATGGGGATTCGAAAAGCCGAAAACCAAAGCCATCGCGTGCCATTTTGGCAAAGCAAAACCTACCCTAATTTCACTTAGTCGAGTCGGCTTTCGTTGGTCATTCGGAAATTTCTTTACACTGTTTGAACAAGACGTCCGTACGGTTCAAAATTGACCTTGTTCATCTTTTTCTAATAAACAGTCGCATGCGTTTTACTTTGATCGCCCTCCTGACCTTGCCTCTTTGCGCCTCGGCGGATAAACCTGTCTTCAATGATTTCATGGGGCTGTGTGTGCACACCGTGCAGTTCAAGCCTGAGCTTTACGAACCCGTCACGCGATTGGTTCGCGACTATCATTCGGTCAATTGGGACCTCGGAGAGGACACCCAGGCCAGCATTGATTTTCCATTCTCAAAGAACCGCGTGCAGTGGGAAAACCTCTATGGTGGTTGGGTGAAAAAGGGTTACGAAATCGACGCCGCCCTAATGTTCAACAACCTACCTGCTGAGGGGTGGAAAAACATGCCCGCGGACGCAGAGCGCTACGCTGAAGCCTTCGCACGCTATTTCGGCCCATCCAGTCGTAATCTCGTGACCTCTGCTGAGATTGGAAACGAGCCCGGGCATTATTCCGATGAAGACTACCAGCAGCTTTTCCGCGCCTTTGCCACGGGTTTGCGACATGGCGACCCGAAGTTAAAAATCCTCACAGGCAATCTCCGCGTTGGCGATAGTGACAAATACGCGAAAAAAATCGATCTTCTGCGTGGCATGAGCGACCTCTACGACGTGCTGAAGGTCCATACTTACGCCCAGGTCGAGGGTTGGCCCACTTGGCGTCGTTCCTACCCGGAAGACCCCGACATCGACTTCCTGAGCACGGTTCAAGAGGTCATTGACTGGCGGAACGAAAACGCGAGCGGTAAGGAGGTCTGGGTCACTGAATTTGGCTGGGACGCGACCACCGCCCCCCAAGAAAAGACAGGCACCTTCAAGGATTGGGTCGGCTCAACGGATACCGAACAAGCGCGATACCTCGTCCGCGCGTTTCTGGTTTTCTCGGCGATGGATATCCAGCGGGCCTACATTTACTTCTTCAACGATTCGGACAAAGCTAGCGTCCATGCTGCAGCTGGCCTCACTCGTAATTTTAAGCCGAAGCCATCGTTCTATGCCGTCTCCCACCTGCGCGCTACGCTCGGTGATTACCGATTTACACGCATCCGCGAAGAAGAGTCCGGCGAACTTTATGTTTACGAATTTCAGTCCAGTAAAAATCTGAAACAATACATTTGGGTAGCGTGGTCTCCCACTGGCACCGACCGTGAAGCTACGGTTACGCTTCAAACAGGAAGTGGCAAAATTACCCGGATTGAGCGTATGCCGTTGAGTGAAGATACTGTAGAATCTGTAAAGTGGACCACGCCTCGAACAGGCGTCACCGAACTGCGCGTAACTGAGTCACCGGCCTATATTTTCATTGAGGCACCCTAGGAAACGGTAATCTCCCCCAAATTACGGCTGAAGATTAGCAGATGTGAGTGTGGTTCGGAGTTTTCTGATTGCGATTCGGGCCTTAGGCGATTTCGCTGAAAAGATGGCTTTGACGACCCCCCAGCAGACCGCGACACCAATTGACCGTTATTCGCTGCCCGATGCAGCGGGGCACTTCGGGCAATACGGCGGCATGTATGTGCCGGAAACCCTGATGACACCGCTCTTTGAGCTGACTAAGGCTTACGAGAAGGCTCAGGCCGACCCCAAGTTTCGGGAGGAGCTCGCCTTCATGCTCAAGCAGTATGCTGGCCGACCGACGGAGTTGTATTTCGCCGAGCGGCTCACTGAGCATTGCGGGGGAGCCAAGATTTACCTAAAGCGCGAGGATGGCCTGCACACTGGCGCGCACAAGATCAACAATTGCATTGGTCAGGCGATTCTGGCCAAACGTATGGGCAAAAAGCGTATCATAGCTGAGACTGGCGCGGGCCAGCACGGCGTAGCCACGGCGGCGGTTTGTGCAAAATTTGGTTTTGAGTGCGTGGTCTATATGGGGGCGGTTGACATGGAGCGTCAGGCCTTGAACGTGTTCCGGATGCGTCTAATGGGAGCCGAGGTTCGCGGGGTTGAGGCTGGCCAACGCACGCTCAAGGACGCTGTTAATGAGGCCATGCGCGACTGGGTAACGAACTGCCGTGACACGCATTACATCCTTGGTTCAGCGCTGGGCTCGCATCCATATCCCATGATGGTGCGCGACTTCCACAAGGTCATTGGTGAGGAGGCTAAGCGTCAGATACTCGAAGCCGAAGGCCGCTTGCCGGATGAAATGATTGCCTGTGTTGGTGGCGGTTCGAATTGCATCGGGTTGTTTTTTGAGTTTTTAGAAGACGTGGATGTGCGCCTCGTTGGTGTTGAAGCTGGAGGCCATGGCATTGAGCAGGGCCAGCACGCTGCACGGTTTGAGGGAGGTAAGGTCGGCGTCTTGCAAGGCTCGAAGACCTTCATCTTACAGAACTCCGATGGTCAGATAGAACTGACGCATTCGGTGTCCGCAGGTTTGGACTACGCGGCGATTGGCCCGGAGCACGCTTTTTATCATGACCGTAAGCGTATTGAATACGCTTACGCCACGGATGACGACGTGATGAAGGCGTTTCAGGTGCTCAGTCGTATCGAGGGCATTATCCCGGCGCTGGAGTCGACTCATGCGCTTGCATATGCGCTCAAACGTGCACCACAAATGGACAAGGACCAGATCCTCGTGGTGAATCTTTCTGGACGTGGGGATAAGGATGTTCAGCAAGCAATGAAGCTCCTTGGCGTTGAATAGTGGCAGTGGAGATCAAGACTGTCGTAGGGCCCCGGGCCTTGGAGTATCGGGATTCGCTAGCTGAGCTGCGAATTTCGGTGTTCCGCGATTTTCCCTATCTCTACGAGGGCACGTTGGACTATGAGCGAAGCTATTTGCAGCGCTATCTGGATTGTCCGGAATGTGTGTTCGTGTTGGTGTTTGACGGCAGTAATGTCGTGGGAGCCTCGACGGCATTGCCGATGAATTTTGAGTTGACGGAGTTCACAACGCCTTTCGCCAAAGCAGGCTATGACATTAGCGAAGTATTTTATTTCGGTGAATCAGTCTTGTTGTCGAAATATCGAGGGCAGGGCATCGGTCATCGTTTCTTTGATGAACGTGAAAGCTTCGCACACCAGTTAGGACGTTTCAAACTGACGGCATTTTGTGCGGTGGAAAGACCGGCAGATCACCCTTTGAGGCCGCAGGATTATCGTCCACACAATGTTTTTTGGAGCAAACGCGGCTATGTGAAACGCCCGAATTTGGCGACGACCTTTGATTGGAAGGATATTGATCTACCTGCCGAAACGGCACACCCGATGGTGTTTTGGACACGTTCGCTGGGCTAAAATCCCTACCGCTGCTGTGCCGTCTTTTCGCGGTGATTGAGCGCCCGTTCGCGCTGATGCAGCTCTTCGCGAAGCTGCTCCAGCTCTGTCTGCAAGACTTCTTGCTTCTGGGCTTTGTCGAAGAGGGAATTTTCGCTGATCTCGAGGAATTTTTCGCGTTCTTCAAGGACCTGATGGGCTTCCATGATTGGCATTTTCAGCTCATTGGCTAGGGCCTTGAGCCCCTCTACTTCCTTATTCAGTGTGTCGACCTGTTCTTTTAGGGCCAGAAACTCCTCACTCGTTGCGATACCTCCTGATGTCGGAGGCTCAAGAACGACAATTTCTTCCTCCTCAATTTCTTCTTCGTGCTCAACGACTTCGGGGACGCTAAAAGGAGCAGCTGAAACCCGAAGACTTCCTCCCTTTTTATCCTTAGCAAGTTTGAATTCTGCCGGGTCACGCTCGAAAATGATCCACTCTGCGTCTTCATCATCAGCGTTACTGATATGTAGGACAGATATTTGAGACGCGGCGTTTTGTTCCTTCACTTTGCTGACATCTGGCAGTGATGCCAGATTGTCCTGAACTTCGCCATCAATGGCAACCCACCATGAGTCTTCCTCGTCGTGGTTAAGCATCCATTGCTGAAGTTCTTTAAGTGTCATGAGGGGGGGAGGGTTAGGCCAATTCGCGCAGCGAGCGATGATTTTTCTTTAAATTAAAGTTTTGAGATAGTGAAAGCGACAATAAATGGCTTGTAAAGTCTAAGAATAGAACCCGCCGCCTAAAAGCGTAGAGCCATCATACAAAGCACATACTTGCCCCACTGCCAATGCGCGTTGAGGGTCACAGAAATTGATTTTTGCCCGTCCATTCTCAACAGGCTGGAAATTTATTTCGACAGGTGGGTCACGGTAGCGGGCTCGTGCTTGGAGTGTACGCTGCTCGTCCACAGGTTGGTTTACCCAGCTTAGACGTTCCAGAGTAAAGCTTTGACCCCATAAGCCGGGGCTGTCATGATGATCAAAAGCAATCACGAGGTGATTCGTGTCGAAGTCTTTGCTAACCACGACGAAGTGCTCGTTATCTGTATTACTGGGAACGCCGATGCCTTGGCGTTGACCAAGGGTAAAATGATGGAGGCCTCGATGTTCTCCAAGAATCTCGCCAGTGCCTGCGCGGACGATTTTTCCGGGACGGTCAGGTATGTAGTAGCGGAGAAAGTCATTGATGTTCACTTTGCCTAGGAAACAGATGCCTTGGCTATCCTTGCGGGCCGCATTGGGTAATTGGTTTTCTAGGGCAATCTTGCGGACACGCGGTTTGAGCAATTCGCCGATTGGAAACAGTGCATCGCGTAGTTGTTCCTGCCGAACTAACGCAAGGAAGTAGGATTGGTCTTTGTTGGGGTCAAGCCCGGCAAGGAGGTCGCATGAGCCGTCAGGATTCTCAACACGGCGGCAATAATGACCGGTTGCGACTGCAGAGAAACCGTTTCTACGCGCATAATCCCGAAATACGCCGAATTTCATTTCACGATTGCACATGATGTCAGGGTTCGGCGTGATGCCCTGCCGGTAGCCGTCGACCAAATATTGTACCACGCGTTCGCGGTAATCCTGAATCAAATTAACGACTTCAAAGTCAATTCCCAGATGGGCCGCCACGGCCTTGGCTTGTCGGATGTCTTCTTCCCACGGACAATCGGCCAAGATATCGCTGCCTTCCTCATTCATCCATGTGCGCATGTAGGCCGCAGACACGTCGTATCCTTGCTGTTTGAGCAGGAGCGCGGCGACGGCGCTATCGACACCTCCAGAGAGGGCGACTAGGATTCGGGAACTTTGAGACATCAAGGAACCGGCACGTTAGGCTTTCTTGGGGTAGAATCAAGCGTAGGCCTCGTTTCTTGGCCAAAGAAAAGGCTAAGGGCAGCGAATTGAATCCGCTAGAGGATATTTTGCTAAATGAAGCTCATTTTATCGGCTAGTTCCACTGCATTGGCGAAACTGGTGATGCCTGCCTTGCCTTGCCCTGCTATACCGAATGCCGTACCGTGGTCGGGACTGGTTCGTATGAAGCTTAGGCCGAGAGTCAGGTTCACCGCTTGGTCAAAATCGACCGCTTTAAGCGGAGCGAGACCTTGATCGTGGTACATGGCGATGATGACATCGAACTCACCCTGCATCTGTCGCCAAAAGAGGGTGTCACCGGGCTGACAACTCGATAGGTTGGGGTAGCGGTCTCGCAGGTTATCCAAGATCGGATCGATGATACCTTGTTCCTCAAAGCCCAGTAGCCCCCCCTCACCAGCATGCGGATTGAGCCCGCAGACGCCAATGCGTGCGGGGGAGGCTGCCCCCAATCGCTCGGCTAAGAAATGCGCGTTCTTAACGGCGCGAGTGATTGACTCCTCAGTGAGGTGATTTGGGACGTCGATCAGCGGCACATGCCAAGTTGTAAGCACCACCCGTAATTTACCTCCCGCAAAGGCCATGGACGGCTGGCCGAACCATCGTTCCGCGAAAAACTCTGTCTGCCCGGGGAACGACCAGCCCGCCTGTTCCATCCAGTGCTTGCTCACGGGCGCGGTGACGACGCCGCGGTAGCGTAGCTGGCGACAGCCATAGGCCGCTTCTTCAAGCGCTTCCAAGGCCACGTGCGCGCCTTCTACACTCGGTTGTCCAGGAATTGCGGAGAAATGGTGTTCGCCAACCGCATGAGTGTGCGGGCATTGCAGCGTCTCCAGCCAATTCTTGGGGCCGATGAGGCACACGTCATTCAACCGATCTGGATTACGTTGCAGCCAGCATTCAATGATTTCCGGGCCGACGCCCGAGGGATCTCCGCATGTAATGGCGAGAGGAAGCATATAAAGAGTTTCAAGTTTGAAGGTTAAAGCGATAACTCGATGTGAGTTTAGGCAATGACGTTAACCTTTAAACTTTAATCCGCTGCGTGGAAGCGCGACTTCGTATGAAACCGCGGCTGTCGGAATAGGTGAAGAAATTGAGAAACTGTTTGCCGCGATCTGTTGTCGGAAGATTTTCGGCGAGTGCGGCATCGGCCTTTTTGACGGGTGAACCGGCTAGTTTACCCAGATAGACTGCACGGTAACAGCGCTTAAGGTCGGAAATCTCTTCCTCGGTGAAGCCACGACGTTTCAGGCCGATCAGGTTTAGGCCAGCGACTTCGTTTTCGTTCGCAGCCATCACAAAGGGAGGGACGTCGTAAGTGATACGGGCAACACCGCCGATCATAGCGCTCTCACCGATACGGCAAAACTGATGGACGGCTGAGTTGCCGCCGATAAAGACATGGTCGCCTACTGTCACATGTCCACCGAGAAGCACGCCATTAGCGAGCACGACGTAGTCGCCGACTACACAGTCGTGACCCACATGGCAATTGGCCATTAGGAATCCATTGCCTCCGATAGTGGTATCATGCCCAGTATGAATGGAGCGGTTGATTGTAACACCCTCCCGAATGACCGTCTTTGTGCCGACTCTTACACCGCTTTGGGTTCGCGGATCAAATCTCAGATACTGCGGGTTGCCGCCAATAACTGCGAAATGGTCGACCGTCACTTCGGCTCCGAGCACGCTACCAGACTTGACCACTGCAAATGGAGAAATAACTACGCCTTCCCCCATCTGAACATAGTCTTCAATGCCAGAGTGACCATTGTTCGTCGTATCCATTAACATATTATTACTAGCCTTTCAGCGCTTAGACAAGCGAGCAATATGTGCTTTGTGAGGTGCGAGGCCATATCTTCTTAGCTCTTATTGAAGAGATCCATTTGGGGGCTTTTGACCATGTCGTAGTTTTTCAGAATGCGCAGGGTTTGGAGGAAGTCGTCCTTGGAGTAGTTGTGGTTGATCTCAACCTTACTCATGATGTCCTGTAGCATGGACCGGAATGAAATGATGGCGTCCAATCCGACATCTTGGAGTAGCTTGATTGACTCGCTTTTGTGCGGCTCGTGAGTGGGAAGGCCCGGTAATACCAAGATTTTAATGAAATTATCAATTTCGCCGATCTGGTCTTTCTCGATGGCGAAAAGCTCCTCGGCCCGCTTGTAGACATCTTTCTCCAAGAACTTGAAGATATCGGCGCTCCCCCGGAGGGTGGCGGGGGTGAATTTTTGGCTGTGCCAACCCTTAACGAAAACAACGGCGCGCTGAATCAGCGGCAGCTCGTTGGAAAATAGCATGAAATTGGGGCGTCGTGTTTGCTCACGATAGCCAGGATTGATGACGATTAGGTCGATCTCTTCCTCGCTACGCTTGGCGCGGCTCTGCACTTGATATTTCCTCATCTGCCGGACGAGGAAGCCGTTCAGCTCAAAGTATTCGCGGACTATGGTTTCATCGATGCCGGCCATCTGGAGGTTGCGGGATGCAGATTACTAAGTACGGACGATAAACGCCGCCCGAACTAAGAACTTACGATTAGGGGCTAAAATGAATTTTGGCAAGTTGTTAAAAACGAGGGTCTTGCGCACCCTATTCCTGCTATTTGGCGGCACCGGCTTCTAGCCAGAGATGACGCACGAGTGCTTCGTCAATGTCGTCGACGGTAACGGCTTTGCCAATGTTCTCCATTGCCACGAAACGCAGTTTGCCGCCCTTGACCTTTTTGTCGCGTTTCATCGCGGCTAATAGCTTGTCGAGGGGAAGAGGGGGGGGGGGGGCG